>CBDULT010000035.1:0-1620 GCA_965368165.1 uncultured Thalassospiraceae bacterium | reverse complement strand
ATTCAAAAAATAACAGGGTGTTTTTGGGGATGGAATTTACTCGGTTCGGACAGAAGTCGGTATTGGCGGCCTTCGACGGCGGGGAAATTTCATCGGATGCCGGGGTTTTGTTGTTGCGGGAAGCCGCCGATAGGTTGAATTTGTTTTCTCGCATGGCTGAGTGTTTCGTCGATCGCCGGGACCAAGATCGGGTTCGGCATTCCTTGTCTCATCTGCTTTCTCAGCGTGTGACAGGCGTTGCTCTGGGTTATGAGGATTTGAACGATCACGACAGTTTGCGCTTTGACCCAGCCCTCAAGTTATTGGGAAAGCCTGAAAACAACTCCCTTGCCGCCAGTTCCACTCTGGGCCGTTTGGAGAAATCCTGGGAGACGGGCAATCGCCGTTATCACAAGACCGTTCCCAACCTAAAGAAGCTTTCCGCCCTGCTGCCGGAACTATTTGTCGAAAGCCACGACGAGATACCGGAACGGATTATCCTCGACATCGACGCCACCGATATCAAAGCCCACGGCAATCAGGTCGGCAGCTTTTTCAACGGTTATTACGAGCATAATTGTTTCCTGCCTCTTTACGTCTTCTGCGGCCCTCATCTTCTGCTGGCCCAGCTTCGTCCCAGTGATATTGACGGGGCCAAAGGGGCACGGAATGTGATCAACCGGATTGTTAAGCAAATCCGCAAACACTGGCCCAAGGTTAAGATACTGGTGCGGGGCGACAGCGGCTTCGTCAGGGAAAACCTCATCCGCTGGTGCGAACGCAATCAGGTGGATTACATCTTCGGCCTGGCCCGCAACGATTACCTGCTGAGCAAGGCGCAAAAGGCCAGAAGCCGGGCCGCATTGCTCATGGTCAAGAGCGATAAGGTCGTCAAAACATTTGGTCATTTCACCCATATGCCAAGGTCCAAAACCTGGGCGAGACCCCGCCATGTAATCACCAAGGTTCTGCATAAACCCGGCCATGAACAACGATGCCGCTTTCTGGTAACTTCGCTAGATTGGAATAGCGACTGGGTCATTCCTGAACTAAAGAGATATACCAACTTCAAGGACGCCCTACCCCGTGTCATCTATGAAAATATCTACTGTCCCCGAGGCGACATGGAAAACCGCATCAAAGACTGCCAACTCGACTTATTCGGAGACCGCGCCTCGGCCCATGATTACAAGGCTAACCAACTGCGTCTCATGCTGGCGGGGTTTGCCTATGTTCTCACCACTCACATTCGCCTGAAAGGTTTGGCGAACACCGAGCTGGCCAAGGCATCCCCAAACACAATCCGACTGAGACTCTTCAAGATCGGCGCAAAAATCATGACCTCGGTGCGCCGCATAAAAATATCCATGCCCGACGCCTTTCCCTATCAGGACATCTTCTTCCAAGCCTGGCGAGCCCTGGCGCCAACATAGAGATATTGCTTTGGACAGTTGAAAGACCGCTTCCAACTCCCCCGGGAGAACGAACCTTCGCGCCTAAACAGCACTAAAAATACCGCAAAAGTTGTAATTGCGCGAAAATATGGTTTTCTCCCATTCACAAACTGCTGAAATCGTAAAAATTGTTGGGGAAACGGAAAAACAGGGGGCTCGTTCAGGAAAAAATCAGATCAAAAAAATC
>CBDULT010000034.1:0-2614 GCA_965368165.1 uncultured Thalassospiraceae bacterium | reverse complement strand
TCGTTGGCGGCTGTGACATCAGCTCCGGCAATGGCGACATTGCCCCCGGCGGCGGCGATCAAAGGGGTCGGAGTAATTTGATCGGAAAATAAGAGGAGATTATAGCGTGAGGGAAAGAGAATAGCAAATCATATTACTCCGACCCCTTTGATTCGACCCCTTTGATTCCTTAAATCATATTACTCTGACCCCTTTGATCGCTATTGATCCAATCCGGATTATCCGCCTTCAACCCAAACTTCTTTGATCCAAGTAGCTAAATCAGGCCATTTTTCATCAGTTGTTCCATTGTGTGACCAGAAGACAACTTCCCCTTTTTCGTTTAGGCAGTAATAATCGCTATTATCTTCACAGAATGGTAGAAGGTTCTTAGTGCCATTTTGTGAATGCAATAATTCGTAGTGTTCTGCCAAATCTCTGGAGTCATCTTTTAGTTCCGTGAGCTGAAGAATATCTTTCCCATTACATAATGTATATCCGATACTTTGGTATAATTTTTTAAAATCGGCACTAAATTTTATACCTAACTTATCCTCGTAGCGGGCTATTAACTTTTCATCAGTCCGTTGTTCCTGAATTTTTAGCGGGAGACGATTTTCTTTCAATAACTCAATGGCCTCCTCAATTTGCAAAGTCATTTGCTCTTTCCTTCCAGTATTTTTTCTTCCATGTTTCAAATTGTGATCTATTAATTCCTGAGGGGATAGTATTTGGGTTTATATGGATCACACTAGAATTTTTTCTGTGAAAAGTTTGAGTTAATTCCGCTATTGCCCCATCCTGGGTTTGCAACATGTGATGCAGATTAATTTTCTTTCCATCGGGTCCGTATGGAGCATACCCCTCCTTCATTAGTTCAAGATTTGATAAATTTGATTTTGTATCAACAACCCCAGGATCAATAAGGTCATTCCTTTGGAAAACTTTACTTCCTTCAAATTGTGTTGATGACTTCCAGTATTTTGCAGTTGATAAATTTTCAAGTACAGATGCTACATTATCACCATCAATGATGTCTATATTATCAAAGGCATCGTCAGCTACCTTGAAAATCTTTTTAAGGACCCATTTGCCGCCAACTTTAACAATAGCTGGAACAACAGTGATAGCATCTACAATCATTCCAACATTTTCAAAGCTATCAATAATTTCCTGTTGTTCAGCATTATCTCCACTGAACCAACCGAATACGAAATTGGCTGCCCCCTTCATAAAGCCTTCACGTTCATTCGCATCAATGACAACGCTGTTCTCGACGATGGAAGGGTATTGAAGAACAAAATTAAGGGCATCTGGATCGAGGCCATCAATTTCAATTGATGTACTTCCGTGGGCCTTGGCCATACGGGTTAAAACATCTGAGACATTATCGTATGTAACTTCTTTATAAGGGCTGTCAGGGTCGGCCTGGACCTTGGTTATCAAACGATTGAATTCACTTTTTGCTCGATGAACAATCACCTCGTGGTTATAGGTCCGAATATCCCCTGAAATCTTTGCTGCCAGTTCGATGTCTCCAGCGTCTTCAGCGATGGAGAGGGCCGTTATGGCACCGATGAGTTTGGCTGCTGCAACACGGGACTCTTCGGTATCAAAAGAGGCGCTGACAGCAGGGGCGGTGATCTCGGTGACAAAACCAGCTAGGGCACCAGCTTCAAAGCTTCCCCCAAGCAACTCGGAACTTATTCCCCCTGCCGCCGCATGGAAGATAGCTTTGACTGGGTTACCTTCCTTTAATCCCATATCGCCAATAGCACCATAGGCATAGGAAGAGGCAATGCTGATACCAGCGGTGGTCAGGCTATTTTTGAGGCTGTCGCTAAAATCACCGCCATTGATTGCCGTGTCGACGGCAGAGCTAACAACAGACCGGGCAGCCGCCACATAAATTTGATCAGCGAGGTCTGTGGAGTTGACGGGGAGGTCCAATCCATCTGGCCCGCTCACTCCCTGCATCACTCCCGCCGTGATCATCGCGGCTGCAATAGAACGGATGCTATCAGAGGAAGCTAAACCTTTAAGCGTAGCCCCAATGTCGCCTTTGTTGGCGGCAAGGTTGCTTCCAGCCGACACGGCGAGGGTGTTGATGCCTACGATCATAGCGGTTTGCAGTGGTGTTATGGCAGCTAATGCGGCACCGGTTTTGATGCCAAGAACGGCTTGACCCAAGCTGAGGTTGACCGTCGCTCCGTTTGCCAAAGTCGCTGTCCCCCAGACACCACCAGCCCCAGCAGTCACGGCAGTAAGAGCAATGGCAATCACCGCCCCCACTGCCGGGTTGAGGTGCTCGCTGGAATAGTCCCAACTCTCGTGGGCTTCTTGCACAGCATTCCAGTCAACACCGGGCATGGTTTTGACGTCGGCCATCCAAGCGAGGCCGTCCTGGGCGCTGAGGGCATCAATGGCCCCATCTAAGCCTTGGCCGGTGTCTTTGTAATCGACGGAGATGCCAGCGGGTCCGGTGTTGATGGTGAGGCCGCCGCCGGCGTCAATCGTCGTGTGCTTGACGGTTTCATCGTAGGAGCCGCGGTTGATCACCTTGATGTAGAAGCCGTCTGACTCGCCCTCTTCCTGCACCAGCTTGCTATCCAGAGCGGCCTTGAGGTTGACCCCA
>CBDULT010000033.1:0-3758 GCA_965368165.1 uncultured Thalassospiraceae bacterium | reverse complement strand
ACGAAAGAAAATGTAGAAATTAAGAACAAAAAATTAGCTGGTGATTTTTCCGGGTGATATCTATTGGAAACGAGAAATCACCATTCATATGGTTGAGGCGGCTTTTCCAGAGGTCTGTTTTCAGCTTCATCATGGTGATGTAAAATGGAGGCGCAGTTGGCTAATATAGCCGGTGTGTCGCCGAGGCAGGTAAAAGCAGCCCAAATTCCCGCTGGAACTGTGATTAACTTATAATTCGCACTACTTTCACCAAGGATGATCTCCTGTACGAGGCCATTAGTGGTACTGTCGGGCCGATCATCCATCAAAACAAGTTTTATTTGTCCATGGGGGACAGTAAGACTCATGACCATTTTGTTATGTTTTTTCCAACCTTTTTTTACTCCTGGATTTACAGCAGAAAAATAGATTTCCCCAAAACCGGGAAAATGTGGAGCATCAGTACGCAACATATGGAAAACTGCACCACGGTCATCGCGGATTTGTTTTAAGGGGGTGATGATGACCCCCTCAATCATTTTGTACCGCCAGTGTGTATTCAGCCAATTGTTCTTCAGTTACTGCGATAGGGTCTTCACCAATATGAACTCGTTTATACCAACTAACAGTTTTACCAACTGCTTGGTCAAAGTCCCATTTTGCGCTCCAGTTAAGTTTTGTTTTGGCCTTGTCATTATTGAGCATCAGCAAGTTGGCTTCGTGCAGTTGATGATCAGCCTGCTCAACCCGTAAAGAGCCACTTCCCCACACATCCATGGCTTTGCGGGTCAACTCTTCAACCGTACGCACGTTTTCGGGGTTTGGACCAAAATTCCACGCACCCAGAATTTCTTGCGGCCGAGCTAAAAGCTCTCGTGCCACCACCATATAGCCGGAAATGGGTTCCAGCACATGTTGCCAGGGCCGGGTGGCGTTGGGGCTGCGCAGGATAATTTCATGATTATATTTTAAAGATCGGATGCAGTCGGGCACGATACGGTTAGCGGAAAAATCTCCCCCACCGATGACATTCCCAGCCCGAGTGGTCGCAGCACCAAAACCTTCCTTGTGGGCGAAGTAAGAATCTTGGAAAGAAGCAAAAACCAACTCTGCCGCTGCCTTTGAACCAGAATAAGGGTCGTGCCCCCCCAGTTCATCGTTTTCTCGGTATCCCCAAACCCATTCCTTATTGCGATAGCATTTATCGGAAGTGATGAAGACCAGTGCCTGCACATCTTCACACCCTCGCACCGCTTCCAGCAGGTTGGTGGCCCCGCCAACATTGGTGTCAAAGGTTGTTTTCGGGTCGTCATAACTATCTCTGACCAAGGCCTGGGCTGCCAAATGGAAGACGATCTCAGGCTTTATTTTGTAGAAAACCTTTTTAACAGTTTCCAGGTCGCGAATATCACCATTGTTTTGGTCAATCCGTTCACCTAACCGCAGTTGATCAAACAAAGGGGCATCTGGTTTTGGGGGCAAAGCCAAACCTGAAACTTCTGCTCCTAACATGGACAGCCATGTGCAGAGCCAACTTCCTTTAAAACCAGTGGAGCCGGTGACCAGAACTCGACGGCCTTTAAATACGCTGAAATCCATTTTTTCTTTTACCATTTCACCCAGGGAGCTTTACCCCCATCAACTAGCTCATTGAGGAAAGCAAAGTCACGATAGGTGTCCATGCATTGCCAAAACCCATCATGACTATACATCATCATCTGGCCATTGGCTGCCAATTTACGCATGGGGTCGGTTTCAAAAGTTTCATCATCACGCTCAGGATCAAGATAGTCGAATATTTCTTTATTACACACGAAAAAGCCCCCTGAAATACGCCCGCCAGATGCCTGAGGTTTTTCATTGAATTCAACTATTTTACCTGAACCGTCATGTTCAAGTTCACCAAAACGCCCGGGAGGACGGACACCGCTGACGGTCAAAATTTTTCCGTGGGCCTTATGGAAGGCGGCCAAATTATTAATATCGATGTCACAGACACCATCGCCATAGGTCAGCATAAACATGTCATCATCACCGATGAAATGTTGGATTTTTTTAATGCGTGATCCAGTCAGGGTTTCTTGTCCGGTATCAGCGAGAGTTACTTGCCAATCAATTTGTTCGTCTGCTTTATCAAAATCAAGCTGATGGTTATTGGAAAAATCGATGGTGAAATCTGAGGCCATGGCGCGATAGTTCAAAAAGAAATTCTTTATAACTTCGCCTTTATAGCCTAGGCATAGAACAAAATCATTGTAATCGTAATAGGCATAGCTGCGCATGATGTGCCAGACGATGGGATAGTGCCCAATAGGGATTAAGGGCTTAGGTAAGTCATCATCTACCCCACGGATGCGTGTCCCTTTACCTCCACATAAAATAACGACTTTCATGAAAGAACTCCCGTTTAAAAAAGCGTTGAGGCTTTATGTCCTTATCAGCTTAATAGGTCAAGATTTGACTGGTCAAATGGTAAAAACCTGGACGCTTTTCGATAAAGTTTGGATTTGTATGGTAAAAGTGGAGTGTGTCTCACTCATTCAGGGGTAATGCTCCCCAAAAACAGAGGTGTTTTTAAGTAGAATTTTCTCGTAACGTTATTTGACCCGGAAAAATCACCCCCCTCCGCTTTTCTCGTTGGAAGAGTTCGCGCCCAACGTATCCATTTCGTCATCACAAACATCGACAACAAACGTTCGATAGTCACCTTCAACCTGTCCGTCGGGAAAATAGTTTCTGGCATAACCCCCAAAAACCAATCGACAACCATCGGGCGACACATCGCCCCCACCAAATGCAGGTGGCGTTATGGAAGTACCGGTTATGTAACAGAGCCCATCTTTGCGGCAGAAAAACCGAGGGAGGTATTGCCCAATTTTTGGATAGTCACGAAAGCTCTCGTATATTTTGGAATCAATTACAAATAGCCCGATTCGAGTGTAGTGGAACGCCCCCATAAAATTCCCCTTGGGAATATAATGCCCCCATAGAGGTATTTCAAATGCATTGATTTTCCTTAAGTTTTTTAGAAGGAAAACGTGCTCTATCCCCTTATTTGGTTGGTAATTTTTTCTCCGATACTTCCTTTCGGCAAAAATATAGGCACCTGACCATTTCGAGTAATATCTAGGGAATATTTTAAGTTTTTTATCAATTTGATATTTCGAAAAATCGAAGGTAGATACGGTATTTTTTTTGCCATTTTTGAAGACAGTAATTCTCTTATCCTTCAATATTTCTTTAACCTCATAAAATCCGGATTTTCCATTTAATCCGCTCAGCTCCCCTTCCAAGAGTATTTCGGTTCGATTAACAAACTTGCACTTTCGGCGATCAAAAACCCGTTTGCTGTTAGGATTAGTCAAAGGTTCAAACACCTTTTCTAGATATTGTTTTTCTTTGCCCACAGGTCCGTAAGCATAGATCAGAGTTTTCCGTCTAAGCTCGACAATTCGAAATACCTTTCCTCCGACCGAACAGTAACGTTGAGCCCCCGACTTTGAGGAGTATGTAGGTTCAAAAACAGGTGAATAGTATTCTGTCCCCTTACCCACAGTCCAAAGATACAACCCCCGCTGTTTTTTTCCCGGCCCGAATTCATCATCTTTTACCCACCGCTGGAGTAGAATTCGATTGTTGTCCAACCAATAATAGGGCCCCCTGTAGCGGTGACCGTCAATTTTCAGCTCTTGGGTTTTAAACTTCTTCTCAACCAGTTCCTCTCTAACGCCCGGCATGAGTTCTTCCATGGTCCAAACCCGGTCATTAGCCCAAGCCGA
>CBDULT010000032.1:0-4884 GCA_965368165.1 uncultured Thalassospiraceae bacterium | reverse complement strand
TAACCAATGAAGTTCCCCGAAGGGATAGATCAATCCCAACGGCCTGTTGTGCATCTTCTTGATGTTCACGGGGAATGGGGACCTCCAGGCTATCTTGTTCCAAAGCATACGGCTCGCCTTCATAACCAAAGTTAATCCGGCCCGTATTGGCACCAGGCGCACGACGAGCGTTGTAGAGATAAAAGCCTTCCTTGCCGAATTTGAGAACTTTACCGCCCCGTGTCTTAACAGGAACGCGAGGAAAGAGGACGTGTCCGACATGGTCAGCGTGTTTGTATCCTTGGGCGTGATTGGTCAATACTGGATCAACGACACGGGCTTGTTGGGTGTTCATATTCATTTTTTAGTTTCCTTGTTCTTGCAGATACAATCGCTGCATTTGCAAAAGTTGTTTATTTTAACCAACTGCCTTTTGGTCAGTCTGTGTTGTTTGTAGTGCTGACCTTAGCTTCGACTTTGGCTTGTTCCCAAGCGGCATCACGGTCTGTTCTGGAAACCTTAAAGCCAAGGGCTTCAGACAGTGGTTTGATATTAGGCGCATCGTTTGGGTCGGCCTTGTAAGCTTCCCGACAAGCGGCTAGGAGCCGTTCTTCTTCGGTTTCCTCATTGTCACACTCAGCAACAATTTCTTGCTGTACCAAGGGAGCTGCGTGTTCGGCGGTCATGGAGACCGTATCCCCGGCTTTAAATCTCTCGCCGCCATACTTGAGGGGACTAAGTACTTCGTATTTATTCAGTTTTGGATCAGGCATTTGTTAATTCCTTGTTTTGAGGCGGCAATCATTGCCGTCTCAAAGTTGTTCTGATTTCCGGTGTTTCTAACGCCCTTAAATAGTTTTTATGGGGTTGGGTGCTGGTTTTTGCTTTCGGCACGTCCTAGCCCCCGTTAGACCCCCGTTAGAATTTGACTTAGTTGTAGCTCTGGGTATGCGAATGCCGTTGTTGCTCAAAATATTACGGACATTGGTTTCTGTTAGGCCATGCACTCGAGCAATTGCTGAGGGGGTCTGCCAATTCAAACAGGCCGCTACAATTTTTTCATTTCGCTCACGAAGGGTGTTTTTTTGCTTGTTTTTTCGCTGCACAGCAACGCCGCAAATTTTAAGAATTTGGAAGATGCGGGACTCCGTAACTTCATGGGTGAGGGCTATGTCTGCTATTCGATCCCCGGCCTTATATGAAGACGCAATCGCTTTATTTCGATCACGGAAGGATAAAACACGGACCTTGCGGGGAATATCAATCCGCTCGCCACCAAATCGCTTTTGAATTTTTTGACAATTTTCCTCCCCAACCCCAATGACTAAGGGATGGTCGGTGGATAATTTATTTTTTGGAATATACAGGCGTATACCGGGAAACAAATCAACAAGAGATCGGGCTGCAACGACACCAACAAAATCCGTAAGAACCTGTAAACTTACGCGACCAACTTTTTTAGAACCCATTGCTTTTCCTTGGTGTAGGGGTTAATGCTTAGGTGAAGTTTATACCTTTATTCACCAATATTAAGGTGAAGATTTCAGGTTAACTCCCCTCCCAAATCCCCATATATTGATCGCAGTCGGTAACGTCTTCGCCCTCCTGTAAAGACGTTTCGGCTGAACTTGAGGAACCCTAGGTGGGTCGGCAAACCACCTAGGGAACCAAATTAAGTTGACGAGGGAGTCCTCTCAGGAGTAATGTCTTTGTGGGCTTCATAACCCTCAAAGGCGGCACACACCGCCGGACGGACCTTTTGCCGTCAAAGGTGTATTTTTGTGTCTGGAGCAATCTAGGCCATGGGCCAGAAATATTGGCCGGGATGCTATGGTGTATGTCCAGGATGAAAGTCTAAAGATCATAGCGCCGTTCCTTTGACGGTTATGAAATCCCGGCTTCTTGCGGTGGTCGCAAGAAGAGAATGCCTTCATAAGCAGCAAAGGAATTTACCATGTTAACAAAAACCTATCTGACATTACCGTCTTCTTCTGCCAAAGAAGCCTTGCAACAAGCTATGTGCATTTTAGATGCCATGCGGACAATTCACTTGACCCCAGAAACGCCACCCACGGCACTGGAAGGACATAGCATCCTCACAGAACTTGTTTCCAATGCTGTAAGGGAAGCTGTTTTAGAATTTCCAAACGAGGAAGTGATCATCTCCCCCTGGAGCAAAATTGCGCCCGAACTCCTTTCTGACGAAGAACGAGATCGCCGTAATAAAGAGCTTCTTCAAGCTTTCAATGAAGAAATGTCCATGGCTCAATTGTGTGCCAATTTTAACATATCCTCAGTTATGATTTATAAGATCATCCGCAAGATGGAAAAAAGAGGCCACACTGTTCGAAGGGTAGAGCATAAAAAAGGGCAACCCCGTAGACTTCGGACCACAGAAAGGAATGCCATAATTAAAGAAGACTATTTAAGTGGTATGACATACAACCAAATAGCCTTAAAGCATGGAATTTCTCGGGCAAGAGTAACCGAAACTCTAGACATGCTAAGGCGAGAAGGCGCGGATATCCCTTACCGTATTAAGTCTAAAAACAAAATTGCCCCTGCCAAAATCAACGGGAAGGGATAAGCACCATGTACAATTTTTATTCAAACAATTATGTCCCCGATCCACATGATGTGGTTCTCGACGTTGCCCACATGCTCGGCATGTTATCTACGCTTATTGGCGAGGGTGGCGTGGAACACTTTGGCGACAGAGATAGCCACGGGTTATCCACTCTCTTGAGAGGGCTTGATGATATATTGTTAGAAGCTGCCAATAAAACCGCCGAAACGATTAGTGAGCTTAAAAACGATCCTGGCATTGAATACCGCGAACAAGCTCTTGCCCATGCTACCAAGATTGCCCAAGACAGCGATGATGCCAAAGCTGTCAGAGATGCTTTCAAAGAACCTAAAACTGATGATAACGAGAAGGCCAGCGAAACCGACGAAGGCGCATCTTACCCAAAAGTGGCAAAGCTCTCCACCAAGCAACAAATGATCGTTAGTACCTATAAGCGTGGTTATGAGGTGAAGGAGATCGCCAAGGCGGTCAACCTCAAGGCGGCATCTGTCGAAAACATGATACTCCAGCTTAAGGAAAGAGGCGTTCTGGAAGAACCTTCCCAGGACGAAACCTTATCCCAGGCAGTCAACGGTTAACGGCCCGGTAATTGGGGCGGGTGCCTTACGGTCCCGCTCCTTTTGCTTTCCCGAACAGGAGATCGCCACCATGGATACAACAAACGACGGTTTAAATCTAACGGTTCAAGTCCCGGCTGAAGAGTGGGCCTACGTGCAACGGCGCACCAAATATCTAGAGGCTGTTTTGCTGCAAGTCCTCAAAGACGAAGGCCGCATAAAAGAATGGTATGACGCTGGAGAGATCGCAGAAATGCGCCTTCCTGGTCTGCCAGCTTCCAAGTCCGGCATTGCGCGGATCGCCAAGGCGCACCACTGGCGAAAACGCGAAACCAGGGGCAAAGGTGGCAAGCGAAATACCTACCACTACGCCAGCTTCCCAGCCCGTGCATTCGATAACCTCGTAGGCCGGATTATGGACGTTTCCATCCCAGAAGAAATGGAAGAAAAAACACCCGAAATCCAGCCCGCACCACAACCTAAAATCAAAGCTCCAGACAATGCCGCTCCACCGTGGGTTTTACCCTTTATGAGGCTCCTAAAAACAGAAGCTGGAGGCGATTTCGGGAGAGCCTGGGAAGCCTTACCCGACCATTTGCCAAACGGCGTTTCTTGCCCTACCACAGAGGACGCAGCGGCGACTTTATTACGGCTTGGCTTGGCCTAAATGAATATTTATCAACGGTAATAAGGTGGAGCGATTTCCACCTTTTAGAAAGGGAAAACAAGGATATGTTTTCAGAATATGACATACATGAAACTTTTAGATATTTAGGCTACGATCTTGTTGCTGATTTCCTAAATATGTTTGAAGGTAAATGTCTGAATGTACCCAATACCCCAAAACAAATAATGGAAATCTATCCACAAATTTGTCGTTTACCCCATCCAGACCAAAAGAAAATAGGGTTGGATGGAAATGTGACTATAGAGAAAGATAACTCCATAGAAAAAATAACTGATTTCTATGGTGGCCGCGAAATTCATGTTCCTTTTTTATTAAGGAAGGAGCTATCTAGCCGTGACCAAGAGGTGGTTGAGGCGAAAGAAAAAGGGAAATCAATTCAGGATATTGCCATTATTTTCAACCTCACCAATAAGCGGATTTATCAAATTCTTAGTAATGCTAAGCAGAACGCTCGCAGACCTCAAAAACGATTTACAAAACGCAACAAGGACATAGTGGTTCTTTATAAAAATGGAGAAACAATAAAAAACCTAGCAAAAAGATCAATGTTATCAGAACGCCGTGTCATTGATATTTTGCTAGATGCAAATTGTGTTTGCATAAAGCCGAAAACAAATAAGCGAATTCAAAAAATTACTTAAACAAGATAATATAAATAAGAAAACAACATACTCATTACTAAACCGAAATAGGGCATAGAAAGAAAACAATAATTTACTCGAAAACCGATAACGTAAAATAGGTTTTATCTATTATTTATAAGGTGTTAACCGCAACTATAAACTGGCATCACAAAATATTGCCCAAACCGTAAATTTTTCGGTGTTTAACACATTTCAAATTGGCGGTAGTTTTTGCACATTCCTTGTAAGCCATTGTTACATAAATAATTATTCTTGTTTCATTCTTGTAACATTTTTGGCACTAGTTTTTGGACTTTTGTACTTTTCTAACCGTTAGAAAACTCGGCTTATTTCTTCCCTTCAAATCTAAAAAATCCTTATTTTCTGCGCCTTTCAATGGTGTCCAAAAACTAGTGCCAAACTATCCAAAATGAACCACCCCCCTACACA
>CBDULT010000031.1:0-5094 GCA_965368165.1 uncultured Thalassospiraceae bacterium | reverse complement strand
ATTGTTATCAAACAATGAATTAAATTATTAGCTAATACTTGTGACGAATCCGGGAGTAATCTCCCCGCCATCAAAAGCCCCCAAAACAGATTTCTTACCAAACCGAGTAAATTCCATCGCCAAAAACAGTCTGTTATTTTTTAAATGCTGCCTATGGAGTATAACTTATTGTAATAACACAGTGAATCTAAATATGGGCTAATACTGGTGACGTATCCGGGTCTGGAATTGGCGCATTGGTCTCAAGTTGACCCAATTCGAACATTGGGCTTGTTCGTTTATTCACTCATTTAATATTGGTACAATATGCGAGCGTCGAAATTTCTTGGCAACTAGTGGCGAGGCTATGGCACGGATTAAAGCGCTGTAGTTGACACCAAAAACCATCTCACTACCAATCGATGGAAGGCTCTTGCCACAATCGATAACAAGGTGGTCGCTACTTGACCCAAGAATGTTAATTCCAGGTGGAGGTGTAAGGCCACTGGCATCGGTATCCATTTGCCCCACAGCGAGGATAGCCTGACAAATAGAACCGCGATCGCTCGTTGGAGTGACCGCGCCAAAAGCAGTTTCCCCAATCTCGCCCCAAGGCTGTGACGGTTTGATTTTGGCCTCTATTATCTCAGCAACAACTGTGATTGCATCAATGTAAAGCCCCTCAATTGGCTTGCGATGGAGCGGTTCACGACCGAGAAGAATCGCTTCGCCTAGACGGAGGTTATTGATTCGGCCTGTATCGGCGTTACTTAACGCCCACTCAAGGTTGGCAGAATTTCCACCGGAAACGACATCTAAGATAGGACCAAAGGTCGCATCGATCTCATCTGCTAATGTTGATAATCGTCCCATATTGAGCTCGTCAGGCACGACACCGCATCGGCAAGCCAAGTTCGTACCGATACCTCTCAGAGTGATATTGGGGAAACGTAACGTCTGGCGTATGACCTCTTCGAGGTCAGCTGGCATAATACCTTCACGTAAGTCGCCAAGCTCGACCATTAGGATCACCCCATGTATGAGCCCTGCCGCACCTGCAGCCTTCGACAATTCAGATATGACATCAAGCTCGGAGTTAAGGCTGATGTCTGCGTTCCCGACTACTAGTGCTGCCTGACTAACCATCGGTGTCCGAATGAGCGTCATAGGAACTTTAAGTGTAGCACGGCGCATGGTTTGGATATTCTCTACTCGTGAATCTGCAAGGCCAGTAACCCCTGCAGACAACAATGCCTTGGCAATGTCCGGAGAGCCAAGAGTAGCTTTGGTTACCCCAGAAACCGAGATGCCGCATTTCCTCAGTTGATTAACGAGTATACGTGCATTGTGGTGAATTTTGCTAAGGTCTAGCTCTAACCGTGGTGCCGTCAATTAACGCTGGAAGTCAGCTTCTTTCTTAGCTGTGGAAACGATGTGAGAATCATCTCTACCAGATGATCAGGAGACCGTGTAAGCGCATCGGTAACCGGAATGCCTAGTTCAGTCTCATATCGGATAAGGGCTTCATCAACTTCAGTGCTCGTCATGTTCTCATGGTTGATTGTCAGCCCAATAACATTGGTGTCACTGAACGTCTCAATGAGGTTGATTTCACTAGCTGGAGCAGGCATTTCCATGCCATCAAAATCGCAACGATTGATACGTCCGGGTGCATGCTGAAGTATAACACCATTGGGGCAACTGCCGCGTAAAATAAACGACGATGTTGAAAAAGCCGGATGACTAAGGGCCCCTTGCCCCTCAATGATGATCACGTCCGGGTTTTCGATTTCGAAAGCCTCAATAATTGTGGCTTCCATTTCACCAGCACAGAACTGGGAAGGCACCGCATCAAGGGCCAAACCATGCCGTGCTCCCTGGATCAATCCTGTCTGACCCGTGCCCACCATAACTGCTTTTATGCCGTGCTCACTTAACGCACGGGTCAAGATCGTTGCAGTTGTCCGTTTGCCGATAGCACAATCAGTGCCAAGTACCGCAATCCGAGGGCATGTGACTTTGGCAATCTGTCCGCTGAACATTCGTAGTTCTTTTTTTGCGCGAGGTTTGCGAATATCCGTAATAGTGACATTGTAGGTGGTGCATGCTGATGCAAACACCGGATCTTCATTGAGGAATTCATGAAGGCCGTTCACAATGCTCATTCCATACCCCATCGCCTCGATGATCAAGCCACGCTCTTTGGTCGACAACATACCGCTTGATGGCGCCATGCCGAAAATGAAATAGTCAGGCAGCTTTTTGGCCTGCTTCAGTGCATCAGAGATGTCGTGACAAATGGGGATTTGATTTGGAGCATCTCCGAGCACCTCACCTGCGTCTAGACCGACTTTCTCGCTATCGATAACTGATAAAATTTCATATTTTTCTGAGTGACGGACCAACCCGTTGGCGGTTTTGCCATCTATTGCACCAAAGTTACCTTCGCAATATACAATTGCGGTCTTATCCTTGCTGACGTTGTTTCGCGTAGAAAAAGGAATAACTGATTTGTTCTCTTCGAGAATAACAGGACGGTCTTTTAGACTGGGTGGCTGCACCAGCTTCGGATCAGTAAATAAAGACATATTGTCTCCTTAAATAGAATATGGCAGCGGGTTGCGCCGACGAAGTAAAGATAGTTCTTGATTGTAGTAGTGCAGAAATTTATGAAAATCTGCATTTCTTGTGGATCGCTGTAGGCTAGGCGCTTCAGAGAGAAAAAATGGGCTTACAACTATAAATTTGAGGAATAGCCTCATAAGAACATATATAGAATACAAACTATAAGGGAGAGGCTTTTCATATATGGTTGTCGGGGCTTGATACCGTTCTACCCACTATTCATGTTCTAATGCTCAACCATCCCAGCCATTCTTTGCCCGTTCATGCTTAAATTCTTTACAGAAGAGTTTATTTCCAGGGTAGCGTTTGCAGTTTGTGCAGCTAGAACTTTGACTTCTCCAGCCACTACTGCAAATCCACGCCCTAATTCTCCAGCACTGTTAGCCTCGATCGTGGCATTTAGCGCAAGCATATTTGTTTCCTTGGCCACTTGCGCAATCCGTTCGGAAATTTTACCAACGGTTTTAACCTCCTCAATCAAAGGTTCGATTTTTGCCACAAGAGCCTCCTCGGCACAGCTTTCTCCTTGTCGTATAGTCACAAGAAACGATTCAGCTAGTTCATGCAGTTCCTTGACAGATGTATAAATTTCTACTGTTGCCTTGCGTGATTCACCTGCAAGCTCACGCACTTCATTTGCTACGACCAAAAACCCAATCCCAGCACTCCCAGCTCTAGCTGCCTCTATAAGTGCATTCAGTGCTAATAAGTTTGTCTGTTTGGCAACCGCAGATATTTGATGAGCAGCCTCATTTAAATTGTCGATCTCGGCAAAAGCACTTATCACCTCGGTCTCTAGTTCCGAAACATCAGCGATTTCAGGTTCAATCACTATCTAATTACTCCTCGTAAATACGAGTGAACCACAATGTCCCCTCGGTGAAATATTTTTATAAATCAATCCTGTAGCTATATAAAATTTCTGTTGCACCACTCGTTTATTAAAGAACGCATTGGGTTTCTTGCTTTCGATATTGTTGATTACATGCCCAGTCGTTCCCAGAATAGTTAAGGTGTGCGTTATTTGGCAATTTTATCTCTTTGCAAGAGTTATTTGTTTGTTGGTATCCGCGATTGCACTCCCACCCTTTTCCATAGGTGGTATCGCTGAAATATCCATTTTCAGGGACCTTTACCGTTACACAGTTCTTTTTATCTGCACGATATCCACGTTCACATTTCCATCCAGAACCGTACGAAGATTCAGACAGAAAACCGTTTTCTGGGATATCGATTAATTCACACTTATTCTTAGCTGCTAGGTACCCCCTTCCACATTCCCACCCGTCACCGCTAGAGTTTAAAAATGCGCCTGTAGGAACTTTGATATAAACACAAGTATTGTCCGTTTCCTTATATCCACGTTCGCACGACCAACTGTTGCCGGAGGAATCAAGATAACCATTAGTTGGAATCTTGATAATAGAGCAGTTTTCCTTGACCTCTAAATACCCTCTTAGACACTCCCATCCACGTCCATATGAGGATTTGCTCAGATAGGCATTGAGGGGCAATTTAATTGCGAGGCAAATACCATTAGTCTCGCGATATCCTTGATTGCACTCCCATCCAGCACCATAGGTTTTCGCTTTTGCATTTTCTGGGATTAAGCCAATCTCCCCTTTGGAGAAGGCTTCAAAGGAGAATACCATTAGAGCCATTGTAAATAGAAACGGGAGGGCAAGGATGCTATATACGTTTCGCATTTGACGCATTGGGGTTCCTTTACATAACGAGAGGCTGTTTTGGGCTATTTCAGCGGGTAGCGGCTGTAGTGAGGTTTGGTAAGGTTTCCAACCCTTTGTGTTGTGTCAAAAGCTTGTTGGTGCTCGGTCTTGAGCGCCAAAGGGGAGTTCTTCATCTAGTTTTAGAGCAGCGATTAAATCATCCGAATCTATTTCGAACGGCCGGGTCAGTTTGGAGTGCCCATTCTCGGAGTTTAGATATATTAACGTCAAAATTTTGCGGTACGCAGTAAACGAAATTCCTTGAATAAGCTCTTCATCTGTTTCTACTTGATAGGGCCCCGCAGGTTGGGCTTCATCCAATCCAATTAAATAAAACGGGTGAGAGAATGTTACAGTTTTGGTGCTTGTTCGTGTTGTCATTTAACGTCTCCCTATGGGAGTTATCACTTTTGATGTAATAGTCGGAAACGGAGAGATCAATCTTCAGGATTGCTCTCTTAAATCTGAGGAAGGCCAATTCTCAACAATTGATCGACTAGCCATCCATTTGATGGGGGTGTGATATTCTGATTGCTGAGGTGTAGAACCTTCCAATGAGAAGGAAACCCCCTCATCATTATGGGGCAAATAAAAACCATGCTTACAACTAAATATATAGTGCCATAAAATAAATAAATTAACAATATTATTTTATTTATTTTTCAATAAAGAAATAAAAAATAAAATAATTATTTATAGTTATCTTTGAACCCGGAAAAATCACCAGCTAATTTTTTGTTCTTAATTTCTACATTTTCTTTCG
>CBDULT010000030.1:0-8821 GCA_965368165.1 uncultured Thalassospiraceae bacterium | reverse complement strand
TTGCTGTTGTGCCTCCTGCTGGCGGCGGCGGGGTTGCTGTTGTGCCTCCTGCTGGTGGCGGCGGGGTTGCTGTTGTGCCTCCTGCTGGCGGCGGCGGTGGTGCTGTTGTGCCTCCTGCTGGTGGTAAATCAATAAAACCGGGGTTGCTTAATCTCGTTATCAAACCTGAGGACACCATAACACAAGAAATAATTAAACCCTCAGACCCTATTGATGTAAGTTCAGTTGACGCCATCCAACCTTCTGACCCCGGCACAAATGACATCGTTATTTCAGTTCCAGACCCTGAAAAAAATCCTGTCGTTCCTGCCCCCCCACCTTGTAAGACAACGGCGTGTTTTCAAAAGGCTCTCGATGACGAAAAAAACAAAAGAGATCAACTTAAGATCACGCAACGCCACGAACCATTTATCGCTGGGCTCGACTTTATCAGCGGCTCATTAGGGGTTGTAGGCACTGTGGGAGCAGCCAGCTGTGTCGCAGCAACAGCCGGAGCCTGTGCCCCGGTCGCGGTTGTCGCGGGAGGGCTCTCAGTCCTATTCACCGGCATTAAAGTTCTTGTCACCGGCGGAAGAGACGCCCAGGTGGCTAGGGCTGGTGGAGCAGATAAATTTGAAAGAACAAAGACCTTCTTTGGCTCAGTTATGGCCGGTGGATTAGAAGAGGCCGGGAAAACGCTTCTCTTAGGCGGTGCAATCGGAAAAAGCATCGGAAAAGTTATGGCAGGTGCCAAAAATCTTGTAACAGGTACCGTAGATTCTCTTCTTAATATAGCAGGCGGTACGGGCATAGATATGCTTAAAGGCGATTTTTCAGCAAAACAGTTTGCAGGCGACGTCAGTACAGTTATTCAAGGGGCCATGCCCAATCAAAATAAATCACAAGGACCGGCAAAATGACAGAAGAAATGAAATTACCTAGATCCCTGTCCGCCTGGGTGTATAGACAAAGCTTACGTTATATCGTTGCTGCGTTATGCTTTCTCGTCAGCATACCATTGTTAAGTCCGGGCCAAGCGCAAGAACGCCCGGTTATTGTTCCACAGCATGCACAAGTCGCCGGGTATGGTGTGGTTCTTGGTTTACGTGGGGAAAAGCCTAACTCACCAGCCTTTCCAGCCCGATTAACAGACGATGCAACACTGGGTCTTAAGGACAAGGATTTTAAATACGAGGGGTTCCTGCTCCACTCCATACATGTAGAGGGCCTTAATCCTGTCGAGGGGAGTAAGGATACTTGGCGCCTGTTGGGGCTAGTCGTATTTGAAGACCTTGCAGCTCGCAGGGTTTATACGGAATTTTCAGCCTATTATAAAATCAAATCGGATCACGTATCAATCTATTGGGCGGCAGCGGCGGCGAGGACACCAGATGAGCCAACGATTGCATGGTTCGCTATTGAAGCTGAGAAAATCCCTAAAAATTTTACTGCTTCATCTAATCATGGGCAGATATTGAAGTTTGCAGTGGATAATTCGCTTGAAAACTTGCCAAAGAGCCAGAAAATCAAAAAAAAATACGTTATCATGGCCATATCTCTAGATAGATTTGACAAAGATGAGAAAGCATCTTTCAAGGCATCTAGTTCGAACATTGACGTAGAGACTTACGATTTTGCAGGTTGGCCCGTAGGAGTTTTTCGCGGCAAAATGACAGCACAAGACATCGGATATTTGAAACATTTTCAGATGCTGTCCACAGTGGAAGGAGTGTCTCGCACTGTTTCACGCCTTGACAAATTTCCAGATCAACTGATCAAGGTGAGATAAAAATAACACAGTATACATTAGTTTAGGGCTTTGACACCTAAATCCATTTAACTTAGAACGTCATAGAAGTTATTAAAACTAGAGTGGTTTGTATCTAACATCACAAGAAACGGTGCAAGATATAGTTTTAAAAAGCACATATGCGTAAAAAAGTGCAGTACAATTAGGAAATATTCAAGATGAGCAAGAAATTAAACAGTTATTCGAAGTATGTGCAGATTGCATTAATTGCAGGAGCAGGATCACTTATCGCACAATCTGCAGTCGCCGACTCAGAAACTAATTCAACGACGACGCGTCCGTCTTCATCTGTGTTGGCTTCCGAACATCAACGGGTATCCTCCGGCATTATATTGAAACACATTTCCAACCGCACGCAGGCCATTGCTCTAAGGCGCAACGGTGCCCCAGCGGCGAAGACATCAGGTCTTTACGAAGAATTTGGCAGCGGTGTCTCCGCTGGCGACGGGAACAACGGTGTGACAGGGTTTGTCAGCTTGTCCTACAATAAAGCGGAAGACGATTTTGTTACGACGGCATATGACTCAGACACTACCAGTTTTTCTCTTGGTGGCGATAAAAGCATCAATGATAAACTGACTGTTGGCGTCAGCGGCGGTTATTCATCCACCGATACATCGACGACATTTAACTCAGGCGGCTCTGACACCACTGGCTGGAACTTGGCGCCATACTTGTCTTATGCCATCAACCAAAATATCAGTTTCGACGCAAGCGTAGGTTATTCTACCAGCGAAGCCGACAATAAGCGGGTTGCAGCCGGTACCACTATTACCGGCACTCAGGACTCCAATAGCAAATTTCTCTCCTTAGGGGCTAATTACTCACACTGGATTGAAAACATTGGCCTGAGTGGCAATACTGGTTACACCTACTCCAAATCATCAAGCGATGCCTTTACCGAAAGCAATGGGACGGCAATTGCTAGCAGCAATTCCACATTTAGGCAGGTTCATATTGGTGGACAGGCCATGTATTATATGGAAAATATGATGCCAAGTATCAGCCTTGCATGGCAAAAAGAAGTGGGCAAAAAGCGCATGACCGTTGGCGCAGGACAGGCTGCACCGTCGAACGACTCAGATGAATTCGTATTGGGTATTGGCATCAGCTTTTTTGGAGAAGGACCTCTGACGGGTGGAATTAATGGCAGCAAGACGTTTAGCCGTGACAATTTTGACAGCACCTCCATTTCAGCCAATATCGCTATCGCATTCTAAATCAATCATTGACAGTGTCCTACAAAGCCGACTCCTAGCATAAACCAGTTGATGGCTAGGAGTCGGCAGTGACACTCTGTCCTCAGTGGTCGTTAAACTGGTAGCATCAAATTGTTGCTGATAAATACCTCCAGCAACGGAGGCTCAAATGCGTTATTTAGAATTCAACATCGTCACCGAAATTATCACCAATCCATTATACCAATTCCCAAAAAGGTTGACTCCTTTCATAGCCCAAATGATCGCTCATCTCGGCATTCAAAGCCCGTTCCAAAAGGGCTTTCTTCAGCTTTTTGAAAATCCCGCCCTCACCAAGCAGGTCTTCCGGATTCTCATAGTTTGACAAAAGCTCGTCGATAATCTTTTTCTTGATAGCCATGGTAACAATCTCCCTCGTTGGAGGTTATAACATGGCCGCTTACACAGTTAATCGGATAGGTCCAGTATCAGTATCAAAGTTTTCTTCCCACGGTCATCAGCCATGAGTGGGGAATTCCAGACCTTAAGCTGTTGCAATTGTAGGGGCAAGCCAATCGTGCCTTCGGTGAATTAAACGCCTTTGCCCAACTGGTTCCCGATATTGGCTTTATCATCAGCATGTATGTGGCAAAAGAAGCCACTCAGTCGAGCCGCATAGAAGGGACACAAACTAATATTGAAGATGCCTTCAAAGACGCTGAAGATGTTTTACCGGAAGCCCGCAACGATTGGAACGAGGTCCAAAACTACATTAAGACCATTAACTTTGCCATCGGCCACCTTGATGCAATGCCCCTGTGTAACCGCCTGTTGCGGGCAACCCACGAAGTCCTGATGCAGGGGGTGCGCGGCAAAAATAAACGCCCTGGTGAATTTCGCGTCAGCCAAAACTGGATTGGCGTTAGCCTACAATTTATATTTATACAATTTATATGATGTGTAGTAGTTCAGACTTTATCTGACACTTGCCGATTTTGAGGCGGTGACTGTCAGGTGAAGTTTAAGCTACGAACTTTTCCTGCCAGATTTGTTTTCCATCAATCAAAGTTTCCATGGGCGTTCGACCACAGCACCTTTTTCCCTGATGGGTGCGTTCATTGTTATAGTAATCAATCCATTCATCCAAATCCTTTTGTAATTGTTCGATGGTTTCATAGACCTTTTTGCGGAAAGTAATCTGATAAAATTCCTGCAAGATCGTCTTGTGGAACCGCTCACAGATACCATTGGTTTGAGGTGATCTAACCTTGGTTTTGGTATGGTCGATCTCGTTAACGGCCAGGAAGAGTTGGTAATCATGGCGGTCAACTCGACCACAATATTCCGTCCCCCGATCTGTGAGGATACGGAGCACCGGAAGTTCATGTTGCTCGTAGAAAGGCAGAACCTTGTCGTTGAGGGTATCGGCTGCTGTGATCGGGGTTTTAGTGGCGTAGAGTTTGGCTTGGGCAACCTTGGAATAGGTATCCACATAGGTCTGCTGGTAGACCCGCCCCACACCCTTTAGGGTTCCAACGTAGAAGGTGTCTTGAGACCCCAGATAGCCAGGATGAGCCGTATCAATCTCACCACAAGCGACATCATCGTCTTTCTTCTTTTCCAAAGCCTGAACCTGGGCTTCGGTCAGGATGATACCGTCTTCGGCAACTTTAGTTTCCAGAGCTTTGAGGCGGGTCTTGAAGTTGGCAAGATCATGCCGCAACCAGATCGAGCGAACCCCATTGGGCGAGACAAACACGCCTTGTTTGCGAAGCTGGTTACTAACCCTGACTTGCCCATGGGCGGGGAACTCAACGGCATAGGTAACAACCGCCTCTTCCGTGACAGGATCAACTCGATTCTTAAGGTTGGGGCTTTTACGGTTCTTTTCAAAAAGAGCCTCAACACCGCCCTCTTCAACGGCAGTGCGATAGCGATACAACGTATCTCTGGATAGTCCCATCATCTGGCAAGCTTTAGAAACATTCCCAAGCTCTTCTGCCAAATTAAGAAGACCTACTTTATGTTTAATGATTTTATCGTTACTCTGAAGCATGAGGGTTACCTCTGTAAAAGTTTTAATGGTTGGGTTTGCACCACCATCAAAACCGGTACCCCTCTCTTTCTCAAGAGGGACTGTCAGATCGGGTCGGAACTAATACATATGATGTGGAGAAGGTTCAATTAGTTCCAAACTAAGCACATAAGCGAGTTCAAAATTAATTTTGTTGCTTCTTTATCCGTTCAAACGGCCACTTGCTGAAATCATTTTTTTCAAGGAGTTTAATGTTATCACGCAAATGATTATGGGTCCAAATGCAAGCAGGCAATACGATGCATATAGTGCAGAACATTGCTATCTTACGATCAGCGTAACTTCCATCGACAAATATGATCCATAATAGGAGTGCTACAAAACCTACCAATTGAATTGTCACCCCAATTACAAATGCTTTAAAACTCTCTCGTCGTATCTTTCTATGATTGTTTTCAAGCCGCTTTAGGCAGGTTTGCCTGCTTTTTTCATCATTTCTTTCATGAATTATTTCTCCCCGAAAATACTCGAGATATTTGATAGCTATTTGATTCGGTTTTACGCCCATTTCTCTACCCTTACTTAAGTCATAGTTCTAAAAATACTTTTTTTTCGCTTTTCCGTCATTTCATCACCATCAAGAATTCTCTGAACAACATGACTGATCAATCTGGCCTCTTTATCAAGATCAAGCACGACGTCATTTTGTATGCAAAAATTTCTGGTCTCTATCACAGCGGCTTCGATAGCTTCTTCTAAGTTTTGCTCAAGCATTGCGCCTTCTCCAGTGAATAACCAGTGGAGGTTTATCCCGAATTTCTCAAACAGTTTTGCAGCTACAGAAGAGGGAAAGTCCTTATTTTCCTTCTCATAACTTTGATAAGTACGAAGCGACACTCCAAGTTCGTTAGCGAATTCAGTTTGGGATACCATCGCATGCCCTCGAACAAGAGCCAGACGGTCAGAAATATTCATTTTTACATTGACCTTTTACACTACACTACGTATTTTACGTAATTTATTGCATATTGACGCTATTTACCGCATGCGTCTAATTTTACATATTTTATGCAAGATATATCATTACTCACCATCCTTAAAGGAGAACTTTATGACTAAAATTTTGCCCTCTCCAGAAGACCTTCTCTCCCCCAAAGAACTTGCTGCTCATGCCAGGTGGCCAGTTCGACGGGTTCGGAATCTAATTTCTGCCAACCAAATTCGACATATTAGGATTGGCGGAAATATTTTCTCTCCTCGGAATGCGATTGAAGAGTATGTCAAAGCAAATATGGTTGAGCCGGATACTTTGCCCCATCGAGGTCTAGATACAGATCAGCTTAAAGTGACGGCCATAAAGTGCCACCAAAAACCCGCTAACGATAGTTTTGCCCAAGCTTCTAAATTTGCCGACATACTTGCAAAGAAAAAAAGAACTTAAAAAAAGAGTGAGGTTACTATGGCACGACCAGGCACAGGACCGCGTATCATTAAACGGAAAGCTAAGCCAAACTACTACATCCGGTTTATCGACAGTGATGGAAAACAAAAAGAACGATCAACAGGCACAGCTATTCTTGCTGAAGCCAAAGAGGTTCTAGAAGATTTTTTAAGAGCGCAACGCGCTTATGAAACAGGTATAGCCCTTCACCCTTCAAAAGTGACAATTGCGCAAACACTTCTAGATTACGCTCATTTTAAAAAGGATGGTAAAGATGCAGAACGGCTTGGATATGCCATGAAGCATTTATTAAAATTTTTTGAGGATAGAACTCTAAATCACGTTAATCGTGAAACTATCAAGGAGTATGAAACACAGGCTCCTAGATCTTCAGGAACTATCCGGAGGGAATTAGTTTGTTTACGCGCAGCTATAAATCATGCGGTATCAATGAATCGCGTCAAACCCATTGCAAAGATTGTTTTGCCGAAAGAAGGGCCACCTAAAACCAGATGGCTTGATCGAAACGAGATGGCGCGTCTACTTCAGGCTGCAGGGAAAAATTATAGAACACGTTTCCCACTACGCCTGTTTATTGTGATTGGATTTTATACGGGGGCAAGACGTGAAGCCATAATGGAGCTTGAGTGGTCACAAATCGATTTTAAAACAAATACAATTGATTTTGAAAAACCAAACCGTGAGCAAAATAATAAGCGTCGTGCTCGAATTCCTATACCAAGAAAGCTTCGGCCACATTTATTGCGAAGATATAAAAGTGCTGAAGGTAAAAGTTCTTATGTATTCCACCAAAAAAACGCCCCATACAAACAAGTTAAAAGTGTTGTAAAAGGATTTCGAATGGCCTGTAACGTTGCAAAATTATACGATGTTACTCCTCATACTCTACGTCATACTCGTGTAAGTATGTTAGTTCAAAATGGTGAGAAAATTTCTGACGTTAAGGCCTATATGGATATGTCATTCCCTACTCTTGAAAAAGTTTACGCTCATCATAACGACCAACATATTCGCGATATGGCGGATAGAATGTAAGGAACGCAGAAAAGACGTAGAATTATTTCTGCTCTACGGAAAACCTAGGAAAAACCAGACAATGAAAGGATAGACTATTGTTAGTATTTCGTTTAATAACAATGGTTAAAGAAAATTGGCAAATCCTCCGAAGGCAGAGGTCACAAGTTCGAATCTTGTCGGGTGCACCATTATTTCCAATGACTTAGCTATTTTGCAATCTTTAAATTTGCTTTTTTGGGACAAATTTGGGACACTCAGCCTGTAACCAGAATTACAGGAAGGTGGATCATGGCGACTATTCAGCATCGCGGCCCTTACCAGTGGCAAGCCAAAGTTCGGATTAAGGGCTATCCAAGCCAATCAAAAACATTTGATAGCGAACGAGAGGCCAAAGCCTGGATCGCCGTAATCGAATCTGAAATGGTGCGTTCGGTGTTTGTTGATCGTTCCCTTAGCGAGAAGACAACATTGGGTGAGGTTGTTGATTCATATATCGAGAACGTAGCCCCGTCTCATAAAGGCAGTCATTCTGAAATATTGCGCCTTAAAAGTTTTAAGCGGAATTATCCTAAACTTTGCGTTAGAGGTATGGCCACTCTCAAAACTTCCGATTTTGACACTTATCGCAATCAACGCTTAGAGCTGGTCAAGCCCGGCACGGTTAAGCGTGAACTTAATTTGTTGCACAGTGTCGTTGAATATGTCCGTAAAAAGCTCTCCCTGCATGAAAACCCCATATCAGATGTAAAACGCCCCAAGGTAAGAGATAGCCGTGACACACGCCTCCTAGAGGACGAAGAAGAAGCCCTCATGGCGGCCCTGGACGATTGCCGCAACCCGTGGGTCAAGCCAACCGTTATTCTGGCCCTAGAAAGCGCCATGCGCCGTGGGGAGCTTCTAGACATGAAATGGGATAACGTAGACCTCAAAGATCGTGTTGTGCACCTAGAGGACACAAAAAATGGCGAGTCTCGCGACGTTCCCCTCTCTAACCGAGCTATTGAAACCCTTAAGGCCTTACCACGCTCGTTAGATGGTCGAATTTTACCCACATCCGCAGAAGGCTTGAAAAACGCCTTCGAACGCGCCCGCAAACGCGCCAACCTCGAGCACTTCAATTTTCATGATCTCCGCCACGAGGCGATATCTAGGTTATTTGAAAGGGGCTGGAATGTAATGGAAGTTGCAGCAGTGTCGGGACACAAGGATTTGCAAAGCTTGAAGCGATATACAAACCTAAAAGCGAGTGACTTGGCAAAAAAAATGGGTTGAACGGCACCTCAGATGGTAATGCTCCCCAAAAACAGAGGTGTTTTTAAGTAGAATTTTCTCGTAACGTT
>CBDULT010000029.1:0-9219 GCA_965368165.1 uncultured Thalassospiraceae bacterium | reverse complement strand
AAAAATCGCTAGATGATATATTAGCAGGAAATTGTTAAGCTAAAACACTATAATTTTAGGGTTTCCCAATTTCTTATTAGGGTTATATGAGAGTTGTCTTGCGAGTCCCGACATTCCAACAATATAAGCCCGACCAATTTCCTGCTTCATATCGCCTATATGCTTTCCCCGTACGGAAGCATGGCGTGTTGGAGTATGCCCATGTCGATGTGGGGCGGGATAAGTGCTTTTGGGGTAGTCAGCCAGGCATTAGCTAGTGCAACTGACGCTTTAGCAGGCAAGTTTTCATGGTCAATCTCGTTTGAAAGCAATGTTTCTTTCAGTTCTCGCCCTTTGTTTTCTTCCAATCCCAAATGTAGGATAACCGGGCCCAGCACCATTGATTCGGTTTCGTCCCGGTCCGGATTACTGGAAACTCCGGCATACTGTTCGCGCACAATACCCCGTATCCAGCTTTCGATATGCGGGCGCAGAAGTTCGCGGGTATCATCGTACCAATCTCCTGCGGAAAGGCGCTTCTTGCCGATTTCCAATGCCCGGTCCAGTGGTAAGTCTTCTTTTACTATACATTGATGCACAAGCACACTCAAAATCATTGCCCACAGATCAGGGATGGACAATAGCGAAGCCACGCATAAATATGTTCCCCGGCTGAACAGGGCGCCAATCAGGCCGGACGGGGTGCCATCCAATGGATCATCCACCGTTTTCCCGGAAATACAGCAATTCAGGTAAACCTCGCCCGCGTATCCATGCCCGCCAAGTATATGGCCTGGATACAGTATATTGTCCTGACCCACATTCAGCCCGACAGGATTACCGGGAACGCCATGTGCAGCGATATTAAGGCGGGAGAGGGGGGCTGGGTCATCGGGCCAGCAAACTTCATCGGCAACAGTTCGACCCGCCTTGCGATAAATATCAGCAACAATTGCATGTTCAGCCAGCACCAGCGGAATGGCGTTGTCTACATTGTCTCCAGGATGGGTGATTAGCCCCAAATCGGTCTCTGTCGTTTGCGGGGGCTTAAGTTCACCATAAAACCCGCGTTTGAGACCGAAAAAAACAATACCCGGAAAGTGATTCAACTCAACACCCTCTGGTTTGCCAGGGGATACGGGAAGACCGTGAAGATCTCCATGGGTGATCACTGTTAATCGGCCGACCCCGTCCAGATGTTCGTCTAAATGCTCCCACAGAGCGGTACGCATGGCATCAGCCTGATCACCCCAGAAGCTTTCGGGGACAGGGGAGCTACCTTCAGTCTCTTTCGCTTCGCTGCCACTGCTCACCCCGCCCCGGCGATACCCCCGTATCCTCCCTAAACGATGGGACAATCCGGTTGCGGTCCGCACAATATTGGAAAGGCCAGGTGCTGCAATCCACGCCAGCGCACCATCGGGGCCGATGAACAAGGCGCCAGTCTGATGTTTGGTGTTGATTAACAGCAGCAAACCTTCCTCCGCACGCAGGTTACTCTTGATCCACTCGTAATCAAGGGCAGTATGCGCCTGGCTCAAGACCTCAAACCCAGGTTCCTTCGCCGCCGCCTCGCGCAGTGCGGGCAGTTGCTCACGCAAGGCATTGAACTTGGCAATGCGTAGTTGCTCGGCATGCTGACGGGCGCTGAGCTGACCCATGGTCAATGTTTGATTGCCGAAAGCACCGGCCGTATGCCCCCCCGGCTTATCATCAAAACCGGTGCCAGCCAGCCCATCGCCGCCCCTCGAAGATTCTTCAGAAAGCTTGCGCAATTTCCGGCGCAATTCCTGATAAGCCCTCGCTGCTTCAGGTATCTTTTTGCTGCCACCGACCTCCGCTTTGGCCAGATGGTCCAGCACTTCGGCCGCAACCTCACGTCCGTGGATCGCGGAGAGAATTTCGGGGATAGCCTGATGCTCGTTCGCCTCCACGCAATAGGCCAGCCAGTTCGCATGGAAATCGGCAAAGCAGTTGCGCATGTTTGTCCAGGGTTCGACCTCCACTGGCGGCGCAAGCTCTAGCGCAACCATCATATATGAAGATTTGGCCCGCCCCCAAGCATCGGCGTCTGTTCGAAAAAAAAGGAGCCTGGAAAAATTAGCGTATAGTTTGAACCTTGAATTTTCTGTTGAAAGCAAATTGGTTTGGTCAGTAGCATCGATCAATTCCTCAGCGGACGCGAAAATTTGAAAGGCTTCTTGAGGGCTGCCGTTTGCGAGAAAGACACCACCAAAATTCAGCAACAAAATAAACTGGTCCAAATTGTTTTGGAGCCCAAAAGTACTTTGAATGTACGAAAAAACTGTGAGGGAACTACTGTAGAGTTCAATTGCCTTATCAAAATTACGTTTGGCTTCATGTGCAATCGCTTGGTTCATAAATAAATTGGCAAGGGTCCTGGCATCATTTTTTTCTTCTCTAATAGGATAGTCATTAATGAGGTTGAAAGCTTTATCATAAAGCGACAATGCCCCATCATTGTCGCCCAAGCTTTGAATTGTATTTCCTTTATCCATGAGCAATCCGGCTAGATCGAAGTCATTTCTTCTATTGCCTGCTGCAGGATTGGTTCGGTTGTGATGTAGGGCCTGATTGTATAAGATTGTCGCAAAATCAAAATCACCACTTTCTTTATAGGATAAACCTTGGCCTTGAACTATCTTAGTTCGAAGAAGCTCACGCTCTGTGTAATGTTTTTTGGGAACTAGGCTAAGGGCATTTAGAGCCTGATCAAAGACTGATTTTGCCTTTTCGAAATCGGCTTTTTTACGGTATTGGGTTGCTAAATTATAAAGTAATTCAGCGTGCGCCAAGTGGTTCACATCAAATTCATGGGAAACGTACGGAATTAGTTCTGAAGCCTGCCCGTATGCTAATATAGCCCCATCAATATCATTCTTATCTGAAAGGTACCCTCCCCATAATCCAAGCGATAGCAATTTCTTCTGCTTCAGTTTGAATTGGATTTCTGCGGTCGCGAAATAGGGAAGTCCAAGTGCCTGATCAATTAACCTGATGGCTTCTTTAAAATCACCTTTTCCCGCGTTAGCAGAACTCTGCAGTATAACTATATTGAGCCGCTCTTCATCATATTCCCGGCATTCTCTGAGAACTTCTCCTTCAAGAAATTCCTCGGCTATTTTGTAACTAGCTATTTCCTTTTCATTATCATCCTTTTCTCCAAAAATATGGCCCAACATCATAAAAAAATTCACACATAATGGCTCGAAACCGAGGGCGTGATCGAGTTTGCCGCTATCAAGGATGGGGATTATTTTGGCAGCGACGTTAATAGCCTCATCGAACTTTTCTAGTTCATACAGTCGAATAAAATCATCAAGGTACGTCTTCACAGTCTGCTCCAAGCCCCGCCCTACTCAAACGTACTAATCCTCATGGTAGAGAATCCCGGACCAGTATGATCTTTAGTTAAGCCGCTTTCATAGTCATTCTCAAATAGGCCTCAATTGGCGTTTTATATCCGATGGCTGAGTGTAGCCTCCGTTGTTTATAGAAGATATCGGAATAGTTGAACAAGGCAGTTTTCGCCTGTTTTCGGGTTTTGAAGTGGGATCGGAGAACACATTCGGTCTTTAGAGAACTGAAGAAGCTCTCCATGGGGGCCTTTATCCCAGCAGTTCCCCTTGCGGCTCATGGAGACTTTCACGAAGTGTTGTTTCAGGATTTTGCAGTAATCGGCTCAGGCGTATTGAACAACTCAATCCGAATGATGGATTAGACCTTTCGGTGGGTTTCTGTTCTGGATGGCCATATTCAGGGCGTTCTCATACAGGGTGCTTTTCAGGTGGTCATCCGTGCTCCAGCCGACGATCTCACGGGTTGCCATATCCTTGGCGGCGGCCAAATAGAGCCAGTCCTTATTCGTGGGAACATATGTGGTGTAGGTCAGCCAGACCTTATTCGGCTAGAACACCATGAACTTGCGATCCAGCAGGTTGGGCAATGTGATGGCTGTGATTGCTGTCCGTCGTTCTTGGTACCCATTTACTGCGTTTTGGCTGGCGAATATTGTGTGATTTTATCAGCTTGACAACAAGATAAATGGCGTATTCAATGCCTTCCTGTATGAGTGTGTGAAAGGCACGTATAGGGCCGTAGCAATCCCTTTTTTCTTGATAACACAGCGGATTTGGCTGACAAGGCCAAAATCACATTCGGCATAGGCTCAACGCTGTTCCTCTGCCTTGGACCGAACATGGCCAAGATCAAGAAACGCTAAGGACGCGGCGCATGGAGCTAATGGAATAGGTTTCTTTATGGGCGGAGATAAAAGCGTGCTTCGCCATTACTGTTTCCCGCCCATTGTGAGGAAAAACCGAAGATTTCAGCAAAATTTCGTTTTCTTCAACAAGACGCTTGATATTTTGACGTAACCGCCTGAGCTTGGCGGCTTCTGCCTTTTGATGAACAAGGGCCTCGGCCCCCCCGCCTGCGGCTCAAGCCGCCAGGTCTTCAGTTGTCCAACCGATAAGCCAAGATCGCGAGATACCGTTGTCGGTTTTTTACCCTTCTTCCAATATCCGGACCACAGCACAGGCCTTGAACTCCGCCAAATAACTTTTCAGTTTCGTCATTATCGTTTCCTTCCAGTGATAAAAATACTTTACCAACTGGTCCGGGATTTTCGAAATAGATCAATCAGGAATTGGTACATAACAAGGGGGGGGCTTTACAGGTGCACACAACGTCGATCATCGCAATGAGTATTAATCCCGTGATTATTGATTTGGTCTTTTCATTTTCGCACTATAGTGGCAGAGTTTTGTCTTTGTTTAGTTTTGCTGACAAAAATGAAATGGGAGGAACGATTTTGGATAAAAAATACTATATAAACACAGGTGGAGATGGCCAGTTAAGGGATACCAGCCCGGCTGAAGTACAACATTTAGTCGATTGCGCTACTGAGTCCCAAAAAATTGCTCTCCATTTCCATGGAGGCTTAGTGGATAAAAACGCCGGACTTAAAATAGCAGAACGTTTACTCCCGTTTTATCAAAGTGCCGGTGCACATCCTGTTTTTTTCGTATGGGAAGCAGGTCTATTTGAAGTTATTTTTCATAATTTGCATGAAATAGGCAAGGAGAAAATCTTCAAAACGATATTGAAGTACGTCATGAAACATGCTGTCGGCAAGTTAACCTCCGAAATTGGAATGAAATCTGGTGCTGGACTAACCTATCCGCGAGGAGCAGAATTAGCTATACAGCTGAAAAAGGCTGAAAAACATATAGAGCCATATGCCGAAATAATGGCGACCTCCACTTTGGTCGATTTGAGTGAAGCCGAGGAAGAGGTCCTGAAAAATGACTTGTTGAAAGATACTGACTTTCAGGCAGAAATTTTGTCCATTGCGAGCGCAGCTCTTTCAAATGCGGATATAAGAAAAACGGGGGCAAAAGGCCCCGTTATATCTACTCGTAGCTCCTCACGAACATTGATGTCCCACGATGTGGTTGCTGAGATTACCGAAGAGACTGAAAAGGGACAAAAAGGCCTTCTTTCTAGCGCTAAGATCATTTTCAAGGTTGGAAAAATCTTGTACCGGGTAATCAATCGGTTTGTCAAAAACCGCGACCATGGCCTCTACGTGACTGTTGTTGAAGAAATTTTGCGTGAGCTATATTTAGCTAATGTGGGAAGTGAAATCTGGCACCAGATGAAAAAAGAAACACTCGATACGTTTCAGTCAGTCGAGGGTGAAGATCGTGGAGGTCGATTATTTGTTGATTTGTTAGGGGAGAAATTGAAGGCCGGCAGTCGACCAGAAATTACTCTAGTCGGACACAGTACCGGTGCAGTTTTCATTCTCAACTTACTGAAAGAAGTGGAGCGATGCCGCAACGATATTGAACATCCCTGGCCTCAAGACGTCAAATTTGAAAATGTGATCTTTCTTGCTCCTGCTTGTGATTTTCAACAGATGAATATGTCTATCTCTAATCATAGGGGCAGCTTCAAGCACTTTAGAATGTTCGCCATGGATGATGAACATGAAAAGAATGATCAGCTTGTTCCCGTGCTTTATCCCCGCTCACTCCTTTACTTTGTTTCAGGTGTCGTAGAGCGAAATAATGAGGGAGAAAATGCATTCGATCATCCGATAGTAGGTATGGAACGATACTATGCCGATACAGATGTTTATACTGACAGTGTGTTTGATAATGTACGAACTTTTATGGATGAAACGGAAACACACACAGTGTGGTCAGTATGTACTGGACAAGATGATGGTTTGAATGCTGATTCAACATCCCACACGGGGTTTGATGACTTTAAAAAGGACGAGCCAAACAAATTTAGCACACTGAACAGTGTGCGCCATATGATTAAATATGGAGCCTGATTATGAATGAACATCACTATGCGGTTGTTGTTGGCGTCAACCATTACCCAGAAATGGGGTCGTTGAACTCCCCTGTCAACGACGCTAAAAAATTTACGGATTGGTTGCAGAATGCCGACGGAGGGAAACTTTTAGAAGACAACATAATGAAAGTCATCTCGCCCGAAAACGAGAACTCTGCGGTGGTGAAAAGAAGGAATGCAAAACCTAATCGCACTGACGTATTCGAGGCTATTTATGAATTATTTGAGCGTTGTGCTGAACATTTGGATAACAATCCTGATGACTGGGATCGCACTAGACTCTACATATATTTTTCCGGTCACGGCATAGCTCCTGAAGCTGATAATACTATCCTACTAATGGCGAATTCAGCACCCAAAATACCGGGCGAAAGTGTCGCGTGTTCCCCCCTTAAGGTTTTTTTTGAGGAAGCTCGGTGTTTTAAAGAGGTCATCATCTTTGCCGATTGTTGTCGCAATTGGGGAAACACGTCACCAGTCCTGGCTCCACCTTGGTCGGACATAAGATATGATTATGGCCCCGTTAACTCACTTACTGGGTATGCGACAGTTTTCGGTGATCCTGCATATGAACCAAAAGAAGAAGAACTGGAACATGGAGACAGCCGACGGAGCTATTTTACTCAGGCATTGATTGAGGGGTTAGAGGGAAAGGCACAGGTGAACACTAGGATCGACTCTATAACCCTTGCCGAATACATAACTAGGCGAGTGCCAGAATTAACCAAGGGGAAAACCAGGCCTCAACAGCCACAAATCATAGGTGAATTAAACCAGCGGATCACGTTTAGAGAAGATGTGGCTGACGTGAACACTACCAAGTACGAAATAACAATTCGTAATGGTTCCGGTTATACTGGTCCAACCGTTTTATTGGGAGGGAACCGCACTGAATTGATGCAGTTTGACAATATGCCTGATGTGGTTACGGTTTCCCTCAAAGCAGAGTATCATCGTATTCGACCCAAGGATCAAGCTGTTGATAATCCATTTGTAGATAACGGATTTTTTGGCGTTGATGGAGGTCGTGATGAAATCACAATCTAGTGTGCTTGTTTCACTTCAAATTCAAAACAAGCCCCTGAAAATGAGTTTGTTTGATCATCGTAAACGCCTTGTCGCCGAAGGGTACGGAGAGATTGAAAGGCGTCTGCAGCAAGGTTTATACCTTCTTGAAATCTTTGCAGGGCCCCATTTGGAGCACCTGTTTTTCGAAGTTGGAGACGACGGTTATACGGATCATAATATTTCGGTTGATGTGCCCTCAATCGCCCCTGTTGGGGGCGGGAGCACCACACATGAATTTCACAGTGCCCCAGCTTCTGAACTAAGCCGCCAACCCAACTGCACATTTGGAACCGGAGGGCGGTTGGTTGTTTTCGTACGTAGCCTTGGTGATAATCCAAGGCAGGCGGTTAATATTAATGGGCTTGAACTGATAGATCGAAATCAAAAAAAGTTAGGGCATGGAGAACAATCATTCGAAAACAACGGTCAACATGGCTGGGCCGGAATTAGTGCCGATGTTGACCCAGGGGGATATATTTTGCGCCAATCAAGACCTTCAAGGGGCAAAATAAATCAAGAAACAACTGTTGTAGATCAGTCTATATGGGTAGAAGAAGGATGGACCACTCTCGTTTTCGTACCCTGCCGGAATGAAGTAAAAATACCCGAACCGGAATTTGCATCAATCTACATGACGCGGATAGATAGCGGTTTTCAGCCTTATGATTTTGGGACACAGGCTGCCAACATTGCATATGAAACTGCCCTTAGTGCCCTCAGGCAAGGACGCGCAGAAATAACCCGAGAATTCCTTAATCTGCTGCTAAAAGGGAAGTTCATTAATCCCATGCTCGGGTTTGTTGGAGCTCTGATTCTATTAAATTCTCCAAAAATGAAATGGAAACTATTTAATGAAGTGATGGGGAATTTAAAAAAATTAACGCCAAATCACCCCGATGTAAAAGCGCTTACCCTTATGGCAAAGCAACGGCGGGGGGAAGGCAGTCGTACAAGAGGAGAAAATATATCTTGGCCCCCCATGCTAAGTGCTGGCTATCAGGCTGCTATTGCTCGCGAAGCTGACGAGGGAAAAAACCTTATTTCACCAAATAGTTTGGCGGATTATGCCGCAACAGCATTATTTTCTACTGGTCCATGGACACGCTGGCGTAGCTTGAAAGTCAAGCAGCCAAGCCCCAGGAAACCTGCAATAAGATCTAAAAGGAGGGGGGGAATCCAAAATCTAAAATCCCTAAATATGTTTACTTATTCTGCTGGTTCGACAAATGTTCCCTCGTTTGAGCCTATTCCATCTCCATCTAGAAAAACGTGGAGGGAGGACGAAGAGATCAAGCGGGTTAGCCAATACTTAAGAGAAGTAAAAAAATTTCAAAATAAATTTCCAAAAGAAGCTGAAAATCAGAAACTCAGCCTTGAGCGTATAGGGAAGGCAACAGGGTTAACACGAAGCGCTGTGACGCGGGCTCTAAAAGTACTGGGGTAATACTCCCCTTTTTAAGGGGCTTTGAAATTATGACCGCTCGCTTTTGGAAGTTAATTATTGCATACAAAAAGAAAGGACGTTAAAAAAGGCTTCCAGTAATTTGTGGTGGCATTTTTGTGATGACAGCTCGTAAGGCAGAATATAACCATACTTTTCCAGCAGTCCGTGGTGTTCAGGCTGGTCGACCTTGCTATATAGCTATGTGTCCCATGCGTCTCGTCCCCCGCATTTTTCTGTTTGACGAAGAAGGGGTGCCACCTGAACTGCGTGCGCAGCGTACGCTTAACCAATGAAGTTCCCCGAAGGGATAGATCAATCCCAACGGCCTGTTGTGCATC
>CBDULT010000028.1:0-10436 GCA_965368165.1 uncultured Thalassospiraceae bacterium | reverse complement strand
GAAAGCCGAACGGCTTCTGCGACCAACTATACAACAAACGAAAAGGGGGATGAATATCTTTACGGAAACTTGCCTCTTGATCACAGCACAACAGTCGCTGCTGCCTCGACCCGCATTCAATCCGGGGGCGACCTGACCGTCACCAGTGGTAACAATATCGCCGTCAGTGACACTAGCGTTTCTGCAACAAACGATATCACCCTCACCGCCGCCAATGACTTTAAGTTTACAACCCAGAGTCGGCGCTCCACGGGGGTAGGCGAAACGGATACGGAGGAGCTGACCCGGACCTCAAGCAGCACGCGCAATGCCTCAACGGTCACGGCTGGGGGTAAAGTGACCTTATCGGCGACTTCCGGGGACTTATCTCTGGAAAATGCTCAGGTTGCCTCTGGGGGGGATGCCACCCTGTCAGCTGGCGGGAACGTGACCATTGAGTCTGCTGCCAATAGCACCCGCAGTGATTTAGCAGCCTATGAACAGCTCATAAGCAGTTCCACCATCCAACAAGCCAGCAAGGTTACCAGTGGGGGCGATCTGTCTGTCACGGCCGGAAACAATATGACGGTTACCGCTTCCGACTTGACGGCGGCCAATGACGCCACGCTCACCGCCGGAGGTTCGGTTGCCCTTCAAGGGGCTGCAGATCAGACCAAAAGCTGGTGGGGTGTCAATAAAACCACCACCAACCGTCAGGCTACCCTAACGGCGGGCAACAACAGCACCCTCACCGCCGCCGGGGGCAATGTCGCCATTGCCGGAGCTGATGTCACAGCCGCCAACGACAACACCCTCACGGCACTGGGGTCGGTCAGCGTTTCTTCTGTGGCGGATGAAACCATCGATGTCACCCTTGGCAAAGACAGTTTGATCACCACCACCACCGTCACCAACACCCCAAGCAAGCTCGAAGCCACCGCGGGCGACCTGACCGTCACCGCCGCCTTGGGCAACATTGACATCACCGCCTCCGAACTTAAATCCGGTGGCACCACCACCCTTGATGCCTCCCTCGGTGGGGTCAACCTCAAGGCCGCTCTGGATAGCAAGCTGGTGCAGGAAGAGGGCGAGCAAGACGGCTTATACATCAAGGTGATCAACCGCGGCTCCTACGATGAAACCGTCAAGCACACCACCATAGACGCTGGCGGCGGCCTGACCATCAACTCCGGACCCGCTGGAATCTCCGTCGATTACAAAGACACCGGCCAAGGCTTAGATGGGGCGATCACCGCCCTCTCCGCCCAACCCGGCCTCGCTTGGATGGCTGACGTCAAAACCATGCCCGGCGTCGACTGGAATGCCGTTGAGGAAGCACATAAATCTTGGGACTATAGCAGTGAGCACCTGAACCCGGCGGTGGGGGCGGTGATTGCAGTGGCTCTTACTGTTGTTACCGCTAGTGCTGGGGCTTTCATGGCAGGTGGAACGGCGGGGCAAAGCTTGGGGCAAGTGGCTCTTGGCATTAAAGCTGGTGCTTCCATGACCGCTATGCAGTCTGCCATGGTCACTGGTATCAACACCCTCGCCGTCTCCGCCGGAACTCAACTGGTCGCCAACAAAGGCGACATTGGGGCTACGCTTAAAGGTTTAGCTTCCTCTGATAGCATCCGTTCTATTGCAGCCGCGATGATCACGGCGGGGGTCATGCAGGGCATGGGTTTGGGAGAAACGGCTGCAATGACTGCAAAAGAAGCAGATGCAGCAGTTAAAATAGCCCTAAAGCTGGAAGATGCTCTGATTCAAGCAGCCGTTAAAACCACTGTTGGAACTGTGATTGGCGGAGAAGATATTGGTGAGAGCTTAAAATCAAATCTACTGAATGCTGCCGCTTCAGTTGGTGCCTATACCATCGGCATTACGGCAAGCAGCGGTCAATGGGACAAAGCGACCAAATATATTGCTCATGCTGCTCTTGGCTGTGCAGTTGGGGCCGCGAGTGGTGGGTGTGGTTCCGGTGCGGTAGGCGGTGTTGTTGGTGAAATGACCGCTGACGCATACATTGAGAGCAAACTACTATCGGGAGGAATATCTGCAGAAGATTTCCCTGCACTCAAGGCAGCCGGAACAGACTTTGCCAAACTCGCAAGTGCCTTAACGGCAGCAGCAACAGGCTTGGATGTTTACACCGCCGCCAACGCCGGAGAAAACGCCGCCGCTAACAATGCCCTGGATACTATCTGGGATGCGCTGAATGTGATGTACGATGCGGGCAAAATCAGCTATGGTTTTATCGTTGATGATAAAGGCCTTGTAAAAGAAGGCTTCATTGATATGGCGGCAGATAGTGCTGCTATGCTGATACCCTTTGTTCCGGCGGGGATGACGAAGCTGGGGAGAGCTGCTGGAGAGATATCTTTTGATGCAGCTAATAAAATTGGAAAAGCAGTTGATATTCCAGAAAATTGGGCGATCAAACCATCAAAAAAGAGTGATGGAATTCAATATATCAACCCAGCAAATGAACATGACCGGGTAAGAGTAATGCCAGGAAACCCAAATAGCTCACACCCCGCCCAGCGGACCCCCTACGTAAAAAGACAAGTCGATGGAAAATTTTTTGATAAAAATGGGAAGCAAGTAAATGGAGATAGTCCAGAAGCACATATACCATTTAAAGACTTCAAGTTTGGAGATTAGTGATGGATTCTAAATTGTGGGAGCAAAACCTAATGTGCGTCGTTAAAGAAATAGCCCGTGAAAATATTCAGAGAAACCTTTGGCTTGGAAAAGGAGAAAGAATATCCTCACTTGAGGAAGTTTATTGTAAATTTTTTGATGATTTTTTAGCTGAGAAATTTATTGAACTCCACAAGGATGACGCGTCGAAGGAAACTGTAACTAGGTTTATTGAACTTATAAAAAAATTAGAAAATTTTGAGACAGATAAGCCAGAGTACAAAAACCCCGAAAAATTAATAGCCTCCAATGAGTGGGATAAAGTAAGACAAAAAGCGCGTAAACTTTTAGATGCGTGGCAGTTTAATCTCTAGAGAATAAATAAGATCAAAGGGGTCAGGAATCAAAGGAATCAAAGGGGTCAGAGTAATATGGTTTGCTGTTCTCCTTCCCTCACGCTATAATCCCCTCTTATTTTTGGATCAAATTACTCCGACCCCATTGATCCCAAAATAAAATTGTTGATGTGAAAATTCCGAGTGGCACAAAAATGGAAACTAGAACCGCTGGAAAGGTTGTTAATTCTAGCGGCGAAGTGAGGGGAACAGGAGGAGGAAAACAGTTTCAGATTGTCGAGGAATTTGCTGATGAAGCCGATTTCAGTAAACTATTTTCTATTGCGCGAGACTTAAAACCATGAAAATTAAAATCTCTAATGAGGTTGTTTACTTCCCAAATGGGATTTCAATTGAACTACCATGTGCCCGAGATGGCAATAGTTTAGAGCTGGATGGTAAAGTTTTGCTCCTCTTGGGAAGGCTTGAAGACAACCACCGCAACATCTGGTGTTTTGACTTAGAAGGCAACAAACTTTGGGAAATTGAACCGAGTGATCAAAGGGGTCAGTGATCAAAGGGGTCAGAGTATTTTGATTTTAAATTCCTTTGATTTTCGATCACCGCCTCGGGGCTGTGGTGTTACCCTTTGTCCGGCCATTTCTTCAATTTCTGCCTTGAACTTATCACTTCCCAGTGCCCACCCTTTTTCCACGCTCAAGGTGATCTTATCTTCTTTTTCAGAAGTGGTTTGCTCTGAAAACAACTTACCATAAGCCTTTGCCCGCGCTTTTTTGTTCTTGCCTAGGGCCTTGTAAACTGGATGGGGTGTTATCAATTTTATTTCAGTTTCTTGTGCGTTGCAGGCATAACTAGACCAAGAGTAATCTTCGGGTGATTTTACCATACCTGCCCGAACCGGGTTAAGTTCAATATAGCGGCTAACGGCTAAAAAGTACCCTTCTGCATCTATCAAAGAGGATTTGTAACGCCCCTCCCAGAGAGTCCCGGAGCGTTGATAAGTTTGGTTGATATAGCGCACATAATACCGCCCCAGAGACTGCATCATTTGGCTGGCACCCATTTTAGTTGACGGCGTCAGCAGCAAATGAACATGGTTTGTCATCAGCACAAATGCATGAATATCAACTTGGTACTTAAGGCTATATTCCCAAAGCTTATCCAGGTAAACAGCGTAATCCTCGTCACAAAAAAATGTGGCCTGACGGTTGTTACCCCGCTGAATAATATGCTGAGGAACCCCCGCCAGTTGAACCCGCGCCGATCTTGCCATTCGCCGCCCTTTCACAAAAATTAAGAGGGGATTATAGTGTAAGGGAAGGAGAATAGCAAACCATATTACTCTGACCCCTTTGATGCTTATATATTTAACAAGATCGGTGATCTTGGCCTTGAAAATGGAAGTCCGCTCAAAGCGGTGGTCCATGGGGTTGCAGGTGGTTTCTTAGCGGAACTTGGCGGGCAAGAGTTCTCAACAGGCGCCATCGCAGCGGCTTCCGCCGAACTGCTCAGCACCTCCTTAGCAGAAATCTCAGACCCACAAATGCGGGCGCAAATGGCAGGTGCTATCGCTGCCACCGGGGCCATGCTGGCAGGCGGCGATGCCGAAGACGTGCAACTCGCCAACCAAACCGCCCAAATGGTTATTACCTATAACCATAATATGCATCCAGACTTTAAGACCAAGATGAATGCTCAACTGGCAAAGGCCAAAGAGGAAGGGGATGATAAATATGGGGACTTAGATCAGGAAAAATTGGCTGAGTTGCAAGAGGTGTGCGGGGACACTCATTGCTTCAATACTTTTTGGGGTGGGATTGATACGAATAAGATCAACAAATACCTATCTGAAAATGGGGGCACAGCCTACTCGCCAGAAACCCTGGAGGCTTATGCCGACTTGCACAGCAGCACCGAAGACATTCTCCTAACAAAAAACAATGATCTCAACTGGGGGATCATTAATAACCCAGACGGTTCAGGCCAAATCGTTAAAATGGAGCCGCTTTATATACCCGACGAAAACGACTACAAAGCCGCCGCCCTCCTGCTCCAGCAAAACGGCATGATGCCTGATGATGTTTACAACCAGCTAGACGAAGCAGAGTGGAACCAGTTCAACACCGACCTGGAAGCCGCCCGCCAACTCGACCCCGCCCTGGGCGAGGCCTTCTCCTTCATGGAGAGCGAGCAGAATAAACAGTTGTTAGCGTTTGTGGCGGCTGAAGCCCTCGGAGAAGCTGGTCCTCTTGTACTCGCGAAGATAATTGCGGCAGTGAGGGTGGCGAAGACGGCTAAATTGTATAGTAAGAGACCGACAGAATTTGCACCTATGGATAGTGAGCAGTTCACCAAAATACAGGAGGCATTTTCGAGGCAGGGTAAGACAATCGATAATTCTGAAGATGCGTTAAGATACTTAGAAACGAGAGAAGCAGATGGTGTGACTTTTAATGCCGAAACAATACTAGTAAGAAAGGATGCAAGTCCAAGCACAGTTTTCGAAGAATTGATTCATGCTACTCAACACCGGACTGGAAAATTTGGTACATGGGTTGATAGTTATGGTAATTCTGGTGCTGTGGCAAAAGCAGAGTTTGAGGCAGCAACTCGATTAGTTAAAAATCAAAAAGCGTATGGAATTTCCAACGCAGAACATTTGATTAATTTAAGTCGAGTAAAGCATTTTGAAATAGAACTAATCAAGTTGGGAGTGCCCATTGACTAAGGTAGGACGAGTTTTATCCAGCATAAAACTGCATGATGATATGGTGGTTACCATCTCAATATTTCAGCTTGCAAAACTCCATCTTAAAGCAGGAGAAGTAGTAATTTTTGGCACATCGTCTAAGGTCCAAATCTCTGGGCTAAAAATTTGGAAAGAAAAAAACCAAATTGACCTCTTAATCAAGAATCCATGCAAGCCCCCAAAAATAGGCGATGATGTTTATATAATATAACGGATCAAAGGGGTCAGCGGATCAAAGGGGTCCGGATCAAAGGGGTCAGAGTAATAGGGGTCAGAGTAATATGATTTGCTATTCTCCTTTGCTCACGCTATAATCCCCTCTTATTTTTGGATCAAAGGGGTTGAAGTGGGATCAAATTACTCCGACCCCATTGATCCCATTGATCCCATGTCTACAAGGACACCCACAACAATTGGCAGTCCGAACTCGACACCCTCAACATCGCCAAAATCAATGAATTCGGCGACAATGTGGATTGGCAAACACTCCCCGAGCTTTTCATTCCAGACGAACATGATAAACGGGCCGCTGCCCTCATTACCGAACTCGCCAAAAACCTTCCCGATGAATCCTACTCTGCAGAGGAATTAAACGCCTGGAACGCACAAAAAACCGCATTTGAAAATCGACGGGCAAGTGATCCAGCCTTTGATGCTGCTGTTGAATTCATCAAAAGTAATAACTTCAAGAATATCGCAGAAATCGCCGCCGGAGAAGCAAGCCCCGCCGTTCTGGCAAAAATGATGAGCGTGGTTAAGGTGTTTAAAGCCCATAAAATTGCTGACAATTTAATGAAAACACCTTCCTCAAACTTAACTTATGATAGACTCACCAAAGAAGTTTCTTATCTTGATGTTAGCGCAGGAACGGACAAATCGGTCTTTTATTCTGGAAAAGGGGCCAAGACCGCTGCTGAACAATTCGCTCAGGAAAACAGCCTTCGTACACTTGAACAAACCAACGGGGGCAAATGGTTGAACGATATAAATTTATTCAACAATACCGTTTCTGAGATTGACAACGCCAAAGCACTAAATATTTGGGATTCTCTTTCTTCCACCTACGCAAACAATGCAAGGGGAGTCGTAAAAGTGATAGTAAATGAACCAAGAAGCGATAGCATCTTCTTGACAACAGAATTGCCTAAATTACTCAAAAACACAAAAGTTAGTGAAATTTCAGTGCAATCCCTCAAAGGAAAATCAATCTCAATCCCTAAAGGTACACATATTGATAACGCCTTAAAAATGTTGGAGGGCTTCTAGATGAAGAAAAATGATGATGGATTTCAAATAAGAATGGTCGATAGACACACTGTAATCTATAGAGATTCGGATGGAGAAGTTTTCTTTGAGGTCGAGAGTGCAGTTGATGGAATAATTTTGTACACTGAGCCAGAAAAATCAAACCAGCACGATAAAGAGCAAGTTTTCGTAGCACAAAAAAAAGTCTCAGAATGGCTGGCGAACAAATTTAAAAAAGTCATAGAAGATAGTACCGATATTCCAGAGAATGTGGTGCTTAAATACGTTCCGCCAAAAAAATAGTGAGCTCAGTAAAGTTTGGGTAAAGTTCGGGGGACACCTTATTTAATTCAGTCTAATTAACCCTCACTGCAGATGGGGAAGTTGATGTAAAATCCTCTGACGTGAAAGCCGCGAAGAACATTGCCATTCAGGCCGGAAAAAACATTGCTCTTCGTGCCGCCGCCAACAACAAAACCAGCTTCTGGGGTTTAAACCAAAGCACCAGTTTCCAAAAAAGCACCCTCGCCGCTGGCAACAACATCGACATCACCGCGATCGGTGGCAATGTCACGATTGCTGGGGCTGATGTTACCGCTGCCAACGGATCAAAGGGGTCAGAGTAATATGATTTGCTGTTCTCCTTCCCTCACGCTATAATCCCCTCTTATTTTGGGATCAAATTACTCCGACCCCTCTGATCACCACTCCGAACAATCCATGTCATTCCCGGCGCAATTGAAGGTCATTATCTAACCAACTTGCAACGTCCCTGGCAGCGTATACGCAAAAAAATGTAATTAAGCGATTACGCATTCACGACCTAAGGCATTCATTTGCCTCATTTGACTTGACGATAGTGTAGAGCCATGCGGAGACAGGGATACTAATAGGGCTTTCAGACGATGGACCGGCATGCTCATTTGGCGGAAAATTTATTGAAATGAGCTGCGGAACAAACCACGACACACATATTTCACTCATTTTGACGTCGGCCCAGATTACCAATTACCGAATTGAACTTAGAGCTTTTGAATAATGAGCATGAATAGGCCATGTTGGTTTTCCCTGAAGGATCAATTGGAACGCAGAAATAAAAACAGCGTAGAATATATTCTTCCCTACTTTTCCAATATAATTATAGTTTTCAGAAATCTTGCAGAACAGTCGATAGTACAACTCCATCAAGATATGCCCAACGCAATCTTCTTCAGGATGCAGTCGATACCCCTTGCATCGAACACTATATTTTCCTGAACTATTCCTTTTCGATTCGATTTCATTTTTCAGAAACCCCCTATTTAATCGTGGGAAATCTCCAGATATACACACTGCTCCTAAGGGCCTTGCCCGATCAAATAATCCAGAATTTCCAGCATACAAAATTAAGTCTGCACGAATAAATGGTTTCAAATCACGGGCTAACGCCTGCAAGAAAGAACTGATAGTTTCAGAGGATGAACTCACAGCAGTATCAGTTGGCACTAGTGTTCTTAAAGCGCGCTCAAAAGCATCCCGGCCACAAACATCATTTTCCCAACTATATCCATGAGTGTAAATTACATTTGGACAAATAATCTTGGTATCAAAAACATTCGCATAGTCTCGATCCATGGCGACACACACTTTCTGAACCGTACCCTTGGAAATATCATTGGCAATACTCGTCAATACGCTTCTGCTACCAACTGGACGGAGCTTAATTCGCAAATCTGAACGAAAGACCTCAAATACTGTTTTCCAAAATAGTACGTCGATGGATTCATCATTCGATTTTCCCGCATCAACATCTCTTCGGGACAAGCTTTCCCCGCCTTCTATGAAAACAACTAAATCAACTCGATCGAAAAGGTGTAGATTCGAAAGGCCTGCTTCAGTACGGCGGAGACTCATTGAAGAATTTCCTCCATATCTTTCACCATTTTTTCATACCGCCCCAAAACATCTGGAGAATGTGTGGCAAAAATAATCTGAATATTGTTGTTTATACGACGCAGATTACTTACCAGAGTTTCTTGCCATTTAACATGAAGAGAAAGCTCTGGTTCATCCGCAATATAAATTCTAGGCATGCCTCGTTGCAGAAGTGCTTCTCCCAACATAATAAACATTTGCTTTTCGCCAGATGAGAGGTCCCAGATTGATAGTTTTTTTCCTGATTGAGACGTCGCAAAAATCTCATTGCTTTCATTTATTTTCATTTGTTTTCTTAGGAAGACTTCATTAATTATCGTCATGAATGTATCTTTTGGCTTATATATGTCAGCCCTCCTTGCTCGGGTCTTTTCCCATTGTTGAACAACTGAATGAATTCGCCACATATTTAGCATTGGAAAAAGTTCATTTAGCTTAAATCCTTGTTTCTCAGCATCGGTACGCAGACCTTGTCGCAATGCGTCAAAATGTTTTTTAATTGGATTTAAAAATTCTGATTCTGGAACCGCAAGATTTTCGAAAATTTCATGAAGTGATTCTTGCTCTGCTTCCAAGTCCATTTTTTTTATGCTGGAAAAGAAAGTTATTTCCCCAGGCTCGTGTAATAGGGATAAAAATAGATACTTCTGAAACTTCAAGTCCTCATCAGAAGACAATTTATCCAACTCAGCGAAATACCGAACAAGATTGTCGCTTATCTGGGATAATTTGATATCGATAGTAGAGTCGTGCGTTTTTTCTTCATGTGAAAAATGAGTAGGTGAAGCCCTGTGGATGGAAAGCCACGAATTAGGCGCAATTCGGGAAAGGAGGGAGTTTAAATCACGACGGCTAGGCATACTCTTTTTTAAAAAATTCCGTTCCGATGGGTGATGACGGAAGTACCTAGCTTCCTCAATTTCTTCTAGATCAAATTCATCGCCTTTTCCAGACGACTTCTCTTTGATAAAATATTTAATCGACGGAAATGGCGTCCGGCCTTTTTCGACCTTAGACACTCTAATGAGTGGTTTTCTGCGAGTTACTTTGTCGATTAAATGTATAGTTATTTGTGAGAATGGGAGCCGGTCTAAAGTCAAAAAATCCGCGTTCAGAGCTGCAGCTATTGTATTGATGACTGTAGTTTTTCCTGACCCGTTTACACCAATAAGAAAGTTTATTTGTTGATCAAAGTTGATTGAGAAATCTCGATCACCCCAGAACCCTTCAAATTCAACCTTTTCTACGAATGCCATGGCAATTACTACCCCCTAAAAACCGCACCGTTTTGAAATGAAATACAAACAACTATTAGTACACAACACTTTCTTTCTAATCAATTTGGTAAAATTTGGAAAGAAATAACCGTACATCTTTAAAAACATCCACTTTGCTTACACTTTCACTGAAAAATATATTCAATCTTCTGAGGAGAACAATCTTTCGGTACAATCAAAGGGTAATACTCCCTTTTTTAAGGGGCTTTGAAAGTAGAATTGTTTAAGCAGCTATGGGCATAACCATAGCTAGTTTCTGTTTTGGCGTTATGCCGC
>CBDULT010000027.1:0-15731 GCA_965368165.1 uncultured Thalassospiraceae bacterium | reverse complement strand
CAATCGTGCCAATGTTGCAATGCGGCTTAGTACGTTCAAACTTTTCTTTCGCCATTTTAGCGTTCTCCGTCCGAGAAATTTATACGTTAGCCGGCCAACTTGGCGCGAACTTCGTCAGCTACCTGACGAGGAACTTCGGCATAGTGATCAAATTGCATTGTGAACTGTGCCCGACCCTGAGACATGGACCGGAGAGTGTTCACGTAACCAAACATATTCGCCAGGGGAACGCTGGCATTCACAACGCGGGCATTGCCCCGTTGGTCCATACCGCTAACCTGACCACGGCGACTGTTCAAGTCACCAATAATGTCACCCATGTAATCTTCAGGGGTCACAACCTCAACCTTCATCATCGGCTCAAGCAGCTTTGGTCCGGCTGATTGCATGCCTTCACGGAAGGCGGCGCGAGCAGCGATCTCAAATGCGAGAACGGAGGAGTCAACGTCGTGGGAATTACCATCGTAAAGACAGGCTTTAAAATCGACAACCGGGAAGCCAGCGAGAACGCCAGAGCCCAAGGAAGCGAGAAGGCCTTTTTCAACACCTGGGATATATTCTTTAGGAACGTTACCACCGGTGACTTTACTTTCAAAGCTGTAGCCCACACCAGGTTCAACTGGTGTGAAAATAATTTTGATACGCGCGAACTGACCAGAACCACCTGATTGCTTTTTGTGAGTGTAATCGATGTCCACTTCCTTAGAAATGGTTTCACGATAAGCAACCTGAGGGGCACCAACATCAGCTTCAACACCGAATTCGCGACGCATGCGATCAACAAGAATATCCAGGTGAAGCTCACCCATTCCTTTAATAACCGTTTGGCCACTTTCTTCATCGGAAGAAACCCGGAAAGAGGGATCTTCTGCGGCTAGACGCGCTAGAGCAATGCCCATTTTCTCTTGGTCAGCTTTGGTTTTAGGCTCAACAGCAACCTCGATAACTGGATCTGGGAACTCCATACGCTCCAAGATAACTGGGCTTGATGGGTCACAGAGAGTGTCGCCTGTGGTTGTGTCTTTCAAACCAGCAAGAGCAACAATATCGCCTGCGCGAGCTTCTTTAATATCTTCACGAGAGTTGGAGTGCATTTGCAGCATCCGACCTACGCGTTCTTTTTTACCTTTAACAGTGTTCGTAACATAACTTCCGGCTTCAAGAACACCAGAGTAAACACGAGCAAAGGTAAGCGTACCAACAAAGGGATCATTCATGATTTTGAATGCCAGAGCCGAGAAAGGCTCTTCATCAGAGTTGGTTCGGGATATTTTTTTGGTCTCGTCTTTAGCATCAACACCGACGATGGCTGCAACATCTGTTGGAGCAGGCATATAGTCGACGATCGCGTCAAGGAGAGGTTGAACACCTTTGTTCTTGAAGGCCGTACCACACATAACAGGAACGAAAGTATTGTTGATGGTCCCCTTACGGATACAAGCTTTAACGGTTTTCTCGTCAGGCTCGGTACCTTCTAGGTAAGCTTCCATAGCGTCGTCATCTTGCTCAACAACCAGCTCAACAAGTTTTTCACGATATTCAGCAGCTTGCTCAGCAAGATCGTCAGGAATGTCAACGATGTCAAAGGAAGCCCCGAGGGACTCGTCATTCCAGATTACAGCTTTCATCCGAACCAGATCAACAATACCAGCGAAATCGCCTTCTGCGCCGATTGGCAATTGAATAACAGCCGGAACCGCACCAAGGCGATCTTCGATCATATCAATGCAACGGAAGTAGTCTGCGCCGATACGGTCCATCTTATTGACGAAACACATACGAGGAACATCGTATTTATCAGCCTGACGCCACACAGTCTCAGACTGAGGCTCCACACCACCAACCGCATCGAAACAAGCAACCGCGCCATCAAGAACACGCAAAGACCGCTCAACTTCAATGGTGAAGTCAACGTGGCCTGGGGTATCAATGATATTGATCCGGTAATCATTCCAGAAGCAGGTTGTTGCTGCTGACGTAATTGTGATTCCGCGCTCTTGCTCCTGCTCCATCCAATCCATGGTGGCTGCACCATCATGAACTTCACCGATTTTGTAGGAAACACCTGTGTAATACAGGATACGTTCTGTCGTCGTGGTTTTACCAGCGTCAATGTGCGCCATAATACCAACGTTACGATAACGAGAAAGAGGTGTCGTACGTGCCATTTTAAATCCGACCTTCCCGATTACCAGCGATAATGAGCGAAGGCTTTGTTAGCCTCAGCCATACGATGCGTGTCTTCACGCTTCTTAACCGCAGAACCACGATTGTTAGCCGCATCCATAAGCTCACCAGCCAGACGCTCCCGCATGGTGTTCTCAGAGCGGTTACGGGCAGAACCCACCAACCAACGAATTGCCAAAGCCTGACGGCGCTCAGCACGAACCTCAACAGGAACCTGGTAAGTTGCACCACCAACACGGCGAGAGCGAACCTCAACAGCAGGCTTCACATTGTCCAGAGCTTCATGAAAAAGCTGAAGCGGATCGGTTTTTGCCTTACCCTCAACGATATCAAAAGCCCCGTAGAGAATTTTCTCAGCGGTGGACTTCTTACCGTGAATCATCAGACAAACAGTAAATTTACTTACAACCGGATCACCAAACTTTGGATCAGGAAGTACAGGACGCTTTTCGGCGGCATGACGACGAGACATTTATTAAAATCCCTTACTTAGGACGCTTAGCGCCATATTTCGAACGGCGCTGACGGCGATCCGTCACACCTTGAGTGTCGAGCGTTCCACGAATAACGTGATAACGGACACCGGGAAGATCCTTAACACGACCACCGCGGATAAGCACAACAGAGTGCTCCTGCAGATTATGGCCCTCACCAGGGATGTAGCTGGTGACTTCGAATCCATTTGTAAGACGAACACGAGCAACTTTCCGAAGTGCCGAGTTCGGCTTCTTTGGAGTTGTCGTGTAAACGCGGGTGCAAACACCCCGTTTCTGGGGGCAAGCTTCCAGCGCAGGAACCTTGGTGCGAACAGCAGCAGGTTTGCGTGGTTTCCTGATCAATTGATTGACCGTAGGCATAAAGCGTATCCTCTAGAATGACCCATTACTCGGGCCGTTCCCTTTCCACAAAACAAAGCAACAGTACCTGAAGGCAGAAATTTCTGCTCCGGACTATTGCGGCGCCCAATAGCGGGCTAAGTAACTAATTCGTAATCTTCAGAGTTTGCGTCTAAACCGATAAGATTTACCACCAGACTCCATAAGAAGGAGGCCGCATCCTAGTGAGGTGCCTCCACATCGTCAAGTAAAAGATAAAGGCTTTTTTATCTTCCCCTCTTACCCGCAGAATTCCTAGGGTTTTGCCGATGACACCCCCCTAAGAAAAAGGCCCGCGCATTTTTGCAAACGCGCGGGCCATTATTACGTAATATTATTACGGTATTTATTCTTCACCAGCAGCAGCCGATTCCTCTGGTACGTCCGATTCTGGGGTCGACGCAGCGGTCAAAGCCCCAATATCACCTGGCTCGATAACTTCAGACGACTGTGGAGCTGCTGCAGCCAGCTCTTCATCACGCCCTGCCGCAATCTGACCAAACTTGCTCATAATAGAACCCGTACCAGCCGGAATGAGACGCCCAACAATGACGTTCTCTTTAAGGCCGACCAGATGATCAACCTTACCGGAAACAGCAGCCTCCGTCAGAACCCTTGTGGTCTCTTGGAAAGAGGCCGCAGAGATGAAGGATGTTGTTTGCAGAGAAGCCTTCGTAATACCTTGCAATACAGGCGTAGCGGTCGCGGGGCGTTCACCAGCAGCCTCTGCTTTGGCATTAAGCTCAACGAAGTCACGTTTTTCAGCCAACTCGCCAACCAAGAAGGTCGTATCACCTGGTGTGGTGATTTCAACTTTCTGAAGCATTTGACGACAAATAACCTCAATGTGCTTATCGTTGATCTTCACGCCTTGCAGACGGTAAACTTCTTGAATCTCTTTCACCAGATAACGGGCAAGAGCTTCAATACCGAGAACACGCAAGATATCGTGAGGCACAGGACTACCATCCATCAGGGCATCACCGCGACGAACATAATCACCTTCTTGTACCGAGGTATGCTTACCTTTAGGGACGAAGTGTTCGACTGGCTCGGCATCATTTCCATCAGGAATAACGTTGATGCGGCGTTTGGATTTATAATCCTTACCGAATTCAACCCGGCCATCGACCTCAGCAATAACAGAGTGTTCTTTCGGCTTCCGTGCTTCGAAAAGCTCAGCCACACGAGGCAGACCACCTGTAATATCCCGAGTCTTTGCAGACTCTTTCGGAATACGAGCCAAAAGATCGCCCTCTTGAACTTGCTGACCATCTTTGACAGACAGAATAGCGTCAGCAGACAAGAAGTAACGTGCCTCTTGTTCATTATCCAAGGCAATGGCTTCACCGTTTTCATCACGAATGGTCACTCGCGGTTTAAGCTCTACACCTTTTTGGTTTTGTTTCCAGTCAATGATGACTTTAGACGCGATACCGGTTGCATCATCAACCCGATCTGTCATGGAAACACCGTCCAAGATATCAACGTAGTTCGCGCTACCAGCTTTCTCGGTGATAATCGGCAAGGTGTATGGATCCCACTCGGCAACAATATCGCCGCGTTTGATCTTAGATTTGTTTTTCACCAACAAGGTTGCACCGTAAGGTACACGGTGACGGGCACGTTCCCGTTTGTTGGTATCAACAACAATAATCTCAGCATTCCGGCTCATGACGATAATCTGACCGGAACTGTTGGTCACCGTGGCGACGTTTTCATACTTAACTTTACCATCGTGTGAGTTTTCCGCTTTGGATTGTTCAGCACCACCCTGGGCAGCACCACCAATGTGGAAGGTCCGCATGGTGAGCTGAGTACCGGGTTCACCGATGGACTGGGCAGCAATAACGCCGACAGCTTCACCCATGTTAACCTTGGTACCACGGGCCAAATCACGACCGTAACATTTGCCACAGGTTCCTGTTGGCAGATTACAAGTCAGAACCGAACGAATAAGCACGGATTCAACACCAGCTTCTTCAATCAACTCAGCTTCGTCTTCTTCAATCATACCGCCTGCAGGAACCAGAACTTCTTCTGAAGAGGGGTGAAGAATGTCAACAGCAGCTGTACGGCCAAGAATACGTTCGCTGAGATCAACGATAACATCGCCGCCTTCAACAACAGCCGTAACGGTTAGACCGTTTTCGGTGCCGCAGTCTTCTTCAAGGACGATACAATCCTGAGCCACGTCAACCAAACGACGTGTCAGATAACCGGAGTTAGCTGTTTTCAACGCCGTATCCGCGAGACCTTTACGGGCACCGTGGGTGGAGTTGAAGTACTCAAGAACGCTGAGGCCTTCTTTAAAGTTGGAGATAATCGGTGTCTCGATGATTTCACCAGAAGGTTTGGCCATCAGACCGCGCATACCAGCAAGCTGTTTCATCTGGGCCGCTGAACCACGCGCACCAGAGTGAGCCATCATGTAAACCGAGTTAACTTGCTCGCCCTTAGCTGGGTTGGCAATGCGGCTCATCATTTCATCGGCCACTTTATCGGTACAGTGTGACCAAGCATCAATAACTTTATTGTACTTCTCACCTTGGGTGATCAGACCGTCTTGGTATTGTTGCTCAAACTGCTTAACCATATCCTTGGTGTCGCCAACCAGTTTCTCTTTGGTATCTGGGATAATAAGATCATCCTTACCGAAAGAAATACCTGCACGACAGGCGTATTGGAAACCAAGTTTCATCATCTGATCAGCAAAGATAACGGAGGTCTTCTGACCACAGTTACGATAAACCACATCCATCACATCGGAGATGTCTTTTTTGGTCAACAAGCGGTTGATCAATGAGAAAGGAAGGTTGGGGTGCTTGGGCAGAATTTCAGCCAGTAACATACGACCCGGTGTGGTTTCAACCCGAACAATGGCTGGGTTCCCATCCTGATCAACCGTATGATAGCGCGCTTGAACTTTAGCATGAAGGCTAACAGAACCACTGTGAAGAGCGGCTTCCATTTCAGCATCATCGGTGAAGTACATGCCTTCGCCGGGTTCATCTTCATTCATGATCGTGATGTAGTACAGACCAAGAATAATATCCTGAGACGGCACAATAATCGGTTTACCGTTTGATGGGCTCAACACGTTATTGGTGGACATCATCAAAACACGCGCTTCAAGCTGGGCTTCCAGAGAAAGCGGTACGTGGACCGCCATTTGGTCACCATCAAAATCAGCGTTAAAAGCAGTACAGACAAGCGGGTGAAGCTGAATGGCTTTACCTTCGATCAGCACAGGCTCAAAAGCCTGGATGCCAAGACGGTGAAGGGTCGGCGCACGGTTCAGCATGACCGGATGCTCACGGATAACCTCTTCGAGGATATCCCAAACTTCTGGACGGGCTTTCTCAACCATCCGCTTAGCGGCCTTAATCGTGGTCGCCATTCCATAGAGTTCAAGCTTGGAATAGATAAACGGCTTAAATAGCTCCAAAGCCATTTTCTTCGGCAAGCCACATTGATGGAGCAACAACTCAGGCCCCACAACGATCACCGAACGTCCTGAATAATCAACCCGCTTTCCAAGAAGGTTCTGACGGAAACGGCCTTGCTTGCCTTTAAGCATGTCTGACAGAGATTTCAGCGGGCGCTTATTGGCACCGGTAATCGCACGAGAGCGACGGCCGTTATCAAACAGGGCATCCACAGACTCTTGAAGCATCCGTTTTTCGTTACGGACGATAATTTCAGGCGCGCGAAGCTCGATCAAACGCTTCAGACGATTGTTCCGGTTGATCACACGACGGTAAAGGTCGTTAAGATCGGAGGTAGCGAAACGGCCGCCATCAAGAGGAACAAGGGGACGAAGCTCAGGAGGAATGACCGGAACAACTTCCAAAATCATCCACTCAGGACGGGCACCGGATGCGATAAAGGCTTCAGCAAGCTTAAGCCGCTTGACCAGTTTCTTTCTTTTCGCTTCCGAATTGGTGTCTTTAAGCTCAGCTTTAAGCTCTTCTTCTTCGTCTTCCATGTCGAGTTCAGCCAACATGTCACGAATTGCTTCAGCACCAATTCCAGCGGTAAAGGCATCTTCACCATATTCATCAACCGCATCCAGATATTGTTCTTCTGTCAGCAGCTCACGATATTTAAGCGGGGTCAGCCCCGGTTCAATCACAACATGGCTTTCGAAGTACAAGACACGCTCAAGATCTTTGAGGGTCATGTCCAACAGAAGACCAATGCGCGAAGGCAAGGACTTCAGGAACCAGATGTGGGCAACCGGAGAAGCCAACTCAATGTGGCCCATCCGTTCGCGCCGAACTTTGGTCAGGGTAACTTCAACACCACACTTTTCACAGGTGATGCCTTTATATTTCATCCGTTTGTACTTACCGCACAAGCACTCGTAATCTTTTACAGGGCCAAAGATACGGGCACAGAAAAGACCGTCCCTTTCTGGCTTAAAGGTTCTGTAGTTGATGGTTTCCGGCTTTTTAATTTCGCCAAAAGACCAGGACCGGATACGTTCCGGGCTTGCGATACTGATTCGAAGCTGGTCGAAGCTTTGTGTTTGGCCAACCTGCCCGAAAAATTTCATTAACTCATTCATGATCGCCTCATGTGTTTTTTTCTACCGGGGGGAGGAAACGCATTTTGCGAAACCTCCCTGGTAAAACATTTGCTCACTGAGCACCTTATTCACTCGCTTATATCGCCGGAGGTTAATCCCGCGTTTGCGTGAGTTCCACGTTTAGACCAAGAGACTGCATCTCTTTGACCAGAACGTTAAAGGACTCAGGCACACCAGCTTCGAAGCTGTCCTCACCGCGGACAATGGCTTCGTACACTTTGGTTCTTCCGGAGACATCATCGGATTTCACCGTCAACATTTCCTGGAGCGTATAAGCGGCACCGTAAGCTTCAAGGGCCCAAACCTCCATCTCACCAAAGCGCTGACCACCGAACTGAGCTTTACCACCCAGCGGCTGCTGAGTAACAAGACTGTAAGGACCAATGGAACGCGCGTGGATTTTGTCATCCACAAGGTGATGAAGTTTAAGCATGTAGATGTAACCGATGGTCACTTGGCGAGCAAACTGCTCTCCGGTACGACCATCATACAAGGTCACCTGACCTGATCCATCACGACCAGCAGCTTCCAAGTGGGCGGCGATATCTACATCATGGGCGCCGTCGAAAACAGGCGTTGCGAAAGGCACACCGTTTCTCAGGTTCCCAGCCAGCTCAAGAACAGACTCATCATCCATATCGGCAATGGCTTCATCATAAAGCTCTTCACCGTAGGCATTTTTGAGACTTGCTTTGATGCCGTCAAGATTGTCTTTGTTGGTACGCCAGACATCGTAAGCTTCAGCAATTTGCTTACCCAGACCGTGAGCAGCCCAACCAAGGTGTGTTTCCAAAATCTGTCCCACGTTCATACGGGACGGAACACCAAGGGGGTTAAGCACGATATCAGCACAGGTACCGTCTTGAAGGTGAGGCATATCTTCGACCGGAATGATCTTAGAAATAACACCTTTGTTGCCGTGACGTCCGGCCATCTTATCTCCGGGTTGAAGCTTACGCTTCACGGCAACGAAGACTTTAACCATCTTCATCACCCCAGGAGGGAGCTCGTCGCCACGTTGAAGTTTCTCAACTTTATTTTCAAAGCGCTCTTCAAGAAGAGCAATACTGGCTTCAAATTGTTTGGTCAGGGCTTCAACGTCTGACATGACGCTATCGTCTTCAACAACGATTTGAACCCATTGACCGGGGGTGTATTCAGCCAAGACTTCTTGGTTAATCTCAACACCGGCAGGGAACTCTTTAGGACCACTGACAGATTTTTGACCAACAAGACGATCACGCAGGCGGTGGTGGAAGTTACGTTCCAAAATAGCCCGTTCATCGTCTCTGTCTTTAGCAAGACGTTCGATTTCAGCCCGTTCAATTGCCAAGGCACGTTCATCTTTCTCTACGCCACGGCGGGAGAAGACACGAACCTCAACCACTGTACCAGCAACACCAGGTGGCAATTTGAGCGACGTATCGCGCACATCAGAAGCTTTATCACCAAAGATCGCCCGCAAGAGCTGTTCTTCAGGAGTAATCGGAGATTCACCCTTTGGCGTCACTTTACCAACAAGGATATCACCCGGTTTTACTTCGGCACCGATATAAACGATACCCGCTTCATCCAAGTTTTTCAGAGCTTCTTCACCAACGTTTGGAATATCACGGGTGATTTCTTCCTGACCCAACTTGGTGTCACGCGCCATCACTTCAAATTCTTCAATGTGGATCGAGGTGAACACATCGTCACGGACAATACGCTCAGAGATCAAGATTGAATCTTCGAAGTTGTAACCGTTCCAAGGCATAAACGCGACCAGCACGTTACGGCCCAGAGCCAATTCGCCAAGGTCGGTAGAAGGGCCATCGGCAATGATATCGCCCACTTTAACCGTATCCCCAACTTTAACCAACGGACGTTGGTTAATGCAGGTGTTTTGGTTAGAGCGTTGGAATTTAGACAGGTTGAAAATATCAACGCCCTGGGTCCGGTGATCATTGTCGGTAGCACGAATAACGATACGGGTAGCATCGACTTGGTCGACAATACCTTCACGCTTAGCCACCAAGGCTGCACCAGAGTCCCGCGCAACCGCTTTCTCCATGCCCGTTCCGACGAACGGAGCCTCGGCACGAACAAGCGGAACCGCTTGACGTTGCATGTTTGATCCCATCAGAGCCCGGTTAGCATCATCGTTCTCAAGGAACGGGATCAGCGCCGCAGCAACGGATACCAGCTGTTTCGGAGAAACATCTTGGCAATCAATTTCTGACGGAGGAACCAACACAAACTCGCCAGCTTGACGACAGCTTACCAAATCTTCGGTATAGCGACCGTTTTCATCTTTCGCAGCACTGGCTTGCGCAATGGTCAGTTTGCCTTCTTCCATGGCTGACATGTATTTCACATCATCAGTCACAGCTCCGTCAATAACCTTGGCGTAAGGGCTTTCAATGAAGCCATACTGGTTAACACGGGCGAAGGTTGCCAGAGAGTTGATCAGACCAATATTTGGTCCTTCAGGGGTCTCAATGGGGCAGATACGACCATAGTGGGTTGGGTGAACGTCACGAACCTCAAAGCCAGCACGCTCCCGAGTCAAACCGCCTGGGCCGAGGGCTGAAAGGCGACGTTTGTGCGTGATTTCTGACAGAGGGTTGGTTTGATCCATAAACTGACTGAGCTGTGAAGAACCGAAGAACTCACGGACAGCAGCAGCAGCAGGTTTCGCGTTGATCAAATCGTGAGGCATCACTGTATCGATATCCACTGAGCTCATACGCTCACGGATTGCCCGCTCCATCCGAAGCAGACCAATACGGTATTGGTTTTCCATCAATTCGCCGACAGAACGAACACGACGGTTGCCCAAGTGATCGATATCGTCGATTTCGCCGATACCGTCTTTTAGGTTAACCAAGGTTTTAACAACTGAGAGGATATCTTCTGAACGCAGAACCCTTTGAGTGTCTTCAACACCTTCAAACTCTAAGCGCATGTTCATTTTCACACGGCCAACCGCAGAAAGGTCATATCTTTCTGGGTCGAAGAACATACCCTGGAACAAGCCATCAGCTGTTTCTAAGGTTGGTGGTTCACCAGGACGCATAACCCGGTAGATATCAATTAATGCTTCTTCACGGGTGGTGTTTTTGTCCAAGGCCATGGTGTTGCGCATCCATGGACCAAAATTACCATCAATCTCCAAGACTTGAAGATCGGTAATGCCTTCAGCTTCGAACAGTTCAAGAGACTCTTCAGTGATTTCATCGCCACATTCAGCGTAAATTTCACCCGTCTTGAGGTTCACCAGGTCTTCTGCAATAAAACGACCAATCATATCAGATGGGTCGGCTTTAATTTCCGTTAGACCAGCTTCAACCAATTTCTTAATCGTCCGAGCGGTCATTTTGTCGCCAGCAACGGCAACAGCCTTACCCGTCTTGGCATCAACCAAGTCTTTGACCAGCTTGTCACCTTTCCAGGCATCTTCAATAAAGGCCGTTCTCCACCCTTTTTTATTGCGGGTATATTCAACCCGACCATAAAAATCGTTGAGGATTTCCTGTGGTGAGAGGCCTGAACCGTCAACCGGATCAAAATGCAGTCTTTCGGCTTTAGCGTGAGCACGAGCGGCAGCAGTTTTTGCATCGTCCAAGGCTAAAAGAAGGGTAGTCACCGGAAGTTTACGGCGACGATCAATACGAACATAAACATGATCCTTGGCATCGAATTCAAAGTCGAGCCAGGAGCCACGGTAAGGAATAATCCGAGCCGCAAAAAGGTATTTGCCGGAGGCGTGGGTTTTGCCTTTATCGTGATCGAAGAATACACCAGGAGAGCGGTGCATCTGAGAAACGATAACCCGCTCAGTACCGTTAATGACAAAGGTACCATTTAATGTCATCAGAGGCATATCGCCCATGTAAACATCTTGTTCCTTAATATCACGAACGGAGCGTGTTTCGGTTTCTTCGTCGATATCCCAAACAACGAGACGGAGAGTCAATCGCAACGGCGCGGAATAAGTCATTCCCCGTTGTTGGCACTCTTCAACGTCATATTTAGGCTCTTCGAATTCGTATTCCACAAATTCAAGGGTTCCTCGTTCAGAGAAATCCTGGATGGGGAAGACGGATTTGAAGACTTCCTGAAGACCAGTATCTGTACGGTCTGCTGGAGCAATTACCCGTTGGAGGAAATGTTCGTATGAATTTTTTTGGACTTCAATCAGATTCGGCATAGGAGCAATATTCGGTAAACGACCGAAGCTCTTGCGAATACGCTTGCGACCCGTAAAGGACCTAGGCATGGCATACTACCTCTAGTTAACCATTCTCAACGACCTGCTCATCCCCGTCCGCCGAAACGGAGAAAAACCAGGTTACAAGCACCTTGGAAGCATATGACGCCTTCCAAGGAGGTGACCCTGAGTTAAAAAAAACTCCCGGATCTTCATACTCGCTTTTCCGGCCACGGCGGTGGCCAATTCGGGCGAATACGAAAAACGGCTTTGGGCCGACCCTTTAAATGCCTTTACAGGCAAGTCCAGGATCGACCCTAAAACCATTAGGTTCCCTGCCCCTTTGCAGGAGCGTAGGTCCCTAAGAACAAGCTTATTTGATTTCGACGGTAGCGCCGGCAGCTTCAAGCTTCTTCTTGATTTCTTCACCTTCTTCTTTGGTAGCACCTTCTTTAACAGCTTTAGGTGCACCTTCGACAAGGTCTTTAGCTTCTTTGAGGCCCAGGCCGGTGATGGCACGGACTTCTTTAATCACGTTGATTTTCTTTTCGCCAACGGTGGCCAAAATAATATCAAACTCGGTTTTCTCTTCATCGGCTTCTCCACCGGCAGCAGCACCACCAGCAGCAGCAACAGCAACAGGTGCTGCAGCAGAAACGCCCCATTTCTCTTCAAGCAGTTTTGAAAGCTCAGCAGCTTCCATAACGGTAAGGCTTGAGAGGTCTTCTACGATCTTATCAAGATCAGCCATAATTGTTCTCCTAGAACTTGAACTGTATTACTCAAAAATGAGAGGCTCTTTAAGCAGCCTCACCCTTATCAGAATATGCACCAAATACGCGGGCAAGTTGCCCGGCGGGAGCCTGAAGAACACCAGCAATTTTGGTTGCTGGAGCTTGCAGAAGCCCGACTAGTTTAGCCCGTGATTCGTCAAGTGAAGGCATGGAAGCAAGGGACTTAACACCATCGGCGTCAAGAATTGTTCCAGGCATTGCACCGCCAACGAGAATGAGTTTGTCATTCTTTTTGGCAAAATCGACGGCAACTTTCGCAGCTCCCACAGGATCAGCAGCATAAGCAATAGCCGTTGGTCCGGTGAAGGAATCAGAAAGTCCTTCGTAGTCAGTACCTTCAAGGGCGAGACGGGTGAGCCGGTTTTTGGTCACCTTGAATCCGGCACCAGCTGCACGCATCTTGTTACGAAGATCGGTGATCTCATCAACCGTCAACCCGCTATATTGGGTGACGACGACGATTCCCGTGTCTTCGAACGTGCTGCGCATAGAGGCAACGAGTTCTTCTTTTTGTGAACGATCCACTATCGTCTCTCCGCATTGTGCTTTTCAGCTTTCCTTTAGGGAAAACCTCCAAGCGGTTGGAGTTTGAATATCTCAGCCAAAAGAGCCGAAATATTCGGTTCTCCTGTCCAGAGCAGCAGTCCAAGCGATCCGAACCTTAAAAAGGCCCTAAAATTGCTCTTACTCCGTCTATGCAGGCGGGATATCCCATTAAACCGTCTCAAACCCAGCTAAAGGAAAGATCGGGAGCCTACGGTCTCGGACAGGTTGGGAACCCGAAGGCTCCCTTCCCTCTTCCAAAAGTCCAGAAAAACTTTTGAAAGATGAATTCTTACGCCCGCTTCTACTAATTACTCAGCAGTAAGATCAGCGACGTTCAACTTAACACCAGGGCCCATAGTTGAGCTAACGGTTGCTTTCTTAAGGTAAGTCCCTTTAGAACCCGTCGGCTTTGCTTTGGCAATGGCGTCCATAAAACATTTAAGGTTTTCGTGCAGTTGCGCCTCAGAGAAGCTTGCCTTGCCGATACCAGCATGGACAACACCAGCCTTCTCAACACGGAACTGAACTTGACCGGCTTTAGCAGCTTTAACGGCTTCGCCCACATTGGGGGTCACGGTGCCAAGCTTAGGGTTAGGCATCAGGCCACGAGGACCAAGAACCTTACCAAGACGACCAACAACACCCATCATATCAGGGGTCGCAATGACACGATCAAAGCCCATTTCACCTTTTTGGATTGCTTCCATCAGGTCCTCTGCACCAACCAAGTCGGCACCAGCGGCTTTAGCTTCATCAGCCTTCGCGTCTTTAGCGAAAACGGCAACCCGTGTCACTTTACCCGTGCCGTGAGGCAGAGCAAGCATGCCGCGAACCATTTGGTCTGCATGGCGGGGGTCAACACCCAAATTGATGGCAACCTCAATGGTCTCATCAAACTTAGCGGTGGCGTTTTCTTTAACTAGCTTCACAGCTTCCGCCAAGGCGTAGTCTTTTAAGCGATCAACTTTTTCAGCTGCTGCTTTTGTACGTTTTCCAATTTTTGCCATGATCTTACCCTACGACCTCGATGCCCATAGAACGAGCGGTGCCAGCAATCATGGAACAAGCACCGTCCATGTCTTTGGCGTTCAGATCAACCATCTTGGCTTCAGCAATTTCTTTAACCTGGGCCATGGTCACCTTACCAACGATCTCTTGACCAGCGATACTTGTACCCTTCTTAAGCTTTGCAGCTTTTTTCAGGAAGTAGCTTGCAGGAGGGGTTTTGGTGATGAAGGAGAAGGTCCGATCGCCATAGGCCGTAATGACCGTCGGGATCGGCATGCCTTGTTCCATCTTCTGGGTCTTAGCATTAAAGGCTTTACAGAATTCCATAATGTTAAGGCCAGCTTGACCAAGCGCCGGGCCAATTGGCGGCGATGGGTTAGCTTGGCCTGCAGGAACCTGCAGCTTAATATAACCAGCAACTTTTTTTGCCATTTCAATTCCTCAAATTTGCAGATCCCAAGAAAACCCTGTTCACATGCGTTTCTTCACTGAGTTTGTGGTACGGTCATGGCTGACCTCCCACAATCACCTCGCAAGCTCATCCTGCGAGGACTAATAAATCTCTTCTTTGAACTGGTGCGTAACAACCAATTCGCATTTACATGCCACGCAGACTTACGGGCGACACCGCCCGGGTTTGCAGCCGCAATCCTATTGTTTCTCGACTTGGGAGTATTCCAGTTCCACCGGGGTAGAGCGCCCAAAAATGGAAACAGAAACTTTGAGGCGGGCCCGTTCTTCGTCCACTTCCTCAACCAAGCCAACAAAAGAAGTAAACGGACCGTCGGAAACCCGAACCTGTTCGCCAACCTCGAAGATGACAGACGGCTTGGGCCGGTCCACACCTTCTTGAACCTGTTGAATAATCCGCTGGGCTTCTTTCTCGCTGATCGGCACAGGACGACCCGTGCCACCAAGGAATCCAGTTACCTTCGGAGTATTCTTGACCAAGTGCCAACTATCATCGGTCACGGTCATCTTAACCAGTACATAGCCAGGGAAGAATTTGCGCTCAGCAGCAACTTTTGAACCGCGTCGCATCTCAACCACTTCCTCTACAGGAACCAAAACCTCATCAATCAGGCTTTCCATTCCTTTTTGGACGGCTTGTTCTTGAATGGATTGAGCAACTTTTTTCTCAAACCCGGAGTAGACATGTATCACGTACCAACGTGCAGCCATAATAAGTTACCCCCCCAACCCAAAGATCATTTTAACACCCCATGCGAGGAACTGATCGACTAGGAAGAAGAAGATGGCAGCAACAATAACCATTACAAAGACCATACCGGTCGTCATAAGAGTCTCTTTTCTGGTCGGCCAAGTCACCTTTGTGGTTTCTTGACGCACCTGCTGTATAAACTGTCCCGGACTCGTCTTGGTGGCCATAATCTACTCATCCAAAAAAACAACAACGATGGGCATTCGCGACACATTTCTGCCTCACGACCCATCAAAAAAATTGGCAGGGGCACCAGGGCTCGAACCCGGGACCTACGGTTTTGGAGACCGTCGCTCTACCAGCTGAGCTATACCCC
>CBDULT010000026.1:0-16216 GCA_965368165.1 uncultured Thalassospiraceae bacterium | reverse complement strand
ATGGCGACGACCGTATCTATATGGACGGCGATGATTCAGTTGATGGCGGTGACGGTAAAGACACAGTTTATGCCCAAGGCGAAACGGGTGTAAATCTGGATATGGCTGCCAGCAACGTTGAAGTTGCCGTTGGTAATGCGGGTGATGATACCTTAAATGGTTCCGCAGCAACTGAGAAAGTCACCGTCTATGGTAAAGACGGCGACGATAAAATCAGTGGCGGCTCAGGAGATGACTATCTGCGCGGTGATGATGGTGATGACACCCTCTCCGGTGGTGCAGGCAACGATTATCTTTATGGTAATGACGGGGCTGATACCCTCACGGGTGGTGCAGGGTCTGACCGTCTCTATGGTCAAGAAGGCGATGATCTGTTTGTGTGGAATTCCGGCGACGGCAACGACCGTGTTTATGGCGGTGAAGGCGAAGATACGCTCTCCGTAGATGGTGGCGATAGTGGCTGGACCGTGACTTTCGACGGCCAGGATGCCCAACAAATTGATGATGGCAGCTACCTTGAAATCTCAGGGGGGGCCTCTGGAACCATGGTCGATAACGAAACCAATGAAAGTATCGCTTTCACAGAAATTGACATCTTCGATTTCTAGAAACTTCGTTGTTTATGATTAGGTTGATCTTTGATCAATCTACGTTCATGGGCCACTAAGGCTCACGCCAAACGATTAGCGGGCCACAGTCATGGCCTTGATAAGAAAAAAGAGGCTGCATATGCGGCCTCTTTTTTGTTGCTCCCCTTGCCTTTAGGGGACGCCTTTTGCATAACTGCTGAAACAAAGGTTTCTGTTTTCCAAGCAAACTTGTTATATTAGAAATTTCTCATAATCAACACTCACAATAGGCCCTGTAATGAGCAGCTTTAAAACCCTAGATCAAGTGGACGTTTCCGGTAAGCGTGTTTTGGTTCGTGCCGACCTCAATGTCCCGATGAAAGACGGCGTTGTAACCGATAGCACGCGTATTGACCGAACGGTTCCGACCTTGAAAGAGCTGATGGACAAAGGGGCCAAGGTGGTTGTGATGTGTCATTTTGGACGGCCTAAAGGAGAAGCGGTGCCCGAGATGTCCTTAAAGCCTGTTGCCATTGCTTTAGGGAAGACTCTCGGGACAGATGTGGCTTTTGCTGCCGATTGTGTTGGCTCTGCGGCTGAAGAAGTTGTCGCGCAATTGAACAATGGTGATATTGCTCTGTTGGAAAACCTGCGTTTTCACAAAGAAGAAACCGACAACGACCCTGTTTTTGCTGGGCAACTTGCGGCACTTGGGGATATTTACATTTCCGAAGCTTTCTCCTGTTCACACCGGGCCCATGCCTCGACCGAAGCCATTGCCAAAATTTTACCAGCCTATGCGGGCCGTTTGATGCAGGCTGAACTAGAAGCCCTCTCAAGGGCTCTTGATGTGCCTCAACGCCCTGTTGCAGCATTGGTGGGGGGCGCCAAGGTTTCCAGTAAGCTTGATGTTTTGGGTAATTTAGTTGAAAAAGTTGATCGCCTGATCATCGGCGGCGGCATGGCCAACACTTTTTTGAATGCCCAAGGGGTAGATGTTGGCAAATCCCTTTGTGAACATGATTTAGCAGATACAGCCCGGGAAATTCTGGCAAAAGCAGACAAGGCCGGCTGTGAAGTCCTGCTGCCTCAAGATGCCGTGGTTGCCAAAGAATTCAAAGAAGGGGCAGACTGTCAGGTGGTTCGCCTTGATCAAGTTCCCTCAGAGGCAATGATTCTTGATATCGGCCCTCAAACCATCGCTTTCCTTGATGGCAAACTGGCAGAATGTAAAACCTTGGTGTGGAATGGCCCTATGGGAGCCTTTGAGATTGCGCCTTTTGATAAAGGGACCAACGGTGTTGCCCAACGTGCTGCCGCCCTGACGAAGCAAGGAAAGCTACTCTCAGTTGCCGGGGGTGGCGACACGGTTGCTGCCTTAGTGCATGCCAAGGCGGCGGCGGATTTTTCCTATATCTCTACCGCAGGCGGGGCCTTCCTCGAATGGCTTGAAGGTAAAGAACTCCCTGGTGTTGAAGTTTTAAGAAGCTAAAGAATATTGGCGCATAGCTTTGGTGCGGTCAAATGCCACGCAGGCTTACGGGGGACGCCGCCCGGACTTGCAGTCGCAAGTCTGCAAACCGCTTTAACCCTCAAAAGAGTCTTAAAAGTTGCGGAAAAGTTAATTTTATGAGATACTCTGCGTCTGGCTGAAGAATTCGGCCTTTAATATGGAGAATCCAAATGCAAGTTAACGGCCCAAATAATTTGGCTGCCCTGATCAATGGACAGCAACAAGAAGCCCAAATCGCCTCGGCTGTGTCCCAGGTGCCTCGAGAAGCTGAGCAGCAAGCTCAGGAAACTCAAGTACAATCTGAAATCGCCAATCCGGTTCAACCCGTGACCAATGTCGAGGAAACGGACAAAGCGCGTAATAGCTTTGATACCAGTCGTGGTAGTGTGGTTAACATTCTAGCTTAAAAGTCCAAAACAGAAAATATCGCTTCTCTGATTAGTAAATAGGGAGAGGCTTAAGCTTGTCTGCGGCTGTTTCTTATTTCAGCATATTTCGGGCTTTTTCCAGATCATCCGGTGCATCGACCCCCAGAGGGACGGTTTTGACCAAGGCGGCATCAATGCGCATGCCGTTTTCGAGGGCGCGTAATTGTTCCAGGCGTTCCCGCTGTTCAAGGATTCCCGGGGGGAGTTTAACGAATCGTTCCAGGGCAGCGCGACGGAAGGCATAGAGGCCGATATGATGATAAAGCGGACCGTCACCTGTGGGAGCGGTGGCACGGGTGAAATAAAGGGCCCGGCCAACAGTTTGGCCCACAGCGAGAGGTACCACCGCTTTGACTACATTAGGGTTGGTTTTTTCTTCCGCGCGAGTGATTTCACAAACCAACGTGGCGAGATCGACTGTGGGTTCAGCAAGAGGTGCAAAGACCTGGCGGATCACGTCAGGCTCAATGGTCGGCAAATCCCCCTGGATATTAATCACCGCATCAAACCTGCCTTCGGGGTCAATATTGATCAGGGCTTCATGGATGCGGTCTGAGCCGGAAGGGTGATTGGGGTCAGTCATGACCGCCTTGCCCCCGGCTTTTTCCACCGCTTCAAACACTTCTGGCTCAGAGCAAGCGACAATAACTTCACCAACTTCTGACTCAAGAGCCCGACGCCAGACATGAACAATCATCGGTTCGCCATGGATGTCGGCAAGGGGTTTTCCAGGCAAGCGTGTAGAAGCCATGCGGGCCGGAATAATGACAACAGGATTTTTGGGAAGGCTCATGGATATCACTGACCAAATGTTTTCATGTATTTGCAAGGTAAGGAAGGCTATATAAGTCACTCACACTTCAACTTGTCAACCAGAGCAAGCCCCAATGACCACAGCAAAAACCTGCCCCAAAGAGTTTGTCGACCTCGCCTTGCGTTTAGCAGAGGCGGCCCGCCCCATTGCCCAAAAATATTTCCGCGCTAATGTGGTGATAGATGATAAAGACGATGCCTCGCCTGTGACCATTGCTGATCGGGAAATTGAGGGGGTGATGAGGAAATTGATCGAGGCGACATTCCCCGACCACGGTATTTTTGGTGAGGAGTATGGCAAGACCAGAGAAGAGGCCGAATATGTTTGGGTGCTTGATCCCATCGATGGCACCAAGTCTTTCATTACCGGAAAACCTTTGTTTGGGACTTTGATTTCACTGACTGAAAACCGCCAACCCATTTTGGGGATTATTGATCAGGCGATAAATGACGAGCTATGGCTTGGAGCTAAAGGCATGCCGACCCTGTTTAATGGCAAGCCCGCCAAGACCCGCAAATGTGCAGCCTTAAAGGATGCCTACATGTATTCCACCTCTCCTGATTTATTTGATCGGGAAGACGGGACCTATGACGATTTTGAAAACTTACGCCAAAAAACCAAGCACACCCTCTATGGCGGGGACTGTTATGGTTATGGCCTGGTTGCCAGCGGACATGCCGATATGGTCTGCGAAAGCGGGCTCAATGCCTATGATTTTTGTGCCCTGATTCCAGTTGTCGAAGGGGCGGGAGGCTTGTTTACCGATTGGGACGGCAAACCCCTGACTATGGATTCACCAGGAGACGTTCTGGCCCTTGGTGACCCTTCCCTACTCGGTGAAGCTTTGAGTGCTCTCGGGAATTAAAGCCATATTTATGTCATAACTTTAAAGGAACCTTGCCTCAGGGAGCTTCGGGCTCCAATATTTGTTTACTTATTTCAAAAGGTTGGAGAAATACATGCGCTTTACCGCTGCCTTTATCGCTACAGTCCTTTCATTTTTGCCCTTCCAGGTCATGGCGGAAACACCTGTCCATGCCCTTGCCATGCATGGGGTGCCAAAATACCAGCCGGGGTTTAAGCATTTTGACTATGTAAATCCCAACGCCCTTAAAGGTGGTATGGTGCGCCAGGCTGCGGTTGGCAGTTTCGATAGCCTCAATCCTTTTATTATCAAAGGCGATTCAGCTTTTGGCATTGGTTCAATTTATGAAAGTCTGACCACCGCCTCTGCAGATGAAGCTTTCACCCGCTACGGCTTGTTGGCAGAGTCTATGGAGCTACCGGAAGATCGCTCCTGGATCATTTTCAACTTGCGCAAAGAAGCCCGCTGGCATGATGGCAAGCCCGTTACCGCTGATGATGTGATCTTTACTTTCGAAACCATCCGTGAAAAAGGCACCCCTCAACTTCGTTATTATTACGCCTCCATTGGCAAAATCGAAAAATTTGGCGCCTATAAGGTCAAATTCACCTTCACCGGGGGTGAAAACCGGGAAATGCCTTTGATCGTGGGCGAACAGGCCATTTTGCCTAAGCATTACTGGCAAGATCGAAACTTTGAAGAAACCACCCTGGAGCCGCCCCTTGGCAGTGGGCCTTATAAAGTTGGCACCCTGGAAGCCGGGCGTTATATCACCTATGAGCGGGTGGCGGACTATTGGGGTAAAGATCTTCCAGTTAATGTGGGCAGCGATAATTTTGATACCATTCGCTATGATTATTACCGGGATGCCACGGTGGTGATTGAGGCTTTCAAGGCCGGAGAATTTGATTTCAGGGCGGAGAATTCATCCAAAGCCTGGGCGACAGCCTATGAAACCCCAGACGTTAAAGAAGGCCGGATTATTAAGAGCGAGATTAAGCATAACCGCTCTGCCGGGATGCAGGGCTTTGTCTACAATACCCGCCGCGATTTGTTTAAAGACCCCAAGGTTCGTGAAGCTTTGGCTTACGGCTTTGACTTTGAGCGTTCCAACAAAACCCTGTTTTACGGACAATATGTCCGCACCCGCAGTTATTTTGATAACTCTGAGCTGGCTGCTCAAGGGCTTCCGAGTAATGAAGAATTAGCGATTTTAAAACCCTATAAAGATCAACTGCCCCAAAAAGTGCTAGAACAAGTATATACCCCACCAAAAACCGATGGTTCTGGCAAAATTCGCAGCAACTTGGGGAAAGGGGTTCGGCTGCTTAAAGAAGCAGGCTGGACCATTGGTAAAGACCGACAACTGATTAATGATGCTGGACAACCCTTTGAATTTGAAGTGCTTTTGGTGAGTCCCATGTTTGAGCGGGTGGTGTTGCCTTTTGCCAAAAATCTGGAACGCCTGGGAATTAAAGCCAATGTGCGCACGGTGGATGTGGCCCAATATATCAAACGATTAGAGACCTTTGATTTTGATATGATTGTCTTCTCCTGGGGGCAATCTTTATCGCCGGGTAATGAACAACGCAGCTATTGGGGCTCCGCTGCTGCCACCCAAAATGGCAGCCGTAACTTCGCCGGGATCAATGACCCGGTGATTGATAAGCTCATCGAACAAATCATTGCTGCCCCAGACCGAGAAAATCTGATCACCCGCACCAAGGCTTTAGACCGGGTCTTGCAGTGGGGTTTTTATGTTATCCCTCATTGGCACCTTGATTATGATCGGTTGGTCTATTGGGATAAATTTAGCCGTCCAGGAATAACCCCCTTAAGTGGAGCGCAGTTTAATACCTGGTGGGTCGACCCGGAAAAAGAACGGCCTTTAAGGGGCCGTATTAAGTCCATACCACGGGAAAAGTAACCCCATCATGCTTGCCTATATCCTCCGCCGCCTGTTGTTGATCATCCCCACCTTGTTTGGGATTATGGTGCTTAACTTCTTTATTGTCCAAGCCGCCCCAGGCGGGCCTGTCGAGCAGATGATTGCCCAGGTACAAGGCTTGGGGGTGGAAGCTACAGCCCGGATTGGCGGTGGACAAGGTTCTGAAACGGGCGGTACGCAGAAACCGCAAAAAGGAACCTCTGGTTCAAGCAGTAAATATCGCGGTGCCCAAGGTCTCGACCCGGAATTTATTGAGCAGATTGAAAAGCAGTTTGGTTTCGATAAACCCCTGCACGAACGCTTCCTCACCATGATGTCGAACTATATTCGCTTTGATTTTGGCCAGAGTTTTTTCCGAGATCGAGACGTGGTGGATTTAATCCTCGATAAAATGCCGGTCTCCATCTCCTTGGGGCTGTGGACCACCTTGCTGGTTTATTTGATCTCAATTCCCTTGGGTATTGCCAAGGCGGTCCGGGACGGCACAAAGCTTGATAGTGCCACCAGTGGCTTGATTGTTATTGGATCGGCAATTCCCAGCTTCCTGTTTGCCATTCTCTTAATCGTGGTCTTTGCCGGTGGGCGGTATTTGGACTGGTTCCCTTTGCGAGGATTAACCTCTGATGACTGGGAAACCCTAAGCTGGGCGGCCCGGTTTACCGATTACATCTGGCATATCACTTTACCTGTATTGTCCATGGTTATTGGTGGTTTTGCGGGCCTGACCATGTTGACCAAAAATTCCTTTATTGAGGAGATTAATAAACAATATGTGCTCACTGCCCGGGCCAAAGGTCTAGGCGAGCGTCAAGTGCTTTATGGTCATGTGTTTCGCAATGCCATGCTGATTGTTATCGCTGGCTTTCCCAGTGCCTTTATCGGTATTTTGTTCACGGGTTCGCTGCTGACAGAGATTATCTTTTCTTTGGATGGGCTTGGCCTTTTGGGCTTTGAAGCGGCCTTGAAGCGGGACTATCCGGTGATGTTTGGCTCGTTGTTCTTCTTTACTTTGCTTGGTTTAGTCATGCGCCTGATTGGTGACCTGATGTATCACATCGTTGATCCACGCATCGATTTTGAAAAGCGGGAGGTTTAAGGCGTGACCATCTCCCCCATCAACCAACGAAGATGGCAAAATTTTAAAGCCAACCGTCGAGGCTTTTGGTCATTGTGGATCTTCTTGATTTTGTTTGTTGTCTCTTTAGGGGCTGAGCTTATCGCCAATGATAAACCTATCTTGGTGATCTATGAGGGGGGCGTTTATACGCCTATTTTTAAAGCCTATCCCGAAACCATCTTCGGAGGGTTTTTGGAAACGGAAGCCGAGTATAAAGACCCCGAAGTGCGGGAGATGATTGAGGAAAAAGGGTGGATTATCTGGCCTCTGGTGCCTTTTAGCTACGATAGCATAAATTTTGACCTCACCGTCCCGGCCCCTTCGCCCCCCTCTGCCATCAACTGGCTGGGAACCGATGACCAGGGGCGAGATGTTACGGCGCGGATGATCTATGGGTTTCGAATTTCAGTGCTTTTCGGCCTGACCCTGACCTTATTCAGCTCTATTATTGGCGTCTTTGCTGGCGCGGTTCAGGGTTATTATGGGGGCTGGCGGGATTTGCTCTTTCAACGCTTTATGGAAATTTGGTCCGGTCTGCCGACACTTTATTTGCTGATCATCTTAGCCACCTTGGTGGAGCCTAATTTCTGGTGGTTGCTGGGTTTGATGTTGATGTTCTCCTGGATGGCCCTGGTCGATGTGGTGCGGGCTGAATTTTTGAGGGCACGGAATTTTGAATTCGTGAATGCCGCGCGGGCTTTAGGGGTTTCTAATTCGACCATTATGTTCCGCCATATTCTGCCCAATGCCATGGTGGCAACCTTCACCTTCTTGCCCTTTATCCTCAATGGCTCCATTACCACTTTGACGGCCTTGGATTTCCTCGGTTTTGGTATGCCTGCGGGCTCAGCCTCTTTGGGTGAGTTGCTCAATCAAGGCAAGGCCAATCTGCAAGCCCCTTGGTTGGGTCTGACGGCTTTCTTTGTCTTGGCCTTGATGCTCAGTCTGCTGATTTTCATTGGTGAAGCGGTGCGCGATGCTTTTGACCCTCGAAAGACCTTCCGATGAGTATCCTTCTTAAAGTTGAAAACCTTCAGGTTTCCTTTGGCACGGGCGTGGGCGAGGTTAAGGCGGTGCGGGGGGTGTCCTTCGCCATTGATAAAGGGGAAACCGTGGCTTTGGTGGGGGAATCCGGGTCTGGGAAATCTGTGACGGCCCTTTCTATCATCCAGCTTCTCCCTTATCCCCATGCTTCTCATCCTGGAGGGTCGATCTCCTACAAAGGGGAAGAATTAATCGGGGCCCCTAGGGGTAAAATGACGGTTATTCGTGGTGATGAAGTGGGGATGATTTTTCAGGAACCTCTGACGTCTCTTAACCCGCTCCATTCCATTGAAAAACAAATTAGTGAAGTGTTGTTCCTTCACCGCAAGATAAAGCCTCTGGAAGCCACGACCCGCGTTAAAGAGCTCCTGACCTTGGTTGGCATGGAAGAAGCCCATTCGCGATTGAACGACCTGCCGCACCAGTTCTCCGGCGGTCAGCGGCAACGCATTATGATCGCCATGGCCCTTGCCAACGAACCTGATCTGCTCATTGCTGATGAGCCAACCACGGCCCTTGATGTCACCGTTCAGGCGCAAATTCTCACTTTGCTCAAAGAGCTTCAGGCCAAACTTGGCATGGCTTTGCTGCTGATCACCCATGATCTCGGTATTGTCCGCCATATGGCGGACCGGATTTGTGTGATGACTGAAGGTGAAATCGTTGAGCAAGGGGATACCTCCCAGGTGTTCAATTCTCCAGAGCACAGCTACACCCAGCATCTCTTGGCAGCAGAACCCAAAGGCCAACCCAAGGATGTTTCACTCAAGGCACGAGCTCCGCTGATGGTGGGTAAAGACCTTAGGGTCTGGTACCCGATCAAAGGCGGTTTTCTGCGGCGAACCTTAGATTATGTGAAGGCCGTTGATGGCATTGATGTGGAAATTGAACCGGGCAGAACCTTAGGTATTGTTGGGGAATCAGGCAGTGGCAAGTCCACTTTAGGCCGGGCTTTGCTGCGGCTGGAAAAAAGCCAGGGAGATATCACGTTTGAAGACAAGGCCCTCCAAGGTCTGGACTTTAAACAACTGCGCCCTTTGAGGAGCGAGATGCAGATGGTCTTCCAAGACCCCTTCGGGTCGCTCAGTCCGCGAATGTCTGTCGGGGCAATTGTTGGGGAAGGGCTGGAAGTTCATGCGCCATCTATGAGCCGGGAAGAACGAGATAAAATTATTTCTGAAACCCTTGAGGAGGTTGGCCTTGATACGGAATCCCGACATCGTTATCCTCATGAGTTTTCCGGGGGGCAACGCCAGCGAATTTCTATTGCTCGGGCGTTGGTTCTGCGTCCCAAATTAATCGTGCTTGACGAGCCCACCAGTGCTTTAGATATGTCGGTTCAGGCTCAAATTGTTGATCTGTTGCGCGACCTACAGGACCGTTATAACCTGGCCTATCTCTTCATCAGCCACGACCTCAAAGTGGTGCGGGCTTTAAGCCACAATATTGTGGTGATGAAGGGCGGCAAGGTGGTTGAAAAAGGGACAACGGAGGCTGTTTTTAATAACCCTCAAACCGATTACACTAAAGCTCTTATGGCGGCTGCCTTTGCAAATAAAGCCGTTGGGCCGCTATAAATACGAACGGACTGAGATAATTTCTGGAAAGGATCGGCTCTTGAGGCAGGATGAACGATCATTGTTTAAAACACGTGGCCTCACAAAGGTCTACGTTACCGGGGATGTGGAAATCCACGCCCTTCGGGGCATCGACCTCGACATCTATCGAGGTGAAATTATCGTACTTCTCGGCCATTCGGGAAGCGGTAAGTCAACTTTTCTTAATATCCTTGGCGGCCTTGATCGTCCGACGGCCGGGAGCGTCTTCTATGGGGATGAGGAGATTACCGCCCTGGGAGATGGGGGCCTGACCCGCTTTCGTCGCGACCATGTGGGGGTTGTCTTTCAATTTTATAACCTCATCCCCAGCCTGACCGCCCGAGAAAATGTCGCCTTAGTGACCGAAATCGCCCAAGACCCCATGAGCCCGCAAGATGCTTTGGCTCTTGTTGGTCTGGGGGACCGCCTGGACCATTTCCCTTCTCAGCTTTCTGGGGGTGAACAACAAAGGGTTGCCATTGCCAGGGCCATTGCTAAGCGTCCTGATGTGATGTTTTGTGACGAGCCAACAGGGGCTTTAGACAGCAAAACCGGAACCATTGTGCTTGAAGCCATGGAGCGGGTAAACCGGGAGCTGGGAACCACCACTGTGTTGATCACCCATAATGCCGCCATTGCTGAAATGGGGGACCGGGTGGTTTTCTTTGCCGATGGAAATATTTCTGAGGTCAAAACCATTGCTCAACGCCGTCCTCCGGCTGAGTTGGTGTGGTAAGGCGCCATGGGGGCACTTGATCGCAAACTTTTTCGGGATTTGTGGCGGATTAAAGGACAAGCCCTTGCCATTGCCATGGTGATTGGCTGCGGCATTGCCACTTTGGTTATGTCCTACGGCACCTTGGATTCCTTGGAGCAAACCCGGGCCGCCTACTATGAGCGTTATCGTTTTGCGGATGTTTTTGCTGTTTTAAAGCGAGCACCTGAGAGGCTGGCTAAAAAAATTGAAACCATTGCCGGGGTGCAGCAGGTCCAAACCCGGATTGTTAAAACCGCCACCTTGGATATTGAGGGAATGGATGAGCCCGCCGTGGGGCGTTTGATCTCCATGCCCGATAACGGCCCCCCGACGCTTAATGATGTTTACTTGCGACAAGGGCGACTGTTGGCAGGGGCACGGGCCAATGAGGTGCTGATCAGTGAAGCCTTTGCTGAAGCCCATGGCTACCACCCAGGTGACAAAATTCTCGCTTCTTTGAACGGCCGCAAGCGGCATTTAGAAATCATTGGGATTGTTTTGTCACCGGAGTATATCTACTCCATTAAAGCAGGGGATATGGTGCCGGATAACCAGCACTTCGGAATGATCTGGATGAAACGTCAATCTTTGGCGGCGGCCTTTGGCTTAGAAGGGGCTTTTAACGATATTTCTCTGGCTTTGTCCCGAGATGCTAAGATCGATGACGTGTTGAGTAAACTTGATGACCTGATAGCCCCTTATGGCGGCGTGGGGTCCATTGGCCGCAAAGACCAGATTTCCCATGCTTTTTTGAATAATGAAATGGAAGGGCTGTCCTCAACCGGAGCCGTTATCCCGCCCATTTTTTTGGCGGTTGCAGCTTTTCTCCTTAACATGGTTATTTTGCGTATTGTCGAAACCGAGCGCGGTCAAATCGGCCTGCTTAAGGCTTTTGGCTATACCAACTGGGACGTAGGGGCCCATTATCTGAAATTTGTCATGATTATTACCATCATTGGCGTGGTTGTCGGCTGTTTGGGCGGGGCCTGGATGGGGCGTGGACTAACCGAACTTTATACGGATTTTTTCAAATTTCCCTTCCTTTATTACCATTTAGACACGGCACTTTTTGCCATTGCTGGGGTGGTCAGTGTTGCGGCGGCTGTTTTAGGAACCTTGGGGGCTTTGCGTAAAGCCATCACTTTGCCGCCCGCCGAAGCCATGCAGCCCTCGCCTCCTCCCGTCTATCACAAAGCAAATTTTGTCTTTAGCTGGCTTCTGAGCAGGTTGAGCCAGCCTGTGCGGATGATCATTCGTCATGTCACCCGCTGGCCGATCAAATCTTTTTTCACCGCCTTGGGTATTTCGGCCTCGGTGGCTATTTTAGTGGTGGCCTTTTTCCTGGAAGGGTCTATCGATCGGCTGATTACCATTCAATTTTTTGAAACCGCCCGACAAGATGTCACCGTAACTTTTGAAGGGGCGCAGTCTCGGACATCCCTAGCTGAGCTGGAGAAAATGCCCGGTGTTTTACGGGTCGAACCCTTGCGTTCAGTCCCGGCCCGGTTTCGTTCAGGACCCAGGCATCGCCGGGTTGCTTTAAACGGCAGGGTGCCGGAAGGGGAAATTAACCGCCTATTGGATACCTCTCTGATGCCGATGCTTCTTCCTAAAGACGGGTTGGTGATCTCTGAAAAACTGAGCCAGATGTTGGAGGTACAGTTAGGTGACCCGTTGGTTGTGGAGATTTTGGAAGGCCGTCGCCCTACCTTGTCCCTGACCGTTGCCGGGATTGTTGAAGAGTATATCTGGTATGGGGCCTATATGGACATTGATGCCTTGGATAGATTGTTGGGGGATGAAGCCACCGTAACAGGGGCCTATTTGCAGATCGACTCGTCCCAGGAAAAAGCCCTATATCAAAAATTAAAAAATACCCCCGGTGTTGAGGGGGTTTCTCTTCGCTCTTCTGTTCTTGGTTCCTTTAAAAAAACCATGGCTGAGAACATGCTGATCATGACCAGTTTTTATATTCTGTTTGCCTCCATGATTGCTGTTGGGGTGGTCTATAACACAGCCCGAATTTCTTTATCGGAACGAGGCCGAGAGCTGGCCAGTTTGCGGGTTTTAGGTTTCACCCGGGTAGAGGTTTCGTCAATTTTGTTGGGAGAACTGGCCTTGCTCACAGCAATTGCGCTGCCCCTCGGGTGCTTGTTGGGGTATGGTTTATCCTGGCTGACTGTGGTTGCTTTCGATACGGAACTGTTTCGGCTTCCCCTTTGGCTAACGGCCCAAACCTATGGCAAAGCCATGTTGATCGTAACGGCAGCCGCCGTTGTTTCCGGCCTTATTGTGCGTCATCAGATCGATCGTTTCGATTTGGTGGCTGTTCTGAAAATGAGAGAATAAAGCTATGACCGCCTCACCTCGCAAAGCCATTATTTGGAGTTTAGTTTTAATAGCCACCGTTGCCGGGCTGTATTTTGCCTTTCAGCCGAAGCCGATCCCGGTTGACATGGCGACCATTGATATTGGGCCTTTGGAAGTTACAGTTGGCGATGAGGGGCGCACCCGAATCCGAGAGGTTTATGAGGTGTCGGCTCCGGTCACCGGGCGGGTGTTGCGTCTTGAGATTGCCGCTGGTGACCAGGTTGTTAAAGGAAAAACGGAACTGGTTGTTATCCAGCCGGGCGACCCGACCTTTCTTGATCGACGCAATCGGGCTCAGGCAGAATCAACGGCAAAAGCCGCCCAGGCTGCCTTTAAATTTGCCGAAGCTGATCTGGCCCGCACGAAGGCAGAGTTTGATTTCACCCGTACCGAATTAGAACGGGCCAAAAAATTAGCCTCACAGAAAAATCTTTCAGCGCAGGGGCTGGACAGGGCTTTGCTGGATTTCAAAAAAGCCGGTGCCGCCATGGCGACCTCCCAGGCCACTTTGAGCATGCGCCGCTATGAGTGGGAAGCAACCAAAGCGGCCTTGATTGATCCCTCTGGGTCAACAAGGGACAAAGATTTGAAGACAGTTACCGTTTTTGCGCCCATTGATGGGCGTGTTTTACGGCTGTTGCGGGAAAGTGAGGCCATTGTTCAGGCGGGGACCCCGCTGATGGAGCTGGGCAATTCCAATGACCTTGAAGTGGTGGTTGATTTGCTTTCTAACGATGCCGTTAAGGTGCGCCCGGGAGCCCCGGTGAGCATTATTGATTGGGGCGGTGAGGGGGAAATTAGGGGTAAAGTTCGCCTTATTGAACCCTATGGGTTTTCAAAAATATCGGCCCTTGGCATTGAAGAGCAAAGGGTCAATGTGGTGATTGATTTGCTCACGGCGGACCCGGTGAAATTAGGGTTGGGGCACGGATTTCGGGTGAATACTAAAATCCAGGTTTGGAAAAATGATCAGGTGCTTCGAGCCCCTTTAAGCGGATTATTTCGCTATGCCAACAATTGGGCTGCTTTTGTAGTTGAAGGCGGAAAAGCCGTTCTTAAAAATCTCACCCTTGGCCGCCGTAATGCACAGTTTGCAGAAATCATTTCAGGTCTGAAAGAAGGAGATGAGATCATCCTCTATCCGGGGGACCGGGTAGATGAAGCGACTCCCGTTGTGAACCGGGGAGAGTAGGATACACCTCATAATTTGCGGATGTTATGTTGGATATACCCCTCCATCTTCATTATTTTGCACATATAAGATCATGGAAGTGATCTTAGGGAAGATAATTTGGCTTAGGGTATTTCTAAAAAAGGCAAGTTGACAACGCTTAACTTAAGGCTTTATCAGATCAAACGAATAAAAATAATAAATTGTAAAATCAATATGTTATTCAAAATAAAAAGATATGTTTTGCAAAAGGGCTGGCTTGTCAAACCATAGACTTACAGCCCCATTTTAGTCCTCAAACCGTGAGCTGAGCCTTAAAGGATTTGTGGAAAAGAAATCATATTTTTGGTTAAATGTTTATGTCCTTATAATTAGGGCTTTCGAGTCTTGTTGAACACTTAAAAAACATATTTTGGATATTACCCATGGCCGACGAAAATCAAACCGAAGACGGTGCAAACCAATCTGATGCTCAAGAACAAACACTCATTGATGAACTCACAGTTCTTCAAGATGGGCTTGATGAGGATATGGGCGATAACGATGGCCCCGCTGAAAGTAATCCCACCGGAAGCGAAGGCGGTGATGGAGAAGGCAATGTTCTTTCCTCTATCAACATGGGCAGCCGGAACTCAGAGGCTGGAACGGCAACGACCGTGACAAACGCTGGCACCGAAGACGATGAAAATGATGATCCGGAAGCGAGAGGCCAATCGGACGGTGAGGATGACGAAATTGCTGGGCTAGATGATGATGGCGGGCAAGACAACCAAGGTGATGGGGCAAGAAGTGCCAGAGGAGAAGAACAAGCCGGACCAGAAGCCGAGGGTAAAGAACAAGACGCCCAAGAAAACGGTCAGAACGAAGAACAAGAAACTGACGGCGAACAAACCCAAGCAGCGGGGAGCCAGGAAAGAGGCTCTGCGGCCTCTGGTGGAGAGGAGAACCAAGACGAATCAACGAATTCAGAACAAGGCCAGTCGGCCGATTCCAGTGACAGTTCCAGCGATGATTCAGATGATGATTCTGACAACGCCGATACAGATACCGTTAGCGATGATGAAGAGGAAGTGGTTGAAGAGGTGCTCACTGTCGAAGCAACTCCCACCGAAGAACCCGTTGAAGTCGAATATAATGAAATTGATGGCACCGACGGCAACGACAAGCTAAGCGGTGGCGACGAAGCCGATAAAATTGATGGCGGCGCAGGTAATGATAGATTGTCCGGTCAGGCTGGTGACGATATTGTCGAAGGTGGCGAAGGCAACGATAGGCTGTCAGGGGACGAAGGTAATGACCAACTCTCCGGAGGTGAAGGCAATGACCGCCTCTCCGGTGGTGATGGCAATGATGTGATCGATGGTGGTGCTGGCAACGATAAGTTAGATGGCGGGGCAGGAGCCGACCAATTAAATGGTGGCGATGGCAACGATCGCATCACCATGGATGGTAACGACCAAGTCGATGGTGGCGCAGGCCGGGATACGGTTATTGTTAATGACGATAACGGCGTTAACCTGGATATGACCGACTCCAGTATTGAAATTGCTAAAGGTGGCGCGGGTGATGATACCTTTGATGGCTCTGGCTCAACCGAAAACCTGAATGTGAAAGCTGGCGGCGGTGATGACATTGTGACTGGCGGCGATGGCAAAGATAATCTTTCCGGTGGTGATGGCAATGATGTGATCGATGGTGGTGCGGGCAACGATAAGCTTTCTGGCGGCGCGGGGGACGATCAGCTCTCCGGCGGTGAAGGTAACGATAAACTCACAGGCGGCGCAGGTAATGACCAGCTTTCTGGCGGTGAAGGTAATGATAACCTTTCCGGTGGAGAGGGCAATGATGTGCTAGATGGCGGCGCGGGCAACGATAAGCTCACAGGTGGCGCAGGGGACGATCAACTCGCTGGTGGTGACGGTAAAGACAACCTTTCCGGCGGCGACGGTAACGATGTCCTCGAAGGCGGTGCTGGCAACGATAAGTTAGATGGCGGGGCAGGAGCCGACCAATTAAATGGTG
>CBDULT010000025.1:0-24538 GCA_965368165.1 uncultured Thalassospiraceae bacterium | reverse complement strand
CGAAAGAAAATGTAGAAATTAAGAACAAAAAATTAGCTGGTGATTTTTCCGGGTTAGATTGCCCAAGCTTGCGTAAACTTGTTTTCTGGTGATGCCCTATTGATGCCCAGGCAACAACGCACAGCAACACCCCAGACAACAAAAAACCCGTAACTTGTTGAAGTTACGGGTTTTAATTTGGTTGCGGGGGACGGCCCCTTGCAAAAATATACATAGTTAGCAAATATCGGTTGCACCGATCTGAGCTAAACGAAGTTATCCACACCCCACAGGTTCCTGTCAAGTTGTAAGATGGGAACTAAAAATGACAGCACCATGGGGACAGGCTCGAATTGAGCTGGGAGCTTTACAAAAAGAAATTTTTGAATTTCTCCAAAGTGGCTCAACAATCAAGAGCATTTACGAAAAACTAAAACAAGATGGTCGAGTGACCATTTCAGCACGGCAGTTTTACAAATGGGTAAAACGCTTTCGTGAACAATCCCCACAATCCAATTCGCAGACGGTCACTACGCAGACTAATAAGCCGGTAGTTTCGAGTGGTGGCAACTCGTCTACGAAGTCTGCGGCTGCCTCTGATCCCATCTTTAAGCAGCCGCAGACCCTCCCTCCCAAAAAATCCATAGCTCACGATTCAAGTCCTCCAACTCTTCAAACAGTTGAGGACATGAGCATCGCAAAACTTTTTGGAGATGAAGAGGCAGAAAACGAACCAAACGAAAATCATATTATTGAAAAGGATACTAAAGATGGGAACCATTAATATTACACTTCAAGGCAAAGGTGGCGTCGGCAAATCTTACGTTGCCAGCCTCTTGGCACAACACATCTCAGGGCGTGATGTATCTGGCTCCGTTGTCATTGATGAAGATATCGCCGTTGCTGGCTTTGAAGGAGTTAACGACAAAAGGAAAAAGATTGAAACCTCCGCTCTTCCTGACGGTTCGATAGCTGAAGCTATTAACGGCCTGAAGGAGACAAATCCGACGACAAAAGGCAAAGATTTTGTTGAGGAAGCAACATTCGATCCTAACGCCTTAAGAGGTTGGGGAAAATACAAGCTTTGGGGATCGGAGGAGCTGAAGCCTGAAACGGTCTTTCGGGATGATCAGTTCACCTACATCAAGTTCGGCGACAAATGGAAGAACATTGAACTCCCCACGGCCTACGTAGTGGTGGACAAGATCGACGAGCTGGTCAACACACGGATTCAAGGACAAACCTTCATTGTCGAAAGCACAAGAAAGCTAATTACGCTCAAGAGCGGTAAAAGCTTTCTGTGCATTGAATATCCTGGAGACAAGGGGTGAGTACGGCCTTTTGTGACCTTGCCCTGGCTCTTGGTCTGACCATTGGCGGTATTTGCACTGAACAAGTCCCGTCAAAGCCTCCGGCATTGCCAAGTGATGATCAAGGAGCTTGGTCAATGCCAGTGCCTCCCCCAAAAGAGGCCCCTGCACCACCCCCTCCTATGCCGCCTGTGGTTATAGAAAAAACGATCTATGTGGAACAACCTGTTCCTGTAGAAGCTAAAAAGAAGGTGGAACCCAAAGAGCCTAAACCGGACCTGGTACAAATGGCCCTGCAAGCCAGTTGGTCAAACCAAACGTCGTTATCAGAAGATTGGGACGAGGCGATTGCTAACAAAGCCGTTTTAGCGACAGGTGAAAGTCCCACGAATATGACGGCACCTGCGTTCAATCCACTTGGACCTTCAACTGATAAAGATCAATTCGATGAATATGAAGGAGGTCGGCGCACCTCAACCCGGCCTGTAGACAACGAACGGATCGTCACGGCGGATCGCTACATCACGGGCATTTTAGAGACAGGTATTAACAGTCAAGTAGGTGGTGACGAGAACGGCACTGTGATCATTCAGGTTGCCCGTGATGTTTATGGTTACCACGGACGTAAAGTCCTGATCGCTAAAGGCTCACGGATGATCTGTTCTTACGCACCACCAAAGGATATGGGGTCGTCGCGCCTAACTCTTAAATGTAACAGAATTCTTATGGCCAGTCACCGGGCAGAAATCCTGCAACTGGACTCTTTGGTTACCAATGTCCAGGGCCACCTTGGAACCAGTGGTGAAGTAGATCGGCGGTTCTGGGAGCGTTATGGAACGGCTGTCATGTTAACCGGAATTTCCACTGCCGTTCGTTTTGCAGCCGCTATCAAAGGAACGGACGGTACCGATACGACAACGGCGGCAGCAGAAAAAGCGGCTGAAGAACTCTCAACTCGCTTTGGAGAAATCTCCGCAAGCGTGTTGGAAGAGTCCCTCTCCCTAGTTCCCATTATCACCATCCCTCAAGGCACCCGTGTCCAAATTCGGCCAGCAACTGATTGGCACATTGCCGATTGGAGAAAATCGTGAAGTTAGTGAGACACCAAAGCCTGACGGGCGGCTTGCTCAAGAAACTGGCTGCGATTTCTGGTACGGGCATCGATCTCGGCAACCATGTCTTCATCCAGGGTAACGTTGTAGCGGCGTTTATGACCGGGCAGCAAGACAGGCACCAAGGTTACCAAAACCGCATTGCCCTTTTTAATTTCTTCAATGGCAGTAGGGGTGGGCAGAGCTTCTTTGTCTTCAATCATGCCATCCGCATGAAATTGCAGGACTTCCTCACCTTGTTGAAGGGCTTCTTCCGGGGTGTCACCCGCACTGACACAGCCGGGAAAATCAGGAAAACTGATCCCGTAATCAGACTTGGCTTCCTTATGGATAAGGGCCGGAAACATGATACGCATTTTACACCTCTAACTCAGTTTAACGCCGGATTGTTTTTCAATGCTCCGCAAGGTTCCCAAGGGCAACTCCTTCTTGGGATGGGGAACCGTGACACGCCCCGGCCTCGTCGGGTGCTTAAACTGGTGGTGACTGCCACGCACGGCAACTTCGACCCACCCACCAGCTTTAATTCTCTTAATCACTTCCCGACTTTTCATGTGTGTATTTTATACACACTTTGTCAAATTGTCAACATAGCAAGGATACCTCTTATGCTTAAAAACCTCCTTTTGACTTTGTCGTTACTGGTGGCAGTACCTGCCCTGGCTCAAGCCCCTTTAGAGGGAACGGAGACAACCAAAGAGGCAACCACCCCAACGGTTGATGCTTTGGTACAAAAGGTCAAAATTTTGACCCGAACACCAACCCTCACTGCTATTCCAGAAAACGATCCACTCCCAATCAACCTAAGCTTTGTAAACGTTCCGGGTATATCGGCAACATTGACACAAGGCGTCACGGCAAAAGCCTACACCAGATATGTGACGGTTGATGGTAAACAGATTGGTCAAGTGATCTTGTCGGCCGTAGAAAGAGACGGTCGTTCTGAACCTTTAAGCCCGAACAACTTCACAGCGCAGTTTGATCTTATCAAACCTGAGCTTGAACCCACCGTCCCTATCGAAGTTCAAGGCAATCAACAAGAACTCGCTGCCGCCCTTCAACGCCTAGCTGACGGTAATGGCGAGGAAGAAGTCGCGAAGGAAGAAAAGGAGCCACAAGAATCAGATACGGGAGTTGGAGAAACGGGAAGCAATGCTAAGGCAAACCCTGATGCAGCGGCCTACAGCAACCCAGAAGCTCTTGAGACAGCAGAAATCATCCCCCCAACCATCGAAATAACCACAGAAGGTTGCGACATTCGCGTCGATCTAGAACAAGGCTTCGCTTTCCAGCAAAGCCGGGTTAAGACAACAGAAAATGGTGAAGTCAGCTCCGGCTCCTGCGAAGATGGAGAAATTAAGTATCCATTACAGCGCAGCTATTCCCCTTGTGCCGACATCATCGATCTAGATGCAAAGACAGCAACGGCGCAGTATATCTCCTATTACACCGACGGCGGGGGTACGCGACAAGAAGTAAGCGAATGCACCTTGGACCCTGAACAGGTCTTTGCAATTGTCGAAAAGAGAGATTCCTGCACGGTATTTCTAGATTACGCCAAGATGGAAGCCGTAACCAAGGCCGCATTGGTTTACATCAACTCCAGCAATAGCGAAGTCCAAGTCCGGGCCTGTGAGGCTTCGACGGAAGTTGCGGCGGTTCATCGGTGCGAACAGGGCTTTCCTTGGCCATTAGATGTAAACACCCCTTTGTCGCCTCTTGGGACACCTTCGGGGTGATAAACAAGATCAAAGACTACCTGATCGAAGCAGTAAGATCAGACGCCAACATGGTGATCTCCGGGGCCACCAATACAGGCAAAACAACTCTGCTTAATATGCTTCTAGAGGTTCTGGAAGATGATCGGCGGGTTGTTGCGGTCGAAGATACTCCGGAACTGCACATTGAACGCTTCTGGGATGGTGTCGGCCTTATTGCAGCTCGTGAATCTGGCACTGGCTCCGGAATGCAGAACTGGCGGCAACTCTACGATCACCTTATGCGGATTACTCCAGATCATATTCTGTTCGGAGAAATCAGCACTCAAAATGCTTTTGCTGCCCTGGCAGCTCTCAACTCTGGCGTCACCGGCTTTAAATGCACCCTCCATGCGGAAAGCCCGGAACAAGCTATTCACCGCAAGTTCGATCAAAACATTGCCTGGGCCGGAGAAGCCATGCCCCGGGTCCCAGAATTTCTCACTGACCTGGTAGATGTGGTGGTGCAAATCAAACGCTGCAAAGACGGTTACAGGCGCATCACTGATATCTGGGAACCACGAAAAGATAATTGGGTCTTAAAAGACGGAGTGGAATTATGAGCACCGACAAGAAGAAAAAGGCGAAATGGCTTATGGCTCTCGCAACGGTTCTATGTTTATCCGGCCTGAAAAGTTTAAAGGCGACGATTTATATTTTCGTTACAAGCTCAGCTCTTACGGGATTGTTTATGCTCAGTGCAGAGCTGTGGTTTTCACAGGAGGTATTGGAAAAGTCGATTACCGTAACTCAAGGCGTAAGCTTTATTGGTAAAATTCATGTTTTAGCTATTGGCAGCACAATAATAGCTTGGGGGATACTTGGAGCAATAAGTGGCAACATTTATTTTATAACTCTACCTCGTATCCTGGAAATCCGTTTCAATCATGCAACGCAATTTATGAAACATGGTTTCGTGAGATGGCATCATCGAACACAACATTATGTTGGCTGGAATATAAAACTCGGTAAAGAGTTAAAAGGCATTTTTTGGCAGCAAAGACCGGTCGACAAACGTATTAGACCACTTGTTGATACCCTTAACCGAGAAGGCATCCTTCACACGATTGCTTCCTGCCAAGGACATTTTATGTGGCGAAGCAGTCCCTATGTCTATTTCGCATGCTCTGCAAATATAGCGACAGAGTTATCAAATTGTTTAGAGCTAACCTGGCGAAACAACGACCTTAAATTTTATTGGGAAATCACGGGTACATTCGATCAAGAAAGTGTACTGCGGTTTAATCTCAGATCACCGGAATTAAGTCTTCTCAACGATCTTATTAGCCGTTTCTGGATGTATGTTGTTCGGCGCAACCTAATTGACAAAGATATCCAACAAATTGCCAAGGAATTCAGCAGCAAAATCTCTGAAATAAGCAAATTCCGGGGAAGTGAAACCGATATAGAGCAAGACACCAGCAATAGTAATACCGAAAATTTGAGCAAACCGCCCCTTTCTTGCATCGCCTCCAACGGGATCAGGATTTCCACAATGGGGGCAGGAGGAGGCATTGGAAGCAACCTCTCCACTGCAAACAATGCAATTGCTGATCCGAGCCATAAACATTCCCCTTTAGATATTAAATCGGAAGCGATAACAGCCGAAAAAGAGCATATTGGCAAGAAAGAAATCAAATGATAATCCTCCGCTTCCTCTTCCTCACGATCGTTACTCTCATGGTCATCGCTACCTTGTGGCAGTGGCACCATGCAGTCGGTTTCGACCCCTTAGATGCAAGATGGTGGAAATGGTTTCTTAAAAGTATTGCTCATCCTGAAGGATTACCAATGGAGTTGGTTTATCCCCTCTACTGGACAGGAATCGGCGGTGTAGCAGCTATCTTTTTGCTCATGGTTATTGCAAGCCGTGCAAAGAATTCAACGGTGAGCGGAGGTCGCAAACAAGACGAGCTGCATGGATCGGCGCGGTGGGCCGAAAAAAAGGATATCAAGAAAGCAGGTCTTTTCAGCAAACAAGGAGTGACAGTCGGAGGATGGGAAACGACTTTTGGTGTAAAGGCTATGCGCCATGACGGACCGGAACATATCATGGTCTTTGCCCCAACGAGAAGCGGTAAAGGGGTAAGCCTGATCATCCCTACCCTTCTCACCTGGTTACAGAGTGTTTTCGTTCTCGACATCAAAGGCGAAAACTACGCCCTTACTTCCGGATGGCGCAAAGCCCAAGGCCAAAATATTTTCAAGTTTGAACCAACGGCAATGGAAGGATCAGCCCGGTTTAATCCTCTGGCAGAAGTTCGGATTGGCACAGGCAAAGACATAGCCGATTGTCAAAACATTGCCTCCATGATCATCGACCCGGACGGCAAAGGCAAAAACGACTATTGGCAAAAAGAAGGCTTCGCCTGGTTAAGCGTGGTTATTCTCCACGTCATTTGTAAAGTGGCCATGGAAGAAAGTCGCCAAGCTTGCCTAGATGACGTCAACACTTTCGCCTCTGGAATTACAGCCAGTGAGGATGACGAGGATAACTTTGAGGCCCTTCTAAAAGACATGATCAATTTTGAGCATGGAGAAGATTACCTCAACAAAGAAATTCGACGCGGGGCCAACCGCATGCTGATCAAAGCAGGACAAGAACGCTCTGGCGTTCACTCCACTGCAATTGCTGATTTAGCCCTCTATGCCGATCCCATTATTGCCAAGAACACTTCAAGCAGTGACTTTTCTATTGATGACCTGGTTAACCATGGAAACCAGAACAAAGAGCTGAACAGCTCCTAAAGGATGGTGGCATTTCAATTCTCAACGATCAGAGTGATCGTGCCTTCTATCGATCGTCTGAAGATAAAATCCATATGCCCCCACAAGCGGCATTCTCTGAAGCTTACGAATACTACGCCACCGCTCTTCATGAACTTGGCCATGGCACCGGCAATGGAAAACGCCTGGCACGAGACTTCGGCCCTTTCGGCTCTGAAGCCTATGCCAAAGAAGAACTCCGAGCAGAAATGGCCAGTTACATGATCGCTACAGAGACAGGCTTAGGCCACCACCCAGAACGTCACGCCAACTATGTTGAATCCTGGCTGAAGGCCCTCAAAGACGATCACAACATGCTGTTTCAAGCCGCACGAGATGCGGAGAAGATACGGTCCTGGATTATGGAGCCAGAGAAGCGACAAGCTCTGGAGCTGGCGGCACAACAGGTGCAAAAGGCAGAGAAGAAGCCCTTCCTGCAACGGGCCACAGAAAAAGTTGGACAGTTAAAAGAAAAATTCATGGGAGCTAATTCGATGGAACCAGAGAGCAAGGACAAAGACATTTCACCAGAAAAACAACAAGCTACCGCTCTTGATCACTCTTCAAGGATTTATCTGGAAGTTCCACTACAGGACATTGAAGAAGTTGAATCCAGAGGTGCTAAGTTTGATCAAAAAAACGACAAATGGTTCATTTCTCGTAACGAAATGCCCGTGAGTTTTGTTCAATGGATCCCCCAAATACCAGGAAATATGACAATCATAAGAACGATAACCTCCTGGTTCCCATGACCACGGCAAAAGGTTTCTTGATGAATGTGCAAACCATCCAGCCAGACGGAACCAAACGCTTCCTGAAGGATGGCAAGAAAACCGACCTCATGCACATCATTGAAGGAGACAAAAAAGGCCCTATTATCATTGCTGAAGGCTATTCCACAGCCGCAAGCATTCACGCAGCAACGGGAAAAACCGTTGTTGTTGCCTTTGATGCCGGAAACCTGGAGCCGGTCGCTAAAGCCATGCAAAAAGCAGAACCAGACCGCCCTTTGATCATTGCAGCCGATGATGACCACAGCAAAAAACACAACACAGGCTTGAAGAGTGCCAAAGCAGCAGCTCTAGCCGTTGGCGGCAAGGTTACTCGAACATCAAGAGGCCATCCTGAAGGACCTCAACAAAGCTGACGCATGGCGGCAAGTTCATAAGGCACTTGCTGAATATGACGCCGGAATCAAGAAACGAGGAAACGGCCTCGTCTTTCATAACCTGAAGGACAAACAACAGACAATGAAAGCCAGTTCCTTAGATCGCTCCTGTTCCCTGAAAGAAATGGAGAAACGCCTGGGCAAGTTCGAGCCACCCAGGAAAGGTCACGAGAAGATCACAGAAGCCCCAAAGCACAAGTACGAAGCAAAACCTCTGCTAAAGAAACACCCTTACTCCTCGCAGCTCTGGCGGAAGTTTTTGACCACAAAACAGGCTATCCCCAAAACCACCTTATTCGGCCGCACAAAAGCCAACTGGAAACTTTTCCTCATGACCGAAGCCCACGCCGATCCACTTGCTATGGTCCTACTGATCGCACATCAGGAAATGTTGCATATGATATTTGGTCCAGGAGGAAAAATTCCAGTTCCGATTCCTAAAACGGTATTACCAGCTCTGGCATCATTAATGCCAACCTTGATGAAAGGAGAGCAAAAACCATCTACTGAAGGAAAGTTAATCAAGCCAACACACAACAAAAATGACGACTTAATAGGGCTGATTGTTCTTGATGAAAATCGCAAAGGTATTATGGCACTCGGCAAAACAGCTCAAAAACCTCTAAAGAAGAAAAAGGAGAAAGCACCATATGATACCTCTAAGGATCGTAACATTTAACACAAGGCGAACCGTAAAAGGAAAAACAAACTACTTAACCTTGAGCAATTGCTCCCACCTTGTTGTGAAGGAAGGGGAGCGATGGTTTTGAGTCATGTACCAAGTTTTATTTTTTCTAACCTTACCGAGATTAATAAGACCTGGGCCAATATTTTGGTGAATCAAATCACATACCTTAGACAGTTCCTCTTCTTTTTCATCATGAAAATCAAAGAGGTCCCTAGGGGCTTCTTCCGCTCTTTTCAAGCCCAAGAGTAATACCCCTGCTTTTTTGTAGTGAATACCCGGTTTAAATATTTCTCTTAAACCCTGCATAGCGGCTCTGTGAATAGTTCGCAAATTACTGGATGACGGGTAAAGGCCAACTGTTGTTGAATTGCTATATTGTGGCAAGTCACGCCTGAAGGGGCTTGTTCTGATAAAGATATTGATGCCGTCAGCAACGAGTTCGTCCTTTCTAAGTTTAGCCGAAGCCATATCTGTAAACTCTGAAATTGCCGCCTTGAGGTCGTCGTAAGTCTTTAAGGGTTTGCCAAAACTCCGAGAGACACAGATGGTTTGTTTGTCTGGGCTTTCACTTTCAAGCTCAATGCAACGTTGCCCTTGGAGTTCCTTGACGGTTCTTAGGCCAACAATCCCCATTTTTTGGCGGACCCAGCCTTCAGGTGCACCTTTAAGGTCAAAAGCCGTATATACCCCTCGGGCCTTCAGCATCTTTGCCCACCGTCTCCCAATACCCCATACATCACCAATTTCAGTCTGTTGCAAAGCGTGGTCTAGCCATTGGGTTCGGCAGAGGTCTAATACGCCGTTTGCTTTTGGTGACTTCTTCGCCAGACGATTCGCTATTTTGGCGAGGGTTTTAGTCTCACCGATACCAATAGAAACAGGTATTCCAGTCCAACGAGTAACGGTTTCCCGTATGTAGTGTCCATAAGCCGTTAAGTTGCGATGCTCAAAGCCTGAAAGATCAAGGAAGCATTCATCAATACTGTAAACCTCAACATTGGGCGTAAATGAAGAAAGCACTGTCATGACCCGATTACTCAAATCACCATATAGGGCGTAGTTGCTCGACATGACGGTAACCCCTTGACGTCTCATGCTCTCCTTGTGTTTGAAGTATGCAGCACCCATTGGTATCCCGAGAGCTTTTGCCTCATTGCTCCGAGCAATAACACAGCCATCATTATTAGAGAGAACTACAATAGGGCGATTAATTAGTTTGGGTTGAAAGACACGCTCACAGGAGGCGTAGAAATTATTACAATCAACCAGAGCAAAGATAGTCATTCGAAATCACGGACAGAATTCTTGACCACACCCCATATTTGGGATTCTTCAGGTAAAGGAATAGTGGGGTAGTTTGGGTTTTCTGGTGCCAGCAACCAGCAACCGTTAGCACCACGCTTAAGACGCTTTACGGTTAGCTCCCCCATGACAGCCGCAATCACGATACTCCCATTTTTAGGTTCCAGGCTCCGATCGACAATCAACAAGTCACCATCATAAATACCAGCCCCTATCATTGAGTCACCTTCAGTTCTTACAAAGTATGTTGCAGCGGGATGTTCGATATAATCATTAAGATCGAGACTCCCCTCTACGAAGTCATCAGCAGGAGAAGGGAAACCAGCAGGAACATAAGACAGGATATAAGGAAGCCTTAGCTTCGAAGTGATTGCAGATAATATTTTCACGTTAGCCTCGAAAGAACATTAGGCGAACATGTGGCATTCTTTAGGAGAGAACTCAAGAGAAACTTGAATGCTAAACACCAAATGAGAGATTGAGAGCCTGTACCTTCAGATAAAGATGAACGCCCTAGTAAGGACGCTTTAGACGCACATCCAAAGTTATTTCAGAAAAACAAATAATTTCTTTATTAGCGAATAAAATCCAAACCAACTCGTGTCATCGAGTTTCCTAATGCATTCATAAGATTAATTGCGTACTCATATCGCAATTGAGAGACAATAGTAGCTTCTTGCCAAAAAATTGATAGGTCAGGTTTAGTTTTCTCTGCTTCTTGTGCTTCTTCTGCTTCTTTTGCTTCTTTTGCTTCTTTTGCTTCTTGTGCTTCTTTTGCTTCTTTTGCTTCTTGCGCTAATCGTCCTATTTCGAGCACAAACTTTTCCCCGTCAAACCTCCCTAGATCAGCAGCCAACATTGACTCCCATTCAGGATCACTCTTGATTGTTTTATCAGGGTGGAAGTGGAAACCCTTTATACTGTTATCAATATTCAAGAATACGCACCTATTTGATTTTATGTATTCAACGAGCTTTTTCTTATTACTTGATGTGTCAGTTAAATCAATAGGGTGTAGCTTACAACAATTTATTGGCATCGCAGGGGCAACAGCTATAAACCTTGCTTTTTTACGATTTTGAGTCGGAACTAACTCACATGATTGTGTCAAACAAACCCAGTATTCTTCCTTCAACTGAAGGATATGGCCTGTCGTCAAATGATGTCCAATTGGCCTCATGCTACAAACATGTGCATTTTGTTTTAATCGAGCAATATGCTTAACACTACCGTTAAATTCTTCGATATTAAAGAAATCATGGCTTTTTAAATCACCTTCTTTTAGGTGTGTTAAAACATTTTTTGAAAATGATATAACTTCATTTTGTAAGGCACCAATAATTCCAGAAGAATTTCGCTCTATCATTTGCAGAATTTCAATTCTGTTTTGGTCCTCATCAGCACTTTTCAAGTCTTCAAGCCAGCCACACTGCATAATATGGTCTGTAAGGGCTTTATCTTCAGCAGATACACCTCTTTTTGAAAGTTCATTTCTCATTTTTGTAGCGATAAGACGATTTGGCGATGGATTCCAACATTTCAAAGCACCTATTAATTCATCAATTAGCACTTCTTGTTTTTTAGAAACTACAGTCAGAAATAATTTATCTGTTCTCAACCAGTTTTTAGCTTCACCTTCACCAAAATCCCACCTAACACTGTACTCATCGTGTTCATGAATTCCAAAATCAACTTCGATATTCCGAAGTATCCATTTAAGGCAATCATCAATAGAGGTTGATCCTATTTTTTTAATCTTATCAAATGATGTTTCAAAACTTCCAAGATATGCATCAGCACCATTTGCTCCAACTTGTAAAATTCCAGTATGGCGTAATCGTAAATATGTGCTCAGGCCAATTGTGGATTTAAGTGCCTTAAGTACATCGCCATCAAATTCATCATCCCATTTTTCAACAATACTTTTATCAGGATCATCACCACAAAGCTCATTCCAGGGTGAGAGAATACTCGTTAGAATCTGAGAGAACGCTTCACTTATAGTGCCCGTAGTGTAAACCATTATGATATTGAAGTGATCATTATGTGCAACACTATCAATAATTTTTAGCGATTTTGTTGAATCATCATCATCGCCTTCTAAGTGATAGTCTAAAATCAATAAATCACTTTGATGCAATCTACGAATAGACGAAGTCTCTTTTTCGAAATCAACTTTAAGCCCGTCATGTACATCCAGCATCCAGTTTCTTGAGTTATCATGACAAAGATTAATAATATTCTTTAAGTGATCCTTACCCTTTTTCTCTATTTTTTCATCTTCAACATACTCATATAATGTTGGAAACTCGTCATCGACTGCAAGTACTGAACGGATAGGGTCAATATAGACTTGTTTTATAAAACTTTCATACAGTTCACTCATATTGAACCCCTCTAAATTCAATAGCAAAGTTTGCACCAGGCATTATTTTTTTATCTGGATCAGTTTCGTAATCTATTTTATGACCACCCGCTGATAAATTTGCGCGGCAAAGGTATAGGCCAACACCCCGTCCGCCATGAGTTTTACGGGTAAAGAACAAAGTAAAAAGATGCCCAATATCTTTTGTTGTTACACCTGGCCCATCATCACCGATGACGATTTTTCCAGCGAGAACATCAAGCTTAATAGCTTTTTCATTGGCATCATCCCTACAGACCCAATAACGAGAATTATTAATTAAGTTAATGAAAACAGGAAAAATTTTACCCGGGAAATCAAATACCTTAAAAGCTTTAAACGCTTTTGTTGCCTCAAGCGTAACTTCATTTTTTTCCAAGACATCACCAAAGAACTGGTCAATATACTCAATGATATTCTCGCCTGAAATCCAGCTCTTCTCAGCTCGCCCAGATAGTTTCAAAGGAGAAAGAAAACGTAAATTCTCAGTAAGCTGTTGGTGTGCAATTCGGATATTTTTTATTGATTTAATTTTTTGGCATTCATCCGGTAACGCATCTAATTCTTGCGTAATAGTGTTATCTAATCCTTCAAATTCATGACCAAGAATTTCAACGGTAATACCCAACTGAGCAAGCGCATTTAATCGCTCTAATTCAGAACGAAGTTCAGAAACTTCTTCCATCCCAAAGTTCGCAAGTCCTTCAAGATCAATGCTTTCTTGTAAACTCATTAAAGCAGATAGATAAGGAGCAAAAAACTCCTCATTTTCATCATCAAATTTTTCTTTAATCACATCAATTTCTGGCAAAGCATCAATAGCTGAAATCAACCCAGAATCAATCCTGTCCCTGATAGGGTTTAAAGCTTGCTCATATGCTTCAGTTCGTTCTTTAACTTGATTTTTTAATCTCTCAACTTCATCCTTGAGCATAGTAGATGCTTGATTTACCCAGGAATTCATTCTCTTGGTTAGTTGCCCCTTGTTCGTCGAAATCGCTACCTTAACAATATCTTCAGCAGATGAAGTACTTAAAGCTCTTAAACCTTGCTGGGCTGTATCAATAAGCTGTTGTATTAACCCTCGCGTCTCAGCATATTTTTCCTGATAATTTTGGAGTCTTTCTTCATACTCAACGCTTAATTTTTTGGGTTTACCTATTAGACGAAACGCTTTTTGGTCATCACTAAGTTTCTGAGCTTCATGTCGAAAATTTTTAATTTCGACTTCAGATGTTATGGTATCATCTCCTTTAAAGCTTTCTGCTACGGTTCGAGCTTTATTATGCAAAGCTTCAAGCTCAGGTTCAAATTTTTTCAAGTTAGACCTGAACTCACGTAACCGACGTTTCCTTAACGTTTCTTGTTCCTCTAAAGCTTTTTGCTCACCCCAATATTCTTTAATTTTAGGAAGTTCAATTTTCCTGACTTTTGACTTGGCACCAAAATAATTATCAGCAGTAACAACAAAAATATTTACAAGAATTTCTCGGAGCGCCTTCAGCGCTCCATTTTTGATTAAACCTTCACGACCTGCTTTATCTCTTAAATTTGGGTTACCATCTCTTGTAAGGCGTATCCCACCAAACATATTTCTAGTTGCCCAAAAATATCTACCTGCGTTCTTCCCACGTCTTTCTTCAACACCAAAATAATCATTATCGTGTCGCCCATATGGCATCACTCGTAAACCATCGCGATGTACCATGAAGCCAGCATACATCTCACATTGTTCCTTGAGCCACGAATACTGCTCTCTTTCAATTGTTGAACTATTTATTTCTCGTTCAAAAGTGCCTGCTTTTAACTTAAAAGGACCAATTTTTGTGCGTGACGTTTTGGGAATTCGCACCGTTGGCCTAATAATGCATTCTTCATCTAACCATTTACCAAAAGATTTTATCCTACCCCTGAATACACCGTGCTCATCAATCTCACCATCAATCACATGTTCAAAAATTTCAAAATTTGAGTAATCAACTGAACGCTTTTCGCTTAAAATAACTTTCCCAAGTTGATCTTCCCATCCCATAACAGCATAAGAAAAATCAACATTTACTTCTTTATCAACATAAGGATCAGTAAATGCAGACAAAGAACGAACAAAATCTTCTTTAGCTAATTCAATCGCTGGGTCTAACGTTGACTCGGCTTCAGAGGTAAGCTGGACACTCAACTCATCTTGGATATCGAATATGAACATTGCAGTTCCATGCTCAGATTCACCATTCCATACCGACCATTTAGAAAAATGCCGTTCCGCTATATCAGCTTGTTCAACAGTTTTATCTATTGCCGTTCTTGTTGTTTTTTGGAAAAAACCATCTTTGTGTTCAAGCTCATCAAAACTATCCCAAGCGAATATAATACGCTGGTCACGTTTTTCGTCTTCATAGTCACCAGCCAAATTTCCTTTTAATTGCTCTTTCATAGCAGGTAGGTGCTCGAAGATATCCGCTTTATCTGAAAAATTAACAACGGGAACTTTTATATCCTGAAGCATCAAAAAAGGATTTTCAAAAAGCCGCCAATCAATCAGCGCAGCAACATAATCATCCTTCTTGCGCTTTGAAAAAATTAAAAGTAGTGGGCCCAAAAAAGCACTTGATAAACGACCAATACCTTTTTGGCCTTGGCGTGAACGAAACGGCAAACCATTTCGATCACTTTTGTCAACAACGCTATCAGTTGCTTTAGATTCAGTGCCAAGAACCAGCCATTTATCAATGAACTCTTCGGCATTCATGCCATGACCATCATCTACTAAAGCAGCAACAGGTATATCTCCATCAAAGATATGAAGTTCTGCTGAACGGGCGTACGCATCATATGAATTCTTCCACAACTCAGAAATCGCCGTAGGGCAATCTGCAATCTGCTCTCGCCCCAAATGGTCGACAGTTCTCGCGCGGGTTTTAAATGATATCGAATCTACCATAACGGATATATACACCACCTTATAAAGAAAAGTAAGTGAGTATTACCCGTTGGCTAGAGAAGGGATTTCACCAAATGAGACAATACTGCTTCCCCTAGCTTTACAGGAACAGCGTTACCTATTTGTTTACCTGCGGCAGTTAAACCACCAGAAAAGATAAAATCATCTGGAAAAGTTTGAAATCGAGCTGCCTGTCTAATTGTAATACCATGAGGTTCTACTGGATGAACAAAGCGACCTTTTGATGGGTTAGTGCATGAGGCCGTCATAGTTGGCCCCGGTTTTCGCCGGTCGATGCGCCCATAAACATCTTTATGACCTTGATAATTAACATGACAGGGTAGTGTCTCTTTTGCATCTGTCCGGCTTCCACCATCTTTGCGAATTTCCTTAAACCTTTTAACTAGTTTAGGAGTGTGATGCATATGGAGATCGTTTGGGTCGTCCTTATTCACTTTCCGTGAAAAAATTTCTGATGAGTTTTCCCAATCAGGTAATTCATTGTCATATTGCGAATGGGTTATGGGTAAAGGCCATACTAAATGTTTTGTGTTAACTCTCTTTCGCACACCAAGAATAAATACTCTTTTCCTTCGTTGAGGAATGCCGAAATCACGAGTATCAAGTATGACTGGCTCGTATACTTTGTACCCAGATTTATTCGCCGTCTTGTAAAAATTATCCAAATACTCTTTATGTTTTGGCCACAGCATACCAGGTACGTTTTCCATTAGGAAAAACTTTGGTTTAAAGGCTCTTACAAATTCAAAATAACGATATATAAGTTTATTACGTGGATCATCAACGCCCGTATCATTTAGCCGGTGACGTGAAAAGCCCTGGCACGGCGGTCCGCCCAGAACAATGTCGCATTTAGCATTTTTTGGAAAAGCTAATTTAAATTCAGCATTGGGGTCAACATCATTGATGTCGCCTTTAATTAACTTATGAGGATGGCGTTTAAGTATGTTCTCTTTGTATGTCGTGCAGGCATGATTATCCCATTCAATAGCTAGCCTAATATCTATTTTGGAATTAAGTGCAGCGAGAGAAAAACCGCCAGCACCAGCAAAAAGATCAATGCATGTAATATTTTTTTGCTTTTTGTTATCACAGCATTCTTCAACGGAGCTATCATCCCAAATATCAGGAATTATATCCAGGTCACGTTCCATGCCAATTAGCTCTCAATATAGTTGTATAGCACAATACCTGAGAATTATATCTCACATGTAGCATTGGCTCACAAGCTAATTACAGATAGCACAAGTTACATTTTAGTAAATCATATTCAGTTTAATCAGTAAAACCTATTTTAGTTTTCTTCTCGTTGAGCACGACACAGTCGTTGCGAATAAGACAGGTAGCCCTCAAGGGCGCAGTCGGAAACCTACAAAGTAGGACTACCGACTATAACCTGTCCCCACTACGACAGAAGAAAGAAGGGCAAAAACGGTCAAACTCAGACACTCATGGGCAAACTCAGGCAAACACGGACAAACTCAGGCAATACATTGAAAACACTAAATATTATCAAAAATATTTCCACTTGCCGATTTCATACAGATTCAGTATCCAAGCTAACGGCACAACTAGAAAGTCTTAACGAGTTGCATATCATCACCACTAAATCATCGAAAGCTTGCACCTTATTATTGATCCCGCTAAAAGGCATCTTTCAATAATGGACGAGAATTAATTTTATGTACGTGGCCATTTATGCTCGCCATTCAACGAACATGCAGGGTTCATCAACAACGGATCAGCTCAACCGATGTCAGAAGTTTTGTGAGAAGCAAGGTTATCAAGTTGCTGAAATTTATTGTGATGAAGGCGTATCAGGATCACACCTGATAAATCGACATGGCGTCTCTCAAATGTTATCGGACGCCCTCGACAATCGCTTTCAGGGTATTATCACAGAAGACCTCTCCCGCCTCAGCCGTGACCAGGAGGACGTAGCTGGTTTCTTTAAGCGGATGTCATTTATTGGCATCTGGATTGAGACTGTAACTGAAGGCATGATCAACGAGTTGCACATTGGCCTGAAAGGGACAATGAATGCGTTATACCTCAAAGACCTGGCAGACAAAACCAAACGAGGCATGATTGCCTCCGTACTTAAAGGCCGCATACCTGGTGGAGAGATATATGGTTATGATGTAGTCCATAAGCTGGATGCTGAAGGAGAACGCATACGAGGCTTGCGGAAAATTAATGAGGAGCAAGCTGAAACCGTCAAATGGATATTCCAGCAATATTCAGAAGGTAAAACCCTCAGACAAATTTGTGATTTACTGAATTTTAAAAATATATCAGCACCAAATGGTAAAACTTGGCATCCAACAGCTTTGTGTGGCACGGCCTCACGGCAAGCGGGAATATTAAGAAACACCACCTACAAAGGCATCCTTACCTTCAACAAGATGTCCTACAAAAAGCACCCAGATTCAGGTAAACGCCGGGCTATTGTCAATCCAAGGAACGAGTGGATCGCTGTCCCCTGCCCTGAGTTAAGCTTGATTGATGATACTCTCTTTGACGAAGTACAAAAACAGCTCAAAGAGAGATCAAGCCAACGAAAAGAAATATTCATCACCAATAAAATTCTTAGTGAAAAAGAAAAGCTGGAAGAGATATACCAAAAAAACCGCGAATGGCGCGCGAAGCAATCCAAATCGACAAAACCTCGGAAAATATTCAGTGGTAAAATATTTTGTGGTCTACATGGTGAAAAAATCAAGGCGTCACGAGGCAACAAATACGCTTGCTCAACAAGAGGGTGTCCAGCGAGGCAATTGACGACAGAGACAATCATTATTGCCATTGTCGAAAATGGCCTGAAAACGACAGAAGAATATTTTGCTGAAGCTTACAACCAGCCAGAAATAATAGCACAGAGGAAAAAATTAGAGCTTGCCAGGGACACGAAAAAGGCAGAAATCGCCGATCTCAGCCAAAAAGTAACAAACACCATTGAAGGACTGGGGCCAAACACCAAGCGAACAGATCAAATTCGAGAATATTTTGAGTTAAAAGAATTAGAAATTCGCCGCCTAAAACTTTATTTAACCCGGATTGAGAGAGACCTGCGTCGGGTCACTCTCCCTGCCGATCTCCCAGGCTTACTTGACCAGTACCATCAGAAATTAAAGATATTACAAGTTGACCCTCTTGATCCCGATACCCACCGGCTACTGCGTTCTGCCTTCCTTCGGGTAGAACTTACTGCCCACACAAATGAGGCAGGTTTGGGCTACTTAGCCCATGTGGATTTAGATATTTTGCACCTAGTAAGGCGGTTGTCGGAAAAGACAACAAGGCAGACGAGAAAATAATCGAACACCTTATATTACCCTAGATACGTGAAACCCAAAGAGTCTTTAATCTTCGCCATAGGCGAATAGTCGCTATCGGTTTAATAAATCCGATAGCAGAACACAAGACGACAGCTAGAAAAAATTGCACCAACTCTTCTGAAGGCTTATCTGGCAACAATTCCCAATAAAAATGAAGAATGGTTACTAAGTTTAAAATAATAAATGCCGCATTTTTAATTTTTACCATATTAATAGTCCTTATTGAGTGCTAGCTAGACATTAACTGTCCCGAAGGCCTTTCGGAGAATCAAGAAAATCCAAGTAATCGGTTACTCTGAATTCCAGACTGGATAAATCCATGGTCCTATTATCAGCATGGAGGGTATGAATTTTCGGTTTTTCATTTATTTTCTCCGGAATACAGAGACAGAATGAAGATACTATATTTTCCACCTCTTTTGAAAATCCATATTCTTTAGCCAAACGAATTGCATTATCAAGGTTTCTCTTAATGTTGTTGTCATATACATCATCAAAGCCGTCAAATATGATGCTCTCCTTATTTAACCTTAGCATTTTCCAATTTGCATAACGCCAACCAATAAGAAAGCGACCGCGAAGGTATTCTGCTATTTCCAGGCTTGAAAGTAAGAAGATTGGGCGAGCATCAAATGCTACTGTGCCCTTAAAATCAATCAGAGTTCGCATTTCATGTGTAGCATAAGAAGACAAAACCCCAGCGAACAACGTGCAGATTTTCATAACCCGCCGTTCGTAATTTGTGATGTCCTTACTGAGAACAATTGAAACTTCGTCATTGATCACTAGCGAGCAAATTATACCAGATGCGAATTCTCTGTTTAGCAAATGCCTAAATGTACAAAACAATTGATAATTGGCATTCGATAAGGCCTTATTAAAGTCCTTATGTACTTGATAATCTTTCAAAAAACCTTTGCTTAAATTAAAGCCATCCAAACGGATGCATAGATATTGCCCTTGTGGAATAACGGATTTACATGATGACTTTTTTTCACAGGCTTTATACTTTTCTTCAATGGTCTGAAGCTCAAGTTGAAGTTTACCAATTTGGTTAATGCTTACCATTTAATCACTCAAAATTAGTAAGTTGTCCGTTGGGTTAAGTTTTAAAAGAATGTTGTCATAAAATTGTCCCAATAGAAATGTCACGAAAAGTAATACGACAACGACCCCTCCTTCAAAACTCTTACCAGAGGTAAAAAAAGCAAATGCCCCAATCAAACAAAAAAATGAACATATTCTTAGGATAATTTTTAAAAATGGTCTTAAAAACATCATCGGATAGAAAATAATCCCTCTCATAACACCTCCAACTACAACAATTATATATACGTTGCGTATATATAATTAATACAATATTATTATACATCACGTATAATAACTGGATTTACTTTCCCATGGCCAATTCACTTCTCAAACAATACGGTCTTAATGGTGTAAGGCTTGCAAAATTGACGGGCCAAGATCAAAAAACAATATCGCGAAAACTGCATAAGTCACAAGGATTATCTCTTGGTGCGAGAGAAGCTGGTGTGTTAGCTTGCTTTGCGGTCATGACTATTGAGCAAAAGGCTATAGTGGGGGCTGTTTTTGAAAAGATATTAGGAGATATATCTTAACTTTAGAGAAACTGATGAGGGTACAATGCTAAAAGCCTGTTATGGAAAGCCGAGTGGCCCCATAGTTACTCCAGAAGAATTCATTACGAGAGGGTCTTCTGATTACAAAAACAAAGGAATTTTCCCTTATTGTACAGCTTGTGAGCAAATAGTTGAAGTCTATGGCGTGCATAGCCTTAATGTTCCATCCCGTTTTAACCACGCCAATCGTGACTCTGATAGTTCAAAACAGGATTGCTGCCTAGCAGATCGTAGCAATCGCTTTGTTGGCATGGAGCCTGATAGCTTTGATTTAGGGAGAGGCATAAAATTACGCAACGATTTTTTTGAAGATGAAAACCTTATAACTGCCTATGCTTTTTGCCTTAATTTATGCAGAAAAGGCAATCTAAACGCAGCTTCCTTTAAAAAGCTAATACAGCTCGCAGATGTAAAGAACATCTGGCAGTATGCAGAAATTCCGATCTGGACTATTCCATATATGCTTTTGTCCCTGGGCACCTTCAAAGCAAATTCATCTGATCCTAAAAAAATGTACGATTTTCATTTCGCTTTTCATAAGCCGAATTCAACAACAGCTTCAGCTCTTTGGAAAACACCAGATAAATGCAATTTAAAAAAGGTGTTTTCTGATGGTGGAAAATTAGTAAAAACTTCAGACAATCCCTATCCTATTTCTCAGCAAGCTATATTAGATAAATGCGGCAATACAGACTGGATTAAAGGTCATCTTTTACAAGCCTTAAAATCGGCTCAGTAGAAGACAAGGGGCGATAATTTATCTCTGTAGGTACAGGTGGAAAAGAGTAGTTATCACCCTTTCCAAGAGCCAAAGCATTCAGCCCATAAACCCCTATAACCCTATTATCCATCTGACTATCACCGAAGGGACCAAACTCATCTGCATTACGTTTTTCAAGGTCAAATTTTGATATCATGATTTCAAGTTTTGAAACGGCGAGATTAAAATGTGGAACTGCGGCAAAAACATCATCATCATTCTGAATGTAACAAGGTGAATATTCATTTCGAACAACCATCCAGTAATGGAAGCGCAAAAACAGCAAAGGCACAGTCTTAGCATTAATCAGAATTTTTGATCCAATAAGGAGAGATACATAGCATCCCGCTTCCTTACTCCATAGTAAATGTCCGTACCAATATTCAGTTGTCAAATCATCAGCATAAATTAGCGCCAACAATTCCGCCCCGCCAAAAGGCCCTCTCTCTATTGCAAAGGATTTACTTTGAGCAAACAGCCCTGCTGAGCAAAGAGGGTTTTCTGTTATTGCAGTTTCAATTTTTGTCACGGCAGTTTTCAAATTGTCCCGAGTAACATTCCTAACCATTTTTATTCTCCTTAAGCCACCATTTCCTGAAGCTGCGATTTAGCAACTTCATTCAGGAAGGCTTCGATAAATTGAATAGGGTCAGTCACGTCTTGCGGATCGGCGGGAATGTCCATCCAGTGATCGGCAAGAGTGTTTTGAATATTGGGGTTAGCTTTTTTGATTTTGAACAGGTGGAAACTACCAAATGCCATGGCAAAGAACTCAACCTTGTAGGTATTTCCAGCCACATAAGCGAGGAAGGTTTGATCTTCGAGTTTTGCTGTAATTTCTTTTAGCATTGGAATTCTCCACCAGTTCAATTCAGGATAAACAGTTTATTTCCAAGGTAATTTTCGGAATTTGCCATGCTCAAAAACATAGAGGTCAACATCCCTCAACCGATAACGACCACCTGGACCGCCCTGAATGACATAACCGTCAAAATCATGGGAAAGGCTAATGGGGAACGGCTTAGGCTGGGATTGGCTGCTAAAGTATTCACTGCTCTTGCGAATGTTGGCATAAACTTGGCTATCTTGTTGGTTTGACATTTCTTTTTCCTTTCGTCGTTAAAAACAAAACCCCGCTGCTAATTAAGCAACGGGGCTATGATATTTATTCAGGTTTGCGATCAAGAAAGTTGATACGGTCGGCAACGAGCTGAACTGAGAACTGTTCTTTGCCTTCTTTGTCGGTCCAACGGTTGTCCCGTAGTTCACCAACAACCTCGATGTAGCGACCTTTGGTAAGCCAACCTTTTTCGATCATGTCGTTGATAGAAGGGTTAAAGCTGGTAATGGAGAACCAATGGCTCCGGGTTTGTTTTTCTCCTTTGTCGTCCTTCCAAACATCGGTTTTAGCGAGACGAATTGTGCCGATCTTGGTTCCGTTGATGGTTTCTGCTTTAGCTGAGCCAATGAAGCCTTTTCCGGTGAAGTCCATTTGAGTGTGCATCGTAATATCCTTTTCCTTTGATTGAGTTTCAACGCTGGCCTCGTGTCTCGGCCAAGGAGGGCGAAGCAACCGAAAGACGGAGGGTCCACATCTTGTGGAAACCGTCTTGGCAGGTTGAGGCGTAGCCGACTTCGAACGATCGGTCCGAGCTAAGGTAAGCGTGTCTGAAACTTCTTGATCACAAAGGGGTAAAGGTAACTTCGTTGCATTAACGAAAGGGACCGGGAAAGGTGGTTTGGTTGATTTAACAAACCGTCTCTTGGAACCAGAACTGCCCTCTCGCTTCACATAAACCAACAAGTTGGTGGCGACAGGAGGAAAGAAACTGCCTTTCATGGTTTTCTTATTGCCCATAGCTAGATTTCCTAAAACGCCATGGACTGATAAAGGTGCCGGACCAAAGACCGAGCTTTTGAGATTTGGCTTGATTTTGATCGGGATAATAGGGAGACAGAACGCCGAGATAGGACAAGGCATAGCCGGATCGGATCATCGCCCGGCCTATATCCAATTGACCAGCATAACAAACTGCAATAGTTCTGCCATAGCGGCCTATGCTGGTTACCCGACAAGAAACTTGTCCCTGGCTTTGCTCAATGAGGGTTTTTAACTTCTGAGCAGCGACTTGCCCACAGTACCAGCTCTTACCCTGGGCATTAATACAAAGCTGCTTCCATTCAGGCGCATCGATGCCCATAAGCCGGATTTCATGGCCACCTACACACCAACCTGAAGAACTGATTTTGCCGCCAACAAAGATTGAATCACCGTCTCGTACACAAGCCGGGCCAGCAATTAGTTCCTGGGCGGAAAGAATTGAAGGAACGACAAGAAAAAACAGCAGGAGAACAAAGTTCTTCATGGCTTATCCTCCAGATATTCAGAGAACAAGAGGATCAATCCACGGGCTTTGTCTAACTTGGCAAGATCAAGGGCGTAGCTGATAAAATCAGGTTTATTCATGACCTGATCATTGACAATAAAAAGATCAGGCATGGGGTGATCTATGACTTTTTCGCCCTGATCACGTAAGAAAAAAACGGCTCTCTGACAAACAGGCAGCTTCTTCAAATATACCGTTGTTATGAGATTCCGTGGGGATGACGGGTAAGGACAAGATGGACGTTTTAAACCACTTATATCAATCTTGAGATAATGAGATAACTTATCTTCAAGCTTATCTAATTGGCTGCTAACTGTTGCATCAACCTTACGCCAACAATTGACCTTTCTTTGAGCATGAAGAACCGTTGTATGGTGGCGGGAACCAAACTGATTACCAATGGATTTTAAAGAATAAGCCGTTAAGCGGCGCGTTAGATACATGGCCATTTGACGAGGCATGGCGACAGACTGCCTTCGACAATGGCGCGTAAAATCAACGAGCTGCAAACCAAATTCTTCGGCAACGGTTTCCTGAATAATCAGCCAGTGGGGTTTAGAGTTATCAACCATGACCAATCTCCTGATCGATCAAGGCCCTGAGATTTAGCCGAATAGTTCGGCGTAAATGGCTCGCTTTGAACATGGAATGGAGATATCCGGCCGGGTTCTTCACCCCGTGCCGATCCACGGCAATGCAAACCGCCGCCATAGCAGCCCATCCATGAGTTTGCAGGGCTTCTTTCCAAACCACAGCTCGTAATCGAACCTGGTTCGTCATCATCCAGTTCACCGCACGAGCCACGGCCTGAATAGCCGAAGAAGTAGGATTTTCACTCAGTGCATCCATCAGTTCTGCGGGGGTCAAGTTGGCCTGAAGGGAGGGAGAACCTTGCACCATGGCAGCAATTAGACCCGGATACGTCACCAGTATTAGCCCATATTTAGATTCACTGTGTTATTACA
>CBDULT010000024.1:0-25430 GCA_965368165.1 uncultured Thalassospiraceae bacterium | reverse complement strand
GCTTTCTGGCGGCGCGGGGGACGATCAGCTCTCCGGCGGTGAAGGTAACGATAAAATTGATGGCGGTGACGGTAACGACATCATTGATGGCGGTGCAGGTAACGATAGGTTAACTGGTGGCGCAGGCGATGATGAAATTTACGGTGGCGATGGTCGGGACCGTATTGATGGCGGCGACGGCAACGATATCATCCATGGTGAGGTTGGTGAAGACTGGCTCAATGGGGGTGATGGTGATGATATGTTCCTGTGGGACACGGGTGATGGCAGTGATGCTGTTAACGGTGGCGGTGGCTGGGATACCCTATCTCTCGGTGACGATAACGGCGTACATGCTGGCGGCGACTCAGGCTGGACCGTGACTCTGGACGATGGACAAAGCTTCCAAATCAAACCCGGTAGTGGGGAAAACGATTATCTTGATATCGCCCAAAATACCGAAGGAACCGTTGTCGACAATGACACCGGCGAAACTATTAGTTTTGAAGGAATTGAACGCATCGAATTCTAATAGATATTTGACTTAATTTAACCCAGGCGAGACTCTGACCGTTTTGCCTGGGTTAATTTATGGATGAAGAAAACCTCCTTAAAGAAAGGTTTCTTCTTAAATTCCAGATGTAAAATACCCAATTATAAAAAAATAAATTGCTCTTGAATGGTATATAGCGTGGGTAAGTTAGACTTTCAGAATGTGAAGATGGTGCTGGGTGACCAAAACCGTGACCTTCGTGGCGCGTTGATTGCGATCTTACGCCAGCATGGATTTCATAATGTGGTTCATAGCGGAACCATGCCCATCATTGAAGAGACAGCCGCTGCCAATCGGGCTGATCTGATCGTTTGTGATGTGGATCTGGCCGAAGGCGATTTTTGCAAACTCTCTAAAGATATTCGCCATAACCTTATCGGCCGAAACCCTTTTCTTGTCATTATGGCTTTGGCTGATCAGCCAGACCAAGAGCAGGTGAGAAAAATTGTTAATGCGGGGGTGGATGATCTTATCCTCAAACCCATTTCTGCTGGCCTCATTGCAGAACGCATCATCAATCTGACTAAATCGAGGAAAGAATTTATTGTAACTACCGATTATATTGGCCCAGACCGCCGTAAGCCAGGAGCCAAAAGAAAAGGGCAGGAAATCCCGACCATCTCGGTTCCCAACCCATTAGCGGTAAAAACTTCTGATGGCAGCATGGCAGAGATGGAAGAGCATATGCAATCGGTCCTTATGATGATAAATGAACAAAAAGTTGAGCGTCATGCTTTCCAGGTAGAGTATCTCGTCAATAAAATCATGCCGATCTATCGGCAAGGAACGACAAAAGAGGTTATTCCCCTTGTTGAGCGCCTCGTTAAGGTCTCAGAGGATATTCGTGCGCGGCTTGAAACCACCAAATATGCCCATGTCAGTGAGTTATGCAATTCCATGCATGAGGTGGCAGAAAGGATTTCAAAGCGTCCTCTTAAGCCGGAAGGAAAAGACGTTAAGCTGCTCCCTAACCTCGCCCAGGCCATTAACCGGGCCTTTGCTGCCGATCATGAAGATGTTGAGGTCGCCCGCCATATTTCACGCTCGGTTAAGGCCAGTGCTTAGAACTTTTAAGCTCTAGCTTAAGCGTAGGCCAAGGCCAGGAGGGCTGCTCCTAAAAGCAGTCGGTAAAAGACAAAAGGTGTAAAAGTGGCGTGTTTGAGCCAGGCCATCAGAACGGCAATGGCGACCAGAGCGACCAAAAAGGAAAGGCCCGCCCCCATGACCGCATCGGAAGTCAGTTGGGCGTTGCCGGATTTATAAAGCTCCAAGCCTTTGAGGGTCCCGGCCCCTAAAATGGTTGGCATTGATAAAAGCATGGAATAACGCGCCGCATCGGAACGCTCAAACCCTAAGATACGCGCGGCGGTCATGGTAATGCCAGAGCGTGATGTGCCAGGGACCAATGCAAGGCATTGGGAAAGACCAATGGCTAAAGCCGAGCCCCAGGTCATATGCTCTACCCGGCGAATGGTCATGCCGATTTTGTCACTTAAATAGAGGAGAACCCCGAACCCGAAGGTGGTCCAGCCAATAACTTTGAGAGTCCTCAAGGACTCCATATCGTAAAATTCATTAATATAGAATCCGACACCAATCACCGGCAGGGTGCTGAAAAATACAAACCAGAAGAGCTTGGCTCCTGGGTGGCTTTTACCCTTGAGCATTTGCCCCAGGCCATAAAGCATATCGAAAATATCACGCCAAAAATAAAGCATGACCGCCCCGAGGGTTCCCACATGGACAGCCACATCCATGAGGAGACCCTGGTCTTTCCATCCAGTAAAAATAGGCACGAGAGCTAAATGCCCCGATGAACTCACCGGTAAAAACTCTGTAATGCCTTGAACAATTGCGAGAACCGCTAAATGCACAAGCTCCACGCCCTACTCCCCTATTCTTATTATGAATTACTTATAGCATTGCCAAATAGTTAGCTAAAGAAAACTATTAGTACAAAATTGGTACTATAATAAGTGGATTGCACGGCCATAAAGCGGGCTTTACGGGAAAGGGGGAAGGCGGAAAGGTCATAATAGGACAGTAAATATGACCTATTATGACCTTTCCGCTTGATTTAGTCGCTAAATTAAGGCATATAGGGGTCTGATTTTTTAAGGACGCCCCAAGAGAATTACTCTCTTCCCTGTCAGTACAACTGACCAAAGCGTCTGTTCGCGACATATAAAATTTGTTCACGATTTTTATTAGGAAGCAAACGCCATGACGCAAGCCATGCAGCAGTTCACCTCAGTCGACCAAAAAATGCCGGAAAAACGCAGCTCTCAAGAGCGGGCAAAGGATTTCGGGGAAATTTATCAAGATTTGCCCACCCCAAAGGCGTCGGAGCAATCTTCTCGCTGTGAGCAATGTGGTATTCCTTTTTGTCATGTGGGTTGCCCCTTAAACAACAATATTCCTGACTGGTTGCGCCTGACCACCGAAGGCCGATTGCAAGACGCCTATGTCTTGTCACAAGCCACCAATAACTTCCCGGAGATTACCGGGCGCATTTGCCCTCAGGATCGACTTTGTGAAGGGTCCTGTGTTTTGGAGCAATCGAGCCACCAAACGGTAACCATTGGTTCAATTGAAAAATTCCTCACCGATAATGCCTTTGATAAGGGCTGGGTCAAACCCATCAAGCCTTCCCGGGAAAAAACCAACTCTGTGGGCATTATTGGCGCGGGTCCGGCGGGGTTGGCGGCGGCAGAGGAGCTTCGCCGCAAAGGATTCCAGGTTCATGTTTATGATCGTCACGATCGGGTTGGGGGGCTGTTGGTTTACGGTATTCCGAACTTCAAGCTGGATAAAGAGGTGGTGGCCCGTCGCGCTAAAATCATGGAAGAGAGCCAAATCAACTTCCACCTGTCTTTTGAGGTCGGCAAAGATGCGACGTTAAGCGAGCTTCGGGAAAAACATGATGCCCTGCTGATCGCCACCGGGGTTTATAAAGCCCATGGAATTGATGTGCCCGGTCGCGACTTAGGCGGCGTGGTTCAGGCCTTGGATTACTTGATTTCCTCCAATCGCAAAGGCCTAGGGGACTCTGTTCCTGCCTTTGAAGACGGTACCTTAGATGCCAAAGGGAAAAATGTGGTGGTGATTGGCGGCGGTGATACGGCAATGGACTGTGTCCGTACCGCCATTCGCCAAGGGGCCAAATCAGTTAAATGCTTTTACCGTCGGGACAGGGCGAATATGCCCGGCTCGGTTCGAGAAGTTCAGCATGCAGAAGAGGAAGGGGTCGAGTTTGTCTGGTTGGCAAACCCGCAAGCTTTCATCGGAGAAGGGTCTGTTTCAAGCGTTCAGGCCGTTAAAATGCATTTGGGTATGGCAGATGAAAGTGGACGCCAACGCCCCCAACCCATTGAGGGCTCAGAATTTGAGGTCGAGGCCAATCTGGTAATTATGGCTCTTGGTTTTGCCCCGGAAGACCTCCCTGGGAAATTCGCAGAGGAGACTTTAGAAGTCACCGACTGGGGTACGGTCACCATCAACGACTCCAGCAAAATGACCAGCCTGGAGGGAGTTTTTGCCGCAGGTGACATCGTGCGCGGGGCTTCCTTAGTGGTCTGGGCCATCCGAGATGGGCGCGAAGCTGCTGAAGGCATCCACCGTTACATTGAAAACCAAACCCAGCTCGCCGCTGCTTCTTGAGAGGGATAAAGAATATGACCAATGAACTGACCCGCCAAGAGGCGAACATTAAGCACCTGAGTGAAAACGGCCTTTACGATTCGGCCCACGAGCATGACGCTTGTGGTGTTGGTATGATTGCTTCTGTTGACGGCAAGCCCAATCGGGCTGTGGTGGAAGCTGGCATTGCGGCCCTTGGCAAGCTTTGGCATCGAGGGGCTGTTGATGCCGACGGTAAAACCGGGGACGGAGCTGGTATTCATGTCCAAATCCCCCAAGCCTTTTTTAAAGACCATATTGAGCGCACTGGCCATACCCCCTTAAAGGGCCGCCTGGCTGTCGGCATGGTTTTCTTATCGCGTACCGACCTGGAAGCTCAAGAGGCTTGCCGTTGTGTGGTTGAAGGGGAAATCATCAAGTCAGGCTATACCATTTATGGTTGGCGACAGGTGCCTGTGGATATTGGAGTGGTCGGTGAGAAAGCCAACCTGAGCCGCCCGGAAATCGAACAGGTGATGATTGCTAATACCTTGGGCACCGACGAAGACCAGTTTGAGAAAGACCTCTATGTGATTCGGCGTCGCATTGAGAAAAAGGTACTTGATGAGCATATTACCGATTTCTACATCTGCTCTTTGTCTTGCCGTTCAGTGATCTATAAAGGCATGTTTTTGGCTGAGCAATTGACCACTTTTTATCCTGATTTGCTCGATCAACGCTTTGTGTCGAACTTCGCTATTTATCACCAGCGTTATTCGACCAACACCTTCCCCACCTGGCGGTTGGCCCAGCCTTTCCGCATGTTGGCCCATAATGGGGAAATCAATACGGTGACGGGTAACATTAACTGGATGAAATGCCACGAAGCCGTGATGTCGTCGCCTGTTTTTGAGGAACAAATCGAAGACCTTAAACCTATCGTTCAGGTGGGAAGTTCGGATTCTGCGGCGATGGATGCTACTTTTGAACTTTTGGCCCGTGCCGGGCGGACAGCGCCGGCGGTTAAAGCTTTGATGGTGCCCGAATCCATCAGTCAAAACACCACCATGTCTGCGGAACATACGGCGATGTTCAATTACTGTAACAGCGTGATGGAGCCGTGGGATGGCCCGGCGGCTTTGTGTGCCACCGATGGTCGCTGGCTGGTTGCAGGGTTAGACCGCAACGGTCTGCGCCCCATGCGATACTCCCTTACCAAATCCGGCCTGTTGAGCATTGGCTCTGAGACCGGATTGTTAGATGTCAAAGACGGTGAAATTATTGAAAAAGGTCGGGTCGGCCCCGGGGGTATGATCGGCATCGACCTGAAAGAAGGGAAGTTCTATCGTGACGAGGAGATGAAAGACCATCTCGCTAAAAGCCAGGACTTTAAAAGTTGGGTCGATTCGGTTACCAAAATTGATAGCCTGATAAAAGAGGGTGGTGATGAATCTGCAACTTTGGATGAGACCCAGCTTTTGCAACGCCAAAGCTGTTTTGCCCTCACCCGTGAGGATATGGACCTGATCCTTCGTCCCATGGCGGAAGGGGGCAAAGAAGCCATGGGTTCCATGGGCGATGATACGCCTTTAGCCGTGCTGTCGGATCGTTATCGGGGATTACATCATTTCTTTAGACAAGCTTTCAGCCAGGTGACCAATCCGCCCATCGATTCCCTGCGTGAAGCCCGTGTTATGTCGTTACGCACCCGCTTGGGCAATCTGGGAAATATCCTGGATGAGAGCAAAGAGCAACTCAACCTGTTGCAGCTTAACTCCCCGGTTCTGACCAATGCTGAGTTTGGGGCCATGCGTGGTCACATGGGGAAATCTGCCATGGAGGTGGATTGTACCTTTGAAACCAAGACCGAATCTCTGGCTTCTGCCTTGGAGCGTATTTGTCAGGCGGCTGACATTGGGGTTCGAGGCGGGTGCAAGCATGTTATTTTGACCGACGAGGCCCTGGGTGCTGAGCGTGCTGCAATCCCGATGATCTTGGCGACGGCGGCGGTTCATAGCCACCTGATCAGCCAATCTATACGGACCTTTACCTCGCTGAACGTGCGCAGCGCAGAATGTCTGGATGTTCATTACTTTGCCGTTCTCATTGGCGTCGGGGCCACGTCGGTTAATGCTTATCTGTCTCAAGAGGCCATCGCCTCCCATCACGCCCGTGGCCTGTATAAAGGATTGAGCCTAAAGAGCTGTGTCGACAATTACAAAAAAGCCATCGAGCAGGGTTTGCTTAAGATTATGTCCAAGATGGGCATTGGGGTGATTAGCTCCTATCGGGGCGGGGCTTGTTTTGAGGCTGTTGGCCTGTCGCGCACCTTGGTTGCTACCTATTTCCCCTCTATGACCTCTCGTATCTCAGGCATTGGCCTTAGCGGAATTGAGGGCAAGGTTCGGGAAATGCACCGCTTTGCCTTTTCAGAGGCCAACCCGGTCCTTCCTATCGGGGGTTTTTATAACTTCCGAGCCAGCGGGGAACGTCATGCCTTCCAAGGGGAACTGATTCTTAAGTTACAGAAGGCGGTAGAAACCGGTTCCTTTGCCCTTTATCGCCAATATGCCGAAGGTATAAATGGAGGCGAGCCCATTCAATTACGTGATCTGCTCGGCTTTAAGTCTTTGGCAAGCCCTGTTTCAGCCGATGAAGTGGAATCCATCACGGAAATACGGAAAAGGTTTATCACGCCGGCTATGTCACAAGGGGCTTTGTCGCCAGAAGCTCACGAGACCTTAGCCATTGCTATGAACCGGATCGGGGCAAAGTCAAACTCAGGGGAAGGCGGGGAAGATTCTGCCCGTTTTAAACCCCGTGCTAATGGGGATAATGCCAGCTCTGCCATTAAGCAAGTAGCCTCCGGTCGCTTTGGTGTAACAGCCGAATACCTCAATAATTGCCGCGAAATTCAGATCAAGGTGGCCCAAGGGGCAAAACCTGGAGAAGGTGGACAACTACCTGGCTACAAGGTGTCAATTGAAATCGCCAAACTGCGTTACTCCACCCCCGGCGTGACCCTGATTTCACCGCCCCCGCACCATGATATTTATTCTATTGAGGATTTGGCTCAGCTTATTTATGACCTCAAGCAGATTAACCCGACGGCAAAAGTCTGCGTCAAGTTGGTGGCCCGCTCTGGGGTGGGCACAATTGCTGCCGGTGTTGCCAAAGCCAATGCCGATGTGATTTTGATTTCCGGTTATGACGGTGGGACCGGGGCCAGCCCTCAGAGCAGCATTAAATATGTTGGCCTGCCCTGGGAAATGGGCCTGTCGGAAGTTAATCAGGTGCTGACCCTCAATAAGCTTCGCAACCGCGTCACCTTGCGGGTTGATGGCGGTATTAAAACGGGGCGCGATGTGGTGATTGCGGCTATGCTCGGAGGGGAAGAGTTTGGTGTCGGCACCACCTCATTGATTGCGATGGGCTGCATTATGGTACGCCAGTGTCATACCAATACCTGCCCTGTTGGTGTTTGTACCCAAGACCCTGAATTACGGGATAAATTCAGGGGCACCCCGGCGAAAGTTGTCAATCTCTTCACTTTTATTGCGGAAGAAGTTGCCGAGATTTTGGCGGGGTTAGGGGCAAAATCTCTTAATGAGGTGATTGGTAGAACGGATCTTTTAGCTCAGGTGAGCCGGGGGGCACCCCACTTAGATGACCTGGATATGAACCCCTTGTTGGCTCAGGGCGATCCGGGCGATATGGCGCGAATTTGTACTCAAGTAGGGCGTAACCCGGTTCCTGATACTCTGGATGCCCGCATGATTGTCGATGCGCAGCCTACTTTGGATCTGGGCGAGAAGATGCAGCTAACCTATTCGGTACGCAATACCCACCGCGCCGTAGGGACGCGGCTAAGTGCAATGATTACCCGTAAATACGGCATGGGGGGTCTCGCACCTGGGCACCTGCATGTTAAACTTCGAGGGTCGGGCGGGCAATCTTTAGGGGCTTTTGCAGTGCAAGGACTGACCCTAGAAGTTTCAGGTGATTGTAATGACTATGTGGGGAAAGGTTTGTCCGGAGGCACAATCATTGTGCGTCCCCCGACCTCCACATTGTCTCTGCGTCATTCAGAAGAAAACACCATTATCGGCAATACTGTGCTTTATGGGGCGACGGCTGGGAAGCTCTTTGCGGCGGGGCAAGCCGGGGAACGCTTTGGGGTTCGGAACTCAGGGGTGAAAACAGTTGTTGAGGGCTGCGGCTCTAACGGCTGTGAATATATGACCAACGGAACGGCGGTTATTCTTGGTTCGGTCGGGGCCAATTTTGGTGCCGGGATGACCGGGGGGATGGCCTATATTTATGATCAAAAGGGAGAGTTTCCTTTGCGGGTCAATCCAGAATCTGTGGTTTTTCAGGCCGTGGAAACCGATCACTGGAACCAGGTTTTACACGATTTAGTTGAAGAGCATGCTGAGGTTACGAAATCTCCCTTCGCCGCCCGTCTTCTGAATAATTGGGCCAAGGAACTTCCTAAGTTTTGGCAGGTCATTCCTAAGGAAATGCTGGATAAATTGGAGCATCCGCTGACGAATCAAAAGGCAACTGCTTAAAACATCCCTTTTAATCAAGAGGTTGAAAAGGGTATAGTCTGATTAATTGATATGACTTTGACGATTTATCCGAGGTGCGTAATCGAGCAAGTAACACCAAACAGAGATGGACCATCTACAGCGATACTGGTTGCGATAAGCAGCGTTATTGCTGCGGTTGTTTTCCTATTTGACAGCATGATCCCTCTCGGTGTGGCCGGTGGGGTGCCCTATGTTGCCTTGGTTCTGGTTGGTTTATGGTTTCGTCAAGCAGAGGCGATTCTCTACCTTGCCATTGTCGGCTCGCTTTTAACGCTTGTGGGTTATTTCCTCTCTCAGGAAATGGGCATTCCCTGGATGGTTATCACCAACCGGGCGGTGGCTTTTTTTGCCATTTGGGTCTCTGCTATTCTTGCCTACCAAAGCAAGCAACGTGAATTTGCCTTAGTTGAAGCCAGGAACACCTTGGAACAAAAAGTCGCGGAACGTACCTCTGAGCTGACCAAAGAAATGGAAGAACGTAAGCTGGCTCAAGAGAAAGCCCGCCAGTTGCAAAATGACTTAGCGCGAATTCGCCGGATGAGTGAAATTGTTGAAACCACAACCGTTTTTGCGCATGAACTCAATCAACCTTTGTCAGTTATTTCAAGTTATGCTCAGGGAATTTTGAGTAATTTGGAGACGGAAGAAAAAACGCCGAAGAAAATTCTTGTGGCGGCAGAGAAAATTCATGCGCAAGCTGAGCGTGCGAGTGCTATTATCAAAAATACCAGACATTTGTTAAAAAACGATCAGACAGCGCGGGCATCGCTACAAATGAATGAATTTGTAAATGATGTGGTTCATCTTTTTGAGGCAGATTTGAAGGAAAAGAATATAAAAGTTGAAACTCAACTTGAACATAATTTGCCGGAAATTATTGCCGTTTCGGTTCAAATCCAGCAGGTTCTTATAAATCTCATACGAAACAGTATGGAGGCCTGTCTTGAACAAAGCGGAGATGGAGAAAACAATAAAATTACCCTAAAGACCCTGACCAGCCCTGATCGGATGATTGAGGTGGTGGTTGAAGATACAGGGCATGGGCTCATGAAAGAGGCGGCAGATAATCTGTTTAAACCGTTTTTTTCAACAAAAGAGGAGGGACTGGGTATGGGGTTATCGATCAGTCGCTCGATTATTGAATCGCATGGTGGAAAACTTTGGCACCAAACGTCACAGAGCGGCGGGGCTGAATTCCACCTTAAACTACCCATCAGGGGGGAGGAGTTATAGATCATGAACCAAAAACCTTTGGTCTATGTTGTTGATGACGATGACGCTGTCCGAGATATGATTTCATGGCTCATGGAATCTGTTAAGCTACCAACTGAACTGTTTAATAATGCTCGGGATTTTTTAGATAAATTTGAACCTGGACAAGTTGCCTGTCTGTTGCTGGATGTCCGCATGCCGGAAATGAGCGGCATTGAGTTGCAAAGGGAGCTTAAGAAACTTGATGCAACCTTACCCATCATAATTATTACCGGCCATGCTGATGTGCCCATGGCAGTTCATGCCATGCGGGAAGGGGCTTTTGATTTCATTGAAAAACCCTTTAACAATCAGTTGCTCTTGGACCGGGTGCAGGCCGCAATCAATAAAAGCCGCCTGATCCATGAGGAAAAGGCCGAAGAGCTTGAGCTGCAAGCTCTTGTGGATGGACTTACCAGCCGAGAGAAAGAAGTCCTCGACCTGGTGGTGACTGGAGAAACCAACAAAGGCATAGCCCATAAGCTGGATATCACCATTAAGACTGTTGAAGTCCACCGGGGAAATATGATGCGTAAAATGCAAGCTCAATCCATTGCTGACCTTATCAGTAAAATGAAAGCCTAGGGTTTTCCCTAGGGCTCGGGGGGATGTGCCTAGTTTACCTTTCAAAGGCATTACGCTTAAATGAGGCTATTGGTTTGGATAAACGAGAATAGACGTTTATTCACAAACGAATCCTCGCTCCACCCCCACGGAGCAGGTTATATCGGCGGAGAATAAAGGGATCCCTACCCCCCTGAGTTCTCCGCCTTTTTTATTTTGTAGAATTCCTAATTATTTTCTGTATCTGACGAGAGCCAAAGGCACCAAAGCGATAGCTATAGCATTTTGCGGCTGGAAAGGGCCTAAAACGAGCAAAACCTAGGGTAAACCCTGATAGAAAACGGGAAGAACCGAATATACGGGGGGCCATAAAAAGGTTTTACTGTAGGAGATTGGAACTGCGAGTTGGATGTGCGTTACCCACGCAATGCATCCGACGAGATATACCAGAAAGCCTCACCCCAACGAGGCATATGGTTTATGCGAGGGCTTAAGGGATCCCTACCCCCCTTAACCCTCGCTTTTTTTTGCCTTTTTGTAATCATAAGCACAGACTGTTTTAAGACAAAACTGCTAGCTGGCTGGCTTTCAATGACTGAAAAAAAAGTGGCGAAGATTGGTCATCTTTTCATCCCCTTTTAACTCTTAAGGCGCATGGTAATCTCTCGGCTTATTATTTGATTCGGAAAGAACCTGATGCCCACCCTTTACCAAATGTGGCTCTCCCCTTTTTGTCGCAAAGTGCGTCTTGTCCTCAGTGAAAAGGGCGTAGATTTTGAAATGAAAACCGAACCTGTATGGGAGCGGCGACCTCAATTTTTAAGTCTCAATCCGGCAGGAGAGGTCCCCTTATTTGCGGATGAGGATGGAACCAATGTTGCAGGGGCCGGGGTGATTTGTGAATATTTGGAAGAGAAGATTAAAGAGCCCCCCCTCCTTGGTGATACGCTGGCTCAAAGAGCAGAAACCAGACGTTTAGTCGATTGGTTTGACAAAAAATTTAATAGCGAAGTGACGGAAAACTTGGTGGGTGAGAAGGTCTTGAAGCGGTTTTTGAGCTTAGGAACTCCCAGTTCTGAAGCCATTCGGGCAGGCAAGACCAATATTAAGCACCATTTAGATTATATCACCTATCTGACAGAACGCCGTACTTGGCTGGCGGGTGACCAAATGACCTTGGCTGATTTATCTGCAGCGGCCCATCTTTCCTGTGTCGATTATATTGGCGATGTTCCCTGGGAAGAGTATTCGGAAGCTAAAGATTGGTACGTTCGGATAAAATCCCGCCGCAGCTTTCGCAGTCTGTTGGCAGAAACTGTTCCTGCAATGCCACCGCCTAAACACTATGCCGATTTAGATTTTTAAGCCTCTAGTACGCTTGAAATCACCGCCAGAGTTTTTCCGATATTGATGGGCTTTGTCAGATACTCTTTAAAGCCCGCCTCTAATCCTTTTGCGATATCTTTCGGCATGGCAGCGGCACTGACAGCAATCACAGGGGTGCTCTTGGTGCCTTTACCTTTTTGCAGCCGCTCAAGCATATGAAACCCATCCATGCCGGGTAAATTAATATCAAGCAGAATAAGGGCGGGGTTGTGGGCCTCGGCTAATTCAAGTCCGAGTTCGGCTGTATGGGCGGTTATCAGTTTGGCCCTCGGGAATTCTTTAAGAACCTGGATCATTAGTTCCAGGTTATTTGGATTATCTTCCACATAAAGAATGGTTCGCACACCAGTTGTTTTAATGCCATCCGGGGTGTAGGTGATTTCCCGTTCAATAATTTCATCTGCAGATGGTTTTTCAAGAATATGAGTTGCAGTGGGGATATCTACCCAAAAAGTAGAGCCTTCCCCGACGATGCTTTCAACGCCAATCCGGCCGTTCATCAGCTCAACCAGTTTTTTGGTAATGGTTAGCCCAATGCCCGTTCCCTCAATACCACTGTTTTCTGCTTCTAAGCGGTCAAAGGGCTTGAAGATATTGTTCAAGCCACTCTCTGGAATGCCATGTCCGGTATCAGTAACACTAAAGCGGAGGTAGTCGGTTTTTAAGGGAATACAGTCCAGGGTAACCTTACCACCGCTTCTATTATATTTGATGGCATTGGACATCAGGTTAACCAAAACTTGTTTTAAGCGGGTGTAATCGGCCCGTACCACGGGTAAATCTTTATCGCTCGGGCTATTTTGAAGCAGAGTAATACCATAGTTGGTCGCCAGCGGTCCCACCAGCTCTATAGATTGGGCCACGAGAGAGGTTGCGTTGACATCTTCAAGGGAAATAGTCATCCGCCCCGATTCAATCTTGGCGAGGTCAAGAACCTCGTTGATGAGCTCAAGCAAGTGGTCGCCAGCCTTCAAAATGTGATGGACAAACCGTTTTTGGGTTTCCCCCAGAGGTTCGCGCGTATTCTTCTCAAGAAGTTGTCCAAACCCCAAAATAGAATTCATTGGCGTGCGAAGTTCATGGCTCATACGAGACAAAAACTCAGATTTAGCAAGGTTAGCCTTTTCCGCTTCCTTGGTGGCCTGGGTAAGCTCAGAGGTGCGTTCCTCAACTAGTTCCTGAAGGTGATCTCGATGTTGTTCGAGTTCTTTAGCAACTTTTTTGCGGTCGGTAATATCCGTTGAAATAGCACAAATCCCAAAAGGCTCGTCACTGCCAATAGACAGAGGAAACTTAATGGTCCAGTAAGTATGGACTTTGCCATCCCGATGCAAAAAATCTTCCTCGGCTTCAATAGGTCGCCGTGCCTTTAAGGCCCTTAGGTCATCTTTCCATATAGCATCTGCTTTTTGCGGAAAAAGATCATAAACATTTTTACCGATATAATCTGCTGGCAAGGGCCCTTCTAGGAGATTGAAATTGCGGTTAACCAGAACGACATCCCCGTCAAGGTTCTTAATGGAAATCAGTGAGGGACTATGATCAAGAATAGCTCTGAAACGGGCATCACTTTGCCGCATCTCTTCAACTGATTCTTCAAGTTGGGTCTGCATATAGTTGATTGCATTGACGACATCATCTAGCTCATCAATATCAGCAGCTTTGTTTTTTGCCCGATCAAGTATCAGAGGTTCCACGGGGGTATCAAAATCAATGGCACGGGTATAGGCTGCAAGGGTACTGAGATGGCCTGTGACCATGCGCTGAAATAACAGAAAAACAAATCCGGTGACTGAGAAAATAATAAAACCAGTACTAACCAAAATAGCCACTGCTTTGCTCGTCAGGTCTTCATATATATGATCTAATCCGGCAACCACTCTTAAGGTTCCGATAGATTCTTCGCGCCCTTTAAAATTATGAATCAAAGGAAGGTCTTCTGTAAGGGTTCCGGCTGAAATGAGTTCCCCTGCTTCCCATTTTTTTTCGCCGTCGATGAAAATAGAAAGGTACTCAACTTCTGGGGCCTGAAGGATGGCCTCAAGCTGCAATTGTGTGAGTTTTTGCTCAAAAGCCCAGACACTTGAGGTCAGGCTTTTTAGATGCCCAGCTTTGGTTTGTTCAAAGCGGTCAGCAATCAAAGTTTTGCGATCTTCGTAATCGAAGTAAAGTTGAAGGGCCGTTGTTAGCAAAGTAACAACAATACTAAACAAAACAGTCGCACCGATTAACCGCCGTGCAATTCTGTTTTTAGTACGGGTGCCGTTTTTAATTGCCTCTTTTAACTGAACCTTGTCGTCGCGATCATCTGCCATCGAGTTACCTTGTATAAATTTTCCCCTCCCCCAAAGGAAAAATTTGAATAGAAGCTAACACATAATAGTTGTAAGAGCTACTATTGTAACTCTCTAGTTTAAAATTATTTTTCAAAATAAGCGACAGCTTCCATATGGGGCGAATAGGGAAATTGATCGACAGGGGTCACAGTGACAAGGTCATAACCTCCCTCAACTAAAGTTCGAGCATCTCTTGCTAAAGTATTGGGGTTGCAGGAAACACCAATTACTCTAGGCACTTTTGAGTCAGCAATCATCTGGGCCTGATCTTGGGCTCCCGCCCGGGGAGGGTCAAAGACAATAGCGTCGAATTTGTTGAGTTCTTTAGCCGCGAGGGGTTGTCTTTCAAGGTCTCGGACCTCTCCGACGATTCTCCCTCCAATGTTGGCCCGTCCGGCGGCCTTTTCCATGGCAGAAATCATCACATCAGACCCCTCAAAAGCATGAACCATTGCCTTCTTGGAAAGAGGGAAAGTAAAAGTGCCACAGCCGGAAAACAGGTCGACAATTTTTGAGCTGTCACCGATTTTATGGAGGACCTCTTCAACCAAAAGCGTTTCGCCCTCAAGGCTCGGCTGTAAAAAACTCCCCGCCGGAACTTCCACCGGGGTGCCGTTAAACCAAGCCTGAACAGGTTTTCGATGGACCACCGTTTCTGGGGTTCCCCCTTTGTGACGATTCCACGAAATACGACCGATATCATAAGTTTCCGCTAAAGCAGACAAACCTTCTAAACGTTGCAGGCTTAACGTGCCAGGCAGAGCAAAAACCATGTCCATGACCCCGCCGATAAAACTAATAACAACGTCACCCCGATCCCCTGCAGAGGTTAGGACAGGAAGAATTTCGGCTAGAGGTTTAATAATTTGATTAAGCTCAGGCAGCAGAAGCAGACACTGGTCAATGGCAACGACTTGGTGGCTTTGCTTGGTGTTAAAGCCTAGAACCACGCCTCCTGCTGTGCGGATCACCTCGAAGGAAACCCGCCGCCGGGTTCCAAGCGGTGCACTTTTTAAAGGCCCAATCAGGGGGGCGAGACCTTGGCGGGAAAAAGCTTCCACCACCAGCTCTCGTTTCCACTGCCCATAAAATTCAGCTTTTAAATGCTGAAGAGAACAGCCTCCGCATTTTTGATAGACGGGGCAGGGAGCCTCGCTGCGATCAGGACCAGCTTGCACAACCTCTTTGATAGAGGCTGCAAAGCCTTCGCCTCTTTTTGCCACGGGCTGTATCAAAAGGTGGTCCTGAGGAGCCGAGAAAGGAATAAAAAATGATTTGCCATTGGCTTTGGCAATCCCATCGCCTTTGGCCCCTAAGTGATCAATTGTAACTTCGAGAGGCTGGGAATCGCTCTGGGAGAGTTTTGCGGCCTTTTTGGCTTTATGACGCTTAAAATTACCACGCTTTGAATGGCCATGTCTTTGGGGTGAGTTCACAAATTTTTCCTAGGCCCTTATTTGGCCGTAATGTCGGCTGTAAAGCGTTTAAAAATGGAGGCAACCGCTTGATTCATCGCCGCCACTGCGGTGAAGACATTTTCGTCATTGTGGGTCACTTCCTGGCGATAGGTTTCAACAAAAATCAACTTATCATCGGCCATTTTCTTGAGGCCCAACTCCAGTTCGACCAAAACTTTAGGCTGACTGCCCCCAATGATGCGTTCTAAGTGCCGAATACGTCCGCTAATCACATAATCAGGGTTAAGGCGCATTTCCGGAGTGGTAATATTGTCGGCCGCTTTAATGTCGCGAAGGTAAGCAATTAAGCTGACCTGGATTAAGGAGGGAGGGGCTTCGGTCCATAGGTGGTAATGGTATTCTTGAACCTCCTGTTCTTTACCGATTTCTGTAAAAAGCAATGACCGTCCGCCGACCAGGCCATCAGCTAAAAAGCGATCGACTTCTAAAATGCCTTTAAAGGGCGTGGCGAATGGGCCATCGTTACTGCCAATGCCCCCAAGACGGTAGTAATGGTCTTTTGGTAAAGGAGGCTGCGTACAGGCACTCAGCATTAAAATAGCTGCGACTAGAATTATAAAACGCTGTCCCATGATCTTAAGTCCCCCTTTGTTTATTTTGCATTATCTTTTGGTGGTGTTCCGCCCAGGAGAAGTCCTGGGTTTTGTCGGATGTGACGGCTGAACTCATACATGTTACGGCTCGCCCCTTCCAAGTTTTGATTGATGGAGTCAATGCGTCTGGCCGTTGATTCCATGATATATTTCATATCAACCACCGCTTTGTTCAAATCCTGGCGATTATTGAATACCACATCACTGGACCCCGTAATCAAAACATCCGCTTTGGCGCGGGTCTTATCAAGGTTTGCGGTCAGAATTTGCAGATTGCGTGAAGATTCTTGCAAGTTGGTCAGGGTGCTTTCCATCTTCGCTCGGTTGCCTGTGCTGAGAAATTCTTGGAACTGAGAAATGCCTTTGTCCAGATTATCCATAATAGCCGGGCCGCGCTCCTTGAGAGATGAAGAGAAGTTACGCAAATCTGAAATCATAGTAACGCCATCTTCTTCCAACACCTTATTAAAGGAAAGCACCGTGGTGTTGAGATTGGTCAGGAGAGGCTTAAGGTTGGTTTCAGAAAGGTCCCCTACCTGTCCGGCAACGGATGACAGGGCTGAAAACATATCAGATTTTTCCTTGGAAGGAATACGGGCCCCTGCTTCCAGGGCATCTTTACTGATACCTGCTTGAATACTGATGGTAATTGCCGCTAATAAACCAGGGGCGGCAATCTGGGCCACGCTGTCTTTCGGGATTTTCCACCCTTCGGTGATGGTTAAGGCAATCCGAAAACGCATCCGGCCATTTTCCTGGAAAGGTTCAATTTCTTCAACCTGACCAATGGGATAGCCTTCATAGCGGACTTGGGTGCCGTATTTAATCCCGGAGACGTTGTCATAAACAGCATAGTAGTCATCGGTGGAGCCTGTGCGACCTGTAAGCAGGGCAATGGCCACCAACAACAAGCAAACTGTTGTGATGACAAAACTGCCAACGACGAGGTAGTTGATTTTGGGGTTTTTCATGTCTCAATCACCATACTGCATTTGGGCGAACATCACCGCCTGTTAGTCGGTTTAAGTATTCCTCGGGGTCGAGAATGTCTTCTTCGCTCCGGCGGTTTAACAAGTTTTGAATTCGTTCGTTGTCGGTATTCTTCACGTCTTCTACGGTGCCGGTAATCAGGGTTTTGCCCCGATCAAGGACTGTAATACGGTCGGCAATGGTAAAGGCACTGTCCAGTTCATGGGTCACCACCGCTATGGTCATGTTCATGGCATCGCGAAGTTTTAAAATAAGCTCATCCAACTGTTTTGAAACCACAGGGTCTAAGCCCGCCGAGGGTTCGTCAAAAAACAAAAACTTGGGGTCCATGACCAAGGCGCGGGCCACCGCCGCACGTTTGAGCATGCCTCCAGACAGTTCTGATGGCATCAACCCCTCAAACCCCGCCAGCTCAACCACTTCGAGTTTTAGGCGGGCCATGATTTCCATGGTCTGGGGGTCAAGAGAGGTATGCTCGGCTAGGGGAAGCATAATATTCTCCCCCACAGTCATGGAGCTGATCAAAGCCCCGCCCTGAAAGGCCACACCAATTTTTTTACGTAGAGCAAAAGCGTCCTTCATGGGAAGCTTTTCTAAATCTTCCCCCATGAGCTTAATAGAACCGGAGGTCCGGGTTTCCAGACCCATCATGTGGCGCAGCAAGGTGCTTTTGCCTGAGCCGCTGCCCCCCATAATGACGAGAATTTCACCCTCATAGACATCTAGATTGACATTATCGAGGATTTTGCGCTCACCGTAATGGGTGACCAGGTCTCTGACTTCAATGACTTTTTTACGTTCGTCTGCCATTTTATCTCGTTACCATGAAAGCGAAAATCATATCCGTTACAATGATCGCTGAAATTGATTGCACCACGGCTCTGGTGGTTGCCCGGCCCACACCCTCAGCCCCTCCGGTCACAGAGGCCCCATTGCCGATCCCGACAATGGTAATCAGAATGGCAAAGATTAAGCTTTTCGCCAAACCGTGCATCACATCGTCAAGAGAGAGGATATTGATGACCTGATCAAAAAAGGCGGCTAATGAAATCCCCAGATCAGCGCCAACATAGAGCCCCGCCCCAAGAAACATGATCAATTCTGCCATCCAGGTGAGGAGAGGGATCATGATCATCATTGCGATCAGGGTTGGCACAACCAGATAACGTACCGGATTGATGGCCATCACATGCAGGGCATCGACCTCTTGGTTTATGGTCATGGTCCCCAGACGAGCGGCAAAGGCCGCCCCCGAGCGACCGGCGACCAAAATACCGGTGATGAGGGAGGCAAATTCTCTTGAAACGGAGAGGGCAATGCCAAAAGTTACTTGTGATTCGGCCCCGAAAATACGCAGCGAGTAAATCCCCTGGATGGCAAGCATGACCCCAATTGTCAGGGACATGATGGCAACGATTGGAATGGCAAGGATGCCAACTTCCATCATTTGGGAGGCTACTTGATGGAGACGAACGGGCTGACGCAGCTTAGGCCCGGCAAACAACCAAAAAACACTCTCCGCTAAGAGGGAACCGCCGTAGCCAATTTCCTTTACGCTGGAAACTGCATAGTGGCCCACATTGCTGACAAAGGCCGCGAAGCCATGAGGGGCGTCTTTTCCATCCATAAGGGTTAACCTGTGGCCTCATCAACCGATCCATGGATCGAGAAAATTTTATCAAGACGGGCCAGTTGCAATACTCTTAAGGCCGCTTCACTGACAGCGGCTAAGCAGAAAGAGCCGCCATTTTTCCGGGCGGTCTGGAAAGCTTCAACCAGGCAAGCCACGCCAGAGCTATCAATATAAGAGACCTGAGACAGGTCAACAACAACAGCCGAATTTTTGCTAACTGCCGCGAGAAGCTCTTTGCGTGCCGTGGGTGAATGCTCTAAATCCACATCCCCTTCAAAAGCGACGACATGGGCCCCATTGTTATCAGAAGTACTTATTTTCATCCCTGTGCTTTCTTATGCGATTCGTTTAACCATTCTCAAAATATTCCCCGCTTCCCCCTCGGGAGGCGGTAAGTAATTGACCCGATCCATGACCTCATTAATAAAGTGAGTCCCTAAACCACCAGGACGAATATCATCAAGAGCTCTTGGTTTTATTTTTTCTCGATCTACTGTGGCGGCAAAATCCCTTAGCTTCAACACAATATCGTCTTTTTCCTGGCGAATACTCAGGATTACATCACCTTCATTACCGCCATAAGCATGACGGATGATGTTTTGACAGGCTTCATCGACGGCAATCACAACATCCTGGGCGATTCGGTCTGTACATCCGCATTGGCTGGCGACATTCAATGTGGTTTGACGCACCAACTTCAACATGGAGGCTTTTGAAGGAAAATGCAGGTCAATGATCCACTTAGCATTTTCGTCCAGAACGGCCTCTTCGCTGTGACTGTTTTGGGATACTTTATTGTCTTTATAATTTTTAGATCCGGGTTTGAAATGAGTCCTTAAATCTTCAACCGCAAGAATGGTCAGATCATCACGCAGCACCACCCCGTCCCAGTTTAACAAAGCAAGAATTTCTTCCAGTTTTTGCTGCATGGGGAGGCTGTTTTTGTCTTCAAGTAAGGCCTTCAACCCCTCTACTTCAAGCTCGGCACCGTTCTCTAGATAGCCTTCGGTCAAGCCATCGGTGAAGATATAAAGTGCCCCCCCCTCCAAATAAATTTCCTCAACTGGAAAAATATCATTGTCAACAATATCTGCGGCGATGCCGACGGGCGGGGCTTCGGCAGGAATATCCTTATAAAGACCGTCTTTATCTCGAAAGAGGGGAGGTTCATGCCCGGCGTTGGCAATGCGTAGCTTGCCAGACCATGGCTCTAACAACCCAACCAGCATGGTGACAAAGCGCCCATGGGTCGCGGTCTCACAAATCTCCCGGTTGATAAAACCTAAAAGATGACCAGGGTCGGGGATTGTTTTTGAGAGAGAGCGGAAAAGGCTGGCAGCTTTTGACATCGTAAGGGCTGCCGCCATTCCTTTTCCTGAAACATCACCCAAGCAAAAACTGATTCGTCCGTCATCGAGGGTAAGGAAATCAAAAAAATCTCCCGAAACCGTCCGGGCTGGGAAGTTTAATCCCCGCACGGGATAATCTTCTGTCGGCGTTGCTGGAATAAGGTAGCGTTGGATTTCTGCTGCCAGCTCCAGCTCGCGTTGAATTTTCTCTTGCTCTACCAGTTCATCGGCCATGCGGGCATTAGTAACAGCAAGACCAGCCGAGGCACTTAAGGCCATGAGCATGTTCAGGTCGTGACCGTTAAAAAGACCATCACCACTGCGCTTATTAAGCACTTCAATGGCCCCAATTCTTTGTTCTTTGACCCCCATAGGGGCACAAAGAATCGACAAGGTGGTAAAGCCGGTTTCTTCATCAACCGAGGCTTGGAAGTTTGGGTCTTTTAAGACATCGCGGACAATTTCACCGCGCCCCTCTTCGACAGAGCGACCAACAATACCCTGCCCGGGCTCTAAGACTAATCCAGTAATATCAACGGGGCCGAAACAGGCGCGGCAGGTAAGCTTATCCGCCTCTTCATCGAACAGGAACAAAGCTCCGCCTTCCGCGTCCAAATAATTGCAGATGCGGACCAGTGCTTTGTTTAAAGAGTCTTCAATATCACGTGAAAAGGTAAAATCCCGGCTCATGGCCGAAAGAAGTTCCAAGTGATCGCCGAAGCTCTCCCCCACCGTTGCAAAGGCGTCGTTTGTTGTAACCTGTTCTGACATTGGGACAATATGACGCGAAATATCTTTTTCGGCAAATTCATAAGGAAAAAAATCAAAAAAACACACAAAAAACATCAACCTATTTGCGTTTTTCGATAGTTAGAGTAAGCTTTTCCTTCGTAACATTCATCATCAACTATATTTGATAAAATAAAGCTAACAATCGAGGGGAATAGGATCATGGGTGGGAAACCTAAAAAGAAAAAAGATGAAGACGTAAAGCTGACTCTTGGAGATGAGAAACCGAAACGCAAAAAGATTAAAAACGCCATCTATGAAGCTGAACTTGCCCGCCTTCATATTGAATTGGTAAAACTGCAAGAATGGATTAAAGCCAAAAACCTTAAAGTGGTTGTTATCTTTGAAGGCCGTGACGCGGCTGGCAAAGGCGGAACCATTAAACGAATTATGGAACCCTTAAATCCTCGGATATGCCGGGTCGTTGCTCTTGGCACGCCAACCGAGCGGGAAAAGTCCCAATGGTACTTCCAGCGCTATGTGCCCCACCTTCCTGCTGGAGGTGAAATGGTTCTTTTCGATCGTAGCTGGTACAACCGTGCAGGGGTTGAGCGGGTTATGAATTTCTGTTCGGATGAAGAATATCAAGAGTTTCTCCGGTCTTGCCCAGAGTTTGAACGTATGCTGGTCCGTTCCGGTATTATCGTGATCAAATACTGGTTCTCCGTTTCTGATGAAGAACAAGAACGCCGCTTCCAAGGTCGGGTAGAAAATCCAATCAAACGCTGGAAGTTGAGCCCAATGGATTTGGAATCCCGTGACCGCTGGGTAGAATATTCCCGCGCTAAAGACGTGAACTTTGCCCATACGGACATTAAACAAGCTCCCTGGTATGTGGTTGAGGCTGATGTTAAGAAACGGGCTCGCTTGAACTGCATTAACCACCTCTTGAGCCAAATTCCTTACGAAGATTTGACTCCTGGTCCCATTAAACTTGAAAAACGCAAAGGGGATCTCAAAGGGTATGTTCGCCCTCCGATTGACGACCAAAACTTTGTCCCTGAGAAGTTTTAGAGGAAACAACTGCAATTGCCTTTAAGTTACATAACTGAAAAACTCAAGGGGGCGATTCCGATTGTCCCCTTGACCCCAGGCCAGCTTTCCCGTTGGCTTGCTTCCCAACCTAAAACCGTACGAGCCTCCCTAGAAAGCGCAGGGTTTACGGCAGAGCCAGGAAGCTTCTCTTTGCTTCTTAACCCCAAAGGAAAACCCCAGCAGGTGGCTGTTGGGGTCAGCGGTCAAGAACCGATCTGGGATTACGCCTTCCTTCCGGCAGCATTGCCAAAAGGGCGATATTTCTTTGATAAAAAATTGAGCCGTAAAGCCGCGACACAAGCCGCTCTTGGTTGGGTTTTGGGGACTTACAAATTTAGCCGCTATAAAGAGAATAAAGAAGATTATGCGACCTTATGCTTGCCGAGTAATTGCGACCGCAAAACCCTTGGGCAAACGGCGCGCTCGATCTTTTTGGTGCGTGATCTGATCAATACCCCCGCCCAAGATATGGGACCTGATCAACTTTATGAAGCGACTATGGATGTGGCTGAATCTTTTGGTGCGTCTTGTTCTGCGATTATTGGTGAAGACCTTCTAGAAGAAAACTATCCTGCTGTTTATGCCGTCGGTAAAGGCAGTGATTTCCTGCCCCACCTGATTGATCTTACTTGGGGAAATGAAAATCACCCTAAAGTTACATTGGTTGGAAAAGGGGTTTGTTTTGATTCCGGTGGGTTAGACATTAAACCAGCGGGGAATATGCGCCTAATGAAGAAAGATATGGGCGGGGCGGCTCATACTTTGGGCTTGGCCCGTATGATCATGGCTGCAAATCTGCCTGTCCGGCTTCGCCTAATCATTCCGGCTGTGGAAAATGCGATTTCAGGACGGGCCATGCGCCCCTTGGATGTGGTCCCCACGCGCCGTGGCAAAACCATCGAGATTGGCAATACTGATGCTGAAGGACGGGTGGTCTTAGCAGATGGTTTGGCTGAAGCTGTTTCGGAAAAACCTGAATTAATCATTGATATGGCGACCTTAACCGGGGCCGCGAGGGCGGCCTTAGGAACGGATATTCCCGCTTTATTTAGTAACAATGATGACCTGGCGGCTGAAACAGTTGCGGCAAGTAAAGCTACGGGAGACCCCTTATGGCACATGCCTTTGTGGCATCCTTATCGTCCCATGATGAATTCTTCTGTTGCCGATATTTCTAACGATTCAAACTCACCTTATGGCGGAGCTATCGGGGCGGCGTTGTTCCTTCATGAGTTTGTTGGTGATAAAATACCCTGGATTCATATAGACCTAATGGCCTGGAACACCTCAAGCCGCGCCGGAAGGCCGGAAGGGGGAGAGGCCATGGGGATGAGAGCCCTCTTTGCCCTGATTGCCAAACGCTGGCCCGGCAAAGTTGCCCACAAGGCAAAACCAGAAAACTAAAAAAGATTAACAATAACGGTTGCCGGGAAGGCGTCCAGTCGGCTAAAAAGAGTCGAGGCCGAAATGAATTTCTCGGGGGACGACTGCTCCCCTGTCGAGTCCATTTTGGAAGATCGAAACCTTGTACAAAGAGTATTATTATCATGTCCATCGACATAGAACCCGTCCAAGCACTCGATCTCTGGCGTGCCGCCATTTTGGAAAGCGTTCGCCGCGATTCCCCTGATCTTTCGGCGCGCCAAATGGCCATTATTCTTGCGGTCTATCTCACGCCTCCCCCCCATACTGTGCGGGGGTTAGCCAAAGAACTCGATGTCTCAAAGCCTGTGATCACCCGCGCTATTGATAAGCTGGGTCAATTGGAGCTTCTGCGCCGTAAAGTTGACGAAAGCGACCGTCGTAGCATTCTTATCCAGCGCACGGTTAAAGGGTCAGTTTTCTTGCGGGAATTTGGGGAAATTATTTCTGAAGCCGGGGCTTCAATTGGCGAAAAATAAATCGCCCAGGGCCTAGAGTCTTTCCGCCTTAACTATTGGTCAGAAAAAACTCTAGGACAGTTTCATAAAATTTATTATGCCAGCCGTGGGGATTGGCTTTTTTGGGCGCGGAAACGTTCCAGGTAGGTCGGCAAGATAAGCTCTGCCGGGGTTGGGGTAATTCCCAGGTGAGCTAAGCCCTCTGCCTCTGGGTCCATGACGTGGTCTTGTTCCAGCTGGGTGAGTTGATCCCGTGTCAGCAGGGGGTTGGGAAGTTTTTCGATAAACCAGGCTCCGAAGCGGGCAATGGCAAAAGGAACGGGCGCCAGCAGACGTTTGCGGCCTGTGGTTTTCAGAAGCAACTCCATTATTTGTTTAAAGCTATAGACTTCCGGTCCAGCGAGTTCATAGCGTTTGCCTTTGGTTGAGCTATCAGACACAGCAACCATAATGGCCTTCGCCACATCATCGACATAAACCGGCTGAAACTTGGTGCCGCCTTCGCCATAAAGATCGATATCAATAATTTTATCATCAGATAAAAGTGAAATTTTGGGGAGGGGGGGGCACCCAAAGACGGGGAGCACCATGGTCAGGCGCATCATGCCCGCAAAAAGATTGAAGAATTGATCTTCGGCACCAAAGATAACATGAGGCCTGAAGATGGTGGCGCCAGGGAACTCGGCCAAAACGGCTTCTTCGCCTGCGGCTTTTGATTTTGCATATGCCGAGGGTGAGTCGGCGTTGGCGGATTGTGCAGAAATATGGATTAAACGTTTTACCCCCGCCGCTTTCGCTGCTTTAGCAATGCGTTGAGAGCCTTCGACATGGATGGCATTGAAAGACTGCTTGCCCCATTCTGAAAGAATTCCACTTAGGTTTATAACGCAATCAGCACCAGCAACGGCTGCCTGAACGGCTTCCTCATCACGAACGGAGGCTGAAAGGGTTACCACCTGTCCCACTTCGCCCGTGGTTTTTAAATATTCTGCGGCAACGGCGTCACGCGCCACGACCCTGACAGATGCCCCTGAAGCCGCAAGACGCTTCACCACATAACGACCTAAAAATCCTGAGCCACCGAATACGGTTACCAATTGACGAGCCATTGCGGTCCCCTCTTATAAAAACCAGTTCCTTGAGCCCCTAGAATGAAATATAAGGGCATGCCTAAAAAGAGCTTATAAAGAACTCATTCCCCTTTGAGAAGACGCAACCGTCAAGGAATGAGGTATTTTGATAAAATAACCCATAACAATGTTGACAAAAAGAAGGGACAGGGCTACCTCCTACGCCCTTCACCAACCCAGTCCAAATGATTGAGTTGTTGAAACGCCTCCTTCTTAAAGTGCCCAGGTGGCGGAATTGGTAGACGCGCAGGTTTCAGGTACCTGTGGCCGCAAG
>CBDULT010000023.1:0-26069 GCA_965368165.1 uncultured Thalassospiraceae bacterium | reverse complement strand
AGGTCATGCCTAAGTATAAAGCATGGAAAGAAATTATTAAACTAAATTACTATATTATTAACGGCACCCCAATTTGGGTTTGGGGAGTTCTCGTTTTATTAGTTTGGTATGGATTGAGAATGACAAAAACCCGCTCAGCACCAGTGATCGCTGTCTATTTATCACCATTCGTAGGCTTGATTTCAGTTAATGCAGTAAAGGGGCTACCAGCATGGCCTATGACTTGGCAAATATTTGGAATAGCCTATTTGATAGGAACCTCCGTTGGATATCTTTTGCAAAAACGCTGGATAATTTCCAAAGAAGGCTGGAAGGTTTCTCTTGCAGGTGAATGGTTTACATTGATGGTTCTTATGGTGATCTTCGGTATGAATTTTGCTGGGGGCGTATCGAAGGCTGCTTTCCCCGATATTTATGGCGGCACCTTATTTTTATGTATCTTCACAGTGTGCGCAGGTTTGGCATCAGGCAGTTTCTTTGGTCGTGCCTTTAGGGTTTGGCGACCCTAAGCCCTAAGCCCTAAGCCGGGATCGTGAAATGAATACTTAGCACGAAGGAGTCGTTTTCCTGTACTGCCTTATTGAGGATGAATGCTATTTAGCTATAGGTGTTTTGATATCCTCAACAAAGATGCTGGCCTCCTGTTCTCCCCGCCCGGAAGTGACCAATAGTTGCCAATCATGAGGGTGATCGGGCAATTTTAAAATTTGGAAAAGGTCTACATTTTGGGAGGTTAAGAAGTGATGGATTTCGGGGATGCCTTGCTTATCATCTGCAATTGCTACCCCGGTCACCAAACAGCATAGTATTGTATATAGCCCAAAACAAAATCGATCTATTGAAATTGTTTTTTTGGAATTCACTTACACGGCCTTAAAACAGTGATTTTTTAATAAATTGGTAAACGGGTAAATCAAACGACTTAAGCATTCCGTTCGATCTCAACGCCGACACTGGTCGCGTCTTCAAAGACATCAAGCTTTTCAATACGCACCCTGGCGGTTTCGACCAAAGGGTTGGTCAGGCAAAGTTCTGCGACGTTTTCTGCCAAGGTTTCCACCAAGTTAACATGCCCGCTGGCGACCAGATTGCGGATGTCGTTGGCGATTTTTTCGTAGCAGACTACGTTGGCAATATCGTCATTCAAGGGGGCGTGGTTTTCGCGGACGGCTAAATCCAGATTAAACCGAACCCGCTGTGGTTTTTCTTTCTCATGGTCATAGATGCCGATGGAACAATCCAGGGTCAGGTCACGGATAAACACATGGCGAACCGAAGCCGCCGCATTGGCGATCCGTAACGGGTGGACAGTCTTGGTCTGGCTTAGGGGCATCTCGGTATAATCCTATTAATCATCATACTTCCGGGTCGACCCCGTTTGCAGGTTGTGCATAGCCTAAGTGCTGGCCTGAGTCGAGAGCAACCATCTGCCCGGTCATGGAAGGCGCAGAAAGAATAAAGCGCATGGCGGTGCAAACCTCTTCAAGATCAACACTTCGCTGCAAAGGGGTGTTTGACCATTCCTTAGCAAATTGTTCCTCAGATTGATGGATGCTTTTCAAGGTGGGGCCAGGACCAATTGCGTTCACTCTGATTTGAGGGGCCAAGGCCAGGGCTGTTGTTTGGGTCAGGGTCCAAAGCCCGGCTTTACTTACCGTATAAGAGGCAAAATGAGGGGTAAGGTTCCACACCCGCTGATCAATCAGATTGATCACATTGCCCTGCAGTTTTTCGGGTAGGGCATTGGCGAATTCTTGTGTCAGTAAAAAAGGCGCATGAAGGTTAACATTCATATGGATGTCCCAAGACTCTTTCGTCCCGGTGCGAATGGTGTCACTTTCAAAGATTGAGGCGTTGTTGACCAGAAGAGTGACCGGACCAAGAGCCTCTTGTGCCTGGGGGATGAGGGAGCGAACCTCTTCCTCCTTGGCAAGGTCGGCTTTTATGGTTGTTGCTAAGACACTCTTGGCTTTTAAGCATGTGGCAACGGCCTCAGCATTGGTATTGGAGCTGTTGTAATGTAAAGCGACATTCCAGCCATCATCAGCCAAGGCTTCAGCCATAGCCCGTCCAATGCGGTGGGCTGCTCCTGTAACCAGGGCCGTTCCTTTAGAATTTTCTTTTGTCATGGGGTGAGAATGCGATAGCTCATTAAACTTGTCAAATAGCAGGGAAGACGTTTTCAACGCCTTTGGCCTGAACTGCAATATAAGCGATGTAACTGCCGAGCAAGAAGGTGGCTTCAATTTTGGTCACTCGCCCCCGGAAGGCCATAAAGACGAACAGGAGAAGAGTCGCAGCCAGCATGACCCAAATATCGAAGTTTAAAATTTGCTCAGAAATTTCAATAGGCTGGATCATCACCACAGGTCCCATAACAGCCAGCATATTAAACAGGTTGGACCCGACAACATTACCTAAGGCCACGTCTGAATGGCCCCGGAAAGCGGCAACGCCAGATGCGGCAAGCTCAGGCAAAGATGTCCCAAGGGCAATCATGGTAAGGCCAATAACCTCTTCTGAAACCCCCAAATCTCTGGCGATAACAATGCCACTGTTGACCAATAATTCAGCCCCAAATACCAACAGCCCTAACCCGGCAAGTGTTGAGACGACAGAAATCCATATAGGCCCTTTGATGTCTTCAATCTCGTCGCCTTCCATGGCATGGAGCTCGGCAGATTTTGAATCTTCCTGGTTTTTTTCACGCCAATAGGAGTAGAAAAGAAAAGCAAAAAACATGATAACAAGGATGCCGCCGGAAACACGACCAAGGCTTCCTTGCCAGCACAAGGTGGCAAAGATAATGCTGCTGGCACCAAGAACGATGGCGTCGCGCTTAAACATGGCGGGGTCGCAGGGGATAGCGGCAATGAGTCCGGTTGCGCCGATGATCAACAAAATATTGGCAATATTACTGCCGACCACGTTGCCAATAGCCAATCCGCCTGCCCCACTTAAGGCAGCATCGAGGGAGACGACAAGTTCTGGCGCAGATGTTCCTAAAGCCACCACGGTCATGCCAATCACCATGGGTGAAATGCCCCAGTGGCGGGCTAAGGTTACGGCACCGCGAACCAGAAGTTCTGCGCTGCCTAGCAGAATAACAAAACCGACAATGAGGATGAGATAGTCCATCAGGAAAGGGTAGACTCCAAGAAAAAGGCTTTAAATAGTTTTGCTTTATTTAACGTGTTTTGACAGGTCGGCAATGATCTTTTTGTAGAGTTTGCGTTTAAAGGGGACAATGCGTTTGACCAACTCATCAATGGAGACCCATTTCCATTTATCAAATTCAGGATGGTTGGTGTGGTTGAGGTCAATATCTTTGTCTTTACCTGTGAACTTAACCGCGTACCAACGTTGTTTTTGTCCGCGATAACGGCCTTTCCATACCCGATGCACCACATGAGGGGGAAGGTCGTAGGTCAGCCATTTTTTTGTCTTGCCGACAATCTTGCCTTTATTGGTGCCGATCTCTTCTTTCATCTCGCGAAGGGCAGCCTTACGGGGCTTTTCACCTTTGTCCAATCCCCCCTGAGGCATTTGCCAGGCCTCTGACGTATCCAGGCGTTGGGCAACGAAAATTTGACCTTTTTTGTTAAATAACAAGATGCCAACCCCGCGACGATAAGGGAGTTTTGCTTGTTGTTTTTTGGTTATTTTCTTTTTGCTCATTGGGTTTTTTGAACGGCAGGAACCGTTGCGACAGCAGAGACAGGCACCAGGGCCACGTTCCGGTCTTTAAGTTTTTCTGCCCAAGTGACGATACGATCAATGCTGACGGGATAAGGCGAGGCTATCCCCATGGCCGTTTTTTTTGTCTGGGCGATAACTTCCAGTTCGCCGAGGGCTAGATCAATAGACCTAGGGGTCGCCATCCGATCAACCGGGACGTCGACAAGGGCGGTGGTTAAGCCAACCTCTCCCCCCACCTTGGCGATTTTAGTGCTTGGGGTCATATGACGATCAACAAGCAGAACGCCGCGTTCTTTTAATTTCAACAGGATGGGTCGCAATGAGTTTTCTGAGGTCGAGAATTGTGAACCCATGGTCGTCACCAAGCCAACATAGCCGCCACCTTTCCCCAGTATTTTATTGAGCCGACCCATGTTGGTATCTGCCCTTAAGGTGGTCAGCAAAGCCAAGGGTCCAGGGTCAGAAATTGGGTAATTGATTGGTTCCATGGGGAGGCTGAGCAGGACTTCGTGTCCGGCTGCCCTAGCCGCAGGGATCCACTTTTCTAGCTGGCGACCGTAGGCATCAAAGGCGAGAGTAACTTCAGGAGGCAGGTGAGTAATGGCAGCTTGTGTCGCGGCTGAACTTAATCCCAGGCCACTCACAATAATACTGATTTTTGCCATGCCCGCATTATCACTGAACGGACGCGCATAGGCCTTTTGTGAGGATAGCCCAGCTGCATTGATGATGGGGAGATAACCATCTTTGGTCTCTTCAACCAATTCACGGACAGGGGCTGGACCTAGTGGTTTGCCAGGGGTGGCTTTCGCCACTTTGGTATAAGAACCTTCAAACACGGAAGGAACAACAACACCTGCCCCCCCGGACGGGGCAGGCATTCGGCCTGTTTTTACGGCTGATTTCCCATTGACGGCAACGGCTGCGGTCATTGGCGCAGCGGCACCAGGGGCCATCCCCGGTGTAACAGTAGCAACACCTGCTGCTGCTTGTGGGGGAGGCTTGGAAGCGATATCATTTAAGGAATTAAGAGACCGTCCTCCGCTGGCAGCTTTGCCGCCTGAGGCTCCGAGATCGTTTAGAGAGGGGCCGGAGCTTTTTGGTGGGGTCATGGTGCTACCTGTCCCCCCCGCAGAGGTTTTTTGACCTATCGCCGGAAGAGCTAAGGAAACTTGGTTGCCACTTGTTGGCTCAGCGACTTCTTCTTCCTCGCCACCACTTAAGAACCATCCAATGCCCCCGACAACGACAAGGGCTGCTGCGACACCGCCGCCAATGATGGCGAGCTTTTTCTTTTTGTCGCTCCCACCGTCCTCTTCATCATCGTCAAAGTCGTATTCATTGTCATCATCATCATCGCCCCCGGAGTCACCACCGCCTGAGCCTTCGTCGTCCTGATCTTCTTCGTCATCGTCTTCATATTCATCGTAGTCATCATCGTCAGATGACTTCTTCTTAAAAAGACCGGCAATATCGAACTTCATTGCGACACCGTTGGTTATGATAAACTTTCATGAAAGACACGACCGTGCCTTTCATGAATGGGTTTAGTTTTTTGCTTGCTTTTTAAAGATAGCAAGCCCGTTGATGAGATCAAGCGCTCGTGCCAATTGATAATCTTTTTTCAGCAGTTCAGCTTCTTTCTCTTCCTCGGTTTTTGCTTCTTTTTGAGCGTCTTGATCTTTTTCCTTGCTGCCGTTGACCCCTGGATTGTCCAAAGCCCCGCGAAGGTCGGCTTCACGTTGCCGGGTTCCGGCTTTCAGGGTTTCGATCTTTGAGGGTTCAACCTTAATGTCAGGCTCAATGCCCACGGCCTGGATTGAGCGACCAGATGGGGTGTAATAACGAGAGGTCGTCAAGCGCATGGCGTTATTGCGTTGCAAGGGCATGATGGTTTGAACCGAGCCTTTGCCGAAGGATTTTGTTCCGAGGATGATGGCCCGTTGATGGTCTTGCAAAGCCCCGGCAACAATTTCAGATGCGGAAGCTGAACCCCCATTAATCAGGACGATAACCGGAAGGCCAGAAGCTAAATCCCCCGCCCGAGCATTATAGCGTTGGGTTTCTTCTGCCTGACGAGAGCGGGTGGAAACGATTTCACCTTTCTCAAGGAAAATATCTGAAACCGCAATCGCTTGGTCCAGAAGTCCGCCTGGGTTGTTGCGCAAATCGAGGACCACTCCTTTGATTTTTTTGCCCAATTCTTTTTCAAATTTACCAAAGGCCTTTTTGACCCCTGTTTTTGCCTGCTCGTTAAATTGGGTAATCCGCATATAGCCGATGTCATCAAAAGTTTTTGACCGTACCGACTGAATTTTAATTACCGCGCGGGTGAGGGTGATATCGAACGGTTCTTGTTCGGGGCGCAGAATGGTCAGAATAATATCGGAACCAACTTTGCCGCGCATTTTATCCACGGCTTCGTTAAGGCTTAGGCCCATGACAGGCTCTTTGTCTAAATGGCTGATCAGGTCGCCCGCTTCAACGCCTGCCCGAAAGGCCGGCGTGTCATCAATCGGAGAGATCACTTTGACCAACCCTTTGTCCAAGGTGACTTGGATGCCCAGCCCCCCGAACTCACCACGGGTTTGGACCTGCATTTCTTTAAACCGATTGGCACTCATAAAGTTTGAGTGTGGGTCTAGGGAGGTCAACATGCCATTGATGGCAGCCTCAATGAGATCTTGATCGGTGACCTCTTCCACATATTCATTGCGTACGCGTTCGAACACATCGCCAAAGAGCCGAAGGAGATCGTAAGTATCTTCCGCTTTTTTATCCCCAGCAGCCATTGCTTGAGGCGTGATTGCCAAAACACCGATGACCACTGTCACCGCCCAGAAAAATCTAATCATCACTTCGCCTTATCATTATAGGTCTCATTATTTACCTGCTACCAACCATGGTACAGGATTTATAGGCTGACCATCCTTACGCATTTCTAAATAAAGTGTGGGTTTCCCCGAATTATTTTTACCCATAGTCCCGACGGGTTCCCCTGCTAAAAGCCATTGCCCGACCACACCGTCGATTTGTCCCATCCCGGAGAGGAGTGTATGATATCCCTCGCCGTGCTCAATGATCAAGAGTTGCCCATATCCGCGGAAGGGTCCAGCATAAACAACACGCCCGTCATAAGGTGCCACCACATGGGCATTGGGTCGGGTGCGAATATTCATCCCTTTGCGGGTTAATCCGGTGTCTAAGCGGCCACCATAAACACCGATAACCCGCCCAACAGCAGGCCGCCATAGGCTTCCTCTGGCTTTTGAAATGGGTGATCCCCCCGCCGGGCCAGGAAGGTTGGCAACTTCAAGCGAACCCGAATTTTTAGGGGGAGGCCTGCCGTTTTTCTTAGCTTTTTCAGCTTCTGCCTCTGCTCTCGCAGCCGCTGCAACCGCTTTGGCGGCTTCTTTGCGACGGTTTTGTTCGAGCTTTTTAAACAGGTCGCGAAGGTCTTTTGCTTGCTCGGTAAGTCTCTTTAAGCGTGCCGAAGCCTTCTTTTGCTCTACCGACATTTTTTTGCGGGTGGCTTTTTTCTTGGAAATTAAGCCAGTAAGACGTTTGCTTTCTGATTTAAGTTTGGTGGTCAAAGAAGCGAGTTCTTTGCGGCGCTTTACGACCGATTCGCGGGTTTCAGCTAAAGAAGCCAAATCTTTTTTAAGGGTGGTGGCTTGCTGTTCGATCTGTGGCACAGCGGCTCTCAGCAGAATTGCGCTCCGCACTAAATCAGAGGAACTTAGGGGTTGGGCAATTAAAGCTTCAGGTGGATTGCGTGCCAAACGCTCTAAAGCCCCAAGAACACCGACAAACTGCTCTTGGCCTTGGCGCAGGGTTTTGAGTTTCTCTTTCTCGGCTTCTTCTAAAGCAAGCAGGGTTTCCTCAACTTGGGACATGTCCCGCTCATACTTTTGGGCAGATTTCGCCGCAATAATAAGTTCGGCACCAAGGGTTTCTTCTTGTTTTTTGAGAGAGGAGGTTTTCTTCTTTAGGATTTCCCGTTTTTCTTTTTCTTTTTTGAGCTTTTCCTCAATGGATTGTAGCTCGCTTTTGACCCCCTTGTTGTCTTCAGCCCGCGCAAAATCCAAGGTTGCCGAGGCGACAATCAAAAGGAAAAAGGCTGTTAAGATACTCAGAACGGACTTCACCTGATTAAAGACTCCCCGGTCATTTCTACAGGTTTTTTGATATCAAGAAGCTGTAAGAGGGTCGGGGCGACATCAGCCAAGCGGCCTTCGTTTAAGCCCCTCACGCCCTTAGGTGGATTGACCATAACTAAGGGAACGGGGTTGAGGGTGTGGGCTGTATGGGGTTGGCCTGTTGTTGGGTCTTTCATCTGCTCCAAGTTCCCATGGTCAGCCGTCACCAGCATGGTACCTCCGGCTTTAATCACAGCCGTTTCAAGTTGGGCCAAGGCACCGTCAACGGTTTCAGCGGCGATTTTTGCAGCTTCGATAAACCCCGTGTGTCCAACCATGTCCCCATTGGCATAATTAACCACAATCAAATCAAAGGTGCCGCCGAGGATAGCATCTACTAGTTTTTCAGTGACCTCATGGGCGGACATATCGGGCTTTAGGTCATAGGTTGCCACATTGGGGGAAGGCACTAAAATGCGTTCCTCGCCGGGGTAAACTTGCTCTTCGCCGCCATTAAAGAAGAAGGTGACATGGGCATACTTTTCGGTTTCGGCGATGCGGAGTTGCTTAAGGCCTTTATCGGCGATTACCTGTCCAAGTATTTGTTCCAGTTGGACAGGGGTGAAAAGGGTTTTCATATAAGCATTGTGGTCTTTTGAATATTCCACCATGCCCAAACAGGCGGCGAATTGAATCGCTTTGTCGCGCTTAAAGCCCTTAAAAGAAGGGTCCGCCAGGGCCGCCAGTATTTCTCGTGCTCGGTCAGCTCGGAAGTTCGCCATCAACAGGCCGTCTCCGTCATTCATCCCCTGGTAGCTGCCAATCACCGTTGGCAGGACGAATTCGTCGGTAACTTCTTTGTCGTAGCTTTGGCTAACTGCGCTCAGGGGGTCGCCAGCTTTTTCACCTTGGCCTGCAACAAGGGCGGCATAAGCTTTGCTCACCCGGTCCCAACGGTTGTCCCGATCCATGGCATAATAACGTCCGCTTACCGTAGCGATTCTGAACCCCCCTATAGGGGCCATGGTCTCGATAAAATCGAGCATGAATTTTTTGCCGCTGGAAGGAGGGGTGTCGCGTCCGTCAAGGAAAGCATGAATGGCGACGGGAACGCCAGCCTTACCGATATATTCTGCCAGGGCCGCCATGTGATTTTGGGTGGAATGTACACCGCCCGGAGAGAGCAAGCCCATCAGATGGCAAGTCCCACCGCTTTTTTTAAGAGCGGTGATGTAATTTTTTAAAGCCTCGTTTTTAGCCAAAGAGCCGTCTTTTACGGCCTGATCAATGCGCGGTAAGTCCTGCATGACGATCCGCCCGGCCCCGAGGTTCATATGGCCCACTTCAGAGTTGCCCATCTGCCCTGTCGGTAAACCTACTTCTAAAGCCGAAGCCTGGAGCCGAGAGGTGGGGTATTGCTTAACCAGCCGGTCCCAGTTGGGTGTCGGGGCTAAAGCAATGGCATTGTCGTCTTCAGGGGAGCGTTCGCCCCATCCGTCGAGAATGCATAAAACAACAGGTTTAGGTTTTTGAGTTTTGGTCATCGTCCGCTTTACATCATTGATGGTGCAATAACTAAGAGAGTTTTTTTACCCTCTCCCAAGCGTCCTGTCACAGATTTAATATCCTGAATCTACTTAACAAGGCCATGACCACGGCCCGCGCATGGTTGTGCGTGAGCCTGAGTGGCGTTTGAACGGCGCGAAAAAAGAAAATTCTAATTAGCTTTTTGGCGTAAGATGTAACGTCCGCTGCCTTCACGACCCTGGAAATAATTTTCTAATTCCGGATGATGAATGGGTTCTTCATCGTCATCTTCCAGCACAAGGTTTTGCTCGGAAACATAAGCCACGTAAGGGGAGTGCTCGTTGTCTTCGGCAAACAGGTGGTAGAAAGGTTGGTTTTTGTCTGGACGCATGTTTTCAGGAATGGAGAGATACCATTCTTCTGAATTGTTGAATTCAGGGTCTACATCAAAAATAACACCCCGGAAGCCAAAAATACGATGACGTACTGGCTGACCAATTGGAAATTGGGCTCTGATGTTTAATGTATCGCTTGGGTTCATGATCGTTAAGTTCATAGTAAATTGGAGGCTTTCGCTCATATATTCATTCCTAACCCTAATTTAGACCAAGTTTCCCGTCTGGCAACCCCTCCTAACGCTCAAAAAACGACTCTCGCTCTACTTTACAGACTCTCAGTGAATAACTCTGATACCATTTTTTATGCCCTAAGTGCTGAGCCTCTAAATGTGCGGCTTCTGCTTTCCAGTCTGCGATTGCTTCCAGACTTTCCCAATAGCTCACGGTGATGCCTAAATGATTATCTCGAGCAGATTCAACACCAATATACCCTGGCTGTTTTGCCGCCATCTCAACCATCCGTTCTGCCATCTCGTCGTACCCATTGTCGCCAGGAGTGCGTTTTGATGAAAAAATAACAGCGTAATACTCAGGGCCTGTCGTCAAACTACTCTCCATTAGAATGGTTCAAGTATTTGGGTTTTATTGCATAAATATTTTATATTTACAATATATTATGGAAATAATTAAAAAATATCATGATAAAAAGTATATTAATAAGTAATAAATAAATACATAAATAGTATAACTGATGTATTTGATATATTAAATATTTTTTACTTAATAGTATTCAGGCTTTGAAAGTTTTAATATTTGCAAATAATTCTTGACAATAACCTGTTGATTTCCTAGCTTTTTAGGTAACGGACCTCAAATTTTTGGTCCTTTTTTTATGTCTATGCTTTCAAAGCTTGGTCAAAAGTAAAAATTCAATACAGGGAGTTGATGATGAAGAAATTGGTTGGTGCCGCAGTTGTGGTCTTGGGGATGATGTCTACGGCTCAGGCGGCTGAGTGTGGCAAAGTCACCATTGCTGACATGAATTGGAAGTCGGCAAGTTTGATTGCCAATATTGATAAATTTATTCTTCAGCACGGCTATGGCTGTGATGCGGAGCTTGTGCCAGGTGATACAATGCCTACAGGCACCTCCATGAGTGAAAAAGGCCAACCTGATATTGCCCCTGAATTTTGGGCTAATTCATTCAAGGCGGCTTTAGATAAAGGCATTGCTGAAAAGCGTTTGAGAGTTGCGGGTGAATCTCTCTCTGATGGTGGCGAAGAAGGTTTCTGGGTTCCCGACTATATGGTGGAAAAAGACCCTACCCTCGCGACGATCAAAGGGGTTATCGCAAATGCTAAGCTGTTTAAGCATCCTGAAGATCCTTCAAAATCAGCTTTCATGGGTTGCCCCGCTGGTTGGGGATGCCAGATTTCAGCCAGTCACCTTTTTGATTCCTTAAAATTAAAAGATGCCGGGTTTGATCTGATTGACCCAGGTTCTGGGGCTGGCCTTGCGGGTTCAATTGCGAAAGCATACGAGCGCAAAGAAGCCTGGTTTGGTTATTACTGGGCACCAACAGCCGTTCTTGGAAAATACAAAATGGTCAAGGTAGACTTCGGGACAGGCTATGATGAAAAGCATTTTGCAGATTGTATTTCTCAAGCGGATTGTGAAAACTCTAAGGTTTCCATGTACCCTCCCTCACCAGTTAAAACAGTCACCACTGAGGCTTTTGTTACCAAGGCCCCGACCGTTTTTACTTATTTAGGCAAACGCTCGTTTAAAAACGCCAAAATGAATACCCTTTTGGCCTGGATGGAAGAAAACCAAGCTGAGGGCGATGCGGCTGCGGAATATTTCCTTAAAAATAATGAGGCCATCTGGACGACTTGGGTTCCTGCTGATGCCGCTGGAAAAGTTAAAAAGGCACTCGCTGCCCTTTAAGGTATAGCAACCCCTGTCAGTCAATTGGCAGGGGTTGCTTCCATTGTTAAAGAACCAACGAAAAAATAAATGACCTGCGGAGTTTCTTATGTCTGATGCCTCATGGCTGACGAAGTTTCCAGAAATGGATCGTGCTGATCTTCTGACAATTAAGAAGAGCCTGGATGGGGGGTTTCGTGAATTCTCCCGCACCTACGGAGATGCCATCGAAACATTCTTCGACCCTCTCCTTTACTTTCTGGTCTGGCTGGAAAAGCTCCTTCTAAATTCCCCTTGGGTGGTTGTCATTCTGGTGGTCACGGCCATTGTTTATGCCGCCACTCGCTCTTGGAAACTCTCTCTTTCTGTGGTTTTTGCCTTTTTCGTGATTGGCTACTTTGGCATGTGGGACAACACCATGCGCACCCTGAGTATCATCACGGTTTGCACCATCCTTTCTATTGTTCTAGGGATTCCCATCGGGATCATGATGGCGCGTTCTGATCGTGCTCAATCAATTATCACCCCTATTTTAGATATTATGCAGACCATGCCTGCCTTTGTGTATCTCATTCCAGTGGTGATGCTCCTGGGGATCGGTAAGGTGCCGGGGGTGATCGCAGTGATCATCTATGCCATTCCCCCCGTGATTCGTCTAACCAACCTGGGAATTCGTTTGGTAGATAAAGAAGTCCTGGAAGCGGCAACGGCCTATGGGGCCAGCCCCTTGCAACGCTTGCTGGGTGTACAGCTTCCTCTGTCTATGCCGACCATTATGGCGGGGATTAACCAAACCATCATGATGGCCTTAGCTATGGTGGTCATTGCCTCCATGATCGGGGTTAAAGGATTGGGCCAGCCGGTTCTGAAATCCATCACCAACCAATATTTTACATTGGGCCTCTTCAATGGTCTCGCCATTGTTGCCCTTGCCATTATTTTTGATCGGGTATCTCAAGCCTATGCCAAACGCGCCCAAAGACACTTGGGAGGCAACCAACATGGCTGATCCCCTTATTCATATCGACGGTCTTTATAAAGTTTTTGGGGGAGAACCTAAAAGCGTCATGCCCTTGGTGCGAGAGGGCAAAAGCAAGGACGACATTTTGGCTGAGACGGGCCATACGGTTGGTTTGAAAGATATCAATCTCACCATCCAACAGGGTGAAATATTTGTCATTATGGGTCTTTCCGGCTCAGGAAAATCAACCCTGATTCGTCACTTCAATCGGTTAATTGACCCCACTGAAGGCAAGATTGTGGTTGAGGGGGTTGATGTCATGACCCTGTCGCCAAAGGAGTTGGAAAATTTCCGTCGCCATAAAATGTCGATGGTTTTTCAACGCTTCGGCCTCATGCCCCATCGCACGGTTATTGAAAATGTTGCTTATGGTTTGATTGTCCAGGGTGTTGAAAAAGACATCCGCGATAAAAAGGCCATGGAATGGCTGGAAACTGTCGGCTTGGGCGGTTATGAAAACCAGTATCCCTCCCAGCTTTCTGGCGGCCAACAACAGCGGGTTGGCCTAGCCCGGGCTTTATGTACCGATGCTGAAATTTTGTTGATGGACGAAGCCTTCTCAGCCCTTGATCCCCTCATCCGAAGTGAAATGCAGGATCAATTGATTGAGCTGCAAGAGAAACTCCACAAAACCATCATCTTCATTACCCATGATTTAGACGAAGCTCTGCGTCTTGGGGATCGAATTGCCATCCTCAAAGATGGCGAGTTGGTCCAGGAAGGGGCGCCGGAAGAAATTCTGCTTAACCCGGCCACCGATTACGTTGAGGCATTTGTTAAAGACGTGAACAGAGCCCGCGCCTTAACGGTTGAAACAGTAATGAAACCCGCCGCTTGTCGGATTACAGAAACCACGATCGGCAAAGCCTTGGAACAGATGAAAACCTTCACAGGTGATTATGGCTATTACGTGAATGATGACGGTTATCAAGGGATCATTTTGCAAGAAACTTTAGAGACGGCGGTTGCCAAAGATGCCGACACCGAGCTTGGTGAAAAAGTCTACGAAGATGTTGCCTCAATTTCTCCAGATTCTGTTTTAGAAGAAGTTTTGCCAGAAACATTGGACACCGACTACCCCCTCCCCGTTGTAGATGAAGAAGGCGACCTTCAAGGCCAACTCTCCCGTTCTTCACTGGTCGAAGTGTTGGGGTCTAATAATTAGCTAGGGCAGGTGTAAGAAATCACTTGCCCTTAAAATTAAAATTTCGATCATATCTATCGATTAAATTCGTTTGCCTAGATTGAAAGTTGGGTCCAATTAAGCAATTGATGGCTCAATTTTCTTTTTGGTAAAAGAATGACTGATCGTTTTATCTCTTATCTAAAGTCCAAACAGCGTGGTTTGTGGCAGACACTTCTGATTGCATCAGCGGATGGGTTGGTTGTTATTGATGAAGAGAATGATGCCGTAACTGCAACCAATCGGCTCCTTCTGACATATCCTGGACTGCACGAAGCTCTTCAGCGACTGACTGACGAATGGGCCGAAAGGCACCTTGATGTCAGCCACATATTCAAAACCCTCGTCAACCCTTCATTGAACCAAGAAAATGAAACCTCTTAAGAGCAGCCTCCTTGGCCGCGTGAATTCTATTTTGGAAGGAATTCCTGAACCAAAATTGAAGTGGTCTTTGAAATCCCTCGGCCTCATACGATCAATCGAAATGAACAATAACGATGCGGTTAATTTGAGGATTAATCTCGTCACAAAAAATGTGGATGAAATTGCCCATGTGCGTTCGCAAATTGAAACGGGGTTTAAAAATGCCGGGATTGTTTTGGGAAACCTCGAACTTGGTCAAGTTAACGTCGCGACGGAAGGCGTTGAGGGAATAAAGAATATTATTCTCGTCGGGTCGGGCAAAGGGGGCGTTGGAAAATCAAGCGTAGCCGTAAATCTCGCTGATGGATTGTCTCGCCAAGGCCAAAAGGTTGGGCTAATGGATGCGGATATATTCGGCCCAAGCATACCACAGATGATGGGGGTAGACAGCAAGCCTGAAGTTTTACCTGACGAGTACCTTATGCCGATCGAAGCCCATGGCATAAAATTAATGTCGGTTGGGTTTTTAGTTAACAGTGGTGCAGCTATTGAGTGGCGCGGTGTAGTTGCCGCTGGCACATTGCTCCAATTCATTCGAAAAACCTTTTGGGGTACTCTTGATTATCTGGTTATCGATATGCCTCCCGGCGCAGGTGACATTCACCTTTCTTTAGCTCACGAACTAAAAGCGAATGGGGCCGTTGTTGTTACAACCCCGCAAGAAGTGGTTCTTGGGGATGTCCGGCGATCTATCGACCTGTTCGAGAAGTGTCATATCCCAATTTTGGGACTCGTTGAAAATATGAGTTATATGGTTTGTGAGCATTGTAACGGACACAACTTACCATTTACACCTTCCAAGGTCGGGTTGCCAACGGACATTCCTGTTCTTGCTAAGCTACCACTCTCAAAGGCCCTCTCTCATGCCGGAGACCTCGGTATACCAGCCTTGCTGCTTCCGGGTATTGGTGATGACATTATTGAGCCTCTCACAAACCTCGCTTTGAAGGTCTTAAATTCCTCGGCAGACTTTGGGCTGCCCCTTCCTGCAAAACAATCTCCGCAATCGTTAGATGCGGTAATTCACAACTAGAAGAAGATACGAACAATGCCTTTTTATGCAACAACCCTAGAACGTGCGATCGAAGTTTTTGGAACCAAAGACTGCGCCAAAAGATGGCTGGAAAAGATGAGCGAACACCTTGGTTCTTCACCCGTTCATTTACTAAATACACAAGAGGGAGCGAACCAAGTCCTCAGGCATCTCCACTCTGTTGATTTAGCCTTACATTTAGATTGAAATTTTTAGCGACCCACTCAATGAGACATGGATATCAGATATGAAAAAGTCAAATTATGAAACGTCAATAGAGCGTGCAATAGACTTTGACGAGAGAGAAAGGCAAAGAGAGGTTGCCCTCCAAAATAAATTCCTAAAAGATAAAGAAGCCATCAGAAGTGAGCGGCGTGAGAAGAACCGAACTTTGCGTGCTTTGCGCCAGAACAAAGAAGAGAGAAGACTTGATAGTGAGTATCAATAAGCCAGAGTGATTCCTTGGCTTGTAAAGGTCGCCTGTTGGTAGGTTTCATCTCATAAGGCAACCATAAATAGAGTAGCATAAAGAAATGTCGGTAAGATATCGGCTGGGGTGCCAAAGTGATATCCCAGCCATGGGCGAAGTAGAAGCGGCAAGCTTTCAATCAAGGCGACTGATTACCTATCTTGCGGAGAAGGGAACGAAGTCCCTGGTCGCGACTTGTGATGATCGTATGGTGGGCTACGTCCTCTTTGGTTTTTCTGTGGATTGCATGAAAGCTTATATCAAATCATTGGCGGTGCTTCCTTCTCATCGAGGAAGCGGGGTCGCCACTGGGTTTTTAGACAGAGTCATAAGTCAGGCTCATCAACAGGATGCCCTTGACCTTTCGCTAAATGTTAGATGTTCAAACACAGAGGCCCTTAATTTTTATACCAACAAAGGGTTTTGTCCTGGATCATTTAAGCCCGGCCACTATGGCGAGGGGCAATCCGCTGTTGAAATGCTAAAGGCACTTCAGCCGGGAAAATTATTAAATATAAAGCCCCCCAATCGATATCCCGTCGATCAGTCTTTACCCTCTAGAGAGGCGATATATCTCAAGCCTTGAAGGCCGGTTTTAAAGCCCTGGTCTGCAACATTTTCCGATGGATAAACAACATAAACTGATCGGGTGAAACTAGGGGTATCGGAAACTTTAAAGAGGGTTTCGTTTTCAACATACTCACTCACTGAGCTTAAAGGGAAAAAACCAGACCCCCCAAATTCAACAATGTGGTTTAACCCCATTGGACCGTGACTCATCGCCAGGGCCGGAGGGCCTAATGTGGGAAACGATTCAACATAGGCACTTTTAAACTCTGGACCCCAATCAATATAAACGTACCCCTGTTCGCCAGGGTTTTTTGTTTTGAAAGAGGTTGAGTAAAGCTCCAATGTGTCGGTATAGAGTTCTTCAATTTCAAACCCGGTTCGATGTTGTGGCGAATACATGACGGCAATATCAATCTGCCCGTCTAACAGCATTTTCATCAGTTCTGGTGAAGAGCCAAGCTCTGTTCGTAAAGCAATGTCTGGCAATGAGCGTTGTACCCAAGGCACCCACTTCAACAACAAGCTATCCCAGAGAGTAAATTGCCCCCCCAAGACGATCACGCTTTGATAGTTTTCTGGAAGAGCGACATCGTGGCGTGCCTGTTCCCAGGAATGAACAATGTTTTGTGCATGGCTCACAAAATGATTGCCAGCGTTTGTCAGGGTTACGCCTGATTTGCTTCGGTTAAATAGTTGCTGCCCAAGAGATTCTTCAAGGGTTTTGATTCGTGCACTTACGGTTGATTGGGTGACATGTACCAAATCCGCCGCACGATTAAAATTCCCCGTATCGACAATTGCCAAGAAAGTGCGGGCTGAGTTAACGTCCATTTATAACTTTCAAAATATAATATTGATCCTGCTCGCTATTTTAATTCAAATAACGATTTCTAATTGCGCACATAACTATGGCACAACTTTCGTTTCTCATTAAGCAGAAAATTAAGATTGATCCATTTGCGGGATAGATAGTTGGTCCCCCTTTTCTTGAGCCCGGTCCTTTTGAGTAAAATAGGCTCCCATGTATTTGTTGTCGTCAGTTCTCGGTTTAGGTCAGGTTTTAACATTGCTATCTCCTTATTTATCAAGAGTAATTCATAAATTTGCGAGAGTCTTTCTTGCCGGTGATTTTGAAGTAACCAAAGCTTTAAGCAATCAAATATATTAGATTTATACAAATCAAAGTTTTGATAACCTATCCTGGTGCAGGGAGGCATTTTGGTGTTTATGTGACTTATTTTTAAGTATGAATAATTTTTTAAATCGTATTTTTGAATTATATAATCCTATTAATTTTGTTTGATAAATCATTTTGGGAAGTTCAAAATCTTGATATCCGATGTCGGATTGTTTTTAACTTGGAGATCTACATGAAAAAGATTGCCTTAACCGCGATTGCAGCCTTTTTTGCTGCGGCACCTTTTATTACTGCTCATGCGGTAGATGTCGTAAATCAAGATGACCAGGAACACCTTGTGTTTTTTGGCACCGATGACGATAGCAAAGAGGCCTCAATTGCTCCTGGCGAAACACTTGCAGGCTTATGTGAAGCTTGTTCAATTCAGATCAATGACGAAGAGCCTGTTATTGCTGAAGGGGCACAAGTCGTTGTGATCAAAGATGGAAAAGCCTCTTTAGGCATGTAATATTTCGGCCCCGAAATTACATGTACAAAAGGAGCTGGGCTCCCTACCCAGCTCCTTTTGATTACGCTTGATCCTCAAAAGATAATCTCGACTACCCAAAACCTAGCATCTGCAAAATGAGAAAAGGAACAAGTTTTATTATTCTTTTTGCAAATGAGCTATTAAGTTGCACAATGTTCCGATCAAATGGTTCTATAAAAAAATAAAGAGGAGAGGCAAGTGGTTCGGAAAATTATTCCTGATATTATCAATGAGCAAGAAGTCGCCCGATTAACGGGTGATGTTTCCATCCGCGAAGCAGGCCGTTACATGATTGATCACAATGTAGGCTCGGTGCTGATTATGGACGGTGACCTGTTGAAAGGGATTTTTACGGAGCGTGATGCTTTAAGAATTTGTGTCGCCACCCGGCGCAACCCCGACCAAACCAATATCGCGGATGTCATGACTGATGACCTCAAAACCATCCGTGCCGATGCCTCTCCCGAAGAAGCCCTACACCAAATGACGATAGGAAATTTCCGCCATATGCCCGTTGTCAATGAGCAAGGGAAAGTCCTCGGTGTAATTTCACACCGCGATTTGATAACAGACGCGGGTTGATTTTAACAAAACTGAGAGATCATGAGAGGCCTCTGGTGGGCCTTGGCCCAGAGCGATCTACATCTCAATCTAATATGACAAACAAGAAGCCAACTGAGTGGCTAAATAAAATCAGTTAATGTGGGGCATTTGACACAATAGGTGTGTCATTTCAACGGATTGACAGAAAAACATACATTTCATAATTTGCGCCCAGAAAAAGGAACGTTTGGATTCTTTTTCATTTGCTTAACACTGCAACAGCAATTTTGAGAAATCCGCCCGTGTCCCTACAAGACCACAGCTCTTTCTTTGCGATCCTTCGGGCTATGAACCGCCGTAAATATGGTCGTTTTCTGCCGCTGCTCTTGCTGTTGACTTATCTTTGGGTGCCGGTAGCTGCCGCCTATCAAGGGGTGGCACAGAACGTTTTTGATGAGCAAAACGAGTATGTTGTCGTCTGCACAGCAAATGGCATCCAACTGATACGGTGGGGCGAAGAGAATACACCAGACGCCCCGCAAGCCACTAAACATTGTTATAGTTGTCTGGCAGCCCCCTTTGGAAAGGCCCTTGCGGAAACGCTGTATACGAGTTGGGAGATAATCCCGGTTCTGGCCGATGCGCCGATACTAAAGCAGAAAAAATTCCTGGTACCATCAGGCTTCTCAGCCAAGTCTTGCTCTCCTCGCGCCCCCCCATTTCCCACCTGATTTTTTAGAAACAGCAAATGTATTGTCGCTCCCGTTGTGAACGTAGGGATGACTATGCGCAATCAAACCTTATGACTTGTGGGAAATCTAATGTCGCAAAAAAACTTTGTGGGGCCTTCATGCACCCAGCTTATTTTGACCAACCTTCTAATTGCGGGCCTTTTTTCGGCCCCCGCCTTGGCTGAAGAGCAGGCCCAAACCGCTCAAACGACCGATAACGCCGTTGTTTTGGATGAAATATCGGTTACGGCCACGCGTGAAGAACGTCTGACGAAAGACGTGCCAAGTGCCATTGATGTGGTCGGTAAGCAAGCGCTTGAAAAACGAGCGATGCTTAATGTTAAAGATGCATTGTCTGGTATGCCAGGAGTCTTAATTAACTCCAAAAATGGCGGCTATGACTCGCGCCTGGTTATCCGGGGTGCAGGGGTAAAAGCGGCTTATGGTATTCGTGAAGTAATGGTCATGCGTGACGGTGTGCCAATGACAGACCCTGATAGTTTTACCCGGATGGATTTTGTCGACACCCAGGATATTGAACGAGTTGAAGTCACCAAAGGCCCGGGGTCGGTCTACGGTTCTGGTTCGACAGGCGGCGTTGTCCAAATTCTTTCAAAATCTGTTTTCGATGCCGAAGACCGGGTTCGGATTGGATACGGTAGTTATGGTACCGTAAACCTGCATACCCGCCAGAGTTTTGACCTTTCTGATAACCAAGCCCTCGCTCTGACCGCGTCTCGCCGTTCTTTTAAGAATGGTTGGCGCCGTCACAATGATTTTGAATCAACCCAGTTTAGTGCCAAGTATGGGCATTCGTTTAATGACGGGGGGACCCTTGAAAGCGAACTGGCTTACACGAATGCAAATCTGCAATTGCCCGGTGCCATGGGAGAAACCGATTTCGCAGAATATTTGAGAGATGGTAAGCAGTACGGCACTAAAGATGCCTGGAAACACACAGCCCGTGATTCCGATACGTTCTACTTCAACTCACGCTATGAAGGTGAACTTACAGATAACATCACCATTCGGCCTCGGGTTTATGCGACCCATTGGAGCCATTTCCATCCAGTGTCCGGCATCATCAATGTTAGCCCCGATAATATTTTGCTCGGAACGGATTTAGAAGGAAGTTACAAACACCAACTTTGGGGGCCTTCCTCTCTTGTTGCCGGGGTCACGTTGCGCAATGACATGTCCATCAAAGCCAAAAAGTATGCCTATCGGGATTACACGACTTCTGGCGGGGGACGGTTATCAGCAACTTTGAGCAATCAGGAGGGGGAATTGCTCTCCACAAAGGATAGCAATAATCTGCTCATGGGCGTTTTCCTTCAAGAATCTGTTCGTCCTACTGAAAAATTACTGGTTGATGTTGGCTTTCGTTATGACCGCTCTCACTTTGATATTAACAACTACGAAACCAAGGAATACAGTTACGCATCAGCAAGCTACGTAGCAGGTGATGGCACCGTCGAAACCGATAGTGTCTTTGACCTGTATTCAGCCAAGTTGGGGGCGAGTTATGCCCTAAACAAAGATATCAATGTTTTCGGCTCCATCGCCCAATCTGATCAGGTTCCCTTCGGTACGGAGCTTGAAACCAACCCTTCACTCAAAGCAGCAACATCCCGCAACTTCGAAGTCGGCTTAAAAGGTCGTTCACACAAGTGGGCTTTTGATACTTCGGTTTATTATAATACCGTAACCGAAGACATCGTGGCTGTTGTTGATAACAATGGGTCAACCGACTACCAAAATGCAGGTAAAACCCGGCGCATTGGTTTTGAAACCACTGGGCAGTATGAAATTCTAAACGGCCTGAGTTTAGGCGGCAACTACGCATACAGCCGCTATAACTATGTGAAATTTTCTGAAGTCGCAAACAGCACCACCACGAGTCGTGATGGCAACAAAGTTCCTTATGTTCCTAATCATCGTTATTCGCTCTTTGCCGACTATAATTTCGGCAATGGTTTTAATGCCCGTATTGAAAACCAAACTTGGGGTCAATACTACATGGATAACGCCAATAGTGAACGGTACAAAGGGTATACTGGCGTTGTGGGTTTGTTCGTTGGTTACGAATATGAACAGCATAAATTGTCGCTGAATGTCGAGAACCTTCTCGACAAACGCTACGCCACAGAAGCTAAAAAAGACACTTCTGGAACGGCTTCATTTTCTGGGGCTGCCCCAAGAACCATCTTGCTAACTTACCGCTATAATTTCTAAAGGAGACAGGCTATGAAAAGGCAATTTTTGTCTATAGCTCTGTTTGCTGTTTTTGCCAGCGGAGCAACAGGGGCCTGGGCCCAGTCAGAGCATAAGGGGGGGCATAATCATGCCCCTCCAACAGTGGAAACCTCCTGGTCGACATTCCCATTAATAGAGCCCGTGAAGGGAAGGTTTAGTCGATCTGAAAAACGGGTGTTGTTGAACAATTTTGAGTCAGAGAGTCTAGAGGTTTGGGCCTCTCTGGAAGGTCAAGATCTCAAAAAGGCGAAAACAATTTCTCACCTCCAAAAAGAGGGGAATATTTTTTCCATACAAGGTGCGGGAATGGGGGGATATCGATATCTGTCAGCCCAACAAAAAGTGGGAGACCAGATTATATCCGGGGCCTCAACAATTTATTTTTCTATGCCGTCTCCCGCCCCGCGAGAAATGTTGGCCCTGCCAAAAAGCAAACTTGAAGTCCTGCCCGTCATCCTGCCGCGAGAGCACCAGCATTTTCAAGAGAATACAGATTGGTCCTTTATGGTGCGCTTTGATGGGGTGCCTTTGAGCCAAGTTAAAGTGAACTTTGAAACTCAAAATGGAGAGAAGCAGCAATTTGTTACCGATAATCAAGGGCAGGTTAAGATACGGTTTCCCCAAGATTTTCCAGAAGCTCCTATCGATCATGGGAAAGGGCATGGGCGTCGTTATGCCCAGTTTGTCGTTGCCGCAACGCACCAGGATAACGGCGTAAAATATACCAGTGCCTTTAACGACCAATATGCCCCTGGACCTTTTAGCCAAAAAAGTGTTTGGGCAGGTCTGGGTTTTATGGTTTTGGGGATGGCGGGTGCCTTACCGCTCTGGCGACGTAAAAACAAGAAGGGGGCTTAATCATGACCTTTAATCTTTCTCGAATTCGCCTAACCGTTCAGTTGGTTATGCTTGTCGTTACTGTCTATGGTGGTGCGGTTGTGGGTCATTACATGGCCGATAAAATATCAACCGCTCTGCCGGCCCTTTCCTGTGCTTTTGACAATCAGGATAGTGGGTTCTGTGTGCTGATTCCTTTCCAGCACCAACTCCACCATCGGGTTGGTGAAAGCATTGTCCGGTTTCAAGAATTCAGTATTACCTATCTTGTGCCAATGGGCTTCACACTGCTTTCTTTCTATCTGTTTTTTGTTGTTTTAGGGAAAGCCTTCTGTGGTTGGGTTTGCCCTCTTGGCACTCTTCAGGAAATCCTTTTTAAATTTGGTAGATATCTGAGTTTGCCCCTTAATCGAATTGCCCCTAACCTTTTAGGGAAAGTTCGAAGCGTGAAATGGCTTGTCTTAGGGTTTTTGGTGCTCTTGTTGCCTTTGCTTGCTGGGTTAGGGCTGGCTCCCCATGCCGCCGGTGATTCCTACTGTCAAATTTGCCCTTCTCGCATTGCAACAACCCTGTTAACGGGAGATGCTGAGCAACTCGCTGTGAATACCCAAGGGTGGGCTGACTATCTCTTCGGGGCTCTTCGCAGTGCATTGTTTGGCTTTGTTATTATTGCCGCGATGGCCATGCGGCAGCCTTTTTGTCGCATTTGCCCAATGCTTGCTCTTCATGCATTATTTCGGCATTTCGCTTTCTTGCGGCTGACAAAGAAGGATAACGAGCCGAAATGTTCCAAGTGCGGGTTATGTGAAAAAGCCTGCCCAATGGATATTGTCGAGATAGCCAAAAACCATGGACGCAAAGCCTTCCATGATGATTGCACTCTTTGTGGCCGTTGCGCAGAGTTCTGCCCTGATGATGACATTATTGCTCTTAAATTTGGGCCCGTGCCGTTGTTTAAATCTTCCAGTGCTTATTTCCGCCAACGCACGGCTATTGATAAACCGGATGGAAGTTTAAGGCCAAAGCGCAAAGCCCCAACCAAGAGTCCTGCTAATGGGTGATGAAGCTCAGTTTGCCGGGGAGGTCGGATTGTTTGGAATCTGGCTTCTCGGCCTATCGGTTGGTTTAACCGCTTGTACCGCCGCTTGCCTTCCCTTCATGAGTACCTGGGTTGTGGGGCAGGGGCGGGGTGGCTTTTCGGCCTTTAAGGATACTCTGGGTTTCGCCTTGGGAAAGGTTGGGGCCTATGCCCTGTTAGGTATGGCTGCCGGATTGGCTGGAGAAATTATCGTTGATTACTTAAGTGGGCCTGTCGGGCATATTGTCATTGGTCTGGCCAGTATCTTCGGTGCTGTGTGGCTCTTTAAGGTCTCCGCACCTAAAACAGCCTGTGATCAACCCTATAAATTGCAGCGTTTTCCCCCTTTCGTTATGGGTTTCGCCTTAAGTTTCACCCCCTGCGCCCCTCTGAGTGCCTTGCTCTTTGCCTGTGCTTATAGTGGGGACCCTTGGTTAGGACTGAGCTACGGTGCTGTCTTCGGTCTTGGCTCAACCCTGACACCCCTGCTGATCGTCATGCCCGCCATCGGTGTGTTGGGGAAAAGTTTGCGCCGGGACCGTCCCTGGATTGGTGCTTGGTTACGTTATGGTGCCGTTGCCGTTTTTCTGGCCTTGGGGACACGCAGATTATGGCTGGCAACTTTGGAAGTTTGATATGGATGCCGCCGTTCGTCACCTCAAAATAAATTTTGTTCCAGAACGTGCTGTGGCGGCATCATGGGCCCTGTTATTACATGGGCTAGTTGCGGCAGTGATCTTTGCCAGTGTTACCCAGAGAATAACTCCCCCAGAGGCCTTGGGTGGGTTTGAAGTTGTTGACTTGTCTTCTTATGGAGCCGCTCAAAGTGAGTACAAGAAAGAAGAGCCTGCCCCTCCGGAACCAGAAAAAATAATTGAAGAGAAGGTTGTCGAACCCCAAGCAAAAGAACCCGTGCCGGAACCAATAGAAGAGCCTCTTGCAGAACCCTTGATTAAAAAAGTTTCTGAAAAGCCCAGGCCCGTCGTTAGAAAAAACAAGGCGGTCCATCAGGCAAGGCCAAAATCAAAGCCGACTCCACCTGTGGAAAAAAAGATCGCAAAAGTCCAGCCAGTAAAGAAAGAGATTATCAAAAAACAGCCCTCTTCCGTGCCGGTAGTACAAAATAAAATTACGGCAGCGACCCCAGGAGAAGCTGCCTATATTCCCCCTAATGGAAAGACCGCATATCTGCGAAATCCCAAACCAGCCTACCCAAAAATGGCTCGGCGTCGTGGGTTAGAGGGCGTTGTTATTTTGTCTGTTTCTGTTTCTTCTCAAGGGAGGGTCAGAGCCCTCACTCTTAAAAAATCTTCGGGTCACAAATTGCTAGATCAAGCAGCCCATAAAGCGGTTAAACGTTGGCGCTTTACGCCGGCAACGCGTGGCGGAATCAACGTTGGGGCGAAGGTTGATGTCCCCATTCGCTTTTCTCTCAATCATATTAAAAAAGGGGCTTCATGATGGTAGAAGCAGATCTCGCTTGGCTGGCTTGGTGGAGTGATGCCGACTGGATTATTCGGGCGGTATTTGTCCTGTTGATGATGCTGTCATTTGCCAGTTGGAGCATGATGTTTTTCAAGGTTTGGCAGTTTTCTACGACCAGAAAGCTTGAGCAACGGGTTCGCCAGTTTCTGCGTCAAGGGGTCTCATCTCAACGTCTTAAGGACCAGTTCCCCTTAACTACACCGTCGGTTCACTTAGTTGAGGAGCTTCCTGAAATTAGTGTGGATGAGGCCCAGAAAGAATTTGCAAGCCAGATTCTTCGTGAAAAGAAACTGGAGCTTGAAAGCGGCATGACGCTGCTGGCGACCATTGGTAACTCGGCTCCCTTTATTGGGCTGTTCGGTACGGTTTGGGGCATTATGCACGCCTTGCAAGGGTTAGGGGAGGCCGATCAAATATCCATGGATATGATTGCTGGGCCGGTTGCTGAGGCACTGGTTGCCACCGCCGTTGGTCTTGTCGCGGCAATCCCGGCGGTTGTCGGCTATAACTTTCTTTTGAGAAAACTGCGTCGTCTTAACGCGCTGATTGACGGCAATTTAGTGCGTATTCTGGATCAGTGGTAAAGGAGAAATAAGATGGCGATGGGTTCTGGCGGTGGGGAGGGGGATCAACCTCTTTCTGAGATCAATGTGACGCCCCTTGTGGATGTTATGCTGGTGCTTCTGGTAATTTTTATCGTAGCGGCTCCGGTCATGTCCCAGGCCATGCGTGTGAATTTGCCCAAAGCAGCGGGGCAATCGGAGACCGAACCAGTTGTCTCTTCTCTGATCGTCCGGGGACCCAACCTATTCGAGTTAGATGGCACAAAATTTCATAAAGCCGATCTACCTGCTGCCTTGGCAGATATCAAAGAGCAAAAAGGCGATAAGCTTGTTATTCGTCTGGGAGCAGATGCAGCCCTGCCTTACCAGTTGGTTGCCGAAGCTCTTGCCGAGCTTAAAAAAGGAGGAATCACAAAAATCGCCTTTGCCACACGTAACCCGTAGAAATACCCAACACCCTTACCAGCTTGTTCATGGCTGGAAGTTCAGCGTCCGGCACAAGAAGAAATCCCGTGTCACAGTTTGGTGTGTAGGGGGGTGGTTCATTTTGGATAGTTTGGCACTAGTTTTTGGACACCATT
>CBDULT010000022.1:0-41172 GCA_965368165.1 uncultured Thalassospiraceae bacterium | reverse complement strand
CGACTACGGACTGGTTGAAGACCTCTTCAAAGCTGTGCCAGAATTGTCGGAAAAACTTTAAACGCTTTAATGATGAAGCGTCTTGCACTTATAGAGGCGGGAAATGGGTACTAAAATTCAAAAGATCGGTGTTATCGGAGCCGGACAAATGGGGAATGGTATTGCCCATGTTTGTGCCATTGCCGGGAAAGACGTGATTCTGTCGGATATCAGCCAAGAGCAACTTGATAAGGGTCTTGCGACCGTTACCAAAAATCTTAACCGACAAGCGAACAAAGGCCGTATTACGGAAGATCAAGCCAAAGAAGCGATTGCCCGTATTCAGCTCAGCACCACATATGACCCTTTTGCCGAATGTGACTTAGTCATCGAAGCTGCCTCGGAAAATGAAGATGTTAAGAAGGAAATTATTAAGCAAGTCTGTGCTGTAATTCCCCCTCATACTATCTTTGCTTCCAATACGTCTTCGATCTCTATTACCCGATTGGGTGCACAGTCGGACCGCCCCGGTAAGTTCGTTGGCATGCATTTCATGAATCCTGTGCCCATGATGGCTTTGGTGGAGCTTATTCGGGGTATTGCCACAGATGAGCCGACCTATTCAGCTGTTCGGGAGCTGACCTTAGAGTTAAATAAAAAACCTGTTAACGCAGAAGACTTCCCAGCCTTCATTGTTAACCGTATTTTGCTCCCCATGATTAATGAAGCCGTGTACACCCTCTATGAAGGTGTTGGTTCTGTCGAGGCTATTGACTCCGCTATGCGTATGGGAGCCAACCACCCAATGGGTCCGCTGCAACTGGCAGATTTCATTGGCCTGGATACCTGTCTTGCAATTATGCATGTGTTGCACGATGGCCTCGCTGACACCAAATACCGCCCCTGCCCGTTGCTGGTTAAATATGTTGAAGCGGGTTGGCTTGGTCAAAAATCTGGTCGGGGCTTTTATGACTATTCCGGTGAGGAACCTGTCCCTACCCGGTAATCAAATGACCCATCAAGTTTTTTAAAAAAGCAGGACCTTAGGGCTCTGCTTTTTTTATGTCAGGTACGGGGCCCGTGAAAAAGAAAACAAGAAGAGATGTAAGGGCTGTTGCTGCAATAGCCATATAGGACCAAAAGTACCCCCCCGTCGCACTATAGAGCAGGCCAAGGACCGCTGGGCCAGAGGCCACACCCAAGGTAGTCATCATTTGGCTGTTGGCATAAATACGTCCGTAATCTTTGACACCGAAAGCTTCTGCTAACAACAAAGGTAGCAACATCAAAGCATTACCAACGGTTGCCCCAAAAAGCACAACCCCAATGAGAAGGGCTAACCCCGTCTCCGCCTGTGCTAAGAAGGCTAGAGAAAGGGCTTGGATAAGGAGAATTGCGATAGTGAAAGAGCGAATAGAGACCTTGGTAAGAACCCACCCCCCAAGCAACCGCCCGATCATACTTGCAGCAGCAAGCAGGGAGACACCAAGGGCGGCGGTTTCAATATTAACCCGATCTACAATGAGCTTAAATTGATGGGATATGCCACCGACCTGAGTCATCAATGCAAAAACAAAAGTTATGGTCACCAGGATGTAGTAACGGGTTTTACGGGCTTCATAAAAGCTCATACCTTCAAATTTTAGAGGACTGTTCTTTTCTTGGTTTTTCTCCCCATCGACCGTGAGGCCCATCGCATGAGGGTTTGAGCGGATCAAAAGCGTGACGATTGGAATAACCCCAAGCAGGTAAACAACCGCCAACCATTGAGTGGCCTGGGCTAAGCCATAGGAATTTATCATCCAAGCCGATAAGGGCGTTAGGGCGACCCCTCCCATTGACAGACCACTGGTTGCCAGGGAAATAGCGACACTGCGTTTCTTAGCAAACCACCGAGCAACCAAGGTGGTTCCCGGCACAAAAGCCGAGCCAGAAAAACCAACCGCAAAAATAAAGTAGGCCAGGAAAAGCTGCCAGGGCTCTGACACTTGCCCAATCATAACAAGACCTAATGCGGCAAGGCACGCGCCACCATTAAGGGTTAAGCGCGGGTCAAAACGATCAATAAGCTTCGCTACTACAAGCCCAACGGCACCCCCCGATATAAAGAAAAAGGCGGTGGCAAAAGAGACAAGGTTTATGGAAAACCCTTTTTCAGCAACGAGAGCTCTAAGGAAGATCGGCAGATTGTAAAAACCAAGCCCGGAAGCAACTGTCAGCATGACAAATACTGCAAGGACAACCCACCAGCCATAGAAAACCTTCTCTCGGGGTGACTTATTTACCATTTTTTCCTAGCGATAAGTCATTTCTTTGTCGATCGAAGAGAGGTCTTTGCAGAGGCCTAGCAACGAGAAGCCCAAGGAAAAACCATAGGGCTCGTTGATAAAGGATTTCATGGGCCATGGAAAATAAAGCCACCGAAAAAATAAAGATAAACAGCGTTAATCTTTCAGAAGGGTCCGGCGAGAACTCTTTAGTAAAAATAGACCTTAACAATACGGCTGGTAAGGTTAGGAAAAGCAACAACCCAACAATTCCCATTTCTGCCAAAATCCATAACAGTGAATTATGTATTATTCGACCCCACTCTGAAAGGCCGCCTGATTGATCCAAGAAACGCCCAAGGCCGGCACCAAAAATTGGGTTATCCTCCCATAGTTGGAAAGCTTGTTTAAGCATATCGAGGCGAAGAAGTTCTTGCTCTCCTTCAAACTTACGATCGTAATAATCAAAATAGTATCTGGCAAGATTTCCAGTTCCTTTCGTTGATATGCTGTCTGAAATTAGCTGGGGTAGATATACCTGAATATATTGCAAGATATACTGAAGGACAAAAAGTGAAGATGTAATAAGTGTAACGTATATAAGTTTCTTCGTAGATATTTGTTGACCATATCTAGAGATCAGAATGGCACATAGGACGGTAACAACACCCGTTAAAGAACCCGTTTGCATCGTAAATAAACACAGGGTGCTGATTATTAAGGTATTTTTCAACGGATTTTGTAGATGCCCTTTATATAAATAAATAATGACCAAAATCATCAGAATAAAAGCCATGGCATTACGATTACCAATCAGACCGGCAAACTGACGGAGCGACCACCGAAAATCTGGCCATAATTCAATGGAAAAATAGGGCACGACGAGCAGATAGAAAATGTAGATCGCGACCGTTGAAATAAAAATTTGTTTTACAACAAAAAACTTGAACCTCGCCCCAAACAGGCCCGTTAACATTGTCCCCGTAAAAAAATAGGAGAAAACAATAATAAGCCCAAGACTACGGTTATTATCTGCCCAGCTATTACTTCCTCCCGTAAAGAACGAGTGAAACCAGCCAATCGCAATCATCGCCGCAAAGGCAAGTAGAGCGTAGTTTATATACTTCACCCTCCAGATGGATTCTTTAATTTTGGATTTAATCAAAAAAACTATAAAAGTAATTGCGAGCACGACGGTCAGAGGATCCGCCAGATTGGCTGTGATTCCTCCACCAACAGTTGGAACCTTGACCTGAAACCCAATTAACAAGCAAATGAAAAGACTACAGATGAAAGCGAATATTCTTTCAAATTTAAACCTTGTTTCCAGGTTTTCTTCTTTAGTTTGAACGGGTTTTTCAGGCGTAAATAGGATAGATACCCCCCCTTGGGTTAAGAGAGCAATCAGTGATAGTACGCCGATTATTGCGGATGCTGATACTCCGATAATAGGATCGAGTGCCAAAAATGAAAAAACGATACTTGCCGATAACTCGCGTATCCCCCATCCGGCAAAACTAATCGGAATTGCAGCCCCGAGCATAACAATCAAGAAAACACCAAGTAAAATTTGGCCATCCACATCAGGGAGCATTGGGGTTACAATAGCTAGGTAGGCTCCAAGCATGCACAGATGGGCAAACAAACTAATAACGGCGGCTCGACCAATTCCTAACTTAAAAATCTGCCTTAACCCAAACCGTAAGTACCTTTGCTGAGAAGCAGTTAAGCCATATTTCCAGATTGCAAAGCCACTTATCAGCATACAGATAAACAGAATAGAGAGATACTGAATAGTACCTGTCGTCGCGCCAATTTGCTGATAAACGATTAAGGCTCCGACAGTTCCCATTACGATCAAGATTGCAAATGCAGTTATTTTCTCTAAAAAGGTAAGAAGAGCAAAGCGTTGGGCATTTGGGACGTAGAGAAGGCCGTAGGCAGATCTAAAAATTGTCTGCCCAAGTGTTTGGAAAAGAAACAACCCCGCAATTTGAGAAAGTATGTTCAGGTGGTGAGCAATGCGGTAAGTAATGTTAATCTTGAAGCTTCTCGACATCCCAAAAAAACGCACACTACTGAGCAATATATTTAAAGTTAATAATATAAATGCAATAGCAATACTTGCGATATCAACCGATTTAACGGTGTCGAGTAGCTCTGTGACAGGAAAATAATAGAAAACCAAAAAAAGGCATGCGATCGAGACCCCAACTCTTACAATTTCAGACCGCATAAAAAATCCATTTACTAACAAACTAATTCATAACACCGAGAAAGATTTACTACTGTTTTTTTCATACTTTGTTCACTAGAAACCCATTTCACGACATACATCATAAGGGTTGAGTTGTACAGAACCCTTTCGCTCATTCTTTCAATTATCCAAACAACTCTCAAATTGGTTTGGCACCTATCGCCTTATCCCTTTTTTCCACCTTTAAAATCAAGGGCCACCACATACATTTCTGCTGAGTCTTTTCGGCTTGCTGGGGGCTTGGCATGTTTTACTGTTTTAAAGCTTTTTTTCATATCTGCGAGCAATTGGTTTTCGGTACCGCCTTGGAAAACTTTTGCCACGAAAGTTCCTCCCGGGGCCAGGACTTGATAGGCAAAATCGAGAGCGGCTTCGCAAAGCATCATTATTCGCAAATGATCCGTTTGGGGGTGTCCCATGGCAGGAGCGGCCATATCGCTCATCACAACATCGGCAGGGCCGTTTAAAGCCTCTCGTAGGATTTCTGGGGCATCATCAGCCATGAAATCGTGGCAAATGACCGTTGCCCCTGGCATCTCATCCATTTCGTTGATGTCTAAGGCAACAACCTTGACACCACTACTCAGAGACTTCGCCCGCTCAACAGCAATCTGAGTCCAACCTCCAGGCGCAGCCCCTAAATCGAGAATACGATTACCAGGTTTTAAAAAATTGAATTTGTCATCAAGCTCAATAAGTTTAAATGCCGCCCGGGACCTGAAACCCATTTTCTTGGCTTCAATAACATAGGGGTCATTTAGTTGTCTTTGCAGCCACCGGGTCGAAGAAAGCCTCCTCCCCCTGGCCGTCTTGACTTTAACGTGAAGCCCCCGAGACCCGCTGCCTTTTGCCGTGCGTTTACTCTTCGCGCCGCCGCCTCTTTTGCCAGTTGAGCCGCCCCTACGATCAGCCATGTTGAGTCACCGCCTTTTGTTTAGAATATCTTCTGCGACGGTTTTTTTGTTTGCGATGTAAGGCTCTATCCGCACGGATGAGCTCATGAAGCAACCCTTCACGAATACCCCGATCAGCAATGCCTAGTTTGCCAACCGGCCAAAGCCTGCAAACAGCATCTAGGATAGCACAACCAGACACAACTAAATCCGCCCGGGTTGGCCCAATACAACCATTAGCCGCACGGGTTTCGAAATCTGTGGCTGCAAGCTTATCACTCACAGTGAAGACATCGCTAAAATCCATGACTAAGCCATCAACCCGTGAACGGTTATAAAATGGTAAATCAAGGTGTGCGGCTCCCAATGTGGTCACCGTTCCCGATGTTCCCAGCATTTGAACCGTGCCATTAGCAATCTCGGAACCAATATTGTGCTTGGTTTCGAAAGTCTCCAATTCACCTCTAATTTCTGCCGACATCGCGGCATAAACCTCGGGCTTGATAAAATCTCCCCCAAACCTCTCACAGAAGGTGACGACACCTGAGCAAATGGAGATAACATCTAACACTTCTGGCGAGCCGTCTGCACTCACTTTGGTCCAGGCAACTTCCGTACTGCCCCCGCCAATATCAAAAACCAATGCGTATGGTTTTTCTTTGCTGAGCAAAGGGGAGCAACCAGCCAAGGTTAATCGAGCTTCTTCCTCAGGAGAAATGATCTCAATCTCAATACCAGTTTCCTGACGAACCCGATCAACAAAACCATCACAATTTGCCGCGCTTCGACAGGCTGCCGTGGCAATATTACGAGAGCTGACGACTTTGCAACGCTGCATTTTTTCGGCGCAAATGCTTAATGCTTCGATGGTGCGGTCTACGGCAACAGTGCAGAGGTTGCCACTTTCCGTGACATCTTCCCCCAAACGCACCGTGCGGGAAAAAGAGTCGATGACCTTAAATCCATTCCGGGTTGGAACCGCAACCAACATCCGACAATTATGGGTTCCAAGGTCGATAGCCGAAAAGGCTGGCGCAGAATGAATCTGTCCATTTCTCCCCCATTTGCCGGAGTTTCGTCTTCCACCGTTGTACATTCACTTGCTACCAAATTCTGAACGCGAGATAATAGGCGCGTTCTTTAAAATCTAAGGACATTGATACCCTAAAAAAACCTGCTTGCAAAACTGTTGCTGTAAAAGAATTCAAATGACTTCAAATAAACGATTAGAATTGCCTTAGGGGGTGTATCAGATAACCCATAAATAGTGTTGCCATGTGCTGTACGAGAAGGAGCCGATCAAGTCGTTACTTATGCGGAAGAGGTCATTGGCAATGCTAGGACACTTCGGAAGCAAGTAACCGACTTTCTTTCTGACGTTCGGGCGACATAAGCTCGCCCTCGTCTGGCTTGACAGATGCTCTATGATTGTCCAGACAGTGGCTTTAGTTCATAAAGCCGCTATTTGGCCTATCTGGAGTTGGAAGTAATGAGCGACGTTGAAGCCGCAACAGAAAATGAAATCAGAGATTTTATTCGGGAAATTGTCCGCACGGACTTGAATTCCGGAAAAACCAAATCTTTGGTTACCCGTTTTCCGCCTGAACCAAATGGCTATCTTCATATTGGTCACGCCAAATCCATTTGCCTCAACTTTGGCTTAGCGCAAGAATTTGGTGGTCGGTGTCATCTACGTTTTGATGACACCAATCCCGTCAAGGAAGATATGGAGTATATTGACTCCATCAAAGAAGATGTGAGCTGGCTTGGTTTCGACTGGGGGGAACATCTTTATTATGCCTCCGATAACTTTGAGCAGCTTTACGACTGGGCCGTGCATCTGATTAAAGAAGGCAAAGCCTTTGTTTGCGACCTTAATGCCGAGCAAATGAGAGAATTTCGTGGCACGTTAACAGAGCCTGGCAAAAACAGCCCTTACAGAGATCGCCCCGTCGAAGAAAACCTTGACCTGTTTAGTCGCATGCGCTCTGGCGAATTTAAGGAAGGTGAGCGGGTATTGCGGGCCAAGATCGACATGGCTTCCGGCAACATGAATATGCGCGACCCGGTGATGTACCGTATCCTTCACGCCCATCACCCCCGCACGGGTAACGACTGGCATATCTACCCCAACTATGATTTTGCCCATGGCCAATCCGATGCGATCGAAACCATCACCCATTCAATCTGCACTCTGGAATTCGAAGACCACCGTCCGCTCTACAATTGGTTTGTTGAAAACCTTCCGGTACCCGCACATCCTCATCAATATGAATTTGCCCGCCTCAATCTCACATACACGGTGCTCTCCAAGCGTAAGTTGATCCAGCTTGTGCAAGAGGGCCATGTCAAAGGCTGGGATGACCCCCGGATGCCAACAATCTCTGGTTATCGTCGGCGTGGTTTCCCTGCCGCTGCCCTTCGGGATTTTTCAAAACGGATCGGCGTTTCAAAATCCAACAGCACCGTTGAAGTTGCGAATCTGGAAGCTTGCGTCCGTGAAGACCTCAACAAAACAGCCGAACGCCGCATGGCCGTATTGAGGCCTTTAAAGGTGGTCATAACCAACTACCCCGAAGGACAATCAGAAGAACTTGAAGCGATCAACAACCCCGAAGACGAAGCCGCCGGAAAACGTATGGTTCCCTTCTCCCGTGAACTTTACATCGAACAAGATGATTTCATGGAAGACGCCCCCAGGAAATTCTTCCGTTTATCCGTCGGTCGTGAAGTTCGCTTACGCTATGCCTACTTTGTTACCTGCACCGAAGCCATAAAGAACGAAGCGGGAGAAGTGGTCGAACTTCGCTGCACCTATGACCCCGAAACAAAAGGCGGCAATGCGCCAGATGGTCGGAAAGTAAAAGGCACATTACATTGGGTGTCCGGCGACCATGCTGCGCCAACGGAAGTTCGGCTTTATAATCACTTGTTCACCCAAGAAAACCCCGGTGCTGAAGGAGACTTCTTAGCGGACCTCAATCCGGACTCCATAGAAATTCTTGAAAATTGCCTCCTCGAACCAAGCCTGGCTCAAATTCCTATCGGGCAAACGGTTCAGTTTGAACGGCTTGGTTATTTCAGCCATGACCCCGACTCAAAACCAGATAACCTGGTCTATAACCGTACCGTTGCGTTGCGAGATACCTGGGCAAAAATCAAAGCCAAAAATTAGTATGGTTTTTGGGTAAGCTGCTGACCCTTAGTCGTCAAAAGCGACGGGATCTATCCCCTCCTACTCCAAGGGGGAGATAATTCGACCGTATCTCTTGATATCAGCCTCATTGCGCCCATATGTCTTGAGGTTATTATCTCCTAGGATGTTGTCATGTGGTTTAGCCCCAACAAGAAAACCGAAATGCCCGGCCCGCAAGATGCCCTCCCGGGGCGGGTTGAAAAAATGCCCATAACAGGCATACATCACGTAAACGGCTCCAAAATGATTGCCCCTTTTCCAACTGGATTCGAAACGGCTCTTTTTGGCCTGGGATGTTTCTGGGGAGCTGAGCGCAAATTTTGGCAAGTTGAAGGGGTCTATACAACCGCTGTTGGTTATGCCGCTGGCCCGACACAAAACCCAACATATGAAGAAGTTTGCTCGGGGCAAACCGGGCATAATGAAGTTGTCCTTGTCGTCTTCGACCCCAAACAAACCAGCTACGAGGCTCTCTTGAAAAACTTCTGGGAATGGCACAACCCAACACAAGGCATGCAACAAGGGGCAGATGTGGGAACCCAATACCGCTCTGGTATTTACACTTATTCTGCCGCCCAGGAAAAAACCGCCCAGGAAACGAAGGGAAGGTTCCAAGAAAATTTATTGGCCGCTGGGCATGGAAAGATTACCACTGAAATTTTACCCGCCCCCGACTTCTATTATGCCGAAGAATATCACCAGCAGTATCTTGCGAAAAATAAGAACGGTTACTGTGGGTTAGGGGGGACAGGCGTTCGATTTAATTCTTGAATAAGCCTACCCATAAGGGCTGCACCTCTTGCACCACTGAAGCCTCAAAACCAAGGCCTCGGAGAACCTGTCTCAAGTTAATCAAGCAGCACAAGATGTTCACCAAAGGTCTTCGGATTTACGTGAACGTGTGGATACCTTCTTGGAAAATGTTCGCAAGCAATAGCCTCGGTCGGCTATTTCCTTTTTTCCAGGTAGCGCTCCAAACGCTGCCTGGAAACTTCCTCTCGAGAGTCTTCCCGGCCCATATCCCGACAAACTTCAATAACATAAGTGAGGTGGTCTATAGTTGCCTGACGCGCACCATTAGGATCACCCTTCATAATGGCCTCATAAACCGCCCGGTGCTGTTTTAACAACATGTCGCGCGCGCCGGGGCGGTTATAAAGCTGATTGCGATTGTAAAAGACGCCATCCTTAAACAAGCTGAATAAAGCCCGCATGATATGAAGCAGGACAACATTATGCGCCGCTTCGGCAATAATCATATGGAAATCCGTATCGATTTCTGCTTCTTCCGTCGGGTCATCGGTCCCGTGGGATTCTTCCATTGCATTAAAGCATGCCGTGAGCAGTTCACGATCCGCATCGGTGGCTCGTAAGGCTGCGTAATAGGCTGTCCCCGCATCCACATCCATTCTGAACTCAAGAAAATCGAAAGACGCATCTTCGCTATTTTCGAGTAATTTTGCCAGCGGATCTGACAGAGTTGGAGAGAGGAAGTTTTTAACAAAAGTCCCCCCCCCTTGGCGACTTTCCAACAGTCCATTGTTTTCTAATTTCTGGATCGCATCACGAAGAGAAGGCCGAGAAACTTCCATTTGTTTGGCTAAATCCCGCTCAGAAGGCAACCGTTCACCCGGCACAAGAACCCCTTGGAGAATATTATTTTCCAATTCTTCCGCGATTGCGTCAGAGATTTTGCCTGGTTTAATTTGCTTATACGCCACCTTTATCCTCACTTAATTGAAGGAAAACCTTGAATATTTAACCTACCTCCCCCTAAGATAGAATCCTTAAAGAGTGATAGGGAGGCTTATAACACTCTAGGCCAAAAAATATAATGGTCAATTTATTTTACCACTTTACAAAATTGGTAAAATATTCTATCCAAAATAACCAACACGGGAAGGTTGGTCAACCTTTCTAAGGTTAAATTTAATAAAAACAATAAGTTACTTAGATATTTTTTTGGAAAACCCTGATCAGAGATCTGGGAATGTCGATAAGGGAGACATATAAATGCGTAAATTAGCTGTTTTAGCTGTTGCAGCCACAGCAATGGTTGCCACGACTGCTGCCCCCGCAGCAGCAAAAAAAGTTCTACTAAAAACCCCAATTGCTTTTGCAACAAAATTGCCCGGTCTTGGAACCACCATCAAATGGGTGGGCGACCATATTGGGGAAAACAGTGGCGGCACTGTTAAGATGAAGGTTTATGAACCCGGAAAGCTTGTCGCTCCTTTTGAAATTCTTGATGCAGTTTCCTCAGGCAAAATCAATTCAGGCTTTACCACAGCTGGTTACTGGTATGGTAAAATGAAAGCAGCACCTTTGTTCTCTGCTGTACCGTTTGGCCCAGAAGCTGGCGAATACCTTGCCTGGATTCACTATGGTAATGGCGGCAAGCTCTATCAAAAAATGTACGATAGCGCGGGCTTCAATGTAAAAGTCATTCCTTGCGGCATTATTGCCCCTGAAACTTCCGGTTGGTTTTCAAAACCAATTAACAAACCAGAAGACCTTAAGGGCCTGAAAATGCGTTTCTTTGGCCTTGGCGGTGCCGTAATGCAAAAACTTGGCGTTTCAACAAGTCTCTTGCCTGGTGGTGAAATTTTCCCTGCTCTTGAGAAAAAAGCCATTGATGCAACCGAATTCTCCATGCCTGCCATCGACAAGCTCCTCGGTTTCCATAAACTGGTTAAGTATAACTATTTCCCAGGCTGGCACCAACAAGCCACTTTGTTTGAGCTCCTGATCAACAAAGATGTATGGAACGGCATGGACAAACAGCAACAGGCTGTAACCACCATGACCTGCATGGCTGCAACTACCAACTCACTTGCTGAAGGTGAAGCCATCCAGTTCGATGCCATGAGAGAGAATGTCGAAAAGAACGGCGTAAAAATCATGTATTGGTCTGACGAAATGCTCGACACCTTCCGTGGTGCTTGGGGCGAAGTTGTTGAAGAACACATTTCTGATCCAATGTTCAAGGAAGTTTGGGACGATCTTACTACCTTCCGCAAAGGCTACGACACTTGGGAAGCAAACGCTTTCTTACCACGTAAACGTATGTAGTCACTCTGGATAATATCCAGCCCATTCAAGTGAGAGGACGGCCTTTGTGACCGGCCTCTCACCCATCTTTTTATTTAATATTTGAGCATGTAATCATGACCGACAAGTCAGAGGACGGCCACATTCATGTGGCAGAAGTCGTCGAGCATATTGAAGAGCACCTCGACCCCACACATGTGCCCATTTCGGATGCTATTGATAATTTTATCCGCTCCGTAGGTCATGTGGTATGTTGGGTAAACGGGTTACTTGTTTTTATTATCATTCTGCAAGTTGTTCTGCGCTACGGCTTTAACAGCGGCATTGTCATGTTGGAAGAGTTGCAGTGGCACCTTTACGCCATTGGGGTTATGTTTGGAATCTCCTACGCACAGGTTAACGATTCACATATTCGAGTTGATATTCTTCATTTAAAATTTTCCGATAGAACCAAACGTAAGATAGAAGTTTTTGGCATCCTGTTTCTCGTCTTGCCCTTTATTTTTGTCATCATTAGCCACAGCTTAGATTTCGTTTTTGAAGCTTGGCGTCTCAACGAACATTCTGATGCCCCCCTCGGCCTTCCGTGGAGATGGGCGATCAAAGCCGTTATCCCTGTTAGCTTCTCCCTCTTTGCGATGGCTTCAATTTCACGACTAATCAGAGATACTGTCGTCTTATCTCGCGGCTCTCTGGGAGGTTCGAACTAATGGAAGTTAACGATTATCTTGTCATCGCCATGTTCCTAAGCTTCGTGGGATTCCTTTTTACAGGCATTCCTGTCGCCTTTGTTTTGGGCGGCATTGGCGTTATTTTTGCGGGCGTTGGTTATTATGCTGATATCTACCTCGACACCGCAACGGGGCTGGACTTCCTGACCTTGGGCCTGATTGTAAACCGCATTTACAAGATCATGGACAACTGGGTATTGGTTGCCTTGCCCATGTTCATCTTTATGGGGCTGATGCTTGATGAGTCCGGTGTCGCAGAACGCCTGATGAAGTCCATGCAAGAGTTGTTTGGTAAAGTGCGAGGGGGCTTAGCCATCACCGTAACCACCATCGGTATCGTATTGGCGGCTTCTACTGGAATCATTGGGGCTTCGGTTGTTCTGCTCGGCTTGCTCTCTTTACCAGCTATGCTCAACCAAGGCTATCATAAACCCTTGGCTTTAGGCACCATTGCCGGGGCCGGAACTTTGGGAATCTTAATCCCTCCCTCCATCATGCTGGTCATCATGGCAGACCAACTGGCCCTGTCCGTCGGTGACCTGTTTATGGGGGCTGTGTTCCCCGGATTGCTCCTTGGTGTTCTCTACATCGTTTATATTCTTGGTGTCGGCATTTTCAGGCCAACCCACGTGCCCTTAGACCCTAATCGGCGCCCTATCGAATGGCGCATGATTGCCGATGTTTTGAAGTCTATCCTCCCCACAACTGCCCTCATTGTTGCCGTATTAGGGTCGATCTTCGCCGGGATTACCACCCCGACGGAAGCCAGTGGTGTGGGAGCTTTAGGAGCAACCCTGCTGGCGGCCATGAACCGCAACCTCAATTTACATGTCTTCTTTGAAGTGCTGAAATCAACCTTCAACACCACAGCCTATATCTTTGCCATCTTCCTTGGGGCATCTTGTTTTGCTCTCGTGCTACGGGAGCTCGGTGGTGATGAGCTGATTGAAACGGTTTTAACCGGGCTGCCTTTCGGCCCAACCGGGATTATTATCTTTATTCTCGGCATTGTTTTCATGCTGGGCTTCCTTCTCGACTGGATTGAAATCACCCTGATCGTTCTCCCCCTCATTGCCCCCGTTGTTTCTGCCCTTGGACTTGACATTGATGGCTATGGCAAGATTGATAGTCCCGAACTGATTTGGTTCGTGATGCTGGTGGCAGTGGCTTTGCAGACATCCTTCCTCACGCCCCCGGTGGGTTTCGCCCTCTTCTATTTGAAGGGGGTCTGCCCCCCAGATGTGCGGATGATGGATATTTATAAAGGCGTCGTTCCCTTTATTATTCTTCAGCTTATTGGCCTCACCGTTGTCTTGCTCTTTCCGCAACTGGTGATCTGGCTGCCTGCGGTCGCTTATTAGCCATGTCTCAACGTACTTATCCTCCAAAGCCTGATGCGGTTTACTTCTTCGGCACCTGCCTTGTGGATTTATTCTATCCCGAGGCCGGGTTGGCGGGGATTCAACTTTTGCAGCGGGAAGGGCTAAAGGTGATCTATCCCCAAGGCCAAAGTTGTTGTGGTCAACCCGCCTATAACAGCGGCCATCGCGCGGATGCCCTCAAAGTAGCCAAGCAGCAGGTGAGCTTGTTTAAAAAAGACATTCCCATCGTTCTTCCCTCAGGCTCCTGCGCTGGGATGATGTTTAAGCATTACCCAGAACTGTTTGCCGGCGACCCCATGGAGAAAGAAGCTATTAAGGTGGCAAATCGGGTCTATGAACTCACAGAGTTCCTGGTCCATGTGCTTAAGGTCGAGCTTAAGGATAAAGGCGAACCTATTAAGATTACCTGGCATGGCTCTTGTCATTCTCAAAGAGAAATGGGAATTCACGAAGAACCTAAAGAACTTTTGCGCCAACTGTCGGGGGTCGACCTACAGGAGTTGGAACGAGAGAAAGAATGCTGCGGTTTCGGCGGCACTTTCGCTGTACGTCAACCTGAAATTTCTGCAGCGATGGTCGAGGACAAAACTCAGGATATCAAAAAAACAGGGGCGGCTTCCGTGATCTCTGGGGACTGTGGTTGCCTGATGAACATTGGTGGTACTCTGGAAGCCAAACAAAGCAAAGTTAAAGGCACTCATATCGCTCAATTCTTGATGGAGCGCACCAATGGCTCCTAAAGGGACATTCCGAGAGCGAGCGACCGAAGCCCTGGCCGACAAAGAACTGCGCGGGAACTTCCGCCGGGCTATGGATGGCCTGATGACCAAACGGGCCAATCAGTTTTCTGATGAAGACGAATGGACCCGATTGCGTTCACTCGGCGAAGCCGTCCGCAGACGGACTTTAGAAAAACTCCCTGACCTGCTGGAAAAACTTGAAGCCAATTGTAAGAAAAATGGCATTCAGGTTCATTGGGCCGAGACCACCGATGAAGCCAACCAAATCATTCTGGCAATCCTCCAACGTCGAGGTGCCAAGAAGGTGGTGAAAGGCAAGTCCATGGTTTCAGAGGAAATGCATCTTAATGCGTTCCTGGGAGAGCATGGCATCACCGCCCTGGAAGCCGATCTTGGCGAATATATTGTTCAACTCGCCGAGCAAATGCCTTCGCATATTATTATGCCTGCCATTCACCTCAATCGCAGCCAGATTGCTAATTTATTCAAAGACAAGATTGACGGCTTTCAATATACAGAAAGTGCCATTGAAATGACGGCTGTCGCCCGTGAAGTGTTACGCAAAGAATTTGCCGAAGCTGATGCGGGACTCTCTGGGGTCAATATGGCAGTTGCTGAAACTGGCACCATTGTCTTGATTGAAAACGAAGGCAACGGGCGCATGGTCACCACCGTCCCCCCCGTTCATATTGCCGTGACAGGCATCGACAAGATTGTCGAAAACCTGGAAGACATTGCCCCTATCCTTAGCCTCCTGCCCCGCTCTGCCACCGGACAAGACATCACCACCTATGTGAACATGATTTCTTCCCCCCGCAAAGAGGGTGAGAAAGACGGCCCAGAAGAGGTTCATTTGGTTTTGCTCGATAATGGTCGAACGCGTATCCATGCCGATCCAGAAACAAGGCAAACCCTCCAATGTATCCGGTGCGGTGCTTGTATGAATCATTGCCCGGTTTACACCCGCGTTGGCGGTCATGCTTACGGCGGTGTTTACCCCGGCCCAATCGGCAAAATTCTCACCCCACAAATCGAAGGGATCAAGCCCTATGGCGATCTTTCCAGTGCCTCAACCCTGTGTAATGCTTGCGTCGAAATTTGCCCGGTAAAAATCCCTATTGCGCAAATGCTGGTGCGCCTGCGTAATGAGGCAGCCACGGGCTGTCCTGAATCGAGCCTCAAAGATGCCGGGAGCAAAAAATCGTCTATCGAGGATTTAATTTGGAAGGGCTGGAGCACCAGCCACTCATCCCAAACAGCTTATTCTATGATGACAAAGGCTCTGAGCCTGACAGGCAACATGATGCCCAAGAGCACCCCGATGCTCAAACAATGGACAAGTGTCAGGGCCAAGCCAAAATTTGCCTCTAAATCCCTCCACCGACGCGTTAAAGAACTGGGGGTGGATGATGAGTAACGCTTCACGCGATCGCATCCTGGCTAGGTTGCGTCAAAGCACCCCAGGCCCCAAAGCACCTGCCTCTGATTTTTCTATTATGGAAGAACGGCAATGGCCCTCCGAAGAAAGAACCGACCGGTTGGTTGAGAAGATGGGGCTTGTAAATACTGAAATCCACTTAACGGCCCCTGATGAATGGACTGCCAAACTTGCCCAAGTGATGGAAAGCAAGCAGGCCCAGAATTTGCTTTTTGCAAAATCCACATGGGCGGGCGAGCAAATCATTTCTGAAAAGCAGGCCTATGATTTTCTGTTTTGTGATGCAGAAGATGCCGACATTCCCACACTGGCCTTCAAAGCCGACGCGGCCTTAACGACAACAAAAGGGGCGGTTGCCGATGCGGCGGCTCTTATTCTGTGGCCAACCCCGACAGAGCCTCGACAAATATCTTTAGTCCCCCCGGTCCATATCGCTCTTTTAGAAGAAGACAAAATTTCCAACTCCTTAGCGCAGGTGATGAAGACTGAGGAATGGCCCTGCCAAATGCCAACCAATGCACTTTTAGTCTCTGGCCCGTCAAAAACAGCAGATATTGAACAAGAACTAACCTACGGTGTGCATGGGCCAAAAGAGTTGGTGGTACTTCTCATAAGAAAATAATGCTGGGGCATCCCCCTAAGAAACGTTGTCGTCCCAACAGGCTTTTACCTGTTCAGCAAGGGTCATGGGATCAAATGGCTTGGCTAGAACGTCCATGGCACCCAATTGCTTAAAATGTTCGATTTCAGCAGGCATGGCTTTGGCAGTCATAAAAACAACGGGGGTTTTTTCCAAACCCGAAATCTCCCGCAGATTGGCCAAAGTCGTTGGGCCATCCATCTCAGGCATCATAACGTCAAGTAAGATGAGTTGTGGTTGAAAGTCAGGAGCTTTTTCAACGGCCTCCGAGCCAGATGAACAAGTTTCAACCTTGAAACCGCCAACCGCTTCAAGAGCAAGCTTGGCAACCTCCCTGATATCAACTTCATCATCAACATGGAGAATTCTCGAGAGCTCTTCAACCATTTTTTTTATGCCTTATATTTGTTTTATCATTCCCAAGCAGTTTGGCCATATACAGAGCTTTTGTCTAGCCAAATCCCCTGAAACTCTTAGCCACCTGTGACGTTCATATGTCGAGCAAGGCTTGGCTCGGCATTTGTTTCATCGATAACAAATTCGTGACCTTTCGGCTTTTTGTTAATGGCACCATCAATCGCTTCTAGTAAGGGCCCATCACTTTCGCTATTCCTGATAGGGGAGCGAAGATCAACAGAGTCGTCTTGCCCTAAGCACATATAAAGGGTGCCCGTACAGGTAAGGCGAACCCGGTTACAGGTTTCACAAAAATGTTCTGTCAGGGGGGTAATAAAGCCTATCTTTTGCCCCGTTTCGGCAACATTCACATAACGAGACGGTCCACCGGTATTGAGAGAACTTTCCGTAAATGTCCAGCGTTGGGCCAGTTGCTCTTTAACTTCAAGGAGGGGAAGATACTGATCACTGCGTGTACCCCCAATTTCCCCCAGGGGCATGGTTTCAATAAAGGTAAGATCAAATCCTTGATCTCCACACCACTCAATTAACCTATCAAACTCATTGTCGTTAAACCCACGCACAGCGACAGTATTAATCTTAATCTTTAGCCCAGCCTTTTTTGCAGCTTCAAGCCCCTCAAGGACTTTCTCAAGAACGCCAAGCCGGGTGATTTGGGCGAACTTTACTGGGTCCAACGTATCAAGGGATACATTGATGCGCTTTACACCACACTCAACAAGTTCATCCGCAAATTTGCTTAACTGGCTGCCATTAGTTGTCAGGGTGAGTTCTTTAAGAGCACCGGAATCAAGATGACGAGACAAGCTCCGGACCAAGTTCATGATTCCTCGGCGAACTAACGGTTCTCCGCCTGTAAGACGAAGCTTTTCAACGCCTCTGGAAATAAATGCTGTACAGACCCGGTCCATTTCTTCTAAGGAAAGAACTTCTTCCCGAGGAAGGAACTCCATGTCCTCGCTCATGCAATAATGACAGCGGAAATCACATTTGTCGGTAACGGATACCCGCAGATAAGAAATTTTGCGGCCAAATGGGTCAAGCATGTGTTGTGCAATCGCTCTCTAGAATGATTCTAACAATAGCATCTACCATCCATATAGTCCTTTTTTACAGGCCGGGCAATAGCACTATTATTGTTCTTTGGTATGACCCGGCGAGAGTTCTTTCTTTTTCCACCAAAGCAATTCACCTTTGAGAAAGGCTTGGGCTAAGTCATTTTTTGGTCCTTTGAAGAACTCATCTGCGGGTGAATATTCCAACAGCCTACCTCGATGAAGGAACAGCACTTCATCGGCTAACCGTTTGGCCTGGCCCAAATCATGGGTCGTCATGATAATTTTTGTCCCGGAGTCGCGAATGGCTTCAATAGCGGCTTCAATAGAATGAGTTGCCGCAGGGTCAAGGCTGGCAGAGGGCTCATCAAGGAAAAGCACTTGTGGATTCAAGGCCCAGGCCCGTGCAATGGCGAGTCGTTGCTGTTCGCCAAAAGACAAAACCCGTGCAGGATGACGATAAAACCGCCCCAACCCCATTCGTTTAAGGGCATCTCTGGCAATCGTCTCTCGCTGGTCTTTAGCAATGCCATGAAGCTTTAGGGCATACTCAATATTTGCCCCGGCTGAACGGCGCAACATAACAGGACGCTGAAATACCATGGCTTGGAATAGCTTTGAATCACAGCCATTGACCGGATTCCAGAGGACAGTCCCGACAGAGGGTTTGAGCAGGCCATGGCACAGCCTGAGGAAAAGGCTCTTTCCCGCGCCATTCGGTCCGAGAATCACCGTACTTTTGTCGGCTTCAAGCGTAATATTCATATCCTTAATCAGGCGCTTATCGGCGACCTGAAATGACACATCTTTGAGGGTAAGAGGGAGTATGGAGCCTTTATGGGTCATGCGCCTTGCCTCAACTTAGCAAAGTCGCGGATGATATAGGCCGCCCCGTTGACGGTTACAGAAATAGCAACCAGAACAATTCCTAGTCCCAAAGCCAAAGGAAGGTCGCCTTTACTTACCTCAAGGGCAATAGAGGTGGTCATCACGCGGGTCACATGATCAATATTTCCGCCAACGATCATGACAGCTCCAACCTCAGCACTGGCGCGACCAAACCCAGCAAGGACTGTGGTTAAAAGGGAGAAACGCCCATCCCAGAGCAAGGTTAGGGCCGCCCCGTGTTTACTCGCCCCTAAGGAAACCAGTTGCTCTTCATATTCTTCCCACATGTTCTCAATAAGCTGGCGGGAAAGAGCGGCGACAATCGGAGTCACCAGAATGACTTGAGCAACAATCATTGCCGTCGGGGTAAAGAGCAAGCCAAAGACCCCAAAAGGACCTGAGCGCGAAAGCATCAGATAAACAAGAAGGCCAACCACAACAGGCGGCAAGCCCATCAAGGAATTAACCATGATGATAAGCGGCTTGCGCCCTGGGAAACGATAGAGAGCTAAGGCCGCCCCCGTTGGCAAACCAATGGCTGTAGCAATGCCGACGGCCATCAAGCTGACCCTCATAGAAAGGCCAACAATCTCCGCCAGATCATTATCCAGCCCCAGAATCATGGAAAAGGCGGCTCCCATGGCCGCCCAAATATCATTCACAATACAAGTCCTTCACTCATTAGCTCTTAGGCTCTCTTAGCATGCAAACATCCTAAACGACAGCAATACGTTATGCCAATTTTAACACAGCGCTTGTCCTTGCCAACCAGAAAGACCATATTCCCCTTAATTATCGTAATGAATAGGATTTTCACATGACCGGGTCACGGCCTCCCGAAATAACCCCCAACCCAGATGACGAACGTTTAACGACAACCGTTACCGGGGTAGATGAAGGTGGAAATGGAATTGAAATCTCCGTCGTAACAGAGCACCCCCTGACCCTATACCTCAACAGCCAAGAAATCGTCACCATGATGACCATAGGGGACTTTCCTGAATTGCTGGCAGTGGGTTATCTGGTTAACCAAAACATGCTTCATCAAGGCGATAAAGTGACGGCCATTGATGTCGATGACGAGTTGGATGTGGTGGTGGTTCGCACTGACCAAGAAACCAATTTTGAAGACAAACTCCGTAAGAAAACTCTGACATCAGGTTGCGCCCAGGGTACCGTCTTTGGTGACATGATGGAGAAATTTGAAGAGGCAGATTTGTCCGATCACGCGACTTTAAAAACGTCAACTTTAGCGACCTTACTCAAGCAAATAAATACCTTACCAAGCCTCTATTTAAAAGCAGGGGCCATCCACGGCTGTGCTTTGTGGCAAGAGGGGGAAACAAAGCTCTATATGGAAGATGTAGGCCGCCACAATGCCGTTGATAAAATCGCCGGCTATATGTTCCTCCACAATATTGATGGCAACGACACCGCCCTTTACACAACGGGACGTTTAACCAGCGAGATGGTGATCAAAACTGTTCAGATGGGCATTCCCATCCTTGTTTCCCGCTCAGGCTTCACCGCTTGGGGCGTCGAGTTGGCCCGCAAGATTGGCCTGACTCTTATTGGTCGAGCAAAAGGCAAACGTTTCATTGCTTTATCCGGTGAAGATCGAATAAAATTCGACGGTTACAAAGGGGAATAAAATGGCTGAAATAGTTGGGTTGCTGCTGGCTGGTGGATTATCTCGTCGCATGGGCGGGGGAGATAAAGCCCTCACCCAACTGGGGGGACGGTCCGTTCTTTCACGAATTATCGACCTTGCCAAGCCACAAGTCTCAGAGCTTTTGCTCAATGCCAACGGCGATCCTGCCCGCTTTGCTGAATACGGCCTCCCAGTGGTTCCTGATGTGATTGAAGGTTATGCAGGGCCGCTTGCAGGCGTTTTAACTGGCTTGGAGTGGATTTCTCAAAATCGCCCACAATGCCAATGGCTGGCAACGTTTCCCTCAGATGCACCCTTTATGCCCAAAGATATGATCGCCCAGATGGAGGCTGAAGTAGAAAAGCAAGGTGCGCAACTAGCCTGTGCCATCACCAATGGGCGCAGCCACCCTGTTGTTGGCCTTTGGCCTGTGGCTTTAAAAAATCAACTACGCAAAGCCATGCTAGAGGAAGAAATGCGCAAGATCGATCTATGGACAGCACGCTATAAGCTGGTGGAAGTTGAGTTTTCCTGCGACCCCGTCGATCCATTTTTTAACGCCAACCGACCAGAAGATTTCGGCAAAGCAGAAGAATTATTAGCTTTGGTAGAAGGAGCAAACTGATGAGTGGCCTTTTAGATAACGGCGTTTTAGAACTTTTATTTAATCAAGCCCGTACTCACAGTTACTGGCTCAATATGCCCGTCAAAGATGAACTGCTTGAGCAAGCCTGGGATTTAGCAAAAATGGGCCCAACCAGTGCGAATTGCAGTCCGGCTCGCATTGTTTTTGTCCGTTCAAAAGAAGCCAAAGAGCGTCTAAGGCCCTGCCTTGCTGAAGGAAATATCGAAAAAACCATGGCAGCTCCAGCAACCGCTATTATTGGCTATGATATGGCTTTCCATGAAAAATTACCCCGGCTTTTCCCCCATGAAGACGCGAGATCATGGTTTACAGGCAACCCAGCCTTAATCGACAGTACCGCTTTTCGCAACGGGACCCTCCAAGGAGCCTATTTTATTCTTGCTTGTCGGGCCCTAAGACTCGATTGCGGCCCTATGTCGGGTTTCGACCCCCACAAAACCGAAGCCGAATTCTTTCCAGAACAAGGCATAACACCCAATTTCCTCTGCAATATAGGCTATGGGGACACGAAGAGACTCCACGACAGGGCCCCCCGATTTGACTTTGAAGAAGCTTGCTCGATCATTTAAGAGCGACTTAAGCTTTTTGGTACAGGAATTCTTACGATAAAAGCTCCCCGCCAAAAGAAAATAGCTAGCACAAATCACGAAATATAGGGTACACCCCCAGCTTCCCAATCGCCTTTACTAGGCTTTTAGCCTGTAGGTTCGCATTAAGATGATTAATTATCTATTGTTTAATCTATTTACATTAAATATATAATATTATTATATCATTTAATATTTGTTTTTCAGCCACAAATAAAAGTCATATGCAAATGCTGGGGGAAAAAACGCTCTCAGCTTCTTAACAACAATCGCTATTGCTACCACCGAGCAATCACTAACGATCTTTGGCGTAAAAAGAAAAATATTGGAGACACAACGAATGAACTTAAAGATTGGTGGACGACTCATCCTCGGATACTCCGTAATGGTCCTTGTTTTAGCCATTGCCGTTGGGGCGACCCTATGGAGCGTCACAAGTATCGACCGGGTAACGAATCGAATGGTTGAACTTCGAACCCCCACAGCACAAGCAAGTGCCTCTATGGTAAATAATATCAACGCCTCTTTAGCGGCTTTACGAGGTTGGATGCTCACGGGAAATAAAGCCTTCAAGAAAGACCGGACGGCTATTTGGGCTGATATTGCCAAAGTCCAGAAAGATATGGACACCTTATCTAAAAGCTGGACCGATTCAGCGAATATTGAACAATGGTCTGAGTTCAAAACTATTCTTGCCAAATTCAATTCAGCACAAACAAAAGTAGAAGCGATCGCTCATTCAACAAATGAACAACCGGCAACTAAGTTACTTGTCACGGAAGCAGCCCCCCCGGCTGATATTATGATAGAAAACATCAATAAGATGATTGACCTGGAACTATCCGGCAATGGAGGAGTTGAGGGCGACCGGGTTCAAGTCTTGGGGATAATGTCCGATGTGCGCGGCACATTGAGCCTCGGTTTAGCTAATATTAGGGCCTATTTATTGACCGGAGACACCAAATTTGTTGAGGACTTCAAGCAGCTTTGGGCAAAGAATGAAAAACGCTTCTGGGACCTCTCAACTGCTTCATCCTTTTTATCAAATGATCAAAAATCGGCCTTTGAGGCATTCACAGTAAAACGTGATATTTTCAAACCTCTTCCCGAAAAAATGTTTGCCATTCGTGCCTCCGAGCAATGGAACATGGCAAATTATACCCTCGTTAAGGAAGCTGCCCCCCTTGCCGACAAGCTTCTAACGTACCTCCTGGGCCACAAGGCTGCAGACGGGGCACGCGGCGGCGGTATGGTAGACAGCCAACGGAAGCTTTTAGAAAAAGATGCCGAATATAGTGCGTCACATGTACATCAGCTTTTTATCATCGAATGGATACTCCTCGGGGTAGGACTAATCATCGCAGCCATTGTCGTTACGCTCTCTATTAAATCCATTGTTTCTCCTGTTGTACAAATGACCAGAGCCATGTCCCAACTCGCTGAGGGCGACATTTCTTTTGACCTTTCCCATGTCAAAGAAGGCGATGAAATTGGCGATATGGCAAAAGCGGTTGAGGTTTTCAAACAAAACAAAATCACAGCCGATGCTCTAGCAATTGAACAAGAAATGGAGCAAAGGACCAAACAAGAGCGGGCAGAGCGAATTGAAGTCCGGTCACAAAAATTTGATGATTCCGTCAATATGATGGTGCAAACCGTCGAAGCCTCTATTACTCAAATGAGCGGTATTGCGGCCAGTTTATCCGGGCTGGCAACCAGTTCAAGCGAGCAATCCACCACTGTTGCGGCAGCGGCTGAAGAGGCATCAGCGAATGTACAAACAGTCGCTTCAGCGGCGGAAGAATTAACCGCTTCCATTGGTGAAATTTCTTTACAAGTTAATCATTCCTCAGAGGTTTCTGATGCAGCAACCAAGGAAGCCATACAAGCCAATGAAAAGGTCCAGAGCCTTGCCGAAGCGGCTCAAAGGATTGGCGAGGTCGTCTCGCTCATCACCGACATTGCCGAACAAACCAACTTGTTGGCGTTAAACGCAACCATCGAAGCTGCGAGGGCGGGAGAAGCTGGAAAAGGCTTTGCCGTCGTTGCATCTGAAGTTAAAAACCTTGCGAACCAGACGGCAAAAGCCACTGACGAAATTGGGTCTCAGATTGGAACCGTCCAAACGGCAACAGAAGAAGCTGTACAGTCAATCACGGGCATCTCTCAAACCATCGAACAGATGACCGAGATTGCTTCAGCAATTGCCAGTGCCGTTGAAGAGCAAGGCATGGTCACCCAGGAAATTGCCCGCAATGTCGAAGAAGCCGCCGCCGGGACAGCCGATGTATCTCAAAACATTGGGCAAGTGGCTGCTGCTGCAAGTGAAACAGGCTCTTCTAGCCAAGAAGTTCTTGAAGCTTCAAGCTCTGTCTCGAAGGAAGTTAAAGAACTACAGACGGAAATAAATGCCTTCCTGGCAGATGTGAAAGCAAGCTAATAGGCATATTAACGACTATGATTGAGGGCCTGGTCAAACCGGGCTCTCTTCATTTCGTTTTTCCGGTTCGACAACCACTTCTTCCAAATGGTCAGAAAGTTTTTTTGCCGCCGAATTAGCTTGCTCTTCTGCTTCTCGATACAAGGTGATCAAATTTTTTCCCATATCGGTCAACTCAGCCCCCCCGCCTTTTTTCCCCCCTGGTGTCGCGTTGATGACAGGGGTTTTTAAAGAGGCGTTTAGGGTATCGATAAGATGCCACGCACGGCGGAACGAAAGGCCTAAAGCACGAGCAGCCCCTGAAATGGACCCTTCTGTCTCTATCAGCTCCAAGAGCTTGATTTTACCCGGCCCGAGAGTGCCATTAGGCAATCGAACTTTCAGCCTTAACTGAATTTGATTTTCAGATTTATTTTTCTTCACTATTCCCCCAATTCAATAAATATTGCCTTTCTTACATTAGCATTGTTGACAATATCCCCATAATTTTCAATTATCCTGCGATATGCGTTTATTGACATAACGGTTCTAGGATATCATTAAGATGAAAAGACTTCTATCAGGTTTATTAACTTTGGGTGTGGTTTTAGGGGCGGCATCCGTTGCCAATGCCGCAGAAAAGTTCATTACCATTGCCTCCACCACCTCAACAGCCAACTCCGGTTTGTTTGATTATTTGTTGCCTCAATTCACTAAAAAATCAGGTATTGAGACTCGCGTTGTTGCTGTCGGAACTGGCGCAGCGATTCGTTTAGCTCGTGGAGGGGACGCCGATATTCTTTTTGTCCACCACCGTCCATCTGAAGAAAAATTCGTTTCTGAGGGTTTTGGAATTAAACGTTACGACGTAATGTACAACGATTTCATCATCGTTGGCCCCTCAAAAGACCCTGCCGCCATTAAAAACTGCAGTTCCAGTGCTGATGCCTTTAAGAAAATCGGCCAATCGAAATCTGCTTTTGCCTCCCGTGGTGATGATAGTGGCACCCATAAGAAGGAAAAAGGCATCTGGAAATCAGCCGGTGTCGACACTTCTGGCAGTTGGTACCGCAGCACAGGCTCGGGTATGGGCGCGACCTTGAACACCGCTTCCGCTATGGAAGCTTATGCTCTTTCAGATCGTGGCACCTGGATAAGCTTTAAAAACAAAGGTGACTTGAATATCCTTTGTTCAGGCGACCCGAAGCTCTTCAACCCTTATGGCGTGATCCTGGTCAACAAAGCTAAATTCCCCCACATCAAAGCTGAAATGGGACAACAATTCATCGATTGGCTGGTCGGCAAAGAAGGCCAAAAAGCTATCGGAGACTTTCGCCTTCATGGCAAAACCTTGTTTACGCCCAATGCCAAGTAAACAATTCACCTGAGTAATTAAGGGCGCCTTCCCCTTTGCATCGGTAGGGCGCCCTTAATTTTGTTTGAGATATTCCCCAAGCACTCTAAATTCCTCCCCACTTCCAGAAGTTTTCCGCCAGACCAACCCAATCTGCCTGGCCCCAGCCGTGTCAGCCAGCGGGCGGGTGATAATTCTTTGGCTTTGAGAGAGCGGGGTATTCACCGCCATTTCCGGCAATAATGTAATGCCAAGTCCATTGGCCGCCATATGGACAAGAGTTTGTAGGCTGGTTCCTTGAAATCTCGGACTGGTGGTCGCCGGATTAAGATGACAAGCCGCAAGAGCATGGTCACGCAAGCAATGACCGTCTTCCAAAAGGAGAAGTTCCTCTTGTAAAAGCTCTGATGCCTCGACCGTTTTATGGTCAGCAAAGCGATGGTCCGGCGGAAAGGCGACAAGAAAGCCGTCATCGGCAAAGGTAAAAGAGTCACACCCCCCTATATCCCAAGGCAAAGCCAGAACAAGGAGGTCTTGCTCCCCTTTGGCAAGCCCCTCTAATAATCGATGGGTTTGGTCTTCCCGCAGATAGAGCTGTAAATCAGGAAATCCTTTTTTCAGCTTGGGCAAAAGGGTCGGTAGAAGAAAGGGGGCAATGGTCGGGATGACTCCCAGCTTTAACGGCCCGGTGAGAGGAGCCCGCCGGGTTTCGATTAATTCTTCTAGGCTGCTGGCTTCGGACAAAGTGCGACGGGCCCGCTCCACCACTTCAAGACCTAAAGTAGTCATCAAGACGGTACGCTTGGTGCGTTCAACAAGTTGAACCCCGAGGTTTGCCTCCAGCTCTTGCAGACCCGCACTTAAAGTCGGCTGAGTAACAAAGCAAGTTTGTGCTGCGCGACCAAAGTGGCCTTCATCGGCGACGGCAACCAGATAACGGAGCTGTTTAAGTGTTGTCCTCATAAAAACTAATAATAGATATTTTCTATTGAATGTAAAATAATTACCGATTTGATCAATTTATAAAATCTCGCTATATTCTCCTCAGACGAACAAACGAGCTTTTATCAATTTTAAAACTGAAAAATTTGAGGAGACACAAAATGCTTAAAGAAGGCGATAAAGTACCATCCGTTACATTCCACACCCGCGCCAACAACGACTGGCTCGACGTGACCAGTGACGACATCTTCAGCGGCAAAACCGTTATTGTTTTCGCCCTGCCTGGTGCTTTCACCCCCACCTGTTCATCCACCCACCTGCCTGGTTACGTGGCAATGTCAGATCAGTTTAAAGCTGAAGGCGTGGACGACATCTACTGCCTGTCAGTCAACGACTCCTTTGTTATGAACGCCTGGGCAAAAGATCAGGCCGTTGATACGGAAGTCAAGATGATCCCAGATGGCGCAGGTGAATTCTCTCAAGGCATGGGCCAATTGGTCAACAAAGATGCCATCGGCTTCGGCAACCGCTCCTGGCGTTATTCCATGCTGGTCAAAGACGGCGTCATCGACAAAATGTTCGTTGAAGATCGTAACGAACCCGGCGACCCCTTTGCGGTGAGTGATGCCCCAAACATGATGAAATACATCAAAGGCTAACACCTACCCCACAAGCAGAGGTTCTCCCCCTTTACCTTCTGCACTCTCAAGGCCGGGCTCGTCCCGGCCTTTTTTCTTTATGGTGCCAGACACGAATGACGACAACTTCGTTGTTTTGCACCATATAACGGAGAACGTAGTTGCTTGCCCCAAAAGGGACGTAAAGCTCTCGACGCCCAGTATCATCATCCATAGGACGTCCCATAGCTCCGAACTGAGCTAACTGTTCACCCCCTTGCTGGATTGTTTTGACCGCACGTTCCGCCGCTTTTGGATTCTTTTCTAGGAGATAATCGAACAATCGTCTGATATCTTGTTGCGTTTCCGGCAACCAGCGGACACTCATTTATTTTGAGCTTCGGCTGCTTCACCAATAAGCCCCTCAAAGAAAGACGCCATCTCTGTTTGTGAAACGGCTTCTCCTGTTTCTTGATAGTTTTGCCAGCGTTGCAGGTCTTCTTCCTTCTCCCGCTCAAAACATTCTTCTTTTTCAAGATATTCGGAAATTGCACGTTTCATCAGCCAATGAGTAGAACGATCTTTTTGTTCTCCCAGTTGTTTGAGACGATCTCGGGTCTTCGTTTCAAGCTTCAAACCAACTGTTGTAGCCATAGAAATTTTCCAATAGTTGCAATTATTGCAACCTTATCATAATAGAGGACAATTGTCTTGATATTTAAGGTTCCATTTGCCCCATCACACAGCGCTCAATTCCCGCCAAATCTTTTTTAACGATAATCTCTTTGAAACCGCTCTCCCCCACCAAGCCTGAAACATCCTCAGCTTGATGAACGCCGATCTCTAGGATTAGAAGGCCGTTCGGATTCAAAAACACTCCAGCCTCCATTGTAATCGCACGATAACAATGGAGGCCATCCATTCCCCCAAACAAAGCCATATGCGGCTCGTACTCTGCGACTTCGGGTTCCAGAATTCCTTCATCCCTTCTTGGGATATAAGGCGGGTTGGAGATGATGATGTCGAACTTTCCGGTGATGCCCTCAAACCAGCTTCCTTGAACAAATTTCATTCGTTCTGACAATCCTAAGGATTGGGCATTCTCCTTTGCCACGGCTAAGGCTGCTTCGCTCAGGTCGACACCAATGCCTTGGGCGTTGGGGTATTCTGAAAGGAGGGACAGCAGCAGACAACCTGTTCCGGTGCCAAGGTCAAGAATATGTAAGGGGGCAGATTTATCTTCGATTTTTTCTAACACCGCCTCAATCAAGGTTTCACTATCAGGGCGCGGGGTCAGGGTGTGCTGGTTAACTTTAAAGGGTAGGCCCCAGAATTCCTTTTCACCCAGGATATGGGACATCGGCTCGCGGTTAGCGCGACGGGCAACCCCTTGTTGGAAGACAACAACCTGATCCTCGGAGATTTCCAATTCGGGACGACCTAGAACTTTAGCCATATCAATGTCGAAGAAGTGGCAGGCCAGCAGCCGGGCTTCGCGGCGAGGGTTTTCGACCTCTGCTGTTTGAAGTATCTCCGACGCCTCCATAATAGAGGCCCCAAGGGTCCTAGGCAATTTCGGCAAGGAGGGCGGCTTGTTCTTCGGCCGTGAGGGCATCAACAATCTCGTCGATCTCCCCTTCCATGATTTTGTCAATTTTGTAGAGGGTAAGGTTGATGCGGTGATCAGTCACTCGGCCCTGGGGGAAGTTGTAGGTGCGAATACGCTCGGAGCGGTCGCCGGACCCCACCTGACTTTTTCGGCTTTCAGCCCGCTCAGCATCCAAGGTGGCACGCTCATGGTCATAAAGACGTGCCCTAAGCATCTTCATGGCCTGGTCTTTGTTTTTGTGCTGGGATTTATTGTCCTGGCACTGGGCAACAATACCGGAGGGCAAGTGGGTGACCCGCACCGCGCTATCGGTGGTATTCACGTGTTGTCCACCCGCTCCTTGAGAACGATAGGTATCAATGCGCAAATCCTTGGCATCGACCTTGATGTCCACGTCTTCCACCTCTGGCAACACGGCAACAGTGGCAGCGGATGTATGGATACGCCCGCCCGATTCTGTTTCTGGCACCCGTTGCACCCGATGGACACCGGACTCATATTTCAGCCGGGCAAACACCCCTTTCCCGGTAACAGAGGCGGTAACTTCTTTCATACCACCAATGCCAGTATCATTACTGTCAAGAACTTCAATCTTCCAGCCATTGTTATAGGCATAACGTTGGTACATAGAAAATAAGCTCGCCGCAAACAGGGCGGCTTCTTCCCCACCCGTTCCGGCACGAATCTCTAAAATGGCGTTTTTGGTATCATCTTTATCTTTAGGGAGCAGGGCAACTTGGATTTCTTTTTCTAAGCTTGGGAGTTTTTCTTTAAGCTCACGAAATTCCCCTTCCGCCATCTCTTTCATTTCTTTGTCGCCATCGGGATCAGTCATCATTTCCGCAAGGTCTTGCATTTCGCTCTGGGCATTACGTAATTCTTCAATACGCGCGACAATGGGGTCGATGTCTGAAAGCTCGGTGGAGAGTTTGACAATGTCGTCGGAGGAAAGATCACCGGAGGACAAGAGATGCTTTAATTCCTCAGCCCGTACAGTTACGCGATCTAATTTTTCGTTGAAACTCACTTGGTTTCCCCTCCGTCTAGGCGGAATAGATGTTTAATAATTTTCTCTGTTTGCTCCCAATCCCCTTGGACAGCGGGGTTATGGTTGCCTTTGTTCTTTTGCGAAGCCATTTGCCGCATGATTTCCGACGGATTGTGAAGCAAGCGATTAATCAGAAGGCGGGTGGCTTCATCGACCTCTTTGCTGCCATTCGCAGAAGACAACACGGCTTGGCGTTCTAGTTCAAAATACTCACGCAAGCTGGTCAGGGCGGGGACAGCTTCACGGGCCGCATGACCTTTGACAAAATTGCTGGTCTCAGTCGCTAAAATTTCATTGGCGGCCTTGGCTTCCCCTTCGCGAGAAGCCCGGCCTTCCATGGCAACCTTTTCTAAATCGTTGAGATCGTAAAGGAAAGCCGCATCAAGCTCGACAACGGCGGGTTCAACATCACCCGGTATTCCCGTATCCACCAAGAAAATTGGCTTGCGCTTACGTTTCTTGATGGCCTCTTTGATCATGTCAAAGGTCACCACATGGCGACGTTTGTTGAGCGAGGTTAGCACGATATCGGCTTCGGCAACGGCGGTTTCTAAGTTTTCAAAATCGACCACATAGCATTCAAGCTTACGGGCCAAGCTTTCTGCCCGGGGCAAAGTTGGATGGGTAACCGAGAGCTTGCCAATATTGGCCAATTTCAAAGCATCACCCGCCAATTCTCCCATTTCACCACCGCCAACAAGCAACGCCACACAGCGCGAAAGATCACCATGGAGGTTCTTGGCAATTTGAATAGTGGCGGAAGCTATTGAAACCGGGCCTTCGCCAATTTTGGTTTCAGTACGCACCCGCTTGGCTGTAGCATAAGCGGCTTGTAGCAGGGCGTCCATTTCGCTCCCCACCATGCCATTTTCTTTTGCCAACCTATGGCTATCTTTAACCTGCCCAAGAACTTGGGGTTCCCCGATAATCAAGCTGTCCAGGGACGAGGCAACAGCGAAGATATGGCGAATGGCTTCGTCACCATGGAATTGGTACATCTGCCCTGTTAGGTCACTTGGAGAGACCTCGGCCTGTTCCGCCATCACTTCAATAATTTTTTGTGCAGAGTTTTCGCCCGTTGGATCAATGGCCTGGACTTCGACCCGATCACAGGTCGATAGAATTTGCGCTTGTGAAAACCCCTTGCTCTTAAGCTTTTCCAAAAACATAGGAACCAGCAAGTCTTCAACAAAGAGAGCGTCACGCAAGGTCAAGGAGCTAGAGCGATGATTCGCACCAACAACCAAGGGCCTTCCTTTTGCGGGAGCTAAGACACTCATCTACGCTTTACCTATACACTGCCAAGTGGTCGGTTAACTTATCTAGGGGGACTTCCACCTGTTCTCCGCTCACCATATCACGAACAGTTGCCGCATTGCGCGCAAGTTCGTCTTCACCCAGAATAATTGCCGCCTTGGTGTTAAGTTTGTTGGCCCTTTGCAAGCGTTTTTTCATATTGCCCGTAAAGCCATAATCCACCACAAAGCCTTCTTTGCGTAGCGCGTGGGCGATGGCAGGAGCTTGTTTTTTGCCTTCGTCACCTTGGGGGATGACCGAGATAGGCCGGGGGGCTTCGGTTGCATCTTCGGCAATCATCATCGACAGTCGCTCAACCCCAGCAGCCCAACCGATACCAGCAGTTTGCGGGCCACCCATTTGCTTGATCAAACCATCATAGCGACCACCCGCTAACACAGTCCCCTGAGCACCGAGTGTGGTGGTGGTGAATTCAAAGGCGGTGTGGCAGTAGTAATCCAATCCACGCACTAACCGAGGGCTTATCTCGTAGGCAACGCCCAGTTGCTCTAGCCCCTCTTTGAGTTTGTCAAAGAAAGTCCGAGAAGTGTTATTAAGACTATCCCCAAGTAGAGGGGCGTCCGCAACGATAACCCGATCTCCCTCATCCTTAGAATCAAGTATACGCATGGGGTTGCGATCAAGTCGGTTAAGACTGTCTTCAGATAGCTTGTCTTTATAGGCTGAAAGATACTCAACCAATTTATCACGATAAGCATCCCGGCTCTCTTTATCGCCAAGAGTATTCAGCTCAAGCTTCACTTTATCGCCAAGGCCTAATTCATCAAGGAAGTGAGCCCCCAAGGCAATCACTTCGATGTCAGCCTCGACCGTATCAATTCCCAGAATTTCGGCCCCCACCTGATGGAATTGGCGTTGGCGGCCTTTTTGGGGCCGCTCATAGCGGAACATGGGGCCACGATAGAAAAGCTTCAGCGGGAGCGATTGACTTAAGCCATTTGAAATAAAAGCCCGGGCCACCCCGGCAGTGCCTTCAGGGCGCAAGGTCAGGAGGTTTTCGCTCCGGTCTTCAAAGGTGTACATCTCCTTGGTCACGATATCCGACGTTTCACCAAGGGTACGGGCAAAAACGTTGGTGAATTCAAAGATGGGGGTGGCAATTTCACCAAAACCGTAACGGGCAGAAACCTCCTGGGCTTTGTCTTGAACAAAGCGGTGGCGGATCATTTCTTCCGGTAAAATATCATGGGTTCCACGAACCGGCTTCAAGGCTGACATTCTTCGATCTCTTCCAAATTTTCTTTTTAGAAATAATATCGTTACCGAGATTATTTCACGTTCAAGCACCACGCAGGCTCACGCCAAACGATTGGCGAGTCCGCAGTCACGGACTTAATTACTGGTAGTTTTCGCTTTTCTGAGCCGCCGCGTCAATTTCGGCATTGATTTCTGCGGCCTTTTTTTCAACTTCCACCACGATATGATCAACCAAGGTGGCATTGTCCACGTTATGGTCTGCAATACCGTTAATGTAAACCTTATGATTGCCCCCGCCGCCGCCAGTAAGGCCCACATCGCTTTCTTTCGCTTCTCCTGGCCCATTCACCACGCATCCGATTATGGACAAGGTCATCGGCGTGCGGATATGAGACAGACGGTCTTCCAGCACCGCAACAGTTTTCACCACATCAAATCCTTGGCGCGCACATGACGGGCAAGAAACCACCCGGACACCCCGATGGCGCAGATCAAGGGCCTTGAGAATATCAAACCCAACTTTGATCTCCTCAACCGGATCAGCCGATAAGGAGACCCGCAAGGTATCGCCGATCCCATCCATCAGTAACGCCCCCAAACCAATGGAAGAAACCACGGTGCCACTACGCACACCGCCGGCTTCTGTAATGCCAAGGTGCAGAGGATAGTCGCAAACTTTTGCCAATTGGCGATAGGCCTCGATGGTCATATAGACGTCAGAGGCTTTGACGCTAATTTTAAAATTGGTAAAATTGTTATCTTCAAGAATTTTCGCATGGTTCAGAGCACTTTCGACCATGGCTTCCGGGCAGGGCTCGGGGTATTTTTCCAGTAATTCTCGCTCTAAACTTCCGGCATTAACCCCGATGCGAATAGAACAGTTATGATCAACGGCGGCCTTAACCACCTCGGCAACCCGTTCAGCAGAGCCAATATTACCTGGATTGATGCGCAAGCAAGCCGCCCCGGCTTCTGCCGCTTCAATGGCGCGTTTATAATGAAAATGGATATCGGCAATGATCGGAACAGAAACCTGGGCGATAATATGCTTAAGGGCTGCTGTCGATTCTTCATCTGGGCAGGATATGCGCACCATATCGGCCCCGGCCTCTTCCAAGGCATGGACTTGGGCAACCGTCGCCGCCACATCCGTTGTTAAAGTATTAGTCATGGACTGGACGCTGATTTGCGCCCCGTTCCCAATTGCAACATCCCCGACAAAAACCTGCCGACTAGGGCGACGATTTATCAGGCGATAGGGTCTTGATGTCATGAAAAACAACCATTTCTAAAACGAACTCATTTGTCGAGGCGGGTTATATAGCAAAACTCGCCCTCTTAGAAGTCACGTTTTAGCTATCCGAACTTTTTACGTTCAGACGCCACGAGAGGCTTACGCCAAACAATTGGCGGAAACGCTATCGCGTTCCTTGGCTATTCGAACTATCTACGTTCAGACGCCACGAGAGGCTTACGCCAAACAATTGGCGGAAACGCTATCGCGTTCCTTGGCTATTCGCCAACGGCACTGCCATCAAGGAGTTTTTTAGGGTCGAGGACGACGCTGCGGCGCACAGCCCCAAAATCACCAATAGAAGGCACAGGCTTCCCATCGACAAAAATATCCAGGGCTCCCGCGTTGCTGGTCAATAAAACCAACCCTTCTTTATTAGGAACCCGGTAGCTGTCACCAGGGCGAAGAAGTCGGGTGAGAAGCATTTTATTTTCTTCATCGTCACGCACCTGAATCCAACTAGCTGTTTTAGCTTTTACCAGAATACGAGATCCGTCGGTTGAGAGGGGTTCTTCCTTCGGCTTAGCGGGCGGCTCTATAGCAGCTTCTTGTTTTTCCTCTTTCTTGGCTACGGGTTGTTTTTCCTCTTCTATCGGGGTTTTTTCAACAACCTTTTCAACTTTTTCGGGTTCTGGCAGCGGCTTAGGCTCTTCAACAACCACTTCGGGTTTCTCTTCCGGTTCAGGCGCTTTTTCAACGACCTCAACAACAGGTTCCGGTTTTTTAGCAACTTCAGCCGGAGGCGTATCTTGCAACTGAGTTGACGTCTCGGCTTCTTGAGACGGTTTTTTAACAACAGGCGCGGACTCCACAGTAACTGGCGTCTCAACCTTCTCATCTGTTACTTCTTGTTCAACAACTGGTTCGGTTGATTTTGCTTGCTCTGACTCGGGCTCTGTTTCAGCTTCCTGAGAGGGCAGCACTTCTGTTGCCGCTTGTTCGCTCTCTTCCTCTTGAGATTCTTCTGCTGTTTTTTCCTGTTCTGTTTCGGCCTTCTCTACAGCCTTTTCCCCTTTGCTTGGCAACAAAGAGGCGAGGCGTTCAGGAAGGGAGGGGACCTTCTCAGCCGTGGGGTCTCCACTGTTAGTCACAAAGTACCAACCGCCATAGGCAACCAATGCGGCAACGGCACTCAACAAGAGAATGGCCCCCCCAGGGACGCTTCGCTCGGTTACCGGAACCGGGAACACCAGATCAGGGCGGTTACCAAGGCCAGCATATTCATCTTTAAACCGACGAACGACCTCCGCACTGTCTAATCCCAAATATTCCGAATAGGCCCGTACGAATCCAACGGCATAGGCCGCGCCAGGCAAATCTTCATACTGCGTGGCTTCAATGGCTTCCAGGTAAACACGGCGAATTCTTAGATTGAGAGATACATCTCTCAGATCTTCACCAATCCGCAATCGTGACGCCCGCAAGAGGGCACCAACGCCTTGTTTATCACCTTGATTACTGTCTTTGTTTTCAATTGCCACGATCTGGCTATCCCCTATGTCCCAAAAGTGGGCTCAAATGTCCGTCCACAAATAGACGCCCCAAATATCCGAATGTGAGCTATTCAACCCCTTTTATATTTCGTAATCGTTACCCCAACAAAAAAAAAGGGCGAAATGCCCTTTATTTTCACAAATATGTCTCTTTTTTTATACAGGAATGCCTCAAAAAGGCAGAAGTTGTTAGGGACGGGGTAACCCCAACCGCCCTTTGCGCTTCTCTTTATCTACCAATTTCAGTAGATTATCAATCTCGCAAAGGAGAAGTTCGATGGCTTTTTCTTGAGTGGCTTTATCGGTTGTGAGTACGTTTGTCATAATTTTCTCAAATGTCTTCTGGTTCGATCTATCGGCACATTACGCCAAGTAAAAGCTCTTGAAAGTGATGGTAATCACTATTGAGAAAAAAATGAAATAAACTCCCTTCACAAGGACGTGACATTAAGGCTTCGGAAAATAACTTTCCCCTGAAGTGGCCAAGAAATCCCACAGGGCAAGTGCTGAAGGCAGCAAGCGTTTTTCCTCTCTCTTAACGACTGACCACTGGCGCATAATGGGAAGGGATTTAACATCGAGGGGGGCCAGTCGGTGTTCATGAATTTCTGGGGCAACCGTATGGGCTGATAAAAGCGCAATACCAAGACCTGCCATGACAGCTTGCTTAATGGTTTCATTCGAGCCCATCTCCATGCCAATCTCTGGGTGTACCTGAGCCTCAGCAAAAAGATTTTCCATAAGCATACGGGTCCCGGACCCCATTTCACGCAGCAGAAAGGTCTCATCAGCGAGTTTGGTAATCGGTATATTTTTCTGCCCAACTAAGGGGTGGTCCGGGGGGCCAATTATAATATGGGGATGGTCGCCAATGGTGGCATGATCTACAGAAAAATCTTTAGGGGGACGCCCCATAATGGCGAAATCAAATTCAAAGTTCCTTAAAGACTCGATAGTCTCATGGCGGTTACCCACTTGTAGACGCACATCTACTTTGGGGTGACTTTTAGCGAAAGCCGCTAAGGCACGGGGGGCAAAATATTTTGCCGTACTGACAATTCCCACAGTCACCTTTCCACCACCAGTTCCGTTCAACATTTCAAGCCCTTCGGCACATTCGCTCAAGATAACTTCCATACGGGTAATTGCTGACAGGAATTCTTGCCCGGCTTCGGTAGCAACGACCCCCTCCCCGGTGCGTTCAACAATAGGGACCCCGGCCGCCTCTTCCAGCAATTGCATTTGCAAAGTAATCGCAGGCGGCGTGACATGGAGCTCTTTAGCCGCTCCCGAATTGGTCCCGGCACGAAGCACCGCAGAAAATGCACGGAGTTGTTTCAAGGTGACGGCACGGAGATCGACATTAAGTTTTTCTTTCATGGACATAAATATTATTCAAATTTACTTGATAATCAAGTTCAGACATTCTCCCTCTCAACAGGAAACGCCCAGCGGAGAAAAAACAATGCCAGCCCCAGTCACTTTAGAGCAGTACCTTGAGCCTTGGACCGAAGGAAGCAAGCTCCGCCAGATGGTTGCCCTTGCCACCTCTAAAGTAGCCGAAGCAACTGTATCTATTGCCGAGTTGGTCACCCAAGGAAATCTAGCCGGAATGCTCGGACAAATTCATGGGGATAACGCCGATGGTGATGCCCAGAAAGAACTGGATATCCGCGCTAATGATATTTTGATCAACGGGCTTAAAGACAGTCCCATCGCTTTTATTGCTTCTGAAGAACTGGAAGAAGCCCTGGAGATTAACACAGGGGCTCCTCTTTCTATTGCCTTCGACCCATTAGATGGCTCATCAAATATTGATACCAACCTTTCCGTTGGCACCATTTTTTCTATTTTCGAAACCGGGAGGGGCAACGGCACAACAGACTCATATGTGTTGCAAACAGGCACCAGGCAATTAGCCGCCGGGTACGTTATTTACGGCCCTCAGACAGCTTTGGTTTTAACCGTTGGGGCCGGAACACAAATCTTTACCCTCGACCCTATGTCAAAAGAGTTTTTGCTGACATCTGAAAACGTCACCATCCCCCCGACAACACGGGAGTTCGCTATTAATGTCTCAAACTTTCGCCATTGGGACAGTCATATACGTACTTACATCGATGATTGCTTAGATGGTGAAAACGGGGTGCGTGAAGAAAAGTTCAACATGCGTTGGGTGGCGTCATTGGTGGCCGAATGCCATCGCATTCTCTCTCGGGGCGGCATCTTTCTTTACCCGGGCGATAGCCGCGATGGTTATGCAGAAGGCCGTTTACGCCTGATATATGAAGCCAGCCCGATTGCCTGGCTGGTCGAACAAGCTGGTGGAGGTGCTTCAACAGGTGGGGAACGTGTTTTAGATATCCGTCCAAGCGACATCCACCAACGCACCCCTCTTATTTTTGGCTCCCTCGAAGAAGTCGAGCGGGTCAGTCGATCTTACCGTGAAGATCATGCCGTTCACGACATCTCTCCTTTGTTTGCCAATCGCGGATTATTTAGAGCCTAAAAGGAAATACAAATATGTCTATTAAACACCCCATTATTTCCGTCACTGGTTCTTCAGGTGCCGGAACGTCCTCTGTCAAAGCGACCTTTGAACAAATTTTCAGGCGGGAGCAAGTGAACGCGGCTTATATTGAAGGGGACGCATTCCATCGCTATGACCGCCAAGATATGAGACGCGTCATGGCGGAAGAAGCAGCCAAAGGAAACAACAACTTTAGCCACTTTGGCCTAGATGCCAATATTTTGGAAGAGTTGGAAGCTGTCTTCAAACAGTATAACGAGACGGGTACGGGCCGCACCCGCCACTATATCCATAACGAAGAAGAAGAAGCAACATTCGGTGCCCCCCAAGGGACCTTTTCCGACTGGGAAGACTTACAGAGCAAAACCGATGTGCTTTTTTATGAAGGGCTGCATGGGGCTGTTCGCAGTGGCGACATTAATTTGTCTCAGTACCCTGATCTAAAAATTGGCGTGGTTCCGGTTGTAAACCTGGAATGGATTCAAAAAATTCACCGCGATACGGAAACCCGTGGCTATTCAACTGAAGCGGTGATGGATACCATGCTGCGCCGGATGCCGGATTATGTTCATTACATCTGCCCGCAGTTCTCTGAGACCGATATTAATTTTCAGCGAGTGCCAACAGTAGACACCTCAAACCCTTTCATTGCCCGGTGGATTCCCAAAGCTGATGAATCCCTTGTGGTGATCCGCTTTAAAAATCCTCGGGGTATCGACTTCCCTTATCTGGTGTCCATGATCCACGACAGTTTCATGTCTCGCGCCAACTCCATCGTTATCCCCGGTGGCAAGCTGGACATTGCCATGCAGCTCATCCTCACCCCCATGATTATGCAATTGGTCGACCGTAAAAAACGGGCCGCCTGAAAGTTAGGAGTTAAAACTATGGACCAATCAAAACGTTACGCCAATCTAGCCCTCAAGGAAGCCGACCTGATCGCTGGCGGCAAACATGTTCTTTGTGCCTACATCATGAAACCCAAAGTAGGTTATGGTGGCTACCTTGAAACAGCGGCCCATTTTGCGGCGGAGTCTTCAACCGGGACCAATGTGGAAGTCTCCACAACGGACGATTTTACCCGCGGGGTCGATGCGCTGGTTTATGAAATCGACGAAGCCAACGAACTGATGAAAATCGCCTATCCCACCGACCTGTTTGATCGCAATATTATTGATGGTCGGGCCATGATAGCCTCTTTCCTCACCCTTGCCATTGGCAACAACCAAGGCATGGGTGATGTGGAATATGCCAAAATGCATGATTTCTATGTCCCCCCCGCCTACCTCCGTTTGTTTGACGGTCCCTCTATGAATATCGAAAATATGTGGCGGGTCCTGGGAAAAGAACAAGTGAACGGGGGCATGGTGGTTGGTACAATCATCAAGCCAAAGCTTGGCCTTCGACCTCAACCCTTTGCCAATGCCTGTTATGAATTCTGGATGGGCGGTGATTTTATCAAGAACGATGAACCACAAGGCAATCAGGTTTTCGCCCCTTTAAAGGAAACCATTGCACTGGTCGCCGATGCCATGAAGCGGGCCCAGGATGATACAGGGGAAGCTAAGCTGTTCTCAGCCAATATCACCGCAGATGACCCGGCTGAAATGATTGCCCGTGGCAACTATATCCTTGAGACCTTTGGTGCTGACGCTGATCATGTGGCTTTCCTGGTTGATGGTTATGTCGCAGGGGCAACGGCGATTACGACCGCGCGGCGGAATTTCCCTGGTCAATTCCTCCATTACCACCGGGCGGGTCATGGGGCGGTAACCTCCCCTCAATCTATGCGTGGCTACACGGCCTTTGTTCATTGCAAAATGGCCCGCCTATCCGGTGCCTCAGGCATCCATACCGGCACCATGGGCTATGGCAAAATGGAAGGCGAAACCGAAGATAAAAATATTGCCTTCATGTTGGAACGTGATAAGGCCGACGGCCCTTACTTCCATCAAGAATGGGACGGCATGAAAGCCACCACACCGATTATCTCCGGCGGCATGAACGCGCTGCGTCTGCCTGGTTTCTTTGACAACCTGGGGCACGCCAATGTCATCCAAACCTCCGGTGGCGGTGCCTTTGGTCATATAGATGGAGGGACGGCAGGGGCAAAATCCTTACGCCAAGCCCACGACGCCTGGGCCCAGGGGATTGATCTGGTGACTTACGCCCAAAGCCACCCGGAACTGGCTCGTGCTTTTGAGAGCTTCTCTGGTGATGCCGACAAGCTCTACCCAAACTGGCGCAACGCTCTCAGCATTGCCGCTTAATTAACAACAATCTCCCCCCGGAGTAGGTGAACGTCAAATGTCTTTGCAAGCTCTTATCTTTGATGTGGATGGAACCCTGGCAGAAACAGAAGACGTTCACCGCCAAGCTTTCAACCTAGCCTTTAAAGCCGCCGGGCTTAAGTGGCATTGGGATAGGCAGCTCTATCGAAGGCTGTTGTCGGTGACAGGCGGTAAAGAGAGACTCTCCCATTTTCTTTCTGCTGTTGATCCGGCCTTTATGGAGAGTGCGGATGCACAAGACCGCATCCGGGCTCTCCATAAATCTAAAACTAAATCTTATGGAACGCTTTTAGAGCAAGGGAAAATTATTTTCCGCCCCGGCATCATTCGATTGTTATTTGAAGCCCAGGAACGCGGTTTGCTGCTCGCTATTGCAACGACAACCACAGCAGAAAATGTAACCGCTTTACTCAAAGGTGTTCTGGGGCCAAGTGGTCCTCATCTTTTCCATACCATTGTCGCTGGAGATGCGGTGGCGCAAAAAAAGCCCGCTCCAGATGTTTATGTCGAGGCTTTGAAGGAGCTAAACTGCCACCCAAACCGTTGTGTCGCATTTGAAGACTCTCAGGCAGGATTAGCTTCAGCAACAGCCGCAGAAATACCTACAATTGTTACCCTCAGCGACTTCACCACCTGCACCGACCACGCTAAGGCCAAAGCTGTTTTATCTCATTTAGGGGAACCCTATAATCCGTGTGAAGTTATCTCTGGCAATATCGGCAATTCTTCGTTTGTTAGCTTGGGTTTTCTGGAAAGCGCACTGGGAGCTGTTTAGCTGTAGCAGACGTAGACAGGCCATAATCCAACCTGTAAGGTCTCTTTCATTAATTTTAAAAACTTCAAAAAGGGGTAACAACAATGACATTTTTGAGAAAATTATCACTCGCTTTGGCACTTGGCCTCGTCGCCACCATTGGCCTATCTGCCTGCTCCGCTGAAATTGGCAGCAAAGAATGGTGCGAAGGCATGAAGGAAAAGAATAAAGGCGACTGGACAGCGACCGAAGCCAAAGACTTTGCCAAACACTGCATTTTATAAAATTTAGATTTTCAATCTTAATAAAACACCCCCGGTGGATATACCTGCCGGGGGTGTTTTTTTGTTTTGTGGCATCGCCTGGGCCGGGAGAATACACGGGGAGTGTTGACCCAAGACGACGCCTTTCCTCGGGGGAGGAACTGGTTATAATTTTTCCGACAATTCTGGCACAGCTTTGAAGAGGTCTTCAACCAGTCCGTAGTCG
>CBDULT010000021.1:0-44426 GCA_965368165.1 uncultured Thalassospiraceae bacterium | reverse complement strand
GAAGGTGGCCGGACCGTTGGTGCCGGTGTTGTATCAAAGATTTCTGCGTAAGTTTTGTTAAACGTCGGTTCTTCCTTCGGGAAGGACTGACACTTAGATGGGTTCCATAAAATGGACAGTCAAAATATTCGTATCCGCCTTAAGGCATTTGATCATCGCGTGTTGGATCAGTCCGCTCGTGAGATTATCAATACCGCTAAGAGAACAGGTGCGGAAGTGCGGGGGCCAATTCCTCTGCCGAACAGAATTGAGAAATTTACCGTATTGCGGTCTCCGCACATCGATAAAAAGTCTCGTGAGCAATTTGAAATCCGTACACATAAACGGGTTTTGGATATTGTAGATCCTACACCTCAAACCGTAGACGCGCTGATGAAGCTCGATCTTGCGGCTGGTGTGGATGTTGAGATCAAACTTTAGGGCTTTGAAATTATGCGTTCCGGTTTAATAGCGCAAAAGCTCGGCATGAGCCGTATCTTTGAGGAAAGCGGTCGGAATCTTCCGGTCACCGTTCTCAAAGTGGACAACTGCCAAGTGATTGCAAATCGTACCGAAGAGTTAGATGGCTACACAGCTATCCAACTTGGTGTCGGTACGGCCAAAGTAAAGAATGTCAGCAAGCCAATGCGTGGTCACTTCGCGAAAGCGAAAGTTGAGCCAAAACGTAAGCTGGTTGAGTTCCGTGTAAGTGCAGATGCACTAGTGGAAGTTGGTGCTGAAATCACCGCTGATCACTTTGTCGCTGGACAACACGTGGACGTGACCGGGACAAGCATTGGTAAAGGTTTTGCTGGCGCCATGAAACGCCACAACTTCGGTGGTCTTCGTGCCTCACACGGTGTGTCTATCTCACACCGTTCTCATGGTTCAACTGGCCAATGTCAGGACCCCGGCAAGGTGTTCAAGGGCAAGAAAATGGCTGGTCACATGGGTGCCGAGCGCGTCACTGTTCAGAACCTGCAGGTAGTTTCTACCGATGCAGAGCGCGGCCTGATTATGGTGCGGGGATCTATTCCTGGCTCCAAAGGCGGTTATGTTCTGATTAAGGACGCCGTAAAGCGTAAGATGCCGGGTGATCTTCCATTCCCCGCCGCACTTCGCGCCACGGCCGCTCCGGCAGAAGCAGCAGCTCCGGCTGAAGCTGAAACCACCGAGACGAAGGAATAGCAGCTATGAAATGCGATATTATTAGTCTCGATAATAAGAAAGTTGGCGATATCGATCTCGAAGAAACCGTATTCGGTCTCGAGCCTCGCGCTGACATTCTTCACCGCATGGTCAATTGGCAACTTGCCAAACGCCAAGCTGGTACTCACAAAACCAAAGGTCGTTCCGAAATTGCGGGAACTGGTGCTAAGCCGTTCAAGCAAAAAGGTACGGGTAGCGCGCGTCAGGGTTCTAAGAAAGTTCCTCACATGCGCGGCGGCGGCAAGGCTTTCGGTCCTGTTGTTCGTGACCACGGCTTCAAGCTTCAGAAAAAAGTTCGTCGGTTAGCGCTAAAAACAGCTCTCTCCAGCAAACAAAACTCTGGCGATTTGGTTATTCTTGATAATGCAGCCCTTGATTCAGGCAAGACCTCTGATCTGGCCAATAAGGTGAAAGCCTTAGGTTGGAAATCAGCTTTGGTCATCGACGGCAATGAAGTCAACAGCGGTTTCGCTCTTGCAGCGCGCAATATCGTCGGTATCGACGTGCTGCCCCAGCAAGGTGCCAACGTTTATGACATTCTTCGCCGCGAAAAACTTGTTCTGACGAAAGATGCAGCCGAGAAATTGGTGGAGCGTTTGAAATGAGCAAGCACAACGGAAAAAATATTTCCATAAGCAAAGAGCGGATGTATCAAGTTATTCGCCAACCGCTTATTACGGAAAAAGCCACAATTATTTCTGAGTTCAATCAGGTGGGCTTCAAAGTTCCTCTTGATGCGACAAAGTTTGAGATCAAGGCTGCTGTCGAAGGTCTTTTCAATGTAAAAGTGACGGCCGTTAATACCCTTCGTCAGAAGGGTAAGATCAAACGCTTTAGAGGTGTTGTTGGTAAACGTAACGATGTCAAAAAAGCTATCGTCACACTCGCCGATGGTGATTCCATCGACGTAACGACGGGAGTTTAAGTACAATGGCTTTAAAACAGTATAAACCAACAACGCCTGGTCAACGCGGCCTGGTACTTGTTGACCGTTCAGCGCTTTACAAGGGCAAGCCCGTTAAAGCACTGACCGAAGGTTTGACCAAAAATGGCGGACGTAACAACACCGGACGTATTACGGCTCGCCGTATCGGTGGTGGTCATAAACGTCGTTACCGTCAAATCGACTTCAAACGGAATAAGCTGGGGATGTCAGCTACCGTTGAACGGATTGAATATGATCCTAACCGGACGGCTTTTATTGCTCTCATCAAGTATGAAGATAGTGAATTAGCCTACATCATTGCGCCTCAGCGCTTGAATGTCGGTGATAAGGTCATTGCTGATACCCACGCTGATATTAAACCTGGCAACGCAATGCCATTGGCTAATATCCCCGTTGGTACCATCATCCATAATATTGAGATGAAAGTCGGCAAAGGCGCGCAGATCGCTCGTTCAGCCGGAACCTACGCTCAGTTGGTTGGTAAAGATCAAGGTTACGCTCAGCTTCGTTTGAGCTCAGGAGAACTTCGTTTGGTTCGCGGCGAATGCATGGCCACAATCGGTGCTGTGTCTAACCAAGACCAAAAGAACATTAAGCTGGGTAAAGCTGGTCGCAAACGTTGGCTTGGCAAACGCCCCGCAGTTCGCGGTGTTGCCATGAACCCCGTTGATCACCCACATGGTGGTGGTGAAGGCCGGACTTCCGGTGGACGTCACCCGGTTACCCCTTGGGGTAAGCCAACCAAAGGTAAACGTACCCGTAGCAACAAAAAAACGGATCGGCTCATTATGCGCCGCCGTCACGCTAAGTAGAGGATGTAACCAGTGCCACGCTCCGTATGGAAAGGCCCTTTCGTTGATAGCAATCTGCTTAAGAAAGCAGAGGCTGCCCGCGAGGCCACTCGTAACACGGTCATTAAGACCTGGTCACGTCGTTCAACTGTTCTCCCACAATTTGTGGGGCTCACCTTCGGCGTATACAACGGTAAAAAATTCATTCCTGTTCTTGTAACCGAACATATGATCGGTCACAAACTGGGTGAGTTTTCACCAACCCGCACATATTTCGGACATGCCTCCGATAAGAAGGCGAAAAGGACTTAGTCATGGGTAAGAAAGCAGCACCACGCCGCCTTGCCGATAACGAGGCTAAAAGCTCAATCAAGATGCTCCGCACGAGCCCCCAGAAACTTAATCTGGTCGCTCAAAGCATTCGCGGTCTTGATTGTGATAAAGCTCTCGCGGCTTTGACCTTCTCTCGTCGTCGCATTGCCGGTGATCTGAAGAAAATTTTGCAATCTGCAATTGCTAACGCAGAAAACAACCATCAACTTGATGTTGATCGTTTGTATGTTGCTGAAGCTACTGTTGGTAAAGCCATGGTCATGAAGCGTTGGCGCGCTCGTGCTCGGGGCCGTACCGGTAAAATTATGAAACCATTCAGCAATGTCACCGTGATTTTGCGTGAACGTGAGGAGACTGCCTAATGGGACAGAAAGTTAACCCAATCGGGCTTCGCCTCGGTATTAACCGTACGTGGGATTCACGTTGGTTTGCTGATGACGATTATGCTCGCATCCTGCATGAAGATCTTGCAATCAAGAAATTCTTGAACAAGCGTCTGCAACAGGCTGGCATTAGCCGGATCGTTATTGAACGTCCTGCTAAACGGGCTCGGATTACCATTCACTCGGCTCGTCCTGGTGTGGTTATCGGCAAAAAAGGTGCGGACATTGAAAAGCTTCGTAGCGAGCTTTCCAAAATTACCGGTTCTGATGTTCACCTCAATATCATTGAGGTTCGCAAACCTGAATTGGACGCAAAATTGATTGCTGATAACATTGCTAATCAGTTGGAACGCCGTATCGCTTTCCGTCGGGCAATGAAACGCGCTGTTCAAAGTGCCATGCGTCTCGGGGCTCAAGGTATTCGGATCAACTGTGCAGGCCGTTTAGGCGGAGCCGAAATCGCACGTACCGAATGGTACCGCGAAGGTCGCGTTCCTCTTCACACGCTTCGTGCAGAGATTGATTACGGGACTTCCGAAGCAGCGACAACATATGGCATTTGCGGCATTAAAGTCTGGGTATTCAAGGGCGAAATTATGGCCCACGATCCTATGGCTCAAGATAAACGTGCCGAACAGGGCCAAGGTGCTGTGACGTCTAGTCGCGGCAACCGGAGCTAAGAAGGTAAGTAACCATGCTCAGTCCAAAACGTACAAAATTCCGCAAAGCGCATAAGGGTCGTATCCACGGCCTGGCCAAAGGCGGTTCTCAATTAAACTTCGGTTCTTATGGCCTTAAAGCCATACAGCCGGAGCGTATTTCTGCAAGACAGATCGAAGCTGCTCGTCGGGCGATTACTCGTCATATGAAACGTGCCGGTCGTGTGTGGATCCGGATCTTCCCTGATGTTCCTGTCAGCTCTAAACCAGCTGAAGTTCGGATGGGTAAGGGTAAGGGTACCCCAGAGAAATGGGTTGCCAAAGTTAAGCCCGGTCGGATCATGTTCGAGGTTGATGGTGTGCCAAGGGATATTGCTGAGAGAGCATTTGAACTTGCTGCTGCAAAGCTGCCCATCAAAACCCGCTTCGTAACCCGTTTCGGTGAGGAGTAGACAATGACTGCAGCAAGTGATTTGCGTGCGAAGAGCCAAGATGAGTTGAAAGATCAACTCGTTGAACTCAACAAGGAAGCGTTTAATATTCGTTTTCAAGCCGCGAGTGGTCAGTTCGATAATACTGCCAGAGTCAAACAGGTGCGCCGTGACATTGCTCGTATCAAGACGATCTTGAACGAACAAGCCAGCGCCGCATCATAAGGAGCAAGACGAATGCCTAAACGTATTCTTCAAGGTGTCGTCGTAAGCGACAAAATGGACAAAACCGTGGTGGTCAAAGTAGAGCGGAAAGTTAAACATCCTCTTTACAAAAAGTTCATCCGGAAGTCTAAGAAGTACTCTGCCCATGATGAGGCTAACGCCTGTAAGATTGGGGACGATGTACGTATTCAGGAATGTCGGCCGATTTCTAAGAACAAAACCTGGGAAATCGTCACCGAGGCCTAGCCAACCGGTGAATTAAGGAATTAGACAATGATTCAGTCTGAGACAAATCTTGACGTAGCCGACAATTCTGGCGCCCGTAGAGTCCAATGCATTAAAGTGCTTGGTGGTTCTAAACGGAAGTCCGCATCAGTTGGTGACGTTATCGTCGTTTCTGTAAAAGAAGCGATTCCACGGGGCAAAGTCAAAAAAGGCGATGTTCTCAAAGCAGTTGTCGTTCGCACAGCGAAAGACATCCAGCGTAACGATGGAAGCACCATTCGCTTCGATAGTAACGCCGCTGTTTTGATCAACGCCCAAGGCGAGCCCATTGGTACACGTATTTTTGGCCCAGTTACTCGTGAACTGCGCGCTCGTAAATACATGAAGATCATTTCGCTTGCGCCGGAGGTGCTCTGATGGCGACTAAAATTAAAAAGGGCGACCGCGTTGTCGTTCTAACCGGCAAAGACAAGGGCAAGGAAGGCGATGTGTTGAGCATCCTGACCAAAGATGCCCGTGCAGTTGTATCTGGTGTTAATATGGTGAAACGCCATACCAAACCAACACAACAAGCTGCTGGTGGAATTGTGGAGAAAGAATCAGCGATTGCGATCTCCAATATTGCCCACGTTGACCCTAAGGACGGTAAGCCGACCCGGGTTGGTTTCAAATCTTTGGATGACGGCCGCAAGGTCCGCTTTGCTAAGCGGTCTGGCGAAGTCATCGATAGTTAAGGATTGGTATAATGGCACGTTTACGTGAACATTACGACACTGTCGTGAAGCCAGCACTCCAAGAAGAGTTCGGATATAAGAACGTCATGGAAGTGCCTAAGCTTGAAAAAATCGTCATCAATATGGGTGTCGGTGAAGCTTCACAAGACAAAAAGAAAATTCAATCCGCTCTGCAAGAGATGGAATTGATTTCGGGCCAAAAGCCGGTCATCACCAAAGCGAAGAAGTCCATTGCTGGCTTTAAACTTCGTGAAGGCTTGATGGTTGGTTGCAAGGTGACCTTGCGCCGGGCTCAAATGTACGAGTTTCTTGATCGCTTGGTAAACATTGCATTGCCTCGCGTAAGAGATTTTCGGGGAATTTCTGCTAAAAGCTTTGATGGGCGTGGCAACTATGCTATGGGCATTAAAGAACAAATCATCTTCCCAGAAATCGACTACGATCAAGTTGATACCATTCGTGGTTTTGACATAATCATCTGTACAACGGCTAAATCGAACAAAGAAGGCCATGCCCTTCTTAAAGCGTTCGACATGCCGTTTACTAAGTAAGCGAGGCTTTCGAAGATGGCAAAAACGAGTGCAATCGATAAGAACAACAAACGCAAAGCTCTTGTTGCTAAATCTGCAGCAAAAAGAGCGGAATTAAAGGCTCAGGCGAACGATAAGAATGCGTCACCTGAGGAACGTTTTAACGCGAGTCTGAAACTGGCTAAAATGCCACGTGACAGCTCCAAAGTGCGTGTCCGACTTCGCTGTGAGTTGTCTGGACGTCCGCGTGGTAACTATCGTAAGTTCAAGCTTTCGCGTATTGCGTTGCGTGACCTTGGTTCCACCGGTCAAATTCCAGGCTTGGTTAAGTCGAGCTGGTAACTGGAGAGTATTAAAGATGTCTATGAGCGATCCCTTAGGGGATATGCTAACCCGCATTCGCAACGGTCAACGCGCTCACAAAACGAGCGTTGTTTCACCGGCCTCTAACCTGCGCAGCAATGTGCTTGAGGTGCTTAAGCGTGAAGGCTATATCCGTGATTTTGGCCGTTATGAGGTCAAAACAGGTATTAATGAAATTAAGATCGAGCTGAAATACAGCGAAGGTGAACCGGTAATTCAGGAAATCTCTAGGGTTTCTACACCGGGGCAACGGATTTATTCCAAAGTTACAGACCTAAAAAAGGTTTATAACGGACTTGGTATTTCTATCCTTTCCACTCCAAAGGGCGTTATGTCCGACGCGGAGGCCCGTGAGGCCAACGTGGGCGGCGAAATCCTTTGTACGGTATTCTAGGAGAGGACTGATATGTCACGTGTCGGTAAAAATCCAGTCATCGTCCCTGAAGGTGTTACCATCGAAGTGGTTGGTCAACAGGTCAGTGCCAAAGGCAAGCTGGGTCAACTCAGCATGACCCTCGCCAACGATGTTGCTGTGAAGCTTGAAGGTAACGAATTAACATTTAAGCCCATTTCTAACAGCATTTTTGCTCGTAAGTTATGGGGGACTGCTCGTTCCCGTGCCCAGAACCTGGTTACAGGCGTAACGGAAGGCTACACCAAAGAACTGGATATCCAGGGCGTTGGTTATCGTGCTGCCGTTAAGGGTAAAAACCTCGAATTGCAACTTGGGTTCTCCCATGATGTGCTTTTCCCTATTCCAGAGGGGATCACCATCAAATGTGAAACACCTACAGCTGTTGCTATTTCAGGTATTGATAAGCAGGTTGTTGGTCAAGTTGCAGCAGAAATCCGGGCTTATCGCCCTCCTGAGCCTTACAAAGGCAAAGGCGTTCGCTATAAAGGCGAGCAGATTCTACGCAAAGAAGGCAAGAAGAAATAGCCATGAAATCATCTCAAAAACTTTTTGCGCGCCGTCAAGAGCGGACACGCAACAAAATCAGAAAGGCAGCCGGCTCACGCCCCCGTCTTTCCGTATTTCGTTCGAGCAAACACATCTATGCACAGCTTGTTGACGACAGCAAAGGCGTGACCTTGGCTGCTGCTTCCTCACTTGAAAAAGATTTCAAGGGCGGAAAAGGCACCGATATCGCATCTGCTACTGCCGTTGGTAAATTACTCGCTGAGCGCGCCACTAAAGCGGGCGTCACAGATGTAATTTTTGATCGTGGTGGCTATATGTATCGTGGCCGTGTCAAGGCGTTAGGTGACGCCGCCCGTGAAGCCGGTCTTCAGTTCTAAGGATATTTGATATGGCTCGTACCCCAAATAGTAATGCTAAAGAAGGCGGACGCGGTCGAGGCCGTGATCGCGACAATAAACAACGTGGAGCTGACAATCGTGAAGAGTCAGAGCTGCTAGACAAGCTTGTCGGCATCAACCGTGTTGCTAAAGTAGTTAAAGGTGGACGTCGTTTCTCCTTCGCTGCTTTGGTTGTGGTTGGCGACGGCAAAGGTCGCGTTGGTTTCGGTAACGGTAAAGCCCGTGAAGTTCCAGAAGCAATTCGCAAGGCAACGGAAGCTGCTAAGCGTGCAATGATCCGGGTTCCTCTGCGTGAGGGTCGTACTCTTCACCATGATATCCGCGGAAGCTTCGGCGCAGGCAAGGTTTTGCTTCGTGCTGCTCCTGCAGGTACTGGTATCATCGCAGGTGGCCCAATGCGTGCTGTCTTCGAAACCATGGGCGTTCAGGACGTTGTTGCGAAATCGCAAGGTTCCCAGAACCCTTACAACATGATTAAAGCAACCTTTGAGGCCTTGAAAAATTCAAAGTCTCCTCGGGCTATCGCTTCCAAGCGTGGCATGAAGGTTGGTGAGATCGTAAGCCGTCGTGACAGTGGTGTATCTACTGCCGCTGCTGCTAAGGAGTAAGATCATGGCCGGTAAAAAAACATCGACCGTTAAAGTAACCCAGATTGGTAGCCCTATTGGCCGCCGTAAAGATCAACGGGCTACTCTCGTCGGACTTGGGCTCAACAAGATGCATCGTACCCGTGAGTTGGAAGATACGCCTTCCGTTCGCGGTATGATCAACAAAGTGGGCCATCTGGTTCGTGTAGAAGAGGCTGGTTAATCCAGCTCTTCTATCGAATTCAGGCTTCGTACAAAGGTATTGAGAAATGAAACTCAACGAAATTAGTGACAACGCTGGAGCGCGGAAAGACCGCAAGCGTGTTGGCCGTGGTATCGGTTCTGGCAAAGGTAAAACTGCCGGACGTGGTGTTAAAGGTCAGAAATCCCGCAGTGGTGTTTCCCTGATCGGTTTTGAAGGTGGTCAAATGCCACTGTACCGTCGCTTACCTAAGCGCGGCTTCACCAAACCCTTCCGTTTGAAATATAACGTTGTCAACCTCGGTCGCCTACAAAAGGCTATCGATGATGGCAAGCTGGACGCCAAGAAGAGCATCAACAGTGAAGCTCTTATAGAAGCTGGTGTTATCCGTCGTGCTCAAGATGGTATTCGTCTTCTTGCCAAAGGTGAGATCAAAGCGAAAGTTAATCTTGAAGTCGCTGGTGCCTCTGCTGCTGCTGTTGCAGCCGTAGAAAAAGCTGGCGGAAAAGTTGTCGTAGCAGAAGTTGCTGCGGCGTCTGAAGAATAAAAGGTCCGGAGAACCAGCCTATGGCGTCACCTGCCGATCAAATGGCCGCAAACATAAACCTTGGAGCTTTTTCCAAGGCGACCGAACTGAAACAACGTATCTGGTTTACACTGGGTGCGCTCATTGTTTATCGCATCGGTGCCTATATCCCTATTCCCGGTATTGATCCGGCAGTTTTGAAGGATATTTTTGCGCAACAGTCCGGGGGTATCCTCGGAATGTTCGATATGTTTGCGGGTGGTGCTCTCTCCCGGATGACCATTTTTGCTCTTAACATCATGCCTTACATCTCTGCATCGATTATCATGCAATTGATGGGTTCCGTGTCTCCTTCTATTGAGGCACTGAAAAAGGAAGGTGAAGCCGGGCGGAAAAAGATCAACCAATATACCCGCTATGGCACGGTGATCATTGCGACCTTACAGGCCTACGGTATTGCCGCAGGTCTTGAGGGCATGAACTCAAGTGCAGGTTCAGCGGTTATTGACGGCGGTTGGTTCTTTAAGTTTACCACGGTTATTACCCTGGTTGGCGGTACTGTCTTCCTCATGTGGCTTGGTGAGCAAATCACCGCACGTGGCGTCGGTAATGGTATCTCCCTAATTATTTTCTCCGGTATTGTTGCGGCTTTGCCTTCAGCGATCGCCGGAACCTTGGAATTAGGAAGAACAGGTGCCTTACCCGCTCTGTTCATTATCTTCCTGTTCTTCATGTCTGTTGCTGTTATCGCATTCATCGTCTTTATGGAACGCGCTCAACGGCGAATACTTATTCAGTATCCCAAGCGTCAACAGGGCGGTAAAATGACAGGTGGTGAAAGTTCTCACCTGCCATTGAAGATTAACACTGCGGGTGTTATTCCACCAATTTTTGCAAGCTCAATTCTGCTTTTGCCGATTACCGTGATTGGGTTCTCTGCAGGAACAGGACCAGAATGGCTCAGCACGGCTGCAGCTTATCTTGGCCGGGGACAGCCTGTTTATCTTGCACTTTATATCGGTTTGATTGTTTTCTTTGCCTTCTTCTACACAGCGGTTGTTTTCAATCCTGTCGAGACGGCAGATAACCTTAAGAAACACGGTGGTTTTGTACCAGGTATTCGGCCAGGGAAAAATACGTCGAAATATTTGGATTACGTTCTGTCGCGTTTGACGGTTGTTGGTGCAGCTTATCTGGCACTCGTCTGTTTGTTACCTGAAATTCTGATCTCTAAATTCTCCGTACCTTTCTACTTCGGTGGAACCAGTCTTTTGATTGTGGTGTCGGTGACAATGGATACAGTGGTTCAGGTTCAGTCACATATGCTGGCACATCAGTATGAAGGGCTTATCAAGAAATCAAAGCTTCGGGGGAAGCGTAAATGAACTTAGTTTTTTTAGGACCTCCGGGTGCTGGAAAGGGAACACAAGCCAAGCGAATAGAAGAACGCTATAGCATTGTGCAACTTTCTACCGGAGATATGTTGAGAGCAGAAGTCGCCTCGGGGAGTGACCTGGGCACGGAAGCTAAAGAATTAATGGAAGCAGGGAAACTTGTTTCTGATGATATGATCATTGCGATAGTTTCTAATCGTATTGACCAAGATGATTGCAAGAATGGGTTCATTCTTGATGGCTTTCCGAGAACGGTTAATCAAGCCGAAGCTCTGACGGCTATGCTAGAAGACAAAAACTTGAAGCTTAACTACTGTATTTCGCTGAAAGTTGATGACGAGTTACTCGTTGCACGAATCACTGGTCGTTATACCTGCGCCAAATGTGGGCAAGGATATCACGATGAATTCGAGAAACCTTCGAAAGAAGGTGTCTGTGATAAGTGTGGCGGCACTGAATTTTCCCGTCGGGCAGACGACAATGAAAAAACTGTTCGTTCCCGGTTGGAAGCTTACCACAGTGAGACAGCCCCGATCTTACCATACTATGAAGAACGGGATTTACTTCGCTCTGTGGACGGCATGGCCCCTATTGACGAGGTCACTAAAGAGTTGAATGCAATACTAGGTTAAGACAGTGTGTTGACAGGGAAGAATTCCTCCCTATAATCCGGCCTCTTGTCGTACCTAGACATTGTTTTTGTATTTGAAATTTGTACTGAGGAGTACCAGCTTTGGCTCGTATTGCTGGCGTAAATATTCCAACTCAGAAAAGAGTTGTTATATCGCTTACCTATATCCATGGCATTGGCCAGGCTAAGGCGCAGGAAATCTGCGACAAAGTCGGCATTACTGCTGAACGTCGTGTTTCTGATTTGAATGATGATGAAGTAGTTCGCATCCGCGAAACCATCGATTCTGATTATCAAGTTGAAGGCGATCTTCGCCGTGAAATTGCGATAAACATTAAACGTTTGATGGACCTCGGTTGCTACCGTGGTTTGCGTCACCGTCGTGGGCTTCCAGTCCGCGGTCAAAGGACGTCCACCAACGCTCGTACACGCAAAGGGAAGGCTCGCGCTATTCCCGGCAAGAAGAAGTAAGGGTAGGGGTTAAAAATGGCTAAAGCAGCTACAGGTCGCGTTAAAAAACGCGAACGTAAGAATATTGCCTCAGGTGTTGCGCATGTTAACGCAACCTTTAATAACACCGTTATCACCATTACCGATGCACAGGGAAATGCGATTGCATGGTCCTCTGCTGGCGCACAAGGGTTCAAGGGTTCTCGTAAATCCACGCCTTATGCTGCTCAGGTCGCTGGTGAAGACGCTGGGAAAAAAGCCCAGGATCACGGTATGAAGACCCTCGAAGTTGAGGTCAAAGGACCGGGATCGGGACGAGAATCTGCTCTTCGTGCCCTGCAGGCGGTTGGGTTTACCATCACTTCGATTCGTGATGTAACTCCGATCCCTCACAATGGGTGTCGCCCGCGTAAACGCCGTAGGGTGTAAAACGCGGGAATACCGACGTTTTATTTCGGGGCCGGTCACTTAATTTGGGGCCGGTCATTGGCGTGTTAAAGCGCCATGTCATAGAAACTCGTGCTTTGAGGTCACACCCGTGATTCAGAACAACTGGCAAGAATTGATTAAACCGACCAAGCTTGATATCAAGCCCGGAAATGATGGAAGCCGCTCGGCTACTCTCGTTGCCGAGCCCCTGGAGCGTGGATTCGGTCTCACTCTCGGTAACGCATTACGCCGTGTTCTTCTTTCGTCATTGCAGGGTGCTGCAATTACGGCGATTCAGATCGAAGGCGTTCTGCATGAGTTTTCGTCCATACCGGGCGTTCATGAAGATGTTACCGATATTATCCTTAATATCAAAAACATGGGGCTTCGCCTCGGCAGCGAGGGCACCAAACGGATGCGTCTCGATGCGACCGGTCCTGGCATTGTAAAAGCCAGCGACATTGATACAGGTCATGATATTGAAGTTATGGACCCTGATCTGGTGATCTGTACACTTGATGATGGGGCTAAAGTTTCCATGGAGCTTACCGTAGAATCCGGTAAAGGCTATGTGGCGGCTTCTGCTCATCGCAGTGAAGACTCCCCGATCGGTCTTATTCCTGTTGACGCCCTTTATTCTCCGGTACGTAAGGTTTCTTACAAAGTGGATAATACCCGGGTTGGACAAGATACAGATTACGATAAGCTTTCCCTCTCTGTCGATACGGATGGTTCCGTAACTCCTGAGGATGCTGTTGCTTTGGCAGCACGTATTCTTCAAGATCAGCTCAAGCAATTCATTAACTTTGAAGAGCCTGAAGCTAAGACAGAAGAAAAAGCTGAAGACGAATTGCCGTTCAACAAAAACCTTCTGCGTAAAGTTGACGAACTCGAACTTTCTGTTCGTTCCGCCAACTGTCTCAAGAACGACAATATCATCTACATTGGTGATTTGGTTCTTAAGAGCGAAGCTGAGATGCTCCGGACGCCGAACTTTGGTCGTAAGTCCCTTAACGAGATCAAGGAAGTCTTGGCTCAAATGGGTCTGCACTTAGGAATGGAAATTCCTAACTGGCCACCAGAGAATGTTGAAGATCTGGCCAAAAGATTAGAAGAGCCCTTCTAGGGTTCTTCGACTTTTACGAAAACGACCATACTGGTCAATCTGACCGTTCACCCTTTATCTAAAGGGCGGCGGGAAGAATATTTGTTCGATCTCGTGAGCGAGATCAAAGTTTGAAGGAGTTACAATTATGCGCCATCGTATGAGTGGACGTAAACTAAATCGTACTAAATCCCATCGTCGCGCCTTGTTTGCAAACATGGCTGTAGCTCTGATTACTCATGAGCAAATCAAAACCACTTTGCCTAAAGCAAAAGACCTTCGTTCTGTTGCTGACAAAATGGTTTCTCTTGGCAAAAAGGGCACTCTTGCTGCCCGTCGCCAGGCTGTCGCTTATCTTCGTGATGAAGCCGCTGCAAAGAAACTTTTCGACGTATTAGCTGAACGTTATAAAGAACGCCCAGGGGGTTACACCCGCGTTCTTAAAGCTGGTTTCCGTCATGGCGACAGTGCTCCTATGGCGATCATCGAATTAGTTGACCGGGACGTAGATGCCAAAGGTGCTGCTGATAAAGCTCGCGTTGAAGCTGAACTAGAAGCTGCTGACGCTGCCGAAGACGAATAAATCTCTGGTTACAGAATAAATTTAGAAAGGGCGGTTCCTAAGGGACCGCCCTTTTTTGTTTGCGTTGTCTGGTCCTGAAATCATTCACCAATCTGCAAACTTATTTCAGGTTGAGATAAATCCGTAAAATAGGGGATTTGCAAAGTCGGATGACCTCCCTATATTTCGAGCATCGTATTGGGAGAGAGTTTTGATGGAAAAATTATATCGGGTTTGCCTTGTGGTTGCTCTTGTTGTTCTGGTGGCTTATCCCGCCTCAGCAGAAAAACGGCTGCCACAAGGGCAAGCTGAAATTTCCCTCTCTTTCGCCCCGCTGGTCAAGCAGACAGCCCCGGCCGTGGTGAATATTTATACCCGTAAAACTGTGCGGACCCGTGCTTACTCTCCCTTGTTTAATGACCCCTTCTTTCGGCGTTTTTTTGGTGAAGGATTAGGGGGGGGGTGCCTGGCAAGACACGGAAACGGGTTCAGAACTCCCTTGGCTCCGGGGTGATTGTCCGCAGTGATGGCTTGGTTATTACCAATCATCATGTGATCGAAGGGGCGGATGATATTACCGTGATTTTAGCTGACCGGCGTGAATATGAAGCACAATTGGTTGGCAGTGATGAACGTACGGACTTAGCTGTTCTCCGGATTGACCCTGAAGGGCAAAAATTGCCTTTCCTGGAATTTCAAGATTCTGATGAAGCCGAAGTTGGTGATTTGGTCCTGGCAATCGGTAATCCTTTTGGAGTCGGGCAAACGGTGACCAGTGGGATTATTTCTGCTATCGCCCGGGCTAATACGGGTATTTCTAATATTAATTCATTTATTCAAACTGACGCCTCTATTAACCCCGGTAATTCCGGCGGGGCACTGGTGTCTATGGACGGTAAGCTTCTCGGGGTGAATACGGCTATTTTCACCCGTAGTGGCGGTTCAAATGGGATTGGTTTTGCTATTCCCGCAAATATGGTTCGTTCGGTTATTTCAGGCCTAGCCAATGGGCAGCGACTTGTGAGGCCGTGGTTTGGTGCTGAAGGGCAGGGGGTTACCCATGATATTGCCTCATCCCTGGGCTTGGACCGTCCCGGTGGGGTTCTAATTAATCGTATCTATAAAAATGGCCCTGCCGATAAAGCGGGAATTAATGTTGGGGATGTGGTCCTCAAAGTGAATGGTAAGACGATTAACGATGGACATGATCTTCGCTATCGAATCGCCACTTTAGAATTAGAGAGCAGAGCGAATATTGTTTTGTGGCGGAAGAACAAAAGCAAGAAAGTTTTTATGAGGGTTGCGGCCCCTCCCGAAAAGCCCAGCCGACAAGAAACATTGCTTACGGGGCACCACCCCTTCGCCGGGGCTAAAATCGCCAACCTTTCTCCTGCGTTAGCAGATGAGCTTGGGCTTGATATGATGGAGGAAGGGGTGATTATTCTCGGACTCAAGCGGGGAGATACCGCGAGTCGGTTAGGTTTTCAACCGGGAGATATTTTAGTTTCAATCAATGATAAGCCCTTGCCTTCAGTCTCTAAGGTCAGGCAGGCCCTCATGAAAAACTCAAATAATTGGAAAGTTTCCATCCGTCGGAATGGAAAAACTCTGAGCATGGTTTTCCGTTAAGCTGATGAGTACCCTTTTCAATTCTCAAGCTGACCGCCCTTTGGCAGATAAGCTTCGCCCCCAAAGTCTCCCTGAAGTGGTTGGGCAAGATGCTTTGCTGGGGGAAGAAGGCGTGTTGACAAGGATGCTGGAAGGTAATGGGCGGTTAGTATCCATTGTTTTTTGGGGACCTCCTGGATGTGGTAAAACCACCATTGCGCGGCTGATGGCCGAACATACGGATTTGGCCTTTGAGCCTCTCTCTGCCGTTTTTTCTGGCGTTGCTGACTTGCGGAAAATCTTTGAGGCCGCCAAACGCCGTCGGGAAGCAGGGGGAGGAACGCTGCTGTTTATCGATGAAATTCACCGATTTAACCGCGCCCAACAAGATGGTTTTTTACCTTATGTCGAAGACGGAACGGTTATTCTTGTTGGTGCAACCACCGAAAACCCTTCCTTTGAACTCAATGCCGCTCTTTTATCTCGTTGTCAGGTCTTGGTGCTTAATCGCTTAGATGAAGGGGCTTTAGAAACTTTATTGGTAAGGGCGGAAGAGGAAGAGACGAAAGAACTCCCCGTTGATCCTGACGCCCGAACGGCCTTGAAAGCCATGGCAGATGGGGATGGGCGGTACTTACTCAATATGGCGGAACGTTTGTTTGCCTTGAGCGATGAGGCAATCCTGGGGACAGCCGATCTTGCGAAGGTCATTCAAAAACGTATGCCGCTTTATGATAAAAGCCAGGAGGGCCACTACAACCTGATCAGTGCCTTGCATAAAAGCCTTCGAGGGTCTGATACGGATGCGGCTCTTTATTGGTTCGCTCGCATGCTTGATGGCGGCGAGGACCCCCGTTATATCGCCCGACGGCTGGTTCGTTTCGCTTCCGAAGATGTTGGCCTTGCCGACCCAACGGCTTTGGCTCAGGTGCTATCTGCATGGGAAGCCTATGAGCGACTCGGCAGCCCGGAAGGGGAACTCGCCCTGGCCCAGGCGGTGATTTATTTAGGTACAGCCCCGAAATCAAATGCAGCTTATACGGCCTATAAGACCGTTCGTAAGGTCGCCAAGCAGACCGGCTCTGTTAGCCCGCCAAAACATATCCTTAACGCGCCAACAAAAATGATGAAAGAACTGGGGTATGGGAAGGGGTATGAGTATGACCATGATGCCGAAGAAGGTTTCTCAGGGCAAAGTTACCTGCCGGAGGGCATGTCCCGCCAAAAGTTTTATCAGCCGGGGGAACGTGGTTTTGAACGCGAAGTGTCAAAAAGGCTGGTTTATTGGGAAACACTGCGCAAAGAACGCGATAAAGGCAGTTGAGCCTAAGGGCATAGAGATGTAGGTTGCCCTTTATGTCAGTTAATATGCTTTTATATGTCGCTCTAGGGGGGGCTTTTGGTGCCGTTGGCCGATTTTTGGTGATGAGCCAGGTCGGTCAAATGATTGGCCATGGTTTCCCTTACGCGACCTTAGTCGTCAATATTCTCGGCTCCTTTATTCTCGGTGCTTTTCTTGAGATATCGGCCCTCGTGTGGTCGCCATCTCCTGAAATCAGAGCCATGGTGGTGGTTGGAATGCTTGGTGCCTTTACTACCTTCTCTACTTTTTCTCTCGACGTTTATACCCTGATTAACCGTGGCGATATGAGTATGGCGTGGCTTTATATTGCTGTCTCAGTTCTCCTTTCTGTTGGGGCATTTTTTGCCGCAATTACTCTTTTTAGGTACCTCCTACCATGAGCGGTGTTTCCTTTACTAAAGTTACCGCTGATGAAGCGGGAATTCGTCTTGACCGATGGTTTAAACGCCACCATGCAGACCTAAGCCACGGGGGGTTAGAGAAGCTCCTGCGCAAAGGCCAAGTAAAAGTTGATGGCAAAAAAGCCAAATCAAATACCCGCTTGGAAGAAGGGCAGGAAATAAGAGTACCTCCTTTCCCTCCGGCTTCAGCTCCCCCGACGCAAAAGAAACAAGTCAAAATCTTTGTCAGTGAAGAAGAAGCGGAAGATTTAAGACGGCGCGTTCTTTATAAAGATGACCATGTGCTGATTATTGACAAGCCTGTTGGGCTGGCTGTTCAAGGCGGGTCTAAAACAACTAAGCATCTGGATGCAATGCTTGATGTGCTCCAGTTTGATGCTGCTGAACGCCCGCGTTTGGTCCACCGCCTGGATAAAGATACTTCGGGGGTTCTGGTCTTGGCACGGACTGTTAAGGCTGCTGGAGAGCTTTCTAAGCTGTTTCAAACCAAAGAGGTTCGAAAATTATATTGGGCTATTGTTGTCGGCACCCCCCGCCCCACAAAAGGCCAAGTCAACGCTCCCCTGAATAAAGTAGGCGGTGCGGGTGGTGAGAAAGTTGTTTATGATGAAGAGAATGGCAAACGAGCTGTTACCTTCTATCAAGTCGTGGAAAAAGCCGCCAAAGCAGCCTCATGGCTTGTTCTGGAACCCTTAACCGGGAGAACCCACCAACTGCGGGTCCACTGCCAATTGATGGAGACCCCTATTGTTGGTGATGGAAAATACGGGGGAGCCGAGTCATTTGCCCTTGGCGACTCCGTACAGTCGAGATTGCACCTTCATGCTCGTGGAATTAAATTTAGATCTCCTACGGGAAAACAAATTGAAGTATTCGCGCCCCTCGCCGCGCATATGGTTGAAACATGGAAGTTCCTCGATTTTGACGCTAAAAATCCAGAAGCCTCTGATTTTTCAATCTTTGAAGGCTAAAGTAACAAAATAGACCCTAGGCACGTAATTTTTTAAATCTTTCTTGACCAGTACTTCTACGGCTAACGATAAAAAACACTAAAATTTAATCTAAAATGTTACTTTCCCGAAATTTTTTAATTAAGTATTGAAAGATAAATTCATTATTTGTAAACTAATAACAATAATAATTGCTCAGATAGGGGTCGAAAACACGAGAAGAGTTAAGAGCTCTCACGATGTTTTCTCAATTTTAGGGAAGATCATAGTTTGATGAAGACGGGTGTTGAATCACGGTACCGTGTTGTTGCGCGGAAAAAGAAGATTCGGAAGGTTGCCTTCTATACCTTTTCGATCGCCGTTATTGCTGCCTTGTTCTACTAAACCGTTCCTGTCGTCCTCTTCCGTATAATTCTTTGTTCTTAATTTGCCAACGGCCTTTACCTTAGGGAAAGGCATGGCGTAACATTCTGTTCTTACCGATTAATCTTTGGGGATGGAATGTTCGACAATTCACCACTTCGTCTTGCTGTTTTTGATCTTGATGGCACCATCGTAGATAGCCAAAAGGTTATCGTTGCCGGGATGCAGCAAGCCGGGGAAGCACATGGGTTGGAACTTCCAGAAGCCAATGATATCAAGCGTGTGGTTGGATTGCCTCTTAAGACGGCAGTCGGGAAGCTATTCCCTGAGAGTGACGACCATCAACACACGACCCTTACCGATAGTTATCGCCAGGCTATTATTGCCATGCGTAAAGTTGGAGATGCCGAAGAGCCTCTTTATCCAGGTGCGGGTGGAGTGCTCGAAAGTTTAGACGAAAATGGCTGGCTTTTAGGAATTGCGACAGGAAAACCTCACAGAGGCCTTGTAAGTTCTTTGAGGCCCTACAACCTATTAGAGCGATTTGTTACTTTACAAACAGCAGATCGCGGCCCGGGAAAACCAAGCCCTGAAATGCTCTTTCGGGCGATGGCAGAAACGGGTGCTGAAAAAGACCACACCGTTATGATCGGTGATACGACCTTTGATATGGAAATGGCTCGGAATGCCGGGACTTATGCCGTTGGTGTCGCTTGGGGATACCATGAAGTTGAAGAATTAGAAGCGGCAGGTGCTCATGCCGTTGTGCAAGAATTTGAAAGCCTGCCCTCTGTGGTCAAGGCATTGGTGGAGAAAGAAAAATGAAAAAAATACTGATAGGGGCTTTTGTCCTCGTTGTTGCTTTGATCGTTGCTGGTGTGGTGGTCCTAAAATCCACCGATATAAACCAATATCGTGGTCTTATTGCCGAAGAGGCAAAAAAAGCAACGGGACGTGACCTGAAATTAGGGGGGGAGCTTGAGCTCGAAGTTTCCTTTTCTCCTGCTATTGTTGCCCGTGATATTTCTTTGTCCAATGCGGAATGGGGCTCTCGCCCTGAGATGGTGAAGGTGAAGCGGTTTGAGGCTCAAGTTGAGTTGTTCCCTCTGCTTACCGGTACGATTGCGATTGCCAAAATAGTTGTTATTGACCCCGACATTCTCCTTGAAACAAATGATAAAGGGGTTGGAAACTGGGTGTTTGATACCGGGGCAAAGCCAGAGGCTAAAACTGAAGGCAAAAGCGAAAAGAAAAGCGATGGCGAGGCTGGAACCCTCCCCGTTGTTAAGTTGGTTGATATCCAAAATGCTAAGTTCACCTATAAAGATGGCGTGACAGGCCAGACCACAAACCTGGGGCTTGATAGCCTGATGGCGAGTGCTGATGGCCTTTCAAGTCCTCTGAAGCTGGCCCTTAAAGGGACTTTCAATGACAATGCCGTTGAGGTGTCTGGAGAGTTTGGTTCCGCTGAAAATATTATGGATGGTGACCCGCTTCCGATCTCCATTACGGCGAAAGCTGGCGGTGGGGTCTTTACGGTCAAAGGTAAGGTTGAAAAGCCTATGGCTGGCAAAGGCCTTGCCTTGGCATTGACAGCCGAAGGGCAGAACATTGCCGATGTCGCTGCCGTTGCTGGTGCGAAACTCCATGCCATTGGCCCGTACAAAGTAGCCGCTTCTGTGAGCGACCCTGATGGGGGCTACGCCCTGAACGGGCTTGATGTAAAGATTGGCGGTAGTGATTTAACGGGGAATGTAACGGTTTCTCTTGCGGGTAAAAAACCTGAGATAAAGGCGTCGTTGAATTCTGTCTTGATGGATATTGCTGACTTCCTGCCTAAAGCAGAAGAAGGTGAGAAGAAAGCGGCGGCTCCGGCAAAGAAAGAGGAAGCGACTAAATCATCTGGTGATAAAAAAGTATTCCCGTCCGATCCTCTACCGTTGGATGCTCTGAAATCTGTAAATGCGAAAGTTGCCTACAAAGCCAAGAAATTTGTCGCTAAACCTATGGGCATTACCGACATGTCTGTCGATGTTTCCTTAGAAAATGGGCGTCTGGCTATAGAGCCTTTAAATGCCGGGCTTGGCGGTGGTTTGCTTAAGACCGATATCATTCTCGATGGGTCAAGGGCGACACCAACCTTGTCGGTTAAAGTGAACGGTAAAGCTCTTGGGCTTGGTCAGTTGCTTAAAGAATCTGGATCGTCTGACTTGATGAATGGTGGTGAAACAAACATTGATATCAGTCTTTCAGGCGTTGGGGAATCAGTGGCTAAATTGATGGCTGGTTTGAATGGTGGAGCTGAAATCCAAATTGGTGAAGGCAAGATCAACAATTCAGCGATTGATTGGGCTGGTGCCGATGCCTTTAGCCAACTTAATCCCTTTGGTTCTAAAGAGCCTTTCACCATTATGAAATGCGGTATCGTAAAAGCAGATATCAAAAAAGGGCTGGTGACCATTGATAAAGGGATTGCCTTTGAAACCTCAAAAATGAATTTGGTCGGCGATGGTGAAGTCAACCTTGCCAATGAAACCCTGAGCGTCTCTGTTAACACTTCTGCAAAAGGAGGTGTAGGAATCGGGGCTGGTGATCTAGCCAAGTTGGTGAAACTGCAAGGAACCTTGGCAGAGCCGAGTGTTGGTATGGACCTTCTTGAAACCGGAAAAGCCGCCATGAAAATTGGTTCTGCTATCGCAACAGGTGGTGTTTCGCTCCTGGTTGGAGCCTTAACCGATAAAGTTACTAATGATCAAGCCCCTTGCATGACAGCACTTGGCTTGAAGTCTGAGAAAAAATCGTCTACTTCCGCACCAGCAAATAAACAAACCCCGGCAAAGAAAGAGTCCAGTAATCCAGTGAGTGGTATTACGGGCGGTTTAAAAAGCTTGTTTGGGGACTAAGAGGTGATGACGTGTCGGAAGAAAAAGCTGCCAAACGGTTTTATAAAACCGCAAGCTACTGTGCTGCTGAAAGTGGTTCTGGGTATTCGGTAACTCTTGATGGGCGGGTTCTAAAGACACCCGCCAAAGCACAGCTTGTTCTTCCGACCGAAGCCCTGGCCAAAGCCGTTGCTAAGGAATGGGACAGCCAAGAAGAAAAGATCGACTCCTCTTCTATGGCGATGATGCAGCTTGCCAGTACGACGATTGATCGAGTGGCGACTCAGGTTGAGGCTGTGGTTGCTGAGGTGGCGCGATTTGCTGGCAGTGATCACCTTTGTTACCATGCCGAACACCCAACTGAATTGGTGGAGCGGCAAGCACAGCAGTGGCTACCTTTGTTGGATTGGGTATCGAAAACCTATAAAGCTAAGCTCAAAGTAACTTCCGGCATCACGTACGTTAACCAACCGGAAGAATCCTTATCTGCCCTTCACAGAGCCATCGCAGACCTGACTATTTTCGAATTGACCGCTGCCCACGAGATCACATCAGGGCTTGGTTCCGTTGTTTTAGGGTTGGCGGTGGTTTCGGGTGAAATTGGCGCAGAAGAAGCTTTTAATGTTTCCCGCCTGGATGAGGAACATGAAATTGAGCAATGGGGTGAAGATGCGGAAGCCGCAGAAGTTGCCCGCCTGTTGAAGGAAGATATGCTTGAAGTCGAACGCTTCCTTTCCCTCTGCAGAGCTTAACGGGTCTAACCTTCCTTATCTTTATCAGGATGTATGCCGCCAGTTGTATTGGTCGGCATGTTCTTTTGGCCTTCATTGGGAGAGCCGAAGTTGGGCCAATGGCCTGTTTGTTTGCGGTAATAAAAAAACATTAACCCGGCGACAACAGCCCCAAGGGCAAGGAAAACAAAGGGGTCAAAGTCTGAAGACCGACCCTCAAAAGGCAGGATGTTGTAAAGCATCGCTAAACAAAGCGCGCTTATACCGGATATGGTGACAAAGATTGTAATAAATAGCATTGCAATAAACCTTCTTACCTGACTGTAATTTATGTGTATAGTAGGAATGGGAAGAGGGATAAAGGCGTTTATATTTATTATGTTCACTGTTGACTTAAAAGACCTGACGGTTTTGATCGTTGAGGATGCGGAACATTTCCGTGATCTGCTCAAAGCGATTCTGACGACGTTGGATATTGAAAACATTATAGAAGCGCGTAATGGCGAAGAAGCTATTGAACTCCTTGATAAACATCATATCGATATAGCCTTTATGGATTGGAAGATGTCTGGGCTAAATGGCATTGAGTGTGTCAAAAAAATTCGCTCAGAACCCAGCCTATCAGATCGATTCGTGCCAATTATCATGATAACAGGCCATCAAAGTGAAGAGCTTGTCATTGAGGCGCGTGATGTTGGGGTCAATGAACTGGTGATTAAGCCCATATCAGCAAGGTCGCTTTTATCTTGTTTTATCAAGGTGATGGAGCGACAGAATGTCTTTGTTGATTCAGAAAACTACTTTGGCCCTGACCGTCGCCGTATCAACCTTCCTTTGGCAGAAAAGGATTGTCGGCTATCGCAGCAGCATCTCGTCTTTCCGCCAATGACGAAAAGAAAAATTATTTCGCTTTAAATGTATAAAAGAAAAACTCACGGAGGGGACTGTGGAAGAAGCAGAAACAGTCTATGTAGAATGGGCGATTGAAGACCTCAACAGGCTTCGAGGGGCCTATCTGGATTTGGTCGATGAGAAAGGCCAAAAGGCAAAAACAATACGAGAGTTAGAAAAAGTTGCCGCAGATATTTCCGGACAAGGGGGAAACTATGATTTTCCGATGATGACGGGAATTGGCAGTCTCCTGGTTAAGTTTGTTCATGGCAAAGAGGTTTTAAGCCCTATTGAAATAGAGGTCATTCGGCTCCACGTCGAAGCTTTGCAGACCGTGATTAAAGAGAAAATTGTTGGTGATGGGGGCGAGCAAGGTAAAAAATTGCTTGCGGGTTTGGAAAAGGTTATCAAGAAAATTTTGTAAGATAAGGGCTTTGCTACGGTGTGTCTGGGTTTGAGTTCTTTACAACACTGTTAGCAGCAAGTACAACACCCCCAACTTAAATTGAACCGCCGTGGATTTGATAACGGCGATGTGCGCTCCTCAATTGTTGACGACCTGTAGCTTGGCGCACAATATTTGCATTCCGAAAGAAAAATGATGACTGATTTTGAAGGCGTTGTTCCAGCGCTTGAGCAAGCGTTGATTAAACGTGGATACTCTGTATTGACCCCTGTGCAAAAGGCGGTTATTGCCCCCGAATTGGTGGGGGCTGATGCCCTCGTTTCTGCGCAAACAGGATCAGGTAAAACAGTTGCTTTCGGCTTAGCTCTTGCCCCGACATTGTTGAATGATCAGGAGCGTTTTGACCGAACTAAAAAACCAGCAGCACTTGTTGTTGCGCCAACTCGCGAGCTTGCCCTGCAGGTGAAGCGGGAGCTTGAATGGTTGTACGAAGCGACGGGGGCGTCTGTTGCTTCCTGTGTTGGCGGTATGGATATGCGGACCGAGCGTCGCACATTGGACCGCGGTGCCAATATTGTTGTTGGGACTCCCGGCAGATTACGCGATCATATCGAGCGCGGTTCTTTAGATACGACTGGCCTTAAAGGGGTGGTCCTTGATGAAGCCGATGAGATGCTTGACCTCGGCTTTCGGGATGACCTGGAATATATCCTGGAAGCTTCGCCTGCCAGTCGCCGCACTTTGCTCTTTTCTGCGACGGTGCCCCGGACCATTGCGACCCTCGCCAAAAGGTATCAGCGGGATGCGGTGCGGGTAACAACGACGGAAGAAAAAGAACAGCACCTTGATATTGAGTATCGGGTTTTGACCGTGGCTCCCAATGACCGAGAAAATGCCATTATCAACCTGTTGCGCTATTACGAACCTAAAACAGCATTGGTATTCTGTGCGACAAGAGCCACCGTAAATCATATGCTTAGCCGCTTTGCTAATCGTGGTTTTTCTGTTGTCGCTTTGTCAGGTGAGTTGAGCCAAAACGAACGTACCCACGCTTTGCAAGCCATGCGTGATGGGCGGGCGCGCGTATGTATCGCCACCGACGTTGCAGCGCGCGGCATTGATTTGCCTAATCTGGAATTGGTTATCCATGCCGATATCCCTAAAAGCCGAGAGCCTCTTTTACATAGAAGTGGGCGGACAGGTCGTGCCGGGCGTAAAGGCGTCAGTGCTCTGATTGTCCCTTATAATGCTCGCAAACGCACCGAACGGCTGCTGACCAGTGCCAATGTACAAGCCAAATGGGGCAAGCCGCCTTCTGTTGACGAAATTGTCCAACGTGACCGTGAACGGGTGCTTGAAGATGAGTTTCTCAATGACCCGTTAAGCGAATATGAAACAGCCTTCGCCCAGGAACTTCTAGCAAAACATGGTCCGGAACAGGTTGCCGCTGCTTTCTTGCGTCAACATTTTTCAGGCCTGACAGCCCCAGAGGAACTTCTCGACGGCGGACCTACGGATAACCAGAAGAAGAAACACGAAGAGTTTAAAAACGGCGTGTGGGTTTCCCTGTCTGTTGGTCATGAGCAAAGTGCGGAAGCCCGTTGGTTGCTCCCCATGCTCTGTCGAGCTGGTCATATTACCAAACGCGAAATTGGAATGATCAGAATTAAGAATAAAGAAACCTTTGTGGCTCTTTCAGCCGATTGTATTGATCGTTTCCTTGAAGCTGTAGGACCAGACGGTAAGGTGGAAGAGACCGTTACGGTAACTCGTCTTGAAGGGGTTCCTGCCGGTTTAGATGAACACCAAAAAAGAGGACCCCGTGGCCCCCGTGGCAATGTCGGGTCCAGCCGTAAACCAGGAAGAAGAAAACCTGAATCTGGTGGTCGGGATGACAAACCTTGGAAAAAATCGTCCAAACCAAGAAGTGACAAGCCTAAAAGCGATAAGCCCTGGGGTGGTAAACCAAAGGACGACAAGCCTAAAGGCGATAAGCCTTGGGGCGATAAACCGAAGGGTGACAAGCCTAAAGGCGATAAACCTAAGAGCGATAAGCCCTGGGAAGGAAAGCCGAAAGGAAAGAAGCTGAAGGGTAAAAAACCTTTTAGCCCTTCAAGTCAGGGAGCGGGAAAACGCGGACCTGCCCCAAAGTCGGATGCCCCCGGTTCACGGCCTATGAAGCGCAAACGGCTTAAATAAACCTATAAGACCCCTAGCTTTTGATCTGACTGGTCATGCCAAAAACATGAGGGTTTTGGCATGCCATCTGTGCTGCGCCTGACCTTGGCCATTTTTTCTCCCTGTTCTTCATTTAAGAAGAGCGATTTGACAAGTCGGGCTGAATCTATAGGGTAAGGTTAAGATTCAACAACAGCCAAACTCGAGTCGATTTAACACTCGACGTCTCATAGGGCGAGTCCTTGGTCTCATGGCTAAGCGTCTCTTAAATATTCGCCCGCAAACACGATACGAACATATTTCGCTGAATGTTCTTCTGGGTATTCCTGGAGAATATATAGCTTTTATCGGTGAACACTTGGTCCTTTTTTGGATGAGAGACAAGTTCCTGACAGCACTTTCAGCGTTTCATTGAGGCTTGCCAGAAAATTTGGACTGGTGGGCTTTTTAGAATCAGATTATCCAAATAAAGAAATGGTGAGGGAATAGTCTAAATGTCCGTAAATTCAGTAGAAACCGCAGAAGAAGTATCAAGTATTGCCTTTGGCTTCATGGCCTCTAAGGCGATGTTTGCCGGCTTACATCTTGATGTCTTTACCCATCTCGCGACGGGGCCAAAAACCTGTGAAAAATTATCTGAAGTTGTCGGTGTTCCGGCGAACCGGGTTGTTACCCTCATGACGGCGTTAAACGGTATCGGCCTGGTTGAGCGGGACGACAATCTCTATGCCAACTCACCGGGGGCGGAAGCCTTTCTTTCTCGGGAATCAAAATATGAATTCGGAGATTATCTCCGGTTTCAGATTGATCAACAGATGTACCCTTTTCTGGGCCAACTGAATGAAGTGCTTGATGGTTCGTTAAGCTCAGATGCGGTTGATTCTTATCAGCACTGGATGTCGGACCCGGAGCAAGCAGCATTATACAGTAATGCGCAACATGCGGGGTCACTGGGGCCAGGTCGTACAATTGCCCGCACGGTTGACCTTTCCAAGGCGAAAACCTTACTCGATGTTGGTGGCGGTACAGGGGCAATGACCATACGCCTTTTGGAGGCCAATCCCGATCTTACATCAACCATAATCGATTTTCCTAATGTGAGTGAAATCGGCTGGCGTTTTATTACCGAAGCGAACATGATCAATCGAGTGCGTTATATTCCATCTAACGCGCTCACGGTTGAATGGCCAAACGAACAGGATGCTATCTTGATGTCCTATCTATTTAGCGGCATTCCTGGTGATGAAGTTCCAAGGTTGGTCAAATATGCTTTTGATTGCCTAGCACCGGGCGGAAAATTTCTTGTTCATGATTTTATGGTTGAAGATGACCGTACCGGGCCGGTCTTGGCGGCACTGTGGCAGCTCCAGCATATGGCCTTTACGCCAGATGCCCATTCTGTCACGGCGGGCTGGTTAAAAACGGAAATGGAGAAAGTCGGCTTTGTTGATGTCCAAGACGACCAGACAATTCCAGGTTTAACCCACCTCGTTCATGCACGCAAACCTGATTAGAGTTTAGAAAACAAACTTGCCAGCCTTTTCCAATAAGGGGTTATGGGTTCCAGGTTGGTTCAGTTTGTTCACTGCCACATTTCTGATCTCAGTATTGGAATTGCTCGCTTAAAATTCGTTCTTCAAGGTTATGCTCAGGGTCAAACAAGAGGATTGGCCCTATGCTGCGGTCTTCAAAGATGGTGACTCGGGAGACATTCCGGACTTCGGTGAAATCCGCCGTCGCGCTGACGGGGCGTTTGCCATTTGCGAGCATCTCAAAGGTCACCTTAGCTTTGTGAGGTATAATCGCCCCACGCCAGCGTCTGGGGCGATAGGCTGAAATCGCTGTTAAACCAAGCACCTTAGAACCCAAAGGGAGAATTGGCCCATAAGCTGAGGTGTTATAAGCCGTGCTGCCCGCAGGTGTGCAGAGCAAAACACCATCACAGACCAATTCATTCAGGCGAGTCTTGCCATCGACACTTACACGGATATGCGCTGTTTGTCCCGTTTGGCGAAAGAGGGAAACTTCATTAATGGCCAAGGCTTCAACCCGTTCTCCGTCGGTTGTTTCAGCCACCATACGCAAAGGGTGAAGCTCAAACGGTTGGGCTCGGGCGAGGCGTTCAATAAGGCCCCCCCCCTCGAAGGTATTCATAAGAAAGCCAACAGAGCCTCGATTCAAGCCATAGATTGGCGTTTGTATATCCATAAAGGTGTGAAGGGTGCGCAGCATAAAGCCATCACCGCCTAGGGCGACAACTATATCCGCATCTTGGGGATCTACATGATCATAATTTTCGGTAAAGAGGCTAAAGGCTTCTTGAGCTTCATCATTATCAGCCGCGACAAAACCGACTCTTTTCGTAAATCTAGGCATAATTTAAATGTGACCTGTCTTAGGGCGACCCGTCAATAGTTAAGCGGTGCAAAGTAAACTCACCCCCGTTGTTCACCAAGGAAAAACCATCAAAAGCTTGGCGAAAGCTCAAGTCGTTTTGTTCAAAGAGGGTTTTCCCATCTAAAGATAGCGACATTGTTCCATCTGTTGTTCGTTTCCAGATAAGTTGATGCTTTTTACCATCGGCAATTTGAATTGTGGGGGCACTATTCGCAATAGTAGCCGTCCCACGGCTGGAAACTTTGAGAAGGCGAATGCCCCGTCCCGGAACTGCATTAAGACGATAACCCGCGCTTCTTTGGGCTCCTTGGTAGAGGACAAAATCCACCCCCCCTTCTTTTGCCTTCCCTGAAATGTCCAAGGTCATCGCAAACCCATTGGGGATCGATTGTTTAAGGTATATTTCAGCAGGTTGGTAAGTTGGCGCGGTTGCTTGCTGTTGTGAGGAAGATTGCCCCCCAGCTTGATTAAAGACCTGGCCTAAGAGAGCGATTGCTAAATCCCGTTCGCTGACTTTCTTCGGTTGTTGTTGTGCCGTAGCTTGCTGAGGTTGAACAGAGGAGATCAACCCTTCCCACCCCATACCAAATTTTCCGCTGGCAACTGTCCAAGTGGGATTGGCCTTGAAGTCACCATCTTGAAAGCTTTCTTCCAGGACCCGAACCCGCCAAGGATTATTGTAGCGGTTCACCAGGTTTTTAAGGTCTTGGATAAACCTTGGGTCTGCCGCCCGAGCTTTTTCTGCTTCATCAACAAGAGCTTTTAGTTCGCTGGCAAGGGTTTTAGCGGTATCTTTTTCCTCTTGCCAGGAACCATATCGGCTTTGTTCGGCAAAGGATAAGGAAGCTGACATTGTAAGGGCGATAATTGCCAGGGAAACAATGCGCATGGACGGATTCTCCTCGGATATTGGTTCTTAAAATAATCTATCATGACATGGATATGATAGAGGGTAAATAATACAGAATTTCAAACAAGATAAAAAAACATTCAATGAATTGAACTATATTGTCGAACATGGTTGCCAAATCGGTTACAGTACAACCTCTTTGTAGGTGTACTGTACTACCAAGGATAGATGATAAGGGGTCCCTTCGTAAGCGGTCTCCGTGAGAGATATTATCGATCCTTCGTATAAGGCTTAGGGAAGCATGAATTTTTCGCTTGAAACGGCTGCGTTATCATCGTCGATAGGCTTGTGCCTATTGTCGGTTTCCTTCCTGTACGTCGCCACGATTGTTCCGACTAAAAAACCAATGAAATGGTGGTCGTTAGGCTTCATCTTCCTAGCGATAGATAATTTTCTCGTCTTCTTCCATCCTATCGATAACTTTGGTCTGTTACTGCCTTTCTGGGAAGCGGTGCATATTGCTTTTGTATGTTTAACAGTTATTGGTGTTTTGCATTTCCTCGGCGCAAAAATCAATTATTGGGTGCTCGGTTTGCTTGCCGGAATTGTTGAAGGATGGGGGATTTATAGTACTCTTGCTAAACCAGAATTCTTTAGCCAAACCATTCCATCCAGCCTTATATCTTCAGGCTTGATTTTGTATGCAGGGTTTAAACTTCTTAACTATCGCCCTGTCGCCTCAGAGTCGGGCTACAAGTTTGCTGGTTGGGCTTTTGTTATCTGGTCTATCAACAGGCCGACCTTTTCTTTTATACTCTTCTTTCCGGAATACGGCCCTTGGGGGTATATGGCCTCTCAATTTTCTGCCATGTGCATGGGGATTGGGCTGATTGTTGCCGTCTTGGAGAGGCAACGTAAAGAGGCTGTAGCAGCGGAGACTGTTGCCCAACAAAACCGTAGCCAATTCCTTCGGGTCTTAGAAACCAGCCCTGTTGGTATTGCTGTTGTTGAACCCCGAACAGAACAAATTCTTTTTGCTAACGCGGCTTTCCAGGAGATGGCACGGCGCAAGGAAGTGGTTGAGAACTGGTTGGAAAAAGGGGAAATCTATTTATCCCAATACTTAAAACCAGTCGGAACCGTGAGTTGGCAAAGCATGATGTCTGAGGGAGTGGCAAAAGGTGAAGGGGCCGGAGCCACTGAGTTTAGGGGGGTCTCCCATGATGGTGAGCCACTTTGGTTTGTCAATACGGTTCGGGCCATACAGTGGGAAGGCCGGATTGTCGCCCAAAATACCTTGGTTGATATAACCGAACGGAAAAATAGCGAACAGGCCCTGGCGATTGCAAAAGATGAAGCCGAAAACGCTAGCGCGGCAAAAACTAAGTTTTTAGCGGCGGCTAGTCATGACCTTCGCCAGCCGGTGCAAGCACTTATGCTTTTTGCCGGGACATTGAAATCGCTCGACCATACGCCTGAGACCATCACCGTTCTCAATAGAATATTTCTTTCCCTCGATGCTCTGCGGAGTTTGCTCGATACCCTTTTGGATATTTCTCGATTAGAAGCTGGCTTGGTTAGACCGCATAAATTGCCATTGCGGTTAGGCGACATCTTAGCCCGCCTTGAGGGGGAATACGTAGGCCAAGCCGTTGCCCAAGGCCTGATGTTTAGATATGTGCCTGTTAGCCTGAATGTGATGAGTGACCAAACTTTGCTTGAAGATATTTTGCGTAACCTATTGAGCAATGCCCTTAAATATACGGATAAGGGGCGAATCCTCCTAGGCTGCCGCCGTTATGGCGATAAAGTTCGGGTGGAAGTTTGGGATACGGGACGTGGAATTGCCGAAGACCATCAAAAAGAAATATTTAAAGATTTTCATCAAATTATTGATCAAAACAATAAACGCAATCGCGGCCTTGGTCTTGGACTCTCAATCGTCCAACGCCTGTCTGGTCTGCTGGGAACAGAGGTAAAGCTACAGTCAAAAATGGGACAGGGCTCGGTTTTTTCAATTGAACTGGATGTCACAGATGAGGTGGTTGTTGATGAAGTCCCTCTTCTGCAAGTTAATGAAAAGGTTAAATCGAGGTTGGTTGTCGCTGTGGTTGATGATGATATCAATATTCTTGAAAGCATGAGCCAGCTTCTTTTAGATCGCGGGCACGATATCATCGCATTTGATGGGGTTGATGTTGAAAGAGAAGAACTTCCTGTTGGTGGTGACTTGCCAGACTTGATCATTGCCGACCACCGACTCATAGATGGTGCCTCTGGGCTTGATGCTGTTAAGGTGTTGCGGACTCACTATAAAAAAATAATTCCGGCTATTATTTTGACCGGAGACACTTCGCCGCAAAAATTAAGCGAACTGACTCAAACCGGAATTCCTGTTCTGCATAAGCCCGTTCGCCCTTCAGAGCTTATTGACATCGCTGAACGGGTGGGAAACCAGAAGGGTTAATGCTTAACGCTTAACCCAATGGCCGCTGCCATTTTTATAAAATTCCCCGGGTGCGGTGCGCGCAATGAGCTTTGCCCCAACGACAGCCTCAACAGCCGCTAATGTGGAACCATTTTCACGGGCGATAGAGATATACTTTTCGCGCCGCTTTATATTGATTTCGCTGGCGAGCATTTTTGTTGTTTCCGCAGCTCTCTGATTAACCACACCAAGATAACCATTCGGTTGTTCCCCTAAATCGCCAGCCATCTTAGCCTGATCTAAGGGGCTTTGAGCATGGGCGGGAAGGGGGGCAGCAATAAAGAAAGCCAGGAGAAGGACGGATAGAAGGGTAAATATTTTTTTCATCTTGGTCGGTCTCCTTGAGTTAGAACAGGTCTGAGTCTTTGCTCAGGAGGTCATCAACATCCTTCTCGATTTTGATGCGAACCTCATGCTCAATCTTGACATTAAGATTAATCGTTATTGGTTTGTCCGGTGCAACGACCTTGACCGTTGGGGAACATGCGGAGGCAAAAATGCCTATTAATATCAGTAGCGGAACAAATATTTTCATTCTTTTATTCCTAGTTTATTGGGGGCGTTTCAATTGTTTGCGAAGGTTTTTCGGAACATCCGTAATTGTTGAACCGCTCTTTAAAAGTTGGTTGACCCCGCCTTGTAAGGCTAAATTCAGTTCCAACGGATACCCATCGTAAAGGGATGGATTAAATCCTGCAAGATGTACCCGAATTTCCATTTCCCCTGTCAGCTCACCCTCAATTTCTGCCTTAAGAGTTTTGTAGTGGAAATCCTCAAGGGCGGTGCTTAAAAGGCTGGCAGACCCCCCGCCAGCGCCGAGGGCCTGGGCTCCGGCTTGATTTTTGAATTGGATGACACCATCGCCTTGTGAATATAGTTTCGCCCCCGATATGATCGAGTCGCCTTTGGGTCTGAGAACCACCGGAATTTTACCACTAAGAAGCCCGGTGCCATTGAGGCCTTCCAGATTGAGCAACGGGATTAATTGCTCTAAGTCTAAATCTTCCACATCGAGAGTAAGGTTGGTATCCCCTGATGTCAGGCCAAATTGGGCGTTGTGGGTGCGAATCGTTCCCCCTGCCCAAGGCCATTCAATGATTTTAGCCTCGACAACCCCAGGATAAGAGATGCCAAACTCTGCATAGAGTTGGGTAACGGGCACACCAACATCCGCTAACGCCAGGGTCAGAGTTTGCCCTGGAGCGGCAGAAGGGGGCCAGAGGCTGTTGAGGTCGAGTATAAGGTCTAACCCTTCCAAGCGGGCTGTGTCCGTGCTCAGGGCCATGTTTTTCATGGTGAGGGACATGGAGGATGTAAGGGGTGACGTAGGCCAGGCTATTTTTCCCTGGGCGGTGATTAACCCCGAAACAGATGAGACGATTCCTCCCAGAGGGGGGTGAAGACTTTTAGGCTGGAGCCCTTCTGGGGTGAAAGTGAGAGGTTGAAGTGTAAAGCTAAGATTACCTTTGCCGGAAGTTAAGGAGTGAACTCCCTTGGTTTGGAGTCGTAGGCCTTGAGAAGGAGTGTTAACCTCACTATTAAAAACGATCTGGCTTTCCTTAAGGGTCGCGCTTCCCCCTAAGTTCAGGGGAGTGAACAATGGAAGTTTCTCAAGGGATGTTGCCTGGAAACCGACTCCTTTCCCAGTGGCGTCAATTTTGCCTTCCTTTATTGAAATCTCCGCATCCAGTTTTCCCCCCCTCAGGCGTAACATATATAAGGGCTGTGTGATCTGCCCCCCCTGAGAGCTTAGGGTTCCCACCATGTCGTTGGTTTTTAAATTAAAAGTACCTGCAAGCTGAACCTGTGGGGTGCTGCCTTGAAGAGTTAAAGGGGCTTCGTCGGTTTTTAGGGTAAGATTAAGCTTGGTCCCTGGTTTTATGCCGTTCACCGTGATTCTAGAATTACTTTTTGATATCAATGGTTTGTTGTTATTCCCTTTGAGGCATAGCTCGATTCCATCTGGCAGTGAGGCCGAATCGAATTTGCTTCTGGCCATTGATATCTTTTGGCACCCTTGAGGCATAAAGGCGAAATTCGTTTCGTTTAGCTTATAATTTCCTGAAAAATTTACACGCCCTTGATCGATTTTATGACCCGGAATTAATAGGCCTGAGCCTAATAGTTCTCCGGTAAGTTGGCCGGAAAGGGCTGTTGGGCTTCCTGTCAGGTCCCCTGAAATAAAGGGTATAGAAGCAATAAGGTCATTGTATTTCAAGGTGTTGGATGAAATTTTGAAATCACTTATGTTGATGCTATCCAGGAAGGGCGAAACTGGCTTGAGAATAACAGCCCCATTGGCCTGTGCCTTCGCTTTAAAATTTGATTCGGTTGTAACAGAAAGACTCTGGTTAAAAGCGACTCTCGCTTGCTGTCGTGTTTTGGGGAAGGTGACCTCTATAGCTGGATGAGGAGGTTCTGTTGCATTTAGCTTAAAGTCGAGCTTGCCCGTTGCCAAAGTGGATTTTAGTGCTTCTGGAATTTCTCTAATCAAGTCGGAAGGGAGGGTGGCTTGTCCAGAAAGAGAAAAGTTAGGTCGAGTCGTTAGGGTGATTTGTTGCCGATCCGATTTGAACGCTAGCCTTCCCCCGACCTTTAGAGAGGTCAAATGAGGGGGAGAAGCCCCTATAAGGTCCGATTCAACTTCTCCCGTAGTTATAACTCCCGAAAAATTATCTAAATCAACGCTTCCCTGGCTCTTTAAAGTGATTTCCCCAGATAGAATGCTCTTGTTGGGAAGGGCAAAAAAATCAGTTAAATCAACGAACTCTGTTGTTTTAGCCTGACTGTTCAGAGTAAAAGAAAGGGAGTTTGGGGAAAGGGGGGTAATTGTGGCGTTTCCGGTAATTTCCACCCCTTTTTTTATGGATTTCAGGCTGAGGTTTCCAACAATTTCAGGTTTTTCTGCTTCAATATTTAGGTTGAAAGAAAGAGGGGATATCTCCGTTTTGGTTTGGAGAATTACAGTCCCCCCAATGGAGGCGTGTTTAACTGGAAATGGAGTGGGGATAGATAAAATGGATGGCTCTTGTGGGGCAGAAGATTTAGGTAGGGCATCGAGAAACGGGAAGGTAATGACGCCATCTCTAATCTGGGCCTTTGTTCTAATGCCTTGTATAATAAGGCTATTAATTGATTGATCAATCAATTGATCGATAGAAAAGGTTGCCGACAAACGGTCAAAACTTAATAAATCGCCCTCAATTTGGAGCCGGGAGATTATCAATTCTTCGGTTGTTAGTTTGGTTACGGCTATAGAACGAACAGGGAGGCCTTGGGCCGCTAAAACCTTCTCGATTCCCCATTGGGCCACCTCCCGATGCGTTCCACTCAGGATGACCCCACTGAGGGCAAGAAATAGGGCAACCATTGTAGTTGCAAAGGCTAAAATGACCCGTCTGAACATGGTTTTTTGCTGATTCCGCCCTGTCTGTCTGCATATGTGGTTTGTGTAACTTCAAGAGTAGGCGAAAACATAGTTTATAACTACATTTGTTTTTTATTATTTAAAAACAATGTGTTATATGATGGGTAACGTTGCTATTTCCAGGCGAAAGTTGGTTGGTCGAAGTGAGAAACCCTGGTTTTTAGCCCCCGAATCGCCACTTCACGGAACTGATAGAGGATTGCCGCCGTTGGCGCGTAAATGCTGCCTCCAACGGTGGGAATATGGGCCGATAAAACCGGGTGTTGATGCTCTGTGGGGGTTAAAATGGGGATATGAGGTCTGTCGAGTTCATAGAAGGGGATGCGGTAAACCTCCTCCACTTCACCGTCATCAGGGGCTAATGTTTGGGCTTCCCCGCCCCACATAACGATAGGGCTTATCCGATAGCCTGAGCGTGTCGGGTAGTCATCTAAACGGCCGAGGATATTCTCTGAGGTTAATTCAAGCCCCAGTTCTTCATGGAGTTCCCTCAGGGCGGCATCTTCAACAGTTTCTCCGTCATCAAGGCGTCCACCCGGAAGGGCAAACTGTCCCCCATGTCGTTTGATTTTGCTGGGTCGTAAGGTAAGCAGGACAGATGCACTGTCATTGTTTGTGTGCTTGACGATCACAACAGCAACAGCCGCAAGATGAAGTTGGGGGTCATCATTGGTATCGGTGGGAAAGGCAGCCATACGAGTGCTTATATCCTGCTTAAGGCTTTTTCCAAAAGAATAGTCTAATGCCACTTGTAACCTAACATGTTGTCATGCGCGGGCGTGTCCCGCGTCTCCACGCCTTCCTTATTAATAATAAACTTAATACCAGATTGAAAGAGGGGGGCTACCTGGTCAAGCCCGGTGATGGGGCGTGGGCATAAAAAAAGGCCGCCCAAACGAGACGGCCTCTCTTAATAGCTCAATGCGAGTGAAGCTAGTTCTTTTCTTTGTCGACGAGTTGGTTGGCTTTAATCCATGGCATCATTTCACGGAGTTTCGCCCCAACTTGCTCAATGTCATGTTCGCTGTGATTGCGACGGGTGGCTTTAAAGCTCGGTTGCCCCGCTTTGCATTCCAGCATCCAGTCACGAACGAAACGACCGGATTGAATGTCATCAAGAACAGCTTTCATGCGTTCTTTAACCTCAGGGCCAATGACGCGAGGACCGGAAACGTAATCACCGTACTCAGCGGTATTGGAGATGGAGTAACGCATATTGGCGATACCACCTTCATAGATCAGGTCGACGATGAGTTTAACTTCGTGCAAACACTCGAAGTAAGCCATTTCTGGCGCGTAACCAGCTTCAGTCAAAGTCTCGTAGCCCGCTTTGATCAGCTCGGTCAAACCGCCACAAAGAACAACTTGCTCACCGAAGAGATCGGTTTCGCATTCTTCCCGGAAGGTTGTTTCGATGATGCCGGAACGACCGCCACCAACAGCAGAAGCATAGGACAGTGCAACTTCAAGGGCATTGCCAGAAGCATTTTGGTCAACTGCGACGAGGCAAGGAACGCCACCGCCTTTGGTGTATTCGCCGCGTACCGTGTGGCCTGGGCCTTTAGGAGCGATCATGAAGACGTCCAGGTCAGGGCGTGCTTCGATAAGCTTAAAGTGAATGTTCAGGCCGTGGGCAAAAGCCAGGGCTGCGCCTTCTTTCATGTTTTCAGCTAGGTCGGCGTAGTAAATATCCGCCTGAAGTTCATCAGGGGTTAGCATCATGATAACGTCAGCCCATGCAGCGGCTTCAGCCGGGGTGTAGCAGGTCAGGCCTTCGCCTTCGGCTTTTTTACGGCTTGATGAGTCGGCACGAAGGGCAACGGCAACTTCTTTAACCCCTGAGTCACGCAGGTTAAGGGCGTGGGCGTGGCCTTGGCTACCGTAGCCAACGATGGCGACTTTTTTGCCTTTGATCAGGTTAACATCGGCATCACGATCATAATAAACGCGCATGGCGTAAGTCCTTTCGAGTGGTCTCTATTCTGTTTGAAACTGGTTGATAATAATAAGTTACATGGTCTCTGGGCCGCGAGAGATTGCGGCGATACCGGTTCGTGAAATATCCACAAGCCCCAGAGGCTTCATGAGTTCGATAAAGGCGTCGAGCTTATGGGTGCGACCAATAATCTCGAACACGAATGATTCATTGCTGCTATCGACAACGCTGGCACGGAAGATGTCGGCAATCCGCAGGGCTTCAACCCTCTTCTCGCCAACCCCTTTGACCTTAATCAGGGCTAATTCTCGTTCAACGCTGGGGCCGTCCACGGTGAGGTCGACAACCTTATGGATGGGAACTAAGCGTTCAAGCTGGGCTTTGATTTGTTCTATGACTTGATAGGTGCCGCGAGTGACAATGGTTATTTTAGATGTCTGCGTTTGGTCATCCACCTCGGCCACTGTCAGGCTTGAGATGTTGTAGCCACGGCCTGAGAACAGGCCGATTACGCGGGCAAGAACACCTGCCTCGTTATCAACGAGGACAGAGATGGTATGCATTCTCAGTTCTTTATCTCTAATATTCACAGCATTCGCTCCGTGCTGCCGGGGGGGGGTGAAACTGCATTTCCCGGCGTTTGTTCTTTAATAACGTCTTCGTTCTGATCTTAAGTTTAGGTCAGGACCATGGAATCCGTGTCGTTTTGTGCATCATCGGGCAGGTCTTTTTCACCCAAGATGATCTCGTTGTGGGCAGCGCCAGCCGGGATCATGGGGAAAACTTTTGCCGTCCGATTGACCTTAGCAACGGTCAGGACCGGGCCTTCGGTATCCAGGGTTTGTTGGATAATGTCATCAACCTGATCAGGGGTCTCAGCCATCAAGCCCGTCATGCCAAAGGCTTCAGCCATTTTAACAAAGTCTGGGTGGCTTTCCAAAACACTGGCGGAGTAACGCTCACCGTGGAACATTTCCTGCCACTGACGAACCATACCTAAGTAAGCGTTGTAGAGGAGGAAAACCTTAACAGGCAGTTTATTCTCCACACAGGTCGCCAACTCCTGAAGGTTCATCATAAAGGACCCTTCGCTGGTAATGCAGACGCAGAGAGCATCTTTGTGTGCCACTTGTGCACCCATGGCAGCAGGAATGCCATAACCCATGGTGCCAAGGCCACCGGATGTTAACCAACGGTTTGGCTCTTCAAATGGAAGATATTGGGCGGCCCACATTTGGTGTTGTCCAACGTCGGTGGCAAAATAAGCATTTTTGCCTTTGGTCAGAGCCGCAACCCGCTCCAAGAAGTATTGAGGCTCAATAACTTTCTTGGTGGATTTGTATTTCATACAATCGGTTTTGCGCCAGCCTTCGATCTTCTCCCACCATTTCCCGAGTGCTTTCTTGTCTGGGGTGGCTTGTTCAGATTTCCAGGCTTTGATCATGTCTTCCAGAATATGACCCGCATCACCCACCAAAGGAAGGTCGACTACAACGTTTTTATTGATGGAAGAAGGATCGATATCAACATGAATTTTTTTCGAGTCAGGGGAGAAACCATCGAGGCGTCCAGTTACCCGGTCGTCAAAGCGTGCCCCGATATTGATCATGAGATCACAATCGTGCATGGCGAGGTTGGCTTCGTAAGTTCCGTGCATGCCCAACATTCCCAGATATTGCTTTTCGCTGGCTGGGAAGGCTCCAAGGCCCATAAGGGTTAAGGTGCAAGGGAAGCCTGTCATTTTCACGAGCTTGGTAAGAAGCTTTGAGGCATTGGGGCCTGAGTTAATGACGCCACCGCCACAATAGAAGATTGGCTTCTTGGCAGCCGCCATCATCTTCACGGCTTTTTTAATGTCAGTGAAGTTGCCTTTTACTTTAGGACGATATGTTTTGTGTTCGACCTTAGAAGGGCCAACGTACTGGCCTACCGCAGTGAAAACATCTTTAGGAATATCAACCAGAACCGGGCCTGGACGACCAGATTTAGCAACCAAGAAAGCTTCATGCATCACCCGTGCGAGATCATTTACGTCTTTGACCAAATAATTATGCTTGGTGCAGGGGCGGGTAATGCCTGTGGTATCTGCTTCCTGGAAAGCATCGTTGCCGATCAAGGCGGTTGGCACCTGTCCGGTGATGCATACCAAAGGAATGCTATCCATCATGGCGTCAACTAAACCCGTAATGGTGTTTGTCGCACCAGGGCCAGAGGTCACAATAACAACGCCAACTTTATCATTTGAGCGGGCATAGCCTTCAGCAGCGTGCATGGCACCTTGCTCATGGCGCACCAGGATATGTTTCAGCTCGTTCTGTTGGTAAATTTCGTCGTAAAAAGGAAGCAAAACGCCGCCGGGAAGGCCAAATGCCACATCCACGCCCTGATCCTTCAAAGCTCGAAGGACGATCTGGGATCCGTTTAGGGTTTGTGCAGCCATTGCTTCTACTCCAAAAATAAGTCTGTATTTATCTTCTATTGCAAAAAAAATCTCCTGATATCAGGCACCTTAAGGCCTTCCAAGTTCCTCAGGAGAAAAACGCGCACGGAATCACTCCCGTACGAAGCGCCGCACACTAGACTCTCATGTCCTGTCGGTCAACACATTCTGGCGAATAAATGAAAAGATTTTCGGCCGTATGCTTTCCGAATATTGCGCGGAAACCACATTTGCCTCGGTAACTTGGTTTCTAAACCATGTGGACTGCCGTTTTGCATAGTTTCTGGTGGTCTTTTTTGACCTTTTCCGGGCTTCATCAAGGGTGGCTTCTCCGCGCAGATAGCTGAGGATTTCCGGGACACCGAGGGCTTTCATGGCGGGTAAGGTGGGGTCTAGATTAAGGGCGGCAAGGGCCGTGACTTCCTCCAAAGCTCCGGCCTCAATCATTTTGTCAAAGCGTGTTTCACAGGATTGATAGAGAGTCTCGCGGGGAGGGGCGAGGACAATTTGATGGAATTCCGCCTCAGGCAGGGGCGGAACAGGTTTGTACTGCTTCTGTAAAAGAGACAACGCTTGCCCGGTGAATTCGGATACTTCCCAGGCTCTGATCAGGCGTTGAGTATCTGAGGGGGGGAGGCGTTTGGCAATCTCAGGGTCGCGTTGAGCGACCTCTTGATGAAAAGCTTCGTTACCTAGCCGTTTCAATCGTTCTGTGGCCTGGGTTCGGTACTGCTCCGGGATATCCGGGAGTTCGCTGATCCCCACGACTAAAGTGCGCAGATAAAGCCCCGTTCCCCCGCAAAGAATTGGAAATTTACCATCTTTCCACGCCTGCTTAATCTCAGTAATGGCTTTTTTTACCCAAAAGCCTGCGGAGCAGGCCTCTGAAGGAGGGAGAAAACCATAGAGTCGATGGGGGGCTTTGGCCTCATCTTCCGCTGAAGGTCGGGCCGTGATAATGGAGAGAGTGTTATAGACCTGCATGGAATCTGCATTGATTATCAGACCATCAAATTCTACAGCCGCATCCAAGGCCAGAGAAGACTTTCCACTAGCTGTTGGCCCGGCGATAATAAGAACAGGTTTTTTCTTCATAATTTGCCTTATACCAACTATCGATAATAACGCCACTTGATTTCTCAGTTAGTCGCGGACTATACCCCTGATATGCGAAATGTTATGACCCTGATAACTCCCAACGACAGCCACGACCTGGATGATGGTTTAGCTGCGGAAGCGCGAGAGTCTCTGTTGCAGATGGGCGCGGTTATTGGCGAAAGTGTCTCCCTTAAAGAAGGGGTTGCTGTCGATATTTACTTTGAGGGCCTGGAGCCAGAAATGGCCCGGGCTGTTGTCCGTCAACAGTTAGAAGGTTGGCCTGTGGATGTGATTGCCCAGAAATCTGAGGGACGCAAAAAGAAACTTCTGGTAGCCGATATGGATTCCACCATTGTTGTCGGCGAAACTCTGGATGATATGGCTGAGTTTGTAGGCCTGAAAGATAAAGTCGCGCGCATTACCGAACGGGCGATGAATGGTGAGGTTGGCTTTCGAGGGGCGATTAACGAACGGGTCGCTTTGCTCAAAGGCATGGCAGAATCCAAAATGGCTGAGGCCATGGCAGAAGTCAAATTAACCTCCGGTGCTCGTCAGTTGGTGCAAACCATGCGGGCCAACGGCGCCTATTGCGCTTTGGTCTCTGGGGGCTTTACCTATTTCACCAGTCGGGTCGCTGAGCAGGTTGGCTTTCACCTTAATAAAGGCAATAACCTGGAAATTGTCGATGGCAAACTCACTGGTAAGGTGATCGAGCCAATTGTCGGTAAAGAAGCCAAGCTTGAAGCCTTGAAAGCAATGGCCCTAGATCAAGGGTTAATGATGTCAGAAACCCTCACCGTTGGTGATGGTGCAAACGACCTCCCCATGCTGAAGGCTGCTGGCCTAGGGATCGCTTTCCATTGCAAGCCCATCGTCGCCAAAGAAGCTCACCACAAGGTAGGCTTCTGTGATCTGACAGCATTGCTTTATGCCCAAGGTTATAAGGCAGAAGAATTTGTCTCTTAGCCTCAGGACTCTTCTAAAATCTAAACAGGACACTCGTGGATCAAGTCCTGGGGCAACGATAGGGGGGGGAGGTGATGACCGAAATGGGCAACAGAGGGTAACGAAGTTACCGCCGCTTAATGCTCTGCACGGCCCCTTCCAGAGCTTCCAAAAACCTTGATCGATCTCGCTTTGAAAAGGCCGCTGCGCCGCTGGTCATTTCGCCTGTTTCTCTTAAATGCGTCATCAGGTCGCGCATGGCCAGGGCCATGCCGATGCTTTCTTCGGTGAAGGGTTTGCCGTTGTGGTTGATCACGGTGGCTTGTTTTTTGACACAGCGATCAGCTAGGGGAATGTCGCCTGTAATGGCTATATCGTTTGGACCCACGCGTTCGGCAATCCAGTTATCGGCTTCGTCTGGACCTTCAGGGACAACGACAACGTTAATCATGGGGGATTGCGGTAAACGCATCCACTGATTGCTGACAAAATGGACCTTTATGCCGTGACGGTCGAGAATTTTAAGGACCTCATCCTTAACCGGGCAGGCATCTGCGTCTACATATATTTCCAAAAAAAATTCACTTTAACTATTAACTGATGCAGGCTTTTGTCGGTTTATCGAAAAGGAGTTTTTATCAGGCTATTCCGCCCGAGCGAGAACAGACTCCATGGGAATAGAGGCATAGGTTTGCTCTAGCTCTGCCTTGGTATTCTTAAAGCGGGCCAACTCTTTACCTTTAAGCTTTTCACCGGAAGGCATTTTCACCCGTAGGGGATTCGTTTGGCGACCTTTACGCAGAATTTCATAATGGAGGTGGGGACCGGTTGAACGGCCTGTGGTACCCACATAACCAATCACTTGCCCTTGGCGTACCCGACGCCCTTTATACATATTCTTGGCAAAGCGTTTTTGGTGGGCATAGGCGGTGGAATATGAATTAGCGTGGCGAATACGAATATAATTGCCGTATCCCCCCTTGCGTCCGGCAAATTCAATAACGCCATCGCCAGCCGCAAAGATCGGTGTGCCGCGTGGGGCGGCGAAATCGATCCCTTTATGCATTTTGGTATAACCGAGGACCGGATGGCGGCGTTTGCCGTAGCCAGAACTTAAGCGTGCCCCATTGATAGGTGTCCGCATCAAAGCTTTTTTAGCACTTTGGCCTTTGTCATTAAAGAAGTCGACCAGACCTTTTTTGGTTTTGTGTAGATAAATAGGATAACGCTCGCCTCGCATGGTGAGTGAGGCAAAAAGAATTTTACCTGTACGGGCCAATTTACCTTCTTCTGTATAGTAGCGCTCATACATAACTTCGAAGGCATCGTTCTTTTGAATGTCACGTTGGAAATCAACATCCCATGAGTAAGCGCGAATCATTTCAACGATTACGCTTTGAGGGACATCTGATTCCATGGCTGCTAAATAAAGGCTTGAATCAATCGTCCCGGCACCACGGGCTAATTTACGGGTCAGAGGTTTTGCAACCTTTTTGGCCGTAAACCCACCTTCAAGTTTCCGCCGGACTCTGATTTCTTCTTCAATACCCGGAACCAGAATCATACCTTCAAAGCGATCTGGGTTTGCCCCTTGATTATCAGGCTGGAAGGTTAAGGTTACTTCTTGCCCAGGACGAATATTCCGGGGGCTATAAATTTTGGACAAAACGGTGATAGCATTATGAGCGTCTGTACGTTCAACCCCAGCATTTACCAGAATAGCCATCATGGTATCGCCTTTACCTACCTGTGTCGTCTTATCATAAGGCTCTTTAATAATAGCTTCTTTGGGCTGCTCAACAGGAGGAACCGCTGCGACTGCGGCGGTAACAACCGAAACCGTTGGTGTAGAGATTTCTGCCTCTGCTTTTGCAGTAGGGGCCGCTTTTACTTTAACAGTAGAATTTTTTGAGGGAGGGGTGAGAACCGAAACGTCTGTCTTATTTATGCTCAAGGGGCCTTCGGAGCTAGGCGTACCTAGCATGAAAGTTCCTGCAGCAACGGCAGATGATATTAAGGCCGCCGTAACGGTTAGTCGACGCAAAGACATTTAAAGGTAGTCCCCAAATAATATAACGGTACGTAATTCTTTATAACTGTTCCCCATCCTGGATATTCCCAGGATCACGAAGTCTCTTTTAAGCCATCTCCCCAAGTCAAGAAAAGCTTTTTGATTCCTTCATTTGAATCAATGTTATACAGGAGGTTCTTAAGAAATGGTTTCCGATACGCCTCATAATTGATGGTGATTCTATAGAGCAGCCCCCTCCTTTAATCGGTTCGCACAGGGTTTTGATCAGAATTCGCTGTTTGGTTTTCTAAAACTGTTCTGATAGCGAACAATAAAATAAAATAAATTAATCAAAAAGATCAGTGTTTCTGCCGTTTTTTGCAGGTGCAAAAAATATTCTAAAATTAGCTGTTGACGGGGCGGGGTCATGCCACTAGAAAACGCTCCTCGCCGCACTGCAGCGAACCCAAACAAACAACTCGAGGGCCTAGCCCAGCAGGTTGATTTTAAAGGTTTTTTCAGAGTGGAGGGGTTGAGAAAATATTTGATTATGTGCTTGACGGGCCGATTACATAGGACTAAAAAGCGCACCTCGCTGAGACTGAAGCGAACCTTTGAATAGAGACTGATCGGCAGACGCCAACTAGTCAATTTGGATGGTTTTTTGGAAAAGCGGAAATTAAGTTTTTTTCTTTGTTAAAGTGCTTGACGGACCAAACAGATAGGCCTAGAAAGCGCGCTCGCCGAACTGAGGCGGACCTGGGATACAACAAATTAGCTTCGGCTAACAAATTGAATTTTAAGGTTTTTTTCAGTGAAGCAAAAAAAGAAATTATTTTTTAAATAGGGTTTGACAGTTCGTTGAGTAAGGACTAAAACCCCACCTCGCCGGAGCTGAGGCGGACCAGACAAACGAGCCACTGACTTAGTCAGCGGGGGATTTGAAAGGCCCTAAACAAACTGGCGGTTTAAAGATTAGTTTCTTTATACTATTTGTTCTTTGACATTGTATATATTGAAGGGATGCGCGGACGGCGAGGGTGTTGT
>CBDULT010000020.1:0-55124 GCA_965368165.1 uncultured Thalassospiraceae bacterium | reverse complement strand
GTGACGCCCGCTTCCCTTCCTCCTTGTCGCCTGTGGGCGACGACCGTGGAATAATTCCAACGGGGGGACGGGCTGATACCCCAAGAGGGATATTCAGGTGGACATCAAGCGTGTGATCTTTAGTGGTTTCGTTGTAGTGGACATCGATATTATCAACATGACGGGTTAGCCATTTCCGCTTCTCGTGGTCGCCAAGTCGGTCGATCTCATCGAAATCAATGGAGATACGAGAGACGGATTCGAGCCAATAATCCGTATTCTCAATCTCGACCAGCATGAATTGAGATTGGCTCAAATCGTTCTGAATCCTACGTTTAACCTCGTTGAAGTTGTGTTGGGCTTCGCAAAAGCCCAGCCAAGTGTATTATCGGGTAATGACTGAAACTCTCCACATTTACGCTCGTGTTTCTTCATCGGCTCAAGAAGAACAAGGAACGTCTCTTACTTCACAGACTGAGGCTGGTATCGCAAAAGCCGAACAGCTTGGTTTTGAGCATATTATTTGGAATGAAGGTGGGCAAAGCTCTCGTTTTGAAGACCTCGCCAATAGACCCGTGTTAAGAAAGCTGATGCTTCAAATCGAAGAAGGTATCATCAAGCACCTCTTCGTCTACAATACCGATAGACTTTCAAGAAACCAAAAAACATGGGGCGGCATCAGATGGAAAATGAAGGAAAAGCAGGTCAAGCTTCATACCCCTACTGGGATTATCGATCTGTCGTCCCATCTCGATTCCCTCCTCATTGGGATTTTGAGCGAAATATCCGCTTACGATAACGCTTTACGATCTGAAAGAAGCCAGATTGGGAAACTCGCAAAAGTCAAAGCGGGGTTTTGGATGGGCGGTCCACCACCGTTTGGTTATCAGCTTAATAGTGGGAAGCTGGTTGAGAACCCTGCTGAGAGCAAGTGGCTCAGGCGGGTCTACCAACTTTCCTTGGAGGGTATCCCAGCCCATCAGATCAAAACTGACCTTGAGAAAAACGGTATCTTGACCCGTAGGAAAAGCAAATCATGGTCTATGGGGTCGATCCAAAAAATCCTTCGTAATGAAATGTATCTTGGCGAATACAATTATCATGACAAAAAGTTAGATGAGACCGTCCGGTGCAAGTGTCCCCAGACCGTACCAACGGATTTATGGAACCAAGTTCAAACGAAGCGTTTGCGGAACCTCGAAAGAAGGGGGCAAAACGCACGCACCGAGAACTTCTATCTCCTTCGAAATCTGATGTATTGCGGTCATTGCCAGACACCCATGACAGGACGGTGGAAACCCAAAAATCACGAGTACCTCTACCATTGCCCTCACAGGGAACGCCAGTGGGTCAAACAACCGCCTGCCGACGATCAAAAATGGGATCGACGACGTGGCTGCGGACTAAAAAGGTCCTTAAACATACCACGCACCAATAAAATCGTTTGGGACGCGGTTTCCCAAACCCTGTCCGATCCCCACAAACTCAATGCTCTTCTCAAAGATAAGTTCGAGGATGATGGTAATTTTGATGCCCGTCATCAGCATGAGAAGCGACAGATACGACGCTTGAAGGGCGAACTCAGAAAGATCGAGAAGTCCCTGAGCAATCTTGAAACAGAGTATCGCCTCGGACAGGTTGAACAGTCGATATATGAACGTGTTTTCGACAACTTCAACGAGGTTAAACGTAGGATTCAGAACGATTTGAGCCAATCTCAATTCATGCTGGTCGAGATTGAGAATACGGATTATTGGCTCGAATCCGTCTCTCGTATCTCCATTGATTTCGATGAGATCGACCGACTTGGCGACCACGAGAAGCGGAAATGGCTAACCCGTCATGTTGATAATATCGATGTCCACTACAACGAAACCACTAAAGATCACACGCTTGATGTCCACCTGAATATCCCTCTTGGGGTATCAGCCCGTCCCCCCGTTGGAATTATTCCACGGTCACGCTTTTTGCCAGGTTCCTTGGCTGGTCCACGTCGGTGCCTTTTATCACGGCGACATGGTAAGCAAGCAATTGCACGGGGATCGAATAAAGGATGGGCGCAACAAAGGGGTTTACTTGAGGCAAGGCGATGGCGTGGTTGGCGGTTTCGGCAAGTTTTTTGCACCCGGGAGCATCACTAAAGAATATAACCCGGCCTCCACGGGCTATCACTTCCTGCATATTCGACGCGGTTTTATCAAACAAGTCATCACTGGGTGCAATAACAATCACCGGAACATTTTCATCGATTAACGCAATGGGGCCGTGCTTCATTTCACCGGCGGCATAGCCCTCTGCGTGGATATAAGAAATTTCTTTAAGCTTTAGGGCTCCTTCCAAAGCGATCGGATAGCTTGTGCCCCGGCCAAGATAAAGTACATCTCTGGCTTCCGCCACTTCGTGGGCCAGTTCTAACAGGCGTTCGTCGTGGTTAAGCACTTCGGCAGCACGGGCGGGCACTTCGGTCAAGGCTTCGGCCAACTTGCCTTCTGTTTCCCCGTCAATGCGACCTCTCGCCTTTGCCATCACCACAGAGAAACAAGCTAAGACCACCAACTGGGTGGTGAAGGCTTTGGTCGAGGCAACACCAATTTCTGGCCCGGCATAGGTTAGCAGAACCGCATCTGACTCCCGAGCGATACTACTTTCCGGCACATTGACGATCGACAGAATTTTTTGACCCTGTTCCTTACAATAGCGTAAAGCCGCCAAAGTATCGGCAGTCTCACCCGATTGAGATATAAAAATTGCCACTCCTTTTTCCGGCATCTCGACACCGCGATAGCGGAATTCAGAGGCGATATCTACTTCTACCGGAATTTTAGCAAGGCTTTCGAGCCAATACTTAGCGGTAAGGGCAGCATAAGACGAGGTCCCACAGGCAATGATCGTTATCTTGCTCACATCTTCTAGACCGAACGGTAGGTCGGGAAGAGTAATGGTGCGGGTCAGAGGGTTGAGAAAGGAATGTAAGGTGTCGCCAATCACCTGAGGTTGCTCATAAATTTCTTTGAGCATAAAGTGGCGATGGCCGCCTTTTCCAATCAAGGCACCGGAAAGCTCGGTAAGCTTAACTTCGCGCGCGACCTCATTGTCTTCATGGTCATGGAAGGTAGCACCTTGAGAAGTCAAAACCACCCAGTCACCTTCTTCCATATAGGCTATTTTCTTGGTGAGGGGAGCCAGTGCAAGAGCGTCGGAACCCAAATACATTTCCCCATCACCAAAGCCCACAGCCAAAGGGCTGCCTTTGCGAGCACCAATCATCAAATCTTGTTCACCGGAGAAAATAATCGCCAGCGCAAAAGCACCTTCCAGGCGTTTGAGAGTGGTTGAGACCGCTTCAGTTGGGGCCTTACCTTGTTGCAGGTAATGATCGATTAATTGCACCACCACTTCCGTATCTGTATCGGAAGTCATCTTGTGGCCTAAGCTTTCTAACTCACCGCGCAACTCTTGGAAATTTTCAATGATCCCGTTGTGCACCATGGCAACTCGATCGGTTTTGTGAGGGTGGGCATTTACTTCATTAGGCACCCCATGGGTGGCCCAGCGCGTATGGCCAATGCCGATGGTGCCGACCACTGGTTGCTTATCGACCAAATCGGCAAGATTAGACAGTTTACCTTCGGCTCGGCGGCGTTCTATGCGGTCATTAACCAGCGTGGCAATCCCGGCTGAATCATATCCACGGTATTCAAGCCGTTTCAGCCCTTCCAACAAAAGAGGGCCAACTTCCTGCTTTCCGACAATCCCAACAATGCCGCACATAATTCTTAATCCTTATTCTTTTGCTGGCGAAACCGCTTGGCCCAACTATCAATACTGCGCTGGTCAGACCGCGTCACGGCCAAAGCATCCGTGGGGACATCCTTGGAGATGGTACTGCCCGCCCCAACGATTGCCCCATCGCCAATTTTCACTGGGGCGACCAAAGCCGTATTGGAGCCAATAAAGGCCCCAGCCCCGATATCCGTATGGAATTTATCATAGCCGTCATAGTTACAGGTAATGGTCCCTGCCCCCACGTTAGCTCCCTCACCAATACGCGCATCGCCAATGTAGGTAAGGTGGCTGACTTTAGCCCCTTTCTCCAGTTTGGCATTTTTGATCTCAACAAAGTTACCGACCTTAACCCCCTCATCGAGTTGAGCCCCAGGGCGCAACCGAGCAAAGGGGCCAATGGTGGAGCCGCCTTTAAGGGTCGCTCCTTCCAGATGACAAAAGGCTTTGATTTCCACATGATCACCAATGGTCACACCGGGGCCAAAAAAGACGTTCGGCTGGATCGAAACTTCTTTACCAATTTTAGTATCATGGCTGAAATAAACCGTGCTGGGATCAGCAAGAGTCACGCCGTTTTCCATGGCTTTGGTGCGCATATCATCTTGAATAATGGCTTCAGCCGCCGCCAATTCAACCCGCGAGTTGATCCCCAGTAATTCTTCTTCGTCGCCTTCAACCACCACAGAACGGAACCCATCCTCCCCGGCAAGCTCGACAATATCGGTCAGGTAATATTCACCCTTGGCATTGTCGTTGGAAATCCGGTCGAGCAAGTTGAACAGGATTTTGCCATCAACACACATGACACCGGAATTGCACAGGTCGACTTCTTTTTCTTCAACAGAGGCATCATTGAATTCAATGATTTGGTTCAGGTCACCTTCTTCATCGACCATCAAGCGACCATATTGGCCGGGGTCGTAAGGACGGAAGCCAAGAACCACAACAGCCGGGTTAGGTTTGGTACGCCGCGCCTCAAGCATAGAGACCAAAGTTTTTTTGCTCAGTAAGGGGGTATCACCATAAACAATCAGCACGTCACCTGTGAAGCCTTCCAAGGCTTCTCGCGCGGCAAGGACAGCGTGGCCCGTACCGAGGCGATCCTTCTGAATGGCCGTTGGGTTTGGAGCGACGGTTTTTTCTAAGACTTCCATGTCAGGGCCGACCACCACAGCGATGCGTTCGGGCTTTAACCCTTCCACGGTTTCCAGCAAATGCTTCACCATGGGGCGACCTGCCAAGGGGTGCATCACCTTCGGCAAATCAGACTTCATCCGGGTGCCCATGCCAGCGGCGAGGACGATAACTGCAGTTTTGTTCTTGGACATTGGTACGCCGTTGTTTAAAACTTCGGTAAAGGGGGAGGAATTCCCCCTGAATTCTGGGGCGAATTTGCCACAGGCAGCCGTTACAAGCAAAGTCAAACTTTGTTTCCAAAGATTGCAAACAGGAGAAGTTGGGAATGCCCCAGTTTAAAGCCGTCTTATTTGATCTGGACGGAACCCTGGTAGACAGTGCCGCCGACCTTTGCCGGGCCACCAATGAAGTTCTCAAGCATCAGGGACGTCGCCCCATAGAAGTCAACGATGTCCGACAAATGATCGGCGATGGTGCCGGGGTTCTGATTGAGCGCGCCTTTCGACTAACAGGGGAACCCTGCCCCAAAAAAAAGCTTCCTGAATTGATGAATATTTTCATCAACTTCTACGATGGCAATGGTGCCATAGAGACCAGACCCTACCCAGGCGTTATGGCGGTGTTGGAAAAACTAAAAGCTGAAGGTATTCAGATGGCAGTTTGCACCAACAAGCCCCAAGGACCAGCGGAAGGCATCCTGGAAGAATTGAACATGACTCCTTATTTCCAATCGGTTATCGGCGGCAATGCTCTTCCTTACCGCAAGCCTGATAGACGCCACGTGGAAGCAGTGCTGAATCAATTGGGTGTCTCCCATGAGGAAGCTCTCTTTGTCGGCGATAGCATAAACGATGTCCAGGCCGCCCAAAACGCCGGACTTCCCATTGTCGCGGTGAGTTACGGTTACACCCGGGTGCCTCCGAATGAGTTCGGGGCAGATGCTTTAATTGACCAAATGTCTGAATTACCCAAAGCTATGGAAAATTTTATTTAGTTTTATTGCCCCTCAGACGCCGGGCGCGCTCTTCGCGCTTGGCTCACGTGCACCACCTAGGTGGTGCGCGTGAGCGTCCTACTCACTCCGGGGAAACATTCCTTTGCTGATAAACTCCTGAACCACCTCGCCTTTTTGATTTAAAGTGGTGGTTTTCCCCGTGACGAAGCCGATATCAGGGCGGCTTTTGGAGATACGGGTTTCAAGATTCTCCATACGCACGGAGAGAATATCACCGGGGTAGACCGGCTTGAGCCATCTCAAGTTTTCAACACCCGGAGACCCCAACGAAGATCCATGGACCATCATATCAGCCACCATCATGGACATGGTCATGGCGCAGGTATGCCAGCCACTGGCACAAAGCCCGCCAAAGAGCGAATGCTTCGCGGCTTCGTGGTCTAAATGGAAAGGTTGAGGATCATATTTAGTGGCAAACTCAATGATTTCTTCTTCGGTGACTTTATAGGCACCAAACTCGCGTACATCGCCAACCTTCATAGATTCAAATGGAAGGTATTTCGGAGCGTCTTTTGATTTATGGGGCATAAGGACATTTCTCTATCGTTTCCGTTCCCTTTATTATGAAGGGGAAGAGATGAGAATTATAGGTCAAAGTTGCGACCTAACGTCACCCTAAAGCGGCTTGCATTTGAGCAGAGGTATTTGATCCGGTTATTTAAAAATCACCCTCAAATCATCAACCTTTGGGCACTCAAGGCAAACTGCATGCAATTTTGTTTTGTTGTTGCAAAACATCTGTACCTGTGTTTCATCTGTTCTGATAAAAACAATGTATCCTTTTCAATTTCTGTAGTGTGATACCAATCAAATGGCACCATTAGATGATTTAAATCCTGATGAAAATTCGAGATTATCTGAACGGGTTTATGCTGTTCTGGTGGATAAGATTGTTCGAGGAGACCTCCCTCCCGGAAAGAAGGTCAGCGAGCTTGCTATCGCTAAACATCTGCAAGTCAGCCGAACGCCTGTGCATGATGCGGTGCGTGATTTAATCAAAGATGGGTTGGTTGAACAACGTGAAAATGCCCGACCAGTTATTGCCGAGTTCACCGCAACCAAGGTGCTTGATCTTTTCTTTATGCGCAGCCTGCTGGAATCCCAAGCCGCAAGACTCGCAGCCACCCAGATGGACAGAGAGATGCTTGGGGAATTGCGTTGCCATGGCGAGGCTTTGAAAGGCAACCTCACGGCTGAGCAACTTCACGAAAAGTGGATTGAGTTTGAAAAATTATTCCACGGTCACATCGCCGAAGCCAGTTGGAACCGTTTTTTATACCAGGATATCTTGAGATACCGCACCATCCATGAAGTCCTCATCCGCCACTTCATCAAAGAGGGCAATATCGAGCAAGGGCTCGATGAACACTTGAAAATTCTTGATGCCATCGAAGCCCACGATGGCGACACCGCTGCTCAACTGATGGCAGAACACATTACCGAATGGAAAACCTACTTCGCCCGCAAGGTAGAAGAAACGCCCAGAAATGTCCGAAAGTGATCGTTACTCGTAGGTGCAAAGATAGGCTGTATCGACCGCCACTTGCAGTAGGAATTTCTGATTGGCTTCAACGATAAAAGACTGCCCAGCGTCAAAGGTTTGCCATTCTGACCTTCCTGGCAACATCACAGTTAATGCACCGCTCACCACGGACATGGTTTCTTTTTGGCTGGTACCAAACTCATAATCCCCAGGGGCCATAACGCCTACTGTGGCAGGCAGGGTGCCTGATTGGAAAGCGATAGATTTTACTTTACCGTCGAAATATTCATTTACGTCAAACACAATAATTGCCCTTACTCTAGAATGATAAATTCAGGGTCTGATGTACAGTCAACCCTCATCATCTTCAACCAAAAACACAAAGCGACTCATCATGTGAGAGCAAAGCCCCACTCTCGATTATTAGCATTAAAAAGAGAGTGGGGTATCCGGCGGTTATTTACTAAATTTAATTTGGGTTATTCGACCAGACCAGAAAGGATAAGTCTTGCCTTTAGCTGCGCGTGAAATTTCAAAAAACATAGGGATGCGCACTCCGTCAACTAACTGATAGTCACCCCGGACAACATGTTCACCGGAACCATGATAGGGCGTCGTCAAGTCACCATCCTCTTCAGCAGCAAAAGTTGTTAACGCGCCAGTATTGTCAAAGCTTGCAATCATCGAGGTTTGATAACCATGGGCACGGACAACCGCTCGAGCATGGCTATCATCAATTGCTTCCCATGTGACCAGCCCGCCTGGCAGCAAGGCCGAGGGGTAGGACGGACTTTCCAAGAGCCAGCGTCGCAATGAAATTTTATCAAGAGTTGGGGTGCTGAATTCTTTCATAACGGAGACCGTCGAGAGAAGACGCGCCTCCATTTGCATATTCCCCTTAATAAAGACGTCATAGGCAACAGCCCAGATGGGGCCAAGAAGGGGGGTAACGGCAGAAAAAACCAAATCAGGATTACGCGCTGCCACCACCTGGCGTGCCGTCGTGGGGGCAAAGCCTTCCTTTAAAGGGAGGCGAAATTGGCCTTCCTGCTCAAATTCAACCCACTTCGTATCTGTACGCGGGCCTTCAGGGAAAACATACTTAAAGTATGCCTGAACGGGCAAAGGTAAACCTTCCAGGTCCACGGGGGAAACATCTGCCCTCCCAACGTTCTTATTCGCCGCAATCAAAATATTTTCAAACGCGGTGATCTCACTCCGAGTGCTGGTAGCTGAATAAGCAACAAAGCTTGCGACAACGATAATACCGACCCCAAAAGAAAGGGCGGCTTTTTTTAGAATAGACATATGGTTTTCCTTATGAAGAGGGTTTTAAGTTTTGTATTCGAATTTGACCTTTGCATCGGGCCTTCTTTTCCGTATAATTATGTACGTATTTGAACAACCGTATATTTATGTACGGTTGCTGTCAAGCTATTTTGGGAAGCACCTCATGAAGAACGACAAGAAGGAAGCGCGGCGGGTCGAAATCGAAGCCGCCGCCTATAAGGTCATCGAAGAAAAAGGCTACAAAGGCGCCTCAATGCTCGCCATTGCCAAGCACGCGAAAGCCTCAAATGAAACCCTCTATAAATGGTACGGCACCAAGCCCAACCTCTTCAGCTCTTTGGTTGAAGAAAATGCCAAGGAAGCCGAGAAGGTTTTAAAAAAATGTCTGGAAAGTAATGCCGACCCCTTACAAACCATCCGCAACCTTAGCCCAATCTTATTGGGAATCGTCACCGGGGAAAAAGCCATCGTGCTTAACCGAGCCGCTGTAGGCGACATCTATGAAACCGGAACCCTCGGCAAAACCATCGCCTCAGGCGGCAAAAATGCCGTTACCAAAATGCTAGCCCAGGTTTTTGATAAAGCCAGATCAGCAGGTCTCCTGCAATTTGAGGACACACAAGAAGTTGCCGACATTTACATCTCCCTGTTAATCGGCGACCTGCAAATTGAGAGGGTGATTGGGGTAAGAGACCTGTTGCATGAGGACGAAATGACAGCAAGGTCGGAAAGGGCTTATGAGCTCATCATGCGGCTTTATGGCGGAGGGTAAAGCAAGCGACCTAGCCCAAACCAAAAACACCCGGAACAAGTCCGGGCATTTGATGGAAACCGTCACAAAGCAACGTTAAAAAACAACGTTTCAGGCAGCTTGTTCTGACTCGCTGGCGGCTTGACGACCGGCTTCGAAGGCGCGGTCGTTTAGGTCGGCGAGTTCTGGCTTTTTAGCTCTGAAGCGTTCCACAATGATAGACTTAAGGGTCTCAGAGGCAAAAGGCAGGTGGTCAGCAATGGCACCGAGCATGACGGTATTGACCAGTTTAGGATTCCCCAAACTTTGAGCAATAGCTCCCGCGTCAAAGTCGTAGACTTTTACCCCTGAATCTCGCATGAATTTTACCGGATCATCGGGATAATCAAACAAGCCAATATTTACCACAGGTGGCTTTTGGCGCAGGGTGTTGACCATAGCAACTCCCCCTTCATTTACCTCATTAAGCCAGCGCATGCCTTCAGCGGGCTCGAAAGCGACCAGGATATCGGTTTCTCCTTGAGGGATCGCCGGAGAGAAAACCCGTTTACCAAAACGAACGTGGGAGGAAACCACCCCACCCCGCTGGGCCATACCAGCCACTTCGGTTTTTTTCACATCAAACCCTAAAGAACGGGCCGCTTGCGACAGCACTTCTGATGCGGTCATTACCCCTTGTCCGCCGATGCCGACGACCTGGATGTTGGTGATTTTGTTTTCGTCGCTCATGAGGAAGCTCCCAGATTAGCAATATCAGAAAGTGACGCAGGAACAATGGCATTTGGCCCACAGGTTTTGGGGCACAGGTCACACCCTGTACAGGCTTGGGTTTCAATTGTCACCCAGGCTTTTTCAACTTCTTTACCTTTCGCGGTGGTTTCGGTTGAGCGTTTGGTCACGATGATTGCCGGGCAGCCAACGTTGAGGCAGTTACCACACCCCGTACAATCCTCATCAATCACTTTCAAGGGACGGTGAGATTCAAAGCGGTCAATCAACACACATGGTTTATTGGTGATAATGACGGAAGGCTCTGGAACGGCAATTTCTTCTTTGATGGTGCGATAGAGGGTGGGCATTTCGTAGGGATCAACCTCACGAATACGCTCCGGTTTCATGCCCAAGGCTTTAACAAGTTCAGCAAAACTCACTTTAGGAGCCTCATTGCCCCTGAGATCACGTCCGCTGGAATGGTTATCTTGCCCGCCCGTCATGCCAGTCGCCGAGTTGTCCAGCAACATCACGGTGACATTACCGCTGTTATAAACCAGATCAAGCAGGCCCTGGATACCCATATGAAGGAAGGTGGAGTCGCCGATGATGGCGAAAATGGCTTTGTCTTTATCCGGCCCCTCTTCACCAGAGGCTTTGCGAGCAAGGTCCATCCCAAGGCCGAGACCAATAGAGGAGCCCATGCAAACGCAAGTATCAAGCGCGTTCCATGGATGCCCGGCACCCAAAGTATAACACCCAATATCACCCGCAAAAATAGCATTTTTACGGAAGCGTGACAGCGTGTAGTAAACTCCTAAGTGAGGGCAACCGCTGCACATGGTTGGGGGGCGTGGGAACAAACTGGCAGGCGCTTTAGGTTCTTCAACGGGTTCACCCCGAAGCTTTTTAAGACCATTGTTAATCAGTTTTGGCGTGAGTTCACCAAAGGACGGAAGAATATCCTTCCCAACAACCTTAATACCTTTAGCGGTCAACTCAAGCTCAACCAGAGGCTCCGTTTCCTCGGCAATGATCAAAGTATCGACAGTCTCCCCAAAGGCGCGAATTTTTTCAAAGGGCAGCGGATGGGTCAGACCCAATTTCATCACCGGGGCATCAGGGCAGGCTTCTTTCACATGCATATAAGCCGTACCAGATGTAATAAAGCCAACAGTTTTGTCACTACCATCTTCGATGACAGTCAGGTCGCAGGTTTCGCTATAATCTGCCAATACTTTATCGCGTTCATATTGCAGTGCTAAACGACCTTTGGCATTGCCCGGCACCATCACCCATTGCGAAGGATCGATGTTAAAACCTTTGACTTTATAATCTTGCCGTTCTCCCACATCGACCATGGTTTTCACATGGCAGACCCGGCTGGTCATGCGCAAGATGACCGGGACATTGAATTTTTCAGAGATTTCAAAAGCGGCCTTGGTCATGTTATAGGCGTCTTGAGAATCTGAAGGCTCCAGAATCGGCAAGTGACCGAAGCGCCCCCAGTAACGAGAGTCTTGTTCATTTTGTGAGGAAGACATGCCCACGTCGTCAGCAACAGCAATCACTAAGCCACCACTCACACCCGTCAGGGTCAGGGTCATCAAGGCATCAGCCGCAACATTAAGGCCCACATGTTTCATGGCGGCAAAGGCACGTGCGCCTGCCATGGAGGCTCCCGCTGCCACTTCGAGGGCAACTTTTTCATTTGGTGACCAGTTGGCGTGGATGCCATCGAAGGTACTGACCGCTTCCAATATTTCTGTCGAAGGTGTGCCAGGATAGGCGGTCGCAACATCAACACCTGCTTCCCAGACCCCACGGGCAACAGCTTCGTTCCCGGAAATAAGCAAGGAAGTATTTTGGGCAGGTTTATTTGTTCTGGTCATCTGGTTCACGAGGGGAGACTCCTAAATATGCAAATTTGGGCAGAACTTAACACCGAAAGCCCTCATACATCTTGCAAAACACCTCCTAAGAAGGTTATTTTTACAATATTATTGCAACAGTCCCCAAACTTATGGTTATTTCATGCAAAATCCCGAACTAGATGCGGCAGACCTTCGAATTCTTGCCTATTTGCAGAAGAATGCTAGGGCCTCGAACAATGAGCTGGCAGAAGTGGCTTTTCTCTCCCCGTCGCAATGCCATCGTCGGGTCAAACGGCTCGAAGGGATGGGGGTAATAAAAGGATATGTCACTTTGATCGACCCCAATGCTGTCGGTATGGATATTTCCATTTACGTCTCTGTTTCACTGGACGCTCACGGCTCCAACCCGGCCCAAACCTTTATCGACGCTATTAAAGGTGTCCCCGAGGTCCTGGAATGTTATTCGGTCACAGGCGAAACCGACTATCTGCTTAAAGTCTGCCTGCCCGACCTCAAGGCCATGTCTGAGTTTCTCATGCATCGACTCGTGGAGATGAAAGGGGTGAGTAGCGTGAAAACATCTGTGATTGTTGAAGAAGTACAGCATTCCACGGCAATACCCCTGCCCCAGAGGCAAAAATAAAGGGGCAGACAAGGGTTGACCTATCCCCTCCTCCCCCTCATGTAATAACCACTTATTTTAGTCAACTTTATTTTTTGGTGCTTAAATGTCTTTTGTAAAAGAAACCACTCCGGCTGAAGTGGCCCAGTGGCTGGAAGAAGACGGGACCATCTTGATTGATGTTCGTGAAGATTCAGAACTTCGTCAAGCCAGCGTTCCCGATGCCATCCACCTCCCCCTGTCCACTTTTAATGTTGCCGCCATGGAGAAAGAAAAAGACAAGCGCGTTGTTTTCATCTGTGCCCATGGCGTGCGCTCTTATCAGGTCGGACAGCATTTGCTGGATAATGGCATCTTAAAAGATGTTTATAGCTTAAGCGGTGGCATTATGGCCTGGGCCGCGGCAGGAATGCCGATCACTCGCCCCTAATGAAAGGCCCCTTTAATTGACATTCCTAAGCTTTCAATTGTAAGGGGCTTTTTGAGAATGTCAGAAAGTCCTTGGTCAAGCGGGTTCTTGCCTGATATTTTTTCACTATAACCGGTCATTAAGATAATCGGAATTTCGGGGCGTATTTCTTTTGCTAACCGAGCCAAAGCATCTCCGGTCATCCCTGGCATCTCTTGGTCGGTCAGAATGACATCGACCTTGTAGGGATTATTTTTAAAATAATCTATAGCCTCTAAACTGTGATGAAAGCCTTTAACGCCATAGCCAAGGGCTTCTAGCATTTCGCCAATTAAAGCGACATTTTCTTCCACGTCATCGACAACAAGAACCGTGCCACTACCAGCTAAATCTACAGCACCATCTTCATCAACACCCTCTTCTTCAAACGTGGTTATAGGAAAATAAACTGTAAAGGTTGCCCCTTTCCCAGGCGCACTCTCAACCGTGATTTCTCCCCGCATTTCAGTAATAATCCCATGACATGAAGCGAGTCCTAAACCAGTTCCTCCTGAATGGCGCTTAGTGGTGAAGAAAGGATCAAAAATCTTAAGCATGACCTCCTCATTCATCCCTTTGCCCGTATCAGAAACCACAAGTTTAACATGCTTTCCAGCATCTAAATCATGATGCAATCTTGCTTCACGTTCATTTAAAATGATCGTTTTAAGCTCAACTGTAATATTACCTTTTCCTTCTTCAATCGCATGGGCCGCGTTGGTACAAAGGTTCATAATTACCTGTTGCACCCTTGAGGGGTCTCCTAAAATTGGCGGGCAATCATCCTCTATTTTCTGTTCAAAGTTAATGGAAGACGGGAGGGTTGATTGAAGGAGTTTTAAAGTTTCTTCAAGCAAAGGGGACGGAAGTATCGGTTTTTTCTCAAAGTTTGTTTGGCGACTAAAAGTCAAAATTTGGCTCACAAGATTGGTCGCTTTATCTGCGGCCCTGAGCACCCGCGTCAAAGACATCTTCAGATCTTCATCTTCCCCCGCCTTTCGTAACAACAGTTGGAGATAGCCGACAATAGGGGTGAGAAGATTATTGAAGTCATGAGCGATCCCCCCCGACAAGGTCCCCATCGTTTCCATTTTCTGAGCTTGGTGGAGGCGTTCCTCAAGCAAATTCTTTTCAGTATCGGCTCGTTTTTTTTCTGTTAAATCCCGAATAAAGGCCGTGAAAAACTGTTCCCCTTCAATGCGGAAGCCAGTAACGGCAAGTTCAAGGGGAATGGGAGTACCGTTTTTATGCTCTCCCATAACCTCAACTCTTCTATCAAGGATAACGCTTTCCCCGGTTTCCAAAAACCGCGCCATGCCTTCTTGGTGTTGTTGGTGGCTTTCCGCAGGAATAATCAAATCTTCAAGTTTAATCCCCTTAACCTCATCCAAATCCGCAAAGCCAAATGTAGACAAGGCCGACGAATTAAACTCAACCACCCGTCCTTCTTTATCAATGGTGATCACACCGTCCAGAGCGGATTCAACGATTGTCCTTTGTCGACATTCGCTAGCTGCCAAAAGTCGTTGGGTGTTTTCTTTTTCAGCAAACTCCTTCTGAACTCGGTCAACCAAAGGCTTAAAGACACTGACCGCTAACGCGACAAGAGCGGTGATAAAGATAATCAGCGAGATTGTGCCTAACAACTTTAGGTCATTAACCCGCGCCTCTCCCTCTAACTGGTACTGCTTAACAATGCCATCCAAGTTAGCGAGCAGGCCCTTGTCCGACATTTGATACAGGCTCGACATCTTTATCGATAAGTGGTCATTATCTTGTTTTTTTTCCGCGGCAACATTCCGCGCAAGAGCAATAAACCGCTTCACGTCCCTGTCGACAAAAGTTTTGGGGCCAAAATACAAGACGGCAACTTGTTCCGACATTTCAGCTTTAATGCTAAACTCATCCCCCGCATTAGTTAAAGAAAGGTGGGATTTTTCCATCAAATCAATGGCTTCAAGCAGTTGGTTTTTTAGCTCACCACGGTCGGTTGAATATTGGGTATGGTTAAGCTTTTCAGCCAACAAGGTAATGCGTTGGGAAAGCATCCGCTGGCGGCCACTAATATTAACGACAGCATTGCTGCTTTCATTCGCGACAATCAGCCATTCAGTCAACAATTGCGACCCGACAGAAAGCAACCCTAATACAAAGAGAATAGCCGTAAAGCGTGTCCATAGACGCATGGTGATTGGCGAATCAGACGAAAATTTCCCTGTCTCTTTTTCCACCTAACAAACATCCTCATAAAAAGTCCGTTTATTGCCTATCACAAAAATTACCTGAGGTATACATTCTAACATCACGATTCTACCCGTGATTGCTTGGCGTTTTAAGCTTAAGAGTTACAAAAATAGCCAGCCCTGTTATCAAGGCACAGAAACCATAAGCCGGAGTGAAGCTACCGAGTATATCCGCAGCAATTCCGGCTGATGCCGGACCTACAACTTGCCCTGCGGCGAAAAAGAAGGTGATAAAGGAGAGGCCAGCAGCAGCCCGTCGCGGCCCTAAATAATCCCCTATCATTGCAGCACCAATAGCTGGAATAGAGAATACGGCAATCCCATAAAGACCAATGGAAAGATAAAGCATCCAGCCATTGGTCGCTATAGCCGCTAAACTATAGGCCACGGTTTGCAAACCATAGACAATGGCGATGGTCATTCTTCGACCCAACTTGTCTGATAAAGGGCCAAAAATAAGCCCCGAAAACAAGCTAAGGAAACCAATCCAAAACCAAAAAATCCCAGCGACATTTTCACTATAGCCAAACTCTTGAACCAAGGTAGTGACGATAAAGGTGCTGTAGGTAATATAAGTGGCTCCAAAGGCAAAATAAATCAGTCCCATATGGATCATAATGCCGTTTATAAGCTTTGGCTGGGGAGCATTTGGTATAGGGCCTGGATTAGGATTGCTGACCTTAATTTCCCCAACAGACAGCAGCCCCATTTCCTTTGGTGCATCACGCAAAGTAATCCAACTGATTAAAGCGATTAAGACCGACAAAACGCCAATGGCTCCCCATCCAATCCGCCAACCCATCACACCGAAAGCTTGATTAATTTCTGGCACAGCTACGCCAGCCAGCATCATGGCAAAACCACTACCGGTAACAGCTATTCCTGTAGCCCGGCCCCGAAAACGACTTAAGAACCAATGGGCAAGCAAAGCCATAACTGGAATATTCGCTAACCCACTGCCTAAACCCGTCATCACATAAACAACCACCGCCGCGATAAAGCCATTCATTTGGCTCATCAGGCCCGTGGTAAAAGCAATGAGAACAAGCCCAAAAACAATGGTTTTTCGGGCGCCTAGTCGGCCCATAATAGTGGGGGCGATTGCAACCGCGATCAGATAGCCAACGAAATTTCCCGTGCTGATATAGCCCATCTGAGAGTACGTCAAAGCGAGGTCGCTTCCCATAGAGGGGAGCAGCATGCCCAAGCCCAATCGCGCCAGACCCAAGCATGAGGAAATGACCAAAATGGCCGTGGCCACAATCACCCATCCATAATGGAAGGGAAGGCTTTTAGCGAGGCGTTCTGCGATCATCTAAGGGCCAGAAGATGGTTTTTTCGCCCGCATGGAGACCAGCCCTTTAAAATCACCCGGATCAACGACTTCCCCTCGGTGGACCAACTCGATTTTACCTTCTCTCGCCAAGTGGATCGCCTGCTGCCGTACGGCGGTCAAATAACGCTTCCAAAGATCTTTACGATCCTTTGGCTTGCGGCGTTGTTCGGCAATCAACTGTGCCGCAGCTTGGAAAGTTAATCGCTCAGAGCCCCGAAGGAGGGCCATAATGGAATCGGCAATCGGATCTTTCCGTTTTGCTTTTCCAGATTGTTTGTCAGTTTCTTTGTTCATAACAGAACTAGGTATCATGCAATATTGCCGCGGTCACCCCCGATTAAGCATTCCCCCACCTTGCCGTGCAAAAAAACTTGCCTATAGTGGTGCTAATATCCGATCCAAAATAATGGGGAAAAACCCATGCCGTTAACTCTTGTTGTCGACACAGACCTCCAGTTTATTTCCGAGTGCAAGCAGCAAGCGGAACTGCAAAACGATGACAATTTTCGCTTTGTTTTTGCCCAGACCAATGAAGAGGCTGTCTCAATTCTCCAAGAAAATCGGGATTTAGACCTCGCCATAGTCGCCATCGACAAAGATGAGCTTCACGGCTTAGAGCTCTTTCACACCCTCAGTGGTCGCAAAGTACGTATCCCGCGCATCGCCCTGACCAAAGGGGAAGACATCCCCCATATTCGCGAAGCAATGAATAATGGTGCCGCAGATTTTTTAACCAGGCCAGTCGCACCCGATGATTTGATCAGTACCATTGGGCGTGTCTATGTGGATTGTGAAAGACGGCGGAAAGCCTGGAACACGGAAGCGCAGCTCTCGGCTATTCGACGAGAAGTGGATATTGCCAGCGATATTCAGATGCGAATTTTACCCACCAACTTCCCTCAATTCGACCATCTAGAAATTGGGGCCGCTATTCGCTCAGCCAAAGAGATGAGCGGCGATTTTTATGATGTTTTTTATATCGAACCAAGCAAAGTTGGGTTTGTTATTGCCGATGTGGCGGGCAAAGGGATACCAGCGGCTTTCTTTATGGCCGTTGCCAGAACCCTGATCCAAGCCGCAGCAACTCACGGCAGGGATGCGGCAGCAACTCTTCTTCAAGCCAACGAGCTACTCTGCCGTCATGATATCATCAACATGTTCGTGACAGTGTTTTACGGGACCTTAGACCTGGAAACCTGGATTCTCAGTTATGCTAACGGGGGTCACCACCCGCCCCTGATGACCCAAGATAAAACCGGTAAGGTTGTCCCCCTTGAAGGAGGCGACGGCATTGTGTTGGGCGTTGAAAAAGGCATGGCTTACGAAAAATCAGAAATACAGCTTGAGCCCGGTGATAGTGTCTTCTTTTTTACCGATGGGGTCACAGAAGCCCTTGATGAAAAGCGCAACCAACTGACCGAAGAACGCCTGATAGCCTTTTTGGAATACAATCATGGGGCTTCCGCTCAAGAGCTTTGTGACCAAGTTCAGCAGCTTGTCAAAGACTTTGCCGGGCTTGCTGAAGTGGCAGATGATGTCACAACCTTGTCCATCAAACGGACTAAATAATAGCTAAATATACCCGTTTCACACCATTTTCTCCTAAATCGGGGAAAAATTCGTAAATTTTTCCTTAATTATCGCCCGAATTCGCTTATTACAAGTGGACTTTTACCCTTGCTAGAATTATATCATTTCTAAACAGGCACAGGGGAGCTAAGAGTGCCGTGACCACTCGAAGACACATTTTAGTTTCTGGCGCCATGCCAGATGTTGTAGATGCGCTTTTGTCTGAAATGCGCAAGCGTGGGTTTGCGCCTTCTCTCCATGTCGTCGGCGATGAGCCTCAATACCGTTCCGCTTTATTGTCCCAAAACTGGGATGCGGTTATTGCCGAAGAGAATCAAGCTCTCCCAATTCAAAATGCTCTCAAAATTTTACAAAAAGTGAACAAAAGCATTCCCTTTATCGTCGTGAACGGTTCTGTCGAAGTAAGCAAAGCTATCCAATTGATAAGGCAAGGGGTGCGTAATGTCCTCCCCCGTACCAAAACATCAGAAATTTGCGATGCTATCGACCAGGAAATTATTTTCGAGGCACATCAAAGCAGCACCCACAAACCTAAAGAACTCTTCATGATTGCTGAGTCGATCTTCAACTCAGAAGCTGAGGCAATCATGCTGACCGACAGCCACCATCGCATCAAGATGGTCAATAAAGCCTTTAGCCGCATTACCGGGTTTGAATCAGAAGATATTTTAGGCATGAGACCTGATTTCCTTGAATCCGGCTGTCAGGATATAGATTTCTTTGAAAACTTTTGGAAGCAGGTCAATAGCAACGGGAATTGGCAAGGCGAAGTTTGGTACCAACGTAAAAATGGAGAAGCCTTCCCAGCGTGGCTCTCCATGACGAATATTAAGTCTGACAATGGGGTCATTACTCATTACATGGCGATCTTTCGCGACATTACAAACAACAAGCGTTTTGAAGAAGAAATTATCCGCCAAGCCAGTTACGACGCCCTCACTGACCTCCCCAACAGGACGTTATTTTTTGACCGCTTAAGAACCACCACAAAGCAAGCAAGGCGCAGCAAACAAAAATTTGCTGTCTTGTTTATGGACTTAGACCGCTTTAAGGAAATCAACGACAAGCGAGGCCATGCGGTTGGCGATATCCTCCTCAAAGAAGTTGCCTTAAGGCTGATTAAATCCGTCCGTGATTCTGATACGGTAGCTCGCCTCGGTGGCGATGAATTTGCCGTGATTATTTCAGAAATCAACGACCTTGATGCCGCAACTTTGGTAGCCAACAAAATCATCCAAAACGTTTCTGAGCCCTTCCTGCTGTCTGGCGAACAAGCCGAGGTTGGGGTCAGCATTGGCATCTCTGTTTACCCAAAAGATGGGGCAGACGAGGAAACCCTTTTAGGACGGGCTGATATCGCTATGTATCAAGCTAAGAATGCTAAAAAAGGACATTGCTTTTATGAGGCAGGAATGTCCAACCCAAATGCCGAAACGACTCCGTCAATGAATTATCCTTCGCTTGGCAGCAAAAACAAAAAATCACTGGCCATGAAAATGAAGATTTCGGCAACATTAATGGTGATGATCGGTATCGGCCTTTTGAGCTGGGCCGCCATAAACTATCCCGCAGTTCCTCTGGCAATTTTGGATTTAGCCAACTTCAACACCGCATCGGGCACTTCTGATGCCCCTGGAGATGACAAATAGACCGGGTTAACCGCCTTTTCCCCTAAATTTATTTATAGTTTTCCACAAAATGTATACGAATGGACCCTAGGTATACTTTTCCGAGCCCTAATTATACCCCTGTTCATTAGAATTATAAAAAATATTATGCGATAGTCTTAATCACGGACCACCTGGAAAAACGCCGCGGCCCCCTTCCCCAACCCCGAACCGTGCCGCGTCCCCTCCCCCAAATACCTTTTCCAGGTCGGTCCCTTTTTTTGTCTTAGAGCCTTTATCACTCATATCTGAAGTATTTGATCACGATTAAATGCAAGTCGCTTTAAATTGCGACTGAATATTGGCGTAACCATTGACGACATACCCTTGTTACCGCTAGATGTTTGGTATGGCTGATTTAGATATTGATCAATTGGAAGAAGAAGTTGTCTCCCTTCGCTCAGAGGTGGATGAGCTTCGCCTGGAATTAAAGCACCTCTCCGGCCTGGAAAATCGGGCAAAAGAAACCCGTGGTCTTTTGGAATTACTTCTTACAAAGATTGAGGAAACCTTGAAGCCTCAAGTTCCAAATGAAGATAATCTCGACCAATATACCACCTCAAACGAAATGCTCGGCATGGATGATGCCGATGGCTACAGAGAACCTAATGAAATGCTCGGCGAAGACGAGTATAAGGAAGAAGAACCGGAAGAGGTTGCTGATGAAGGCATCCTTGAGGAAACGGCTTCGGCTGAAATAGTCCAAGCAGAAGAACCTTCTGACAAAGAAAACCTTCTTCATTCCCTCGCCAAAGACGTGGCGGTCATCAGGGACCGATTGGCCTCTGATCGGGCTATCAGTGCAGAATTCCGTATGGATTTTGAAAACTTCAAGGGCCATCTGGGCGCAAACGGTTGCGCTTCCGTACAGCAGGAACTGGAAGACATCCGCAAAGAAATTGGTGCCTTACAGTCCCGCCTGCTCCGCGCCTCTTTAAACAAAGAAGTTTAAACGAGACCCTTTTGGGCAGCAGGAATCGCCGCTCCAACATTAACATCCGCTCCCAACTCTGAGAGAATACCTTCCAAAGCCGACAGACAGAGCAGGACATTTTGGCTGGTGCAACTTTGACCCATAAGGCCAATGCGCCAGACTTTTCCAGCCAGAGCCCCTAGGCCAGCACCGAGTTCCAGACTGTAACGCTCTAGAGCAAATTTTCGAACCACCGCCTCATCAACTCCATCAGGAACAGTCACCGCATTCAATTGCGGCAGGCGATAGGCTTCTTCCACCAGGAACCCAAGTCCCATGGCTTCAATCCCCGCCTTAAGGGCTTGATGATTTTTGTCATGGCGTGCCCAGGCGTTTTCAATGCCTTCTTCTTGCAGCATGGTCAGCGACTCGTGCAGCCCATAGAGAGCATTGATCGGAGCCGTATGGTGATAAGAGCGCGCTCCGCCCCCTTCACTCCAATAACCCATGACCAAATTGAGGTCGAGAAACCAGCTCTGAACCTTATGGTTTCGCCCTTGGACAACCTCCACAGCCCGGTCACTAAATGTTACCGGAGATAGTCCTGGTGTGCAGGAGAGGCATTTTTGAGTCCCAGAATACACCGCATCGGCCCCCCATTCATCAACAAGAACCTTAGTCCCCCCAAGAGATGTCACCGCATCAACAATACTGAGAGCCCCCTTATCCTTAGCGAGTTTACAAAGGGCTGCCGCGTCGGATTGTACCCCTGTTGAAGTTTCTGCATGAACAAAGGCCAGTGCCTTGGCTGTTGGATTAGCCTTCAAGGCCTCCTCTGCTTTGGCAAGGTCGACCGGTGTCCCCCAATCATCAATTACCATGATCGGTTCAGCACCGCACCGCTCCACATTCTCTTTCATCCGCATACCGAACACGCCGTTTTGGCAAACCACCACCTTATCACCGGGCTCAATCAAATTAACGAAACAAGTTTCCATCCCGGCAGAACCGGGAGCAGAAACAGGAATGGTCAATTGATTTTTTGTTTGAAAGGCATAGCGCATCATTTCCTTAATCTCATCCATCATCACGATAAACTGGGGATCAAGATGCCCAATAGTTGGGCGCGCCATAGCCGAAAGAATACGGGGGTGAATATCAGAGGGGCCGGGCCCCATTAAGGTGCGAAGAGGTGGATTAAAAGATGCCATTTTTTAAACTCTTTACGTCATGATTAAGGTTTAGGGTTATGCTTACCAGATTGACCCCAAATGTCTCTTACTTTTTTGTTTTGCCCGGAAGGAAACCAAATGAAGAAATTTGCTGCATTTACCCTAATTGCCCTTGGCTTAGTTTTTATCGCCCCCCAAATCACCCTGGCCGAAGAGGTCGCTCAAGTCACGGACCAAACATACGCCTGTATGGAAAAGTGCATCCGTGACAACGGTAAAGACGAAAAATCCACCTGCAAATCCAGTTGCGCCGGCTCTATTAAACGCGGCCCTCAAAAAGACTGTGGCATCGCCTATAAAGAATGCCGAACCGCATGCGATAAAAAAGACAAGGGGTGCAAAAAACAATGCAAGAAAGCTCAAAGAAGTTGCATTTAATCTGTGATCATTTCCAGATAAAATTAAAGCAGATTTAAAGCGGTTTGCATTTAAAATGAGGGGAGATCAGGGGCTTGAAGGGAACGCCTTTGGGGGGACGTTTGCTTGGGGATCATGGCCCCTGATCTGAGAACCACGTTACCCCTCTTCCGCCCCCTTGAAAGTGACAGCCATCACTTATTCAGAGTTTCATTGCCTTCTAGAACCTTAATTTCGGCAATTAATTATTCTTCCGAATAAGGGTGTCGCGCAGGATATTGGCTTCAAGTTCCATTTCACCAACGCCAAACTTCACCACATCATCAATGCCAATAACACCAATCAGGTGCCCATCTTCCATAACGGGCATATTCCAATAACGCCAACGGGTCATTTCTTTCATGACATCATGGAGGGTATCGTTAGGACCACAAGATGAGAGCTTTTTGGTCATAACTTCATGGATTTGGGATTCTGGAGTCGCCACAGGTTCTGGGAAGCCGTGATCACTACCATGGGAAGCCATGGCATAGACCACATCACGAACTGAAAGAATTCCCACGGGTTTTTTGCCGTCTTCACTGACAATGACACAACCAATATGCTCAATCTTCATGCGGTGCATAGCAGTCATCAGGGAGTCATTAGGGCGTAACCAGACAACAGGTGCATTGCCCTTACTCTTAAGGATTTCGCTAATTCTCATAACAGCGCTCCTCTCTTTTAGGTTGATGTTAAATCATAGCATAGAGTAGCGCAAAAAGATAGCAAACTCGGCCTTGATTAGGGCGGAAAACTAAATACGCTCACTCAGCCAAATAGCGAGCTTAGACCCGGATTTAACCAGGCTGGTTAAAGGGGTATAGACGGGCGAAGTCTCGGCCCCGTTTTCCAAACCAATATCTCTGTGCTCCACTTCTTCCTGGCGGAATTTTTCGAAGGTTTCTTGCAATTCAGGCTCACTTTTTTCCTCAATTAAGAGTTCAACCTGATCAGCATAATGCTCATCAATCACTTCTTCTACCGCAACGGTACAGGCCATAGCCGCGTTCTTCCCCATGAGAGCGGAACCAGCCCCAAGAGCGAACCCCGCCACATGCCAAAGAGGTAAGAGTGCCGTTGGGCGGACCTGACGGCCCCGAATGAGCTTATCGAAGGTTTCCAGGTGGACTTCTTCCTGTGCCGCCATTTTTTTAAGGACAGGGGCTTCTTTGCTTTTGCTCAGAACAGCCAACTGACCTTTGTAGATGCGTACCGCGCCATACTCCCCAGCATGGTCCACCCGCAGCATACGATCAACCTGCGCTTTTGGGAGAGGGTCTCCGGGAAGGCGTTTTTTAAACATAGGTCACCTTTTTTGCGGTCCAGCGGGCGGCTGCAAAACTAAATACAGCCATAAAGAGACCAACAACAACATTATAAGCCGTGATTGAAAGACCCAAGATTTGCCAGGTTATTTCATCACAAGCTTTAGGCTTTTTTGTCAAAAGAGCCTGCTTTAAGTCTTCCAGTGAAAGCCCCATCTGAATATCGCCAGAACATGAGGTAAAAGCTTTCCACCAATGTTGTTCAACCCCTACATGGTGGAAAGCCAATCCAGCTTCAACCACAAATGCCACAGCGCAGAGAGAAAGCAGCAAAGCAACCGTTCGCGGCTCTTTCATATTAAGCGCAATGATAGAAAGAAACCCCGCAATGGCGTAAGGCCCTCTCTGATAAAGACAAAGCTCGCAAGGCTCTAGATCGAAGCCAAACTGCGCCGTATAGGCACTGCCTAATGCCACCACGCATACGGCGAGAATAAAGGCAGGCGCATAAGCAAGAATTCGTTCAGCAAGATCATTCATGTCTACAGATACTTTATGAGCACAAAGCTACCAATGAGGATAACAAAAAATATTAATGTAAGCTTCCCTAAATGGAGTTCAATAAATTCTCGAATAGGGGGGCCAAATTTCCACAAAAGAGCCGCGACTAAAAAGAAACGTGCCCCACGGGAAAGTACAGATGCCACTGAGAATGTGGCAAAATCAAGATTTGTTACTCCGCTAGCAATGGTAATCACTTTGTAGGGAAAAGGCGTTACCCCAGCTCCGGCAACAATCCAGGCCCCCCATTCGTTGTAGTATCCTTTAAAGACTTCAAACTTATCCAGGTAACCGTAAAAATCGAGGACAGGATGACCCACAGTTTCAAAGAGGAAATAACCGATTCCGTACCCCGCGATGCCACCAATAACAGAAGCGATGGTACAAAAGGCCGCATAGCGCCAGGCTTGATCCCGCGCGGCAAGAACCATCGGAATAAGCAAGATATCGGGAGGCAGAGGAAAGAACGAACTTTCGGCAAAAGAAATCACCACCAGAAACAGCAGAGCATTGGGCTTGCCAGCAAGATCCATGGTCCAATTGTAAAGCCGTTGTAGCAAAGCTATTTTCTCCAATTTGGGAAGGTAAAATTCCTCATCCTCCTTTAGCAGAGGGCAACCTTGCACAAAACCGTTAAATCATCGTTGACCCAGAGAATTGTATGGCTATTATGCGGCTTCCAATTCAACAGGAAATGCCCCTGTGGCGGAATTGGTAGACGCGCGGGATTCAAAATCCCGTTCTGGCAACAGAGTGTCGGTTCGATTCCGACTGGGGGCACCACTCTTTTTCAAACGCGCTGTTCGGACTAGGGATACCCACAGTTGGTATTTTGTTTTCTTTCCCTAAACTCGCATTCTAGGCACTTCATTTGGGTCAAGTCGAAGTTCAATTAGTAAAGGTCCGCTTCGTTCCTTAATTGCGCGTAAAGCAACATCGAGTTCTTGCTCTGAACAGACATAGATGCCATGCCCTCCAAGGGCCGTTGCTACTTCAGCAAAACTTGGCCATTCAAATTCTGATAATCCTGGATCCATACTGCGGTCCAGAAATTGGATATGCTCGGCACCATAAGCAGAGTCATTGGCAACGATGACGATAAGATCTTTCTTCAGTCGAACCGCGGTGTTGAACTCGTTAATGCCGCCCATCATGAAGCCGCCATCACCAGTGAAAAGCACGACGGGGCGATCGGGCGCAGCCAAACTTGCACCTATTGCTTCCTGCAAGCCTAACCCGATTGAACCAAAATTTGCTGTTACGATGAAACTACGAGGATCTGGTGCCGAGATTCTACACCAAACTTCTGTCATGAAGCGTCCGCCATCAGTGGTCAGCACACGATCTTGGGGAAGTGCGGCCTCAAGTTTTTCTAAAGCTCCGACAAAGTTGATACAACCTTCGCGGCTGGTTCGAGCCTCAACGGGATGTCGCCTGAGAACTTCAATGTCTAACTCTTTTGTAAATCCGCTCGGTGCGATCTCGGCCTCATCAAGCCACCAGACGATATTATCAGCTGTAAGACCAGCATCTGCAATCAATGCCGCATCCGGATGATAATTCTTGCTAACCTCTGTAAGAGAGTCATTCACTTGGACGACCCGTTTGTCTTTCATCAAGGCTCCTTTATCCGTCGTGAAATGATGAAGACTGGCACCAAAACAAACAATACAATCAGCATTCGCGATAGCCTCATATGCGGCAGGTGTGCTTAACGTACCGAAAATTCCCATATCAAAAGCGTGGCCATTAAACAAACCCTTGCCCTTCAGCGTGGTTGCCAAGGGGGCCTCAAGGCGGTCGGCAAGACGAATAATTTTTTCGCGTGCATCCACAGCACCTCCACCGGCGAGGATTATTGGTCTTTTCGCCGAGGCAATCATGCCAACAGCCTCATCCAAATTATCGCCTTCGGGAACAAAGGCAGGGTCGGAAAAGGATTGGAACACGGTCGCTTGGTGTTTCACTTCTTTCCACATGAACTCAGCAGGCATATTGAGAACGATCGGGCGCTTTTCTACCCGTGCCCTATAGAAAGCATGTGCAAAATCGTAGGAAGCCGTTTCCGGTGAACGGATTTGTTCAAAGCCTGCACCGGTTACTTTTACCACTTCACGTTGGTCAATATTCTGAAGGTTTTGAGGATTCATCACAGGAGTGTCCCCGGCCAGGAGCACCATAGGAATGTGTCCTCTGGCACCTTCGGTAAGTGCTGTTACGCAGTTTGTGAGTGCGGGCCCATGTGTCACGGTCGCCACGCCCACTCGCCCCGAAACATGCGCGTAAGCAAGGGCCATCAAAACAGCACTACCTTCATAGGCAACCGGCACCAATGTGCCTTCGCATTCACGCACATAGTGATCAACCATAAAGAGATTTGCATCTCCCATTAGCCCAAACAATGTATCGATTCCGTGGTCATGTATGGATTGCGCAATAGATTGGTGCACGTAGAATTTATCTTCGGCCATTTTGGTTCAAATCCTTATTCTGGGGGGAACTCAAGTCCCACAATGGTAAGTTCATATACAATTGATGGGGTTTGCCGCGTTGGTGGAATGAGAATTGTTACGAGGCACATCAGCAAACCGATGTATCTTGACTGTTCGCAACTTAACGCCACGAGCAGGGGCGGTTTCTACTTCACTCGCCTCAATTTTTTGGGCTCTGGATATTCGGCACTAGAGCGATAGCGCTCCGCCAGCTTTCGAACATCCAGCTCGATTATCGTTTCCGCGCGCTCAACCTTCCCAGCCTCGCAAGCAGCTAACAACTCGGCATGCTGCGCCATTGATATGCCCAAATTCTCATTCATCTCCGTAAAGAGGTGCGTTCGCAAAGCCATTAAGGGGCCAATAGTAGAATCATAAGCTTTGGCTATAGCATGGTTCTGGCTACTTTCAATAATCGTGCGATGAAACCGCATGTCAGCCGCTGAATAGGCAGCGGAGTCATTCTTGGCAATCGCACGTTGCATATTGTCCATTCCCTGACGCAAGCCGCCGACAAGCGCACTGGGGTTCCGGTTTAGAGCCAACTTAAAACTCGCGATTTCAAGGCACGCCCTGAGATCACAAAGGTCTTCAACAGTTTTCTGATCTGGCGTAAAAACGAAAGATCCCCGTTTAGGTAAAACACGAATTAGTCCTTCAATCTGAAGGAGGGCCAGCGCCTCGCGCACTGGAGAACGACTGATGTGAAGCATATCTGCCAGTTTTTGCTCTGATACTTTCGACCCAAGCGGCAACTCGCCCTGAATGATGGCCTTACGAATCTGCTCTGCTGTCAGCTCCATGAGGGATTGTGGTGGCTTGATGGGGTCCATTGCGGTTCTTACTTCAAAATTGATCCTAGCGCACATCTACCATGGTAGATGTGGCCTGGCAAACTTTTCTTGCATGTAACATGGTAGATTTTAAGATTAACACGCACGCCATGTCTTAAAAAGGTCAACAAGAATAGAGTCGCAAAAATGCATGCCCGAGCATCAAGGAAATGATAACTCAAGCCAACCTAACCAGACTGAAAGACTCTAACTTGCGGCCTCGATTTTATCTTGTGTTTTGGTGTCAAAATCGCTGGCGTCGTGGCGTTCGTGGAGCTGTTCTTCTAAGGGGCCAAAAACTCGATTGACCATGCGGCCGCGTTGCACCGCTTCACGAGCGGCGATTTCTTTGGCCCATCGGTTCATATGTTTGTAGGAAGCCGTATCCAAAAACTCGGCTGCCTCATAAACTATGTTCAGGACCAGAGCACCATACCAAGGCCAAATGGCTATATCGGCAATGGTGTAGTCATCCCCACACATAAATCGTTTGTCTGCCAAGTGACGATCAAGCACATCAAGCTGGCGTTTTACTTCCATGGAGAAACGGTCAATACAATATTCAATTTTGACAGGTGCATATTTGTAAAAGTGGCCGAAGCCACCGCCAAGATAAGGCGCGCTGCCCATTTGCCAAAACAACCAGGACAGGCACTCTGTTCGTTTGCTCGGATCACTTGGCAACAGGGAGCCGAATTTCTCCGCCAGATAGAGGAGGATCGACCCGGACTCAAAAACCCGCGTTGGCGTTGCTGTGCTATGATCCATCAGAGCCGGTATTTTAGAATTGGGGTTGGCTTCAACAAAGCCACTGCCGAATTGTTGGCCTTCATTAATATTGATCAACCAAGCATCATATTCCGCACCCGTATGGCCCATCGCCAACAGCTCCTCAAGCATCACCGTGACTTTTACCCCATTGGGGGTTGCCAGAGAGTAGATCTGCAAGGGATGTTTACCGACGGAGAGTTCTTTCTCATGGGTGGAACCTGCGATGGGGCGGTTTATATTGGCAAATTTCCCGCCGCTCTGTTTCTCCCATTTCCAAACTTTAGGGGGCTCGTAGGTTGTGGTCTTATCCATTGAGAGAACTCCAGTCAGGGTCATTTGTTATTAAGATGTAGAAAGATATCTCTTGCTTTAAAACAGTGTAGTTAAGTTTACCGATTTGTCAGGGCCAACTTAAGAGCACATAACTTATAGATAATGATGTCACGGCATGCTGATGCAGATAGTATGGCTTTAACATATTACAATTATTTCTTTGGAGGATGGACATGAAAATTGAAGGGGGATGTTATTGTGGCGCATTGCGCTATGTGGCAGAAGGAAAACCACAAATGAAGGTCCAGTGTCACTGCCGGGAATGCCAATATATTTCAGGTGGTCAGTCTAATGTGGTCATGGGAATGCTCGATGCGGGGTTTTCTTATACCAAAGGTACCCCTAAAAAATTTCAACGCAGTGACTTGGAAAACCCACGGACCCGTGAATTTTGTGACAATTGCGGCACCCATATTTTAACCCGTTCACCGAGTCTGCCAGATGGGGTCCTGCTCAAGGTCGGAACTTTTGATGATCCAAGCCTGTTTGGCAATCCAGAGGTGACGATACATACAGCCGACAAACAATGTTTCCATCATATTCCGAACGATATTCCCAGCTTTGAACGGGGGGTTAAAAAGTAATCGCTCTATTTATAGCTAAAGAGTTGAAACAACCCTTTTACTCACTACTTTGTGAACAAACGTGCGTTTCTTATCTTTAAAAATTTCGCCAATTTAAAGAACGTACTTTTCAACACAACCCAAACTATATGCGGAAAATATCGCATTCCGGGAGAATAAATGGTCGTTCGAATTTCAAGAGCTTTGCCAGTATCAATCATTGCCGTTTGTGCTGTCTCTCTGTTTTCATTTTTTATTATCAGTTACCTGAACTTAAAGAACAGCATCGAAAACAGAACCGACATGGTTCTGAGCAATCTGCTCGAAACCAACCTTGAAAACGCCAACACCGTTTTTACCCAGGCCCAAAATGACCTTTCCTTTCAGGCCAAAGGAAATGTTTTCATCAAAGCCATGGTCGACTTGACCAGCGGATGGGAAAGCAGCGATGCTAAAGTTGTTCAAGGCATCTTCCTCAAAAAAGGGGTCGACCGAAGTACCATCACGACAGGTGACGGCGAGGAAATGTATGAGTTCATGCATGAAGCCCACCACGGACAACTCAAAAGCTATGTGAAACAGTCTCTTTTTAAAGATGTTTTGCTGGCAAATCCCGAGGGTACCATCATCTATTCCATGCTCAAAGGGGATGAGTTCGGGCAGGCTATTGGTGACACCTCTTCAAACCTCCCCCTTCTTGCAAATCTGAAAACTGAGATCAACAAAGTTGCCCAAGGAAAACCTCTCACCTTTTATAAAAACGATCAGGAGGCTTATGCCCTGGTGATCACCCCCATGGTGATTGAGAAAAAACCTGCGGGTCACTTGATCGGTGTTCTGCCGGCAAAGGCATTTGGCACAGCCTTTAAAAGTTTCGGCATGCTGGGAGAAACCGGGTTGATTACCTTACGTCATAAAGATGGAAGTCTTGTCACCTCATCGAAGGAGGCGCAATCCGACCAGTTGGCAGTGTTAGATTCTGATGGGCAAGAAAACACCATTGAGACGACAAAGACTAATAGCGGCGTATCCTTAACCATCATGAGAGCTGCGCTACCCGGCTCAGGTGGTGCCTATACAGTTGCTATCCAACAAAATGATGACGAGCTTTATGCATCTCTTGATGAGCTTATCCTCATCCAGGCGATCGTTGGTTTAGGGATTTTGCTGGTGATTAGTTTGATCGTTTTCTTTGGGGTGCAGATCATTTCCACCCCCTTGTCCCGCGTCTCAGATGCCATCCTCGACCTTTCAGAGGGCAAGCTGGATACCAAGACCAACATTAAAACCAGCTTTAGCGAAATCGCTCACATCGCAGGGTCGCTAACCATCTTTCGAAGCAACACCTTGCATGCACAAAAGTTGGAAGCTCAGGCAAAACGTGAGCATGACCAGGAAGTGGAACGCCAGGCCCAATTGAAGATTGAGATCGATGCTTTCCAATCCAATATTTCAGAAATTTTGCAAACTCTTAATCATGAAACCGACGCCATGGCCCACAGTGCCGACGCCTTGGCAGAAGTGGCTGGCAATGCCTCACAAGAAGTGCAAACCGCAAAACACGCCTCTGATGAGGCTGCCCAAAGTGTGCAATCTGTTGCGGGTTCGACGGAAGAAGTTTCTGCCGCCATTCAGAAGATATCCTCACAAACCCAAAAGACCCGCAGCTTTGCCGAAGAAGCGACAAAGATGGTTGAAAAAACCAGTGTCGGCATTACCGACCTTGCCAAAGCCACCGATGATATTGGCGATGTGATTGGCTTTATTCGTGACATCGCGGAACAAACCAACCTGCTCGCGCTGAATGCCACCATTGAAGCCGCCCGTGCTGGAGAAGCTGGCAAAGGCTTTGCCGTGGTGGCCGCTGAGGTCAAACAACTCTCGGACCAAACCTCAAAAGCCACTGAACAAATTGCCTCCCAGATCAGAAATATTCAAAACGCCTCCAACGATGCCGTTCAGGCCATGGGCGGGGTGAGTGAGTCTATTTCAGAGATCAATCAATTCTCAGCCACTATTGCAACCGCTGTCGACGAACAAGGCCACTCCACCCAGGAAATTTCAGAAAATATTAGCCACGCCGCCTCCGGGAGCACCCAGGCCTTACAAAGTGTCGATGAAGTAGCCGAGGCCATAAGCAAAACCAACGGAGAAGCATCAAATGTTAAGGCGGTGTCTTCCCGTCTTGGGACCGTTTCTGAAAAGCTTGCCGCCTCGGTAGAAACCTTCCTGCAAAAGGTCTCTTAGACAAACATATTTATCCCTGAGGAAAAAGAACAGGCGCATCGCCTTCTTTCCAAGGAGCAAACTTTGCCATGACCTCTGTAAATACAGAACTGTTTAAAAAGGTGGATAACCATTCTTGCAAGGCTTTGTAAGGCGTGTGATCAAACCACTCCTTATCCACATGGGCAAACTGGCGCATAAACGGGGCAATGGCTATATCCGCCAGGGAAATTCTTGAACCAAACAAAAAAGGCGAAGTTGTCAGTCGCCGTTCTAAAACCTGCAAAAAATTTTCCGCTTCATGGCGGTGGAAAAGCGGATCAACACCCTCATATCGATTGGGGTATTTATAGCGATCCAAGTGGTCCTTGAACGCGTGGTCATTCAGGTCAATTAAAGCCAGCATCTCGTCCAAACTACCAAGTTCCGGCCGCAACCACCCCTGTGGGTCATGCTGCTTTAACGCCCACAACATAAGTTCCAAACTCTCTTCAATCACATCCCCCTCAACCGTCTGCAATACGGGCACCGTCCCTTTGGGTGAGGCGTCCAACATTGCATCAGGCTTATCCCGTAACACCACTTCGCGCAGTTCACAAACCACCCCACTCACATAAACCCCCATCCGCCCCCGCATGGCATAAGGACAACGGCGGAAGCTGTAGAGGATAGGGAGGGGTGATGGCGTCATGTCAGGTTCCCTCACCCACCTCGCACATAAAGCGATTTATTTTGCAGGGTTACGTCGTCAGGCAGATGGACAGTTTGGGTGAGGAGCATTTCATTGCCCTTGTCCATGAGCAGGCGGGTGGCGGTCATGAGTTCGTTGCCTTTTAGGAAGGCTGAGGTATTGAGTTCAAGTTCTGAGGGAGCGGTGACGGACATGGCATCGGCCAGCTCTCCACCGGGGAATTCTCTGATCTGCCCATCGGGAATGCCCGCAAACTTGACCTCAAAGTCCTGCCCTTCAGCATCGACCCAGGCCATATGAAATATGACGTGGCCTTCGAAAAGCTCGATAATGTGAACACCGGATTTAGGCGGCTCGCTTTGTTCAAAAGTTGAGCGGCTCAAGTCCAGGTTCCAGACCCCAAAAAACCCGCCACAAACCTCTTCAATTGTTTTTACTTTTGTTTCTTCGCTCATAAACAGTCCTATATCGATACAATTTTGCCGGGGTTCATAATGTCGTCTGGGTCCAGGGCTTTTTTGATGGCTTTCATCACCTCAACCCCAGGGCCATGCTCCTGAAGCAGAAACTCCATCTTGCCGAGACCCACGCCATGTTCTCCCGTGCAAGTGCCTTCCAGAGACAGGGCAAGCTCAACAATTTTGTGGTTGAGGATTTGGGCTTCATCAATTTCAGCTTGGTCGTCCGGGTCAACGAGAAACACCGTATGGAAATTACCATCTCCCACATGACCTACAATAAAAGTGGGAATATCTGAAGAACTTAAAATTTCGTTGGCTTTGGCAATGGCTTCGGCAAGGCGGGAAATAGGGACACAGGCATCTCCTGTAATCCCCTTGGTGCCGGGCTTAGAGGCCATTGAGGCATAATAGGCATTGTGCCGGGCTTGCCAGAGTTTATCCCGGTCCTCTTGCAAGGTTGCCCATTGGAACTCACCCGCCCCGTTATCGGTCGCGAGTTCTTTCACCAGTTCAGCTTGTTCAGCCACTCCCTTTTCACTGCCATGAAATTCGAAAAATAAAGTGGGAGCAACCTTATTACTGAGCTTGGAGTAGTTATTCACTGCCTCAACTGTGGCTTCATCAAGCAACTCAATGCGCGCAACGGGAATACCACATTGGATAGTCGAAATAACCGTATTCACTGCCCCTTCGATGGTTTCAAACGGACAGACGGCTGCAGAGATTGCTTCCGGCACCCCGTAAAGCTTGAGGGTGAGATCACATATGACACCGAGCGTCCCTTCTGAGCCGACCATCAAGCGGGTGAGGTCATACCCGGCAGCAGATTTGCGCGATCGGCTGGAGGTTTTAATGATGGTACCATCGGCGAGGACAACCGTCATGGCGATAACGTTTTCACGCATGGTACCGTAGCGCACTGCATTGGTGCCCGAAGCCCGTGTCGCCGCCATGCCCCCAAGCGAGGCATCGGCCCCAGGGTCAACCGGGAAGAAAAGCCCCGTATCGCGCAAGTGAGACTCAAGCTGTTTGCGGGTGACACCAGGCTGAACCACCACGTCCATATCATCTGCATTAACCTGGACCACATTATTCATACGTGAGACATCAATGCTGATGCCCCCGCGAACGGCGGCGAGATGGTCTTCTAAAGAGGTGCCCGTGCCATAAGGAATGACCGGCGTTTTGCGCTCAGCACAGGCCTTAACAAGTGCGCTGACTTCCTCCGTGGTTTCGGGGAAAACCACCAACTCAGGAGGCATCCCTTTATGGTAGGATTCTCCATGCCCGTGCTGTTCACGCAGAGCTTCTGAATCAGACACATGCGCGGCCCCGACGATCTGTTCAATAACGGCTTTAAGTTGGCTATCCAATTTCGGGTTCCTTATCCATTCTGAGTTCAGTAATTTTTGGGACATGACCGCAGGAATTGATAAACTTGAGAAGGTCTGCAGGAGAGATGGAGGTTGTCGCGTTGTTTTCAAGGGGGTGATAATTGACAACTTCTGCCGTCATCATTTCCTTATCCAACACCACATTGACCTTTTGCGCGTCATCATTGATCAAACCAAAGGGCGTCACCGAGCCGGGTTCAAGGCCCAAAACTTCCCGCAGTCGCTCCGCACGGGCAAAAGATATTCGTTTTGACCCCATGCGCTCGGGCATGGCTTTGAGGTTCACTTGCCGATCAATCGGCGTCACCACCAGCCAATAAGCCCCTTTGGCATCTTTAAGGAACAGGTTCTTGCAATGAATCCCCTCAATATTTTCCCAATGCTCATGACCATCATCGACAGTCATAATTGGCGGATGCTCATAGGTTTTATAAACAATTCCCAAGTCGTCAAACCGGGCAAATAGTTGTTCTCTGGTATGTTTTTTCATTGGCCCCCACCTGCTCCTTCATAATGAGTTCATAGCATACCTACCTTTTGGGGAGCTTCAATCCCTTGCTTCCGACAATAATCGTCTATATCCATCATAGAGACGTTCAAACAGACAAACGGCGGTACTTAAAGTGAGCATTTGGGGAAAGGTTATTGGCGGGGTTACTGGCTTTGCGCTAGGGGGGCCGCTTGGAGCAATTTTAGGCACAGCGGCAGGGCACGCCATCGACAAGTTGCGCGGACCGTCTCCTTTAGGTGAAGGGGCCAGCCCTGAACAGCTTGGCGCGACCAAACAGGTTGCCTTTACCGTTGCGATCATTGTCCTCAGTGCCAAGATGGCAAAAGCCGATGGACAGGTAACCCGTGACGAAGTTCAAGCCTTCAAACAGATTTTCCAAGTTCCCCAGCAAGACATGAAAGGGGTGGGAAAAATCTTTGATCAGGCAAAACAAGATGCAGAAGGTTTCGAACCCTATGCGGGTCAAATCGCCCAGATGTTTACCCACCAACCTGCTGTTCTGGAAGAACTTCTCGGCGGTCTGTTCCATATTGCCAACGCCGACGGCATTATCCATCCAAATGAGTTGGTTTATTTAGAATCTGTCGCCTCTATATTTGGATTTGGCAAAGAACGCTTCGAGCGGATTAAAGCGGTTTATATTTCCCCCAAAGGGACCAGCCCTTACGAAATTTTAGGCGTCAACCCTGATGCCAGTAACGCTGAAGTTAAGAAAGTTTACCGTACCTTAATCCGCGAAAATCACCCCGACACCGTCATAGCCCAAGGGATGCCCCAGGAGTTTATCGACCTCGCCAACGAGAAAATGGCGGCGATAAACGCCTCTTACGATGAGATCAAAAAAATGCGAGGCATCTCATAAATGTCCGAGGGTTCCCTTCAATTTATTGGATGTGGGGATGCTTTTGGCAGCGGGGGCAGGTTCCAAACCTGTTTCCTTTTTAAAAACCCAGAACAATCCGTCCTGATCGATTGTGGCCCCTCAAGCCTGATTGCCATGCGCCAACAAGGGGTTGACCCCACAACCATTGACACCATTATTTTTAGTCACCTCCATGGCGACCACTTTGGCGGCATTCCTTTTTTCCTGCTTGATGGGCGCCTGGCAAGCAAAAGGACAAAGCCCCTCACCATCGCCGGTCCTCAAGGCACTTTAGCCCGGGTAAAAGCCGCCTGTGATATTCTTTTTCCCGGCTCCTATGGCAAAGGTTTCGGCTACAAAATCAACTTCGTTGAAATGGAATTCGACAAGAGTTTCCAGATCGGAAAATTGACAGTAAGTCCTTTCCCTGCTGTCCACCCCAGTGGCGACCCCTCGCAAATACTGCGCTTAGAGATGGGTGGGAAAGTGGTGACTTATACGGGGGATACGCAATGGACTGATGATCTGATCATCGCGTCAGACCAGGCCGACCTACTCATTTGTGAATGCTACGCGTTTGACAAAAAAATCAATTTCCATCTGGATTACAAAACCTTGGCTGAAAAATCCTCCTCTTTAAGGGCCAAACGTCGTATCCTTACCCACATGAGTCAGGAAGTCCTTTCCAACTTAAATAACATCGACTGGGAACATGCCGAAGATGGCATGACAATATCACTCTAATGGCCGCTGCTCCTCCTCTTCTCTCCCTCAAAGGCATTTCATTAACCTTTGGCGGCAAGCCCCTGTTTACGGATGTCGAAGCCACCATTGGGCGGGGCGAGCGCGCTTGTCTGGTCGGACGTAACGGCTCAGGCAAATCAACCCTGCTCAAAATTATTGCCGAGGTCGTTGAACCCGACAATGGGGAACGCATTGTGCAGACCGGAGTCCGGGTTGCCTATCTGCCGCAAGAACCACGCTTAGAAACCGGAAGTACCGTTGAAGAGTTTGTTGGTGGAGGATTGCTTGATATTAACGACACCTATCTTATCGGCACCTTCTTACAGGCTTTAAAATTAGATGGCAGCCAGGATATCGGCACCCTCTCTGGGGGGGAAGGACGTCGAGCCGCTTTGGCCCGCGCCTTGGTTTCTGCTCCCGATGTTTTGCTCCTTGATGAGCCGACCAACCACTTAGACATCCCCACCATTGATTGGCTGGAAAAAGAGCTTTCCGGTTTTAAAGGTGCCATGGTGATGGTAAGCCACGACCGGGCCTTCCTCAATCGTCTGACCAACAAAACATTTTGGATGGACCGGGGGACATTAAGGCAAAGAGACGAAGGGTTTCTGGCTTTCGAAAAGTGGTCTGAAGAAGTTGCTAACGAGGAGGAATCCGAACTCAACCGCATGAATGTGCGCCTCAAAGAAGAAACCCGATGGCTGGCCCGTGGCGTAACGGCCCGGCGCAAACGAAACATGGGAAGGCTCCGCGCCCTTAAAGAATTGCGCGTAGAACGAAAAGAAGCCCTGTCGAACAAAGTCGGCACGGCAAAACTAGCGGCAGAGGCGGGAAAAAGCAGTGGCAAGGTTGCTATTAAAGCCGAGCTCCTTTGCAAGTCCTATGGCGAGAAAAAAATTGTCGATGGCTTTACCAGTAAAATAATTCGAGGCGACCGCATTGGCCTTATTGGTCCCAATGGGGCAGGCAAAACAACTTTGCTGAAATTGCTCACTGGAGAACTAGAGCCCGACAGCGGCACCTTAAAACTCGGCACCAACCTGTCACTCACCTATTTCGACCAAAAGCGCGATAGTCTCAAAGATGAGGAAACTTTGTGGGATTCATTGGCGGAAACAGGGGGCGATATGATCATGGTCCAGGACCGTCAACGCCATGTGGTTTCCTATCTCAAAGATTTTCTTTTTGATGAACGCCAAGCCCGTGCCCCTGTTAGCTCTTTATCAGGTGGCGAACGCAATCGTCTGCTGTTAGCCAAGCTATTGGCGAAACCGAGCAACTTGCTGGTGATGGATGAACCTACCAACGATCTCGACATGGAAACGCTTGATTTACTTCAAGAAATGCTCAGCGATTACCAAGGCACCCTCCTCCTTGTTAGCCACGATCGAGATTTTCTCGACCGGTTGGTAACTAGTATTATTTCTGTTGAAGGCGATGGAGACATTCAAGAATATGTGGGAGGCTATGAAGATTTCTTACGCCAAAGGGGGACGGATACCAGTTCGCCCACAAAGGAACGTAAAAAGGAAAAGACTGAAGCCTCACGCAGCCCAAAGAAATCATCTAAACTGAGCTACAAAGACCAACGAGAGTTAGATCTAGCACCGAAGAAAATGGAGAAATTAAGCGAAGCAATTGCATCCTTAGAAGAAAAGCTTCATGATTCGACCTTCTATAGCCGCGACCCGGAAGGCTTTCAAAACATGAGCAAAGAATTGGTCACCCAAAAAGAGGCACTTGAAGCCTTGGAGGAACGCTGGTTGGAATTGGAAATGATGAAAGAGGAGCTCAAATAGTGCTTGAACGCCTTTCTCCCAACTTCAACGATCGCAAAGACGGCCACCCGATCGATATGCTGGTGCTCCATTATACTGGCATGAAGTCGGCAGAAGAGGCTTTAGACCGCCTTTGTGATCCAACGGCAAAAGTGAGTGCCCATTACCTTATCGACGAGAGGGGGGGCGTGACTAAAATCGTTGCAGAAAAAAATCGGGCATGGCATGCCGGGGTCTCCTCCTGGCGCGGTAAAACCGATATTAACAGCCGCTCTATCGGCATCGAACTGGTCAACCCAGGTCACGAATTCGGATACCGGGACTTTACAGACCGACAGATGGCCACTCTAGAAATTCTCGCCCACGACATCGTGCGCCGCAATCCCATTGAAGAGCGCAATGTGGTCGGTCATTCCGACATTGCGCCGCAAAGAAAAAGAGACCCTGGGGAACTTTTTGACTGGGAAGCCCTGTCGCGCGTTGGCATTGGTCTTCATCTTCCCCATTCAAAGCCACAAAAGCCAAATGCCAAAGCAGCCCAAGAAGGCCTCGCTAAAATTGGTTATGAGATTAATATTTCTGGCCAAATGGACCCTGAAACCAAAATGGTTATCAAAGCTTTCCAGCGCCACTATCGCCCGCATAGAGTTGACGGCTTACTAGACCCAGATACATCTGGACGCATAGCCAGCCTCACGAAAATCCTCTAGCTAGGATTTCTCAACAACTTCTGGCAACACTTCTGGTAATACAAGGGCTTGGGCCACAATAACATTTTCTCCATTGAAGGTGGTTGAAGGGGACCCATAAAGAACATAACCCTCTTCAATCACATCAGACACGCGCTGGCAAAATGTGGCATCATCGACACCCGTTAATAATCGATATTTTTTCATCTTAAATCGCTCTCTTTAAAGAGTATGTTTCATCTTAGGGTGACTATATGGCATACTCTGATCAAATTAGAAATATTTGCTCGACCGGAGAATAACTATGGGATGGACAAAAGGGGCAACTTTAGCCCTCGGTGTTGCTCTAGCGCTTAATTGGACCCCAGCATTAGCTGATGATCAGGCGACGGAGGACAAAGACCCTTTTGAAGGGGTTAACCGGGTGACATCTGAGTTTAACCGTGGTTTACGAACCATGGTCATCAATCCAATTGCCGAATTCTACAAAGCTTTTACCCCCCCTCCGGTTCAAAATGTTATTTCCAATACAGCCTCTAACCTGACAGAACCCCTGACCGCCGTCAGCAGTATGATACAAGGGGATAGTGAGAACGCTGAAAAATCTATGGAGCGATTTCTTATCAATACCACTTTGGGTCTTGGTGGAACATCTGACCGCGCTACAGAGATGGGCATTACCGCGCGCCAAGAAGATTTAGGGCAAGCCGCCGGAGCTAATGGGGCTCAATCAGGTGCTCATATCGTGCTGCCTGTTTTTGGCCCTAGTAACATGCGCGACGCCACGGGAACCATTGTCAACGCGCTTCTCAACCCATTAGCCTTAGCCTCTACAGCCGACGACGCCCTAACTTACGCTGATAACAAAGATAAAATTAATTCGCTAACCAAAACCTCCGTTGATCCTTACATCCTTGAGCGCGACGCTTACGAGCAAAGACGCAAATATGTCATTCACAACGGCCTCTTAGTCCCAGAAATGGCCGATTTTGACGATATGGATGAAGAAGATACCAAGTAGGGTAGATTATTGCATATGTCACGAACACTCACGTCATTCCCGCTCAGGCGGGAATGACAGCTTTTTATTAGGTCTAGATGGATAATTCCCCTTATCTTATCGCTCTTGGCTTGGGTTTGCTGAGCAGCCTCCATTGTATGGGCATGTGCGGCGGCATTGCCGGAGCCCTCACCCTCAGCCTGCCCCCTGACAAACGCGATAACAAAAAAGTGCTGGCCCATTTTTCTCTGGCTTATAATATGGGGCGTATCCTCACCTATGGCCTTGCGGGGGCTTTAGCAGGGTCTTTTGGCTCTGGCCTGCTATTTGTCCTTGGGCCCACCAATGGCCTTTCAATATTGCGGCTTTTGGCAGCCGTGGTTTTGCTTTTTGTTGGTCTCTATATGGCCGGGTGGATGCCCTCCTATGCGTCAATTGAAAACATGGGGCGCGGGCTGTGGCGCAGAGTTCAACCCCTGGGGATGAAATTTCTCCCCGCCCGCACGCCTTTCCACGCTCTCCTTTATGGATTGTTTTGGGGGTGGATGCCCTGCTCCCTTGTCTATAGCGCCTTGATTTGGGCGACCGCTTCAGGTGGTTTTGTCGAGGGTTTTTTGACCATGATCATGTTTGGGCTGGGGACCTTGCCTATAATGGTGGCAACAAGTTTTTTTGCGGGCACTTTACTCGGAAAGCTAAAATCGCCACAATTAAAACAAAAAATCGGAATATCAATCATTGTCTTAGGCCTGTTCAGCCTGATATATGCGGGACAAATGGCGGATCAACTTTGCCAAACATGCGGATTTAAGTGATGACCACAGGGTTTGAAAATTTATTTATGGGGCAATCCCCGGAGTTGTTAAGCCTGTTGCGCAAGGCCGAGATCGTTGCCGCGACAGAAGTCACGGTGCTGATCCAAGGTGAAAGCGGTACGGGCAAAGAACTCTTGGCTTCATCAATCCATCATCAAAGCCCCCGTAAATCAAAACCTTTCGTGGTTGTTAACTGTGCCGCCCTCCCTGAAAACCTAATTGAATCCGAGCTTTTTGGTCACAAAAAAGGGGCTTTCACCGGGGCTGACACCACCAACCCTGGACGCATTCGAGCCGCCGAAGGGGGCACCCTTTTCCTTGATGAAATAGGCGAACTCCCCCTTGCTGCCCAAGCAAAGTTGCTCCGGTTTATCGAATCTGGTGAGTGCCAAGGGGTTGGTGAGCAAAAATCCTTTACCGCCAATGTCAGAATTGTTGCCGCAACCAACCGGGACCTCCGTCAAGAAATCAGCCTAAAGACTTTCCGCGAAGATTTGTTCTATCGCCTCAACGTGGTCCCTCTTGAAATACCGCCGTTAAGAGAACGCACTGGAGATATCCCTGTCCTGATCAAAGGGATGATGACCCAAATGGCTAAAAACCACGGTCTGGTAGCACCCGCCCTTGCCAAAGAAACTCACTCCATTTTGCAAAACCATCCTTGGCCCGGCAATATACGCGAGCTTAAAAATCTCTGCGAACGGTTGGTCATTTTATGCAGCGGCAAAAAGGTTCAACCCCAGCATCTACCAGATGAATTTACCCCTTTGCCAAAAGCAGAGGGGGCCTTGGCACAGATCGGTATCACCCTGCCAGAAGGCGGGCTTAATCTGGTTGATGTCGAAGTAAACCTCATCCGCGCCGCTTTAAATAAAACCAGTGGCAACCAATCCCGCGCCGCCAAACTTCTTGGCCTGACGAGAGACACATTGCTCTACCGAATGCGCAAACACGCCTTGCGTTAAGAGCTTCCCTAGGGAATTTTATATTCACTTGTCTGTGGCTAGAGTCTTTCTAATTGAGAATGAATCCTAAAATTCATCTTGATAGCCAACTCCTTCTTTAAAGGCCTTTAAAGATGAAATCATCACCCCTTTAAGTTTAATCAAATAACCTTAAGGGGTTAGGCCCGTTGACATGATGGATATTCTTTTTACCCTATAAGTCCTGCCCTTTTTTTGGAGAGCGGGAAACATTGATCGAAGAAAAATAATAAATTTTGATAAGACCTCCTGTGTAGGAATAGGTTTATGCTTAAGCTCACCCCTCTCGTTGTCTGTGCCGTTATCATCACGTCTCAGCCAATTATTGCTGTAGCCGCCTGTGTTGATGGGGGGGAGTCTTCTGAGGGGCGCACAGCTTGTTCCCCCGCTGAAGAAGGTTCAGCTAATATTCTAAAAAAGGGGATCGATAAGGCTGTCCAATGGTTCAAAAGCAAAAAGGATGCTTCTAAAAAAATTACGTGATTATCCCCTTGACGTATGTAAGTTAATTTGCTATGTTTAAAGCATAGGAGATAATAATGACTTACAACGTACTTGAATTTATGAAACAGTTTCCCGATGATGATACTTGCCTTGAGCATTTGTTCGTTACTCGTTTTGGTGAAATCAGCGAAGCGCATTGTGATAAATGCGGTGAAGTTGGTAAGATTAAACGCCTTAGAAAACTTCCTGCTTATACCTGTAATTGTGGTCATCATATCCACCCTATGAAAGACACTCCCTTTGAGCGTAGCACGACACCCTTGCAAAAGTGGTTTTACGCTATGTATCTTTTCACAACGTCCAGACACGGCGTTCCCGCTAAAGAACTGCAAAGACAGCTTGGCGTTACTTACAAAACGGCTTGGCGCATTGGTCATGAAATTAGAAAATATATGTCTATGGTTGATGGGGATGACAACCTTTCTGGTATTGTTGAAGCCGATGAAACTTATATTGGCGGGAAAGCTAAGGGCAAGCGCGGACGTGGTGCGGGTAATAAGACTGTTGTGTTTGGTATGGTTGAGCGTGGCGGTAACGTCATGACTAAAATCGTTCCTAACGCCAGCCGTGCAATGCTTCAAGGGCATATCAACGCTAATGTTTCTAAAGGTTCTGAAATGCAAACCGATGAATGGCTTGGTTACCGTGGACTTGACAACCAAGGCTACACTCACGAAACTGTTGAGCATGGTTGTGGTGAATATGCGCGTAACGGCGTTCACGTCAATGCTATTGAAGGGTTCTGGGGTCAAATCAAACGTAGTATTAAAGGTACTCATATTCACGTTTCCCCTAAACACATGGCAAAATACTTAGGTGAATTTGAATACAGATATAACTTACGCAAGACACCTGACATTATGTTTTCTCGCCTTTTGGCTTCTTTTTAGCCATAGCGGTAAACAACTTATCAAATAACTTCTTATCACCTTTTGAAGGGTGTTCTTTAGCAAATTGATTAAGTTTGTTTTCGGTTTTCGCTTCTTCAAGGCTTAGGTGTTTACCGCGTGACATTAAGACTCCCTCAAATAGAAAAAGACAACATATAAACTCGAATAATGCATGGATTTTGGTTTTCTTTCATTGTTAAAAGATGGAATTTTTTTGATTTTGGAGTAATAGAGCAAATGAAATTATGATTAATAGTTAATGCGTCCCAATAAGGCATGATAGTATTATCTTCATCTCTAATGATTGTTGCCTTGGTATTTGTGTCCCACCCATCTTTCTCAATTCTTAAACTAACATAACCATTAGGTTCAGAATCTGGAATTTTAAATGTGAAAAGTTTATTGTTGTCAGAATTAGTGATTTTAGTGGTGAATACTAGTTTAGGTTCGTTATAAATAAACTCATTTTTCACCCACTTGCCAAGCTCCTTTTCTTTGCGCTGAACACATAAAATCGCCTTTATTGCGCAAAAAATAAAATACAAAGGGATTGCGTATAAGATCGCTTGCATAAATGTGAGGCTATTAGATATTTCCATTATCAACCCCGATAAACCTTGCTCTGAAAAAGCAAAATAAAGAATAAATGGAAATGCCAAGAATTGTAGGAAACCAGAACGATCAAATATTGGTGCTTTAGCCTCTTCAAGAAACAAAAAAACCCAAATCTTTGATTTTCTCTTAAACTTTTTATAAAAAGTTTGCCATTTTTCCATCCTCTACTCATTGCAAAATTCCTTGCAAGAGTCAACACATACGTTCGGGGGATATACGCGAAAAATTATTTTAGAAATGCCGATGAAAGCGAAGAAAACCGTTTCCGAGGCAACCACAGCCCTCGCCCCCTCAAACCTCGCTGAGACCACAGAATCTCTTGCGAAAATCGGCAAGCGGGCTCTCAATTTATCCCCTGAACGCAAAGTACGGACAGAAAAACCCAAGCAAGAAAGTAATCCAAGCCTAAAAAGCCCCCTTGATGTTTGGCAAAAAACAAGCCCGGAAACCATCGACATGACCATTGGCACAGCCATCGAATGGTCGGCGAACAAAGCACGTTACGGTACAACCCTAAAGCTTTTAGCAGAAAAACATAAAGCCGCTTTCCAGGATTATTCATACCCGCTTTATGTCTATTACAGCAGTTCCATGGCAAGCACGGCCCAAAACGGCATAGAAAATGTCATGGAACACCGGGACCGAGATATTAAAAACATGACATCCCACCTCATGAGTAAAACAGTCGAGTGGGCTATCTTGAGTGACCCTGTGACAGCAAAAGCTGCCCTCGAACGAAAAACAAAACTGGAAGATAAGTTGCTTGCCTATGTGGACAAGGTCTTCAACCTGAACCCAGATAGAACAATTGATAAAAACAGTGAAATTTTGAAATGGTCGGGCAAGAGCAAATGAAATATCTCCTTTCCCTCTTTCTGATTTCGCTCTCCTTTTCCACTGCCGGGGCAGAAGAAAAAGAAATCTTTGAAAGTTATTTTCCCAAAGAAGCAAAAGCTGGCTATATCCTGGAATATGATAAACTGCCTGAAAAGTTTCAAACTCAGACTCCCCGATTCAGGCTAGATGACAAAGGTCGGTTGACGCTTCTTATTGATCAAACACTCTTTTTCATAGAAGACAAAAAACTCCTGCCATACCCCCTGCCTATGGAGCCCTTACTTTCCGATTACGGCTGGATGAAAGAGGGGACTCTTTTAGGCATCAAAGGTTCTCAACTTGGGGTTCCAACCCAATCTGGGCACAACCTACTAATGGATTTACCCGATACCTTCATGCGGATTTCCCCTGCGGGGGAAGATAGTATCTACCTTTTTGATGGCAAAAACAGCAGCCAGCGCAACATTGCTTATCTGGTTAAAAAAGGGCAAGGGCTTAAACGCATTGCCCAAACAACAAAAGCGATAACCGCCATTACGGGAGATGGGGAAAATACCTTTTATGCCTTAGGCCACTCAATCTACTTTCAGGCCCCAAATAAACCAGCCCGCCTGATCTATAGCCTCCCCTACCCCGTTAAATCCCTCGCCTATGCGCCCCCCTTTGGCTTGTTTTTCGCCACCCATGCAGCAGTTGGCTTTGTCTTGAAGCCAGGGATAGGCTTTACCTTCTTGAAAACCTTTAACGCGCAAGTGATGGTCCATAAACGAACCCTGTTTTTAGCCTTGCCTGGCAAGGGGGTTTTAAAAGTAAGCCCTATTGATAGTTTCGAAACCATGGCCACCAAAATGGCCGTTGATGTTGAGAACTGGAAATAATTACAAAGACTCAAATAAGCCATTTAATACCTTGCAAACAAGGTGTTTACTGCCAATTAATAGTAGATGAGCATTCCATTTGACAACACTTTCGCCCGATTGCCTGAGCAGTTTTATGCCAAGCTTCCGCCTCAACCTGTTTCCGCCCCTGAACTCATAAAAGTTAACACGGAGCTTGCGGCGTTGATGGCTATTGATGCCGACATCCTATCAACCTCTGAAGGCATAAATGTCCTTGCCGGGGTCCAAGTCCCTAAGGGGGCCGACCCACTTGCCATGGCCTATGGGGGACACCAATTTGGCTCCTGGGTGCCGCAGCTTGGCGATGGTCGTGCTATCCTTTTAGGGGAGGCCATTGGCAAAGATGGGATCAGGCGGGATATCCAGCTTAAAGGCTCCGGACGCACCCCCTTCTCCCGCTCGGGTGATGGGCGCGCGGCACTGGGCCCGGTGTTGCGTGAATATGTGGTTAGCGAAGCCATGGCTGCATTGGGGGTGCCAACAACCAGAGCTTTGGCCGCCGTGACCACAGGAGAAAAGGTTTTTCGCGACACCATCGAACCAGGCGCAATCCTGACACGGGTCGCCCAAAGCCATGTCCGTGTTGGCACCTTCCAATACCATTACGCCCGACAAGACCCTGAAGCCATTCAACAACTCGCCGACTATGTCATCGCTCGTCATTACCCACAGGTTACCGAGACTGAAAACCCTTATGGCGCCTTTATCGAAGCTGTCGTCGCCCGTCAGGCTTCTCTGGTGGCGCGGTGGATGCAGATCGGTTTTATTCATGGCGTCATGAACACAGACAACTGCTCCATTATAGGTGAAACCATTGACTTTGGCCCCTGTGCCTTTATGGATACTTTCCATCCTGAAAAAGTTTTCAGCTCTATCGACCAAATGGGTCGCTATGCCTGGATTAATCAGCCTAACATAGCCCAATGGAACCTGGCGCAATTTGCTCAAACCTTGCTGCCTTTGCTGAACCCGAATGAAGACAAAGCCATTGAACTGGCCCAAGAAGCTATTGGAACTTTTAACAATAAATTCAGCAGTGCCTATTATCGGGGCTTTGGCATAAAACTAGGCTTCATGACCCCCCAGGAGGAAGACCCGGAATTTATTGAAAACACTCTTAACTTGCTTGCTGAAAACAAAATAGATTTCACGCTGTTTTTCCGTCACCTCACCCGCACCGCCAAAACAGATAACGCCACAGAACTCAGCTCCTTATTTACAGAATCTCAAAGCTTCTTCGACTGGATTGCCAAATGGAAAGGACGGCTTCTTAAAGAAGATAAAGACAAGACGGTTCGTTTAGACAGCATGCAAGGGGCCAACCCCATTTTTATCCCTCGCAATCACCGGATTGAGGAAATGATTCAGGCCGCGCTTGTTGGAGATTATGCGCCTTTTGAGCGTCTCCTGAGCATCTTGTCTGATCCCTATAATGAACAGCCGGAAAGTGAGGCTTTCGAACGCCCCCCAACCGCAGATCAAATCATCCACGAAACATTCTGCGGAACCTGAGCGACTTAGATATTCTTGACCGCAGTTATTGCCCCCACCGGGATGTTTAGGCTATAGAAGGCATTCCTCATGTTATCGATGACAGGGTCTTGATGAGCAACACTTCCGGCATGACGCCGCCCCTTACTCCGGTTCTCCTTGCAGGCATGGCTGTTCGGCCTTTGCCACTTGCGCCTTTGCAGCCGATTCTCAAAGGAGCCATGAATGCCATCGCCACAAGACATCCTGATGTTTTTGAACGGCTTTCCTGCCTCGAAGACCCGGTTTTCCTGATTGACCCAACCGACCTGCCCTTTATGTTTTTGCTCACCCCGGATCCTTTGCTGCCGGAACTCAAAGCCGTGCGCGGGGATGAAGAGGAAGCCCAAAACGCCTCCGCCAACATTCGCGGCCCCCTGCTCAAACTTATCGAATTACTTGAAGGCGAAACCGATGGTGATGCCCTGTTCTTTGCCCGTGATCTTGTGGTAGAAGGCGATACAGAAGCTGTGGTTGCTCTGCGCAATGCCGTAGACGGGGCCGAGATCAACGTGATGGAAGACGTGCTGTCCTTCCTGGGGCCTTTTGCCCGTCCAGCCGGAGGGGTCGCAAAGAGTGCGATTAACCTGATGGCCCGCGCTGCCAGCGATTTAGAAATGCTGCGCAATGCCGCTATTTCTCCTGCTTTGCGCCAAAGCGAAATCCAGGCAGCAAAGCTCAAAAAGTTAAATGAAAAAGTCGACGGTATCTCCCGTCAAAGCCGCCGAAAGAGGGTTAAAGAAAATTGACCAAAAAGCTTGAACTGGTTTGTCCGGCAGGAACACCTGCCTCCCTGCGCGCTGCCGTAGACGCGGGTGCCGATGTGGTTTATCTGGGTTTCCGCGACGAGACCAACGCACGCAACTTTCCCGGCCTGAACTTCAATAGAGAAGAACTTGCCGCTGGCCTCGACTACGCCCATGCCAAAGGTGCCCATGTGTATGTGGCGATTAATACCTTCCCGGAAGCAGGTAATCCTGAGCCTTGGAGAAAGGCCGTCGATGACGCTGCCAAGCTTAAAGTAGATGCGGTAATTCTAGCGGATATTGGCCTCGCTGACTATGCGGCTCAAACTCACCCGGACTTGCGCCGCCACCTCTCGGTGCAGGCATCAGCCTCCAACCCGGAAGCGATCAAATTTTATCACGAAGCTTTTGGCGTTCAGCGGGTGGTTTTGCCGCGAGTACTTACCTTGCCAGAAATCACCGCCCTTAATAAAGAGATCAAGGTTGAGACCGAAGTGTTTGTTTTTGGAGGGCTTTGTGTGATGGCAGAGGGGCGTTGTGCCCTCTCATCCTATGCGACAGGAGAGTCTCCCAATATGACAGGGGTGTGTTCCCCTGCGAGTCATGTACGTTATGAAGACGAAGGGGACCGCATGGTATCTCGTCTTGGTGAGTTCACCATTAACGCCTTTGCTCCGGATGAAAAAGCCGGGTACCCCACTTTATGTAAAGGACGTTTTGTTACCGAAGGTCGGGCTTCCTATCTGTTTGAGGAACCCACCAGTCTCAATGCAGCTGGTATGTTGCCTGAGTTGATGGCGGCCGGGGTGACGGCCCTTAAGATCGAAGGGCGCCAACGAGGACGCGCCTATATTGCCCAAGTAGTTAGTGCCTTCCGCAAGGCTGTTGATGCGGCCTACGAAGGGTTACCAATCCCTGCGCTTAACCTTGATTCCATTACCGAGGGCCAGCAGAAAACTTCCGGTGCTTTTGATAAAACCTGGCGATAAGAGAATTTTCATGAAGACTTCCAAACTCACCCTTGGCCCCAACTTATTTAATTGGAAGGCTGAAACTTGGCGAGATTTTTATTTTCGCATTGCCGATGAGGCTCCGGTTGAGTCTGTCTATGTGGGCGAAGTGGTTTGCTCTAAACGTTCCCCTTTTTATATGCCTTACATCTCTGACGTAATTGAGCGGTTGGAAGCAGGAGGCAAAGAAGTCATCCTCTCGACCCTCGCCTTGATTATGAATAAACGGGAAATGGACTCCGTGCGGGAAATTGCGGAGGCTGAAGGCTACATGGTCGAAGCCAATGACGTCTCCGCCGCCGCTCTTTTAGCCGGACGTCCCCACGCTATCGGCCCCTTCATCAACGTCTATAACGAGGGGACACTCGCCTATTTAGTCAGCAAAGGCGCCTCACGGATAACTCTACCTGTCGAATTAGCAAATCATTCCATTGCGGCTCTTGCCAAATCCACAAAGGCAGAACTGGAAGTCCAGGTTTATGGTCGTCTACCCCTGGCGGTCTCTGCACGCTGTTATCACGCCCGCAGCCATCAACTCTCGAAAGATAATTGCCAATTTGTCTGTGACAGGGACCCTGACGGCCTTGACCTCGACACCCTGGATGGTGAGCCCTTCCTTGCTGTTAACGGTATCCAAACCATGTCCTATACTTACTGTAATTTAGCCGGAGAAATGGACGCCATGGCTAAGATGGGCGTTTCCCATTTCCGCCTGTCCCCCCACTCCGGCGACATGGTTAAAATTGCCCAGGCTTATCGCGATGTCTTAAACAGAAAAATTGACCTCCCAGAAGCCGATGAAATTATCCTTGAGCAATCAGATAATATGCCTTTCTCTAATGGTTATTTTTATGGTCACGAAGGGGTGATTGCCGAAGGGGAACTGGCAGAATTAGGAGAATAGCCTCAAGGCACTTTCCCCCCTTGAAAAACCCGAGAACTTCCGTTAGGTTCCCGCCTCCTTCGGAATTCACTTACATTCCACACAAGGAAAATGCGGAGAGATGGCCGAGTGGCTTAAGGCGCACGCTTGGAAAGCGTGTGTGCGTTAACGCGTACCGAGGGTTCGAATCCCTCTCTCTCCGCCATTCCTTCTCGAGCGAACCCACAAGTTTCGCCACTCCGCAAAAAATATTAATTCTCTTTTAGACTTCAAAGACTTACAAACTCCTCTGCATCATGCCTCATGCTGAGACCGTCTCATTTACGTCATTCTCAGGTCAAAATACGGCTTTATCTCTGCAGGCCATTTTGGAGGTACGGTTCAGCTGTTTTGAGCATGAAAAAAGCCCCAGTATCCGGGGCTTCTAGCAATTTTAGTTTAGGGTAAACTTATCAAAATCTCAGAGATTTTTCCTGCTCTTTCCAGGAGACCGGAAGTTTCGGCAAATGCATAAGTTTCGCCGCCGTCAATTCTGGCGGCTGCTGCCCGGTCAATATTTTCTCAGTAACTTTTGGAGAAAGCGTCGCGAGCCGAAGGAGCCGAGAGATGTAAGACGGAGTCACATTTTCCTGTTCTGCTAAATCAGAAATACTCAATTTGTCCGATAGAGTGAGTTGATCAAGTAATGCTGAAGACCTTGAAACCAGTTTTACCAAGGTTGGGTCCGGTTTCCTTGCCGTGTTATCTTCCCCCAAAATCAATTTCATCTCCATACCACATCTTTTCAAAAGAGCTTTTTCAGTCAGGCTAAATGTTTCATTCTCAGTCGTGGGATCAATATTTCCACCTAACGCCTTTACCAACCCGATCCTGGAAACTTCAATTTTCACATTAGTTGCTTGGATAGCAATCTTGCTAATTATCTTGTCCAGCAACGCTTTTCGTTCTTTAGATGCTTCATTTTTCAATGTGTCGGCAACATTGGTAGCATTTTGGCTAAGTTGATTGAGGCCATGAGCACCGTTGACAAACCGACCTATCTCACCATGAACTGCCGATGGATTGGTAAGAAACAAACCTAGCCTATGAATAATTACCATTTCAATATCATCAGCAGGAATCCTCAGTCCTTTGCCTGTAGATGTACCAGTCGTTAGAGCCCTGGATACATAATAGCGATATCTCTTTTTAGCACCAGATGAGGAACTCTTCACCGCATGTGACGGGGTTAAGCGATGCCCATCTCCATCATAGATCAGACCTGCTAAAAGACTTGGGTTCTTACAATCACTTCCAGTACTGTTACGGGTTTTGTTAGCATTTAAAATTGCCTGAACTCGATCCCATAGATCACGTTCAAGGATCGCTTCATGCTGACCGGGAAAGACCTTCTCAACATGCTGGACCTCTCCAAGATAAAGCCGATTACGCAGGATACTATAAAGAGCCCCTCTAGCGATGGGTTTTCCACCAGAATATTTTCCTGCTTTACTAGTCCGAGCCTTGCTGACAACACCTTCTTTATCCAGCCGTCTTCTAAGCTCATTTACTGATTTGGTACGTTCATAACTTTCAAAAATATGCCGAACCGTCTTAGCTTCGGTCTTATTAACAACCAGCATCTTTTCTTCAGTGTCATAACCCAGCGGCACCACCCCACCCATCCACATGCCTTTTTTCTTAGAGGCGGCGACCTTATCACGCACCCGTTCACCGATGACTTCCCGCTCAAACTGGGCAAAAGAGAGCAGAACGTTGAGGGTTAAGCGTCCCATGGAAGTTGTGGTGTTAAATTGCTGGGTGACAGAAACAAACGATACCGCCTTGATGGATCCATTCCCTGCCGGATCATCAAAAACCTCAACCATTTTAGCAAAGTCAACCAAGGCACGGGTTAAACGGTCAATCTTGTAAACAACCACCGTATCCACATCCCCTGCTCTGATGTCCTCAAGCAGTTGCTTCAAGGCAGGACGCTCCATAGACCCACCGGAGAAGCCGCCATCATCATAGAGGGTGGGCAAGGCAACCCAGCCCTCATGAGTTTGACTTTGAATGTAAGCTTCACAAGCTTCTCGCTGAGCATGGAGAGTGTTAAAGACCTGATCCAACCCTTCTTCTGTTGATTTGCGGGTATAGATGGCACAGCGAACTTTCTTGAGGTTTGGCTTACCCATGACGTATTCCTTTCGGTGGTGTAGGTCGTTTCTTCAACCCAAAGAACCTTGGCCCCGACCAATGGCTCCCGGTTATTTCCCGAGCAATTTTGCTCAAGGAGGAAAACGATTTCCCCTCATATTCAAACTTCTTATCCAGGGCGATAACCGTATGGGTTTTTCCATTCCATTCTCGGATTAATTTAGTGCCGGGTTTAATCCTAATGTCAGTGGCGATGGCAATGGTCCCGCTTGCTTTGATTTGTCGCTGATAGGTTTTGAGTTTCTGCTTGCTGGTTTTAGAAAGTCCACCAAACACCTTTTCCTGAACCTTATAGGCAATGGCCCTGATCATCAGATCACGCCCTAAACGGGGAGCTGGTTTGCAATTGAACCGCTTGAACCATTCGTCTCGAAGATAAGGTGTGTCTATATCCTGCAAGCGGGTTAGCTCCTGATCAAGTTCAGTGTTCTTCATTTTACGCCTCCCCCTTTTCAATACTGTAGCGGCGCACTTTTTTCTTGGTCAGGGAGCTGATGATATTTAGCCCAAGCTTCTCACGAACCGTCGCCGATAAAAAACTACGTACCGTGTGAGGCTGCCATTGAGTTACCTTTTGAATATCGGCAACACTGGCTCCCTGCTTACGGTTGAGCAGCTTAAGAACCGTATCTTTTTTGGTGAGGGCCGCTTTGGTTTTAGATGTTTCTTGCTTAGTCATATTGATCTCCTCGGGTTGTGAGTTAGCCCCTAAACTTTGCGGGGTATTCCACTGCCCAATGCCCCGAAAATTCTGCCTTATAGCCAGTTCGAGGCGGGAGGTTTCATAGAAGATCAACCGTTTCCCTTACCCAACAGTACCGCTCCATTAGCAACGGAAGTCCAGTCCTTTCTGCAGTAATTATTCATTCCTTCATATCGATGATAAAATTTGGGAAAGGGTCAGGGACAACAGACCGGACCCGGCTTTTAATCTGTTTTTTTTCAATTAATCGCAGGATAATACGTCTGAACAAGAAAACACGTAGTTCTCTCTGTTTTCAAGTTGATAGTCAGGATTGATTATCCGAGTATGGATATCAAAAAACAGGTCGGCCCTCGGATCAAAACACTTCGTAAGAACCGAGGCCTCACACAAGAACAACTTGCGGCTCTTATTGACCGCTCTGTTGATGGCATTTCTAACCTGGAGCGCGGCCTTAGCCTCCCCAACTTCGAGACCCTTGAACGTTTGGCAGTGAACTTAAAAGTTCCCATCAAAGCATTCTTTGACTTTGAAGAAGGTGAGACCCCTATACGGGCCAAATTACTAACCAGCTTGAATGATGTTGCTCGTACACTTGAAGATCGCGAACTCGCCATGGCTGTTGAGCAACTTGAAATCATCGCCCGACACAAAAACAGTTAAATGGGTGGCCAGTCATCGTATGGACAATCCTTTGGTAATACTAAGGACGGAAAGTCAATGGATTGTTCAGGGTTTTTGAGAACGGCTGTTTCAATTTCGGTTGTAACCCCTTTGTGGCGAGTGCGCGTCAATAGGCGAGGCTTTGGTGTCCAACACAGGATGATACTGTTATCGTCACAATCAAGTAAAACATGATCACAGGGAAGATTTTGGATAACCCAACCTGCAAGATACTTCCCATCTGTTGCTAAAGAATGTTGATCCATAAACCAAGGAAGATAAATACTAGCACCCGCAACAATAGTTTCATTGTCATCAAGAAAACCCCAGCAATGGACCTTGGGGTCTCGACGGTTTAAACGGCAGTGGGTAGGGTTCAGGTAACCGCACACTATAGTGAGACCTCCAAACGTTTGAGCTAAGGGCTCTAGAATGGTACGGCAAAGTTCTCTCCCCGCAATGACCGCTAATTCAGAGCGAATTGGCACATTGGTTTCTTCCCTTTCCACTGTAATATCGCTGTAAAGAAAATCTCTCATAAAGAATGATTGAGAGAGCCTGACCCGAGCGAGTTTTCGAACATATGAATTAATCCCCTTATCAGTCATACCTGCCCTTCAACTTTTGCTAAATAGCAGCTAACACTGACACACAGGCTTCCTTTGCCAGGGAAGTCCAGTGGAAAGCACTGAATGTTTGTAGAATAAAAGGGCAGCTATAAAAGCCGCCCAGTTATTTCTCCTAAAAACGTCTTTTCCGTGGAGATTTGGGATCTCTCATGGGATGGGGTTTTCGGCGTTTCTCTTTGGGGCTATACGCGCGCCCTTCTTTAAAGTGTAAGCTTTTTGACGGATTGACGACGAATTCTGTAGGTGGTTTATAGTCCGTATCCATAAAGGTTAAATACTGAGTCATTGAATCCACCTGATCGTTATAGCGACCATTGGGGAACCTTAAAAATTCTTGCAAAAGCGGTCCTTTCCAAGCCGCGTCACTCGGAAGTAGAATTTTTTGAGCTTTAAGAGTGCCCAAATGGACATTCAGGCGAACTACTTTCTCGTGTTGTGGCTTAGGAATGATAACGACTGGGTAGTTATCGCGTTGTAATGATGAAATTAAAGCTGTGCCCAAAGCGGCATTCTCAATAAGGATAGCTTCAGGTTTGTAGTCTGAGGCTATCTTTCGTGCAACGTCGAGAAGGTCCTCGTAACTAACTTTATCACGCCACACGTCTATTAAAAAATGCATCATCCCGTCTGTTTTCCAAACTGTACAGACTGAATAACTAGAGCTTTCACTTTGCTGTTGCCCGACATCCCAACTTAAAAAAATTTTAAAATTTCCTTTGGGGAGCTGATCATACAACGGAAACCATTCCTCTTTTAGCAACAAACCATCTGGAGGAATTGGGTTTTGCTGGTATTGAGCCTCGAAGATATGGGATGGCGTATTTTCCTTTTTGTTTTCAAGCCATTCTGGAGTGTGTGCTTCTGGGTCAAGGACGTCCCCCTTTAAACGTAGCCAATCCCAATCATCAAATACATAAGCTTTATCCCTTGGGGCAATTAAGGGCACAATCAAGGTTTCAAATTTATATTTCCTTTCAAGAAAACCCGCCAAATCATCCTCATGCAAACGTTGCATAACAACAATAATGGCACCTTCGCTCGCGTTATTCAGGCGCGACTGAATCACAGTCTCAAACTTGCTGTTAACTTTATTTCGTTCGGCATCTGAGTATATTTTTTGCCCGTCGATTGGGTCGTCAATAATAATGATATCGCCACCATGACCGGTAATGTTACTATCCATAGACATGGCCTTGCGATAGCCATTAGCTTCAGTTGCGAAATCTCGAACCCCCAAGCGTTTTTTACTAAGCCTTGTTCCAGGGTTAGCATGTCGGTACCAACCTGACTGCATGGTTTGTAAAGAGTACCCTGCTAAGTCATCTGATAAATTCAAGCTATGTGAGATACACAAAATTTGTTTTGCCGGGTCACGCGCAAGTACCCATGCAGGAAAAGCCGAAGAAACTATCCTGGATTTCAAGACCCTTGGCGGCATGTTGATAATTAATCGCCGACATTCTCCAGATTCAACGAGTTCCAACTTTCGTGTCAGGAGCTCTAAGTGTTTACTTGTGTAGGGGGGTGGTTCATTTTGGATAGTTTGGCACTAGTTTTTGGACACCATT
>CBDULT010000019.1:0-82836 GCA_965368165.1 uncultured Thalassospiraceae bacterium | reverse complement strand
TAAGTTTAGCTCCGCTGAGGTCGGCTCCATTAAGTTTAGCTCCGCTGAGGTCGGCCTCCTCCAAGTTGGCAAACCTGAGCTTAGCCTCACGGAGGTCGGCCTTAATGAGCTGAGCCTTGTAAAGTACAGCAAAGCAAAGATTAGCCCCAAAAAGGAGAGCCTCATTAAGAGGGGCTCTTTTGAGTTTAATGGGATAGTCTTCTCTATATTTTCCTCGAAAATCGCTTTGCATACCAAACATTTGATCCATTATTTCCTGCACTTCCCTCTGAACAGGTTGGCTCGTGTTTTCTTCCACAATGCCACCAGTGTCTTGGTACGGATAACAGACAAAACTGCAAAGAACTTCAATAATTATCTTTTTTTCAAGTTTACTTTTTGCGGCATATTCCAATGCGAACAAAGTACTAATTCCGGCTACACGACCAGCCAGTTGTGGTTCTTGTTGTCTCTTGATTGCTGCAGCAACCTGCTCAGAAAAATAGCGTTTTTCATTAATAACAATTTGTTCATTTGCTGCTTTCGCCTGCTTAAGGGTAGCCTCTGCTTGCTTCCCTGTTTGAATGCTGCGCCATGCAGCAAAAAAACCGCCGAACACTGCGACAATAATCAGAAAGAAGTTGCGCAAAACTTCGGAACGGCTGGTGCCATGTACACTATGTGCCAAATACTCAAGAGTGAACAACTCGGGCCGAGGAATGCACAATGTCATCACGGCCCCGCAAAGAAGGCCAAAAATAAAAATGGTAATATAAATGCCTGCATCTTCTTTGTTCATGGTGAAAAACTTCGCATATTTCACCCATAACGAGCAAGAAATTTTGACTGAAACTCAATAACGACCAAGCAAGAACAAATCAAGCGACCCGTTCAGTCTCGAAAAGGAGGGAGATTACCGCCCCATAAGCGTCTCTACATGCACTCCAACGCTTTCCGCCAGCGCATTCAAATCATACCCTCCCTCCAACGCCGAGACCACCCGTCCTCCGCAGCATTGCTCGGCGACGTCCATCAGTTGTTCTGTCACCCAGGCGAAATCTTCGGTTTGTAGGCGGAGTTGGGCTAGGGGGTCGGCTTCGTGGGCGTCGAAGCCGGCGGAGATCATAATTAGGTCGGGTTTGAAGGCTTTTAGTTTGGGGAGGACTTGAGAATTCATGGCTTCACGGAATAATTCCGCGCCAGAGCCCGGAGTGAGAGGAGCGTTGACGATGTTTCCGGCTACCCCGGTTTCGAACTTTCCACCTGTCCCTGGATAGCAGGGAGATTGGTGGGTCGAGGCGTAAAACAGGTCGGCATCACTCTCGAAAATGTCTTGAGTACCATTGCCATGGTGAACATCGAAATCAATCACCGCGACCCGTTCGGCTCCGTACTGCTGGCGGGCGTATTCGGCACCAATGGCAACGCTGTTGAAGATGCAAAAGCCCATGGAGCGGGAACGTTCCGCGTGGTGGCCCGGTGGGCGCATGGCGCAAAAAGCGTTGTCGGCTTTTCCCGTCATCACCTGATCGACGGCATCACACAAAGCCCCGACGGCCCGCAAGGATGCCTCGCCCGTTGCTGAACACATTCCTGTGTCACCATCTATTTGATAAAACTCGCCTTCACCTGGGACATACTCAAAAATAGTATCCACATGCAGGGGGTCGTGGAGGCGTTTCACCGCCTCAACGGTCCCCAAGGGGGCTTCTCGTCGTTCCAAATTGTTAAAGCGATCCCCGGCAAGGGTCCGGTCAATAGCTTGAAGCCGTTCCGGGGATTCTGGATGCATCCGACCATTGCTATGGTCGACACAAATTGGATGGGTGTAGAGAAGCGTGGTCATAGCAACTGTCGCCTAAAACTGGTTCAGAGGTATCTTCAGGTAGGCTACACCATTTTCTTCAGCTTCGGGAAGTTTTCCGGCCTGCATATTGACCTGGATCGAAGGAAGTATGAGAGCGGGCATGGTGAGGTCAGCATCGCGGGCTTCACGCAGGGCAACGAATTCCTCGCGGCTTTTGTTGCTCAGGTGAATATTCTCGCGCTTTTGTACCCCAACGGTACTTTCCCAAACCACCTCCCGCCCTCCTGGCGCATAGTCGTGGCAGGTAAAGAAACGGGTTTCGTCAGGTAGGGAAAGTAGCTTTTGTAAGGAGTTATATAGCTGCCCAGCATCACCGCCGGGGAAATCACAGCGGGCGGAACCATAGTCGGGCATGAACAGCGCATCGCCAACAAACAACGCCTCACCAATGAGATAAGATATACAGGCGGGTGTATGGCCTGGGGAGGCAATAACTTTGGCGTCAATATTACCAATCTTAAAAGTTTCCCCATCAGCAAACAAACGATCAAACTGGCTGCCATCAAGGGCCACTGAGGGAGGCAGGTTGTAAACGGGCTTGAAACTTTCCTGGACAAGATTGATTTTGTCGCCAATACAAACTGGCGCGCCAAAGTGTTCTTTGAGCACTACATCCGCCGCCATATGATCAGCATGGACATGGGTTTCTAAAATCCACTGGACAGTCAGGCCTTCCCCTTCCACATAAGCGCAGACCTGATCAATAAACTTAGTCGAGGTTGCCCCGGAAGCCGCGTCGTAATCCAGCACCGGGTCAATAATAGCGCAGCTTTTGGTTTCCTGATCGGCCACCACATAAGTAACAGTCCAGGTGTCTTTATGGAAAAAACCTTTTACCTCAGGCTTGTGAGAAGACATAGGCACCATTTTCATTAGTTTCCCTTTTTAAACGCCCTTCCCCGAGCAGGTAATGGAGATGGGCAAGGCTTTCACCTAGAGCAAAGAACAACTGATGGTCATCTAGCTCGCGGGTGAAAAGTTTTTTCAGCACTTCAGCCGTTGTTGAGGGAGTCGCACAAACTCTAAAGGTCTCTTCCAGGCGGTCATCATGGTGGTGAGCCAATTGCTCTAATCTCGGCAGCAATCCGGTGAATGGCGTATCATGGCTTGGCAGGACCAAGGTGTCATGGGGCAGTTTTTCAAAATGAGACAGGCTGTTGAGGAAAAGCTGCAAAGGGTTTCCTTCCGGCTCTTGGGGCCAGACGCTGACGTTGGGGCTGATGCGGGGGAGGATTTGATCCCCGGAAATCAACAATTTTAAATCTTCGCAATAGAGGCAAGCATGTTCAACCGCATGACCTGTCCCAATGATCACCCGCCAGCCGTGCCCGTTGATATCAATGCTGTCACCTTCAGAAATTCGACGGTAAGATTGAGGCAAAGGAGAGACGCGGTTTGGATAGGGATTTCCCCGTTTTTCCACCATCTCCATCAACTCAGGACTAAACCCGGCTTTACCATAGAAGTCGGTGAATACTTTTGCTCGTTCGCCTTGCCCCTTATCCAGGCTCAGTGCCATACCCATGGCAAATTCACCTACAGTGGTGAACATGGGGATATCAAAACGCCGGGTGAGCCATCCAGCTAAGCCAATGTGATCCGGATGAAAATGGGTGACAATGATCCGATTAATCGGGCGAGTTCCCATCACATCAGTAAAAATGGTTTCCCAAATCTCACGGGTGGTGTCGTTTGAAAACCCCGTATCAACAATGGTCCAGCCGTCGCCATCTTCCAACAGCCAGAGATTGATATGATTGAGCTTAAAGGGCAAGGGCATACGCAGCCAATAGACCCCTTCTGCCACCTTTAATGTCGTTCCGGGTTCAGGGATTTCATCGAACCGATAATCAACGCCAGCTTGGGCCACAGAAAAACTCCTCTTATGCATAAAAAAAGACGGCCTATATAAAGCCGTCTTTTTTAGATATGCTCACTTTACCTTTTTATAAAGGGTAAATTAGAAAGATTTTAGAACAACCTGCTCTAAGCCCGTGAGCTTGAGAGCCAAACTTCTTCCCCAGCGATCCACCGCAACTCTTCTTTGATCAACGCGATATGGTCATGATTTGGTGCTTTGAGAAGGTCTGAGATAATTGAATGACGCACCGCTTGCGGAAAGCGGGAGATGTTTTCTAAAAACAGAAATTTGATACCCGGACGGATGGTCTTGGAAAGCAGCAAAGAGCAAACCAGTTTTTTACGAATATCGCTACGTAAGTTTCCGGCTTCAGTCAATTCAAAGAACTGCTGTACAAAAAGTTTCGGGGCCAAATCACCATCCATCAAGCAGCGTAAATTATTCCGCAAAGCATCGGTATATTGTTTTCTGGCTTTGACAATAAATTGAGCCGCGTGACCATGGAGCTTATTGATCACTTTTGGATTGAAGTCAGACTCGGTCACCATGTCGATACATGTTTTTACCTGAGAGTGTTTTGACGTTTCACCAATAATTTCAAAAACACCGTTGATCAGCTCTTTACTTCCCGCAAGAGGGCTCAAGCGAAGGGCCGCAGCCACCGCCATCGGGGGTTCTGGGTCGCGAGCCGAAACGAGGGCCAAAGGCATCGGGTCTTCAAAGGTCGAAAGATCGATTCCTTTGTTCAAAAGATGTTCAGGCATCAAGATGCGATCGGCATCCCCGGGGACGCAAATTGGATCACCAATCTTGTATCCATTCTTTACCTTGAGGGCGAGATCAATGCCGTCTTTGGTAATTCCTAAAGAGTCTGTCATTTTTTATTCACAGGGCTTTTGCCCCATTTTCCCATTCTTCAGCCTAAGCTGTACGTTGGCATTTCCTCGGATAAGTAACCGGGAGATACTCATTTTAGTCCAAGTCGCACTCTAAACAAAACCTTTTTAGGTCAAGAAAGGGTTAAGAAAATCAAACGAATCGGGGATAAAAACGAAACTCTCGCTAGAGTCAAAACCTCCTAAGGTAAACTATACTACAAATGCCGCCCTTAAAGAAAAAAAGCACAAAATATAGTATTTCATTAAAATGAATTTTATTTTCTTCTTTTAAATTTTTTTTACTTGAACGATTCAATCAATGACTCACCCAGACTCAGAAAAAGACTCTAATCGAGTCAGAAACGATTCGGTTTAAATCATGTAGAGAGTCACTAAATAATTTTATTAAATTTATTTATTTAAGGACTCAACCATGATTCTAGTGACTCAAAATTTTATATTCAGTAATAAATTGATCTAATATTTATAATTGACAGGATTCAATCCATGTCTTAAACAAAACTTAGTGATTATTACGGTTGGGACCGCAAAACAAAAAATACTCATTAGCGGTTTGAAGTGGGACACGGTCTGGGAAAGAGCAAAAACGAAGTATAAATATCTTCGACAGCCTGAATCAGACCAATAAAAAGATCGATTTAACTGGTCTAATGAATTGACTCCTTCGAGTCAGTTCCAGGGGTTGAGAATAAAGTAAAATGAAACGTACTGGCAGAAAGAAAAAAGGGAATCCATTACCTTTTGATTATGCCGCCACAACTCCCCTCCTCCACCTTCCAGAGCTGGGAGAAGGGAACAAAGGCGGTAAACGTCACTGCCACGCTATTCAATTTTCCGAAAAAGGCTGCCCGGACGATATCTATATTGAACTAGTACTTGCCGAAACCCAAGAAGAAGCCCGCCATATTACTTTAGATATGTTTCCCGGTGCTTTTATTTTATCAGTAAAAACCATCAAGAAGAACAGACCTCAAGGGAAACCTGGGGCTCGTTTTATTAACGGGCAATTCATTCCAACCCATTCCCATTAGTTTTTCCTCAGAAAACATCATTTTTTTGCCCAAAGTAGTTTTCTCAGAGGCTCGTTCATGCTTAAACCCCTTTAGGAACTTTCTATAGATTAGGGTCGGGGAAAAAGCATGCAAGATATGAGGACCACCTTTACTCACTTCATCATTGAAGAACAAAGACGAGTCGGTGGCTCAGGGGTTTTCACCTCCCTTCTCCATGAAGTGATTACCGCCTGCAAAATAATTTCCAGCCAAGTGGGGCGTGGTGCCCTTGTCGGAACTCACGGCAATCTGGAAACAGAAAACGTTCAGGGCGAAACACAAAAGATGCTCGACGTTATCTCCAATGAGGTCTTTCTTAAGGAAAACCAAATGAGCGGTAACTTTGCCGCCATGGCCTCCGAAGAAATGGAAGACGTTTACCAAATCCCCTCCAAGTACCCTCGCGGCAACTACTTGTTGGTCTTTGACCCCCTTGACGGTTCTTCAAACGTGGGCGTCAATGTTTCGGTTGGCACCATCTTCTCGATTCTACGTTGCCCTGCTGGGGTGACAAGTCCTAAGGCCGAAGATTTCCTCCAGCCCGGCACCCAACAAGTCTGTGCGGGCTATGCTCTTTATGGCTCTTCAACCACATTGGTTTTGACCACAGGCCGAGGCGTTAACGGTTTCACCTTAGACAGAAACATTGGCTCTTTCGTTCTCACCCATCCCAATATGCGGGTGCCTGAAGCAACAGCGGAATATGCCATCAATTCTTCCCGCACCCGTTTCTGGGAGCCTGCCGTTAAACGCTATGTCGATGAAGTTCAAATGGGCAAAGACGGCCCCAATGGCAAAAACTATACCCTGCGCTGGATTGCCTCCATGGTCGCTGATGTCCACCGGATTCTCAGCCGTGGGGGGGTTTTCCTCTATCCCATGGATAGTGACAATAAGGAAAAAGGCGGCAAGCTTCGGTTACTCTATGAGGCCAACCCAATGTCCTTCCTTGTTGAGCAAGCTGGTGGAATGGCCATTACTGGTCGTCAACGAATTATGGAAGTTCAGCCGACAGACCTGCACCAGCGGATATCCGTCATGCTCGGCTCTAAAAACGATATTGAAAAACTCCTGCGCTATCATCAGGAAGCAGATGCAAAAGAAAAGGCATAAAAATGGCAAGTAAAAAGCCCTTTATTCACAAAAGCCCGGTCAGGTTCACCCACACGGACCCGGCTGGTTATGTATTTTTTCCTCGTTTTTTCGAGATGTTTCAAGCCGCCGTTGAAGATTGGTTCAACGAAGGGCTTGAGGTCGATTATGCCGGGATGGTTAATAACCTGGGCCTAGGCCTTCCAACAGCAAAAACCGAATGCACTTTTATGCAGCCTTGCAAACTAGGCGAGCTTCTTGAGCTTTCAGTTATTTTGGAAAAAATCGGCAATTCATCCATTGCCCTTCGCTTTGAAGGTCATGTGGGCGATGAACTTCGGCTGCTGGCAAAATCAGTTTTGGTGGTAATCAGCCTTGAAACCGGAAAAGCCGAACCCATCAGCGACGACTTAAGGACCAGACTTTCCTGGTATACGTCAGAAACGGGAAGCTAGAGTCTTTCCGACTTATAGTGCCGAGGCGAGAACAGCCGATCCGGTAAGGATAAGCTTGACCAATTCTGGTTGGCGATTGGTATCGGTTTTTCGAAAAGCTTGTTTCAGGTGGCTTCGAACGGTGTTCAAGCTGACACCAAACTCTTCAGCAGCAGTTTCCAACCGCATGCCCGAAACCACGGCATGAACCACTCGGGCTTCTGCATCGGTCAGGTCATACATCCGGGCAATAGATTCCTTCGGGGGGATATGATGGCGTTCAGGGTCGGTAACAAAAATTGCAGCTAGAGCCTTTTTCCCCCCCACCTCTTTAGGGTTAAGAGGGGCAACAACCACAGACAAGGCCCGTGCCATTGAGGGCCTTTCTATGGAAAGCGAGCCGCTTTCGCTCGATGAGTTTAAATCATCGGCGGTTTCCGCGACGAGCAACTTGAGCTTCTGACTATCTTCTGTTCGCCAAGCCCGACATACTCCTGTCGGTCCAACTTCCAAACCATCGGCCTGGTCCACAATTTCTGCGCCACGCCTATTCATGAAAACCACTTTGGCTTTGGCATCAACCACAATAACACCGACAGGAAGATGGTTAAGGGCAGCAGCACCGACACCTTCTTCAACACCCAATGGAGCAAATTTTGAGGAAGAATGGTTTCCGACCTCTTCTCGTTTTAAATTATCCGGAAGGTAGGTCTCTCCAGCAAGAACCATATTGAGAGCACTCAACATCTCATCACTTCCAGAAGACTTAAAAATATAACCTGCGGCCCCTTCTTTCAGGGCTTCATGGATGACCGCCTGATCCTCCGTTGCTGAAAGAATAATGGTGGGGGTCATTGGGGCTTTCTCCTGAACAGCAGAAAGGCCTTCCAACCCGTCCATCCCCGGCATCTGCAAGTCTAAGACAATAAGCGTAAGATCTTGTTGCTGCCCAATAAGATTAAGCAACTGAGGAAAATCCTGAGCTTCAAAAATTTCAGCTTCTGGGTCTAAACGCTCTAAAACAGTCTTCACGCCATCCAAAACAAGGGGATGGTCATCAGCGACAACAATACGCATCGCCATTAGACTAATTCCGTATGGTACAAGAGGTGTCCTCGATATTCTTAGGTTGTATCTTTTTTAGTTTTTCTTTTTTAGACAGTAATATAATGTTTGCTTATCTTATCTACCTAAATTGTTTTTTTCAAATAAAATCAAGGGGAAAGACAATCGTTGAGCCTAAATTCTACCTGAAATAGAATTACGAATTAGTTGTCGAAGCTTTGCAGGTTGCAAAGGCTTGTGCATGATGAGGCAGCGATTTTTTTGGGCCTCAAGACGTACAGATGAATCTGTATCGCCCGTGATTAAAACGGCAGGGGTTTCCAATGCAAGTTGGTTCCTCAACATAGATACAGCCTCTAAACCCGAGAGGCCTTCTCCTAGACGATAGTCCGTAATTATCAGGCCAACAGTTCCCTCTCTCTCATTAATTTCCGCTAGTGCCTGTCCTGGCGTTTCAGCAGCAATCAGATCATATCCCCAAGTATCCAGAAGAATAGCCATGGACTCCAAAATAGTTAAATCATCATCAATCACAACAATTACAAATTTTTTGGGAGGTTCTGATTGTTTCGCAGGTATTTTGAGTGCCACCAGATCTTCGCCCGTGATCAGAGGTAGAGTTATTTTAAAGACAGTTTGCTCTCCTTCAATGGACTCAACAGATAGAGGGTGTTGAAGTAATTCAGAAATTCGCCAAACGATCGCAAGCCCTAACCCCATACTCTTTGGGGTATGGTACCCTTGATTTTCTAAGGTATAAAATTCACGGAAAATATTTTCTCTTTCCGCAGCGGGGATACCAATGCCCGTATCTCTAACTTCAAGACTTAACGCCTGTCCCTTTGGCTCACAAAAGACTGAAATCTCACCGCCTTTGGGTGTAAATTTAATTCCATTATCGAGTAAATGACCTAAAAGGCATTCAATATAGGTTTTATCGCTGTATGTACGGGGGGCGGATAAAGGAAATTTCAGCTCAACCTCTTTTTCATCGGCAAAAGGCTGGTAACGCGCTTTGAGGCGGCTAAAGGTTTCATTAAGATCAATTGCTTGCTTTTCCGGTGTAATAATTCCGGATTCCAGTTTGGCAATATCGACTAAGTTGACCAGATAATCTTCCAAGGTCTGTTGTGACTTGTGGATTTTTTTGATGATCTCGAAAAAAGCTTCATTTCCCTCAGGTGCGGCCTGAGCAATCTTTGCTTCAAGGGATGAGGCGAACAACCCTAAAGCATGAAGGGGCTGACGCAGATCGTGACTGGCAGTGATAAGAAACTTATTTTTGGCATTACTGGCCCACTCAGCGTCTTGCTTGCCTTGCACCAATTCACTGTTCTTTTCCGACAGGGCTTTATTTTCTGCCTCAAGCTCGGAAATACGTTTTTTTAAGTCATCTTCAGTCAATCGACCACCCTTCATGCCAAAGCCATACCCAAGTCATGGAACTCTTCACCTTATACATAACAGATAAAGCGTGGGGGGAAAAAAGAGGGCGATTATCTAAAAGATAACCGCCCCTAGTCCGCCGAGAAACTACGTCTTGCTCAGCAACCCATCTCATAAAGACTCGGTTACTGGAAAGGAATATGCCCCATCGAGAAAATTCCGTCGCCCCCCATATGGGTGAAAGGAATTACTTTGTTTCAATTTTAGGAGGTTTTTTTTCTAATCCCCCAAACAAATACCCAAGCCCCGAGCCGTGGTGACAAGCGTCCCCGCGAGATCGACTTTTCGATAGCGGACGACAACTTCCTTTAAAGGCACATCAACCACCTCACGATTTTGCCAGGCGACCATTCGGTTGGTTTTTCCCTGGGCTATCATGTCAACGGCATGAACGCCAAACGCTGAGGCAATCAATCGGTCCCGCATGGAAGGCTGCCCTCCCCGTTGAACATGCCCCAAGACGGTCACGCGGGTTTCGGCACCCGTCATTTGCTGGATTTTTTCTCCGATAATATGCCCAACCCCTCCATAAAGGGTTTTTCCATCAACTATTTTTTGGAGTATCGGCTCACCAGACTGGTCTCTGATAGCTTCAGAGCAAACCACCAGACAATGATGACGACCATTTTCCATGATATTTTGAATTTTTGCGGCCACTTTATTGAGGTCAACTGGGATTTCGGGAATTAAAATGACATCAGCCCCACCGGCAATTCCGGCATGAATGGCAATATGCCCAGCATCGCGTCCCATCACTTCTAAAATCATCACTCGGCTATGACTGGCAGCGGTCGGCTGCAAACTGTCTAAAGCATCAACAGCAGAGTTAACGGCCGTGGTAAAGCCGACAGAAAATTCGGTAAAAGCCACATCGTTATCAATTGTCTTCGGCACACCGATAAATTGAAACCCTCCTTGTTCGGCGAGGCGCGACAATATTTTCATACTGCCATCTCCGCCGATTCCAATAAGGGCATCGATCTCCATATCTTTTATGCCTTGGATAACCTCTTCAGAACGGTCTTTATAGCTGCCGTCTGGCATGGGGTAATCAAAAGGGTCGCCTTTATTGGTTGTCCCCAGAATCGTCCCCCCCAGCCTTAAGATATTTCCCGTAAATAATTTAAGGGTCAGTTCTTCACAGCTTACAGGGCGATCCAGCAAGCCTTTGGTCCCATTAATGATGCCACAGACTTCCCAGCCAAAGCCTTCAACGGCGCGATGGACAACGGCACGGATAACCGCATTAAGCCCGGCGCAATCGCCTCCGCTGGTAAGGACTCCAATCTTTCGAATTTTTTTCTTCATATTTCCTCGGTAAGCTCCTTTTAAATTATAGAGAACTTCTGCTACAATTAATGTCTGAAACAGGGTGCGAAGGCGAATGGAAAATATAGAAAACTTAAAAAAACAGTTGGAAGAAATGCGGACAGAGCACCGTTTACTTGATGAGAGGATTTCCCAACTTATCCTCGATCCTAATAATGAAGCCCTCGAAATTCAGCGTTTAAAGAAGCGTAAACTGCAGCTAAAAGACATGATTGTCCGGCTGGAGAACTATTTATTGCCGGATATTATCGCTTAGAGCAATCCTCCCTTAATCAAAAGCCTGTCTGGCGGCCTTATCCGCTGCTTGGATCGCATTTTCAGGCGATTCCCCTGTCCTTAACACATGGACCCCTGCCGCCGTTTCTATGGTGATGAGCTTTCCTATCCAATTGAAAGGACGTGACCGGATAAGTTCATTTAATTCTTCAGCTTTTGTCCTTGCGCCTTCGCGATTTGAGACCGTTAAAATAACGCCAAAGTCATTTCCAGACAGATTTCCTAATATATCCGTCTCACGAAGCTCCGCTTTGAGAAGAAGTGCCACATGAATAAGGGCCCCTTCGATGCACATATACCCATGATCTGACTTTATTTTATCCCCGTTGGTAATGTTCAAGTACAAGAGACAATGTTGAATGCCTTCCGGCATTTTTTGGCTCAGGAACCGGGTAATCTCTCGAACAAAGGCGCGATAATTAAGAACTGGAAGAATAGCATCTTTATCTGCCATTTCTGCAAAATAACTTTCACGCTCCTTACTTCGGTTTAGCTTATGCCGGAGGGTGTCCACTTCATCCATTAAGCTTGATATAGCCCGTCTGACATCAGGGGTTAGCTGGCCTTCTGGAATCCCCAGGACCGTCGCGTTGTCATCGCTATCTACGTCCCCGTGGCCCTTCCCCTGTTCATAGGACGTTGGATATCCCTCACCCTTTTTAGGCAAGTGAAAAGCTTTCTTCTCTTGCTTTTTCTCCCGATCCATTGATGCCGTCGGCAAAACTGGCGTTGGAGGTGTGACTTCTGACATGCCGTTTCATTCCGAATTATCAACTGTAGAACCCAACTCTACCACATCCATGGTTGACTGAAAGTGAAGAGATTAAACCAATTACATAGAAACCCCGCACGACAGCAGTATTGACCCACCCGATAGAAATGCGTTTATATTTACGATCAAACTAATAAAGGGCGAGCATGTTAAAATATTGACTATCTAGATGTAAATATTCGGGAGCGAGACGTGGGAACACTTGAGTTAGAAAATATTAGTCAATTAAAAGAATATGTCGGGAAAGAACTCGGAACAAGCAGTTGGGTCGCTGTCGATCAGGATATGATCAACAAGTTTGCTGATGCAACAGGAGACCATCAATGGATTCATGTTGATGTCGAGAAAGCCAAAGAATACATGCCCGGCGGAACAACCATCGCCCACGGCTTCCTCACCCTCTCAATTGTCCCTCAAATGATTTATGAAATTTATCAGGTAAAAAGCCTCAAAAGCGGGATAAATTATGGGGCCAACAAGGTGAGGTTCCTCAACATGGTCCCTCCGGGGTCACGCCTAAGGCTCAACTTAAGCCTCAAATCTTTGGAGCAAGGCAAAGATGGTGGGTACCAAATGATTACCGATGCAACCGTCGAAATGGAAGGGCAGGAACGTCCCGCTCTTTTCGCAGAAATGATCGCCGTTCTTTACGAATAAAACGACAACTTTCGTGTTGCCACTACTGACAATGAATTTGTTAAATGACTCCCTCAAAAGCAAAAAATGCTGCTCCTAAAAACAGATACAAAAGCCACGAACCAAACACCTAAGTTAAAAAATAGCCGTGTCTTTTGATGCGGTCATTTTGTTTTAGGGTCTCTCCATCGTATTATGCTTGCCATTGCAGGGCTGATTCCTATAATTGCGGCCTTTCGAGCTAGGGACAGGAGAAAGTTTATGTCAGGCAATAAGCCGCTTGTGGGAATTATCATGGGCAGCCAGTCAGACTGGGAAACAATGCGCCACGCAACGGAAACGTTGGAGAAGCTTGGCGTGCCTTTCGAAGCACGAATTGTTTCAGCCCACAGAACCCCCAAACGTCTCTATAACTATGCCGAAACGGCGAAAGAACGGGGCCTCAAGGTTATTATTGCTGGGGCTGGCGGGGCAGCTCACCTTCCAGGTATGACAGCCGCTATGACCCCCCTGCCTGTTTTTGGCATTCCTGTAGAAAGCAAAGCCCTAAAAGGCATGGACAGCCTACTCTCCATAGCTCAAATGCCTGGTGGGGTTCCTGTTGGCACGTTGGCAATCGGCAAAGCTGGCGCGATCAATGCTGCCCTCCTCGCCGGGAGCGTTATTGCTCTCATGGACGATGATGTAGCAAAAGCCTTGGATGAATGGCGGGCAAACCAAACCAATGCCGTCGCCGAAATTCCTGTAGATACCCCCTGAGCTTAAGATGACAACAAAAACCCTTAAACCTGTCCCACCGGGCAGCACAATCGGTATTATTGGTGGCGGACAGCTTGGGCGCATGACAGCCATTGCGGCAGCGAATTTGGGATATCGTTGCCATATCTTCTGTCCAGAAGAACGTTGCCCGGCCTCCAAGGTTGCGGCAGAATTTACCTGTGCTGAATATACCGATCATGAGGCCCTTGCACGCTTTGCCGATAGTGTTGATGTGGTTACTTTTGAATTTGAGAACATCCCCCATGAGAGCGTCCAGCTCTTAACGGAGCATGTCCTGGTGCGCCCCAATTGGGACGTGCTTAAGATCAGCCAAGATCGTCTTATTGAAAAAGATTTTCTCAATAAAAATGGTATTGCGACAGCCAGCTACAAACGGGCAACAAGCGCAGATGAATTAAAAGCAGCTGTTGCCGAAATCGGTGTTCCTTCAATCCTCAAGACTGTCCGTCTTGGTTATGATGGAAAGGGCCAGGTTAAAATTTCAAGTGACACTGACCTAAATCAGGCTTGGGTTGAAATGGGCTCTGACCTGGGAATTCTAGAAGGCTTTGTGTCATTTGATCGCGAAATTTCTGTTATCGTCGCCCGGTCCGCAAGCGGAGAGTGCCGGGCATTTGAACCGGTCCACAACGTCCACACCAATCACATTCTCGACACCACAACAGTTCCCGCAGGCCTTTCACCGCAGGTCAACATGAAGGCCATTGCTATGGCAGAACAGGTGGCGGCAGCTTTAGATATTGTTGGACTGCTTGCTGTCGAAATGTTTGTGACGGGTGATCAAAAATTGCTGGTCAATGAAATTGCGCCTCGTCCTCACAACTCAGGCCACTGGACAATGGATGGATGCGTCACCAGCCAATTTGAGCAATTTGTTCGTGCAATTTGCGGGCTCCCCTTAGGGTCCACCGACCGCCTCCATGATACGATTATGACCAACCTGTTAGGTGACGACGTTTCAGCCTGGAAAGAAATCCTCGCCGAACCCAATGCTCATTTACACCTTTACGGCAAAAGAGAAGCACGTCCTGGTCGTAAGATGGGTCACGTTAATCGATTGTTTCCAAAAACTTAATGCACCCTAGTCCGCCGAAACAAAATAGTATATAATCACTTAGAATCTATGACTAATTAGACTTAGTAAGAGGCCAAAGATGACCGACGAAGCTGCTTTTACAAAAAAATCTTATGCACCTGGAACGGTTATTTTTGAAGAAGATGAACCAGGGGATTTTATTTATCTACTTACCTCTGGAAAAGTTGAAATTCGCAAAAACATCAAGGGCGGTACCAAGAAAATCGCTATACTTGAAAAAGGCGATATCATGGGGGAAATGTCCCTGCTAGACGGTCGCCCCCATATGGCAACGGCAATCGCCCTCAAAGAAACCCATGTAACTCTGATGGCAAAAGAAATTTTTGAAACCAAAGTTGCCGCGATGGACCCAATCCTACGAAGTGCTGTTCAAACCTTGGTTAAGCGCGCCCGGCAAATGTCTGAAACCTTCGAAATGGAAGAGGACTATATGGAAAAGTATAACGCCGTCTAGAATCTTTCTTCACAATCGAGAAAATTTTTGCTTGAGCTGAGCAATTTTTCCTGTGTCCGCAATCCTATTATCTAAGAACGTCCAACTCGCCTGGTTTCCTTCTGTCTCGTCCGCCAACCAAAAGAACGTCGTCCCTGTAAGAATGCCTGCCAGAGTAGCCCGACGGGTGTAGAAGCTAAAGTCAGCACTAGACACCCCAACGAGTGACCATATGGTGTCTGCTGTCTCATAAAGACGGTGTGCTCCTCTCGGGAACCGAAAAGGCAAAGCATAAAAGGCAAGCATCTTCCGCACGGCTTCCCTATGTTCCTCTACGGCTTTAAACCGCAGTCGCACGGCTAAAGCAACTTTTCGTCCGACTCCTTTGACTTTCCCTTGCTCTTGGGCAAAGGCTTCGCACATTTTTCGGTCTGCATAGGCTGAAAAATGGTCAACTAAACTGGCGATCCCCCCCTGGAAAAGGATCGTACATTCAGGCACAGAAAACCCCTTATCTTTTGCCGACCGGATCAGAACAGCCTCGGTCCACCCATCGAAAGGAACATGCTCAAGGGCAGCAAGGAGAATTTGGTCTCTTTTATCTTGATCTGAGGCCATGCCTTATGCCTCTTCCTCTTCGCTTTCGCCTTCTTGAGGTAGGAGGGATTTCCTGATTTCGTCCGTAAAACCAAACAGAGACATATTTTCAATTTTTTGTGGATAGAGAATACCATCAAGATGGTCACATTCATGCTGGATGACCCGAGCATGGAACCCCTTGGCCTCTCCCTCAATTGTTTGACCCTCTAAATCAGTATAGCTGTATTTGATGTGAGTAAAGCGGGGGACAGCTCCCGACATATCAGGGACGGAAAGGCAGCCCTCAAAGGCTGTCGCCCTCTCTTCACCTACAGGTTCAATAATTGGATTGATCATGACGGTCAGAGGAACCCTCCCCTCTTCCTCATCCAGGCCAGCATCTTTATATTTTTCATCCACGGCCCTGGATAAGGGCACATGAAAAATAACGAGTCGTATAGACTCATGCACTTGAGGGGCAGCTAAACCGACTCCCCCGGCATCATTCATGGTATCAACCATGTCTCCAACTAGGGAAGAAATCTCTAATGACATCGGGTTATCAATATAACTTGCCTTTTGGCGAAGCACGGGGTGTCCCATTCGTGCGATTTTCAAAATTGCCATTGATCGCTTTCATCTTTTTAGTGGGTATGTGGCATTTATGGATTTTTAAGGCGACATTTCAATGTTTTTCCTATAAAATAGCCCCCTTGTTGCTGAAAGATGTAACATTTCACAATTTACGGCCTTCACAAGCCTGAATGGCTGTGTTAGAAGCCGCCTTCGTTTTGAGAATTTTACCATCGGAGCCGTCCTCAGTTGTTGAGGGAGATGCGTCCGACCAAAGGAGTTGACTGAACCGTGCAGGTATTTGTTCGTGATAACAATGTTGATCAAGCCCTAAAAGCGCTGAAGAAAAAAATGCAGCGTGAGGGTATTTTCCGTGAGATGAAACTCCGGAAGTCCTATGAGAAGCCCTCCGAGCGCCGCGCTCGTGAAGAAGCTGAAGCGATCCGTCGGACCCGTAAACTAGAACGCAAGCGCCTACAGCGCGACGGTTTTTAGACTTACCCCTCTTCGACTAAAAAACAATTTACGCGTAAACGCGTTGCCACGCACGGTTGGCAGCGCGTTTTTGCGTGCTTATGCCTTGAAACAGTGAATCCTTTCCTTACATTTAAAAAGATTTTATCATTAAAAAACAAACGTATTTTATAAAGCTAAAACTAAAAGCAAACGTGAGGGTGTATTGAATTTGTTGCCTATTTCCATCCTGTTGAAAAAAAGGGGCTAAGCGGCTGATGGCCCTACCGGGGGAAAAAAAATTCAGGTCTATCCAATCCAAATTTCTGGCAATCAACCTGCCTTTAATTATGCTGTCTGTCGCACTTTTGATGGGTGCCTTTGAATATTATGTCCATCATACCGCCCTCCAAGGACTTAACCATAAACTCGACCGAATCCTGGCAGGCCACTCAGAAGTCTTAACCCCCTCCCTATGGTATATGGACGGAGAGCGGCTCGACCTTATTGCCCAGGCCATTAGGGCTGACGAAAATGTTATCGGCGTCTCTATAAAAGCTGCCAATAACGAAATTCTTGTTGAGATTGGCTCCTTTAAAAATACGAGGCACCCCCACCTCACAAAATCCAAAAATATTATCTATAAAGACAAAGGACGGTCAGAGCATATCGGCACCCTCACCGTCGCTCTAACTGACGAGCTTATCCATGAAGAGTCCCGCCAACGTCTTTTGATTACCATTGGCATGACAGTATTGCTCTTGATCTCAACTATTTTAAGTGCCCTTCTCGCCAACAAATGGGTTATTGATATACCGCTGCAAAGGCTGCTTTCTGCCATTTCGACAACTGAAAAAGCCAATATTCGCGAAAGGGTTGAATGGCAGAGTAATGATGAACTTGGCACCATTGTTCGTGCCTTTAACAAGATGCAAGAAAGCCAAGATGGCTATGAAAGGAAATTAACCAAAGCAAGGAATGAGTTGGAAGAAAGGGTGATTGAGCGCACCTCAGAATTACAAGAAAGCGAGAAACAACTCTCTGAAGCTCAGCGAATTGCTAAAATCGGCAACTGGCATTGGGACTTTAAGACTGGCAAAGTCCACGGCTCCGACCAGATTTTTGAGATATTTGACCTTGATCCAGATACTTTTTCTGGTGAAGCTGAAGACTTATTATCCAAGTTTCACCCCGACGACCCACCCCTTCTTTCTATCGTTGAAAAAGCAGAACTCGCTGGAGAGACAAGTTTTAGCCTAGAGCATCGTATTAGAGACAACTCTGGCCCAAACCGTTTTGTTCTTGAGATCGGCGAAGTCACCTACAACAGTTCCGGCAAGGCAATATCCCTGACTAGCACAGTACAAGACATAACAGAACGCAAGAAAATTGACCAAATGAAGAATGAGTTCATTTCAACAGTGAATCACGAATTAAGAACCCCCCTGACTTCAATCCATGGCTCGCTTGGCCTCCTCAACAACAATGTGGTTGGAGAACTCCCCGAAAAAGCAAAACCCATGCTTGGCATTGCTTACAGAAACACGGAAAGGCTTATCAGCCTCATTAACGACCTGCTGGATATAGAAAAGATCGCCACCGGGAAAATGGTCTTTAATCTAGAGAAGAGCAACATATCAGAGCTAATGGTTAAAGCAATTGAAGCCAATCAAGGGTTTGCCGAAACACATAATACAAAAATCACCATAACCCAAAAGCTTGATAATGCTTTCGTTAAGGTCGATCCGAAAAGGATAGATCAAATTTTTGCTAATTTAATATCCAATGCAGCTAAGTTCACCCCACAAGGGAAGGAAGTTGAAATTTCTCTTACCCAGGAAAATGACTATTACCGCATTTCAGTAACAGACTATGGACCTGGTGTCCCAGACGAATTCAAAGAACAAATTTTCAGCCGGTTTACGCAAGCAGATTCAACCGATACAAGGGCTAAAGACGGCACAGGACTCGGCCTTGCCATATGCAAAGAATTAGTAACGCGTATGGGAGGGGATATTGATTATAAAAACCGAGAAGAAGGGGGCGCGACATTCTGGTTTGACCTCCCCATTTACCAGACCTCGTAAAAACTTTAAATTTACCCTTAATGCCCCTTGCGCCTTTAATTTATGTGTATATAGTGCGCTCCCTTGAAATAACTCCTTGCCGGGATGGCCCGGCTATGCCCGTTTGAGTGCAGTCGCTGTAAAGGCGGTGACAGCATGAGGGGTTGAGAAAAGCCAGAGGGAGATCTCTATATGCCTTTGTACGAAAGCGTAATTATTGCGCGTCAGGATATTTCTGCCCAACAGGTAGAGGCTATTGCCGACGCACTTACGTCAGTTATTGAATCCGGTGAAGGCAAAGTTGCCAAACGGGAATACTGGGGCCTGCGTAAGCTCGCCTATCGCGTAAACAAAAACCGTAAGGGTCACTATGTCCAATTCGACATTGATGCCCCCTCAGCCGCCCTCCACGAAATGGAACGTCAAATTCGTCTTCATGAAGACATTATGCGTTACATGACCATCCGTGTTGACGAGCTGGATCCAGAACCTTCAATCATCATGCAAAACAAAGACCGTCGTGACGACCGTCCGCGTCGTGATGATCGTCCTAACAGAGATGATCGTCCCCGTCGTGATGATGCTCCTCAAAAAGAGGAAGCAGCAGTTGAAGCCAAAACTGAAGAAGCAGCCCCTGCTGAAGGAGGTGAGGAATGAGTGCTCCAGAAAGATCAGGTGGTGGAGGTGGCGGTGGACGCCGTCCTTTCTTCCGTCGTCGGAAGACCTGCCCATTCTCAAGTGCCAACGCCCCTAAGATCGACTACCGGGACACCAAACTTCTGAGCCGTTATATCTCAGAACGCGGTAAAATTGTTCCAAGCCGTATCACGGCTGTTTCTGCGAAGAAACAACGTGAATTGGCAAAAGCGATCAAACGGTCTCGCTTTATGGCACTCCTACCTTACGTCCTCGACTAAGGTAATTTGTCTCAATTTTTTGTCCTTTGATCAGGAGGGCGGTCTTTTGAGACGGCGAAAAGGCTAAGCTGATGCGCAGAGATGCACTCATCGCTATTGCTGCCGGAGGTGTCAGCGCACTGCTAACACTCTCAGTAGCTACTGGGTCGACAGCAGCAGTGTTTTTCGTTTATTTGGCCTCTCTCCCCCTCATGATTGTGGGGCTGGGTTTTGGAAGTCAAATGGCAATTATAGCCGTAGCTAGCGGCGCTGTTGCATCTTTTGCAACAAGTGGTTGGCTTGCGGCATTGTTTTATACTCTGATCAATGGACTTCCAGCGGTGCTGGTAGCCCGACAGGCTCTTCTGAGCCGAGTGCGCGAAGACGAACAAGGAAATACCACAACCGATTGGTATCCGCCTGGTTCCATCCTCGCCATGTTAGCGGCTGTTGGAGCGGTGCTGTTTTTAAGTGCAGCACTTCTTAACAGTGGTTCAGAAGGTGGCGTTGAAGGTGTTATTGAAGAGCTATTAAGTGGTGGGTTTGCTGCTATGGCTCCTCAGCTTTCGGAAATGGAGCGAGCCGATATTGTTAAGGTATTGGTTCCCGGGTTTCCGGCAGCAATGACAATTTCATGGTTGGTGATGACTGTTGTTAATGGGATTTTGGCACAGTGGCTTCTCTCTAAATCTGAGAAAGCTTTAAGGCCAAGCCCCAAAATGGCAGATTTCAACCTTCCAAGCTGGTCGTCTTGGGCTCTTGTTGGTGCGGGGGGTCTGGCTCTCATAGGTGAGGGCCAAATTGAATATATAGGCTATAATCTGTCAGTGATTTTAGCTGTGCCGTTTTTCTTTCTTGGGCTTGGTGTATTCCATGCCCTGGTCAGAAAAGCACCATCCCCCGGGATGTTGTTAACGGCATTTTATATGTTGTTATTTGTGTTGTCCGCGTGGGCTGCTTTGGTAGTCGCCGGATTAGGATTTATTGAGCAATGGGCCTGTCTGCGCCAGCGTTATGCTGAAGTCGCCGACAACGGTCAGGAGGACGAATAATGGAAGTTATCCTGCTGGAACGCATAGAGAAGCTAGGTCAGATGGGAGACGTTGTTGGTGTCAAAGCCGGTTACGCTCGCAACTACCTGTTGCCACAAAAGAAAGCCATGAGGTCTACCAAAGCAAACCTCGCTTTTTTTGAAGGCCAAAAAGCACAGCTTGAGGCCGAAAGCCTGAAGCGTAAAGATGAAGCTGAAGCCGTCGCCGCTAAAATGGACAATGTCATGGTTGATATGATCCGTCAGGCTGGCGAAAGCGGTCAACTCTACGGATCAGTTAACACCCGTGATATTGCCGCTGGCGTTACTGAAGCTGGTTTCACCATCGAGCGCAACCAAGTAAACCTTGCAGCCCCAATTAAATCACTGGGTCTGTTCAAAGTTGCTATCGCTTTGCACCCAGAAGTCAGTGTCGAAGTTACTGCAAACGTTGCCCGTTCCAAAGACGAAGCAAAAATTCAAGCCGAAACAGGTGAAGCTCTGATCTCTGTTGAAGAGGAAGTAGATAACGAGCCTAAGCTCCAAACTTACTCCCCAGACCAAGATTTAGAAGCCGAAGCTGAGGAAGAAGCCGCTCTTGAAGCAGTGGAAACCGAAGCGGCTGAAGAAGAAGTCTCCGAATAAATTTGGAAACCTTCCTTTTAAGATAAAAAAAACGGCGTGTCCTGTCAGGCACGCCGTTTTTGCTTATAAAGTAACAAGCGATTTAAGCCGCTTCGGCAGTCTCTCCGCTTGGCCCACCATCCGTGTCGCAGAACAGTTGATAAAGCAGCCCAATAACCTGGGTCACTTCACTGCTGGCAAGGCTGTAGTAAATTTGCTTAGATTCACGACGGGTAGCCACAAGGCCATCCATTCGCAAACGGGCAAGCTGCTGGGAAAGAGTCGGTTGACGAATACCAAGTAACTCTTCCAACTGCCCAACATTTTTTTCGCCTTCGGCTAATTTACACAAAATCACCAGGCGATTATCGTTTGCCATTGCCTTAAGGAAGGAACTTACCCGCCCGGCATTCTCAAACATTTCATCTAAATTCATATTTAATTTTGGAATTGCGCTCATACCAACACTCAAATTCTGCAAATTTTTAAAACTAACAAATTAATTGCTTAAAATATATATACACTAAAATGTAACTATAAGTAATAATTTTTTTTTATACATATTTTCTTTGTTGTTTTTTCCACTTCCAACCCAATTTTTCTTATGTTAGATTATGCTAAACTATAAATAATGAATATGTGTTGTGCTTTACAGATAGGGGTGATCCACACGGATCAATGTAAAGCTATTTCTTAATTTGGGCGGGGTCTTTGGGAGTTAAAAATGGCCGAAAAAAATACGAAAAGTATGAGTATTATTGTCACAAAAGGGACCCTAGACTGGGCGTATCCCCCGTTTATCCTGGCAACAACTGCCGCGGCAATGGATGTGAAGGTCACCATGTTCTTCACCTTCTATGGCTTGCAGCTACTTAAGAAAAATCTGGATCATCTACAAATCTCCACTTTGGGCAACCCCGCCATGGAGATGCCGATGATGGGCATGCATATGACGATGCCAAATATTATGTCAGCCATTCCTGGTGTAGATGCGGCTTGCACAACAATGATGAAAAACCTTATCAAGAAAAAAGGCGTGGCTTCTATTCCTGAACTAAGGGACGCAGCCATCGACTCCGATGTTCGGATGATTGGCTGTCAGATGACCCTGGACCTTTTTGAAATGGATAAAAAAGACCTTATTGAGAATATCGACGTGGGCGGTGCAGCCACTTACATGGAATCAGCCCTCAAATCAGACATTAACCTATATATCTAAACCAAATAGACAAAACAGCGGAGGAAATTAAGAATGACTGTAGAATTAGATGCCAAGGGCCTAACCTGCCCTATGCCGATCCTGAAAGCTAAGAAAGCCATTAAAGGTATGGACGGCGGCGAGTTGATTAAGATCGAATCAACTGATGCTGGTTCAGTTGCCGATTTTGAATCATTCTGCCGAAACGGCGGGCATGAACTCATGGAAAGCAATGAAGAGGGCGGGGTTTATACCTTCCTGATCAAGAAATCCGCTTAAAGCTTAAGAGTACTTCAAGACCACGCCTGTGGTCCGTCACGCGTTTGGCGTGAGCAAATAACAATTAAAAACCGTCGCATGTTACGTGGCGGTTTTTTTTACATTTTTTTTCAACGGTTGCACTGCTGCAATAGGTATGAATAACTAGGGTGCTTAATCAAAAAGCACCCTAACTTAAATCATAAAAACGCTCGACAGTTGGAGAGGCCCTAATGAGTTCCAAATTCCCCCCCTTTGATTATGCAGCCGCTTGTGCAAATTTTTCTCTACCCATTCCTGATGACTTCAACTTCGCTTTTGATGTGGTCGGCAAACGGGCCCAGGAGAACGACAAAACGGCTCTGATAGCCATTGATCGCAATGGTGAAAATATTTCCCACCATAGCTATTCAGACCTAGATCGGGGCTCTAATCGCTTTGCCAACGCTTTGATAGCTGTAGGTGCTACAAAAGGCGACGCCGCAATCGTTCTCATCCCCCGCATTGTAGAGTGGTACGAGGTCATCTTAGGCTGCACCAAGGTGGGAGTGGTCGCGATGCCGGGAACCAACCTCCTGACGGCAAAAGACATTGAATACCGTGTGAACCGGGCGGGAGCAAAACTTGCCATCGTCACCAAGGAACATGCCGACAACGTCGATAAAATCATAGCCAACTGCCCAACCCTTGAGATTCTTATCGTTATTGGGGAAACCCGTGAAGGTTGGTCTACATTTGAAACGATCACTCAAGCCGCATCAGATCGCGTAGACCGGGATGCCCTGCCTAAAACCCAGGTAGACGAGCTCATGCTGATCTATTTCACCTCTGGCACCACCTCATTACCCAAAATGGTTGGACGGGATCATTCCTATGCTCTGGGCCATTCTATCACGGGTGATTACTGGATGAACCTCCAGGAAGATGATGTTCATTGGACCTTAACGGATACAGGCTGGGCGAAAGCAGCTTGGGGGCTTTTGTACCCCCCTCTCCTCGCTGGCGCGACAATTTTGCTTTATGACGGCGAAGGTTTTGATGCTGATATGCATCTGAAAATCATCGAAGAACAAAAAGTCACCACCTTCTGCGCCCCGCCAACCATCTATCGTGTACTGGCCCAGATGGATATTTCTGGGGCTGACCTTAGCTCCTTACGTCACTGTTTTGGCGCGGGCGAACCTCTTAATCCAGAAGCTATGCGCTCCTGGAAAGCCTCCACCGGATGCGATATTTATGATGGCTATGGCCAAACGGAAACTGTCAACATTGTCGCTAATTTTCCCGGTATGGAAATCCGTCCCGGTTCCATGGGCAAACCTGTTCCCGGCATTACGGTCGAAATCATTGATGACGACGGCAATATTGTTGCTGATGATGATGTTGGTCATATCGGAGTCAAGGTCACCAAAGCCCCATATCCACCAGGACTATTCCACGGCTATTACAAAGATGACGCTGCTACAGCAAAATCATTCCGTAACGGCTGGTACTACACAGGTGATACAGCGACCAGAGATAAAGACGGTTACATTTGGTTCGTCGGACGTTCGGACGACATCATCACCTCGTCTGGCTACCGTATTAGTCCTTTTGAGGTCGAAAGTGCCGTCATTGAACATGAAGCCGTCTTAGAATCCGCCGTGGTCGCCAAACCCGACGAAATGCGCGGTGAAGTGGTCATGGCCTTTATCACCCTCGCGCCGGGCTATGAAGCCTCAGACGAATTGGCAAAAGACATCCAAAACTTCGTTAAAAACCTCACAGCCCCTTATAAATACCCTAGGGTTATTGAATTTCGAGAGGCTCTGCCAAAAACCATCTCGGGCAAAATCCGTCGGGTAGAGCTTAGAGACGAAGCGCGTAATATGTAAGAGGGGCGTTCAAGAGAGAATTAATTTCACTCCTTAGCACAAATGTTTTCACTGTCCCCAAAACAAATGTTGAAAAACAACAATTTTTGACCATATGCTTTTTTTAGTTATTTCAGCTAATAAGGGAAGGTGGATCAAATGAGTACAAAAAATAGAACAACAGTCGTTGGAGCCGCTGCCGGGCTAATGTTGCTAGTTAGCAGTTCCCTGACTCTCGCAGATGATCACTCTATGGGATTTTTTGTGACCAGTGTGGGCATGGGTGACGGGGCTAATCTTGGCGGTTTAGAGGGTGCCGATGCCCATTGCAATAAACTGGCAATGGAAGCTGGCTCAAAAGGCCGTGATTGGCGCGCCTATCTTTCTACCCATGTCGAAGGCGGCAAGCGCGGTATCTCTGCCCGGGACCGTATTGGCCAAGGCCCTTGGTATAATGCCAAAGGGGTTTTAATTGCTAAGGATCTTGACCAACTTCACATCATGCCCAATATCATCAAATCTACAGCGGTTGATGAAAAGGGGAATTCGGTCAAAGGTCGGGGCGACAAACCAAATGAACATGATATCCTGACAGGCACCAAAGATGATGGGACCGCTTATTTCCCTTGGGAAAAAGGGGATCATACCTGTAGCAACTGGACCAGCAACGACAAAGGCAGTGCTTCAGTCGGTCACCATGATCGTCATGGCGGTGGCAATACGTCCTGGAACAACGCTCATGCCACTCGCGGATGTAGCCAGGATAACCTAAAATCAACAGGCGGTGCAGGTTTGCTATACTGCTTTGCTGCTGACTAGGGTGTTTTTTGATGGAGGCAGGCGGGCGTCGCAATTTTTAAACGCTGAACCAAAAATTAGCGACTCCGCGACGACATCGCTTGAGTTTATAATTTCATAATACGTTCTTTTGGGAAACTAACCGTCACCGTTGTCCCCTGTCCCTTAGAACTGACAATCTCAAGGGTCCCGCCATGTTCTTCCATCATTTTTTTAGCCAAAGGAAGGCCAAGGCCTGTTCCTTCCTGCCTGAGAACAAGGTTATCTCCTGTTTGTCCAAATCGGCTCAGTGAAATTTTGATCCCTTTATCATCCATACCAATACCCGTATCAATCACACGAACACAGAGCGAGCCAGCGCGGTTTATCTGAGCGCTTACGGCAACATTTCCTCCCTCTGGCGTAAATTTCACGGCATTGCTGAGGAGGTTTAAAAACACCTGTTTTATGCGTCTCTCATCAACAAATAGTGGCGGGATTGTTTTGTCTATTGAAGAGGTGATTGTTACTTTTCCAAACTCCATCCGGGGGAAAAGCAATTGGATCGATTCATCCACGACCTTAGCAAGCGAAACCTTTTCTTCAGTAAGCTCTAATGCCCCCTCTTCTATGGCAGAAACATCAAGAATATCATTAATCAAATTTAAGAGATGCTTACCAGAATGATGAATATCATCGAGGTATTCTTTATATTTTTTATTGCCAATTGGGCCAAAAACTTCTTCCTTCATTGTCCCGCTAAAGCCGAGAATGGCATTAAGGGGTGTTCTCAATTCATGGCTCATGGCTGCAAGAAACTTAGATTTCGTATTGTTAGCTTCTTCAGCAGTGGTTCGGGCATGTTCCAATTCAACGGTCCGCGCAGCAACCATTTTCTCTAAATCATCGTAGGCGGCAGCAAGTTTTGTCCGATCTAAAGCACGTTCCTGCAAGCTACGCATGCCTCTCATATGCCAGGTGGTCAGGCCGATCATGCCAAGCAACCAGGTGAGACCATGAGAAAAAATATTGCCATTGATAATAAGCTTCAGACTTTGGCGATAATGATCAATGGGGACAATTATACCAACGCCGCCGAGCACATCACCCGCCTCATAGCCTTGAAAACCATGACACTTGATACACCCTTCATTCGCGATCATCGGCCTGATTAAACGGTAGTAGTCTTTCCCATCGGTAGAGGTAATTTCGGCAACTTCTTTCTTCCCACTTTCAAAAGCCTCAATAGCCTTGGTTTCCCAGGGGTCTGCCATATCTTTAGGGTTCAGTGGATTGATACTCACCAAACGTCCCTGCACACCGAAGAGTTCTGAATAATCTTCCATAATCATATTCAGCATGGTGGCGGGGTTCACTAAGGTCAGCAAACGCCCAGAGTCCGTCATAACATCGCGTTCTGGAATATGTTCCATATAGGGGCTTGGCTCTACACCTTGCAGGGCTTCCATATAGACCCCACCATGCTTAGTGGCCCATCGACGAAGGGATTGATCTTTATTAAAGGCATTGATGGCATCCATACGGGCCATCTCATCGGTATGAACAGTCGATAAGTGGTTGTTCCACATGAACAGCCCGCCCACAGACAACGACCAGACCAAGGCCAGTATCAGGCTGCTATAAATACGTTGTGTATGCTCTAGATTACGTAACAAACCACCCTCCCAGGTGACTTTTAGTCTAGAAATATGAGAATTGCGTTAACCAAACAAGATCATAACGGTTACATTTGAATTAATCAAAAAGACTTTGGTGATCTTTTCACTCAACTTGAAATTAGCACTAGGTCTATTTTTGCCTGAATGCGGCCGCCTACGTCAGTATAAAACCGTTCGTTAAGCCCGGTGATCCCCATAATAGAGGTTCACCACATGCTTAGCCTCAGCAAAGAAAAGCCAGCGTTCGGTAACAATGCCAATGAAGGTGAAGATCAGGGCATGAATCGCAAAAGTAGTTGCCAACCCATCTGTGAAGTAACCGGCGGCAACAGTGCAAAGAATGGGAAAAATAAATAAGGTGATGACGGTAATGTTATGCAGTTTGTCAGTATGTTTGCGCGCCACCTGGAAACCCATTTCACGCTGAACAAAAGTGGCGTTGGTATTGGGAGAGGACAAGGATGTCACCGTGCCAATATTTCCGAGGCCCGTCGCCGACCCAGCATCATAAGGCATAGAGTCAACCTTCCAGGAGGCGGTCTTGCCGACCCAGGCCAGCACCAAGGCCCCAACGCAAAGCCAGGTAATATTTTGAGAATGAGCCCCCATTAGGTTTTGCAGGGTGTTAAGGATCACTGCGCCTGTTGCCAAGCTTAAAATCAGGTAGTTGAAGGGGGTCCACTTGTTGGCCCATGTGGGGATCGTGCGCAGGGATGCGTAAATCATGCTGGTGCAAAAAACCGTTATAGCCGCACCTAGGGCAGAAAGAATACCCATCCAGGCCCAGATACCAGAGGTATCACCAAGATAAATCCAACCAAAAGCAAAAAGCACCGTTGGCCCATAGGTAAATACCGCTAGAACCCCTTCCCTCGACAACCAGGAAGACCGCCATTGCGAAAAGGCTCTCCAGGCTCGTTCAGGGTGCCCAAGGTGGAAGGTGGAGGCAAGCAGCCCAAAGGTAATTAAAGCCAAAGCCAACCCAAAACCCATCAACCCTAAATCAGGATCAGCCGGGACGGCATCAAAGGCACTAAAGAAGCCAAGCAGGAATAAAAGGCCGTATCCAGCCCCTGAGGCGGTGGTGAAGAATATGACCGAATAGGCTGGATGCATTAACTTAATACTCCGTCAAGCCAACCCAGGAAGCCAGAGGCTTTGGCATCAGGCAGTTGGGAGGGGTTCTCATCAAGTTGACGGGGCCGGGGCGGCAGGTATTTGTTAACCGGTTTTGTTTCCATTTCTGGCATCAAGTCATACCCCCCCCGTTCAGCCGACAGTTTCGACACATCAGAGTTAGGGTCGTTAAAATCACCAAAGTGGCGCGCCCCTGCTGGGCAGGTAATGACACAAGCCGGGAGCCGTTCCCACTCTTCCAAATTTTCATTGTAAATCCGGTCAATGCAAAGGGTGCATTTTTTCATCACCCCTTCGTCTTCATCAAACTCACGCGCCCCATAAGGACATGACCAGGAGCAGAGCTTGCAGCCGATGCACTTGTTATGGTCCACCAGGACAATCCCGTCATCTTCACGCTTGTATGACGCCCCTGTTGGGCAAACGGTAACACAGGGAGCGTCTTCGCAATGGAGGCACGAGCGGGGGAAGTAAACCGCCCGGCCAGTTTTACCGTCATCGACTTCATAGCCATGAACCCGGTTAAACCAAACCCCAAACACATCATTGCCATAGGGCTGTTGGTCTGTCAGCGGGGCTGAATGTCCCCCTGTGTTCCACTGTTTGCAGTTCACCGCACAGGCATGACAACCAACACAGATGTCCAGATCAATTACCAAGCCTAGTTTTTTGGGCGGGGGAGAAGAAGGAAGCTGGGTCATGACGACGAGTCCCCCTTCTTAAAACTAGCCCCATAACGCAGGATATCTGGGCGTTTCTGCATGTTTTCTGGGAGTTTCACCGTCTCAAAAACAGGTTCGGAACGCTGGTTCGGCACAGCCTCAACTTTCTCAACCTTAACCCGTACATCGAACCAAGCCCCCTGCCCGGTGACCGGGTCAGAGCAAGATTGGGCATAGCCATGTTGATCGACGGGAAGGCGTTCATCAATCAGGTGATTGAGCAAGAAACCTTCGCGGGCTTCCTTGGCATTCGGGTCTAAGTTCCAAGCCCCGGACCGCTTCCCAATCGAATTCCACGTCCAGACTGTATCTTCATTAACCCCATCCATCAGTTCGACCTGGACGGTAATCTCCCCATTGCGGCTTGAAACCTTCACCCAATCGCCATTGGCAATCCCCATCTTCTCCGCTTTGTTACGCGACATATGGAGGTTGTTGCTGCCGTGGATTTGCCGTAGCCAAGCGTTTTGGGTGCCCCAGGAATGGTACATGGCTGCCGGACGCTGGGTCAGCGCATGCAAGGGGAATTCTTCGACCCCTTTTTGCTCATTCTCAAAAGGTGTGTACCAAATGGGGAGAGGGTCAAAATAGGTTTCTACCCGCTCACGATGGCTTTCAGGCGGCTGTACTTTGCCTTTACCCTGAGCCGCCAAACGGAATTTTTGCATGGGTTCGCTGTAAATCTGCCCAATGATCGGCTTGGTCGAACCGATAAAGCGCATATTGGCGGCATATTCCAAATAGTCTTTATTGACGGTTTTGAAATAGCGTTGCTCCGGGGCAAGCTCCATACGCCAGAAACATTGGTTCGCAATATATTTGTCTAGCTGGCGTTTGTTGGGTGCGCCAACGCCGAGTTCATCCCCGTCTTCACCCCGCCAGCCAGCAAGCAACCCAACCCCGGGGGCCCGTTCGTGATTGATAATATAATCAGAATAACCGCCTGGATATTTTGCTTTACCGTCCTCATTCACCAGGCCCGGAAGGCCAAGTCGTGCCCCAAGTTCGATTATCACATCCTGGAATGGGCGGACATCCCGGTTCGGCTTTACGACAGGTTGACGAATGGAATCAGAAGGGCCATCAGCATCGCAAATGGGTCGGTCAAGCAGGGAAATACAGTCCCAACGCTCTAAATAAGTGGTATCGGGCAGGATCAAATCAGCAAAAGCGACAGTTTCCGAATAATAGGCGTCGGAATAGATGATTTTGGGGATTTTATATTCCCCGGTCGCCTCATCTTTATCGGTCAGCATCTTGATGGTTTCGGCCGTATTCATGGTCGAGTTCCAGGCCATATTTGCCATATAAAGGAACAAGACATCTACCGGATAAGGGTCTCCGCGCCAGGCATTTGAGATCACCATATGCATCAGGCCATGAGCCGACATGGGGGCATCCCAGGAAAAAGCTTTATCAATCCTTTGAGGTGTTCCCTCATCATCAACCAGCAGGTCTTCCGGGGCCATTACGTAACCGAGATGGCCGCCAGCCAGTGAGGTATTGGGCTTGATATCTTTGAGCATGCCCGTGGGCTTTGGCATAGAGTCCAAGCCTTTTGGATAGGGCGGCTTAAAACGCATGCCCCCGGGGGCATCAATAGTCCCCAGCAGGATTTGCAACAGGTGAATAGCCCGACAGGTATGGAAACCATTAGAGTGCGCCGAGATGCCGCGCATGGCATGCATGGCAACGGGCCGCCCAACCATCTTGTCATGTTTACGCCCGCACCAATCGGTCCAGGGAATATCTAAAGTGAGTTCTTCCTCAAAAGCAGCATGGGCCATTTCAGCAGCGATACGTTTGATCGTCCCCGCATCAATTCCCGTCTCTTCTGCCACCGCATCAGGACTATATTTATCTTCCAGATAACGTTCAGCTAAAATATGGAAAACAGGTTTGGCAACCCGACCATCAGGAAGGGTATACTCCCCTTTCAAGGCAGGGGAACTGCCCTTGCTGTTAGAGAGAACAGGCTTGCCCAGCTTTTCATCCCAGCAAAGCTCATGCCCATCTTCATTACGAACAAACAGCCCATCGTCATCGCCCCCTTGAATAACAAGGTTAACGGCGTTGGAATAGCGTTTGAGATATTCAAGATCAACCTTACCCGCACGCAATAGCTCGTGAATAAGAGCAAGGACGAAGAGACCATCAGTGCCCGGCTTAATCCCCAGCCATTCATCAGCAAGGGCGGCATAGCCTGTACGCACTGGATTTATTGAAATGTATTTTCCGCCCTGATTTTTTAGCTCCCCAAGTCCCCGTTTAATCGGATTGCTGTCGTGGTCTTCGGCAACACCGAACATAAGGAAATATTTGGTATGTTCCCAATCAGGCTCCGAAAATTCCCAGAAGGCACTGCCAATGGTGTAGATACCAGCCGCCGCCATATTAACCGAGCAAAAGCCGCCATGGGCTGCATAATTTGGCGTACCGAATTCCTTAGCCCACCAGCCTGTCAGCGATTGGCTTTGATCGCGCCCGGTAAAGAAAGCGAGTTTTTCTGGGGCAGTTGAACGCACATCACCAAGCCATTTGGTCGCTAGCTCTAAAGCTTCGTCCCACTCAATCTCTTCAAACTCACCCGCACCGCGTTCCCCAACCCGCTTGAGCGGCTTGGTCAGTCGGGCTGGAGAATTATGCTGCATGATTCCCGCCGAGCCTTTAGCGCAGAGAACCCCCTTGTTAATGGGATGGTTAGGATTGCCTTGGATGTAGCGAACCTTGCCATTTGTCAAGTGGACCTTAATGCCACACCGACAGGCACACATGTAACAGGTGGTATATTTCACCTGATCTGATACGTGAGGCGATAACTCAATATCGCGGCTCAAACCTGCCTCACCATGAAAGATGACCCCATGACTAAACCCAATCCCTGTTACTTATATTAATTTTTAAATTTGTTTTATCTAATTTATAATTATTGAATATAAAAAACTAAAGGTCAAGCAATGCCTTAAATCGTCCAAATTAAACAAGCCCCCCATTCCCGACAAACGAGCTTCCTAGAATCATTCTACACATCAAGATTGCATAATTGTTTGTGCACACCGTTTTTATAATATATATAACTTGAATGTGTTGTGCCTTTGAACCTTCAAAAAGGAGGCGGGAGCAATCACGATAAACAGGTGAGATTCATAGTCGCAAGCCATGGAGCGTTTAGTCATGCATTATTGCAAGGTCAACGCATTCCTACGGATTGCGTATAAATACGCTTAAAAAGCGAGGAACAAAATGTCAACTATGGAACAAGTTGGAGCGAATGCTGAAGGAAACGTCGGGACAAAAAGGTCCAGCATATCAACAAGGCTTTATCTTTCCTTTTTAATCGTTGCCGCGACAACCGTGATTACATCTGTGGTTGCTGGTTTCTCGTTCAACGTTGTCAAAAGCAACCAGCATCAAATAACACATCAAAGCCTCCCTGCAATTACCAGTGCTTTAAAGCTATCGGAACGGATCGGCGGGCTCGCAGCAGCGGCCCCGGCGATGATGGCAGCCCAGGACGGCACCCGTTTGAAAACCCTCAAGGTTAATCTCGACAAAGAATTGGCTGTTTTAAAACAACAAGCTGCCGCCTTTGGAGAGCAAGGAGAAAACACCGATAAGATCAACAACATTCTTGGACAAATGGGCATAGCGTTAAACACCCTTAGCGATGCAATCTCAAGCCAGCTAGACGACAGCGCAAAAACCGAGGCAACCCTTGATGGGTCATTAAAAATTCAGAACGCAATTAGTCGTCGACTTGATAATATGACCATTGAGGCTAATACAGCCATCCTTCTCGCTATCGAAGGGGACGAGGTTGTCGGCACCACAGCCTCACCCGAAGACGCCAAAAAATTCCTTGGACAGTACCGCAACCTTCTTAATGTTAATTCTCAAGCCAATGCCACCGTTGCCTTGATGATGGAAGCTGCTAAAACCACCAACCAAGAAACCTTAAAAAAGGTCGTGAAACGTTACCAACGTTCAGAGAAAAGGCTGACGGTCTGGGCTAAAAGACTATATCCTTCCGAAGAGGTGAAAGGGCTGCAAGCTGATATTCTTAAGCTTACTCAATCAGTCAAAAAGGATACCTTTTTCCAGACCATATCCAACTTGCTGGAAGCAAAGGATGCCACCTCAAAGGCATTGGACAAGAGCCGCCTTCTTGCCAAAAACCTGTCAACTGAAGCAGGTCTTCTTTCACAAACCATGCAACAAGCTGTCGATGAAGCGACCCAAAAATCCGATGCCTCTATAGAGTTAGGCCAAAGGGCTATGACAAGCTTTGCCATCATCAGTGTAATCTTAGCTGTCCTCATTAGCTGGCTCTATGTCGGACGTAAAATCATCGGTCGCCTGAGAGCCTTGCATGATGGCATGGTGAGCTTAGCCGATGGGAATTTAGACATTGAATTACCCAAAGCTTCCAGAGATGAAATCGGCGATATGGTCGAGTCCCTGACGATCTTCAGGGCAAACTTAAGGGAAAATGAAAAACTCCACCAAGAACAGGAACAAGCCCAACTCACTGCCATGAAAGACCGCCAAAAAGCGCGCCTTGATCTCGCAGATAGCTTAGAACAACGAGTTGAAAAAACCGTTGTTTCTTTAACTCACTCCGTGGATAAGGTTGAAATAAACTCCAAGGATCTCGCGGCTAATGCCGAACAGGTTAAGTCAGAAAGCGCAATGGTATCAGAAGCCATTGATTTGGTCACAATCAATATGGAAGGTGTTTCCAGCGCCGGAGAGCAGTTAAGTACCTCCATCAAATCCATCAATGATCGTGTCACCAATGCCGCCAGTGCGGTTGCTGAAGCGACCACAGAAACGGGGGTTGCCAACGAGAGAATCAAAAGTTTGGCCGGGGCTGCAGACCGTGTTGGGGAGATCATTCTGCTGATTAACGATATTGCAGAACAAACCAACCTGCTAGCTCTTAACGCAACCATTGAGGCCGCACGGGCCGGGGACGCAGGGAAAGGCTTCGCCGTCGTCGCATCAGAAGTCAAAAACCTCGCCACACAAACAGCCAAAGCCACGGAAGAAATTTCCTCCCAAATCTCAGGGGTTCAATCCCAGACAGAAGAAGCCGTGACAGCCATTAGCCACATTACGGGTACCATCGAACGCATCCAGGATATTTCGGCAAGCATTGCTGATGCCCTAGAGGAGCAAGGCTCAGCTACGGAAAATATTTCTTCCCACGTACAGGAAGCCAGCAACAATGTCTCAGGCGTTACCCACCGCATTGCCGATGTCGCAAAAGCCGCCGACAATACAGGCGACCTCGCCAACGCCCTGTTTGAACTTTCAAGCGATTTGCAAAAAGAAAACGACAACCTCTCAAGCGAAGTTGGACAGTTCGTTTCTGATTTACGGGCTGATTAGGACTTAACCCGCCGCATCTTTCATGGCTTTGATGTTGCCCGCGTAGTCGCCGCCTTTGAAGGTGGCACTGCCAGCAACGCAGACGCTCGCTCCGGCATCTTTGACGGCCTTGATGGTATCGACGTTTACGCCACCATCGACTTCAATATCGATAGGACGGTCGCCGATCATTTGGCGAAGGCGTTTGATTTTATCGAGTTGGGAGTTGATGAATTTTTGCCCCCCAAAACCGGGGTTTACACTCATCACCAGGATCAAGTCGATTTCATCAAGCACATAGTCCAAGCTGTCGATATCAGTAGCAGGGTTGAGAGACACGCCCGCTTTTTTGCCCATCCCCCGAATCATTTGCAGGCTACGGTGCAAGTGGGCATCAGCCTCTGCATGAACGGTGATATAATCGGCCCCGGCATCGGCAAAAGCTTGCAGGTATGGTTGAGCCGGGTTGATCATCAAATGGACATCGAAAGGGAGGTCAGAGTGAGGCCGCAGGGCCTTCACCACATCAGGACCAATGGTAATGTTTGGTACGAAATGACCATCCATCACATCCACATGAATCCAGTCCGCCCCCGCCTCGGTAACGGCACGAACTTCTTCACCTAACTTGGCGAAGTCTGCAGAAAGGATCGATGGTGCAATTTTCATTGTTTTGGTCCTTGTTTTAAGACTTACGTCATTCCCACGAAAACGGGAACAGCGGTTTAAAGCGACCTACTGAACTTTAGGGTCCAGACTACCCGCAGCATAACGATCAGCCATTTCGGTCAATTTAATTACCTTAATCTTCGACGCCTGACCTGCGGTATTGAATGCTTCGTAACGGCTGAGGCACAGTTCGGTCATGGCGGCGATGGCAGGTTTCAGATAGGCCCGTGGATCAAAAGCTTCTTTTTGCTCAGTCAGAACGCGGCGAATTTGTCCGGTGATTGCCATGCGGTTATCGGTATCAATATTTACCTTACGCACGCCGTGCTTGATGCCTTTTACAATTTCTTCCAGAGGCACACCATAGGTCTGAGGCATTTCGCCCCCGAACTCATTAATGATATCCTGAAGCTCTTGAGGCACTGAGCTTGAACCATGCATCACCAAGTGGGTATTTGGCAGCTTGGCGTTGATTTTCTCAACCACATCCATAGCTAAAATATCACCTGTTGGCTTGCGGGTAAATTTGTAAGCTCCGTGGGAAGTCCCCATGGCGATTGCTAAGGCATCAACCTTCGTTTTAGCAACGAAATCAGCCGCTTGCTCAGGATCGGTCAAAAGCATATCTTTGTCGAGTTTCCCCTCAAACCCGTGACCATCCTCTTTCTCACCTTCGCCTGTTTCTAAGGAACCAAGACACCCCAATTCACCTTCAACAGAAACACCGACCATGTGAGCTAAATCTGTAACGGCTTTGGTTACTTCGACGTTATACTCGTATGAGGCAGGCGATTTGCCATCGGCTTCAAGCGACCCATCCATCATCACCGACGAGAACCCAGCGGCAACGGCAGAAGCACAGGTGCGGGTTTCGTTGCCGTGATCTAAGTGCATACACACAGGAATATGAGGATACATTTCAACAGCCGCTTCAATCAACTTTCGCAGGACAATATCGTTGGCATAGCTACGAGCCCCACGACTGGCTTGCATAATCACCGGAGCATCGGCTTTATCAGCAGCGGCCATAATCGCCAGCATTTGCTCCATATTGTTGATATTAAACGCTGGAACGCCATAGTCATTCTCGGCGGCGTGGTCCAAAAGCTGTCTCATGGATACTAAAGCCATAATGCGAATCCCTTAATCTTGTATAAAACTCTAAAGTTTACTTTTAGCAGCAGCAGCAACGGCTTCGGCTGTAATTCCAAAATGCTTATAAAGCTCGCTTGCGGGAGCCGAAGCCCCAAAACCGGTCATGCCGACAAAGGTACCGCCGCCACCGATGTATTTCTCCCAGCCCATACCAAGCGCAGCCTCAACAGCAACCCGTACGGTGTCTTCACCAAGGACTTCAAGACGATACGCATCGCTTTGTGCATCAAACAGTTCCCATGAAGGCATAGATACCACGGCGGTTGGAATGCCTTCAGCTTGAAGAGCCTCGCGGGCCTCCATAGCCAGCTTAACTTCAGTTCCGGTCCCAATCAAAGTTACTTTGCGCTCACCCCCTTCAGCATCAGCCAGGACATAAGCCCCTTTGGCACTCAAGTTTTCATCGGTATGTTCTGTCCGATAACAAGGTGTTCCCTGACGAGACAAAGCCAAGACAGAAGGTGTCTTAGACAGCTCAACCGCCACAGCCCAACATTCAGCCGTTTCAACTGCATCAGCAGGACGCATCACCACCAAGTTAGGCATGGCCCGCATGGAAGCAATGGTTTCAACAGGTTGGTGGGTTGGCCCATCTTCACCAAGGCCAATAGAATCATGGGTCAAAACATAAGCAACCCTTTTGCCCATTAGGGCTGAAAGACGCATGGACCCCCGCATATAATCAGCAAAGACCAAGAAGGTGCCGCCATAAGGAAGAACCCCACCATGAAGAGCCAAACCATTCATCGCAGCCGCCATGCCATGCTCGCGCACACCATAGTAAATATAACGACCATCGAAGTTACCGGGTTCAACATCTGCGGTACTTGGGGTCTTGGTCAGGTTGGAGCCCGTCAAATCAGCGGAGCCACCAACCATCTCAGGAATTACAGCAGTCAAAGCATTGAGAGCTTCCTGAGAAGCCTTGCGAGTTGCCCAACCGGGCTGGTCTTCGCTCAACTGTTTTTTATAGACATTAAAAGCAGACTTCCAACCGGTTGGGAGAGCACCTGACATTAACCGCTCAAACTCACCCTTGGAGCCATGGCTGTCTAAACGGCCTTGCCAATCTTCACGAACGGAGGCACCTCTGGCACCTGCAGCACGCCAGGCATCTAGAACATCTTGCGGAACTTCAAATGGAGCGGCAGACCAACCAAGCTTCTCACGCATCCCGGCAATTTCATCATCCCCAAGCGGTGCCCCGTGGGTAGAGTGCGAGCCAGCCTTAGTCGGCGCCCCCCAGCCAATGGTGGTCTTGCAAGCAATCATCGAAGGGGTATCCGTTTTTTGGGCCGCTTCAATCGCTGCCGCAACCGCATCTTGGTCATGCCCATCAACCGCTTGAACATCCCAACCACTGGCTTTAAAGCGAGCTGCCTGGTCATCGTTGACGGTTTTAGAAGTTGCGCCATCAATGCAAATTTCGTTGTCGTCCCACATGACGATAAGCTTGCCGAGGCCCATCCGACCCGCCATGGAGATGGCTTCGTGACTGATACCTTCCATCAAGCATCCATCACCAGCAATCACATAGGTGTAGTGATTAACAATCTCGTCACCAAACTTTGCGTTATTCAAGCGTTCCCCAAGGGCCATGCCCACAGCCGTCGCAATCCCTTGCCCGAGAGGCCCGGTTGTCATCTCAATACCTGTGGCATGACCATATTCAGGGTGACCAGCCGTAATCGCGCCCATTTGGCGGAAATTACTGATTTGATCCTTGGTCATATCCTCATAGCCTGTGAGGTAGAGAAGCGAGTAAAGCAGCATGGAACCATGACCAGCCGACAAAACAAAACGATCACGGTCAGCCCAGTTAGGAGCTTTGGGATCAAACTTCATAAAGCGGGTAAAAAGCGTGGTGGCAACATCGGCCATGCCCATGGGCATACCAGGGTGGCCTGACTTGGCTTTTTGAACAGCATCGGCGGAAAGAAAACGGATGGCATTTGCCATGGTTTCCGGGGCTACGGTCATAAATTCGTCTCCTCATGGGTGCCTGAGATTTCAGGGCGAATGTTGCATAAGTTTTTTGCCGATGTTAGCCCAAAAGTCCAGGACGGATACGCCCTAGGACAAAGAAACACGGGGATAACGAAGGAGAAAAAGCTTATTTGTGCCTTGTTGGCATCTTGGCGGCGACTTTAGGGGGATAAAGGGGACAAAGGAACACCCCGAGGGGTGGCAGGCGAATCTCTTTTAAGCAGGGCGAAGCCTACCCAAACAGGTAGGTTAAATGGCCCCTCGTAAATATCGGGAAACTGCTTGCGAGCGACTACTGACTCCAAGTTTTTGATAAAGGTTTTTCAGATGAAATTTAACAGTGTTAAGGGAAATATTCAGGGATTTAGCAATTTGGCTGTTGGTTAAACCATCGGCCAAAGCCTTGAGCAACTCCGTTTCGCGTGGTGATAGAGTTTCCAAAGGGTCGGCAAGGGCTTGGCCCACATCCATAAACGGAAAGACCATACTCCCTTGTGCGACAATTGAAACGGTCTCAACCAGCCGTTCTGGCGGCTCTTTCTTGGAACAAAACCCCGCCGCGCCTTCGATCATTGCCTGACGCGGAATGCTGACATTACGATCTCCGGTATGGATTACAATGCGCGGTGGCGCTAAATGCTGCTCTTTTAGCCGTCGCAACACATCCGACCCAGAGCTATAGGGCATATTCCATCCAATGACTCCTACATCGAAGTGATGTCGGTCTATGGCTTCTAAAAACCTGACGCTTTCCGTCATGGAGGCCTTAATCACAAAACGCGAGTCGGCCTTAAACAACTCAACAAGCCCGGCTAAAACCAGGGGGGAGTTGTCACAAAGGATAAGGCTCGTGGTGAGGGGCGATACATTAGGCATTTCTCATATCTACCCGAACGGGTAGGTGTTTGCAAAGTAATTCCGAGCGCATTCCCTCCTAGCTTGCGGCGAAACGTTTCATTGGGGTCTCAATGAGCCACCAAGAATAATTCAAATAGCATGATGCGCCGACTTGACCTGGAGGTCTGCAAAGAACAAAGTTCCCTTTATGATTTCACGAACACAAACGCTTGTCCTCCTCATTTTTTTGACCTTCCTGTGGTTTATCACCGGAATTATCAACGGTTTCTTTTTGCCCTTTATGTTTAAGACATATAGCGAAATGGAAACCACCAATCTCCTTATGCAACTAACCATCGCCGGGTTGATTTTTTATCCCATGACCTGCGTTTCTACAGTCATTGGCGGTTGGCGGTTGTTCATTTCTGAACGGTATTCACTAGCGGCAAAGGTAGCATTGATTCCTTTCCCGGTCGGTGCTTTGGTTATTTGGGCCTATCAAGCTGCCGGGTGGGATTAAGTGGTTTGAGGGGCTAGCAAACCGAGGGTTTGCGCACAAAAAAGGATCAGTCGGAAACCGACTGATCCTTTAAAGAAAATGGGGCGATTGAGGGGACTCGAACCCCCGGCATCCGGTACCACAAACCGGTGCTCTAACCAACTGAGCTACAATCGCCATATTTGAGGGCCTTCTACTACTCCGCTCCAGACCCGCAGTCAAGCAGGATTAAGACTAAAGATAAATATTGCTCCTCGACTATCTCTCAAGACATAATCAAACTTAGAAAATAAAACCGTTAAACAATGTGAGTAAAAAGAATGGAAGAACAAACTGAAGCAATGATGGAAACCATCGACTCTGTCCTGCAGGAAGTCATTAGTGCCCTAACCACCTACGGTCTGGACGTGATTGGTGCCGCCCTTATTCTCATCTTTGGCCTCTGGGCTGCGGGAAAAGCTCAGCGTATTACCGAGAGATCTTTATCTAAACCCGGCAAAATAGATATAACAATCGCCAAGTTCTTCGCTAGTTTGGTTAAATACACCGTGCTTATTGTTGTTGTCATTGCCGTTCTCAATCAGTTCGGCATTGAAACAACCAGCTTGGTTGCAGTGGTTGGTGCTGCTGGCCTCGCCATTGGTCTCGCCTTGCAAGGAACCTTGAGCAATGTTGCCGCCGGAGTCATGCTGATGATGTTTCGCCCCATCAAGGTTGGTGATTTCATTGAGGCTGCAGGCCATGCCGGCACAGTCAAAGAACTCAACCTTTTTGTTACCGAGATGGCCACAGGAGATAATATAAAAATCATCATCCCCAACAGCAAAATCTGGGGCGATTCAATCAAGAACTATTCAGCCAATTCGACCCGACGCGTTGATCTGGTGATGGGCATTTCTTATGACGATGATATTGATGCAGCCACCTCGGTGATGAACCAGGTTATCAGTGAAGATGGTCGCATTCTTAAAGACCCAGAGCCCTTCATTGCAGTGGCAGAACTTGCCGATAGCTCAGTTAATTTTGTGGTGCGGGTTTGGGTAAATTCGGCGGACTACTGGGCCGTTAAGTTCCACCTGACCAAAACTTTCAAACTGGCATTCGATGAAAACAAAATTGGCATCCCCTTCCCCAGCACGACTGTATATCTGCAAAAAGACGGGGACTAAAAAAATTAGAGTGTCATCTCCATGTAGATGACACTCTTTTTTTCTTCTCTTTCGACTTCAACAAAGCCCATAGATTGGTAAAGTTTTATGGCTGAAGTCAGGGTTTTTAGGGTATCAAGGCGCATGGTTTTATGTCCAGCCATACGCGCAATTTCGACAGTTTTCTTGGCTAGCCGACGGCCCAAATGGCTTTCCCGCCAAGCATCACGAACAAACAAACGCTTCATTTCACAAATATCGTCCTTAACCCATTCAAGCCCCACCCCGCCGGCAATATTGCCGTCATTGTCTTTGGCAATCAGCAAGGCACCTTTTGGTCGGGCATATTTCCCCGGCAAGCCAGCCAGTTCCTCTTCAAAGCCCTCAAAGCAAACAGGCTGCTTCAACCATTTTTGATATTCGACAAAAAGCTGACGTGCGGCTTCTATGTCCACAGGGCTTTGGGCAATGGTGATAATTGTGTCTTTTGACATAACTCTATTCACTAAAATGAATGTTGATTCGGCGGTTCATACGACCTTTTTTCTCAATCTTACCGACGCGCAAGGGGCCAATTTCTCCCGTCGCTTTAACGTGGGTGCCACCACAGGGCTGTAAATCAATATCGTCAATACCGATCACTCGAACCTTGCCTTGCCCCACTGGCGGTTTCACCGACATGGTTCTAACCAGATCAGGGTTAGCTTCTAACTGTTCGTCGGTAATCCAATCATCTGCAACGCGCGCATTTTTTTGTATTAATTCATTCAGCTTAGCCGTGAGAGCTTCTTTATCAGGGGCTTCTTCCAAATCAAAATCCAGACGCCCTTTTTCCTCACCAACAGAGCCCCCCGTCACCCCTGCATCAACAACAGAACAGAGAAGGTGCAAAGCTGTATGCATGCGCATTAGCTTGTGGCGGCGTTCCCAGTCTAACTCAACCGAGACCAACTCACCCACTTTAGGAATTTCAGAGTCTTCGGCAAGAATATGAAGATGAGTTCCGTTTTCACGATCCCTAAAACAATCAACGATTGGAATCTCTAGGCCCGTAATTGTCCTTATTGTCCCTCTGTCACCGGGTTGTCCCCCACCAGACGGATAAAAGATTGTCTGGTCCAGCTCAACCTGATTATCCTTCACAGAAACAACTTTAGCTTTACAGTTCTTTTTGTACGCATCTTCACGAAACAACTCGACTGTCATAACTTCCCTCACATTCAGCAACGCCCTCCCCCTATTTTAGGGAGAGGGGATGACTATTCAATAGTTAGATGAATAAAACCAAATATACTTTGATTTCTAAGGGTAAACTACTGCCAAAAAGGCTTATGATACTCTTCGGCAGCCTGGACACGAGAGACGCCTATATCCTTAAGCATACGATCACTCAACCCCGCTAGCTCACGGCGTTGTTTAGCAATTTCGCGTCGATTTGCCAGCCAATCGGTCACCTTCACCAGGTCAGCCGACAATAGGGCAACACCAGCTCTTAACCATTTTGACCAGTTAAGAGCAGGTACGACATATGAAGTAGCTTTGGGCATTGTATGGGTACAATCTGTCATAATCTCCTCCTTTTCACTTGAATTGTATCGATCTAAAGAGGTATAATTATCCCTCTTTTAAAAGTAAATGGAAACATTGTATCCATGACAATATGGACTCCCGACCTTACAGAATTTTCCGGCCCTCGCTACAAGCGCATCGCAACAGCCATTGGCGATGCGGTTCACAAGGGCACGCTGGCTGCGGGAGACCGCCTCCCCACCCACAGGGATTTAGCCTACAACCTGAACGTCACCGTAGGCACGGTAACCCGTGCCTACAAAGAGGCCGAACGAAGAGGGCTTTTAGATGGAGAGGTTGGGCGAGGCACCTTTATCAAGCAATTAGAAACCCCTGAGAGTAAATTCGTCATTACTGAAACGGACAAGCCGGGAATAATTGATCTGGGCCTGAACTTCCCTCCTCCTGGCAATCGGGGGGAAGCTTTCCGCTCTACGCTTGAGCAATTAGCGATTGAGCCCAACCTAGCTACCTTGCTGGATTATCATGCCGCCGCCGGGATAGACCGTCATCGAGCAGCCGGAGCTAAACTCATGGGCTCCTTAGGTTACTCTCCTAACCCAGAGGAAATCCTCGTCACCAATGGGGCCCAGCACGGCATGGCCGTGGCCTTGATGAGTCTCTGTAAGGCTGGTGACACGGTTTTGACAGAAGCACTCACCTACCCCGTTACTAAAATCCTTGCTTCACAGCTTAGCCTCAAGCTACATGGTATCGCCATGGACAAAGACGGTATGATCCCAGAATCATTAGAAGCAGCTTGCCAATCTACGGGGGCACGTGTCCTCTACTTCATGCCCTCTTATCACAACCCGACAGGGGCCTATATGCCCGAAGAGCGCCGACGGCAAATTGCTGAAATCGGTGTGCGGTATGGCCTGACAATTATTGATGATGATGTCTTTGGCCATATGAGCGACACCCCAGCCCCTCCGATGAGTGCCATCGCACCAGATATTTGTTGCCATCTGATCAGCACGAAGACTCTGGCCCCCGGACTCCGCATTGGTTTTTTGCGGGTCCCTCGCAAACTTATCCCTCTTTTTGAAACATCAATCCGTACAACAGGGTGGATGGGCTCTCCAATTCTGGGGGAGATTGCCACCAGATGGATTAACGATGGAACGGCTGCAAAAATCTATCAATGGCATCGCAAAGAAACGAAAAAACGTCGACAGATCGCCAATGACATTCTCGGCCCCCACGGCTTGAAGGCCTCAGAAAAAGGGGCTTATCACGTTTGGTTCCCCCTCCCCGACCCGTGGCACCAGGAAGAATTTATTGCGGAAGCCAGACGGCGAGGGGTTGGCCTAATTGGCGGAGACACCTTTGCTGTTGGCCGCAACCGCGCCCCCCATGCTATTCGCATATGCCTCGGCTGCACCCATGATCGTGATGATGTAGAGGAAGGGTTAACAATCCTTGCCGATATCCTTACGGCTTCCCCAAGTGCAAATTTGGCAGTTGTTTAAAGCCTATGGTCTTCTTAAGTGAAATAAGGCAAAATAAAGAGTTCAGACAATTTTAGGTAGGTTGAAGAATGAAAATTTATGTGGTTGATGACGACTCCACTCAACTCGAAGTTACCTCAATTATTTTACAAGCTGCCGGGCATGATGTCAGCTCGAAACCCGGTGGCGTCATGGCCATTTCAGAAATCACTCAAGAGAAGCCAGACTGTGTTATTATTGACTTGATGATGGCTGAGATGGGCGGATTGGAGCTCCTCTCAGAACTCACGAAAAAGCCCCAACTGAAAAAAACAAAATTCATCATCGTGACGGGACACAGCGATCAGGTCTGGCGCCTCAAAGCAAGAGAACATGGTGCCGACGGGTATATCTTAAAACCAATCTCTCCTTCCACATTTGCGGCTGAAATTTCCGCCATCGTTGAGGGAGAAAAAAATCTGGGGATTGAAAAGAAAAAAGCTTCGATCGATCTCTATACTGCCTCGACACCCAATGGCTGGAAAGCCTCCGTTGCTTTAGAAGAACTCGGTCTTCCCTATAATGTCCACCCTATTGACCTCAAAGAAGCTGTTCAGAAAGAGGATTGGTTTTTAAAAATCAATCCCAATGGACGCATTCCCGCCCTAATCGACCGAGAAGCAGGTGATCTCACCATTTTTGAATCAGGCGCGATCCTTCTTTATTTGGCTGAAAAAACCGGAAAGCTGATGCCCAAAAACATGAGCGGTAAAAGCAAAGTCACTCAATGGCTAATGTTCCAAATGGGCGGTCTTGGTCCTATGATGGGACAAGCAAACGTTTTCTATCGCTATTTTCCTGAGAAAATTCAACCCGCTATTGATCGTTATCAAAATGAAACCAAGCGTCTTCTTACGGTTCTCGACAGCCATTTAGAAGACAACTATTACCTCGCTGGAGATTTCTCAATCGCCGATATCGCCAACTGGTGTTGGGCAAGGACTCACAAATGGTCGGGGGTCAACATTGACAACCTTCCCCACTTGCAAAGATGGCTCGATGCCATTGCCGAACGCCCGGCCTGTCAGGCAGGGGTCAAGGTCCCTGTGGATCTTGAGGAGTTGAGGACAGGCGATGGAGAAGGTGCCAAAAAATTTGCTAAAGACGCTCTAACCATGGTGCAGCGTTAAGTTTCTAAAGGATGCCCATGGTTTAAAGGGCCGTGGCCTTTACCATATCCTGGGGCCGTCCGAATGGCTTCGAGAACATAATTTCTAGCCCGTTTGACAGCCTCTTTAATCGGAAGCCCCTGGGCTAATCCGGTGGCAATGGCAGAGGCTAAGGTGCAGCCGGTGCCATGGGTATGAGGCGTATCAAAACGAGGGTTTTCAAAGGTCTCAACCAAAGCCCCTTTCCCAAAGAGCCGATCACGAACGATGTCCCCTTCAATGTGCCCCCCCTTGAGCAGAACCATATCGGTGCCTAGATGACTAAGCTCCTTCCCCATTTCAATAATGGCTTCATCCCCTTGCGCTTCATATCCTGCCAGAACCTCCGCTTCAGGTCTGTTCGGAGTGAGGACTGTGGCGAGGGGGATAATCTTTTCTTTCAGGGCAATGTTGGCATCATTTTCCAGTAAAGACGCGCCGCCTTTAGCAACCATTACCGGGTCCACGACAATCGGAATATCCAATCCACTCTCAAGAAGAGCTCCATGGACGGCTTCAATGATCTCAACAGAATGAAGCATGCCAATTTTTATGGCATCAGCACCGAGGTCAGACAACACAGCGGTAATTTGCTTTTCAACAATCTCTGGGGGGATACTATGAATATCAGAGACGCCGAGCGTATTCTGCACGGTGACGGCTGTTACAGCGGTCATAGCAAAACCACCGAGGGCAGTGACGGTTTTGATATCTGCCTGGATGCCTGCTCCGCCCCCAGAATCAGACCCGGCAATAATAAGTACGCGCCCCTTCATCTAACCAACCACAGCTTTAATTTCACTGACAATGTCACCAACTACAGCGGTAATCAGAGCTTCGTCTTCCCCTTCCGCCATAACCCGAATGAGAGGTTCCGTACCGGATTTCCGGATCAGAATGCGGCCGCTGTCTTTTAGACGGGATTCTCCTGCAGAAATAACTTTTTGGACCTTCTCATTCTCAAGAGGTTCACCATCCCTGTAACGCACGTTACGAAGCAGTTGGGGAAGCGGTTCAAACACCCGACAAACAGAGCTAGTGGTTTTTTCTTGCTCAACAATCACAGCTAAAACCTGCAAAGCCGCAACCAGACCATCACCTGTTGTACCATGATCGCCAAGAATAATATGGCCCGACTGCTCACCGCCCATATTGAAGCCGTGCTTGCGCATATGCTCAACCACGTAACGGTCCCCAACACTGGTTCGCACCAAGGTTAGTTTTTGATTTGCGAGATAACGTTCTAGTCCCAGGTTTGACATCACCGTGGCAACAACACCGCCCCCTTTTAACTGACCGCAGGAATTCAAATGCTGGGCAGCAACGGCCATAAGCTGGTCGCCATCAAGCATTTCGCCATGCTCATCACAAATCAGCACCCGGTCCGCATCACCATCAAGGGCTATGCCGATATCAGCACCATGGGCCACAACTTGCTGCTGCATCAATTCTGTTGCCGTTGACCCACAATCTTTGTTGATATTGTAGCCATCTGGCGATACCCCGATAGGAATCACAACGGCACCAAGTTCCCAAAGCACTTCCGGAGCAACTTTATACGCCGCCCCATTGGCACAATCGACCACGATTTTTAACCCATCAAGCCGAAGGCCCTTGGGGAAAGTATTCTTGACAAATTCCGTGTAGCGACCTTGCGCATCATCAATACGGACGGCCTTACCGAGCTTTGATGGCTCTGCTAGATGCTCAGAAAGACCATTGTCAATCAGATGTTCAATTTCGGCCTCTACGTCATCTGACAGCTTATAGCCATCGGGGCCAAACAGCTTGATACCATTGTCCTGATAAGGATTATGAGAGGCCGAAATCATCACCCCTAAATCAGCCCGCATGGAATTGGTCAACCGGGCAACTGCTGGAGTTGGAAGCGGCCCAACTAAAAAAACATCCATCCCCATGGAAATGAAGCCCGCGGTCAAAGCTGGTTCAATCATATAACCGGAAAGGCGGGTATCTTTACCAATGATCACACGATGACGATGATTACCCCGCGTAAAATGACGTCCCGCAGCCATTCCCACACGAAGGGCGATTTCCGCCGTCATCGGTTCTGTATTTGCCGTACCTCGAATCCCATCGGTGCCAAACAGCTTACGTGCCATACTCAAATCGCCTTAAATTAAAGAAACCAAATGGCTTTATAGCGGGAAATCTTTAACATTCCACTATAATACCAAGCTTCAAAAACAAATTTCGTTACTTAAACGTAAAGAGTCTGGAAAAATGCGATTTTTTATGCTATAATTCCCCCTTACAAGGAGAGAATCGTGGCTGAAGTCACTAGTGTAATTGATGCTTCGCAAAGACTTAATGCTGTTATTGCCAAGACGCAAAAGCAGATTGCGGATGCACGCGAAATCGACGCCAAGACTGATCAGGTTCGTGCGACCGTCGAACGGCAAGCCAGCAACGCTGCTGAAATTCGGAGTCAACGCCTAGACGACGAGCAATACCGCGAAGACCTTATCCTTCAGCAACGCCTTGATGACGAAGCCCGGCAACGGAATTTTGATGCCCTTGATGCCGCGAACCTAGACCGTGACCTCCCTCGAGGATCACTGGTAGATATTCTCGCTTAGAACAAACCTTCGTTTTTAACGGCTACCCACATTTTAAATGCCTGTTTTGCACTGGCAACATCGTGAACCCGAAAGACCTTTGCCCCTTGCTCATACGCCGCAAGATTGAGAGCAATTGTACCTGGTTCACGGTCTTTAGGGTTTTCAACTTTTGCCATGCGACCGATCAAGCTCTTACGAGAAATTCCAATCAGGGTCGAACACCCCAGACCATCAAATTTTTTCAAGTTTCTGAGCAAGGCCAGATTATGGTCATCGGTTTTGCCAAAGCCAATGCCGGGATCAATGGCGATACGGTTTTTGCTAATCCCTGCCCGCACACAAGCAGAAATACGTTCCTCCATATAGCGGTAAACATTTTCGAAAACGTCCGTGTAGTCTGGAGCCTGTTGCATGGTGCCAGGCTCCCCGCTCATGTGCATTAGAACGACACCAGCGGCGGAATTCGCAACGACCTTAATCGCATCAGGATCATGGGTTAAGGCGGTCACGTCATTAACGATATGGGCCCCAGCCTCTAGTGCCGCAGCCATGGTGCTAGCATTACGGGTATCAACAGAAACAACAACGCCTTGAGAAACCAACCCTTCAATAACGGGGATAACGCGATTAATTTCTTCTTGAGGGGATACAAGGGCCGCACCAGGGCGCGTTGACTCTCCGCCAACGTCGAGAATATGCGCCCCATCTTCCCACAACTTCAAGCCATGGGAAATCGCTTTGTCAGTATCACTGAAATCCCCACCGTCAGAGAAGCTATCTGGGGTGACATTGACAATTCCCATGAGCACTGGCTCGGCAATAATTTGCGCCCCAAACAGGAAGCCCCGCTGGATGGCGGGGCTTTCATTTTTCGTTGGCATCTTAAGGTTTATCCTTCAGGAACCGGATCGGAGCCAAAGCCTCCGCCTTTTGTCGGCTTGGAGCCACTGGTTGGAACAGATGAGCGGCGGCCACCATCTTTCGGCGCATCGTCATCATATTCTTTGCGGTCCAGGGTCTCACCATTTAGCAGGGCAATGATATCCTCGCCGGAGAGAGTTTCATAATGCAACAACCCTTGGGCCAGAATTTCCAACTGGTCGCCGAACTCAGAGAGAATTTCTTTAGCTTTATCGTAGCCTTCATCGACAATGCGACGGACTTCTGAATCGATAATCGCCGCCGTAGATTGAGAAACATTTTGCGATTGAGCAACAGAGTGCCCCAAGAAGACTTCTTGTTGGTTTTCACCATAGGTCAGAGGGCCGAGCTTTTCTGACATGCCCCACTCCGTCACCATGCGGCGAGCCATATCGGTTGCCATTTTGATATCGCTTGAAGCCCCGGTGGTTACGTTCTCCGGACCAAAGATAAGTTCTTCGGCAATACGCCCTCCCATTGCAACAACGAGGTCAGCCTTGAGCTTGGCAACAGAAATTGAAATCCGATCACCTTCCGGCAAGCGCATTACCATGCCTAAAGCCCGCCCACGCGGGATAATGGTTGCTTTGTGAATAGGGTCTGATTCTTTACTATGGTGAGCACAAATTGCATGCCCAGCTTCGTGATAGGCTGTAAGTTTTTTCTCTTGGTCCGTCATCACCATGGAACGACGTTCCGAGCCCATCATGACTTTGTCTTTGGCCTCTTCAAACTCATTCATGGTCACCATGCGTTTACCCCAACGGGCAGCCAACAAAGCAGCTTCGTTCACAAGGTTTGCCAGATCAGCCCCGGAGAAACCAGGGGTGCCACGGGCGATGGTGCGAGGATTAACATCGGGAGCCAAAGGCACTTTACGCATATGCACTTTAAGGATTTTCTCACGGCCAATAATATCGGGGTTCGGCACAACAACTTGACGGTCAAAACGGCCGGGACGTAGCAGGGCCGGATCAAGGACATCAGGGCGGTTGGTCGCGGCAATGAGGATCACGCCTTCATTGGCTTCAAATCCGTCCATCTCGACTAAGAGCTGGTTCAAGGTTTGCTCGCGCTCATCATTACCACCGCCGAGGCCAGCACCACGGTGGCGACCAACGGCATCAATCTCATCGATGAAGATAATGCAGGGAGCATTCTTTTTGCCTTGCTCAAACATATCGCGGACACGGCTGGCACCAACACCAACGAACATTTCCACAAAGTCAGAACCAGAGATGGTAAAGAAGGGAACATTGGCTTCGCCAGCAATGGCACGGGCCAGCAGAGTTTTACCTGTGCCGGGAGGGCCAACAAGCAAACAACCTTTAGGGATTTTTCCGCCAAGGCGTTGGAATTTCTGAGGGTCTTTAAGGAACTCGACAATCTCTTCGAGTTCAGTTTTGGCTTCGTCAATCCCCGCAACATCTTCAAAAGTTACGCGGCCTTGTTTTTCAGTCAGCATACGCGCTTTAGACTTGCCAAAGCCCATAGCCTTGCCACCACCGCCCTGCATCTGGCGCATGAAGAATATCCAAACACCAATCAGGAGAAGCATGGGGAACCAGGAAATCAAAACTCCAAAAAGAGAAGGAACACCTTCTTCGGTTGGTTGAGCCGACACCCGCACACCATTTTTTGTCAAATTAGGCACCAAGGTTGGATCGTCTGGCGTATAGGTCTGGAAAGTCCGGCCATCTTTAAAGTGTCCGGTAACGGTATTTCCTTGGATGGTCACATCCAGGATTTCCCCGCTTTCAACGGAACCTAAGAAATCAGAGAAAGCCATTGAGGTTTGTGGGCCTCGTGTCGATGCTCCCTGAAACAGGTTGAACAACGCGAATACCAAAAGCGCTATAATGATCCAGAGCGCCATATTCTTGCTGAAGTTCACGGTCGAAGTCCTTCCTTAAATTCATTCATTCTCACCGCAGTTTTGCGGTCACTACTAACTCTTACGTTTTAAAACATAGTATGCCCGCTTGGTTAAGCAAGGCGCAATCCAATGCCAAGAAGCGGATGAGCCGGAGAAAATGTCATTTCTGCCACTTTTTGAGGCTCTTCACCCGTTTCCCCTCGTATATAGCCAAGGAGAGGCACCGCTAACAGACCTTTTTCATCCCAACAGGCCGGTAAGGTTGCCCAAACCTCCCGTTGCACCGCAGGGAGAAGGTCATTTTCTTTTAAAACAGCAATCCCTAACTCTCCCAAAGGACGAATGGTTATTGGCTTTAAAGCTATGATTTTAAAGCGCTTATCCCAATAAATCGTTTCGCCATCTTTAAGAGCGAGCTCATCTGGCAGGTTCCTGTTTTCCCGCCAAATATTAAGGTGTTGTTCTTTTATGCTGACAACACAATTTCCCAAGGTCGCTGTAAATTTATCTTGGGCACTGATTATTTCTTTATATAAGCGCGCCAAGGCTTCTTTTTTCGGCCTGTAAGTCCCGCCACCGACAGATAGGATTACTTGGGATAAGACATTCTCGTCATCTCCATCAAGGCGAGACATATCAACTTGAGCAAAACCAAGAGGATGCAGGAAGGTGCTTTTCGCCAATTTGTGAGAAAGTTCTTTCTCTCTATTTCGTCGTGAAAGCTGCAAGGCACCGATATCTCCAATATTACGCTCATCGGTTTTCCTGATCCGCACCCGTTCGAAACGAACATCTTCATTACTGGGGTCATTGATCCACTCTTGAGAAAAAGCCTCAAGGGTCACGGTAATTTGCTCTCTGCCGACCCCCAGCAAGGGCCGTAAAAGGCGGGGGTATCTGGTTTCGGTCACGGAGGCCATAGAGGCTAAGCCATCCGGGCCGCTGCCTTTATTTTTGCGCAAAATATAGGTTTCATTCTGATCATCTAAGTGATGCCCGAGCAACAAGTGGAGAACTTTGTGGGTTCGACACCAACCTTCCAGAAGTCGATAACGGGCTTTCCGCGCTTGTTCTTGTAGGGCTGACGATGGTTTTTCCCCTTCCCAAACAAGCGTGTAATGTTCAATGCCCCGTTCCATCATCCAGGATTTAACCTGCGCGGCTTCCTGAGCTGACGCGGCACGCAGAGCATGGTCTACAGTCAAAACAACGAGCTTGCCCCCAAGGGGACCCACCCAATTTTGCGCAAGCAAAGCAAGGGCAAGGCTGTCACGCCCCCCAGAAACGGCAACGGCTAAGGTTGGGGTGGTCTCAAAAGGCGCAAAGGCCGCCATGGCCTTTGCAAATTCATCATCTGCAAGAGGGGAGACCTCTTTAGCAGCCATTCCGTTTCTTTTCACGGTCGGCAACTTTTTTGATTTTACTTGGTGCCCGCGGAAACTCTTTGCCTAATTTTGAAAATGTCGCGCAAGCTTCCCGTTTTTTATCCAGGTTGCCAAGGGCCATGCCAAGTTTTAAAAGACCATCAGCCGCTTTGCTGCCTTTGGGGTCTACCCGGTAGCTTTCGAGGAAAATTTCAGCCGATTTGAGATAATCTCCCCGCACATAATATGTCTCGCCCAGCCAATAGCGGGCGTTACCAGCGAGTTTATCTTTCGGGTGGTCATCGAGGAATTTGGTCAAAGCCAGCTCTGCCTCATCAAAGTTGCCTTTCATCAGGAACTTTCGGGCATGATTATACTGATCGGTTACACTCATCGCCGGAGTTGCTTGATTTGGCGCCGTTACTTGTGGTGCGACCTTAGCAACGGCTTCCGGTGTTGCTTGGCTTGCTTCACCCGCAGCTTTTTCTACCGTCTCTACAGGAGGGGCATTATCAGCAACAGCTTTTAATTCCTCTTGGGTCACTTGACCGAAAGTCGATGGCTTTGCCCCACCAGAAATTTCTTTCGTCACGGCTTGAGTTGTGGGCCCTTTCACTACTTGAGGCTCGCCCCCTTTTGCCGTCGGCATCAGGCCCCCTTGACCACCGCCAGATAGACGAAAATCAATATCAGCCATCATTTTGTCGAGGCGTGTATTGAGCAATTGGATATCGTGAGTGAGAGACTCTACCATTCCGGAAAGATTTCTCATTTCACTTTCCAGCTCACCCATCCTGACGCCTGCTTGCGCGGCCTCAATACCAGTCCCGCCCAAAACAGCCGAAACCGGAGGTTGTTTGCCTTTGTAGACTGTCAGATTAAGAGTTTTGATATCCCGTTCCAATCGCATCATACGGTCCAGAACCGTTTGTATCTCGCTGCTTTGAGCAAAAGCAAGCTGAGGCACAGCTAAGATCGTTAACAATGCGAATGCGAAAACAAAGGCTATTTTGCCCAAGTTATGTGTCATCGGGAAATCCTTAAATTTATAAAGCTAGGCGGCTATAACCATACTATTTATCGACATCCAGGCAAAATTAAGGCGCGCACCCAGAAGGGTACACGCCTTAACCTATCAAAATTCGTTACACCCTACTATTTGAGGATGGTAACAGAACGCCTGTTTTGTGACCAAGCACCATCTTCGTGACCAAGAGCAACTGGACGCTCTTTACCATAAGAAACGGTGTTGATGCGGTTGGCACTTACACCAAGAGCAACCAAGTAATCTTTGGCTGAATTAGCGCGACGCTCACCGAGAGCCAAGTTGTACTCGCGGGTGCCGCGTTCATCACAATGGCCTTCAATAACGATGCTCTTGTCTGAATATTTTTTCAGCCAAGCAGCTTGCCCTTGAAGAACTCTTTGTGCGTCAGCGCTAAGGTTATATTTGTCGTAACCAAAGAAGACGCGGTCACCAACGGCGATAACCAAGTGCTCTTGGCTGCCGAGTACAGGACCAGAGCTCGCTGAAGACTTCATTTGATCGCCGGAGCCATCGGTTGAAGCTGTATCTGTAGGAGCGGTTTCACAAGCAGCGAGAAGAGCCGTTGCAGCGATAATGCTCAATAGTTTTAAACGCATTTAAAATCCCCCTTAGACGGAGTTGAATTATTCATACCTAAAATATGCCTCATGCAGGTGCCAGACCTAACCTCGATACCACATGAGACACCGAAAAAAATCTGTGAGAGAAAAATATCCCAACCAGGACCACCATTGCAACCCGGATTGAAAACAAATCCATTTTTTCTCAGAAATAGAACTATATTATTGATCTATCACGGAATCAAGGGAGACCATGCCGGGTCGGAAGCCCCTACAGGTGTCTTGATTTCTCTTTCATTATATCCAGTCAGATCTACGGTGTAGAGTTTGGAGCGCACGTCGCCCTTATTCCCGACGGGTGTTTCTCTAAAGAATGTTAAAACGCGACCATTCGGTGCCCAAGTCGGCGACTCGACCAAGAAACCATTGGAAAGGAGTCGTTCACCACTGCCATCTGGACGCATAACGCCGATAGAAAACACCCCGCCTGTAAACTTAGTAAAGGCAATTAAATCTCCCCGTGGAGACCATACAGGCGTTGCGTAGCGGCCTTTTCCGAAGCTTATACGTTTCGCACCACTCCCGTCTGAACGCATAACATAAATCTGCTGAGTCCCGCCACGATCAGAGTTAAAGGTCACAAATTTTCCATCGGGAGAATAGCTCGGCGAGGTGTCAATTGCACTATGTTTGGTCAGCCTTTTGACCCGCCTGGTCCGCAAGTCCATGGAATAAATTTCTGAGTTACCATCCTTGGCCATACTCATAATGACACTATTACCATCAGGGGAAAACCGAGGCGCAAAGGTCATGCCAGGGAAGTCCCCAAGAAGTTCCTGACGTCCCGAATCGATATTAAAAATATAAACCCTTGGGGTGTCATTGTAATATGACATGTAAGTGATTTCTTGCAGAGTCGGAGAGAATCGGGGAGTCAGGACAAGACTGGTACCATCGGTCAGGAAGCGATGATTGGCTCCATCCTGATCCATAATCGCCAATCGTTTGATGCGGCGAATAGGGGAACCTGTCTCTGAGATATAAACAAGACGGGTGTCAAAATAACCAGTCTCTCCGGTAATCCGCTTGTAAATGGCATCGGCGACAATATGGGCGATACGGCGCCAATTTTCGGGAACGGTGTAGTAAGCCAAGCCAACCATTTGTTGCTCAGCAAACACATCCCACAGCCTGAATTCAATACGAAGCCGACCATCCTCAGCCATTTTAGCCCGGCCTTGGACCAAAGCCTGAGCATTAATAATCCGCCAATCGCCAAACCTTGGCAGGGTGCGCATTTGCGCCTGGCTTTGGATAAAGGCTTTTTTATCTATGGGGTTAAAGAGGCCGGAACGTTCCAGATCAGCCGCAATCACCGAAGCCACATTGCGACCATGAGTACGCTCAACCGCGTTGTCTCCGGTAAAATCCGTAATGGCAATAGGAAGAGCTTCAACTTTACCCTGGGTAATATCGATCTTCAGTTCCGCTAAGGCGGGTCGCCCTCCAACAAGCATTGTCAGAGCAACCAATATCAAGGCGGTAAAAACTTTTCTCATCAACATTCCCATTTCCTCATTGTCCGAACATTTCCTTCGGATTGAATCTTAACGTCATAGATTTCCAGCGGCTATATTTATCTGGTGGTAATTTGAACGGTTGGCAACGCGGATTCAAGACCGCACGATTAGCACTCTCTGCCGCCGCACGATAAAATGAATCGCTCATCATGCGCGCTTTGTTTTTAATCTCTGCTGTCCGCACTTTCCCATCAGGGTTCATCACCACGCTTATTTCAATAATCAGATTCTCTGCATCCTTAGCCCCAGCGGGTAAACTCCAGCATTGAGCAATCTGATGTCGCACCGCATCGATTTCACTAAGAGTGATCGGCTTAGAGAGGTCAGTTGGCTTGTCAGAGGATGCCAAAACCTTGGCGATCTCCTGTTCAAAGTCCTCCTTCGGCTCATCTTTTTTCTTTGCTTGCTTCTTGGGCGGATCTTTCCGCATCTGTTCAAGACTCTTCAAAACTGACGCAAAACTATCAGGGGCTTTAGGCTTTTTCTTGGGTTTCGCTTTTGCCAACCGTTTAGGTGCCTTCGGCTTAGGCTGCACTACAGGTTTCGGTTTTGGCTCCGGCTTGGGCTTTGGTTTCGGTTTTGGGGCAGGCTCAACAGGTAAAGCAACCGCTTCTGGCTCCGGTTCAGGCTCCGGGGCTGGCGGAGGGGGTGGTGCTTCCGCTTTGGCCTTCGGCGGTTCTGGGGGAGGAGGCGGTTCTTTCTTCGGTTCCGGCTTTGGCTCAGGTTTAGGGTCTGGCCTGGCAGAAGGAAGGTTAGTTTCCTCAGAAATATCCACCAACTCAACGATCACAGGTGCTTCAACAATCAACTCATCACTGCGCAGCATGGGTATGCCGAAGTAACTCAGGATAACGACGACCCCATGAACCAACAATGAGATGATAACACTTTTGCCCATTTTAAATCGTTACTTCTTTTTGTTCTTAGGCAGTTTGGTGACGAGAGCGACTTTCTTAAAGCCCGCCGCATTGATGGTTCCCATGACCATCATCACGCGTCCATAATTGATATTGGCGTCACCTCGAACAAAAATTCTGATATCTGAGTTATTGCCCGTAATCGCCTGCAGCCTTGGCCCCAGAGCATTGAGGTTAACGGCAGTATCTTGCAAATAGATGCGCCCGGCCTTATCCACTGAAACGGACAGGGGTTCATCATCACCTTGAATAACAGAAGCTTTCGCTTTAGGAAGGTCTACCTGAACTCCGACGGTCAACAAAGGGGCCGTAACCATAAAAATTACCAGCAAAACCAACATCACATCAACCATGGGCGTCACGTTAATTTCCGCCATTGCGGTATAACCACGACGCCCCCCATGACGTCGCCGACCATTTCCTCCGCCGTTGGTTCCCATAGACATAATTAACGCCCCTCGTCAGCAGACGGACGGACATCATCCATTTGCCGGGACAAGATGGCTGAAAATTCACCGGAGAAAGTTTCAAGTCGCCCGGCGTAGCGATCTAAATCTCTGGATATTTTATTGTAGGCAACAACCGCTGGAATCGCTGCGACCAGCCCAAGAGCCGTGGCAAAAAGGGCTTCGGCAATACCAGGAGCCACCACAGCTAAACTGGTGTTTTTAGTTGTCGCAATAGCTTGGAAACTGTTCATAATTCCCCAAACCGTGCCAAACAACCCAATGAAGGGGGCGGTTGACCCCGTTGAAGCCAGGAAGGTCATGTAGCGTTCAACCCGATCCATTTCTCGGGTTACAGTAATCTGCATGACCCGATCAATACGATCTGCCAAACTTTCACGCATGCTGTCACTGCGCTTCTTCGTCCGCTGATGGGATGTGCGCCATTCCCGCATGGCCGTGGCAAAAACAGCCGTCATGGGGTCGCCGGGCTTATTGCCGATACGATCGAACAATTCTTCAAGGGAGCCTCCAGACCAAAAATCACTTTCAAACTTGGTGGCTTTTGAGTTGAGCCTTTTGAGCTTGATGGTCTTTTCAAAGATGATCGCCCAACTCCATACGGAAGCAAAAAGGAGGATAACCATCACGCCTTTAACAATAATATCGGCCCGCCAGAACAGGGCCAGCATGGAGAGGTCTTGGGCCGCGTTTCCGCCAAGATTGACCGCATCAATTACAGTATTTTCCATGTTTTAGCTTTCTGTCTCTACATAATATTCAGTTAAGGTATCTCGTACATTTTGGGGAATGCGTGCCGGGCGACCATCCGGCTTTATCACCACACAGCGCACATCCACTTTCACCAGCAACTTACCGTCGCGGTAAATCCCTTGGGACATGCTCATGCTTGCCCCTTTTAACTCAGAAACGGTGGTGCGAATTTCAAGGGCATCGTCTAATTTTGCCGGATATTTATAGTCAATCTCACAATGACGAATAGCCCAATCGACCCCATGTTTCTTTTTCATATCCTGATGGTCTAAATAAACCAACCGCAGAAACTCAGTACGGCCCCGTTCAGCAAACCTCAGATAGTTCCCATAGTAAACAATTTGAGCAGCATCTGTATCTTCGTAGTAAACACGGGCAGCAAGCACGTGCTCTTTACCTTCAAAGTGTCCCGATATATCGCTCATTCAGTCCCCGTATCATCTTCAAACAAATCCGGCAAATCCCGCCCTTTCGGGGTCGGTAAGCCCAAATGCTCATAGGCTTTATCGGCCAGCATTCGACCCCTTGGTGTTCGCATCAGCAGCCCCATCTGAATAAGGTAAGGCTCAATCACCTCTTCGATGGTATCGCGCTGCTCAGACAAAGCTGCCGCCATGGTCTCCACCCCTACCGGCCCCCCCCGATAGTTATCGGCAATACAGGCCAGATAACGGCGGTCCATAGAATCCAAGCCAATTTTGTCGACTTCAAGGCGATTTAGGGCTCTGTCCGCACTTTCGGCATCAATTGACTTTACCCCACCCACCGAGGCAAAATCCCGCACCCGACGCAACAACCGCCCGGCAACCCGTGGCGTTCCTCGGGAACGGCGCGCAATTTCCGTTGCGCCGTCTTCCGTCAAATCGGTATTTAAAACACCCGCCCCGCGACGGATAATTCCTTTAAGTTCTTCTTCTGAATAAAATTTCAGCCGAAGAGGAATTCCAAAACGATCCCGTAATGGGGTCGTGATCAGCCCTGAGCGAGTGGTCGCCCCAACCAGGGTAAAGGGGTTGAGATCGATTCGAATAGACCGAGCCGCCGGACCTTCGCCGATGATCAAATCCAATTGGAAATCTTCCATAGCCGGATAAAGCACTTCTTCTATGGCAGGACTAAGGCGATGAATCTCGTCAATAAAAAGAACGTCGCGTGGTTCAAGGTTGGTCAGCAAGGCGGCAAGATCACCCGCTTTGGCGAGAACCGGGCCTGATGTTGCTCTGAAGCCAACCCCTAATTCACGGGCGACAATTTGCGCCAGGGTGGTTTTTCCTAATCCGGGAGGGCCATAAAGCAAAACATGATCCATTGCTTCACCCCGGGATTGGGCCGCTTGAACAAAAACCCTTAAGTTCTCACAAGCTTGGCGCTGTCCGGCGAAGTCATCCAAGGTAAGGGGTCTGAGCGACCCTTCGCCCGTATCCGCCTCACCTTGTTCTGTCCCAATGACTCGCTCTTCTTCCATCTACCTAAAGCCCTTTGGGGCCAAGTTCCTTTAGCCCTTCTTTAATAAGTTTATCAACGGTTGCTTCTTCACCAAGAGCCGAGGCGACTTGGGTGACAACGCCGAGGGCTTCACTTCTACCGTACCCCAGGTTAACTAAAGCCGAAGCTGCTTCCATTGCAATCGCCGGAGTAGCCCCGGAGCCAGGTTTTCCAGAAACTTCTGATGCCAAGGTTGTTCCCACGCTGCTTATCGCAATGGCACCTGCTTTCTCTTTGAGTTCGGTCAGAATACGGGTGGCGACTTTTGGTCCAACGCCGTTGGCGCGGGTTATGGCAGCTTTGTCTTGGGCGGCAATGGCCTGCATGATTTGCTCAGACGACAAAACACTGAGGATTGCCAACCCCACTTTAGCGCCTACGCCTTGGACGGTGGTGAGTAAACGATACCAATCTCGTTCGGTGGAATCGATAAAGCCATAAAGGTGGAACTGGTCTTCCCGGACATGGGTTTCGACAAACACCCGAACGGCCTCGCCAATACCAGGGAAATTAGACAAAGTCCGGTTAGAGCAAAAAATCAGGTACCCAACTCCGTTGACATCAATGACGGCCCAACCTTCTCCGGTTGAATCCAGAATTCCGCTCAGCTTGGCAATCATTTTTTAGCCCCCGCCATAACAACAGCATTTTCCCAGGTTTTGCGTGTCGCCCGGTGATGGGAATGGCAAACGGCAACCGCCAAAGCATCGGCGGCATCGGCCGTTTTAATTTCGCATCCGGGCAACAAGCTTTTGACCATCATTTGAACCTGCTCTTTTGCGGCATGTCCTGTTCCAACCACTGATTTCTTGATAAGATTCGCTGAATACTCCGCAACGGGAAGGCCTTGTTTTGCCGGAGCGAGAAGAACGATGCCCCTTGCTTGCCCCAATTTAAGTGTCGAATTTGGGTTCTTATTAACAAAGGTTTCTTCCACCGCCGCTTCGGAGGGCTTGTAGATATCGATCACCTCAACAAGGCCATCATAGAGCTGAACCAAACGTTCCGCCAATGAGTCTTTTGGGTTGGTCCGAACAACGCCGTCGGCAACGTGTGTTAAACGGTTGCCCTCAACGTCAATAATTCCCCAACCGGAGATTTGCAAACCGGGGTCAAGCCCTAACAGTCTCATAGGCCCCTTCTTAAACTCCTCCAGCGATTAGTCCGCACTCAACTTAGCCATAACCTCGTCTGAAACTTCAAAGTTAGAAGCCACCCGCTGCACATCATCGTTATCTTCTAGGACATCGATCATTTTAAACAGGCTCTCAGCTTTGCCTTCGTCAACTTCGGTTGATGTCTGAGGTTTCCAGTCCAACCGAGCTTCATCAGCAATACCAAAAACCGTTTCAAGCCCTTCGCGTACAGTGTTGAAATCATTGGGGTCGCAAGTAATTTCGTGCCCGGCATCATCGGAGCTTACATCTTGAGCCCCCGCCTCTAATGCAGCCTCAAACATGGCATCAGCGTCGCCTTTATCGGCGGCATACATAATTAAGCCAACCCGATCAAACATAAAGGCAACGGAGCCCGTTTCGCCCAAATTCCCTCCAAACTTGGTGAAAGTTGAGCGAACTTCAGAAGCACTGCGATTGCGGTTATCCGTTAAGACATCAACAATAACAGCAACCCCTGCAGGACCATACCCTTCATAGCGAACCTCTTCATAGTTCGCCATATCATCCCCACCAGCACCTTTTTTGATTGCCCGCTCAATATTATCTTTGGGCATATTCTTGGCACGTGCAGCGGCAATAGCCGAGCGAAGGCGGGGATTCATATCGGGATCTGGTGTCCCGAGTTTGGCCGCTACCGTGATTTCGCGACCAAGTTTTGAAAACTCCTTAGCCCGCTTTTTATCTTGAGCACCCTTACGGTGCATAATGTTCTTAAACTGGGAATGACCTGCCATTGCCGCCTTTTAACTCAACTGCTTGGGAATAAATGTTCCGCTTAATACCACATATTGCGATTTCTGCGAACAGAAGATCGCGCTAAATTTTGACCGCAATATGGCAGGAAAAATCCTTGAGGGAAAGAAGTTACCTCAGGATTTTTAACATCACGACCTTATAAATTTACCCTTTTGCCGCTAGGACGAGGGTGCTAATCTCTTGTCAGTAGAAATCGCAGTCAAAAATTAGAAGCCCTTTATAAAAAGAACAATACTCATTCAGATCAAACGAAGCTCCTAATTTCCTCTTATTAAACAAAGTGGTAAAGCGATGTGCGTCTGGTCAAAAAGGGAACAAAATGACTAAGTCGAGTAATGTTGGGGTTAAGAAACACAAAACAATTGGCGCCAAAATATTAGCGAGTGTTTTGCTGATTCTTATATTGGTCGCCGCTGCTGATTTTATGCTGGGCGAGTTCATCACCAAATCTGTTTCTAAGCAATCAGACAAAATTCTTCAAAAAGCCAGCGAAATTATCATCAAAAAAGACGAGATTATTAATGCCAGCTTGGCAAAAGAACTCAAGCTGAGTGATCAAAAACTCACCCTTTCTCATCATTTGAGTGAAGAAAAAACAAAAACAAAAACCGCACAGAAAATTTCATACCTTGCAGGGTCTCGCTTTGGCATCTCAACCAGTGTCGCAACCCTGACTGAAGCCGCCATGATGGGGGGAGAGGCCAATAAAATTCAAGAACTGATGGAAATTTTGATTGAAAACCCCGACATCAAATCTATCAACCTATGGCGCATCGATGGCACCCAAGCCTTCCGCGACAATGTGACCATTGATGCCGTCAACAAATTTTTAGACGATGAAACCTTCGAGCAACGAGACGCTGAAGAGCCCTTAACTCTTGAAGGCCAACGGGCCAGCACTCTTAAGGCCGCTATTGAAAACCATTCAAATGAAAAAACTCTTCATGGGGAAATTGAAAACGATGACGGCGACAAAGAAAGCGTTCTGTATTCTTATTTCATTTTAGAAAATAAAGAACAATGCCAAGGATGCCATGGTGAGAACGATATTCCCCGTGGCGTTATTGAACTCGCTTTATCAAATGTTGAAGTCCTTAAACTTGAAGCCAATGCAAAAGAAGAGCTAGCCGAACTTACCCAACAACAAATCATTGAGAAAAAGAAACTTGTTGCCGAGAACAAATCAAAACATGCCAAACTTGAAGCCGACTCCCAAGCCTATTCACAGGATATGGACGATGCCAAACAAGCCCTGAGCAAGGTTCAAGCGCAGTCACAAAACTGGAGCCTGACAGCAAAATTCAGCTCCTTAGTCCTGAGCATTATTATTGTCCTCACACTGATCAGAACATTAGTCTCAAACCCTCTTCAGAGGATGTCTAAGGTAATGCGCAACCTTTCTCGTGGCGACCTGGAAACAGAAATCCCCGATACGGAGAAAGAAGATGAGATCGGGCGTATGGCGCGCGCCGTACAAGTCTTTAAGGAAAATGCCCAGGAAGTTAAACGTCTAGAGATTGAGCAAAAGGCCCATGAAGAAGAAGCCTCAAACGCCAGGAAAGCGATGCTGTTGAAAATGGCAAACAACTTAGAATCAAGTGTTGGTTCTGTTGTTCAAAATTTGGCAACAACTGCAGACGAAATGCAAACCTCAGCCCAAACGTTGTTAGGCAATGCTGAAGACACGATTGATAAATCTCAGGCCGTTTCCAGTGCCTCAGAGCAAGCCTCTCACAATGTTCAAACCGTCGCCTCTGCTGCAGAAGAACTTTCTAGCTCAATCAATGAAATTAGCCGCCAGGTAAAAGAGTCTACCCGTGTCGCAAGTAATGCCGTTGATGAGGCTGAGCAAAGCAATCAACTGGTTAAGGGGCTGGCTGAAGCCTCGCAAAAGATTGGCGATGTGGTGAGCTTGATTACAGATATTGCCGAGCAGACCAACCTGTTGGCTCTTAATGCAACCATCGAAGCCGCCCGCGCAGGTGACGCAGGCAAAGGTTTCGCCGTTGTTGCTTCTGAAGTGAAAAACCTCGCCAACCAGACAGCCCAGGCGACAGAAGATATCAACGCACAAATTAATGAAGTTCAAACAGCAACGCAAAGCGCGGTTGGTGCCATTGATAGGATTACCCAAACTATTGGCAATATAAATGAAATTTCATCTGGCATTGCGGCGGCTGTTGAACAACAAGGGGGGGCAACACAAGAAATTGCTCGCAATGTTGAACAGGCCTCAGGTGGTACCCAGGAAGTGTCTTCCAATATTAATGGTGTAACAGAAGCCGCCTCACGTACAGACCAAACAGCTAATGAAATTTTATCAGCAACTAAAGAACTATCCCAACAAGCAAAGACACTATCGGGCGAGGTAGAACAGTTCTTAGTCGCAGTCAAAACAGAATAATATACATTGGTATACCCTGTATTCTTAAGGGTATACCCCTGACTTTAACATGATTTCTTGATAACAGTTAAGTCTTAATACCTAAAACAGCGTATTCTCGGTCTCGGTTTATTTTCATTTTTGAAAGAAACGAGAGTTCTCATGCGTATTTCGGCCAAGCTTCCATTGGTTACCGTCATTCTTGCTGTTGTCGCCACGGCTGCCACGGGGATAATCTCCGCCTATCAGGCTGAAAGTGCCCTTGAACACTCTGCTCTCGAAAAGTTGGAAGCCATTCAAGAAGCCCGGAAATCAGAACTCACCAGCTATCTTGGGTCGATCAAAGAGGACATCCAAAATATGTCCGAAAACGCAATGATCGTCGATGCCGTCCTCGACCTGCAATACACATTTGAATCCACCAAAGGCGGATTACCAAAACTAAAAGAACTGTTTGTCACCAAAAACCCCAACAAAAAAGCTGAACGTTATAAATTGGCGAAGTCTGGGGGGTCACGATACTCAAAAACCCACGCAACAAACCACCCTGTATTCCATCGCTTTGTTGAGCGCCGTGGCTATAAAGACATCATCTTGATCGATGCCAATGGCAATATCGTTTATACGGTTTATAAAGGGGATGACTACGCAACAAATATTGAAACTGGCCCCTGGAAAAAAACTCACCTCAACACCCTTTTCCAAAAGTTAAAAAAGAATGTTAAGCCGGGTTATGTGGCTTTTACAGATGTGAAAGCTTATGCGGCAAAAAACAACGAGCCCGCCAGCTTCATCGCCACTCCAATGGTTGACGGTGTGGAGTTCCTTGGTGCCCTCATCTTCCAAATGCCTGCTGATCGTATTAACCGAATTATGCAAAATAGGGCCGGCATGGGCAAAACGGGTGAGTCATATTTAGTTGGCACTGACAACCTGATGCGGAGTAACCTTGGCCTGACAGGTGAGCCTTCTATCCTCAAAACAGAAGCGAAATCAGTACCCGTAACAAAAGCTCTTGCGGGAGAAACGGGAATTATGGTCACCACCGATTACAGCGGTACAGAAGTTCTTTCCGCTTTTGGGCCTATTGATTTCATGGGGGTCCGCTGGGCCTCTATTGCTGAAATTGCCATGACGGAAGTTGATAAACCCGTCACAGCCTTAAAAACAACTTTGATTATTTCCGCTTTGGTTATTGCTGGTCTTATTGGTGTCATTGGAATGATCTTTGCCGGAACAATCACTAAACCTATTAATACTATGGCAGACAGAATGCGTGAACTATCTCAAGGGGATTTGGAAGTGGTTATTCCCGACCTTGAACGCCAAGATGAAATAGGCCGGATGGCTCGGTCAGTTGAAGTTTTTAAAGATAATGCCCTGGAAGTTAAGCGCCTTGAAGCGGAACAAAAGGAATCCGAAGAGAAAGCAACGGCGACACGTCGTGCCGTGCTGGACAAAATGGCGAACGACCTTGAAGCCAGCGTGGGTAAGGTTGTCCATGCCCTTTCAGACGAAGCTGTGGAAATGCAAACTTCTGCGCAAACCATGCTTGATAACGCGGATGAAACCAACGAGCGTTCAACATCTGTTGCCTCTGCCTCTGAATTGGCATCTGAGAATGTCCAAACCGTTGCCTCAGCGGCAGAACAACTCTCAAGCTCCATTAGTGAAATAAGCAACCGGGTTGCTGACTCAACCAGAGTCGCAGCCAATGCGGTGGAAGAGGCTGAGCAAAGCAATGAACTGGTTCGGGGGCTCGCCGAGGCCTCGCAAAAAATTGGTGATGTGGTTAGTTTGATCACGGATATTGCTGAGCAAACCAACCTGCTGGCTCTTAATGCAACCATCGAAGCCGCCCGTGCTGGTGATGCTGGTAAAGGTTTTGCCGTGGTTGCCTCCGAGGTTAAAAACCTTGCCAACCAAACAGCCAAAGCCACCGATGAAATTAATAGCCAGATAAACGAAGTCCAAGGAGCAACCCAACAAGCGGTCAATGCGATTGAGCATATCGCCCTTACCATTGGTGAAATAAGTAATATCTCTTCTGGGATCGCGGCGGCTGTGGAAGAGCAGAGTGCCTCAACCCAAGAAATCGCCCGCAACGTCGAACAGGCAGCCAACGGCACCCAGGAAGTATCAACCAATATCAGAGGCGTTACCGAAGCGGCTCTCCAAACAGACGAAACAGCCCGGGTAATCCAACGAGGGGCCACCGAACTCTCAAGCCATGCAGATGCGCTGTCAGGTGAAGTCGAAAAATTTATTACGGCTGTACGGACTGGGTAAGCAGGTCTAGGGCATTATTGGGATCAAACGGGGGCCGACCCGAACTGGGGAAATCTTCGTCGCTTTTCCTGTGCGGTCGTCAGTCTCAATATAAACCGCGCAGAGGGTCCCTTCCCCTTCGGAGGGTTCAAGGCGATTGCCAGGGACTTTCTTGGTAAAACGGGCAATGGCGACTTCTTTTTTCATACCAATGACCGAATTGTAATTCCCACACATGCCGACATCAGTTTGATAAGCCGTTCCACCCGGTAAAATCTGGGCATCGGCACTGGGGATATGGGTGTGGGTTCCCACCACCATTGAAACCCTGCCATCAAGGAAATGGCCCATTGAAAATTTTTCACTGGTAGCTTCGGCATGAATATCAACCAGAATGGCATCCACGGTTGAGCCTAAGCGATATTTTGTTAGCTCACGATCAATTGCTGCAAAAGGGTCGTCCATAGCATCCATAAACAACCGCCCAAGCACTTGCATGACCAGAACCTTACGCCCCTTGGCTGTTGTATAGACCTGAGCCCCCCTGCCGGGTGTTCCCGCAGGATAGTTCATGGGACGGATGAGCTTAGGGTCACTTTCGATGTAAGAGAGGATTTCTCGTTGGTCCCAGACATGATTGCCTGTGGTGATGGCATCGGCCCCTTGGCTATAGAGCTCTTTGCAAATCTTCGCCGTTATACCAAACCCATGGGCCGCATTCTCACCATTGACGAGAACGAAGTCTAACTTCAATTCTTCACGCAGACGGGGAAGGTTGTCTTGCAGAACTTGCCGACCGGGTTTCCCCACTAAATCTCCGCAATAAAGAATACGCACACACCGCTCCTAATACTCAACGCAATAATATTTAGCTCGATAAATCAATCGGTCCATTTTCTGTAACAACCCCATCAAGTTTCTGATCATGGGAGCCTGTCGGTACATACTCGACCTGTTGGCAAGCGAAGGCAGCACCAAGGGCAAGAATGTCGTCATTTCTACGCAACAATTCAAGGGTTCGATCATAAAACCCTCCCCCATAGCCTAATCTTCTTCCTCCCCGGTCGAAAGCAACAAGGGGGGTTATGATGATTTGCGGAGAGAGAATTTCGTTGCATTCCGGGGGAATAAGCACCCCAAACTCCCCCTCAACTAATTTGGTTTCAGGCACCCACTCACGAAAAGATAAGGGAGCCTCTTTATGGGAAACCACAGGTAGAACACAGCGAATACCGAAGCGATGAACTTCATTGAGAAACGATTCGGTACTTATTTCAGATTTCAACGGCCAATAAGCCGCAAGAACAATCCCGGGCTTAAATTGTGGTTTGCCTTTTAAAAAGGCGATTAAATATTGAGCAAGCCTATACCCAGCCGAATCCCTAAGCTCTTGTCCAACTCGCCCGCGACGATCAAGACACTCCTGCCTGAGCTTCTTCTTTTCTTTATCAATTGAGGGGGGGGGAACCATTGAACGTCCATAAAGAGAGAAGTGTGGTGCCACAACAATCGTCGGCTTGAAAAATCCAACCAAGGCCCACCATAAAAGGTGGGTGCCGTAAGTAACGAGCCCACGGGCCCGCCAGGGACAGCTCCCTAATCATAAATATTGGCCCTAGGGATAAATTAACCTAACGCAAAGCGCAGCAACCACATATCTTATTTATAACGCTTCGACATGTTCTGCAATGTTTTCTATACGCTCAGCCAGTTGCCCCATGGCTTCACTCAGGTTCGCATCCAACTGCGCCTCTTTGGCTTGACTGACCCCACCGGCGTTAACCTTTTCAACTTCAGCATAAGCATCTGAAAGTTCATCAGCCAACAATAGGTTGGTCATTAACAACAAACGGGCTTCATCAATCTGGCCAACAGCAGCCACAAGCTCTTTAACTCGCTTATCAACATATTGGGAAAGCCGCGTCAGATGTGCTTCCTGCCCATCATCACAGGCGATTTCATATTTTCGCCCATTTATGGTCACTGTAATATGGGCCATGCCAATATTTCCCCCTGTTGGTGATTAAGATAAGCCGTTAACTGATACTTTTTAAGGTGCCAATTACTTTATCAAGGCGTTTTGAAACGGTGCTTGTGGCATCACGCAAGGCGGCGTTTTCCTGCCGCATGTCATCAAGACGTGCCGCAGGTGTTTTCGTTTCCATCGCTTTTTCCAAACGGGAAACCGCCTGTTCCAATCGCTCTTTGGATTTTTCTAATCGATTAGCGTGTCCAGTTGTCGTATCAGGCACCAGCCTTTAAGCCTCTCTGTATTATATTCCCTGGGTCTTCAGTTTACCCCTGCAAACAATTTTTCTACCAAGGTTAAGCACAATAGGCGTTGAAGGGAATTTTCGTCAACAGTTTAAAGGCTTGGAGGCCTGAATTCACACTTAAGATGAGCTAAAAAAGGTAAAGCGTAAGTTTTTGTTTGGTCTACCGTAAGTATTTTTTTGGTCCAAATAGAGTAAATGCCCAAGAATCCAGTTGACGGGAGAGGGCTATACGGGGATGTTTTCCTCAATTTTGTTCAAGTGATTTTTTAAATAGCCCCTATATATAATATAGAGCTAATATAGTGTTTCGCAGTATGCAGAACACACAATTTTATGGAGGGAAGTATGGCGGTTCGGGTAGCCATCAATGGCTTTGGTCGTATTGGTCGATTAACGTTTCGGGCGATTTTAGAGTCCGGCAGGAAAGACATTGAAGTGGTCGGTATTAACGACCTAGGTTCAGTAAACGACAATGCACACCTTTTAAAATATGATTCTGTCCATGGTATATTGCCAATGGATGTTGTCATCGAAGGCGACATCATGAAAGCCGGGGGGCACACAGCCAAAGTTACGGCTGAGCGTGATCCTTCGAAACTCCCTTGGGATGAGTTAAATGTGGATGTGGTTTACGAATGCACGGGGATTTTTGCCAGCAAAGAAAAAGCACAAGTCCACCTAAACGCCGGGGCCAAGAAGGTTCTTGTATCTGCACCCGCTGCAAACGCTGACCTAACCGTTGTTTACGGCGTAAACCACGACCAACTCACGGCTGAGCACACAATTGTGTCTAATGCTTCTTGCACCACGAACTGCTTAGCCCCTGTTGCAAATATTTTAAATCAAACCGTTGGGCTTGAGCATGGTTTCATGACCACGGTCCACGCCTTCACCGGGGACCAACCCACCGTCGATACTTTGCACACTGACCCGCGTCGGGCACGTGCTGCAGCAGTTTCCATTATTCCAACCTCTACCGGGGCTGCGAAAGCCGTTGGTTTGGTTTTGCCAGAACTGGCTGGGAAGTTGGATGGAACCTCTATTCGGGTACCGACCCCGAATGTTTCCGTAATTGATCTTAAGTTTGTGGCAAGCCGAGCAACGACAGCTGAAGAAATTAATGCCGCTATGAAAGCCGCATCCGATGGGCCTCTGAAAGGTGTACTCGGCTATGAAACCGCCCCTTTGGTTTCCATTGATTTTAATCACAACCCCAATTCATCTACCTTCGACGCCACTCAAACCAAAGTGATGGCAGGCACCTTCGTTCGCATCCTGAGTTGGTATGATAATGAGTGGGGCTTCTCCAACCGCATGAGCGACACAGCCGTTGCCCTCATGAAGGCGAAATAACTTTAACACGCATATTTATATGAAAAGCGAAGCCTCCTAAAGCTTCGCTTTTTTTTAACCAACCTGTGCTAGTTCTTCGCCCATGATGATGAAAGCAATCACCATATACCGTCTGGAACATGCCCGAGCGGCCTTAAAAGCAGCCGAGAACCACAAGGTTCCTGTTGTTTTGCTTAGCCCCTTGAATGGGGCTCAACAAATGGGGGCAGAAGTTTTTCAGACCATTGTTGATATCGCCGGAAAAATACATCCACAGGCCGATTACGCGTCAATTTTGGATTGTGGGGATGAACCTGGACTTGCCATGAATGCTCTGAGGTTGGGTGTGAAAGCCATTAGTATGAGTGAGTCAAATGGCAAGATTATCGACATCGCAAGTCAAACGGGGGCAGCAGTGTTTCAACGCCCGGAAGAAGCTTTAGATCTTTTGAATTATGAAGATATTGGAACCGCCTGCAATGACTGGGTATCTGCAGGATAAGAAAACTGAGTCGCCCTATCTTATGACAACTCAGTAATCCCATTTGGCTTATTGGGCTTTAATATACTCAATAACCGCCTTACGTTGATCCGCCTTTCTCAAGCCAGCAAAAGACATCTTGGTTTTTGGGACCAGCTTTTTAGGCTTGGCCAGGTATTTGTCTAAGGTCGCTTCATCCCAGGTCAGTCCAGATTCCTTCATTGCTTTCGAGTACTTAAACCCTTCAACGGCAGCAGCAGCACGACCAACCACACCATTCAAATTAGGGCCAACTTTATTCTTTCCGCCTTTATCAACGGTGTGACAGGCTTTGCATTTTTTAAAAACTTTTTTCCCATCAGCGGCTTGAGCCACAGGGGACATGGCTCCAAGGGCAAAAGCAAAACCAAGTGCAGCAAGAGCTAGAGTATTGTATTTCATCGTTTATTCTCCAAAATGTATAAAGCTACAATCATGAAACTGTTCTTTAAGATACCCCTTAAGTGTCGAGGTCATCGAAGTGGTTCACAGTTTTTTTAAATTTTTTTGATTTTTTATGCTCATGACCTTACGCTTGATAAATGAACCGAATTTTCAAAATGGTTACTCAGTTTAAACAAGTGGTTTTTTAACAAGGAAAATGGGATGCGACTTCTGAGTTCATATTGCTGGGGATTGCTTGCTCTTTGTCTATTGGTATGGCCAACAAACGCAGAGGCCTTTTGTATTGTTAATCAATCGAAAGCTAAAATTCATGTTATTGCCCTGGATGCCAGTGGGTACCAGACAGATATAGCCCCGAAACAAAAATCATGCTGCGAACCTAAGACCTGCCGGGGAAATAAAAAGAATAAACAGACATCTGTTTTGGTGGTTACGCGTTACGTGCCCGTGGCCAAAGCGAACCGTCCCGGCTGGCTTGCTGAATGTAAGGGGAAGCTGGAAGCTGACGGAATCCTCGTGGTTAAAGGAAACCACAAAAAAATCATTTGCGATGTGAAGTGACCTGATCAGGTGCCCCCATTAAGCCTCCAGCCAAACGACCCAGACGGGCCTCTCGTTCTCGCAGCCCTAGAGGGAGATTTGAATGCCTTTGGCACTCTTGTTGGACGACTACAGGGGCGTGTGTACGGATTTATTCTTCGCCATGTGAAAAACCCCAGTGATGCGGAAGACCTTACCCAGGACACCTTGCTTGAAGCCCATCGTAAGCTCAGCAACTTCCAGGGCAATTCTAAATTTTCTACTTGGGTTCTCGGCATCGCCCTCAATATCTCCCGAAATTATCGGCGGCGGACCCCTCACTATCGGTACAAGCATGTAGGCGACGATGAAATCCCCGACATACAGGACCAACGCGCTGATCCCTATCGCGAGGCAGAGACACAAGAGTTTGCCCAATCCCTGCAAGAGGCCATTAACACCCTCCCAGACGATGTCCGTGAGGCATTGGTGCTCGTCTCCTTAGAGGGAATGGGATATCAGGAGGCTGCTGATCTGGCAGACATTCCCACAGGAACCATGAAAACAAGGGTTTTTCGGGCTCGGAAAATGCTGAGAGAACAGTTCAAGAAGCAAGGAAAAGAGGCTTTCATTAAATCGTGAACTATTTTTCCTGAAGAGTTACTTAGGTTAGAGAATATAGTGTGATGTGGTAGAGAAATTATGAAAGACCATGACCAGGAATTAATTAGCAGAGGGTTGGACGCCGACCTTGACCGCCATGAAATGCGCCAGCTTTATAAGCTTGTTGCCCATGACGACCAAGCGCGGGCAGAAATTGGCGATCTCGCTGACCTGGAAGATGAATTAGCCGCGATAGCTAAAACAGCTCCGGCGAAGGAGCTCCGTCGAGATTTCGCCGCTGAAATAAAAGCATCTATCACTCAAGATAAATCACAAACTGAACCCGGTTTATTTGGCAAAGCCTGGAAATGGCTGCGCTCACCAGATGGGTTTTCTCTACAGCCCCTCTCCGTTGTCTCAGGCATTACCATTGCCGCTGCAACAGTGTTTATAATGACCCCGGTGATGATGGATTCCCAACCAGAGCCCGCACGTTTTATCGTTAACGATATGCAGTTCACCAAAGCACAAACCACAGTTGACTGGACTTATCAGTTTATTGTCACCCCCGGCGGTGCCACACGTGTGGCCCTAGACCAAGGCGATGACCTGCCCATGCACTTCCAATTTGAATCTTCCGATGACGTCCCTTTGGTGGTTGCCCATGAAACCCCCGGACGCAAAAAAGCCCCTTCACAAAAATTCAACGTTGACGGCATTGGCTTTGCCACCTTGGTGAAGCCTCGTGCTGGTGACTCCATTGTCGTCCACAACAATGGCAAAGTCCCCGTCGTGGTTTATGCCTATACCAACGGCTATGGAGGCTCAGAGGTATTTCCTGGAAGTGGGAGAAGTAAGTCTTTATAGATTCAGGCTTTGTTGGCAAACCTATTAAAAGGCCAACGCTTTTTGATCGCATCACCAATCCGATGTTCAAAAACGGTTGTAGCAATCCCCCCGTGATACCAGTTCTTAAAAGTTCGAATGATACGGCGCGGGTAAAATAAATAGCTAATTGAATAGCAGCTTATTAGGAGCAACAAACGATATACAGCCAATTCTCGCGGCCCCATATCCTCATTAAAGGTCAATGGGTTTAACCGAGAAAAATCACTATTTAAAGAAGTCAGAGCGAGGAAATACTCATCGCTAATTTCAAGTTGCCCTGTTGACGTTAGATCCCCAAACAATTCAGACCCTGGATAAGGGGAGAATATATTTGTTGACGTTTCGTCGACCCCCTTAGCCGCCATCTTCAGCCCAAGCCAAGCCGTCTCCAAGACGTCCCGTCGGGTTTCTCCTGGGAAACCTATGATTAGGTTTATACGCAAGACAAGCCCCTGGCGACGGGCTTCCATGACCGAGTCAATAAGGTTAGGTAATTTGACCTGTTTCCGTATCTTTTCAAGGATACGTGGTGATCCACTTTCTGGCGCATAAACAAGATAGTGACATCCTGTTTTTTTAAGGAGAGACAGAGTTTCTTCATCTAGAATTTCACTCCGTGTTCCTTGGGGAACTGACCAGTTAAGCTTAATCCCTTCTTCAAGCAAACGATTACAGAATTCAACAATCCAACGTTTTTTGGTTATTGCAGTTAGGTCGTAAAGCTGAACACTTGTGATGTCATATTTTTCAATATTAGCTTTGATTTCAGCAATGACATCATCAACGCCTCGCAATACATAGCGTGTCGTCCACATATTTGGACTGGAACAGAACGAACATTGAAATGGACAGCCTCTTGAAATGGTCATCGGCATGTCACGGTCGGTTAAAACACCTGCCGATTTCCCAGCTTTCCAAAATTTCTCGAGATATCCTTCAGGCCAATGAGGCCAGGGGATTGTATCTGCATCCCTTACTCTTTGAAGGCCGGATGGTTGTTGATAGGCATCTTGATCATCAAGATAAGCGATACCGTCAATCAAATGGAGGGGGTCATTGGCTCGCAATCGGTCCAGCAGATCGACGAGTATATGCTCCCCTTCCCCACGGACAACAATGTCTAATGCCGGACAACTTCTCAGCGAAAACTCTGTAAGGGCTGTAACATGCTCTCCACCAGCAATAATCAAAGCATGGGGAAAACGCTCTCTTAGCAGATTGATCATTTTCCGAGTGACAGGCCACTCACCAGAAAACATGGCATTAATACCAATAATCCCCGATTTCTCCGGCACACGATTAACAATTTCCTCTAAAGCTAGCCCCTGGCATTGATAACCAGGGTATTCCTCGAGGGGATGATATTGCCCAAGCCCCTCGAAAATCGCATCAACCCAGGAAAAATCGTATCCAGCTTTTTTTACCATCGATGAAAGGTAAGCAAGGGAGATTGAGGGAACCGCTTCATTATTCACCGAGCCCAAACTAGCAACGATGGGGCCTCGGACAAATGTCACATGAGGGAACTCTCCAGACCCAACCCAATCCACGTGTTGCAATTTACTACTTTGCTCCAAAATTTTTCCCTTAACTTGGCTAGCTTACTGTCTGATTCTTCAAATGCCATACTATGCAAGTAAGGGCAATAGCTGTATATATTTTCTAATTTTTTACTATATGAGTATTCCCCTCCCAAATGCCTAACTTATTTACATCATCTCGAAACCAAAATCTCGTTTTTGCATTTGCTTTGTTTCTAGTTATTGTCGGCAAAATCATTACGGTTTGGCATTATGGTCCCCAACAAATGGGGGACAATGGGACCTATATAAAAACAGCTGATATTATTCTGTCCGGGGGCGACTGGTTATCAGATGCAGGCTTAAATAATCAAACTCACCCACCGACTTTAAGCAGGCCTCTCGGCTATTCCTTTGCTATTGCAGGGGTGAAAGCACTTTTTAATGAAAATTGGCCTGTTGCTCTTTGCGCCTTACAGGCTTTCCTAAGCCTGCTTACCGGGCTTTTACTATTTCAGCTTTGTCGAAAAGCTAAAATTCCTATCATTTATTCAACGATTGTTTTTTTGTTCTATGAATGGTCTGTGCCCTTATCTACCGATGCTCTTATCATGGAAGATGCCTTAATGGGTACCCTTGGGATGGCATCATTCCTTATCTTCCTTTTTCCAATAGTCCAGAATCAAATACCAACAACTAAAACCTTTTTATTAGTTGGGGTTATGACAGCTATAACCTTCTTAATTCGCGATATTTATCATTTTGTAATGCCAATTGTCGCCATGATCACTTTCATCATTTTGACAAAAAAACAAAACCTCAAAAAGGGCTTAGCGGCAGCCTGCGCCCTTGTTGTTCCCGTTCTCCTTATGTCAGCCCTCATACATGGATGGAATTATCATCGCATTGGTACGCCAGTCTCAACAACAGTTGGTCAATCGGCATATCTTTTCGGAGTGATCAGAGCCGCACGCTTCGATGAAACCATACTCGATGGCGATAGCATTTATATGAAAACTATCCGTAAGAACAATAAAACATTCCAGTTTGATGATGTAGGGAGAATAAATAATATACTTTTCAATGAATACGGCATGAATTCACTCGAACAATCGAGAGCCGCAAGCCGTCTATTTTGGGGAACCCTGTTCACTAATCCTGTGCCGATGATCAAAGCTTCATTCGCTCGGGTTCGGTTAATTCAACAGGGCACTCTTTTCTCTGGTCCGGTTACAAGGCTAGATGACCTTCATTGGTGGTCAGGGAATATAATGCATAAAGCATTCTATGCGAGTGGATGGCGTGCTGAAGCTCAAAAATTCAGGGAAACCTTAGACCCATCCACATTAACACCCCGTGTATTTTTTCACCTAAGCCTTAGAACGATTGTCCGTATTATAGGTGTTTTAGCACTCGCTATCTTCATTATTGGGGCTCCTTGGCTTTGGCTAAAGAAGAGAGAGCAACTTGGCGGAATAGCTCACGCGGCCCTCATCAGTTGGGGCACTTACGTCCTTTGGGTGTGTATGTATATACCGGTCAGTTTTGAAGTGAGATATTTGTCACCTCTTATTGGAACAGCTATGATGACAATAGCGATAATTCTTTTGAATTACAGAGGACTTGTCCCCCACAATATTTTCTCAAAAAAACAATAATCAGCGTTTTACTTATAGTTTTTTCCTCGAATCAATATAGAAGCTTGTTTTAGCAGCTAGACCGATAAGCAAGGCCATTAATAATTCTGCAGAATGAAGCGTTACAGCAGCGACAAGCGCATTTTCATTGCTTTGCCCAAGCTGAACCAAAAGAAAAACTGCCGCCGCTTCATAAATTCCAAGGTTTCCTGGCGTAATAGGGAGCAAACCAGACAGTGTAATTACGACCATGATGGCTGGTCCAGCAACCCAGGTAATTTCTGGAAAAAACGATTTCAAAAAAATGTAATACCCCGCCGCTAATAGGGACCAAATCAAGATTGTCAGCACGGCTTGTATGAAAAATTCTTTTCGTTCCCCAATTATAGATAACCCACGGGAAAGATGAGAAATGCTTAACAACAAACCACTGTCTTTTCCTTCAGATAGTTTTTTCAACCATTTATGAATGGGCTTAATTAGGACAACTAACAATGCGTAAGCAATTAACCCTGAAAACAAAAAAACTTTCCCAGTTGCCTGCATCCACCCCTCCAACTGAGGCAGTAAAGATAAAATCAACGCGGCACAAATTAAGACAACAATAAGGTCATTGATCCTTTCCAAGGCTTGAACACCTAATGTGCCAAGCCCAGACCCTCCTAATTTTTTTATTAAAAGGGGGCGCGCAGACTCCCCCAAACGGTAAGGCAAAAATACGACTAAGAAAAAAGATAGGCCAAAAATACGGAAGGCTTCTTTTCTTGTAAGCACGTGAAAAGGCACCATCAAGCGTTTCCACCGAAACGCGCGTAACAAAGTGGCAAGAGCAATACAGACGAAAAACAACAATACGGAAGTTACGTGTTTTTGATCAAAAACAATCAACCACTGGTCATAATTTGGCCATTTATCCCAAACAGAAATGAAGGCACCAATTGAGAGTGCCAATATCATCGCTGACAAAACAAACCCCAAAATACGTTTCTTGTTCGAAGCCGTCATCATGCTTGCGTAAATACAGAGAAGTAAGACATTAAAAAGTCCAAATTAAATTTCAAAAATTCCATTGTTTGTAAGTCAAAAAAGGAAGAGCGGCTATATAAAAACGCATCTAATTTGATGAAGTTCGTTCCCTAAGGTTGACATTCCAAATGAAATCCATACTTCTACAGCAATCTATTCGGATGGTTTAGTCACTCCATAGGATGTTTCAGCTTAATGTCTAAAAATCGAGTAATCATGGTATATCCGTTTCAGGGTTTTTCTGGAACCTATGCCAAACATATGCCCCTCAGCCTCCTCTACGCGTCAATTGAGCTGGTTAAGGCGGATTATGATATTGAGCTTCTTGATACCCGGGTGACACAGGGCGATTGGCGAGACGCCCTAAAATCTTTGATTAATGACGATACTCTTTGTGTCGGTGTGAGTGCCATGTCAGGCTCTCCAATAAGTCACGCCATCGAAATTGGGCGGATCGTCAAAGAAGTAAATCCAGACATGCCCGTTATCTGGGGCGGCCCCCATGCAACCTTTTACCCTGAATCTATTTTGCGTGATGAATGGAGTGCTGATTATGCCGTTAGCGGATATGCCTCAAAAACATTTCATCAACTCTGCGAAGCCCTAAAGGCCGGACGCAAACCAGACCTGATTCCTGGCATTACATGGCGGGAAGACGGGAAAATTCGCATCAATGGAGGGAATGATCAAACCTTCGAGCACGTTGATTACAAAGAAATACCTTACCATCTAATCAAAGATTATGAGCCTTACGGACAGTTCGACCAGGATCGGCGCATTTTTTCAATGTATAGTGCTTTGGGCTGTCCCTACAAATGCACATTCTGCTCGTCCCCAGCTCAATATTCGACCATCAAAGGTAAAAAATGGGTCCCCTTGGAAGCCAAGGAGGTCGTCGATCACATAGAATTCCTCGTCAAAGAATATGGGGCAAATTACATTTACTTCATTGATGATGATAGTTTCCCTCGATTGAGCCACGTTGAGGGCATCATTGACGGCATCACAGAGAGGAAACTCCCTGTTAAACTTGGTTTTCGAGGGGCGCGGATTAACGAAATCAAAAAAATGTCTGACGAGTTCCTGACCAAGCTTGCCAACGCAGGAACCGATATCATGCATATTGGTATTGAGTGTGGGTCTGACCGTATTCTAAAGATGCTCAAAAAAGATTGTACTGTCGCTGAAATTATCGAATGCAATCAAAAGTTAGCCCGTCACCCTGAAATCACGGCTGGCTACAATTTTATCATGGGTGTTCCCACAGAAACCTATGCAGAATTAAAATTAACCCGCGACTTGATGATGAAACTGGTCGAAGACCACCCAAACTGTATGATTTTTCCTCCCAACAAATTTCGCCCCTTACCAGGAACAGAGCTCTATAACTTTGCGGAAAAAGAATGGGGCTATTCCATGCCCAATACCCTTAAGGCCTGGGCTGAAATTGAGGTTGAGGGAGATATCTCTGACCAATGGTACGAAAAAGGAATGGTTGAATTTTGCAACCTCATGCTGATTTGTTCCTACTTTATCGACAACAAAGTGGAACGCTTGACAGAAGGCAACACCTTCTTCTATCGCGTCCTGCGTTTGATCAATACTGTTTATCGCCCGATTGCCCGTTACCGTTTTAAAAATGGCTACACCCAATTATTAATTGAGTACCCTGCCTATAGAATGATGACAGCACTTCTTTCGAAGCTTCAATCTAGGTTCAATAAGATCAGTGCCTAGAAAACATGGCATTGCTTGCCAGAGAACAAAGCTTTAGGTAAAGTTCCCAAGAACTCACTCCCATAAATTTCAATTTATTCCGGGACTTCCCCCATGTGCGGCATTGCCGGTTTTATATCCTTTAAGGCAGACACTCCGTCAAACCCGGATAACGTTATTCGTGCTATGACCAATAGCATTCGCCACCGTGGTCCAGATGGCGAAGGGTTTTGGAGCAGTGAAGGGGTTCACCTAGGCCATCGGCGGTTATCTGTTATCGATTTGGAAACCGGTGATCAACCAATGGTCAATGACAAGGGTAAAGTCATTGTCTTTAATGGCGAAATATACAACTACAAAGAAATTCGCCAGGAACTAGAAACAAAAAAATATATATTTAAAACTGACAGCGACACAGAAGTTCTCCTGCAAGCTTTTCAAGAATGGGGCGAGGCTTGCCTTGATCGGCTAAACGGCATGTTTGCTTTCGCCATATGGGATCAATCAACTAAAAAGCTTTTTATCGCCCGCGACCGCGTTGGAAAAAAACCTTTCTATTACTATCTAGGGCAAGGTTTTTTTGCCTTTGCTTCTGAACTTAAAGGCTTAATGACCATACCAGAAATCAAAGATCACATCGACATTGATCCCCAATCCATCAGTGATTATCTATCTCTGGGCTACATTCTCTCCCCAAAAAGTATCTATAAACAAATCAAAAAACTCCCCCCTGCCTCAGCCGGGTGGCTCTGTAGCAAAACATCTGATCTTAAGCTTGAGCGGTACTGGAAACTAGAAGACCATTACCTTACCAATAAACTACCAAACAGTCGGGAGACAGAAGAAGCCTTCCGCGAGCTTCTTTTCGATGCGGTCAAAATTCGTCTTTATGCCGACGTCCCGATTGCGGGATTTTTAAGCGGGGGGATTGATTCTGCCGCCATTTTAGTTGCTATGGCAAAGATAGCCCCGAAGAACTCACAAAGCCTGTGCATGGGCTTTGAAGAGGCAAGTTTCGATGAGAGTGGCGCGGCCAAAACCACGGCTGGATACTTAGGTATCCCTCTTGAAATCCTTAACAACAAAACACTTGGCCTAGAAGGGCTTGAAAAACTTATCTGGCATACGGACGAACCTTTTGCGGATACATCGGTCTTACCAACATACCAACTTTGTCAGGCCGCTAAGAAAAAAATCACGGTAGCTCTCTCTGGCGATGGGGCTGATGAAATACTCGCAGGCTATCCGACTTATCAAGCTGACCGCATTTTTAGGTTTTATCAGCATTTACCAACTCCCCTTCAAAAAATGTTCAATAATTGGGGGAAAAAATTTCTTAAGCCCAGTTACAAAAAAATCAGCTTTGATTACAAAGCCCGGCAGTTCCTGGGAGCGGCCGGAATGTCCCCCCGTGAAGCTCATTATTGGTGGCGAAACGTATTTTCTGAAGACGAAAAAGCCAATATCATGACAAGAGAACTGCAAAAAGAACTTAAGGGCTATTCACCTTTTCATGCTTTTGATGAACTCCATAATAGAGTTCCGGGTATAAGCTTTCTTGATCAAAGTCTTTATGTAGATTGCATGACCTGGTTACCTGACGATATCCTGGTGAAGGTTGACCGTATGAGCATGGCCAACGGCTTAGAGGTTCGCTCCCCCTTCCTTGATTATCGACTGATTGAGTTTGCAGCGAAATTACCGGTGGAAATGAAGTTTAGCCTTTCTCAAAAGAAAGCCGTTTTACGTAAAGTCATGTCCCCCTATTTGCCTCCTCAAACCCTCAAGGGGCCGAAGCGGGGGTTTAATGCTCCCGTAAACAGAACCCTCGGCCTTGCCCTTAAGGAAGCAGGGGCTAGTACCCTCTTCAACACAAATTTCGAGCTTCATCCAGAAAAAGAAGATGTAACTTTCAAATCATTTTTGTTGAGTGGTTTGGATAGATGGATAAAGATGGAACATAACTTCAAAGCATCCGGTAAATGGACCCATGGCACCAACACCTAAAACAGCAAAAAAACAAGACAGCTCAAAAGGCATTTCTTACATCATTCCTGTCTACAATGAAGAAGGAGCGATTGAATCAACTGTAGAACGTGTTCGCGCAACGTTAGAAACAGTGGGTCACCCATTTGAAATTATTGTTGTTGATGACGGGTCTCGCGATGACTCCGCAAAAGTAGCCGCTACCTGTAAAGACACCAGAGTGCTGCGTCATCCCACTAATGCAGGCTATGGCGCCGCTTTAAAAACCGGAATATCCCATTCTCAATATGACTGGATCGGTATTGTCGATGCAGATGGGACCTATGAAATTGAAAAAATACCCGAACTGGTTTCCCATATGGAAGAAGGTTTCGACATGGTCGTTGCGGCTCGCAGCAATGTCCATGACCATGATGGCTTAATCAAGAAGTTAGGGCGTAAGCTTTATATCAATGTCATCAAGATTCTTGTTAATCAGGTAGCCCAGGATCCAAACAGTGGGTTGCGTATGTTTACAAAATCAATGGTTATTAGCTTTTTCCCCTTCCTGTGCAACACCTTCTCCTTCACCACCAGCATCACCGTTTTCTCTTTAGGGGATGCTTATTTTGTCAAATACATTCCCAGCCAATACCTGGCACGTGAAGGCTCGTCAAAGGTAAAGCATTTCAGGGACACATTGCGTACAATCCAGCTTATTGTTCAGGGGGTTACCTTCTTTAATCCTGTCAAACTTTATCTCTTGCTCGCCTTCGCCCACATTGGTCTCGTCGCCCTTCCTGGTTTTGTTTTACTGCTTCTTGGCTGTACTGATTTTGGCTGGACTTACCTGCTCACCGGGACCGTTGGCAGCCTGTTAGTCGGCATTGGCGCATTAGGCGACATCATCCGTATCTCCGCCATTCGCCCAGAAGCCCCCCACCCAACCTCTATTGAGTACAGAACTCGACGGAGTGGGCGCTTAAACGAAAAATAAGCTGTCTGGAAAAAACCCTGGAGTCTTTAAAGCGGTTTGCATTTAATCTGAGGCATTTGATGCAAACCGCTTTAGCTTGACCAAAACATCGAATTTAACCCAAGATATGTACCGAACAAAAAACAAAAAAAGGATATGATTAGCAGCCCCCAACCAAACAAAAATTCTGATCGACGGTGAATTTCTGAAACAAACTCATCCAATTCAATTTTATCCCGCAAAAACTGCTGTATTATTTCTGCAAGTTCTTCACGGTTTTTATAGTTTCTATGATGGTCAACGATACCAGCAATAATTGAACACAACAAACCAATGGAAAATCAAACCAAACGGCCACTTACACGGAAGATCGGATACTACCATTTTCGCTCTTGAATTTTCGCAATGCACGGTATTTTCGGCATTTGGTTTCAAAAGCTTTTTTTAGCTCATGCTCCATCCGGCTATAAATACGATGTATTTCTTGTTGTGCATTTTGGGATACTTCTTCAATTCGATCAAAGGGGTCACGATCAAAGGGGTCAGAGTAGTTTGATCCCTGCTCCGACCCTTGTGATCCAAAAATAAGGGGGATTATAGCGTGAGGGAAGGAGAATAGCAAATCATATTACTCTGACCCCTTTGATTATTACTCTGACCCCTTTGATTAGAGAAGGTCGGTTTCTCGATAGAAACAAAGTGGTTTATGGAAGTCATGACAGCACCTCGTCAATTTGAATTGTGTAATATTCGAGCCACCTGTTTAGGCTTTCATCGGAGCAACCTTTTTTGCATTCGTGAAGAAACATGCTGAGGTTGCGGTACGATTCGGGACTTGGATCGTGCCCGTTGTACCTTATCGTTGATAGGTAACTGCGGCTCTTCCCCATTCTGCGAGAAAGGTCAGCACCGTCGTTGATGAATGCGTTCGAGCGTAGGAACTCGAAGATCGCTTCAATTAGTGGCAGGTCTTGGGTTTGGATTAGCATTCGGTACTCCTATTAAAATCACTGTTATTCTTATTTATCAATGTCAAAATACCACGGTGTTCTACCGCCAGGAGTAGGCATTTCGAGTAAAGAACAAATAAAGAACATTTCTTGTTGACTCTCGCCCTAATATAGGAATATATATCTGTATAGGTAATTTAACTTATTCGACTTCCTTGAAGGGAATTGGGGCTATGACATTTTTTGAAGACATCAGCGATGGGTTTGGCAATTTGTTTAACTTGGGTAAAACCATCGGTCAGGGCTGGGGGGCTCAGCCCGATGATGTGGTGAAGACCAAGACAGCCTTGCAGGGCTTGGGCTACTATAATGACGACACCGCCAAGCGTTATGAGACTGAGGGAAAGCCTTTTACTGATATGGCAGGGACAAAGCTGTTTGATGATCTTAAGAAGTTCCAAAAGGATAATGGCTTGAGGGCAGATGGCATTATGAACCCTAATGGCCCCACCCATAAGCAGATGGTAACCAACCTTGGGGAGAGGGCCAATGCGGTAGAAACCTCTCCCTTTGATCAAAAGCCTTCCTTCCCAGCAACGGGCTTGGAAGCTGCACCAACCCCCAAAGCCAAACCTAAAATATCAAAGCAATCCCTTTGGAAGGATGCTCAAGAGGGCAAACCCGGTACCTTGGGACAAATTATGGAGCATAAGGAGCAGGAGAAGCAGGAACGGCTTCAACCGAAAAACCAATTCAAAACCCTCAAAAAGAACCCGCTCACAGGCATGATGGAGAAGGTCAAGCCGCCGAAGAAGGCAAAGCCACCCCTGAGTTTAGCCCAACCTTCTCTGCTTAAACCTCAACCCAAAAGCAAACAGTTGGAAGCTTTCGCCAAAACCCCAGCTTATACCCAAATGCAAACCATGTTCACAGACCTCTTGAACGGCAAAGACACCTTCCCCAAAGCCAATATCAATAACGTGCCGGGGCTGGGAGCGAAGAAGAAACCGGAAGCACAGGCTATGGACTATAAACTTGGTCGTGATGACCAAGAAAAACCTCAAAGCATGTTCCACCAAATGAAGTCGGAGAAGGAAGAAGACAACATAACATTCGCTAAGAATGCCGAAGCCAGTCGCACGGAACGACTAGAGGGAGGAAGTAGAGACGACGACCTCTATTCGGAAAAAATCACTCCCCAAGACAATATTAAACAGAGTGTCGCAACTAACTCAGGCAAAGAAAAAGGATATGTTTCGCCAATTTCTGAGAATTACAGGCACAAATTATTCGAACGTGAATCGAGAGGAAGTGGGGGTTACAAAGCTCTGCATCGGAATGAAAATGGGGAACCAGATGCTATAGGCCGTTATCAGTTTCGATATACAGCCCTAAAGGATATCGGCATGGTCGATGCTGACAATAAATGGACCGGCAAGCATGGAGTTAAGTCATTAAAAGATTTCTTAGAATCTCCTGAAGCCCAAGAGAAAGCACTTGGAGGCTATTTTGCTAAAATGGAGCGTTATGTTAAAAGTGTCGGAGGGTTCGAAGCTATAGGGCAATCTGCGGAGGGACGGTAATACTCCCCTTTTTAAGGGGCTTTGAAAGTAGAATCGTTTAAGCAGCTAT
>CBDULT010000018.1:0-101596 GCA_965368165.1 uncultured Thalassospiraceae bacterium | reverse complement strand
CATTGAAGTTGCCATCAATGGTAACGCCGGAGCCATCTTCGGAAACAACCCTATCTGTGCCGTCACCACCGAAGAAGTCATCGTTGCCATCGCCTTCGTTGACAACAAAGGTGTCATCACCACTGCCGCCATAGAGGTTGTCGTTACCCGTACCACCGCGAATGACATCGTCTTCGGCGGAACCTGTGATCGTATCGTGACCGCCGCCACCATCAATTTCAGAAACGTCTGTTAGGTCCGTGTCGGTAAAGTCCAGGGTTTGGTTGGAATTATCGCCCCGAACAGCACCGCCATTGGCATCGATCTCTTCAATAGAGTTACCCGCATTGAAGTTGCCATCAATGGTAACGCCGGAGCCATCTTCGGAAACAACCCTATCGGTGCCGTCACCACCGAAGAAGTCATCGTTGCCATCGCCTTCATTGACAACAAAGGTGTCATCACCGCTGCCGCCGTACATGTTATCATTACCCGTACCGCCTTCAATGATATCGTTGCCTGAGTCGCCATAAATATTATCGTGACCGCCTGAGCCATCAATGGCATCATTCGCGTTGGTACCTTGAATGGTTTCATTGCGGTTAGTGCCATCGATTTCATGGATTAATCCATTATCTTCCGTAACCGTGAATGTACGATCGGCAAATTGGATTGTTTCCATGTTCGATACAGTGTCTGTACCGTCGCTACCGACAAGATCAGTGATGGTTAAGCTGCCATCTTGATTAGTGGTGATTTCATAATCATCATAATTACCGGAGAAAACCGCCGTATCACTCCCCCCGTTACCACCATCAAGGATGTCATTTCCACCCCCGCCAGTCAGGATATCATCCCCTTCTCCACCGATGAGGATGTTAGCGTCATCGCCACCAGTAATCACATCACTGCCAGAACCGCCTGTAACATTTTCAATACCAGAAAGGGTATCGTTATCAATATAATCAACCCCTTCTGCATCGGTTGCGGTGCCTTCTTCAAGGTTTACAACAACGCCTTCGGTTGTGCTTTCATAGCTGACGGTATCATTACCTTCACCGCCAATATATTGGTCGTCGCCTTCGCCAGAGCCACCAATGATCAGATCATTACCATCTCCACCATCGACAACATCGTCGCCATCTTGGGCATAAAGGGTGTCATTGTCATCCCCCCCCATGATAAGATCATTGCCAGAACTACCGGTTATATTGTCATCACCAGCACCACCATCGATGATGTCTTCATCTTGGGTGCCTGTTAATGTATCGTCACCGTCAGTTCCATGAAGAACCCCGGTTTCTACATCAAAGCTCGTGCCGTCAGAGAACTTAAGAGTTTCAACATTTTGTAAAACATCTGTTCCATCACGATTTTCAACAGTATCTTCGACAACTAACTCTTCTTCATCGCCTTCAATATCGTATTCGTTGTAGGTGCCTTGAAGAACGGCTGTATCGTCACCTTCACCGCCGTCGAGGGTATCAGCACCATCACCACCAGCCATGACATCGTCGCCTGAGCTGCCTTCGAGTTCATCTGCGGTTTCACTACCGTGAAGAATGCCCGTTGCAACGTCATATGTAGAACCATTTTCAAAGGCGAGGGTTTCTATATTGGTCAGGGTGTCCGTTCCGTCTGGACCGTCAACAGTTAAAGAGCCATCCTCATTCGGGGTAATGGTATATTGATCAAAAGTGCCGGAATATTCTGCCGTATCATCCCCTGCTCCCCCATCAATCTCATCGTTACCGCCACGGCCTTCAAGGGTGTCATCCCCACCAGCACCATCAATCACGTTGGCGTTTTCATCCCCACGAATAATGTCATCACCCGCACCGCCGATAACATTCTCAATACCTGTAATCGTATCATTATCAATATTATCATCTGAACTTGTTTGGGTGTCAGCCCGGTCCGTTGCCGTGCCAGCTTCTAAATCAACATCAACGCCATCTGAAGTACTATCAAATTCAATGGTGTCATTACCAGCGTCACCATTGTAAATGTCATTACCAGCACCAGTTCCGGCATCAATATAATCATCACCAGAACCACCGTTTACAACATCATCACCTTCACCTGCATAAAGGTAATCATCTCCAGCTCCGCCGGAAATATCATCATTCCCCTCGCCGCCGATGACGGTATCATCACCATCCCCGGCATCGATAGTATCGTCACCCGCTCCACCGTCGACAAAATCATCGCCAGCACCAGAACTGATGTCATCATTCCCGGCACCGCCATCAATGTTATCAGCACCAGAACCTGTACTGATCACATTGTCACCTGACCCACCTGATACATCTTGATCATAGGTCGCGTCTGGGTTTGAGAAATCACCGTCTTCATCTATCTCTACATTGACATAGAAGGGCTCTAGGTTGCCCGTAGTGGGATCAAAGGTGAAATATGATCCATCGTCATTGGCCTCTTCACCTTCGTAAAAACGAAGCGTTTCAACGCCATATACCGTATCCGTGCCATCTGGGCCTTCAACTGTGAGATAAGAGTCTTCGCCTTCAACATCTACAACAGTGACGGTATAATCAAGAATACTGCCACTGAAATAAGCCGTATCACTGCCTTCACCACCGTCAATAACGTCATCGCCACCACGGCCTTCAATGATATCATCACCAGCCGCCGCATCAATTACGTTGGCATTTTCATCCCCACGAATGATGTCGTCACCTTCGCCTGTAATGACATTTTCAATACCGGTAAGCGTATCATTATCAATATTATCGTCTGAACTGGTCTGTGTATCAGGGTTATCGGTTGCTGTTCCGGCCTCTAAATCAACAACGACACCATCCTTCGAACTATCAAATTCAATGGTATCTTCGCCCTCACCGCCAATGTACTCGTCATTACCTTGACCCGTACCCGCGTCGATATAATCATCACCAATGCCGCCATCAACAACATCATTGCCTTCGCCAGCATAGAGATGGTCGTCACCTTCTCCACCGGAAATGATGTCATCGCCTTTACCGCCAACAACAGAATCATCGCCCGCACCAGCATTTATGACATCGTCACCATCTCCACCATCAATAAAATCATTTCCGGAACCAGTAGAGATAACGTCGTTGCCCATACCACCCGTTACATCAAGGTCGTAGGTTACCCCGGAACGGTCAAAAACTTCACCATCATCACCGAGATTAAAATTAGATTGAGGGGGGGCTTCTTGAACTGGGTCAGGGGCGGTAAATCCTGAATTATCACCATCGTCGACAAACTCAGGGGGTTCCGGAATTTCAAAGCCATCCACACCTTCAGGAATGACGGTTCCAAGCTCATCCGATCCCTCTTGGCTTTCGTATTCGCTTGTACTACCAGCCCCGCCCTCTTCCTCTTCTTCTCCGCCCCCTTCTTCGTCGTTCCCACCTGCAGCGGTTTCAAATTCGGTTAATTCTTCCAAATCCATGTCGGCAAGATCTTCATCGTCTTCCATATTCTCTTGAACGCCGTAGTCATAACCCGTACCGACCTCCATAGGTAAATACTGAAGGGCAGGACCAAACAATTCAATAATTTGGGGTTCAGTCACACTGAATATAGGAGAAGGAGGCTCCGCAAAAGCTGTAACGGTGGTTCCTTGACCCGCAACGTTAATGATCTGTTGCCCACCATCATTTGTGACAACAATTTCACCAACGAAGCCATCTGATTCTTCCATCAGGGCTGTGGTCAGAGTTTTGCCATCAGCAAAATCAAGCCCCACCTGGGTCCCCCGAATACCGATCGTCGCCACAGGGGTATCAAGGGTCATGGCATCAGGATCGGTCTTGGCAATTTGTCCAGAAACAAAGGTAAACACACCTTTGACAATAGAAACATCCATGGACCCTTCTTGGGTGCCAGGATCATAAACCATTTCATCCAGGACCATTTCACCGTTATTGGCCATGGAGAAAGTGGTATCATCTGCCAAAACAACACCAACCGCGCCATCTTCACCGGATTTAAGAACGTCACCCTGGAAAATCGGATCGCCTATTTCAAGCTCAACTTCTGTGCCATCAGAACGAATGGCAATAACTTCGCCATCAACTTTATCAATATGACCAATGGGTTGCGCACCTATTGAAGTCCCCGCATCAGCAACTTGACCAGGAGCTACAGGACCAACCAGAGATTCAACAAGGTCGCCAGGGATTTGACCGCCATCAGCGGTTTCGATTGTGGGAGGGGTATCACTGGCAAAGTAGCCTTCAACAACCAGTTGCGACCCATCGTCCTGGGTCACAATCAGGTCAGAACCTGCTTGCTCAACATTGTCTTGAGAAATGCTCACACCTTCCGGCAGATGAACGGCACCATCCTCAGAGATTTCAACAGTCGATTGCGATGGTGAGGAATCCTCTCCCGCCGAATTTTCTGTTTTATTTCCGTCTGGTATATCCTGATCGATCGCCATAATAGCCTCCGTGGAACCGTAGACAGCAGATGAAGCTGACCAACGGTATTATAAATCCATTACCAACCCTAGACCCCAAGGATAAAGGCGCACACATTGGCACGCCAAGAGCAACTTTGTGCTCATATTTAATAAAAATATATTGATTTTTTAGGTTACAGTCAAACAATATGGGCTGTTTGAAAATATAGCGGTAAAACTTCAACCATTTGATCTAAAATAGGATATTTGTGTATTTTGAATGACTCTAAATTTATCACCATTGATCTGGTCTATGACACTGTATGCCCTTGGTGTTACGTAGGAAAACGCCGTTTAGAGGAAGCTCTTGCCCTGCGCAGCGACCTTAAAGCAGAAATCAACTGGTGGCCTTTTTTGCTCAACCCCGGCATCCCCGAAGAAGGCATGCCTTATGAGTTATACCTGGCACGACGCTTCGGTTCCGTTGACCGCGCCCGCCGCGTTAACCTTTCCGTCGAAGAAGCCGGACAGTCTGCAGAAATCGATTTTGCCTTTGATAATATTGGCAAAACCCCCAACTCGGTCAACTCCCACCGCCTCGTCCTCTTCGCAGACCGCTTTAATAAAGGTCAAAGGGTAATGGAAGCCTTATTCTACGCCTATTTTGTTAACGGCAAAGATATCGGGGATATTGAGATACTTGTCAGCATCGGAAAACAATTAGGCCTTGATGAAAGCGACCTCTGCGCCTTCTTAGAAAGCAATGAAATGGTTGAAGCGGTTTTTGCGGCCAACCGCAAGGCTCACGGCATGGGAATCACCAGCGTCCCCACTTTTATGGTCAACAAAACCAATGTCATTTCTGGCGGCCAACCTGCCGAAGTTATTGTCAATCTTTTTGATTTATCAATGAGTTAGCTCAGCAAGCGTATGTGATAGCTTAGTCACGCCGCGCAGACGATCTTCGGCACGCTCCCAATTTCTTAACAAGACCAAACGATGATCTGGCTTCACCTTTGCGGTGCCGCTTTGGCTGGTAATAAACTCAATAAGCCCCCCAGGGTTCGCAAATAAATTATTGCGAAAGGCAACCACGGCCCCTTTAGGCCCCGCATCAATTTTCTCAATTCCAGCCTGATGACAATAGGTCTTGATCACCATCACCTGCAACAGGGTTTCAACCTCTTCTGGCACTTTACCAAAACGGTCTCCAAGTTCGGCCGCAAAAGACTCCATATCGGCAAGCTCTTTAATATCGGCAAGGCGACGATAAAGACTAAGGCGCACCCCAAGGTCAGGGACATAGCTATCAGGGATCAAAACAGGCATACCGATATTAATCTGCGGACTCCAGCTATCCCCTTCGACCTCATCGAGCCCCTGCCCTTTGGCTTCAGCAACCGCTTCTTCCAGCATTTGTTGGTAAAATTCAATGCCAACCTCTTTGATATGGCCCGATTGCTCATCGCCTAAAAGGTTACCAGCCCCTCGAATATCAAGGTCGTGACTCGCCAAGGAAAATCCAGCCCCCAGCATGTCCAGGGTTTGCATAACCTGAAGACGTTTGGATGCTGTTTTGGTGATTGTTTGCCGTAACGGCAGGGTGAGGTAGGCAAAGGCTCGCACTTTAGAGCGCCCGACCCGACCTCGTATCTGGTAAAGCTGGGATAAACCAAACATATCAGAACGGTGCACAATCAAGGTGTTCGCAGTCGGAACATCAATACCAGACTCAATGATATTGGTGCAGAGTAACAGGTCAAAGGCCCGGTCAGAAAAGGCGGTCATCACCTCTTCAAGCTCCGCAACTGGCATCCGACCATGCGCGACGGCAACCTTGATTTCAGGGACAAGGTCGTGGAGTTCTCCGGCAATCTTATCAATATCAGAAATACGGGGACAGACGTAAAAGGTTTGCCCCCCTCTAAACCTTTCACGCATGATGGCTTCACGGATCACCACAGCATCATAAGGATGAACAAAAGTGCGAACCGCCAAACGATCAACGGGGGGCGACGCGATAATACTCAGCTCTTTGACCCCAGAAAGGGCCATTTGCAAGGTCCGAGGGATGGGAGTAGCTGTCAAAGTCAGCACATGAACATCATTTTTGAGCTGCTTGAGTTTTTCTTTATGGGCAACACCAAAGTGTTGTTCTTCATCAACAATGAGCAACCCAAGGCGGTCAAACCCCATGCCTTTCGCCAGCAAAGTATGGGTGCCGATGACAATATCGACTGTCCCGTCTTTAATGCCTTCTTTGATCTCCTTAGAATTTTTTGAGGTCACCATGCGTGAAAGCTGTTCAACCCGGACCGGGTAATCTCTGAAACGGTCCATAAAGTTCTGGTAATGTTGGCGGCAGAGCAAGGTGGTCGGAACCACAATCGCAACTTGTTTGCCGCTCATGGCTGTGACAAAAGCCGCTCGAAGAGCTACTTCAGTTTTGCCAAAGCCCACATCCCCGCAAATCAAACGGTCCATAGGCTTACCGCTGGTGAGGTCCCCCATCACGTCACCAATAGCCCTGGCCTGTCCTTCGGTTTCCGCATAGGGGAACCGGGCACAAAATTCCTCGTAAAGCCCTTCAGTAGGGGCAAAGACTTCGCCTTTTCTTAATTCACGGGCCGCAGCAACTTTTATGAGTTCTGCCGCCATAATGCGAATACGGTCTTTGAGTTTTGCTTTCCGGGCCTGCCAGGCAACGCCCCCCAGTTTATCGAGTTGAGCTGCCCCTTGGTCAGACCCGTACCGGGAAAGCACTTCAATATTCTCAACAGGAACAAAGAGCTTATCATCCCCGGCGTAAGTGATTGAGAGGCAATCATGAGGGGCACCTCCCGCGACTCTGAGGGTCTCAAGCCCTTGGAAACGCCCAATGCCATGCTCTAAATGAACCACGAGGTCACCAATATCAATAGAAGAGGCTTCAGCAATGAAGTTCTCTGCCCGCATCCGACGTTTGGCCGGACGGATCATCCTTTCGCCAAGGATATCTTGCTCGGTAATAACGGCAAAGCCTTGAGCCGTAAAACCATGCTCAATTGCAAGGGTACTGAGGGCGACAGTCTTAGGGGCAATTAAAGCAAATTGATCCCAGGACTTCACTTTCTGTAAAGCTAAGGAGCCATGCTCAGAGAGTACTTTTTCAATACGGTCCAAGGCTCCCTGGCTAGAGGCAGTAATCAGAGGTTTTTTACCCTCACCAAACAGTTCTCCCAGATGAACTATCACTTCATCAAAGGTATTGACCTTAGGGTTGGCCCTGGCATCGGCAAAATCTTTGCCCTGTTTGCCTTGTGAATTATAGACAGCTCCTTCTTTGGATTCTGGGAGTGAATAGGGCGAGAACGCCCCAAACCCCTGTTCATTAAGCTTCTCAGACCATTCTCCATTGGAAAGATAGAGCGTTTGGGGGTCTAAGGCGTTGTAAGGGGCCGAGAAGCCCTTTTTACCTTTTATGGTGTTACGAGCGTCAAAATATTCTTCTACCAGCTCCTGACGAGACTCAAAGGCATCCTGTGCTTGATAATCGAGGATAATTGTCGCTTGCGGTGCATAATCAAACAACGTTTCTGTTGTTGCATAAAACAACGGCAGCCAATGTTCCATCCCGACAAAGCGTTTTCCGGCTGAAATGGACTCATACAAAGGATCATCATTACCCACATTACCGAAAGCTGTTCGATAACCAGAGCGAAACTGGGCAATAGACTCATCATCAAGGAAAATTTCGCTTACGGGATTAACCGAAACGGTTTCAGCATTCCCCGTGGTTCTTTGGCTGATAGGGTCAAATATTCTTATAGATTCCAATTCGTTGCCAAAGAAATCCATTCGCAAAGGTTCTTCAGTTCCAGAAGGGAAAACATCAATAATGCCACCCCGAACCGTATATTCTCCTGGCTCCATCACCGTTTCGGTCCGGAAATAGCCATTACTCTCAAAAATTTTAATCAGCTTGGGAAGATTGATCGATTGCCCGACTTTGGCTTCAAGGGTTTTACCTTCAAAAGCCTTGCGGGGCGGAACCCTTTGGCCTACCGCACTTACGGTGGTCAAAATTATTTGCTTCTGGTCCCCCCCTTGAATGAGGGACGTTAGAGAGGCGATACGATGGCTGGTGACTTCTGCATTGGGCGACACCCGGTCATAGGGCAGACAATCCCAGGAAGGAAAGGAATGTTGCTTTAGCTTTGGTGCAAGAAACTTTAGGGCGGTCGCGGTGTTGGCTAGACGTGTTTCATCACGCGCAACAAATAGCACAGAGCCCTTTTCCTCAGCCATCTTAGCCAGCAAAAAGGCATCGTATCCTTCTGGGGATTCGGCAATGGTTAATGCCACGCCTGGTTTTATTTTTTCTAAAATATTCAATGGACTACAGAGTTAACTTATGTTTTTGCAAGAGCTTAAGCATATCATTATCGAACTCTTCTGGCGGTTCACTGCGCCCGATAATCCAGTTGAGAAGATCAATATCATTTTGCTCAATCAGGGCTTCAAGCCGTTCGACTTGCTCATCACTCAGCGTTTCAATGTTGGCCTCAACAAAGGAGCCGACTATGATATCGTTTTCGTGCATCCCCATGTGGCTGCTACGGAACCAGAGGCGTTTGCGTCTTGTGTTTAAAGTGCTAGGGTCCATTTTTTCTTCATCTAGTGACTGAGAAGGAATTAGAGGCTAGGGTATAGAACTTCACAACCCGTCTGTCAGTAGTAGAAATATGCGTCCACAAGTTCTTTTTCCACTCTTTGCCGATCTGCTCTCCCTGCAAGGGGTGGGGCCGAAACTGGCTGAGCGACTGGAAAAGCTCTGTGGGCCTCATGTGGTTGATCTTCTGTGGCATCTCCCTTTTTCCCTGATAGACCGCCGTTTTGCCCCTAATGTTGCCGATGCCCCTCCTGGCGTGATCTCTACTCTTACCGTCCAGGTCGATCAGCATATCCCCTCCCCCAACAAACGTTTGCCTTATAAGGTCATTTGTTCTGATGACACCGGAACCATCACCCTGGTTTTTTTCCATGCCCACCGGGATTACCTCAATAAAATGCTCCCTGTCGGCGAAACCAGAATTATCAGTGGCAAGGTGGAAGCCTTTGGCGAAGCCCTGCAAATGCCCCACCCGGACCACATTGGAACGGAAGAAGAAAGAGAACAACTTCAAACCGTTGAACCCGTTTACCCCCTAACGGGAGGGGTGAGCTTAAAAGTTCTTTCCAAGGCTATTAATGAGGCACTGAAACGGGTTTCTGAGCTGGATGAATGGCTCGATGAAAGTTTACTAACGCAAGAGAAGTGGGCCTCCTGGACAAAAGCCTTGATGGCGAGCCATCACCCCGATGATGAAACGGCCCTCCTCCCGACTTCCCCACATCGACGACGTTTAGCCTATGATGAAGTCCTTGCTAATCAACTGGCTTTAGCCCTTGTCCGCCGAGATATGAAAAAACTTTCCGGGCGTTCCATTCAAGGCAATGGAACATTAAGTGAAAAGCTGAAAACTCTTATCCCCTACACCCTAACGGGGGCCCAAGTCAGATCTTTAGCAGAAATTGTGGAAGATATGGGCGTAGATCAAAGGATGCTACGCCTTCTCCACGGCGATGTCGGCAGCGGAAAGACCATTGTCGCCTTGTTTGCCGCCCTCAATGCTGTTGAAGCCGGACACCAGGCCGCCATTATGGCCCCAACAGAAATTCTGGCCCGCCAGCATTTGGAAACCATAGAACCCTTTTTAGAGAAACTTGGGGTTAAGCTCGCCATCTTGACGGGGAGAGACAAAGGCAAAAAACGCCAGGAGGTTTTGCATGCCCTGGCAAACGGCGACATCAAAATCATCATTGGCACTCATGCTCTTTTCCAAAAAAACATTGAATTCAATGACTTAGCCCTAGCGATTATTGATGAGCAGCATCGCTTTGGTGTCCACCAACGTATGACTTTGGCCTCTAAAGGGACTGCCGTTGACGTTCTGGTCATGACAGCGACGCCCATTCCTCGAACTTTGGTGCTCACCAGTTATGGCGATATGGATGTATCTCGCCTCGATGAAAAGCCCCCAGGTCGCAAACCTATCCAAACTGTGGCTCTTCCGAATGCCCGCCTTGACGATGTGGTCCAAGCTGTTTCTCGGGCCTTAAAAGAAGGGGCGAAGATTTATTGGGTTTGTCCTTTGGTGGAAGAATCTGAAGCCATCGACGCTGCCGCTGCCGAACAACGTTTTGATCACTTAAAATCGATCTTCGGCGATCAGGTTGCTTTGGTCCATGGCCGCATGAAAGGCCCGGCAAAAGACGAGGCCATGAATAGCTTTGCCTTTGGTAAGGTCAATATTTTGGTCGCCACCACCGTGATTGAGGTGGGGGTTAATGTGCCAGAGGCCACGGTGATGGTGATTGAACACGCTGAACGCTTTGGCCTCGCCCAGCTTCATCAGCTTAGGGGGCGCATTGGTCGCGGCGACGTTGCTTCTACCTGTTTGCTGCTCTACGCCCCTCCTCTAAGCGAAAACGCCCGTTCAAGACTAAAAATCCTGCGCGAAACCGAAGACGGCTTTAAAATTGCCGAAGAAGATTTAAAACTAAGGGGCGGCGGCGAACTCCTCGGCACCCGCCAAAGCGGCCTGCCAGAGTTTAAGGTCGCAGATTTAGCAGAACATGCTGATTTGTTGGATATGGCAAAGAAAGATGCTTCGTTATTGCTGAATAAGGACCCAGAGCTAACCGGAAAGCGCGGGAATGCTGTACGGACACTACTTTATCTATTTGAACGAGATTCAGCGATCAAGTTGCTAAGGTCCGGCTAGTTAGCCCCCCTTCCCCTTAAACTCCCTCCTCCTCTTTCCCGGGAATGCCCCGCTTACTCAACAATATCGGTGCCCGGTCTTTCTCCCGCAACACATCAACATCTTCATAGGTGGCTGCGGAAACTTGAGGTTGGGCCTGTTCTTCAGGGGGGCGCAGGTCTGGTGGGGTGACGATGCCGCCTGAGATAACCATTTTGATGGCTTCTTCGACCGACATGCTCAAGGGAATCAGTTCTTTTTTGGGAACAAAGAGCAAAAACCCTGAGGTTGGGTTAGGTGTTGTCGGCAGAAAAATATTAACTGTTTCTTCTTCGGTGATGTTCTGCACTTCTCCTTCGGTGACACCCGTAATAAAGGCAATCGCCCAAATACCGCGACGGGGGTATTCGACTAAAACGGCCTCACGAAAGGCTTCTGACTGCTGGGCAAGAACCGTTTCAAGAATTTGTTTAATGGCACCGTAGACGCTGCGAATAACGGGCACTTTGGCGAGAATTAACTCGCCCATGCGGATGAAGAATTTTCCAATGAATCCAGCGGTAAAGGCCCCAACCAGGGTCAAACCGATAAACATCACCAACAAACCAAGGCCCGGCAAACCAAAAGGAAGATAGGTCTCTGGATTATATTTTTGAGGAATTAACGGGGTGACCGACTCATCGACAAAACCGATAAAAACCCAAGCAAGGTAAAAGGTTAAGGATACAGGTGCCGTAACAAGGATTCCTGTGAGAAAATAGGCCCTTAAGCGGCCCGAAAAACTGACCGCTTTTGGTGCCGATGTCTCTTTCTTCTCTGTCGTATCATCCATAGTATAGCCTCCCCCCCAGGATTATCTTATGAGGCTAAACGCCTGATAAATAATATTTATTTTTGCAAATTTTTCTTGGTCATCAAGCGGATATTTTTAACAAAGATTGAAAGCAGGGCCCGAATAAAGGGATCGGTTTTAGCCAATTTGTCTTGAAATGTTCTAGCCGGAACCAAAATAACCGCTGTTTGTTTAGAGGCAAAAGCCGAAGCCATCCTTGGAGAATTATCAACCAAAGCCATCTCCCCGAAGATACCACCTTTGCTGACAACACCCAAAACAACGTCTTTATCTTCGACCTTCTTTATAATCTCAATCGCCCCATCCTGAACGATATAAGCACAGGAACCCGTATCCCCTTCGCGGAACACACGGTCCCCCGGATAGAAGACCCGTCGCTCAAGTACTTTCATATTTGGATCCATGGAGAGTGCCTTTTTTGCTTCTTTCACCAATAAGATTTGGAAACATTATTAATTAGACAGAGAAATTTGGCAATGAAAAGCGGCACCTAAAGAGATAATATCGAAAAATATATTACAGATAAGGAACATCCAATGCGCAGAGAATACCCGTCAGCCCCGATTGTTGGGGTCGGAGCTGTCATTTTTAAAGAGGATCAAGTGCTTCTGATAAAACGTAGGAAAGCTCCCCTAAAAGGGGCATGGAGCCTACCTGGCGGGGCTCAAAACCTTGGAGAAACCTATAAAGAAGCCGCCGTAAGAGAAGTTTCTGAGGAAACATCAATCATAATAGAGGTTTTGCAAATTATTGACGTGGTGGATTCTATTTTCAAAGATGACCGAGAGCGAATCCAATATCATTACACCCTCATAGATGTACTCGGCCTCTGGGTCGGCGGAACGCCGATAGCCCAAGATGATGCCATGGAAGCAAAATGGTTTGATTTAGATGAAATAAAGGGGTTGGGCCTGTGGTCAGAAACAATCAAAATTATTGAAAAGGGCCACAAAATCAAAAACAATCATCTGTTGACGGTTAATTCTTGACCTTTTTGAAGAACCAAACTAGAACATATTGTTAGTTGTTGTTTTGTTCCACCCCGTATTTGGAGTTAAGAGGGCGTTATGCTAACCAAAAAACAATATGAACTTCTCGTGTTTATTGACGCCCGCCTTAATGAAACGGGGGTTGCGCCTTCTTATGATGAAATGAAGGATGCCCTCGACCTTAAGTCCAAATCAGGTATTCATCGTCTTGTGACGGGGTTAGAAGAACGGGGGTTTATTCGCCGTCTTCCCCATCGGGCCCGGGCCTTGGAAGTGATGAAACTTCCCAGCAATGCCGGAGCGACTGACAATAAAAAAGAAACCTTCACACCAGAAGTTATCCAAGGCAATTTCACAACCCCGGCTGTGTCGGCTCCTACAGATTCGGATGCCGTTGAAATTCCTTTTGTCGGGAAGATTGCGGCAGGTACGCCGATCGAAGCCCTGCAAGACCCCTCAGAATTTATCAATATCCCCGCCAGCCTTATGGGAGGCGGAGACTGCTACGCCCTGATGGTAGATGGGGACTCAATGATTGATGCTGGCATTAACGACGGTGATACGGTGATCATCGAGCAAGGCAGTCGGGCCGAAAATGGTGCTATTGTCGTTGCTTTGGTCGATAACGAAGAGGCAACTTTAAAACGTCTGCGTCGCAAAGGTGATTCTATTGCCCTTGAACCCGCGAACGTTAATTATGAAACTAAAATACTTCCTCCAAACCGGGTACAGGTTCAGGGTCGTCTCGTCGGCTTGTTCCGGAAGTATTAGAGGTTTTCCCTCCCCTTTTTGGGAGGTTAGGTGGGGTAAAACTGGCATCAATATCCAAGTGTCGTTGCCCCCTCCTCCTCCCCTTAAAACGGGGAAATAAAAGCGGGCCAATATATTTTTATCTTCATTTACGTCCTTGCCGCTTGGCGTAGGAACTCCAAGGTCTTCTCCCCTGGTACTCAGCAACGGTTTGCACTTCAATGCCTCCTTTATTTATCCATAAGGCATGCCCCCCTTCTCGCCAAAGATCAAATCGATCGATAACGACTTGGGGTCCGGTGCATTTTGACCTTATGGGTTCAGAACTGATAAGTACCTGTACTATATGGCAATCTTCCTGAATCGCCGAAGGATGAGAGACTAATGAAATGCGGGTTCCCTTTGTTTCAAACAGGCAAGCCTGTGAATCACAGACGAGACCATCCTGTTTTAATCCATTTTTTGGCCAGACCATTGGCGTTCCGTCAAAACCAACCCGTTCAACCCAACGTTTGGAGATAATTTTTGATTTTCGTAAGGTCGATATCTTTGGAATCTGATTCTCTAAGAAAATACCTTTGAGTTGCCCAGTCTCATCTACTAGTAGATTTGGTGGGGATGTTTGTAAAAAAACCACCATTCCAGCAATTACAATTGGTACTCCAATTAAAGAAACCCGCCCTTTCCATAGACAAAGCCAAAGCCCACCAAGTGAAATTAGCACAACAAATAAAATGTTAGGTGCCTTTAACAACATCACAGAACCCGTTGTTTCTGCAAAATAATTTGCAATCTGTATGATTGAAGACACTCCCATTTCCAACAAAGGAAACAAAAAACCTTCAAGCCCAAATGGTGTTAACACCCAGGTTAAAACAATAAGCGGCATAACCCAGAAGGCCATGATTGGAACAGCGAGAAGATTTGAAAAAATGCCGTATAAGGCAACAGAATTAAAGTGATAAACGGCAAAGGGTGTCGTCGCGATTGTGGCGATTAAAGTGGTGAGGAGAACACCAAAAAAATAACGTCTCAGACGTAATATATAAGATGGATTGTTGTCACGCCCCCTTTTCTGCATCCACTCCCCCACCCGTTCATAAGTCGCAATTAAGGCCGTAACGGCTGCAAAAGACATTTGAAAACTGGGGCTGACAATGGTTTCTGGCTGTAGGAATAAAACAGCGAAAGCCGCTATGGCTAAGGTTCTTAAAGATATCCCCTGTCGATCCACCATCATGGCGACAAAAACAATAGAAACCATAATAAAAGCCCTCTGGGTCGGCACTGTTGCGCCAACCAGGAAGGCATAGACCAAGGCAACGAGAACAGCCCCTAAAGCCGCCCACTTCTTTATGGGGTAATGAAGGGACAAATTCGGAAGACTTGCCAGGAAGGTTCTTATACTAAAAAAGACAAAGGCCGCTACTAAGCCAATATGCAAGCCGGAGATCGCCAATAGGTGAGCAAGACCAGCATACCTGATATTCTCAAGGACCTTTCCATCAATCCCTCCCCGATCCCCGGTCATAAGAGCAGCGATAACAGCCCCGACGGGGCCCTTAACCTGCTCCCGCACAGAAGATGAAACTTCTGTTCTTGTTTGAGAAATAAGGGTTTGCGGAGAAACAGAGAGCGGCTCACCCCTTTCCAACAAGGTTGGTTCCCCTAAAGTAAAACCAACGGCACCAAGCCGCTTAAAAAAGGCGTGCCGCTGAAAATCAAATGCTCCTGGCGCAACTGGAGCCATTGGCGGCATCAAGATCGCTGTCGTCCTTATCCAATCACCCGGTAAAAAAGATTGTTCTGATTTTCGAACCTTAACCCGTACAGTATGGGGTGTTTTATGGGTCTCCAGGATTCCAATCCGTAATTTTTCCAAGGTGATTCGCATCCCCTGAGGTTGCTCTTCTACGGTTAAGATACGCCCAGAAACAGTTGTCGGGCCTAGACGTTTTGCTAACACGGGCTCCGCAACTGAAACCGTTCTGACTTGTGCTGTTACCAGCCCCCCATAAAAGGTCGCAAAAGCAAGCAGACTGAAAAAAATGAGATCAAATCGCCTGAAAACAACCGTCGCCAGAATTAAAACAAGGAGAATCCCACTATTCAACCAGAGTTGAGGCTCAAAAGATAAAAGGAAATAGACACCAATACCGGCCCCAAAGAGCACAGGCAGCCATAAAGGCCAGCGTTCACTCTGGCCCAAAAAAATTTCAAAAAGTTGTTTGTTTCTCTTCATTTAGCTAGTTTTGAATCAAGAAAATTGTTAAACAAGCGAACGTTTTGCTGCACAAGCGAAAAGAATGTGCTAAACCACGGTTTCGTTTGGCTCCTGAATTTGTCTTTAATAACAGAGTGTCTACTCAAATATGACCGTTGTCACCCGTTTTGCTCCTTCACCCACTGGTTTCTTGCATATTGGCGGAGCCAGAACAGCTCTGTTTAATTGGCTATTCGCCAAACATAACAACGGCAAATTCCTTCTCAGAATTGAAGACACAGACCGTAAACGCTCCAGCAATGAAGCTGTCGAAGCGATCTACCATGGCATGAAATGGTTAGGTTTGGATTGGGATGGGGAGGCGATTTCCCAATTTGAACGGGCATCACGCCATGCAGAAGTCGCCAAACAACTTCTCTCTGATGGCAAAGCTTATAAATGTTATTGCTCACCCGAAGAACTCACAGAAATGCGGGAATTAGCTAAAAAAGAAAAACGCCCCATCAAATATGATGGGACATGGCGTGATAAAAGCCCCGCAGAAGCACCTCCTGGCGTTCCTCCGGTTATTCGCTTCAAAGCACCGACAGAAGGCAAAACAACTATTACAGATGCCGTACAAGGGGATGTTACCGTCGCCAACGCACAGCTTGACGACATGGTCCTGTTGCGAGCTGACGGCACCCCAACCTATATGTTAGCGGTGGTTGTTGATGATTATGATATGGGTGTGACCCATGCTATTCGCGGCGATGACCACCTTAACAACGCCTTCCGTCAAATTCAGATATACAAAGCCATGGGCTGGGAACCTCCCATTTATGCTCATATCCCTCTGATCCATGGGTCAGACGGCGCCAAACTGTCTAAACGCCATGGTGCTTTAGGCGTTGAGGCTTATGAAGAGATGGGATTCCTGCCGGAAGCTATGCGAAACTATCTTGTCCGTCTTGGCTGGAGCCATGGTGATGCTGAGATTTTTTCTACTGAACAGGCAATCGAGTGGTTTGGTTTAGACGGAATCGGCAAAGCTGCGGCTCGTTTTGATACGGTAAAACTGACGGCTTTAAATGGTAATTATATCAAAGAGGCCCAAAATGAACGGCTTGCCTCCTTGATTATAGAACGTCTAAACACCAACTCAGAAATCAAGCTATCAGAACATGCTGAAAAACGTTTAAAACAGGGGATGCAGGGGCTGAAAGAACGTGCTAAAACTCTTGTTGAACTCGCGGAAAACGCTCAGTTTTACGCAGTGGAAACGCCCTTGGCATATACCCCAAAAGCCTTAAAGCTTCTGGATACCGAGGGACGTGAAAAAATTTCAGGCCTTTTGGCAAAAATAGAACAGGTTGAGAGCTGGGAAAGTGACGCTCTTGAAGTTATAGTCAAAGCTTACGCTGAAGAAAAAGAGTATAAGCTTGGTAAAGTTGCCCAACCACTTCGTGCAGCGTTGAGCGGCACGACAGTAACACCGGGCATTTTTGAGGTTATGGAGGTTCTTGGTCGCGAAGAATCTTTAAAGCGAATCGCGGCGGCACTCCAATTAACGGATGCCTAGTATATTTATTTGATCAATTAGGGTCTCCAAGTCTTTAATGTAAGAAGACTTAAACCCGCAGACGAGGGGAAAAGCAACGTATGTCTAGCAAAAATTCCTTTACGCTAACCGACAACCGCAGTGGTGATTCTTGGGAGTTACCAGTAATCGATGGCACAACAGGGCCAAGCGTGGTTGACGTACGCAAATTCTATGCAGATACAGGCTGCTTCACTTATGATCCAGGCTTTACCTCCACAGGTAGCTGTGAATCTAAGATTACATTTATTGACGGCGATAAAGGTATCCTTCGCCATCGTGGATATTCAATCGAAGATTTAGCTGAAAATTCAGATTTTATGGAAGTTTGCTATCTCCTGCTTTATGGAGATCTTCCAACTTCAGAGCAAAAATCAACTTTTGAATTCAAAATCACCCACCACACCATGCTCCATGAGCAAATCAACTCTTTCTACAAGGGTTTCCGCCGGGATTCACATCCAATGGCAATTATGTGTGGTGTTGTTGGCGCTCTTTCTGCTTTCTATCATGATAGTTTAGAAATTAGCGACCCTTGGCACCGCATGGTGGCTTCTTACCGCATGATTGCCAAGATGCCGACAATTGCAGCGAACGCCTTTAAATACTCTCAGGGTCAGCCTTTTGTTTATCCTAAAAATGATTTGGGATACGCAGAAAACTTCCTCTACATGATGTATTCAACACCTTGTGACGAATATAAGGTCAACCCTGTTCTGGCACGCGCTATGGACCGTATTTTGATCTTGCACGCTGATCACGAGCAAAATGCTTCAACATCCACCGTTCGTTTGGCTGGTTCATCTGGGGCGAACCCGTTTGCCTGTATAGCTGCTGGTATTGCCTCCCTTTGGGGTCCGGCTCACGGCGGAGCGAACGAAGCTGTTCTTAGTATGCTTGAAACCATCGGTAGCAAAGACAACATTCCTGAGTACATCGCAAAAGCCAAAGACAAGAACGATCCGTTCCGTCTTATGGGCTTTGGTCACCGAGTATACAAAAACTACGATCCACGGGCTAAAGTACTTCAGCAAACTTGCCATGAAGTACTCGACGAGTTGGGCATCAAAGACGAGCCTCTTCTTGAATTGGCGATGGAACTTGAGCGCATCGCGCGTGAAGACGAATACTTCGTGAAGAAAAAACTGTTCCCGAACGTTGATTTCTATTCCGGCATTATTTTCCGGGCTATGGGCATTCCTGTTTCTATGTTCACCGTGTTGTTTGCCATGGCACGCACGGTTGGTTGGGTTGCTCAGTGGAACGAGAGTATTGAAGACCCCTCACAGAAAATCGGTCGTCCTCGCCAGCTTTATACAGGTGAAGTTGAGCGTGAATTCGTTCCCCTGCACCATCGCGGATAAGCCTAAAGAGGTTAACCCCTCCTGACGAATAAAAAAACGGCGCAGATTAATTCTGCGCCGTTTTTTCTTTATATATCAAATGCTTATATTATTTATTTTCTATAAGTTCGATCTTGTATCCATCTGGATCTTCAATAAATGCTAAGATCGTTGTTCCGTGCTGCATAGGCCCGGGGGGACGTGGAATGGGGACGCCTTCTTTTTCCATGGCTTCACAGGTGCCATAGATATCTGAAACACCGATAGCAAGATGTCCAAAGCCATTGCCCTGTTCATAATTTTCTTCTTGGTCCCAGTTATGGGTAAGTTCTAAAACGGTTGTATCGGCTTCTTCGCCATACCCGACAAAAGCGAGCGTAAACCGACCACCTGGGAAATCCGTTTTCCGAACTAATTTCATCCCGAGTAAACGTGTATAAAAATCGAGAGATTTCTCTAAATCTTTAACGCGTAACATGGTGTGGAGAAACCGAAAATTTCCTGTATTTGACATGCATCACCTTTGTGGAAAATTATTAATAACCGATAGCACCTTTTTTGCGGCCCTTATACTGGGAACATCAACTTCTCCCCTCCCAAGCATAGCAAGTGACAAATCGAAGCCTTCAATTTGCCTTTGTCGGGAACGTTCATCTTGAAAAAGGGCTTTCACTCGGCCTGCAACATTGGCAGGCGTACAATCCTTTTGGATAAGTTCGGGTATCACTTCTTTTTTAAGTAAAATATTGGTTAAGCTACCGAAATCCACCTTAACCATTCGCCGGACAATCCAATGAGTGAAGGAATTTACTTTGTAAGTAACCACCATAGGCGTTGCGGACATGGCTAATTCAAGAGAAACGGTACCGGATGCGGCTAAGGCAACATTTGCGGCAGCAAAGGCATCATATTTTTCTTCTATTCCTTCAATGATATGAATATCTTGAGGCCATTTTTCTGTTGCCGTTCTCAACCGATTTCCATGGCGTTCTATTGTTGGTAAAACAATATGGAGGTCAGGAATTTCTTTATGAACGATTGAGAGGGCTTCTTCAAAAACAGGCAGTAAACGATCTATTTCCCCTGAACGGCTTCCTGGAAGAAGGCAGAGAAGCGGTTCATTAAGCGGGATTTTATGTTTTTTCCGAAAGGCGTGACCGTTCCCCTTATCTGCTCCGCTTTCAAGAATTGAATGGCCAACAAAACTTGTCGCAAGCCCCTCCACTTCAAAATATGGTGGCTCAAAGGGGAGTAAGGCCAGCAAATGATCCAAGTAACCGGCAACCTTTTTGGCCCGTCCTGGTTTCCAAGCCCAAACCGAAGGCGCAACATAATGAATAAGGGGAATTCCCTTCCCCCTTAGTTTTTTAGAAACCCGCAGAGAAAAGGCGGGAGAATCTATTGTGATCAAAGCTGCGGGAACCTTACTCTCAATATCTTTAACGGTTTCTTTGATGCGCCCTAAGAGTTTCGGAATGTGCGGAATAATCTCCGCTAAACCCATAATAGAGAGTTCACTCATAGGAAAGAGGCTTTCAAGCCCCTCCTCCCTCATCCTGGGGCCACCAACCCCATAGAAACTAATTTCACCCGGATGTTCTGTCTTAAGGGCAGCCATAAGCCGTGCCCCAAGAACATCCCCTGAAGGTTCCCCGGCAATAAGGTAAATGGATAAGGCAACAGGTTCAGGCACTTATCACCCCTTCACAATAGTTTTCTTATCTACTGCAACAACAAAAAGACCTGCTTGATCAGCTTTTTCTCTGACTTTCTGGGCATCAATAACTATTGCCCCATTTGCTTCGATGGCAATTCCACGTAAGCCTGCCGCCCTCGCTTGATCGATGGTTGCCGGAGCGATTGCTGGTAAATCAGCTCGTTTTTCCTGGTTCGGTTTTTTGGCCTTAATAAGAACACCACCAACACCTTCGCGTGCTAAATTTTTCACACGTCCTAGCATGCTCTCCGTCCCTTCGATGGCTTCAACCCCCAGCACCAAATTTTGCTGAACCACCACGGCTTGCCCTACATCTAAAGCTCCTAATTGCCAGGCAACGTTGAATCCTCGTGCAATGTCAGCTAAGGCAACTTCATCCGGCTCAATGGCCCCTAGAGTCCCCGTTTGGGCCAAAAGGTCATCAAGGATTTCATCTGGGCCAACAAGTCGAAACCCTTCTTTTTCAAGATCATGAACCAGCGCGGCTAAAAGACCGTCATCGCCCAAAGCCGCTTTTGCATTTTTGGCGAAGAATTTTAACGCCCAACCATCAGGACGCAGAGAGGCCATTGAAGGGCGATTAATCCCTCCCGCCAAAACAAGGTCTTTAATGCCTTGCTGTTTAAAGATTTTGATGGTGGTTCCAGCAGCCCCAAGACGAACCCAGTCATGAGAAATATTCTCTACAGTTTTTTCATCTGTTTGATCCGAAAAAGCAATCACATGGAAATCCCGGCCTTCCTTTTGGCAGGCCTGGATAATTTGGCGGGGAAGTTCGCCCTTCCCTGCTATGATGCCTAACTTACCCGGCATGCTCCGGCACCGGCTGGCAGATTTTACGGGAGGAATCATGGCGAATGAAATTTACAATCTCCATAACAGGCTCATTATCGCTAAAGAGTTCAGCAACATCATCTACCCGCTCTGTTAACGTCCCTTCTTGGGCAAACATAAGGCGATAGGCATTGCGCAACGCATGAACAACATCTCTTTTAAATCCCCGACGGCGTAACCCAATAAGGTTGAGGCCATTCAGATAGGCTCGATTGCCATATACGGCACCATAAGGAATGACATCATTCTCAATGCCAGACATCCCCCCGATCATGGCGTGTTTTCCAACCCTAACAAATTGATGAGCAGCACTAAGGCCACCAAAGACAACAAAGTCATCGACCTCGACATGTCCCCCAAGAGTAACGTTGTTCACCAGAACAACATTGTTGGCAATCTTACAATCATGTCCAACATGAACACCAACCATCAAAAGGTTATCATTACCAATTTGGGTGAGCATACCGCCACCCTCTGTCCCAGGATTGATGGTGACATGTTCACGAATGACATTGTTTTCACCAATCACAAGCTCAGAAGGTTCACCATGATATTTTAAATCTTGTGGCTGATGACCAATTGATGAAAAGGGGAAAGCTTTTGTTCCAGACCCAATAGATGTTCGACCGTCTACGGCAACATGAGAAAGAAGTTCGACATTGTCCGCCAGCTTAACGTTGGGGCCAATGACACAGTAAGGGCCAACTTTAGCCTTTTCTGATATTTCTGCTTTCGGATCAATAACCGCCGTAGGGTGAATATTTGTCATTATGCATCCCTAATCATAGCCATAAAATCGGCTTCTGCGGCAACGGAACCATCAACCATTGCTTTTCCTTGGAATTTCCATATCTTGCCTCGGCTTTGAATTTTCTGAACTTCAATTTTCAAAGTATCCCCAGGTAAAACAGGTTTTCTAAATCGAGCCTTATCAACAGACATGAAATAGACCAGCTTACCTTCAGTCTCTTCCCCTAAACTATCGACAACAACGATTGCTGCCGTTTGAGCCATGGCCTCAATGATAAGAACGCCCGGCATAACGGGGTGCCCCGGAAAATGTCCTGGGAAAAAAGGTTCATTAACTGTAACGGCTTTAATGCCGACAGCAGATTCACCCTCAAGAAGGTTTTCAACTTTATCGATAAGCAAAAAAGGATAACGGTGCGGGATCATTTGCATGATTTCCGCGGTATCAAAAAATTTGGCCTCTGCCATAATTCCCCTCTATTTTTCTTCCAGAGTCTTACGACCCTTCTTTACTGCCCTCGACAAAAGGGCAGCCCCTTTCATCCAATTTTTCATTGGCTGAGCAGGATATCCACCAATAACTTGTCCTGGAGCTATATCTCCAATGACACCACTTTGAGCCGCCACTTGGACACCCGAACCGATTTCCAAGTGACCCGCGATGCCAGACTGACCTCCAAGGACAACAAAGTCACCTAATTTAGTACTTCCGGCAATACCAACCTGGGCGGTAATGACGCATCCCTTACCGATTTGGACATTATGTGCGATCTGTACCAAATTATCGATCTTTGAGCCCTCACCGATCACCGTATCCGGCCCAGATCCACGATCGATACAGGTATTGGCACCTAAATCAACATGATCTTCAACAATGACCCGACCAAGTTGCGGAACAGGCTCATGCCCTAAAGGAGACATGGCATAACCAAAACCATTTTGCCCTATACGGACACCTGAATTGATAAAAACACGGGAACCAATCAGGCAATAACCTAAAGTAACATTTGATGAGATAACGGTATTATCGCCAATCGTTACCCCTTTACCAATTGTCGTGTTATTCCCGATATCACAATTAGAGCCAATTTTAACATTAGGGCCTATATAGACCCCTGAACCAATGTGACAGCCTGCCCCAATCTCTGCTGTAGGGTCAATAAAATCACCAATCACTGGTTTAGAATCGTTTGCTCTCGGAGAATAAAATGCTTGGGCAACTTTCGCATAAGCCCTGTAGGGGTCATCAATGACGAATAGTGCTGCAGACGCCGGAGCTTCAGCAATAAAACGCTTATTAATGATGATAGCTTGAGCCTGCGTGTTTTGAAATTGTTGACGATATTTAATATTGTCAAAAAAACTAATTTCACCATCGGAAGCTTTATCAAGTGGTGCTACATCAGTAATAATTTGGTCATTACGCGTCGTTTGCTGCAGTTCAGCTCCCGAAATTTCTGCTAGTTGCAAAAGCGAAAAGGGCCCTGATCGTTCAAAGAAACGCGTATCAGCCATACTTTATTTAGCACCCTTAGCTTTTGGGAACACAACAACAGACGGTAAGGCTTTATTTAGCTCTTTAATTGCCAAATCTGAAATATCGAGTTGCTTTGCAGAGATGACGGTTAATTCTTTGCGGAGAAGCAGTGTGATTTTATGGTCTGATACAATTTTATTGATTACAGATTTGAGGGCTTCACTGATCTTTTCCAGGGCTGCAACACGGGCTTTTTCAAGAGAACTGTTCATAACTTGCATTTTTTTCTGAACGGCAACAAATTTTTCTTGGAATTTAGCCCGCTCACTTTTCAAAGCTTCTGGAGACAGTATCGCTCTTTGACGTGCCAGTTCTTGTTGTCCTTCACGTAAGGTATTTTCTTCTTTTTGCATCTCAGCTTGATAGGCTTTGCGTTTATTGTTCATCTGCTCACGCACGCTAATTGGAGCAGTCGCGGTTGCATTAATTTTTACCATATCAACGACAGCGACTATTAACTGGAGCTCTTGTTGTTTTTCTTGGGCAAAGGGCTGTCCAACATTAAAACCAAGACCGACAACTAAAGCAGATAATAAAAGAGTAAATTTAGCAATAATACGCATAGGTTTAGAACCTTGTTCCAAAATTAATTCGAATACTTTCGAGTTTATCAAAACTTTCTTTCATATAGGGTGTCGCAATATCAACACCAATCGGGCCAAAGGGTGATATCCATGAAAACCCTGTACCAATGGAAGCTCTTATAGATTGAGTATCCGCAATATTTGATCCACTTGAAGCTAATTTTCCGGCACTACCGAAATCAGTAAAGACATGACCTGAAACATCGTATTCACCAGGGAACCCAAGAGGGAATTTCAACTGCAGAGTTGATAGGTATTTCCACTCACCACCTAATGCATCATCTGTAGAGGTATCCCGCGGGCCCACACCAGAGCTTGCAAAGCCCCTTAAATTATCACCGCCGATAAAGAAGCGATTGTTAAGACTAACATCTTGACCAACGCCAAATATATGAGCGACTTCACCAGAAAGAGAAACTACCCATTTATCAGCGACAGGGTAATAATATGAAGCTCCTACTGAGTTCTTGATAAATTTATCATCCCCACCTAAGCCAGCTAAGTTGTTGCTTAATCTCGCATAATAGCCTTCAGATGGGTTACTTTTACTATCCCGCTTATCGTAGGCAAGAGAATGGGAAACCATCGAAAGGAGTGATGTACCTTCTTGAGCTTTAATGTAAATAGAAGCATCAGAAGAAACATCTTCAACCGTTGTTTGCTTAAGCGTATAACCCCAACTTTGGCTTAAATCTTCAGTAATAGGATACCCTATATTAAGGTTAGTCCCTGTTTGTTGATCATTATATGAAGACGTATCTTGCAAATCAGACTCTTTATTAAAAAGATCAAAGCCTGCGCTCACTTCACGATCCATAAAATAGGGTTCATTAAATGATAAATCTAATTCTGTAGAATTTGCGGCAACTGTAGCAGAAAGCTTTAGCATCTGCCCTTTTCCTAAAAGGTTTTTCTCTTCAATGCCAAAGTCAACTAATGCGCCAGTTGTTGTTGAATAGCCGGCACCAACCGAAACAGAACCAGTAGACTGTTCTTCCACCTCAACTTCAACAACCGTCTTATCGGCTGAAGAACCAGGCGTTTGCTGTACCTTCACCTTAGAAAAATATCCAAGACCTTCAATTCGCTGTTTTGAGCGTCTTAAACGGGCACTATTAAAAGCATCCCCTTCAACGAGCTTGAATTCACGCCGAATAACTTCATCTTCAGTACGTGAATTACCTTTAATATCAATTCTCTCAACAAAAACCCTCGGACCTTCACCGACTTCAAAAACAAGATCAATTGTATTATTCTCTCGGTTCCGAGACGTTCTTGGACGAACATCCACAAAGGCGTACCCTTTGTTACCGACAACATTCGTTAATTTCTGAATTGTGTCGTCTACTTCTTTCGTGCTGTACCAACTGCCAATTTTAATTTCGACAGCCGGTTTAAGATCATCTTCTTTTAATTTCTTTAGGCCGATCGCATAATCAATTTTACCAAACTTATAACGGTTACCTTCTTCTACTGTGTAAGTAATAAAAAAGGATTCTTTATTGGGGGTTAGTTCAGCTACTGCAGAAATTACTTTAAAATCAGCAAAGCCTTCATTTAAATAAAACCGTCTTAAGACCTCACGGTCAAAGGTAACCCGGTCAGGGTCATAATTGTCATCCGAAGAGAACAAGCGAAACCAGCGCGTTTCTTTCGTTTGAATCGCATCTTTTAATTCACCATCACTAAATTCACGGTTACCTAAAAAACGGATTTTGCTAATTCCTGTGACAGCCCCCTCATTAATCTCAAAAACAAGATCAACTCTGTTCTGTTTAAGGCGAATAACCTTAGGCTCTACCGTGGCAGAAAAACGTCCGCTCCTCCGGTAAAGGGTAATGATACGTTTGACGTCATTTTGAATTTTTGTGCGGGTATAAATAACTCGAGGCTTTAAGACGGTTTCGGTTCCAAGGGCTTCGTCATCTATTTTTTTATTACCTTCGAAAGAAATCTGGTTGATGATTGGGTTTTCGACGACTTTAACAACCAGATTACCACCTTGCTGACCTATAGAAACATCAGCAAACAGACCCGTCGCAAAAAGGGCTTTCAGGGAACGGTTTATTCTTTCACGGCTGTAGGGATCACCAGGCTGAATAACCATATATGAGCGCACAGTATCAGGCTCAATACGTTGAACGCCTTCAATGATGACATCACGAACGGTCCCCCCTACTTGCGCCTGGGCACCCTGAGAGGCTGCGAATAAGAATACGCCTAAGAAAATATAGATAATATTTTTTAACTTACGCAAAACGCTAACGCCCCCAAGCTCTAGGTCAAATAACTTACAATTGATTCATACATTTCTGAATGCAAAAAGTCATTAATCGTCACAAACAACATCAAACCTAATACAAAAATTAGGCCAAAGCGCAAACTATATTCTTGCGCTCGCTCCCCAATTGGTCGACCAAATATGGCTTCATAAGCATAAAACACCAAATGACCACCATCAAGCATAGGTATTGGGAAAAGATTAATCAGGAAAAGATTAATTGAAAAAGCGGCGATAAAATTCATCAAGTCGACAAAACCACGCTCCGCAACTTTTTCAGACATTTGAGCTATTCTTAGCGGCCCACCAACATTATCGACACTAATGTTGCCAGAAATCATGTCGCCAAGGCCGCCTAAAATTTTACCCGTTATAAGAAAACTGTGACTAACGCCTTTCCAAATAGATTCCCCAAAGCCTGTTTCAATAAGCTCAACTTGTTCAGGGTCGGGGCTAATTCCCAAAAGTCCACGGGAAGCATCTTCTAAATGAGGTTTGGGGGTCGCCTGTAAAACCAGTATTTTGTCAGATCTCAGCACATCAAATGTCAATGCAACACCCGGCTTTACACTCACAATATCCCGTAGTTCTGTAAAATAGGTGATTTCTTTGCCATCAATAGCAACAATCGTGTCTCCAGGCTTTAATCCGCTCTCATCGGCAGCGGAACCTTCAACGACCTGACCAACCCCAGCCAAAGGCATAGGCGTATCGGTAAAATTAAACAGAGCGATAAAAACCAATACGGCAAAAATAAAATTAGCAGCAGGCCCGGCAAAGACAACAGCAGCCCGTTGACCGAGGGTTTTATGGGCGAATGAAACTGCTTTTTCAGCGTCAGAAAGCTCGGGGGCAGGCCCATCACCTTCTTCGTCAAAATCCCCTTCGCCAAACATCTTAACGTATCCCCCCATCGGGACGGCGCTAATCTTCCAGCGGGTATCTTTTGAGTCTGTCCAGCCAAATATTTCGGGGCCAAAACCAATAGAAAACACTTCAACACGCACACCGTTGCGCCGGGCAATCCAGTAGTGGCCTAGCTCATGCACAAACACCAGTACAGTAAGAACAAAGACAAAGGGAATTATCGTTCCCCAACTTAATACAATAGTTTCCATGATGATAAATTTATGAAGACTTAGGGCCGTGAAAATTGATCAGCAATAGTCACTGCTAATCTTCGTGCTTCAGCGTCTAAATCAAGTACCTCATTAATACTTTGTGGCGTAGTTTGCGGGACAATCTCTAGAGTTTTCTCAACGATACGCGCGATATCTAAAAACCCAATTTGCTCCTGCAAAAACCGACCTACCGAAATTTCGTTTGCTGCATTCAGTATAGTAGGTGCACCGCCCCCTGTTTGCAAGGCATTGCGTGCTAACTTCAAAGCAGGAAATCTTTTTGAATCAGGGGCTTCAAAGCTTAAATCCCCCTGCTCCCCTAAATTTAAGGGTTGCCCGGGTGTATTCATCCGATCCGGCCATGCCAAAGCATAAGCAATCGGAATTTTCATATCTGCGGTCCCCATTTGGCAAAGGACAGACCCATCAATGTATGAAACAAGGCTATGAACTACGGATTGAGGATGAACGACAATTTCAATCTGCGTTTCAGTAACCGGAAAAAGGTGGTAAGCTTCTATGAGCTCTAAGCCTTTGTTCATCATTGTCGCTGAATCGACGGAGATTTTTTGGCCCATCTCCCAATTTGGATGCGCGACGGCTTGCTTGGGAGTAATCTTCTCCATGTCGGCATAAGCAAAATCCCTGAACGGCCCCCCTGAAGCGGTCAGGATAATCTTATCAATTCGTTTTGGATGGTCGAAATCGAGCACCTGGAATATAGCATTATGTTCTGAATCAACAGGCAAGAGTGTTGCGCCACACTCTTCAACCTTTTGCATCATCAAATCACCGGCACAAACCAAACTCTCTTTATTAGCCAAGCCAACCGTATAGCCTCTCTCAACAGCAGCTATCGTTGATTTTAGCCCCGCAGCCCCGACGATGGCGGCCATCACCCAATCAGTCTCACGTGTTGCCGCATCAATTACAGCTTCAGGTCCGGCAGCAACCTCAATTCCTGTCCCCGAGAGGGCATCTTTTAATTTTCCATAAAGGGATTCATCTGCTGTCACGGCGAGTTGCGGTTTGAATTTTTTTGCTTGTTGAACAAGCCGATCGATATTCCTGTTTGCTGTTAAAGCAACCACATTGAACTTTTCTGGATCGCTTTCAATCAGTTCAATGGTGCTGCAACCTACGGAACCCGTGGAGCCTAGAATAGATACGCGTTTGACCATTAGGATATCAGTCCTGTTTCAACAGAAAGAAGGGCTGCCGCCACGAGAGCAACAGGAAGTAACCCATCAACTCGGTCTAAAATACCGCCATGCCCAGGTATTAAATTGCTGGAATCTTTAACATCAAATTTTCGTTTAATGCCCGACTCAAAGAAATCACCAACTTGAGCAATAAAGGCGAGACCACTACTGATAACAACAAACAAAATCAAGTGGTTAACTGGAAGTATGTAACTTGCACCATACCCAATCAAGCCTGCACAAAACATGCCGCCGAAAAGGCCAGCCCAGGTTTTCTTGGGGCTAACTGAAGGCATAACTTTCGGCCCGCCAATCATTCGCCCAAAGGCATAGGCCCCAATATCGGTCGCCCAAACGACCCCGACGAGCCAAAAGATTAATTCAAGACCGAGCTCAGCGTCTTGTCTGATCCAAATAAGGGAAAGTATCGGAAGGCAGGTGTAAAGGCTGCCAATAAAAAGCCAATAGGAACCCTTTTCAAACTTCTTCGCATAAATAACATTGAGCAAAAGCCCCCCAGCGAAGGCCACGGCAACTGCAAATAAAGGGGAGTAGCTATAAAAGGTGGCAAGCGAGGCAACAACGACAATGACTAAACCAACCCCAGGTGCCCCAAAGGCCCCTCCGCCAACTAATCTTGACCATTCCCAAGCCATCAGAACAGCAACGACAAGAGCTAATAAATCAAAATATGGGAAGCCATAATAAAAGGCAGCCATAACGGGAGGGGCTAAAACAATAGCGGAAATTATACGCGTGGCTAAACCATCTTTTTTCACAGGATCAGCTACCTATAGCGCCAAAACGCCGTTCCCGTTTTTGGAAAATACCAACCGCTTTTGCCAGTTCGTTTTTATCAAACTCTGGCCAAAGAGTATCAACAAAAACAAATTCAGAATAGGCCGTTTGCCAAAGAAGAAAATTACTGATCCGATTCTCGCCGCTGGTCCGGATCAAAAGATCTGGGTCGGGAAGATCAAACGTAGACAATTTTTCTGATAATTTCTCTTCGGTAATCTGGTCTGGCGTGATTTTGCCTGAAGCGACATCCTCAGCAAGTAATTTAGCCGCATGAGTAATGTCTGCTTGACCTCCATAACTTAAAGCAATGGTCAACTGAAGGCCTTGATTACCTTTTGTCAGTTGCTCTCCATTTTCGATCAACTTAACAATGTCACCGGAAAGCCTAGAGCGATCACCGATAATTCTAAAGCGGATATTTTTTTTATGAAGCGTCGCAATTTCACGCTGTAGATAGTACTTCAGCAATCCCATAAGGTCTGAAACTTCGGTTTCTGGGCGTTTCCAATTTTCCGATGAAAAACCAAACAGAGTTAAATACTTAACGCCCATTTCTGCGGCACCTTCAACGGTTTCACGTACAGCATCAACACCTTTTTTGTGCCCTGCCGTGCGCGGTAAACCACGTGCTTTTGCCCAGCGTCCATTGCCATCCATGATAACGGCAATATGGACAGGTACGGGGGCCGTATCTTGTTGTGCAGAAAGAGCTTTCATAAATTAAACCTGCATAATCTCTTCTTCTTTGTGGGCCAAAGCTTCATCAATCTCTTTAATAGACGTATCGGTTAAGTTTTGAATTTCCACATTATAATCTCTGTGCTCATCTTCTGAGATATTGCCGTCTTTTTCAGCTTTTTTTAGATCGTCCATTCCATGCCGACGGACATTACGTACAGCAATTCTCGCTTCTTCCGCATAACGCCCCGCGACTTTTGTCAATTCTTTCCGACGTTCCTCGTTGAGAGCAGGGATTGGAATACGAACCAATTGGCCATCACTTGACGGGTTAAGTCCTAAATCGGAATCCCGGATAGCTTTTTCAACTGCTTTAATCAGGCTTTTATCCCACACCTGAACAGAAAGCATACGAGGTTCAGGAACACCAATGGTGCCCACTTGAGACATCGGCATGGGGCTTCCATAAGCTTCAACAGTCAGCGGTTCCAGCAAGCTTGTGGCTGCCCGCCCAGTCCGCAAGCCGGAAAACTCTTTATGAAGGACCTCAACAGCCCCTTCCATTCGGCGGCCAATTTCTTTTTTCTCTTGTTCAATATTAAAATCACCCATTGCCTATTCCCCTCCGTCAATCTTGGTAAAGCGCCCTTCCCCTTTAACGACTTTGGCAAACGAGCCTTCGTCTTTCAGAGAAAACACGAGTATTGGTATATCATTTTCACGCGCCAAGGCAATTGCGCTGGCATCCATCACTTTTAAATCGTTTGCTAAAACTTCTCGATAGCCAAGTCGGTCATATCTTTTGGCATCAGGATTCTTTTTGGGGTCTGAGTCATAAACCCCATCCACTTGTGTCCCCTTGATTAAGGCGTCACAGCCCATTTCAACTGACCGCAGAGCGGCGGCTGTATCGGTGGTAAAGAAAGGGTTCCCCGTTCCGGCGGCAAAAATAACCATGCGGCCTTTTTCTAAATGGCGTTCAGCACGGCGACGAATGAAAGGTTCACAAACAGTCGGCATTGGAATAGCCGATTGAACCCGCGTATGAACCCCCATGGATTCCAAAACGCTTTGCATCGCCAAAGCATTCATAACAGTAGCCAGCATCCCCATATAGTCAGCACTGGTTCGTTCTACTCCGGCAGCGACGCCAGACATTCCACGGAAAATATTTCCGGCCCCAATAACCAAGCAGACTTCGACACCTAATTCCCCAACCGCTTTGATTTCTTTCGCGATTCTTTCCATGGTCTTAGGGTCAATGCCATAATCATTTTCCCCCATAAGGCCTTCGCCTGAGAGTTTGAGCAGGACACGTTTGTATTGGAGTGGTTCAGTCATATCTATCCTTGGAGCCTGCAGGTTTGGGCAATTTTGGTTTTAGCCTGCAATTGATAGCAATAGGGCGGGAGAAATGCCAGACCGAAAGCTCAATCTATGACATTATCTCCCGCCCTATCAAAATTTAGACGGTATTTGGTTTTAAATAGTCTTAAACACCAGCCATGGCAGCAACTTCTGCTGCATAATCTTCTTCTTTCTTCTCAATGCCTTCACCGAGTGCAAAACGAAGATAACCGGTAACTTTAACATCTGAACCAATTTCTTTCGCAGCGGCATCAACGGCTTGGGCAACAGTTTTGTCTGTATCCATAACGAAGTCTTGTTCAAGAAGACAAACTTCTTTGAAAAACTTGCGAATACGTCCTTCAACCATTTTCTCAGCGATTTCTTGAGGTTTGCCAGATTCTTTGGCTTGCTCAATCAAAACGTTGCGTTCACGGTCAATCAACTCTTGAGACAAAGAACTTTGATCAAGTCCCTGAGGGTTGGTCGCTGCAACATGCATGGCAACTTGTTTGCCAAGGGTTTCAAGCTGAGCAGCATCGCCCTCAGATTCAACCGCAACCAAAACACCAATTTTACCCAAGCCGGGTTTCAGTGCGTTGTGCATGTAAGCGGCAACAACACCTTTATCGACAGACAAACCGCCTGTCCGACGCAGATTCATGTTTTCGCCAACGGTACCAACGGTTTCGGTAATAAAATCTGCAACAGATTTTTCACTTCCGGGGTAACCAGCCGCTTTAGTTTTTTCCAGATCACCATCGTTCGCCAAAGATGCTTGGGTAACAGAAGCAACCATGTTTTGGAAATCTTCGTTGCGGGATACAAAATCGGTTTCAGCATTAAGCTCAATGACAACGCCTTTGTTGCCATCAGCAGCAATACCAACCAAGCCTTCAGCAGCAACGCGACCAGATTTCTTAGCCGCAGAAGCCAAACCTTTTTGACGCAACCAATCTACGGCTGCTTCAAGGTCGCCATCACATTCGGTGAGAGCTTTTTTGCAATCCATCATGCCGGCGCCAGATTGTACGCGCAGGTCTTTTACGAGTGAGGCTGTGATTTGAGCCATTTTCTTCTCGTCCTATTAAACAGAGTGAGTAATAAAAACTTAAGCTTCGGCAGCCGGTGCGGCTTCCTTAGCTGGAGCTTCTTCGGTTGCAGCTTCAGCTGGAATTTCTTCCGCTGGAGCTTCTTCTTGAGCACCAATATCAGCACCAGAAGCAGCAAGTTCAGCTTGCAGACCGTCAACAACAGCCCCGCTGATCAGATCACAGTAAAGGTTGATCGCCCGAATGGAGTCATCGTTTCCAGGAATTGGGAAATCAATGCCATCGCAAGGGCTGTTACTGTCAAGAACAGCAATAACGGGAATGCCCAGTTTATTGGCTTCTTGGATCGCAATTTTCTCTTTAATGGTGTCGATTACAAAAACCATGGAAGGTAGACCGCCCATGTCCTTAATCCCACCAAGAGCACGTTCTAGCTTATCACGCTCGCGGGTCAGGCCAAGAAGCTCTTTCTTGGTGAAGCCTTCGGTGCTGGTTGAAAGTTTTTCTTCAACTTCGCGTAACCGTTTGATTGATTTAGAAATTGTTTGCCAGTTGGTCATCATGCCACCGAGCCAACGGTGGTTTACGAAGTATTGGCCAGCGCCTTTTGAGCTTTCAGCAATTTTCTCTTGAGCTTGGCGTTTGGTGCCAACATAGAGAACGCGTCCGCCACCAGCGACAACGTCACGAACTGCGACGAGAGCTTGGTGCAGCAGAGGAACTGTTTGCTGAAGATCAAGAATGTGAATGCCATTGCGAACACCGAAGATGTATTGATCCATCTTAGGGTTCCAGCGACGGGTGGTATGTCCAAAGTGAACACCAGCTTCTAAGAGCTGACGCATTGTAAAGTCAGGCAACGCCATGTGCGTATTTCCTTTTCCGGTTAAACCTCCACAGACCGTGTACTAAGAAACTATTTCAAAGCACCGGAGCGAGCATGCGGTGAATTTGCACCGCCGACCACAAGCCTGTGTGTGTGATAGAGGCCGCGTAATAGACTAGGAAACGTGAGATTGCAAGGGGAAATGCGGGATTTTTCATAGTTTTAGGAAACAATTTTCGAAACTAAAATCAATCACCATATGGTCAAGCCCGGCGATGACCAGGGGGGAGGAATATTAAGTCTCCTGCACATCCACAATCCCCGGAATGGCTTTTACCGCCTGGAGCAGTTGGGGCGTAATCGCGTATTGTTTTTCGAGTTTTAGGTCAGCCTCTTTGGTCAGACTTAGCCGTGCCGTGACAATGACCTCTCCCCTGCCCTTACCTTCACGTTCCAGCATCTCTTTGATCATCGGCAAAGGGTCTTCGCTATCAACGAAAACTTTCAAACCGGATGAAGAGCGGGCGACAACCTCATCTAATGACTCAATTCTGTTGGCAATAAAACGGACGCTTTCGCCTTCGAAAGTTGCCGAGCCTTTGATGAAAATAGACTGTCCAACTTCAAGCAAGCCTTCTGCCGCATTGAGTTGATCGGAGAACAAGGTAACTTCGAAGGCTCCGGTGGCATCGGACATATCGACGAAGGCAAATTTGTTGCCTTTTTTTGAGGTTTTGACCTTTTTACCAATGATGGTTCCAGCGATATGAACCGGTTTTGACTCACCAGCTTCAATAATTTGATTATATGTCAGAGCTTTAAGACGTTTGAGAGTTTTGCCATAAGCATCCAAAGGGTGAGCCGACAGATAGAAGCCGAGGGCATCAAATTCATGCTTGAGGCGGTCCATTAAGGGCCATTCGGGGCGTTCTGGGAGCTTTGCAGCCGCCACAACAGCCGCATCGTCAGCTCCAAACATGCCAATCTGGTCTGCATTGCGATCTTTTGAGGCCATAGACGCATGGTTCAGCAGTTGTTCAATACCACTGTGTACTTGATGGCGGTTATTATTCAGGCTATCGAACGCCCCAGAACGCACTAGATTTTCCATCTGGCGTTTATTGACCACTTTGGTGTCAAGGCGATTAGCAAAATCAAACAGGTCTTTGTAAGGACCGTTGGCTTCGCGTTCCCTAATCACGGACTCCATCGCCGCCTCACCCACATTCTTGATGGCAGCTAGGGCGTAGCGAATAGCCCGCTCCCCGCCTTCAAGAACCTCAACAGCAAAGGCCACATTGGATTTATTGATATCCGGGGTCAACAGCTTGATCTTTTGGCTTTCCAATTCCTGACGGAATACATTCAGCTTGTCCGTATTATTGAGGTCCAAAGTCATGGAACCCGCAATAAACTCAACCGGGTAATTAGCTTTTAGATAGGCCGTCTGAAAGGCAATCAGGGCATAAGCCGCAGCGTGTGATTTGTTAAAACCATACCCAGCAAACTTATTAACCTGATCGAAAATATCAGAGGCTTTTTGGGCCGGGACACTTCGCGCTACAGCACCATCGACAAACAAAGCCCGTTGTTTATCCATCTCCTCTTTAATCTTTTTACCCATGGCGCGCCGCAACAGGTCAGCACCGCCTAGGCTATAGCCCGAAAGCTCCTGGGCAATCTGCATGACCTGTTCCTGGTAGATCATAATACCGTAGGTTTCTTCCAAAATCGGCTTAAGGGTTGGATAGAGGTAATCCGGTTCTTCCTCCCCGTGCTTACGGCGGATATAAGCGGGAATATTATCCATTGGGCCTGGGCGATAAAGAGCCACCACAGCAATCAAATCTTCCAGACTATCGGGCTTCATATTGCGAAGAACATCCCGCATACCCGACGATTCCAACTGGAAAACACCCGTCGTATCACCTTTGGTCAACATGGCGTATGTGACGGGGTCATCAAAGGGGAGATTTGAGAGGTCGACAAAATCTCCTCTGTCTTCAATATGTTGTAGAGCCTTTGCTAAGACCGTCAGGGTTTTCAAGCCCAAAAAATCAAACTTGATCAAGCCCGTATTCTCAACATATTTCATGTTGTACTGGGTCACGGGCATATCTGAGCGCGGGTCACGATAGAGCGGGACAAGCTGATCAAGAGGCCGATCCCCAATCACCACGCCTGCCGCATGAGTTGAAGCGTGGCGATAGAGCCCTTCCAACTTCTTCGCAATGCTAAACAGACGATCAACGGTCTGCTCATCGCGAACCATCTCCCGCAGTAACGGCTCTGCATCAAGGGCTTCTTGCAGGGTAGGTGGCGCCGCCGGGTTGCCGCCGATTAGTTTGGATATACGGTCAACTTGCGGATAAGGCATCTCCAAAACCCGCCCCACGTCACGAATACAGGCTTTAGCTTGCAGCTTACCGAAAGTAATAATCTGGGCGACATGGTCGTAGCCATATTTGTCCTGAACGTACTTGATCACCTCCTCACGGCGATCCTGACAAAAATCGATATCAAAATCAGGCATGGACACACGTTCTGGATTCAAGAAACGTTCAAACAGCAGACCAAAACGAAGGGGGTCAAGGTCTGTGATAGTCAAAGCCCAAGCCACCACAGAACCCGCACCAGAACCACGGCCTGGCCCCACGGGAATATCTTTAACTTTCGACCAGGCGATAAAGTCAGCAACAATCAGGAAGTAGCCCGGGAACCCCATCTGGTTAATCACCCCAAGCTCATAATCCAAACGTTCAAAATAAGGTTTCCCTACCTTTGTTCGCTCTTCTTCGCTCATTTCTGGGGTATAGAGCTGAACCTCAAGCCGCTTTTTTAACCCTTCAAGGCTTTGGTGGCGGAGTTCTTCCTCCTCCGTCCGCCCTTCACCACTGTCGTAAGGAGGCAAAAGCGGGCCTGAGCTTTCGACCTTGGCCGCGCAACGTTTGGCAATTACTACCGTATTATCAACAGCTTCCGGTATATCGGCAAATAGTTCCCGCATTTCAGAGGCCGATTTAAATCGATGATTTACCGTCAGTTTACGCCGTTCATCCTGGCTGACATAGGCACTTCCCGCGATGCAAAGCAAAGCATCGTGGGCCTCATACATATCAGAGTTAGTAAAGAAGGCCTCATTGGTCGCCACCAATGGAATATTATGCTGATAGGCAAGCTCAATAAGTTTGGGTTCGATTTTTTCTTCAACCTCAAGCCCATGGCGCATTAGCTCTACATAGAGGCGGCCTTTGAAAGCCTCTTTAAGCTGCAAGAGAACCCCTTCGGCGGCATCCTCCTGCCCTTCGGCGAGCAAACGCCCGACAGAACCCGCAGCCCCACCCGTGAGAGCTATAAGGCCTTCATTATGCTCAATAAAAGTTTCTAAGGGGACCTGGGGGTCTGCCCCTTCTTCGCTCTCTAGGTAGGCATTGCTCAGCAGCTTCATCAGGTTTTTATAGCCATCTTGATTCTGCACTAACAAAACAATCTCATCGGCAGCTTCAGGCATGCCTGCACGCTGAGCCTTACGGTTCCCCCCCTCCCCGACACGAGTCACACTTAGCTGCGTCCCCAGGATAGGTTGAATTCCAGCTCCCATACAGGCACCAGAAAACTCCATACCACCAAAGAGATTGTTGGTATCGGTAATCGCCACAGCAGGCATCTGAAAGTCCCGACACATTTTAGTCAGGTCTTTGGTCCTTATCGCCCCTTCAGAAAGGGAGTAAGCCGTATGAACTCTTAAATGGACAAAATCAGCGTGAGACATTCAGTTAGGCTTACTTCAAGTATTTATCAAAATAAGCAATTGCTGCCGCATAAGATTTTTTAGTTGCAGCGGCATCATACTCAGGCTGGGTGTTGCCATGATCGTCTTTCGTTTGATCAAAAGTATGACCAACACCAGGGAGCTTAAGTGTCGTTACTGGAAGACCTTTTGCAGCATGGCGGGAAAGAATTGCTGAGCAAATAGAAGCATCCGAAACAGTATCTGCTCCTGGCAAAATAGCCAATATAGGTAAAGCCACATTCCAATCTTCATCAAGGGATTTATTTAATTCAACACCCATAATATCCCCTGCACACCAAGGGTAGAAAAGAACACTTGCCTTCAGGTTTGAGAGACTATTTCCAGGGACATCGATGAGACCTGTTGGTTTGCGTTGTGGGGGAGCCATGACAAGCGCATCCATTATCGTCATAGCACCATGGGAATAACCAATAGCCCCAAGTGCTCCCTTCTTAACCCAGGACTGCTGTTCCGCCCAATTAAGCGCAACAAGAAGGTCTGCGGCTCTTTCAGCAGGAAGTAATCTTCCTGTACGTAAAGTCGCACCTGAGATGCCACGCCCTGTATAGCTATCAATGAAAATTGTCGCATAACCAGCTTCATTAAGGAGAGCTGTCATTTTTTCTGGATGGTCATACCATGCGTTGTCAGATGCACCATGGAGATACATAATCGTTGGAAACGGCCCTGAACCAGCAGGTTTCCCTACTCTAAAATGCGGTTCAAGCTCGTTCAGAACTTGTGCTGACGTTTTCAAAACGGCTTTTGGCGGGGCACATGCCGTTAAAGAAAAGAATAAAAATGCACTCAAAATCAGAGTAATACGAGATATATAGTTCATCATAAAATTCCTTCCGTTTAGGTTAAACTTCTTGCAAAACCCCATCAACCAAAGTCACCGCACGGTCCATTTTTGAAGCCAGTTCGGGGTTATGAGTTGCAATGAGAGCAGCAAGGCCGGAGCCTTTGACGAGTTGCAGGAGAAGACCGAAAACACGTTCGGCAGTGTGGGGGTCGAGATTGCCAGTCGGTTCATCTGCCAAGAGAACGGCGGGAGCATTTGCCAACGCTCTGGCGATGGCAACCCGTTGTTGTTCGCCACCAGAAAGCTGAGCCGGGCGATGGTCGGTTCTTTCAGACAGAGCCATATATTCCATCAGCTCATAAGCTCTTTTAGAAGCCGTTTCATTATCTAAACCGCCGATAATTTGGGGAATGACGATGTTTTCCAGGGCTGAAAATTCAGGGAGCAAATGGTGATACTGATAGACAAACCCCAGTTTGTCGCGGCGAATAAGCGTGCGTTCACTATCATTGAGACTTGAGCAATCGACACCGCCAACCTTTATCACGCCCTCATCTGGGCCTTCCAACAATCCCGCCAATTGCAGCAAGGTGGATTTACCCGATCCTGAGGGACCAACCAGAGCAACTATTTCCCCTGCCTGAATGGTCAGGTTAATGCCCTGCAACACATTGAGGGTCTTTTGGCCTTGGGTAAAAGACCGTTTGATCCCCTCGAGTACCAGGGCAGGTTCAGCAGATAGGTCACTCATAGCGCAAGGCCTCCACCGGATCGAGGCGGGCTGCCCGCCAGGAAGGGTAGATGGTGGCAAGGAGCGATATGCCAACGCCCATAAGTATAACCGTTACGACCTCACCAGGATCGACAACGGCGGGAAGTTTAGAAAGGAAATAGATTTCAGCAGCAAACAGCTCCGTTCCTGTAAGCCCTTCAATTGCTTGACGTATGGTCTCAATATTCAATGAGAAAGCCAAGCCAAGCAAGGTTCCGAGAAGAGTCCCAATCACGCCAACACTGGCCCCACTGAGAAAAAAGATACGTAAGATCATCCCTCGGGTCGCCCCCATGGTACGCAAGATAGCAATATCCTGACCTTTATCTTTAACCAACATGATCAAACTGGAAATAATATTAAAGGCTGCAACAATAATAATCAGAGTAAGGATGAGGAACATCACATTGCGTTCAACCTGCAGGGCATTGAAAAAGCTTGAGTTATTCTGCTGCCAGTCAGACACTATCCCCTGCTTACCGACCAATTTAAACACCTCATAACCTTTGGCTCGGGCCGTATCGGGGTTGTCGGTCATGATCTCCAGATAGGAGACCTTTTTCGGCATTCGGAAATAAGTTTGAGCGTCTTTGAGAGGCATGAAAACAAAGGAAGAGTCATATTCATGCATCCCCACATCGAAAGTGGCCGCAATGGTATAGCCCTTCATACGCGGCACAGTCCCAAAAGCACTAACCCGCCCATTGGGTGAAATTAGGGTGATCTTCTCCCCTACTCTCAAGCCCAACTTACGGGCCAAACGATAGCCGATAACCACCGTATCTTTCTTACCGAAATCTAATATTTTCCCGCCTTTAATAGCCTCGGCAACGATCTTTTTACTGAATAAGTCCTCAGGCTTAATGCCTTTAATCATAGCCCCGGTAGCGTTCCCCCCTTTGCCGGATGCCATAACCTGGCCCTCAATAACCGCCGTGACGCTTTCAACACCACTCACAACCCGCACCACATCAGCTAAGGTATCGTAGTTCTTCAACCCTTGGTCATATCCATGGACAGTCACATGGCCATTAAGACCTAAAATACGCCCCAGGAGCTCGTGGCGAAAACCATTCATTACCGACATAACGATAATTAAAGTAGCCACCCCAAGGGCGATACCGAGCAAGGAGAACCAAGCTATAACCGAGATAAACCCTTCCCTGCGGCGAGCCCGCAAGTAGCGCATAGCGACCATCCATTCAAAGGGGGTAAACACGGTATAAAATTACCCCGCTAACTGAGACATGGCAGCATCAATTGAAAGCTCCTGCTTTTCACCCGACGCCCGGTTTTTTAATTCTACAAGCCCCTCTTTAAGCCCCCGGGGCCCGACAACCAACTGCCAAGGCAAACCAATCAGGTCCATATTGGCGAACTTAGCCCCGGCCCGGTCTTTACGATCATCATAGAGGGTTTCAGACCCAGCCGCGTTGAGTTTGTTATAAAGGTCTTCACAAGCGGCATCACAGGTTTCATCACCTGTTTTTAAGTTGATTAAGCCAACTTTAAAGGGGGCAACACTTTCAGGCCAGATGATGCCATTTTCGTCATGAGAAGCCTCAATAATGCCACCAACAAGACGGGAAACGCCAATCCCATAGGACCCCATTTCAACAGCGACTTCTTTGCCTTCACTGGTTGTCACTACGGCTTTCATTGGTTCAGAATATTTGGTGCCAAAATTAAAGATATGACCGACTTCGATGCCCCTAGCGGTCATTAAATCATCACCAAGTTCAGCCCCTTTGGCTTCGTCGTGCATTTCATCAGTCGCCGCATATTCGGCTGTAAACTTATCGACGGTTTCTTGCAGGGCAGCATGATCTGAGAAATCAATATCCCCTTCCGGGATTTCCAAATCCAAATATTTCTTGTGGCAAAACACCTGAGATTCACCCGTATCAGCCAGAATTAAAAACTCATGGCTCATGTCACCACCGATTGGCCCGGTATCCGCAGCCATAGGAATAGCTTTAAGCCCCAAGCGGTTAAACGTCTTCAAGTAAGCTACGAACATTTTGTTGTAAGATACTCTAGCACCAGCACTATCTAGGTCAAACGAGTAACTATCTTTCATCAAAAATTCACGTCCACGCATCACACCAAAGCGCGGACGAACCTCGTCGCGGAACTTCCACTGGATATGATAAAGCATCTTTGGCAGATCTTTGTATGACCGCACCGCGCCTCGGAATACTTCCGTGATTAGCTCTTCGTTGGTTGGGCCATAGAGCATATCGCGATCATGGCGATCGGTGATACGCAGCATCTCTTTGCCATAATCCTCATAGCGACCACTCTCTTTCCACAGGTCGGCAGACTGGATAGTCGGCATCAACAATTCTTGGCACCCCGCCTTGTCTTGCTCTTCACGAACAATTTGCTCCACCTTCTTGAGCACCTTATGGCCCAAGGGCAGCCAGGTATAAATCCCAGCACTGGATTGACGGACCATTCCGGCCCGCAGCATCAGGCGATGAGAGACGATTTGCGCCTCGGCAGGGTTTTCTTTAAGGGTTGGCAGAAAATACTCAGATAGACGCATTGGCTTCCTCTAAAACGGGAGAATCAAGTTTGGCAAACTGTAGGCGATGCGATGGCTTAAGGCAACGAGACAATCAAGGCTATTTAAGGTAAAAGAGAGTTCCTTTTCCCTTAGAGCGGTTCCGAGATAAAATGGCCCCTTTGATAAAGGCATGGCAAGCCTTACAGCGATCAGGCCGTAAGAAAGTTACTTGAGTAACTTCTCCCAGAACCCTTTCTTTTTGGGTGGGGCTTTTTTCTTGCTGGGTAATCTTTTCGGTGCTGGTTTAGATTTTGTTTTTTTCGGCGCGGCTTCTTCTGATAAATTGTGGGAATAGAGAACCTTTTGACCGCCGTTGGTGGTATCGTAATAAACGATGCGGTCTATCCCTGAATCCCCTCGACAACGAGAAGACGCATCACTTTGTGCTTGAATTTTATTGGCGATAGAATCTGTGACAACCATCTGCCCGTCTTTGACATTTTGGCCTTTTTTACAAATATAAATTTCAACGACTTCAATCATTGGTCATCCACGGCGGGTTTAATTGAGCAATTTCATTGTAAGTCGGACAATTCTTATGATGGCTCCCCGGTAAATAGCCGATGCTCATAAGAAATTCTCCCGTAATCTCTCCGCCAGTAAACTTAAAAGTCTTCTTGAATAATTTAACCCAATCAGCCTTTTCCAAAGGATGATGGGCCGCAATCCAAGTGGCGAATGTCCCATATTCCCCCTCAAGGGTTAATATTCGGTTGGCATTTTCAATTATAGCATCAATTTTAAGGCGATTCCGGATGATTCCAGCATCATTTAGCAGTCTTTCTCGGTCTTTGGGGCCATAAGAAGCTACTTTTTTCAAATCAAAGCCATCAAAAGCTTTGTGAAAATTATCTTTTTTCATCAAAACCGTGAGCCATGATAGCCCCGCTTGCATAATCTCCAAACATAAGCGTTCAAACAGTAAGTTGCTGTCGGTCAAAGGAAAACCATATTCGGTATCGTGGTAAGGCCCATGGAAGGGGTGATTGATGGAAGCTTCGCAGTAGGTCGTCACTTTACCCTCCTTTTATCTCAATTATATCCAACAGCATGAAGGCCTCTACGACAGCCCACATAGCTCCCGCTACGAGGCTGGTAAAAGCAATACGAAGAATAAGGCTAGGGGTTGGGCGGCCTTCTGCGACATTTCGCCGCCCTAAAAGCACAAAGACCATGAACACCATCCACCAGAGAATCAGGTAGGTAAGAATGCCCACGGTCATTGTCATCAGCTTAGGCTTGTTCTAACTCGGTCAAGGTGCCAAGGAACTCTTTGGGGTGGAGGAAAATAACTGGTTTGCCGTGGGCCCCAATTTTTGGCTCTCCATTGCCCAAAATACGCGCCCCTTCGGCTTTAAGCTTATCCCGAGCGACGATAATATCTTCCACTTCATAGCAGATATGATGCATGCCGCCCGCAGGATTTTTATCGAGAAACGCCTGAATAGGGGAGTCTTCGCCTAAGGGATGAAGAAACTCAATCTTGGTGTTCGGCAGTTCAACAAAAACAACGGTAACGCCATGATCAGGCTCATCGGCAGGCTCTGAAACTTTGGCACCCAAAATTCCGCGGTACATAGCAGTTGCCGCTTCAAGGTCAGGAACAGCAATGGCAACGTGGTTTAGTTTTCCAATCATCTTTTGATCTCACAATTTGTAGGTTCATCAAATTCATTTGTCATTCCCACGCAGGCGGGAAACCAGAGTTGCAAGGGAAGAGCATATCCAGCCTCTAAAAAACGAGACTACCTTCCCTGGATTCTCGCCTTCGCGGGAATGACGTGAACTAGTTTATTAAACTCTTATCACATGAACATCGACAATGGGGCGTTTGTTCAACAGCTTTTTAAAGCAACGCCGGGTGCCAATGCGCACCGCTTCATTGACCGCCTTATCGTCTTTTTTACTACCCCGGTCCATTTTGGTCAGGGAACCGTGGATGGCATCGAAAATATCATCTTTAAGGTCTTCATCCCCTTCATCCAGAAACAAGCCCTGGGTGGTTAGCTGAGGTTCGGCAACCAGTTGGCCTTTTTGGTCTACAACAATAGATACAACCGCTGAACCATTAAACAAGACTCGCGTTCGTGACCGTTGGATGAGGCTGTTAAGCTCAACAACCCGATTGCCTTCATAGGCCAAACGACCGGAATGAACCGTATCAACAACAGCAACAGGTCCCGGCGCAAGTCGCAGCATTTCACCGTTTTCAATAATAACCGCTTCTTCTACATCACATTCTACAGCGAGTTGGGCATTCGCACTCAAATGGCGGAGTTCTCCATGCATGGGCACCGCCACCTCTGGACGCAACAAATCATACATCAATTCAAGCTCTTCTTCCGCAGGGTGCCCAGAAACGTGAATAAAGGCATCCCGGTCCGTCACCACTTCGATGCCCCGACTGATCAAAGCATTTTGCAACCGCCCAATGGAACGTTCATTGCCAGGAATAACCCGAGAGGAAAAGATAACGGCATCCCCTTCCCCAAGGCTAACATGGGGATGATCACCAGAGACAATTCTGGCTAAGGCAGCGCGAGGTTCCCCTTGGGACCCGGTACAAATCATCAAAATTTTATCTTCCGGGAGAAAGCCCATATCTTTTTCGTCGATGAAATTAGGGATATCACGAAGATAACCATTTTCCCGAGCGACTTCCTCAATACGACGCAGCGACCGCCCAACAATGGCGACCGCCCGCCCATTGGCATGGGCCGCCTTTGCGATGGTCTCCAAACGAGCGACGTTACTGGCAAAACAGGCCAATGCGACTTTTTTGTTATATTTACCAATGACTTCCGTCATGGTCTCCAGCAAGGCCCCTTCTGATTTTGATTTGCCTTTACTGAAGACATTGGTAGAATCACAGATCAGGGCCAACACCCCTTCATCACCGATTTCTTCCAATCGTTTTTCATCAGCAACATCCCCTACCACTGGGGCCGGATCAAATTTGAAATCACCGGAGTGGACAACCGTGCCGAGCGGAGTACGAAGAACAAGGGCGTTAGATTCTGGGATAGAATGGGTCATGCCCACATATTCGATATCAAAAGGTCCTACTTTTACTTTCCCGCCTAAATCAACCTCAGTAATTTTCGCGGCTCGCTCAAAGGTGGTTTCTTTCATCTTGCGACGCAGGAAGGATGCCGTGAAGGGCGTGGCATAAATCGGGCATTGAAGCTGTTCCCAAAGGTACGGAATAGCCCCAAGGTGATCTTCATGGGCGTGGGTAAGGACGATCCCTGCCAAAGCATGGCGATTTTCGACAATAAATTCAGGATCAGCCATGATGACATCAACCCCAGGAGCAGAATCATCACCAAAGGTGATGCCGCAATCGACAATAATCCATTGATATTCCCCAGGTTTACCAAAACCGTAGAGATAAAAGTTCATGCCGATTTCACCCGCCCCACCAAGGGGAAGATAAAGGAGTTCTTCTTGTTGTTTTTTAGTCATTAACTTCTGTTTCTCTTATGGATTTCCCAGAGCCCTCTGAGGGTTATGTCTGGATCAATAAACTGAATGATTTTACTCGCATCGGCAAATATAGGGGCTAAGCCCCCGGTGGCAATGACTTTCATGGTCATGCCAAACTCGCCCTTGATGCGCATGACCATGCCTTCAAGCATAGAGACATAGCCCCAAAAGATTCCGGATTGCATGGCCTCGACAGTATTGGTGCCGATAATTTTCTTTGGTTTGTCTAAAGTGACACGTGGCAATTTAGCCGCGGCCATGTGCAAGGCTTCAATGGAGAGGTTAATCCCCGGCGCAATAGCCCCACCGCAATACTGGCCCTTTTCGTTAATCACATCAAAGGTGGTCGCGGTGCCAAAGTCGATAATAATCAACGGCCCTTCATGCTTAAGGTGGGCAGCAATGCCATTAACAAGACGATCGGCCCCAACTTCTTCAGGGCGATCAAGTAAGAGATCAATGCCAAGTTCAAGGCCTTCTTCTCCGACAACCAGGGCATCACAATCAAAATAGCGTTTACAAAACCTTTTGAGATTAAAGATCGTTGCCGGGACCACAGAGGAGATGATGACATCGGAAATCTGCACACAATCAATGTGGTTCCAATCAAGCAACTGAGTTAACCAAACACCATATTCGTCGGCAGTGCGCTTGCCGTCAGTAGAAATACGCCATTCGCCTTGAACTTTTCCCTGCCCGTCAAAAACCGCGAAAACAATATTGGTATTGCCTACATCAATAGCCAAAAGCATCTGATTATCCCTTTACTGGAAAGAAAACGTCTGCTGCTGTAATGTGACGCTCTTTTCCCTCCGCCTCAAGAATCAATGCACCTTCAGGGCCTAATCCTTTAAAAATACCGTCAATGGTTTCCTCTGGCAATCGTGCCGTAATGGGATCGCCGATACCCTTAGCCCGTTTCATCCAGGCTTCACGCACCACTGAAAAACCAAATTCCCGCCAGCGATCAAGCCATATTTGGAAATGTTCGGCAAAAGCTGTGACCATCGCCTCCACCGTATAGATATCCCCTAACGCCGTGGCTGGGTACTCAGTATTTTCGGGGTAATGAAAGACATTTATGCCAACGCCAATAACCACCCAATCAGGCGTTTTAGCGATGGGGTCTACGGTGGCGGCACATTCTAACAATATCCCGGATACTTTTTTATCCTCAACCAAGACATCATTCGGCCATTTGCATTGAACTTTAGGGGCATAAGGCCCGCCAACGGCTTCAATGGCGTCGCAAACGACGAGGGATGTCAGGAAACTAAGGTTAGAGGCTTCTAAGAAACTACATCCAGGTCGGGAGATAAGGCTGAGGTAAACATTACCTGGGCTTGAAACCCACTCTCGACCGCGACGCCCGCGTCCGCTGGATTGTTGCTTGGCCCAGACAAGGGTATTGTCCTGGCAGCCTTCTTCAGCCAATTGTTTGGCATAAACATTCGTGCTGTCAATGGAATCAAGAGCCACCAGCTTAAAGGCTGGTGGCATCTTAAGGATTGCGTGCAGTTTCAAGGTTATCCGGCAAAGAGCGAGGCAGCCGCTGCGCTCGCACTATCAAGGATCGGCCCAGGGTAAGCAAAGAACATCAGGATAACAAAGCCCGTACCGACCAAAATTGCGACCATGTCTTTGCCAATCGGTGTATCGAATACTTCCGTAGATTCATCGAAGTACATCACTTTGATGACCCGGATATAATAGAAAGCACCGACCACACTGGCAAGAACACCAATGATTGCAAGGGTGTACATACCAGCTTCAACTGCAGCCAGAAAGACATAAAGCTTACCAAAGAAACCTGCCAGAGGCGGAATACCAGCCATAGAGAACATGAAGATTGCTAGAACTGCAGCCATTGCTGGGTTGCTTTTACCCAATCCGGCAAGGTCACTGATCTCTTCAACATTTTCTCCATTGCGGGTCATGCACAAAATACAGGCAAAAGTGCCCACATTCATGAAGACATAAATCGCAAGGTAAACCAGCACAGCTTGCACACCAGCTTGATTGCCAACGGCAATACCTATCAAAGCAAAACCAATGTGACCGATGGAACTATAAGCCATCAGACGTTTGATGTTGGTCTGCGCGATCGCCGCAAAAGCCCCTAGAAGCATGGAAGCAATTGAGATGAAGACAACGATTTGTTGCCACTGATCCACCAATTCGCCAAAGGGACCAACCATTACCCGTATCAACAAAGCGACAGCGGCAATTTTTGGCGCAACGGCGAAGTAAGCGGTGACAGGGGTTGGTGCACCTTCATATACATCTGGAGCCCACATGTGGAAGGGAACGGCAGAGATTTTGAAAGCCAGACCAGCCAATAAGAAGACAATACCAACGACCAAGCCAACAGACGCATGACCTTCAGAGCTTTGGAATTGCTCAGCTAAGGCTTCAAAGTTTGTGGTCCCCGCGAAACCGTAGATCATGGAGCTACCGTAAAGCAACATACCGGAAGCCAGGGCACCAAGAACGAAGTACTTCACGCCTGCTTCAGAAGATTTGAGATTATCGCGGCGGAAAGCAGCCATCACATAAAGCGACAAGCTTTGCAGTTCTAAACCAACATAGAGAGACAACAGGTCGTTAGCCGACACCATCATCATCATGCCCAAAGTGGAGAGCAGAACCAAAATCGAATATTCAAATTTGTTTGATCCAACCCGCTTGAGGTAGCTTTGAGACATAATCAAGGTCAATACAGACCCCAAAAGCACAAAGAACTTAGCAAATGCACCGAAGGGGTCGGCGATAAACATACCGTTAAAGGTGGTTGCTGTTCCTTGCGAGAAAGCCACAAGAAGAAGCATTGCCAAAGCCAGAGTAACGGAGCTTAAGAAAGCAATCGTCTTTCCAGCCCCTTTTTTCTGGAAAACGCCAAGGAGAAGAAGCACCATGGCGACGCAGGCGATGAACAGTTCCGGCAGGGCCGGGATAAGGTCCGGAAATTCCGCACTCGTCATCAAATTACTCCCTACTCTCTAGCGTGCTGCAACAGCGCCATTCGAGGCGGCTGCGACAGCTTGATTAAAGTTGGCAATGAGGTTTTCCACCGACACATGCATCACATCGAGGAATGTGCTCGGGTAAACCCCCATCCATATGGTGACAATGATCAGAGGCGCAAAGATGGCAACCTCACGGGCATTTAAGTCAAGAATGGATTTTAAATTATCTTTGGTCAGCGCGCCGAAAATGATCCGACGGTAGAGGTAGAGCATGTATGCCGCCCCTAAGATCAGTCCGGTAGCCGCAAAAGCAGCAACGATGCTGTTAGCCTGGAAAATACCAAGCAAGACCAGAATTTCTCCGACAAACCCACCAGTCCCCGGCAAGCCCACGGAGGCCAGCATGAAGACCATAAAGGTCAGGGCATAAAACGGCATCTTCTCGACCAAACCACCATAAACGGAAATTTCCCGACTATGGATACGGTCATAAACGACACCGACGATCAAGAAGAGCGCGGCAGAAACAACCCCGTGGCTCAACATCACATAGATACTGCCTTCAACGCCGTAAACATTCATGGAGAAAGAACCGATGGTCACAAAAGCCATGTGGGCCACAGATGAATAAGCAATCAGCTTTTTCATGTCTTCCTGGGCTAAGGCTACCAAGGAGGTGTATATCACCGCAATGATGCTCAAGGTGTAGATCAACGGGGTGAAATCAACGGTCGCCAAAGGCAACATGGGGATGGAGAACCGAAGGAACCCGTAACCACCCATTTTCAACAGCACACCCGCCAAAATCACAGAACCAGCCGTCGGGGCTTCCACGTGAGCATCGGGCAACCAGGTATGAACCGGCCACATGGGCACTTTCACCGCGAAAGAAGCGAAGAACGCCAGCCATAGCCATGTTTGCATTCCCGCAGGGAAAGCAAAGGTCAACAAAGTTGGGATGTCGGTGGTGCCCGCTTCAAAGTACATGGCAAACATCGCCAGCAGCATCAAAACCGAACCAAGCAAGGTGTAGAGGAAGAACTTAAAGGAAGCATAAACCCGGCGCGGACCGCCCCAAACACCGATAATCAGGTACATGGGGATCAAGACGCCTTCGAAGAAGACGTAGAATAAGATCATGTCCAAAGCACAGAACATGCCGACCATCAAGGTTTCCAGGATCAGGAAGGAGATCATGTACTCTTTAACGTGCTTCTTGATCACATCCCAAGCTGACAAGATACAAATCGGTGTCAGGAAGGTGGACAAGATCACGAAGAACATGGAAATACCGTCCACACCCATGTGATAGGAAATGCCAAGCGTTGGCAGCCACTCAGCTTGTTCCTCAAACTGGAAAGCCGCCGTGGCGTTGTCGAACATGCCCCAGATGAACAGTGACATGAAAAACGTCACGCCAGAGGTTAGCAGAGCAATGTGTTTTGCCCGTGCTGAATCCTCGCCTCTGATTAAGAGCAAGATAATAGCCACACCAACAAGTGGGGTGAATGTGACTAGCGAAAGAATTGGTAGATCGCTCATCGTGCTATGATCCCTACTTCATCAATATGTACCAGGAGACTAAGAAGACGACACCGATCATCATGGCAAAAGCCCCATGATAAAGGTAACCGCTTTGCATCCTGGAAAAACGTTGGGCAATATTCTTGGTTGCCGCAGCAACACCATCGGGTCCGACACCATCAATCAAGGCGCCATCGCCGCTCTTCCACAGGCCGCGGCCCAGGTAGAAGGCTGGACGGACGAACAAGAAGTCGTAAAGCTCATCAACATACCATTTGTTGAGAACAAACTGGTAAACCCCTTGGAAGGCATTTGCCAGCGCACCTGGAAGTGACGGCACCCACAGGTAAAACAGTGCTGCGAGAAGCATGCCGGATATACCAACAGCCAAAGGCAGATATTTGACCCAAGCTGCGACGTGGTGGGCATTTTCAAGAGCGTTATGACCATCAAGTATTAAGATAGCGTCGCCCCAGAACTTGGTGGCATTGTGTCCGACAAAGTTTTCATAGCCCAAATAACCCGCGAATAACGCCCCCGCAGCCAATACAAACAGCGGAATGAGCATCACTTTAGGTGATTCATGAACATGGGCCATTACCCGTTCATCAGCTCTCGGTGCCCCGTGGAAAGTCATAAAGGTCAAACGGCCTGAGTAGAAAGCAGTCATAAAGGCGGCCGCAATACCTGCCCAGAAAGCATATGTCCCAACCCAAGAGTGAGCACCATAAGCCGCTTCAAGAACGATATCTTTCGAGAAGTAACCCGCGAAAGGTGGAACCCCCATCAGGGCCAGGTTACCAATCCACATCATGGCATAGGTAACCGGTATCAATTTCCAGATCCCCCCCATTTTGCGCATGTCTTGTTCATCTGACATAGCGTGGATAACCGCGCCAGCCCCAAGGAACAACAAGGCTTTAAAGAAACCGTGGGTCATCAGGTGGAAGATACCAGCTGAGTAAGCTGAAACACCACATGCGAAGAACATATAACCAAGCTGGCTACAGGTTGAATAGGCAATCACCCGCTTAATATCGTTCTGCACACAGCCGATTGTCGCCGCAAAGAAGGCCGTCGAGGCACCAACAATGGTCACAACAGCTAAAGCTGTATCAGAATATTCAAACAAGGGAGACATGCGAGCAACAAGGAAGACACCCGCCGTTACCATGGTCGCCGCATGGATCAAGGCCGAAACAGGTGTCGGGCCTTCCATGGCATCAGGCAACCAAGTGTGAAGCCCCAGTTGTGCCGATTTACCCATGGCACCAACGAAAAGCAGCAGGGCACAGGCGGTAATGGCGTGGAACTCGCCGCCAAAGATAACGAAGGTTGCATCTTTTTTGCTTTCAACGGCAGCGAAGATGGCATCCATTTCAATGGTACCAAACAGCATAAAGACAGCAAAAATACCCAGTGCAAAACCGAAGTCGCCCACCCGGTTAACAAGGAAAGCTTTAATTGCAGCGGCGTTTGCGGAAGGTTTTTTGTACCAGAAACCAATCAGCAAATAAGAAGCTAGGCCAACACCTTCCCAACCGAAGAACAATTGAAGCAAGTTAGAAGCTGTAATCAGCATCAACATGAAGAAGGTAAAGAGGCTGAGGTAAGCCATGAAGCGAGGGATTGAAGGATCATGGTGCATGTAGCCTACAGAGTAGACATGAACCATGGATGAAACACCCGTAACCACAATCATCATCACGGCGGTAAGAGTATCAAACTTCAATGCCCAAGAGACTTTGAAGTCCCCAACATTGATCCAGTCCAGAAGATGGATCACTTGAGCATCGCCACCATTGGGCACAGCAAAGAAAATTGCTATTGCCAATGCGGCTGAAGTGAGAAGGCCACCACAAGTAACAATCTGGGAAATAGTATCCCATTTGTGTTTCTTATGTTCATCATCCGTCGGCGCAAACAAGGTGATCAGACCACCGAGGAAGGCACCGAGGAGAGGGAGGAAAACAGCTGCTGTATACATGAGTAAAGCTCCCTACCCTTTCATCGCGTTAATGTCTTCAACCGCGACACTGCCCCGGTTTCGGAAGAACACAACCAAGATCGCCAGGCCGATAGCAGCTTCAGCAGCCGCAACGGTAAGAATGAACATTGCAAAAATTTGTCCGACAAGATCGCCGAGATATGAAGAGAAAGCGACGAAGTTAATATTCACCGCCAACAGGATCAATTCCACGGACATCATAATGACAATCACGTTCTTCTTATTTAAGAAGATGCCAAAAATCCCAAGCGTAAACAGGATAGCAGCAACCGTCAGGTAATGGGAGAGACCGATTTCAAACATTAGATGCCCTCTCCTGTCGTCATTTTAATTGTTTTAGCTGACTCTTCAGCACGACGCGCGATTTGATCTGGAACCCGTTGCGACAGGACCCCTGGGCGTTTGCGATGAGTCAGAACAATTGCCCCAACCATTGCCACCAGGAGAACCAAGCCCGCAGCTTGGAAGAGATAGAGATAATCCGTGTAAAGCACCAACCCAAGAGCCTGGGTGTTAGTTATTTCACTACCCGCTTCCGGAGCAAGGACCTGAACGGCATTCGCTGCATCAGCCCCAAAGTGCCAACCGCCAACAATAGCGAGAATTTCGATCAATAAAATAAGCCCAACAAGCCCCCCCATTGGGAGGTACTGTAGGAAGCCCTGGCGAAGCTCTGCGTAGTTGATGTCGAGCATCATAACCACAAAAAGGAACAGCACAGCCACGGCACCCACATAAACCACCACAAGAAGCATGGCGAGGAATTCCGCCCCCAACAGGACAAAAAGGCCTGCCGCGTTAAAGAACGCTAGGATCAGGAAGAGCACTGAATGAACCGGGTTTTTAGATGAAATCACCATCACCCCGGAAGCCAGCACAATTCCAGCAAATAGATAAAATGTTAAAGCTTGAACTATCATTTCATTCCCCCCCGGAGCGATATCTCACCCGTGGAAGCCTCAATAAATAAGGTCATAATCAGTTTCCCCCTGCCCGTCATCGGTACGGTGCATCCATAGCAAGACGTGCCGCGAGTTCAACTTCCCACCGATCTCCGTTAGAAATCAGCTTGTTCTTATCGTAAAAAAGTTCTTCACGGGTTTCGGTCGTATATTCAAAGTTTGGCCCTTCGACGATAGCGTCAACGGGGCAAGCTTCCTGACAGAAACCGCAGAAGATACATTTAGTCATATCAATGTCGTAGCGCGTGGTCCGGCGACTGCCGTCTTCACGAGGTTCGACTTCGATGGTAATGGCTTGAGCCGGACAGGCGGCTTCACAAAGCTTACAAGCAATGCAACGTTCTTCCCCATTGGGATAACGACGCAAGCAGTGTTCGCCACGGAAACGGGGCGACAAAGGCCCTTTTTCATATGGATAGTTCAAGGTCACAGTGGACTTGAACATGTAGCGGAAGGAAATGGACATTCCCTTCAACAGCTCCGTTAGGAAGAGTGCCTTAGCGTGAGTTTGAATAAATCCCATCGTTACTCTCTCCTACTGAACCGTTGGGGCATTACCGGTCGCAACCAGTAAACCCGAGACGATGATGACAGCAGCCAGGGTCAAAGGCAGGAACACTTTCCAGCCCAACCGCATAACTTGGTCATAACGATAACGTGGGAAGGTCGCCCGAACCCACAGGAAGAAGAACAAGACAAAACTGGTTTTTAGCGCAAACCAAATGGGCCCAGGAATCATGTTCAACGGTGCAATATCTAAAATCGGCAGCCAGCCCCCTAAGAACAGGGTGGTTAACATACCCGACATAACGATCATGTTGGCATATTCACCCAAGAAGAACAGAGCGAAAGCCATTGAGGAATACTCAACGTTATAACCGGTGACCAGCTCCGCTTCGCCTTCAGGAAGATCAAACGGGTGCCGAGCGGTCTCTGCCAAAATGCAGACCAGGAAGATAACAGCTAACGGGAACAGGGGTATAACAAACCACATGTCTTTCTGAGCCATAACAATGTCTGTCAGGTTCATGGAACCCGCCATCAACAAGACACAGACCATAATAAAGCCCATGGCAAGTTCGTATGACACCATCTGAGCGGCTTCACGCAGACCACCAAGGAAAGCGTAGAGCGAGTTACTCGCCCAACCCGCCATCAAGATGCCGTAAACCCCAAGCGATGAAATCGCCATCAGGTAAAGCAGTCCGACGTTAATGTCAGAAAGCACAAGGCCCTCACCAAAAGGAACAACCGCCCAGGCGACCATAGCCAGGGTGAAAGTGAGGCAAGGCGCAACAATAAATACACCCCGGTTAGCCCCGGTTGGTATGATTGTTTCCTTTAAAAACAACTTCAAACCATCTGCAAATGGTTGAAGCAACCCAAAGGGCCCGACCACATTTGGTCCTTTGCGCCTATGCATCATGGCGATAACTTTCCGCTCTGCATAGGTCAAGTAGGCCACTGCGACTAACAGCGGCACGACGATCGCTAAGATCTTAATAACGATCCAAGCAACCGGCCAGATATATACTTCCCAAAGCTCAACCATTGGTGCCCGTCTTCTGCTGTTCGGGGTTAATAAATGCTTCAGTACATTCCGCCATCGTTTGCGAAACGCGACTGATCGGATCCGTCATATAATAATTAGTAATTGGAGAAACGAACGCTTCAGAAGAAGGCTCCCCGGTTCCCCCGAACTCAGCCCACTCAGCGGCCTGCAGTCCTTCATAATCGTTAAAGATCGGATTAACTTCAGCTAAACGATTACGAACATCGCTTAAGCTATTGAAAGGTAATGTTTTTCCAAGCGCATCAGAAAGGGCGCGAATAATCGCCCAATCGTCTTTAGCTTCGCCCCGTGGGAAAGCTGCTTTAACGCCCCGTTGGACCCGGCCCTCTGTATTTACATAGGTGCCACTCTTCTCAGTATAGGCAGCACCCGGCAAGATAACGTCGGCGCAAGCTGCGCCAGCATCACCATGTGAGCCTTGGTAAATAACAAAAGCCTTATCCAATTTGGATGTATCGATTTCGTCAGCACCCAGCAGATAAACCGCTGCAATGTCTCCAGTAGCCGCCCCATCAAGAATACCTTGAACACCTTTGTCAGAAACAATGCCCAGATCAAGACCACCAACCCGAGAAGCGGCGGTATGGAGAACGTTAAACCCGTTCCACCCTTCTTTAATCATACCCCGGCCTTCAGCAATTTTACGTGCCATGCCAAGAACATCCGCGCCGTCTGCACGGGCCAAGGCCCCTGCGCCAACGATGATCATGGGGTTTTTAGCTGCTTTCAGAACCTTAGCAAAATCGCCCCTGCCACTGGTTATCTGCTTAAAGTCACCTGGATTTGTCCCGAGATGCTCATAAGGATAGGTAAGGTCAAGAGCCTCACCGATAACGCCAACTTTAAGACCGCCTTTATAGTAACGTTCACGGATACGGGCGTTGACGACAGGTGCTTCCCAACGAGGGTTGGCCCCAACCAACAAGATGGCATCAGCCTCATCAATTCCAGCGATAGAGCTGTTAAAGACATAACCAGCCCGAACACCTGCATCGACTTTTGAACCATCTTGGCGACAATCAATGTTCGATGACCCAAGTTTTGCCCAAAGGTCTTTCAAAGCGACCATTGATTCGGCATCGGCTTGATCGCCAATGATGGCCCCAAGTTTCGAGCCATCGGTTCCTTTGAATTTGTCTGCGATGGCATTAAAGGCTTCGTCCCAGGTTGCGGGGAGAAGTTTGCCGTTGCGACGAACATAAGGGGTGTCAAGGCGTTGGCGCTTAAGACCATCCATGGCGTAGCGGGTTTTATCACCGATCCATTCGCCATTCACGTCTTCGTTCAGACGCGGCAGAATGCGCATGACTTCACCGCCACGGGTATCAACCCGAATGTTTGAGCCGATGGCGTCAAAAACATCAATGCTTTCCGTAGGTTTCAGTTCCCAGGAGCGAGCCGTAAAGGCATAGGGCTTACTGGTTAAAGCACCAACCGGACAAAGGTCAACTAAGTTACCGGAAAGCTCAGAATTAATGGCTTTACCAACGTAGGTGCTGACTTCCATATGGTCGCCCCGACCAATACCGCCAAGATCAGCCGTTCCCGTCACTTGATGGGTAAAGCGAATGCAGCGGGTGCAATGGATACAGCGGGTCATTTCAGTCTTAACGATGGGACCGTAATCACCTTTATCCTGAACAGAGCGTTTTTGCTCCGTAAAGCGACTTTCAGCTAATCCGTAATGAACAGCTTGATCTTGCAGATCACATTCACCGCCTTGATCACAAATGGGGCAATCTAAAGGGTGGTTGATCAGCAGGAATTCCATAACGGAAGCCCTTGCTTCAACCACTTTATCTGTTTTGGTATGGATAACCATACCTTCCCCTACTGGCATAGAACAGGAGGCGATCAGCTTAGGAGCGCGTTCCATTTCAACCAGGCACATCCGGCAGTTACCTGAAATAGATAACCGTTCATGATAGCAAAAGCGCGGCACTTCAATCCCGGCAGCTTCACAAGCCTGGAGGACCGAATATCCGGCGTCTACTTCAATCTCGTTTCCGTCAATAGTCAACTTGGGCATTAGGTAACTCTCCTAGGCCGCTGCGTTCTTGGCGGCTTGATAATCGGCAATCCGCTGTTCGATCGTCGGGCGGAAGTGACGAATAAGACCCTGGATCGGCCAAGCGGCGGCGTCCCCAAGAGCACAAATCGTATTTCCTTCGATCTGACGGGTTACATTTTCAAGCATGTCAATTTCTTCGATCGTCGCATTACCAACAACCATGCGATCCATCATGCGGGAAATCCACCCTGTACCTTCCCGGCAAGGGGTACATTGTCCGCAGCTTTCATGGGCATAAAACCGTGAAAGCCTTGCGATGGCATAGATGATATCGGTTGATTTATTCATCACAATAACCGCCGCTGTGCCAAGGCCAGAGCCATGTTCACGGAGGTTGTCATAGTCCATTGTCGCCACGTCACACATTTCTTTGGTCATGACAGGTACTGAACAACCACCAGGAATAATCCCCAGTAAATTGTCCCAACCGCCAACAACGCCGCCACAATGTTTCTCAATAATGTCTTTTAGAGGAACCCCCATTTCTTCTTCGAAGGTACAGGGGTTGTTCACATGACCGGAAACACACATCAGTTTGGTTCCAGTGTTATTGGCTTTACCGAGAGAAGCGAACCACTCCCCGCCCCGACGACAAATGGTCGGGACAACCGCAATAGATTCTACGTTGTTTACCGTGGTTGGACAGCCATAAAGACCCACTCCAGCCGGGAAAGGAGGTTTCAGACGCGGCTGGCCTTTCTTTCCTTCGAGGCTTTGGATCAAAGCACCTTCTTCACCACAAATATAAGCCCCCATGCCCCGGTGGACATAAACGTCCATCTTCCAACCCGAGCCGCAGGCATCCTCGCCAAGCAGGTTCGCCGCATAAGCTTCATCAATGGCTTTCTGCAAGGCGACGGCTTCGTGATAGAATTCACCGCGAATGTAAATGTAAGCCGTATGAGCCCCCATAGCAAAACCAGCGATCAAAGCACCTTCAACCAGCTTATGGGGTTCATTGCGAAGGATTTCACGATCTTTGCAGGTTCCTGGCTCACCTTCGTCAGCATTTATCACCAAAAACTGAGGGCGATCCCCTTCTTTGGGCATGAAGGACCATTTGAGGCCTGTTCCGAAACCCGCCCCGCCCCGACCACGCAGACCAGAGCTTTTCACTTCCTCAATCACCCAATCTCGGCCTTTAGCCAGAATTTCTTTGGTGTCTTTCCAATCCCCGATAGAACGAGCGGAGTCCAGGTCGTCCCCTTTGAGGCCATAAATATTTTGGAAAATACGATCACTATCTTTAAGCATTGGCCTGCTCCTTCAAGGAGGTCAATCCACCTGCTGGTTGGCACCCTACCCGATCCCCTTGAGGTCCGGTCTTAGGCTGTTCGCCTTTTTTCAAAGCTTCGAAAATGGCTTTGGTAGATGAGCTATCCAAATCTTCGTAGAAATCATCATTGATTTGCATCATTGGCGCGTTCACACAGGCTCCGAGGCACTCAACTTCACTCAAAGTGAATTTGTTATCCTCGGTGGTTTGGCCAAAGCCAACACCCAAAACTTCTTTAGCCGCATCAACAATTTTGTCTGAGCCTTTAAGCCAGCAAGAAATGTTGGTGCAAATCTGCACATGGTTCTCACCAACCGGTGTGCGGTTGTACATGGTGTAGAAGCTTGCGACCTCATACACCTTAATGGGAGCCATTTCACAGATACCTGCCACATAATCCATCGCAGCAACCGGAAGCCATCCATGATGTTGGCGTTGCGCTAGATCAAGCAACGGCATAACGGCACTCTCTTTGCGATCATCAGGATATTTTGCAAGATGCTCTTTGGCTTTGGCCATTGTTTCGTCTGTAAAGACGAAGCTTTCTGGCTGTTCCACTTTTTGACTAGCCCCACTCATCGATCAACCTCACCGAAAACGATATCCAAAGACCCCAGGTTGGCAACCAAATCAGCCAACATGTGTCCTTTGGTAATTTTGTCCATTCCCTGCAAGTGGGCAAAAGCCGGAGCCCTTACTTTGCAGCGATAGGGTCTGTTAGAACCATCGGAAATCAGATAAACCCCAAATTCACCTTTAGGTGCTTCAACGCAGGTATAGGTCTCACCCGCAGGAAGTTTCATACCTTCAGTATAATTCTTAAAGTGGTGAATGAGGGATTCCATTGAAGACTTCATGTCAGAACGTTTCGGCGTCGCATATTTACCGGTTTCGTTCTTCCAGGGTCCAGATGGCATTTGCTCACAACATTGCTTGATGATCTTAATGGATTCACGCATTTCAAGCATTCTGATCAGATAGCGATCGTAACAATCACCATGACTACCAACGGCAACGTCAAAGTCCATCTTGTCGTAGACATCGTAGGGTTGCGATTTACGCAAATCCCACGGAACGCCTGCGGCTCGGAGACACGGACCTGTGAATCCCCAATCCAGAGCATCTTCTGGGCTGATCCCGCCAATATCGACACAACGCTGTTTAAAAATACGGTTTTCAGTCAACAGACCGCCAACATCATCGATTACATCTGGGAACCGCTCGGCCCAGGCCATAATATCTTCAAGCAGACCGTCGGGCAGATCAAAAGCCACGCCACCAGGACGGTAATAAGCCATGTGCATCCGTGCACCACAAACCCGCTCAAAGAACTCAAGCATCAATTCCCGTTCTTCAAAGAACCAAAGGAATGGCGTCATACCGCCAACATCCATGGCCATTGCAGAAATACCAAAGGAGTGGTTGATGATCCGTCCAAGTTCGGCAAACAGAACTCGGATATATTGACCGCGCTCTGGCACTTCAATATTGCCTAGTTTCTCACAGGCTAAAACGAAGGCATGTTCTTGGTTTTGTGGGGACATGTAGTCCATACGGTCGAAATAAGGAACCGACTGATGGTATGTCTTATACTCCATGAGCTTTTCTGTGCCCCGGTGCAACAGACCGATATGGGGGTCACACCGCTCAACCTGCTCGCCATCCATTTCCACAACCAGACGCAAAACGCCGTGGGCTGAAGGGTGCTGAGGTCCGAAGTTCAGGTGATAGTTTTTAATTTCGTTTTGTGGCATTAGGCCTCCTCCTCAGCTTTTTCATCACCAGGGAGAATGACTGGAGCACCTTCCCAAGGGCTGAGGAAATCAAAATCACGCATATCCTGGGTCAACTTAACAGGCTCATAAACCACCCGCTTACGCTCATCGTCGTAACGCAGTTCAACATGGCCTGTCAGGGGGAAATCTTTGCGGAGCGGATGACCTTCAAAACCATAGTCGGTCAAAATGCGACGCAGGTCTGGGTGATCAGCAAACATAATGCCGTACATATCCCAAGCTTCCCGCTCGAACCAGTTCGCCGCATTGAAGACGCTGACAACGGATGGGACCGGGGTATCTTCGTCTGTCGTGACTTTAATGCGGATGCGATTGTTATGGGTCATGCTCAGGAGGTGATAAACAACTTCGAAGCGTTCGTCCCTCTCTGGGTAGTCCACCCCGCAGATATCTGACAGGAGTTTAAATGAGCAATTCGTATCGTCACGAAGGTATTTAACCACCTTCACGATTGAATTCCGACGAACGGTAATTACCAGTTCATCTAAGCTGACATCGGTTTCCAGTACATCTTCGGACAATGCTGTCGAGATATACTCTCCGAGATCTTGAAGCGCTAAAGTCATGTTGCCTCTCTCGATACGATTCGGTCTAACGCCAAAGGGCGCCGGTCCGGCGAATTTTCTTCTGAAGTTGCATGATGCCGTAAATCAGCGCCTCACCCGAGGGGGGACAGCCTGGAACATATACATCAACCGGAATAATCCGGTCACATCCACGCACAACAGAATATGAATAATGGTAGTAGCCACCACCGTTTGCACATGACCCCATGGAAATGACGTACTTCGGTTCCGCCATTTGGTCATAAACCTTACGGAAAGCCGGGGCCATTTTGTTGGTCAAGGTACCCGCGACGATAATCACGTCAGATTGACGAGGACTAGGACGGAAAACCAATCCAGCTCGGTCCATATCATAACGGCTCATAAAGCTGGACATCATTTCAACAGCGCAACAGGCCAAACCAAAGGTCATAGGCCAGAGAGAGCCGGTACGCGCCCAGTTGGTGACTTTATCAAGGTTCGCAACAACGAACCCTTTTTCATCAAGCTCAGTAAAAACATCTTTAAGCAGCGCATCCTGATCGGTACCAGGAGGGGTTGGCTGCAGGTGGCCCGGAGCGGCTTGTAGCTTAGATTCTACTCCCATTCCAATGCTCCCTTTTTCCATTCATAAATAAAACCAATAGTCAGAATGGCGAGGAAAACCATCATGGACCAAAATCCGAAAAGCCCGATGTTACCCAAGGTGACGGCCCAAGGGAATAAGAACGCGACTTCAAGGTCGAAAATAATAAATAGAATAGCTACCAGATAGAATCGCACATCGAACTTGGAACGGGCATTCCCAAAGGGCTCAAAGCCACATTCGTACTGGGACAGTTTTTCCGTTTCAGGTTTTTGTTTGACAACAATATACGAGCCGCCAACCATGACAGCGGATAGTGCGATTGCAATCCCTAAGAAAATCAGGATTGGTAGGTAGTCAGAAAGTAACGCTTCCATAGCGTGGTCCTTTAAACGTTTGGTTTCATATCACCATTTGCAACGCTGTAATTGCAGCAGAATGCCCCATTGGTGAAACCGACACAGATTATATGGAAAGTTTGCTTACGTACAGGTCGGAGAAGAAATTTTCTTCTCTTAATTTAGCGCCCCCTTGTTTGTATTCTCTCAGATGAGAATTATCCAAGGTCGCTGTCGCGACCAACCCCCGAGAAGGGCAACAACCGCAATGAATTTGCGGCTGGGAAGTGGCGGGAGTGACGAGACTCGAACTCGCGGCCTCCGGCGTGACAGGCCGGCGCTCTAACCAACTGAGCTACACCCCCGTAGTTCCTTCCTGCGGGATGACGGGGTTGTATTGCCGTGGCCCCCAACTGTCAACCAGAAACAAGCAAGAAATTGTAGTTTTTTATGAGATTTTTTTTTCGAATCGTAATTCGGGGAGGTTTTACACAAGATTGGAAATAAATCAGAACTTCCAAGCCCCTAGGAAACTCACATATCAATGTAGATTTAAGAGCTATTTACCGGATTGGCGATAGATTCCTTGTGACGTCACAACAAAGTCGACGCGATTATCGATTAAAGCCCTCAGACATTCCTCTGGGCGATTAATAATCGGCTCTTCGTGAGCATTAAAACTCGTATTAACCAAAACCGGAAGCCCGGTACGAATCTTAAAGGCTTCTAGAATGTCAGCATAAAGGGGATTCTCATCCCGTTTAATAATTTGCGGGCGCGCTGTACCATCTACATGGACCACGGCCTGGATTTTTTCCTGCCATTTTTCAGCAACAGAGGTGGTAATGGTCATAAAGTTCGCCGCATAGCGATTCGCATCGGTGATGCCAAAAACATCTTCGGCATCTGCTTCCAGCACATAAGGCGCAAAAGGCATGAACTCAGTTCGCTGAAGACGATCATTTAGGGATTTGTTGATGGCAGTCTTTGAAGGGCTGGCGAGAATCGTCCGCGCTCCGAGGGCGCGGGGGCCAAATTCCATTCTTCCCTGATAGATCGCACCGACCAAACCTTGTTGAAGCAATTCTGCCGCACCAGCAACAGGATCATCCGAGGTTTTGTCGATTCCTTTGTCCGCAGCCAGGACAGAATCGATCGACGCGTTATAGTCTCGGCCCAGATAAACATTTTTAAGGCGACGACGATTGGTGAGCCACTCCCCTTCCCCATCCCTGTCTAAAAGGAACGCCAAAGCTCCTCCAACCGTAATGCCTTCATCCCCCATGCCTGGGAAGATAAAAATTTCATCGATACCTGTATGTTCACAAAGGAGTCGGTTTAAGCGCACATTGGCAAATACACCGCCTGCTAGCCCCAAGTGACGCACGTCATGGTTCTTAATAAGGCGTGAGACAGAATCAAAGATGACATCCTCCAGCAATTGCTGGATTGAGGCCGCCACATCCCCCGGCTTTTGACCTTCTGCTAAACGGAAAATTTCAGTCCGCATGGCAAAGTCGCTGTCAAAGTCACTACCGATAACCCCCTGGTCATCGACAGAGAAATGTTTTTTCATCTTATCAAGGAGGATCGGTTCACCGTAGGCCGCTAAGCCTGTTAACTTTCCTTCATGGCGGTTCATCTTATAGCCAAGGGCCTCAGTGGCATATCCATAGGCCAGGCCAAGGCTATCTACTCGACGAGGCTTCAAGAGACATTCATCCCCACCAAAATGACAGGTCAGCTTGCCCTCTTTGAGAATTCGGTGGCTATAATGGGTGTTATCTCCACATCCATCAGCCGTATAGAGCAAAGCACTATCCCAATCCGTATAGAATAGAGCACTTAAAGCATGGCCCTCATGGTGATTGGAGAAAACCACCTGGGTATCACCTCTAAACCCATAATCAGTAAGGAAAGCTTGGGAATTGAAGATCGCAGAAGCATCTGGAATCTGATTTTTTTGTAGCTCAGAACAAATATCCTTCAGCTTTTCAGTACCAAAGGTCCGTTTCAGGCCATAGTTAATGGATTTAAGAGGTCCAAAATGACTGAAGTATTTTGTAGGGAGTGATGCCCGGGAAATAACGACAACATCAATTTCCTCACGGGAAATTCCTGTAATATCGAGAACTTCATCAATAGTCGCATCTGGAATTCCACCGCCATCCCCTTTTTTGCGGGATAAACGTTCTAACTGAATCGCTGCAAGGAGTTCGTATTCGTCGAAAAGGACCGCTGTTCCGTCATGCGCGCCGGTATGGATGGAAAGAATCTTCATCTTAGCATCAGGGCCCTTCGAACTAGATTATATAAATCATCCCTAACAAAAAAAGCCCGCAGAGCGAGCTTTTTAAAACGAATGGTGGGCGATGACAGGCTCGAACTGCCGACATTCTCGGTGTAAACGAGATGCTCTACCAACTGAGCTAATCGCCCCCAAATTCATGAGCGTGAAAATACCCACTTTTTCTATAACTGCAACATAAAAAAGACAAAGCCGGCGAGAAAGTTTTCCAACCGGCTTTGTTTTAAAATTTTTGAGGCTGTTTATTTATTAACAGCGTCTTTCAAGCCTTTACCAGCCTTGAATTTAGGCTGTTTAGAAGCAGGGATTTGGATTTTTTCGCCGGTGCGAGGGTTACGACCTTCGCTAGCAGCTCTGTTAACAACACTAAATGTACCGAAACCAACCAAACGAACTTCTTCACCGCCCTGGAGTGAACCAGTTACAGCTTCGAAAACACCGTCAACAGCTTTAGCTGCATCAGCTTTGGAAAGTTCAGCACTAGCAGCTACTGCTGCAACAAGATCGTTTTTATTCACGTTGTGGCCCCCTTATATGAGATAAATCAAACCGTGATGTTTTAAGTAATTACGGAGGCAGAGTTTATGAGGTGCCCCTGCCCCCGTCAATTAAAGAACCACCGTTTTCTGGGGTTTTTTGCGCTTTTTTTTATATTTTTCAGTTTTTCCTATGGGGATAAGTCTGATCAATTCAAAAAAAAAGAAAATCCTAGGCAAAAAAAGCAAAAAAAACGTTGCCCCACCAAATGGCAGGGCAACGTAATACTCCTAAAGTATAGGTTTTTAGATCAATGAGTGACGACGGTGAGGTCACCTTCTTCGTCAGAAGATTTGGCAACCGATTCGTCGATTGCTTTCTCGTCTTCTTCAGTCCACTCAATCGGTACCAAAGGCGAAACCAAAGCGTGTTCCAGAACTTCATCAACCGTTTTGACCGGAATAATTTTCATTCCACGTTTAACGTTTTCTGGAATTTCAGCTAAATCCTTCTCATTATCGGCAGGAATGAGCACTGTTTTGATTCCCCCACGTAAAGCCGCCAGCAGTTTTTCTTTGAGGCCGCCAATTGGGAAGACTCTTCCGCGCAAAGTAATCTCACCAGTCATGGCAATATCTTTACGAACCGGAATTTCCGTCAAAACAGAGACAATCGAGGTCACCATACCAACACCAGCCGATGGACCATCTTTCGGGGTCGCCCCTTCCGGAACATGGACGTGAATGTCTTTCTTATTGAAGATGCTTGGATTAATGCCGAAATCCGTTGCCCGAGACTGAACATATGACCGAGCGGCTTGGATGGATTCTTGCATCACTTCACCAAGTTTACCCGTCACGGTCATTTTGCCTTTGCCGTGGAGCTTAACAGATTCGATGGAGAGCAATTCGCCGCCAACTTCTGTCCAAGCCAACCCGGTCACAACACCGACCGCATCATCATCTTCAACTTCACCATAACGGAAGCGACGAACACCTGCGTATTTGCCAAGGTTACGGGACGTCACTTTAACCGTTGGCTTACCTTTAAGAAGAATTTCTTTGGTGGCTTTACGGGTCAGATTTGCAATTTCCCGCTCAAGATTACGAACACCGGCTTCCCGGGTGTAATAGCGAACGATATCATAAAGCGCGCCATCAGAAATGGACCACTCTTTTTGCTTCAACCCTGCCGCCTTAATATTCTTGCGAATCAAGTGGCGTTTAGCAATTTCAACCTTTTCGTCTTCGGTATAACCAGAGATCCGAATGATTTCCATACGATCAAGGAGAGGTTGCGCCATGCGAAGGCTGTTCGCCGTGGTCACAAACATTACGTCAGACAGATCATAATCCACTTCGAGATAGTGATCGTTGAAGGTGTTGTTTTGTTCTGGATCAAGCACTTCAAGCAAAGCAGAAGCCGGGTCTCCCCGCCAATCATTGCCCATTTTGTCAACCTCATCGAGGAGGAACAAGGGGTTAGAAGCTTTTGCTTTTTTCATGCCCTGGATAACTTTACCCGGCATCGACCCGATGTATGTCCGACGGTGACCACGAATTTCTGATTCGTCACGTACCCCGCCCAGAGACATCCGAACAAAATGACGACCTGTGGCTTTACCGATGGATTTTCCAAGAGATGTTTTACCAACACCCGGAGGGCCAACAAGACAAAGAATAGGGCCTTTAACTTTGCGGGTCCGTTGTTGAACGGCAAGATATTCTAGAATCCGTTCTTTAACTTTTTCCAATCCATAGTGATCGGCATCCAAGATGCTTTTGGCACTGCGGATGTCTTTGTTGACCCGACTGCGTTTTTTCCAAGGAATACCCAGCATCCAATCAAGATAATTGCGAACCACGGTTGCTTCTGCCGACATAGGGCTCATGGATTTGAGCTTTTTCAGTTCAGCGATGCATTTTTCGCGGGCTTCTTTTGAAAGCTTTGTTTTGGCAATAGATTCTTCAATCTCCGCTGTTTCATCTTTACCTTCTTCGGTTTCCCCAAGCTCTTTCTGAATAGCTTTTAGCTGTTCGTTGAGATAGTACTCGCGTTGAGTCTTCTCCATTTGCTTTTTGACTCGGGTGCGAATTTTTTTCTCAACCTGAAGAACGCCGATCTCCCCTTCCATGAAGGCGAAAACACGCTCAAGACGTTCAGCGACGCTGTTTATCTCAAGCAATTCCTGCTTTTCAGAGATTTTCAAAGCGAGGTGAGAGGCAACCGTATCCGCAAGTTTGCTCCAGTCATCAATTTGATTAATGGAAACAAGAACCTCAGGTGGAATCTTCTTATTGAGTTTAATGTAGGACTCAAATTGAGAAACAACCGAACGAGCCAGAGCCTCTAGTTTTTCGTCTTCGCCATCTTCTTCAAAAATAATTTCAGCTTCGGCTTCAAAGAAGTCAGCACGGTCTGTGTATTTGGTTATGTCTGCACGTTTGCCACCTTCCACGAGAACTTTGACCGTTCCATCGGGAAGTTTGAGCAATTGCAGAACAGTAGAGAGGGTTCCCACATCATATATGTCTTCCTGCTCTGGATCGTCTTGCGCCGCATTTTTTTGCGCGGCAAGAAGGATTTGCTTGTCATTTTTCATGACATCTTCAAGCGCGCGAACAGACTTATCTCGCCCGACAAAAAGCGGCACGATCATATGGGGAAAGACAACAATATCTCTTAGGGGAAGTACCGGAAAAAGGTCTCCGCGATCAGTATCCACGTTTATACCTCGTTTTTAATATTTTAAACGGTCCCGCGAGGCGGCAACCGCACCGAAAACAATCATTAACCGTTAAATTGGCCTATCTTGTGTTCGATTCAAGTCGTTAAACAATATTTACACCAGATACTCAGCCATCAAAAGGAATGAATAAACTAAAAAGCATAAAAAAAGGCTCAATCCTTGATAGGACGAGCCTTCTTAACAAAGTGTGTGCAAATAACAGTTAGGCGCTGTTTTCGACCTCTTCTTTTCGGTCAGAATAGATATAGAGAGGTTTGCCACGGCCTTCTGCAACTTCCTGGTTTACAACCACCTCTTCAACGCCATCAAGCCCTGGAAGCTCAAACATGGTATCAAGCAAAATGCTCTCCATGATTGAACGCAATCCGCGAGCACCGGTTTTTCTTTCGACGGCTTTCGTGGCGATAGACCCCAGAGCATCATCTGAGAATTGAAGTTGAACATCTTCCATATCAAAGAGACGTTCATATTGCTTAACCAGAGCATTTTTAGGCTCAGTCAAAATCTTGATGAGGGCGTCTTCATCGAGCTCTTCAAGGGTTGCAATAACAGGCAAACGACCAACAAACTCAGGGATCAAGCCAAACTTAAGCAGATCTTCTGGTTCAATTTCTTTAAGCAAATCACCGATTGAACGTTCATCAGGGGCTTGAACATCCGCACCAAAACCAATAGATGCCCCCTTCCCTCTTTGACCAATAATTTTATCAAGACCCGCAAAGGCCCCGCCAACAATAAACAGGATGTTGGTGGTATCAACTTGAAGGAATTCTTGCTGTGGGTGCTTACGTCCACCTTGAGGGGGAACGCTGGCAACCGTGCCTTCCATAATTTTCAACAAGGCTTGTTGAACACCTTCACCAGAAACATCACGGGTAATTGAAGGATTATCAGATTTGCGGGAAATTTTATCGACTTCATCAATGTAAACAATACCGCGCTGGGCACGTTCAACATTGTAATCAGCCGATTGCAGCAACTTTAAGATGATGTTCTCAACGTCTTCCCCCACATAACCAGCTTCGGTCAGGGTGGTGGCATCTGCCATGGTGAAAGGAACATCAAGAATACGGGCCAGAGTTTGTGCCAGAAGCGTTTTACCGCAACCTGTAGGGCCAATAAGCAAAATATTAGATTTTGCCAGCTCAACGTCATTTGCTTTGCTGCTGTGATTTAAGCGCTTGTAGTGGTTATGAACTGCAACGGAGAGAACGCGTTTAGCATGGGCTTGCCCAATGACATAATCCTGCAGAACTTCAAAAATCTCGAGAGGTGTTGGCACCCCATCAGATGATTTAACCATATTGGTTTTGTGTTCTTCACGGATAATATCCATGCAAAGCTCGACGCATTCATCGCAAATGAACACAGTGGGCCCGGCAATTAGTTTACGCACCTCGTGCTGACTCTTTCCACAGAATGAGCAATAGAGAGTGTTTTTTGAATCACCGCCGGTAGCTTTAGTCATTGTTCCTCCACGAAGGGGGGTAAAGGGTTTGTTTGTCTTATGTTAGCCGTATGTAGCCTAAGCATACAATAAAAAAGCTATGGTAAACGAACCGTGTAGAAAAGTAAGATACCTTTCCAGACGGCTCAAACTAGCATTTAAGAACTAGTCTTTATCTTTACCACTCTTCTCTTCATCGTCATCACCTTCGAGGTCCGGACGGCTATCGACCACTTCATCAACCAAGCCGAAATCAACAGATTCCTGAGCAGTCATAAAGCGATCACGTTCCACAGCTTTTTCAATAATATCAAGCTTTTGTCCAGTGTGTTGAACATAGATATCATTTAAACGAGCTCTGATGGCCAAAATTTCTCTGGCTTGAATTTCAATGTCCGTAGCTTGCCCTTGAGCCCCGCCAGAAGGCTGGTGAATCATCACGCGAGCATTGGGAAGAATGTACCGTTTTCCGGCTTCCCCGGCTGCTAATAAAAGCGACCCCATGGAAGCAGCTTGACCAATACAGACTGTCGAAACACTGGGACGAATGTACTGCATAGTATCATAAATCGCCAATCCAGAGGTTACGACTCCTCCTGGAGAGTTGATATAAAATGAGATATCTTTGTCAGGATTTTCAGCTTCAAGGAACAGAAGTTGAGCGCAAATTAGGCTGGAAACATGATCATCGACACCACCCGTCAGGAAAATGATCCGTTCTTTCAGCAGACGGGAATAAATATCGTAAGCACGTTCTCCCCGGTTTGTGGTCTCAACAACCATAGGGACCAAGGAATTCATCATGATATCCGTCGCATTCATTCGGTCTACTTCCTTTCAGTAGAAAACAGGAGGGAGGATAAACTCCCTCCCTTTTTCTTATTCCTCTTTTTTCGCTGCAGGTTTTTTAGCTGCAGGTTTCTTTGCCGGAGCTTTTTTAGCGGCTGGCTTTTTCTTAGCGGCAGCTTTTTTCTTCGGCGCAGGTGCTTCTTCAGGATCTTTCATCAGTTCCTCAGCAGAAACGACCTTATCTGTCACTTTGGCAAGCTCTACGATGTAATCAACCACTTTATCTTCGAGCAGAGGCCCACGCAGTGATTCTCTGGCTTCTTGGTTGCTTTGGTAGAATTCAAAAACTTGCTTTTCTTGACCAGGATAACGGCGAGCTTCGTTCATGATGCCACGGTTAATTTCGTCCTGGGTCACATCAATTTCGTTCAAGCGACCAACTTCTGAGAGGAAAAGTGCAAGACGAACCCGACGTTGGGCCAGTTCTGTGTACTCTTCTTTCAACTCGTCATCGCTCTTGTCTTTATCAGAAGGATCGAGTTGCTCGGGGTTTTTCTCTTTGGTCTCTTGGAGTTGCTTCCAAATACCTTCGAACTCTTGCTCTACCAAGCCTTCAGGAAGTTCGAAATCGTGTTTCTCGATAAGAACGTCAAACAAGCCTTTTTTCAAGCGCATGCGGGACATGTTCTCGAACTCACGACCTTGCTCTTCTTTGAGGGCTTCCTTCAGCTTATCGAGGTTTTCCAGGCCCATCTTAACGGCGAGTTCGTCATTAATTTCGGCAGGAACACCTTCATGGATTTCTTTAACGGTCACGGCGAAGGTAGCATCTTTGCCAGAAAGCTCCTCAGAACCATATTCGTCAGGGAACTTAACATTTACGTCAAGTTTATCGCCAGCTTTGGCACCCGTCACTTGGTCTTCAAAGCCTGGAATGAATTGGCCGGAACCAAGCTCAAGCTTATAATCATCAGCTTTACCACCTGAGAACTCTTTGCCATCAACACTGCCAACAAAATCGATAACAACGAAGTCACCTTTTTTGCTTTTGCGGTTGCTTGTAATGGCATTGGTCTCTTTGTTAACATCGGCAAGACGTTGGAGGCCCTCTTCGATCTCGCTATCGGCGATTTCGACTTTCATTCTTTCCAATGTCAGCTTGGAGAAATCCGTAGGTTCGAATTCAGGGAACTTCTCAACGGCCATGGTATATTCCAGGTCGGAGCCTTCTTCAAACTTAGTCACTTCAATCTTAGGCATCATGGCAGGGCGAATTTCGCGCTCTTTCATAATATCCTGAGATGATTCGTTGACCGTTTTCTCAAGAATTTCGCCCATAACGGATTGACCGTACTGCTTGCGAAGTAGGGAGAGCGGCACTTTGCCGGGGCGGAACCCTGGCATACGGATGGTCTTCTTGACCTCCTCAAGTTTCGCTACGATCTCTTTTTCAATATCACTAGCTGGAACAACAACGGTGAAATCCAGTTTTAAACCTTCTGCCTTGGTCTCGGTTACCTGCATGGTAATCTCTGTCACTATCAAAAATTTTCAGGGTTATGCCGTACCAACATTAGGCTTCGACACACGAATTCGAATTAATTGGTGCGGGCGGAGGGACTTGAACCCCCACGATTTTCACCACTGGTACCTAAAACCAGCGCGTCTACCAATTCCGCCACGCCCGCACTTTTATTAAAACCGGCATTTTCATACCGGAGCGCAACATTATACAAAGCCTTTGCCGTGTCAATCCATATCATGGGGTTTATTTAAAACCTTTGAAAGCCCCAGAAACTCAGGGTTTTAACAAAGCTTTAAAGCTTGACGAAGCCTTAACTTTGCCGTTGCCGGAGTAGGCTTCGTGGTTGGAATCTATTTCTCGAAGCACATATCGGTAGTTAATCATCATCCCTGCCGACTGTTTTACACCATTTACGGAGACATCTGCCAACCAGTTTAAACGCTCCATTCTGGCCCCATTTGTCAGATGGAAATGCGCAACCGGATCCATAGTTCGTCCCTGCCCTCTTTTTTCATTCATCAAGTAACGTGCGCAGAGACGCATTAAGATATGCTGGAGGGCGGTACTTATTTCTGGATTTTCATACCAGTCCTCAAGCTCCAAAACAGCCTTAAGGGAGCCTTTACCCCCTGGTGACACATTCAGGTTTTTAAGGACATCTCGTTCCTGAGGTAAAAGAAGGTCCGGCTCTCCTTCGGCTAACATTTTGTCCAGCCAACGCTTAAAACCCGGAACAGGAGAAAGGGTGGCAAAGTTATTGAGATTAGGGAAATCACGCGAGAGGCGATCAACCACTTTCTTAATCAGGAAATTTCCAAAACTAATGCCTGCCAAACCTTGTTGAGCATTTGAAATGGAATAGAAGATAGCTGTATCCGCTAAAACCGGATCAAGAACCGGAGCATCTTCATCCAAAAGCGCATGGACATTGCCACTCATGCCACTCACCAGGGCGACCTCAACAAAGATCAGCGGTTCATCCGGCATACGGGGATGGAAGAAAGCAAAACAACGACGATCAGAATCCAAGCGGTTTTTCAAATCATCCCAGCTTTGAATGGCATGAACCGCTTCGTAGGCAATTAATTTTTCCAGTAATTCAGCGGGAGAATTCCAGGTGATCCGTCTTAATTCCAGAAAACCCACATCAAACCAACTGATCAGCAAATTCTTTAAATCTTGTTCAAGAGCTTTGATATCTTTGTCTTTTTTGGCAAGCGTAAGCAGTTCAGCCCGCATATCTACGAGGAACTTCACCCCGTCAGGCAAAGCATTAAATTGTGTGAGAAGACGGTGTTGTGGTGCAACCAGTGCCGCTTTAAGTTCTTTTTCAGCCGCTCCTCTTAAGTCTTCATCAGAATCAATAAGTTTCTGAGCCGCCTCATTGATCTCATCTTTATTGGGGCCAAATTCTTTCGCCATCAGGGTTAAGAAACGTTCCCGTCCAATATCGTTCAACGCAATATAAGCCCGGCCAAGTTCCGCCGCGCGACGCCGGGCCGAAACTTCACCCCCGACCCCTTTTAGGCAAGCTTCCATCTGGTCTTTTAATTTATGAATTTGTGAGTCTGGCAGGTCGGGTTTGAAATCTAATTCCCCAACTTCACTTCCTGGCTCGGTAATGCCTCTCCAGGCTTTTTTAATGCGCCCGAGAATAGTATCAACCATTTAGAACTTCTCCGCAAATAACCGCCTTAAAATGATGGGGACCTGTTCGGAAATATCTTCCGCAATAAGTCCCTCCCCAACTTCGCTACCCGCCGCACCATGAATCCAAGTTGCGGCACAGGCAGCTTCATATAGGTCCATTCCTTGGGCAATCAATCCCGCCGCAAACCCGGCCAGGACATCCCCACTACCTCCCGTGGCAAGATAAGGGGTCGCATTGGCATTAACAGCAACCCGCCCATCAGGAGCCGCAATGACTGTATCAGCCCCTTTGAGAAGAATAACGGCACCACTTTTCAAAGCGGCTTTCCGGGCGCGGGTAATTTTATCCCCGGTATAGTCAAATAAACGAGAAAACTCGCCTTCATGGGGTGTCAGAAGACAAGGGTCTTCAATCCCGGCTATTAAATCCTCAACCCGGTCTTCAAAAACCGACAAGGCATCAGCGTCGAGGACACAGGTTTGCGGCCCCCGCAAAGCCGTCATCACGATGGATTCTGTTTCCGCACTCACCCCGGCTCCGGGGCCAACAAGAGAAACATTTTTCCGGCTGTCTTCTAATAAAATTGCTAAATCACTGAGGGATTTCATTGGGTAAAGAATATTCCCAGGATCACCCGCAGCATACATAGGCAGAGCTTCCCCCGGAAAAGCCAGAGTAAGCAAACCTGCCCCTATCCGACGAGCCCCTCGCGCCGCCAACCGCGCCGCCCCGGTTAGGCTTCCACCGCCGTAGATCACAAGATGGCCTCGGGTATATTTATGGTCCCGTATATTGGCTTGAGGGAGTTTATTCATCCAAAGAGAGGGGGTGTTTAGGTAAGTCCGCGATTTAACCTGCCCCAGAGCTTCATCAGGAATGCCAATATCGGCAACCACAAGTTCACCAACATATTCTTTACCAGGAAGAAGATAATGTCCTGTTTTCGCGCGAAAAAAAGTCACCGTAAGATCAGCTTTAACCGCGACCCCATAGACACGCCCGGTATTCCCGTGAATACCACTGGGGACATCAACGGAAACCACCTCAACATCTGAGCTATTAATGGCCTCAATCAGTTTTCGACTCTCACCTTCAATTGCACGAGAAAGCCCGGCACCAAAAAGCGCATCAACTACGATGTCTGCTCCTTCAATAATCTCTTCAGAAACAGGGAGAACCTCACCTTTCCATCGCTGCCAGTTTGCTTCCATATCCCCAGAAGCATCTTCAAGTGTATCCAAAGCGACAAGTTTAACCGTCCAGCCTTTTTCCTGAAGCAATCGCGCAACTACGAAACCATCGCCGCCGTTATTTCCTGGCCCGCAAAGGACAACAACCCGGCAGGGGTAGTAACGATTCGTCATTTCTCGAACGATTGAGACCCCAGCAGCCTCCATCAAGGCAAGGCTAGGTGTTCCCTGGTCTATGGCGTAACGATCCGCCTTATACATATTTTCGACGGAAAGTAAGACATCATGCGTCATTCAAACCCCTAACATCCATTCTTTGTTAAAAATATTATCTCTCTGAGTTAAAATATTGTCTCTCGTGGTTGGCATATTCCTCTCTAGCACACTATAAAGCCTCAGAGAAAAGAGAAAAGGAGCGAACAGGCGTGAAGGTTATTGTTCTGGGGGGCGGCGTAATAGGCGTTACCTCAGCATATTATCTCAACAAAGAAGGGCACGAAGTGACCCTTATTGACCGTCAGCCTGGTGTTGGACTTGAAACCAGCTTCGCCAATGGGGGACAGATTTCTGTTAGCCATGCCGAACCCTGGGCCAACCCAACAGTGGTTGGAAAAGCCCTCAGTTGGCTTGGTAAAGAGAACGCCCCCTTGCTTTTTAGAGCCAGACTCGACCCCAATCTGTGGTCATGGACCTTACGATTCTTACGTAATTGCACCGCCGAAAGAGCAAAAATCAATACAGAACGGACACTTCGTGTCGCCGAATATAGTCGCAAAACCTTGCAAAGCTTGCGACAAGAGACCGGAATAAATTATGACCAGAAGACCAAAGGCATTCTCCACGTCTACAGAAACCCCAAAGAATACGAAGCGGCTTTGAAATCAGCTGAAATCATGGAAAAATTTGGCTTCGAGCGTCGGGCTTTTTCCCCTCAGGAATGCGTAGATCTTGACCAAGCTTTTTCCTCGGTAAAAGACGATCTTATCGGCGCACTTTATAGCCCAGAAGACGAAAGTGGTGATGCCCATATCTTTACAAAATCACTGGCGGCGATTTGCGCAGAAAAAGGCGTAAAGTTTCAATTTGATACGACCATCAAAAGCCTCGACTATTCCCAAGGCCGTCTTACCGCAGTGGAAACGGATAAAGGTCTGCTCAAAGCTGATAAATTTGTCCTCTGCCTTGGCAGCTATAGCCCCCTCCTGCTTAAACCTCTTGGTCTCAAGCTCCCCATATACCCCGCCAAAGGTTATTCCGTGACAATCCCGGTAGGCGATCATAAAGGCGCACCTAAAATAAGCTTAACGGATGACGAATTTAAGCTCGTTTTCAGCCGCTTGGGTAATCGTTTGCGGGTGGCAGGTACGGCTGAATTTGCAGGCTATAACACCGACATCAATATGAGACGAGCCAAGCATATCCTTAAACTCGCCATGGAAATGTTCCCTGATTGCGGTGATTCCAATGATGTAACCTATTGGACAGGGTTGCGCCCCAAAACCCCCGATAGTGTCCCCATCATTGCGGGCCCTCTTTTCAACAACCTCTTTTTGAATACAGGACATGGCACCCTTGGTTGGACCATGAGCTGTGGATCCGGTCATATAATTTCTCAATTGGTCAGTGAGAAAAAACCGAATATTTCTCTTGAGGGTCTCGGACCAGATCGTTTTTGATATAAGCTCTTTATTTTTAATCTGATTAATCGTAATCTCCCCTAAAATTGTGCAGTGCAGCATTCGGAGGGAGCCTATGGCCCATATCATCACGATCGCTCAACAAAAAGGCGGTGCCGGAAAAACAACACTTGCCGTACAGATTGCCGTTACCCTTGCTAACCGAAATAAAACCGTCTCATTGATGGATATTGATCCTCAAGGCAGCGTTGCAGCATGGCATCAAATTCGCCAGGAATGGACAGGAAGCTCCTTGGCAGAAGTGGTTTTAAGTGATGTATCGGGTTGGCGGGTTTCAACCGAATTGGAAAGACTGCAAAACAGCAATGATTTTGTCGTCATCGACAGCCCCCCTCATGCCCAAACAGAAGCTAAAAATGCCATTCGGGCTGCCAATATCGCTCTTATTCCAGTTCAACCCAGCCCAATGGATTTATGGGCGACAAAACCAACTTTAGAATTAGCGAAAAAAGAGAATACGCCCTGTATGCTGATTCTTAATCGGGTTCCCCCGCGCGGAAAAATCGTCGATATTGTGAAAGAAAAAATACGCGATATGGGGCACCCTTGTGCGGACTCCCAACTTGGAAACAGAACGGCCTTTGCCACCAGTATGATGGAAGGCCGAGGGGTGGTAGAAAGTGCTAAAAGTAGCTTGGCAGCCCAAGAAATCAATGCTTTAACAGATGAAATTCTCGCAACACTGGGCACCAAATGAGTAAAAAGTTCGAAACCCCTTCCCTGTCCATAGAGGACGTAGAAGTCCAACAAAAAGAAACCCCTTTTCAAGGGTATTTTCGGATTGACCGCTACAACTTACGCCACAAACATTTTGCCGGAGGATGGGGGCCGACCGTTACCCGTGAAATCTTTGAGCGTGGTCATGTGGTCGCCGTTGTCCCTTATGACCCGGTCCGTGACGAACTCATTTTAATCGAACAATTCAGGCCGGGTGCCTATGTGGCCGGGTGGGAACCCTGGCTCATTGAGATCGTTGCCGGCATTATTGAACCCGGTGAAGACTTTGAAGAAGTGGCCCGGCGTGAAACCACGGAAGAAACCGGACTTGACGTTAAGAATCTTGAATTCATTGGGAAATATCTAAGCTCACCCGGTGGTAGCACAGAAAGTGTTCAAATGTATTGCGCTCATGTTGATGCGACCAATGCGGAAGGAATTCACGGTCTTACAGAAGAAGGTGAAGATATACGGGTGGTTAACCTTCCAGTTTCGGAAGCCTTTTCCCTACTCGATAAGGGGCGTATTACAAATGGTATGACTCTCATCGGACTTGAGTGGTTTAAAAAACGCCATCATGATTTTCAGCGTAACTGGCCTTAAATTACATCCTTTATATGTGGTATGTATTGTTACACATTTAACAAGTGTGGGACTTGATTAGATAACCTTCCAAGCTTAAGTTGCTTTTAAGTCAATTTTTCAAGTTTGGTGATTTTTTATGAAAATTCGTGAAGGCTTTATCGGTGCGATTGGCAACACCCCCCTCATCCGCCTGCAAAAAGCATCGGAAGAAACGGGCTGTAATATCCTGGCAAAAGCCGAATTCCTTAATCCTGGCGGGTCTGTCAAAGACCGGGCAGCCCTCTATATTATCCAAGATGCCGAACAAAAAGGGTTGCTAAAACCGGGCGGTGTTATTGTTGAAGGGACGGCGGGCAATACAGGCATTGGCCTGTCACTCGTCGGGAATGCTTTAGGCTATAAATCCATTATCGTCATGCCAGAAACCCAAAGCCAGGAAAAGAAGGATATGCTCCGCCTCTGTGGGGCTGATCTCAGGCTTGTTCCGGCTGTCCCCTACAAAAATCCAGAGAATTATGTCCATGTTTCTCAGCGCATTGCCGAAGAAACAGCGGCAACCAACCCCAATGGGGCGATTTGGGCCAATCAATTTGACAACATAGCCAACCGCAACGGCCATTACCAATCATCTGGTCCGGAAATCTGGGCTCAAACTGACGGCAAAATTGATGCTTTCACAGCCTCAGCTGGAACAGGTGGAACCATTGCTGGCGTCGCCATGGCCTTGAAAGAACGCAACCCTTCTATACGCACTATCCTGTCTGACCCTGGCGGCTCAGCACTTTATGGATTTTATGCCAATGGGGAGCTGAAAGCTGAGGGAGATTCAATCACCGAAGGGATCGGCCAAGGACGCATTACCAAAAACCTTGAAGGAGCCCCGATCGATGGGGCACAGCGGGTCAGTGACGAAGAGGCCTTGCGGGTAATTTTCGACCTGTTGAAGCTTGAAGGACTGTGTGTGGGTGGCTCTAGTGGAATCAATGTAGCTGGGGCAATTAAAATCGCCAAAGATATGGGGCCTGGGCATACCATTGTCACCATGCTGTGTGATTATGGCACCCGCTACCAAAGCAAAATCTTCAATCCAGCCTTCTTAAAAGAAAAAGGTCTCCCCTCTCCCGATTGGTTAGATTAGACTACCCTAACCAATCTGATTCTTTGATGAGGGGAAATAAATGGGGTACGTCAATCCGCAGGCTTTAGTTGATACGGAGTGGTTGTCAGCACATCTCAATGATCCCAGAGTGAAAATTATTGAGGCCACAATATTTTTGCCTAATGTAAATAAAGACGCAAAAACTGAATTTGAAAAACAGCATATAGCCGGGGCGATTTTCTTTGATATCAATGATATAGCCGATTTAAGCACCCCCCTTCCCCACATGCTCCCAGATGAGAAGATCTTTGCTGAAAAGCTGAGCGCATTGGGCATAGCAAATGACGATAAAGTCATTTGCTATGATTACCACGGCAGCTATTCAGCCGGGATGAGAGCTTGGTGGACCTTTAAGGTCTTTGGTCATGATAATGTCGCGGTTTTGGATGGCGGGTTACCAAAATGGCTATCGGAAAACCGCCCAACTGAAACTGGTATGCCCCCTGCACAGCCAACCTCCTATAAGGCGACCACCAAAAAAGTAGGGATGGTGCGATCAATTGATCAAGTGAGAGCCAATATAGACAGTGGGGCTGAGCAGTTAGTCGACGCCCGCAACGAAGGCAGATTTCTCGGCCTGGAAGCAGAGCCCCGCCCAACAGCAAAACCAGGGCATATTCCCGGAAGCCTAAACCTCCCCTTTAATGCTCTGCTTGATGATACAAACTTTTTTACCATGCGGTCTTCAGAAGAACTTTTGGAAATCATGGCTGAAGATGGTGTAGACCCTAAAAAGCCAATCATTTCTACCTGTGGCTCTGGCGTTACTGCCTGTGTCCTTTCATTTGCTCTCTTTTTACTTGGGTTTGAAGGGATTGCAGTATATGACGGGTCATGGGCCGAATGGGGGGAAAGAGACGATACGCCAATAGAAACTTAAGTTTCTTGGCTAACGATCTTTCCGCCAACCAAAATATTAAAGTAAATTCAAAGGGGTAAGGAATGAGTGATACGGAACTCGAGCAGATCAAGGCACGGTTGACCGCTGTTGAGAGGATTCTGAGGGTGGATGCCATTCAAGCGACAGGCGATGCCGTCGACCAGTGGTGGCACGTTGTCCACGACAGCGATAATCCAACCGCCGAAGCGATCGAAAATGCCGGCATGGAAGCTGCTAAAGAAGTCCTCAACACCAAAAACAAAGAACGCCACCGTATTCATATGGCTGGCACAGGCAAACGCAGTTAAGCTTTTAATTCAAAACAAGTTTTTTTGCTAATTTCTGAAGAGGTCGTTGAGTTAAGCGACCTCTTTTTCTGCTTTTATGCATGACAAAGGTAATGTTATTATGAAAAAAGACACACAGTTGATTGAAGCAGGACGTGACCCTAAAAATAATTACGGCATCGTCAATCCTCCCGTCTATCACGCCTCAACTGTGACCTTTGAAACCGTTGCCGATATGGAGAAAATCGGTAGTGACCCTTTTAATAATGTCTATTACGGTCGATACGGTACTCCGACAACTTTTGCCTTTGAAGAAGCAGTCGCGAAGTTAGAGGGGGGGGACAAATGTATCGCAGTCCCCTCTGGTATGGCCGCTATCGCGCTTAGCCTACTGGCCTTACTAAAATCTGGCGATCACCTACTTATGGTTGATACGGCCTATTTTCCAACCAGAAAATTCTGTGACGGTTATTTGAAGAATTTTGGTGTCGAAACCACCTATTATGACCCCCTGATTGGGGCGGGTATTGCTGAACTCATTCGCCCTGAAACAAAAGTTGTTTTTACTGAGTCCCCCGGTTCTATCACCTTCGAAATTCAGGATATTCCAGCGATCTGCAAAGCAGCCCACAAAGCCGGGGCCAAGGTTTTGCTCGACAATACCTGGAGTGCAGGGTTGCTCTTTGAGCCTTTTAAGTTTGGCGTTGATGTTTCCATTCAAGCCGCAACAAAATATATCGTCGGCCATTCCGATGCTATGCTGGGGACCATTACAACCACAAAAGAACTCTATGAACAGATCAAATGGGCCGGCGTTGGCTTTGGCTACAGTGCCGCCCCTGACGATTGCTACCTTGGTTTACGGGGCTTAAGAAGCCTAAGTGCACGCATGGAACGCCACCAAAAGAATGCCTTAAAAATTGCCCAATGGCTTGAAAAAAGACCTGAAGTCGAGACCCTGCTCCACCCGGCCTTTGAGAGCTGCCCCGGTCATGAAACCTGGAAAAGAGACTTCTCCGGTTCAGCCGGGCTATTCGCCATATCCCTAAAGGAGTACAGCAAAGAGGCGGTTGCTTCTATGCTTGATGGCATGGAACATTTTGCCATGGGGTATAGCTGGGGCGGCTTTGAAAGCTTGATTATTCCTTCCTGGCCCAAAAACATTCGGACCGCCACCACATGGGAAAGCACAGGACCGCTGCTTAGGTTGCAAATAGGCTTGGAAGACCCTGACGATTTGATTTTAGACTTAGAAAAAGGCCTTAAGCGTTTGAACGCCGCCTAAGAATACCAGCCACCCCAAAAAGGAAAATAGCGGCGACCACAATGGTTGGTCCCGTCGGGGTATCGAACTGGAATGAACCGCCTAAGCCTAAGGCAACCGCAAGGCATCCAACCCCACTGGCAATTACCGCCATCTGTTCTGGGGTTTTGGCAAAATATCGGGCGGCGGCGGCGGGTATAATCAGCAACGAAGTCACCAGAAGGATACCAACCGCTTTCATAGCGGTGGCAATCACCAGGGCAATGAGCAGCATAAGCCCCAACCTAACCTTCTCCACTTGCACCCCTTCCACATGAGCCAGGTCCTCATGAACTGTCATGGAGAGCAGAGGCCTCCACAGGAAAGCAAGGCCTAAAAGAACGAGGGCTCCTCCCCCGTATATCCAATAAATATCAATCAATGTAACCGCTAAAATATCCCCAAACAGGTAAGACATAAGGTCAATACGCAGGTCACTTAAGAAAGCCAAAACCACAAGACCTGCTGCCAACGACCCATGGGACAAGATGCCAAGCAGGGTATCAGATGCTAATTGACGGTTACGTTGCAGAATGCCGAGAAGGACGGCAATAGCGAAAGAAACGGATACAATTCCAACTGTTAAATCAATACCTAAGAGAAAACCCAAGGCTACACCTAACAAAGCGGAGTGAGCTAATGTATCGCCAAAATACGCCATGCGCCGCCAGACGATAAAACAACCGAAGGGGCTTGCGACAAGAGCTACACCCAGACCACCAATAAGCGCACGGATCAGAAAATCATCCATGCTTATGCGCCTCGCCACAATCTTGCACCACTTCTCCATGGGCGGTGTGATGGTGGTCGTGTCGATGGTGGTAAACAGCTAAGGTCTCAGCAACTTTTCGCCCGAACAGGGCAACATATTCCGGATCAGCACTTACCGTTTCAGGATGCCCAGCACAACAGACATGACCATTGAGACAAATCACTCGGTCCGTTGCCGACATCACCATATGAAGATCGTGTGACACCAAAAGAACCCCGCAGCCACGAGAGTTACGAATCTTGGTAATCAAATCGTAAAGCTCCGCCTGTCCGGTCACATCAACCCCTTGTGCAGGTTCATCCAAAACCAACAAATCTGGGTCACGGAGCAAGGCCCTCGCTAAGAGGATGCGCTGCATTTCACCACCGGAAACCGATTGGATAGGATTATCGGCTAATCCAGAAATACCAACTTCTGAGAGAATAGCTTGCACACGGCCTTTTTCTAATGTTCCGCCCAAGGCTAAAAACCGTCGAACCGTGAGAGGGAGGGTTGGGTCGACAGAAATTTTTTGAGGGACATAACCAATTTTAAGTTTTGGTTTCTGAGTAATTTCACCTGAATCAGTTTTCAAAAGCCCAAGTACCAACCGCAGCAATGTCGTTTTACCCGCGCCATTTGGACCAATAATCGTCACCACTTCTTTTGGAAATATCTCAAGATCGACCTTATCTAAAATAAGTTTATCTCCATAGGAGATCTTGAGGTTTGTCGCCTTAAGCAGAGGGGCTGTTACCGACATTTTGGACAAACACCTTCAACTTCAACCGTGTGGCGCAGATCACTGTAGCCAGAGCTTAGAGCCGCAGCTGAAATCGCTTCTAAAATTCTAGGATCATTAAGCTCAATCGCATCACGGCAAATCCGGCAAATAACAAATTGCCCAACATGGAGGTTACTGGGGTCGTTACAGCCGATAAATGCATTCAGAAACTCAATGCGGTGGACCAAGCCATGTTCAAGAAGAAAATCGAGTGCTCGATAAACCGTTGGCGGTGCTGACCCGCGACGTTCATTATTAAGAATTTCGAGGATATCATAGGCGCCAACAGGCTTATGACTCGACCAAACCAATTCAAGAACCCGCTTACGGATTGGTGTTAACCTCGCCCCCTTAGCCTTACAAAGAGCTTCGGCTTGGACTAACGCATCGTCGACGCATTGATGGTGGTCATGGCTCACAACGGTTACTCTCTTTAAAATTTTATCCACAGACAGTTAGTTCAAATTTAAAAGTACAAAATTTATTAGTCGTTCCCGTGAAGGCGGGAATGACATAAACTCTTAGCATACTTAAAACCTGGATACATTGTCTTGATATTGACGCAATTACTTGAACAAGCAATGGCACAAGCTTATAATTGTAACGTTATAACATAACATTTTAGAAAGACGTATAAAAACTCATGCATAATCCATCAAAAACAGTTTTGGCTGCCCTGCTCTTTATGGGACTTTCCTCCATCGCTAATGCTGCAACACCAAAAGTCGTGGTGACCATTAAACCGCTACATTCAATTGTATCTGCCGTCATGGGAGATTTGGGCCAACCCATTCTTTTGCTCAAAGGTGCTGAAACACCACATTCTTATTCCATGAAGCCATCAGATGCTAAAGCCATCAACCAAGCTGATTTGATTGTTTGGATTGGAGAGAATTTAGAAACCTTCCTGCGCAAGCCATTGCTCTCTTTATCGAAAGAAACTGCCGTTCTTACCCTGATCCGAAATGATCGTATCTACACCATGGAAGCTCGCAGGGAAGATGGTCACGTTCATGGAGATGATGGACATGACCATGGCGGAACAGTTGACCCCCATCTGTGGCTTGACCCCCGCAACATGAGCGAACTAGCCAGAGCTGCAGGTAAGGTTTTAGGTGAACTAGACCCGGACAATGCGGAAATTTATGCCAAAAATGCTCAAGATTTGATGTTTAAAACAGAAAAAGTACGTAAAAAACTTGAATTTGGCCTTTATTCTGAGCGCGGACGCCCCTTTTTTGTCTTTCATGACGCCTACCAGTATCTCGAACAGGGGTTTGGGCTTAATATAGCAGGGTTCTTGACCGTTGACCCCAACCGCATGCCCAGTGCTAAGCGACTTCACGAAGTCAAAAAGCAGATAACAGATAAACATGTCATCTGCATCATGGGTGAGCCACAATTTGAGTCTAAATTACTGACCACCCTTGCTGAAGACCTGGATATCAACGTGGGGCAACTTGACGCGATCGGGCATGATTTGACGCCGGGGCCAGAGATGTATATCCAATTGATGGAGCGAAATTTAGAGGCACTTAAAAAGTGTCTCGCCTGGAAAAAGTAGCAAGCCAATGAGCAAAAAAATTAATAGTCAACTTAAGTTCAATACCGACGGCCTTATCCCGGCAATTGCCCAACAACACGATACGGGCGAAGTGCTAATGATGGCCTGGATGAATGCCGATGCAGTTGCAGAAACTTTGACAACCAATCAAGTTTGTTATTGGTCCCGTTCACGGGGCAAGCTTTGGCGCAAAGGCGAGTCATCCGGGCAAGTGCAAAAACTGATTGATTTCCGCTGGGACTGCGATGCCGACACCCTCCTCCTGCAAGTAGATCAAAAAGGCGTTGCCTGTCACACGGGACGCCGTAATTGTTTCTATAAAGCTGTAAGAGCTGGTGAAATTAAAGAAATCGCTGACGTCGAAATTGACCCTGACAAGCTTTATGGTTAACTCAATTAGCCTCCGCATCATATCGTCATGACCCGGGACCTCGCCAAGGAAGCCGCACAGGCAATCCCCATCACGGTAATCACTGGTTTCCTGGGGAGTGGTAAAACCACTCTTCTCAACCACCTGCTCAAACATCCTGAAATGGGTGAAGCCGCTGTTCTCATTAATGAATATGGCGATGTCGCTCTTGATCATTTGCTGGTTCGGGAAATCAGCGAAGACATTGTGGTGCTTAACTCTGGTTGTGTCTGCTGCACAGTTCGGGGTGACCTAGTTGACTCCCTCAAAGAGCTTTTCTTGAAGCGGGTCCGAGGGGAAGTGAATGAATTCAATCGTGTGGTAATCGAAACCACAGGCTTGGCCGACCCAGCCCCAATCATCCACACCCTGATGTCAGACCCCTTTCTTGGCACGCGCTACCGTTTGGACGGTATCATTACCACCATCGATGCTGTCAATGCCATGGACCAGTTGGACAAACAGCCTGAAGCAGTTAAGCAAATTGCCGTTGCTGATCGATTGGTTCTGACAAAAGGGGATATAGCAAAAAGCACCTCGCCTCTAAAAGAAAGACTAAAAAATCTTAATCCTGCGGCAGATCTCCTTGAGGCACTTAATGGGGAGATAGAACCTATAAATTTGTTTGACGCCGGGCTTTTTAAGCCAGGAGAAAAACATCCCGATGTTGAAAAATGGCTCCATTCGGAAGCATATGACAACAAACATGAGCATGAGCATGAGCATCATCACCAACACCGTCATGATGATGGCATTTCCTCCTTCTGTCTCACCCTTGAAAAACCCATCAACTGGGGTGCTTTTGCCATGGCCCTGGAGCTTCTTTTGGCGACCAAAGGAGAGGATTTACTCCGGGTCAAGGGCATCCTGAATATCGAAGGCCAGGAGATGCCCGTTGCAATCCATGGGGTTCAGCATGTATTCCATCCTCCGGTCGCCCTTCCAAACTGGCCTGATGATGACCGAACAAGTAAAATTGTCTTTATTACCCGCAACTTAGGAAAACGGGCCATTGAGCAGATACTTGGAGCCGTCTTATGAAGAATCGTAACTAGGTTATCAGGGTAACGGACCTCTTCATTGATTGCGTACGCAAACGATCTTTAAATCCAATTGTCCAACCGCTCAACGCTGAGGTTATTTTTAGCCATCAAGAAGAAGAACACGCCGTTATCGGAATTGAGGCCGTTACAAAACGACTTCAAAGTATCAGCAAAAATGATCTGGAAGGCGAAAACCCCATTGGGGCACTAAACGCTACGGTAAACCTGCAAAACGAGCCAGCCCACCCTTGTGTTAAGATATTTACCGACGATGATCCCAGTTCAAATGTTAATTTCTCCGTCAAGCCCTCTGGGGCAATCCTTACCATATCCTTTCTCACAGCCCCGAAGACCATCGAGGAAACAGTTTTAAGCTCTAGCAACGATGCCGGGCCAATTCAAAATGCAGCCTAAGCCTTCGCCGATAGCATCAATACCAAAGACATTAAGCCTTTACGATCACTCCTAGATAAAAGACGCCGTTTACAAAAGTGGGCACACAGCCTTTACCGGGAGAGATATGATCTGCAAAGGCATTGAAAGTCTTTTCGGTGACGACCCAAACAGTTCGTCACTCCCGCGAAGGCGGGAGCCTAGAGTTGCAAAGGCTCAGCAGTAGATCGCCATAAAACAACTAAACTTTTAATCTTGAATCCGTTGTCATATTCCCTACCCCGGCATCCCCGGGAATGAAGGGATCTCTGGGTCAACTGTATCCCAGGGAAGCCCTTTACCTGTGAAGAGGACAAAGGCAGGGTCAAACAGGGTCGGGTCATCCAGGCCACCGGCACGAATCATAACAACTTTTTCATTACCACTGCTGGTCCCGTAGACAGGGGTGCCGCATTTCTTGCAAAACGCCCTGGTCATGGTATTGCCACTTTCGGCTTGATACTCATATAGGGAGACATCACCTGTCGACGAAAAAGCTTCCTTAAGCAGCATTACATTTGAGGCATGTCCTGTCCCAGAAAATTTTTGGCAATTGGAACATTGGCAATGCCCCGCTTTCAAAGGAGCAGCACTACATTCATAACGCACAGCCCCACAATGACATCCGCCAGTTACCTTATCGCTCATTCTTATTACCTCCTGAAGGTGATCCATTATTTTACTTTGCAGCATGTGGGGAAGCTGCCGCAAAAAACCAGGAAAATTTCTTATTTTGAGTTACAGGAAACCTGTAATTAATAATTTGAGTTGCTTAGAAAAATTCCTTTATTACCCTTTGGTAGGCTTGACCTTTTGGGACGGGAACGGCATTCTTCCGCCTTCTTTTTTTCGGGGTGGAAACGACGGATTATTCGATGTGAATAACCTTCTTAAGCAGTTGAAATGTTTATACTAATCGACAACTACGACAGCTTTACATATAACCTATGGCACTATTTGGGTGAATTGGGGGCTGAGGTGCAAGTGCATCGCAACGATGCCCTTCGTGTTGAACAGGTTATGGAATTGCAACCTGAAGGGATTATTTTATCCCCAGGCCCCTGTGACCCCGACCAAGCTGGAATTTGTCTGGATTTGGTGAAAGAGGTCAGTGGAAAGCTACCGCTCTTTGGGGTTTGTCTCGGTCACCAAACCATTGGGCAAGCCTTTGGCGGGGATATTATCCGCGCGCCTGAGCCCGTCCATGGAAAAGTTGCCTCAATTAACCACACTAACAAAGGGGTTTTTGCCAACCTCCCTGCCCCCCTCAAGGCCACCCGCTATCATTCACTGGTCATTGATCGCAAGACCTTACCAGATTGCCTTGAAGTAACCGCCGAAACGGATGATGGATTGATCATGGGGGTTCAACATAAAGAGCACCTCATTCACGGTGTTCAATTCCATCCCGAAAGCATTGCCTCTGAATCAGGCCATGACCTTCTTAAAAACTTCCTCGAACTTGCAGCAAAATAGGGTAGCCAAATCATGAACGACACGCTCCAAGACATGAAAGCGCTTATCGGTCGCGTCGCCAGTGGTGAACGCCTGGATGAAACCTCTGCGGAAAGTGCCTTTGATATCATTATGTCTGGCAACGCCACCCCGGCTCAAATTGGCGGGTTCCTGATGGCCCTCAGGGTTCGAGGCGAAACGGTTGAAGAGATTACAGGCGCAGCTAGAGCCATGCGGGGCAAAGCCTTAAATGTTGCCGCGCCATCAGATGCAATCGACGTTGTTGGCACAGGTGGCGATGCCTCGGGGACCTTTAATATCTCAACCGGAGCCGCCATCGTCGTTGCTGCTTGTGGTGTCCCTGTTGCCAAACACGGAAACAAAGCCCTTTCTTCAAAATCTGGGGCTGCTGATGTGCTGACTTCCCTTGGTGTAAATATCGACACCCCCATGGAAAATGTCGAAAGAGCCATTAAAGAAGCCAACATTGGTTTTATGATGGCCCCGCGTCACCATAGTGCCATGCGACATGTTGCCGGACCTCGGGTTGAGCTTGCAACCCGCACAATTTTTAACTTACTTGGTCCTCTTTCCAATCCTGCAGGCGCGAAGCGTCAGCTAACTGGGGTTTTTGCCAAGGAATGGGTTGAGCCCATGGCTCAGGTGCTGGGGAAACTTGGTAGTGAAAAAGTATGGATTATGCACGGCTCCGATGGCCTAGATGAAATGACCACCACGGGTTCCACCTTCATTGCCGAACTTAAAGACGGTAAAGTCACTACATTTGAAGTCACCCCAGAAGATGCCGGACTACCGTTTGCCAAGGCTGAAGAGCTTAAAGGCGGCGACGGACCAACCAATGCCAAAGCCATTGAGGATATGTTAGCGGGCACCAAAAATGCCTACCGCGATATCGTTTTGATGAACGCTGCCGGGGCTTTGATCGTTGCCGACAAAGCAGCAGACCTTAAGCAAGGCGTTGAAATCGCAGCCAATGCCATCGATTCAGGCGCCGGTAAGGCAACCCTCGATAAGATGATTGCCATCACTGCTGCCGATGAAGGAAGCTCCCTGTGAGTAATGTCCTAACCAAAATTTGCGACGAAAAACGTCTCCATGTAGCTGAATGCAAAAAGGTGGCTTCTTTACCTGAGATTGAAACCTTAGCAAAGAAATCGACAAGGCCACGGGGTTTTGGGGCTTCACTTGAGAAATCTGTTTCTGAAGGACGCTACGGCTTGATCGCCGAAGTCAAAAAAGCCTCTCCGTCCAAAGGTCTTATTCGAGCAGACTTTAATCCAACGGCGTTGGCCCAAGCTTATGAACGTGGCGGTGCAAGTTGTATTTCTGTTTTGACAGATGTTCCTTACTTCCAAGGGGCTGACAGCTATTTGGTCGAAGCCCGTGCGGCTGTAACCCTTCCTGTGTTGCGCAAAGACTTCATGGTTGACCCTTACCAGGTTGTTGAAGCCCGCACTTTAGGAGCAGATTGTATTTTGTTAATCATGGCAGCTCTCGACGACACCCTTGCCCAGGAGCTAGAAGATACCGCCCTGGACTATGGCATGGATGTCTTGATTGAAGTCCATGACGCAGAGGAACTCGAACGGGCACACAGACTTAAATCTCCTTTGCTAGGGGTAAACAATCGCAACCTCAAAACTCTTGACGTCAACCTGACGGCAACAGAAAATTTAGCCCCCCTGGTTGCCAAAGATCGCCATATTGTTTGTGAAAGCGGCCTTAACACGCCTGAGGATCTCGCCCGCATGTCTAAAGTCGGCGCGGAACGTTTCCTTGTTGGAGAGTCTCTTATGCGTCAAAATGATGTCGAACAGGCCACACGTAATTTAATAGCCAAAGGATAAGGCAGCCATGAGCGGATTTACGCATTTCGACCAAGATGGTAACGCGGTTATGGTCGATGTTTCAGATAAAGACACCACTGAGCGCACCGCAACGGCAGCCGGAAGCATTTATATGCAGCCTGAAACCATGAAGCTGATCATGGAGGGCGGCGTAAAGAAAGGTGACGTGCTGACAGTGGCCCAGTTGGCAGGGATTATGGGCGCCAAGAAGACCCCTGACTTGATCCCCTTGTGCCATCCATTGGCCCTTACTTCCGTTAAGGTGGATTTGGCCTGTGATCCTGAACGCAATGCCGTCGATATCACCGCCACCTGCAAGCTTAAAGGCATGACCGGGGTTGAAATGGAAGCCCTGACAGCGGTCTCTATTGCCGGGCTGACCGTTTATGACATGTGCAAAGCCGTCGACAAAGGCATGCAGATCACCGACATTCGACTAAAACATAAGGCCGGGGGAAAATCCGGTACATTTGAGGCTGAATAATGATTTCTTTAGAAGAAGCTCTGGACCGGGTAACCGGAGGCGTTAACGCACTCCCTGCCGAGTTGATTTCCCTTTCCGATGCCTTAGGCCGTGTGTTAGCGGAAGATGTCGCCTCGCGGGTTACCCAGCCCCCCTCAGCCGTTTCCTCTATGGATGGCTATGCGGTTAAAGCTGCTGATGTCAGCCAGTGCCCTATTACCCTGAAGCTCGCGGGTGAATCAGCTGCGGGAGGGGGCTATGACGGGACTTTAAATCAAGGGGAAGCCGTTCGCATCTTCACCGGAGCTCCAGTTCCTGCCGGAGCCGACGCGGTGATCATGCAAGAAAACACCGAAAAAGGAGATGGTAACGTTAAAATCCTGGAAGGTGTCGAGGTTGGCAATTTCATCCGTCCCGCTGGTATGGATTTTAAACATGGCGATGCCCTCCTGCCTAAAGGCCGGGTAATGACGGCACGAGATATCGGCCTTGCTGCGGCGATGAATGTTCCATGGCTAAAGGTCACCCGCCGCCCCCGCATTGCTATTTTAGCAACCGGCAATGAAGTCGTCATGCCAGGAGACCCGGTAGGAACCGCACAAATCTTAAGCTCCAATAGCCTTTCCCTTTCCGCTATGGTCAAAGCATTCGGGGGTGACGTTATCAACGTTGGAATCGCCCAGGATGATGAAAACTCCCTTCTTATGATGGTTGAGGGAGCCAAAGGTGCCGATCTACTGGTCACCATTGGCGGTGCTTCTGTGGGTGACTATGATTTGGTTCAACAGGTGTTGGGCAAAGAAGGATTAGATTTAGGCTTCTACAAAGTCGCTATGAAACCCGGTAAACCGTTGATTTTTGGTAATGTTAAAGGAACCCCTGTCTTAGGGCTTCCGGGCAACCCGGTTTCCGCCAATGTTACTGCGTTGATTTTCTTGCGAGCTGCCATGGAAACCATGCTTGGTCTCCCCGCCCACGACCTTGTTACAGGAACGGCTGTGCTGGGAGTTGATGTGCCTAAGAATGGACCCCGCAAAGAATTTATGCGGGCGACGTCGTCCAAGCGGGATGACGGTGAACTCATTGTCGATCCCTTCGACCAACAAGACAGTTCCCTCCTCGCCCGATTAGCCTCCGCTGATTGCTTGGTGATACGCGACCCGAATGCAGAACCGGCAAAAGCAGGAGACCGGGTAAAGATTGTCTCCCTAACCCATAGCCTGATTTCAGCTTAAGACACTCAAGCAACTCCTTCCCCCTCGCAGGGGGAAGGATAGGGTTATTACCGCTCGTGGAAAGAACCTGTGAGGGATGTATAGATTGGTTTCAGCAAGTATTGAATAAGGGTCTTCTTACCCGTATTGACATCTGCTTGCACCGTCATGCCAGGAAGGACTTTATTTTTCTCAGGGTCGAAGCCAACATAGTTGCGGTCTAATTCAACGAGGCCTTTGTAATATGGGTTTCCTGATTCATCAGAGAATGTTGTTGCTGAAATTGATTTAAGCTCACCTGTGATGCCGCCATACCGAGCAAAATCAAAGGTGGTCACTTTAACCTGAACCTGTTGTCCCACATGAACATGGCCAACATCACGGGGGTTAATCCGGCTTTCAACGACCAATTCTTCTTTCATCGGTACCACTTCAAGCAAAATTGCTCCAGGGGCAATAACCCCCCCAACCGTGTGCACCTTGAGCCCTTTGATAATGCCATCAACGGGGGAGAGGATATCCAAACGCTTAGAACGATCTGCCAGTTTAGAGATGGCTTCCCGTACTTGTGCTAATTCACCAACAATTCCGCCCATAGCGGACAATGCATCTTCTCTCGCCCGCGCGTCGGCTTCAATCAGACGACTTCTGATTTCAGAGAGAGAGTTGCTTAAACGGCGTTTTTCACCAATCAGCTTAGCTAAGTCACCTTTAACCTGGTTCACATCGCGCTGAACGTTGAAATAAAGGATTTTAGAACTCAATCCTTGTTTAAACAGTTTTTCACGCATATCCCGTTCTTCTTCGAGAATAGAAAGCTGTTCATTTAAAGTCTTTTTCTGATCATCTAATTGGGTTAGCTCTGCTTTACGTTGTTCAATTTGATCGAACAAAACCGTGTTTTGGCTTATACGAGCTTCCTTTTGGATTTCATGGATTGTGATTTGATCTGCAACGAGGCTTTTATATTGCTCCCCAACAAACGAAAAGTCAGGTTCCCGCCCCATGCCAAAAGCACGATAACGTTCGGCTTGAAGTTCAAGGGAAGCTTTTCGCGCTTTCATCTGTTCTAATTCAGAAGAAGTTGATGCACCATCTAAGGTTATCAGGGGTTGTCCTTTTTTAACAATCATCCCTTCTTGAATTCTAATTGCCTTAACAATCCCCCCTTCAAGGTGCTGAATAGTTTGCACTTGCCCAGCGGGAATAACTTGACCAAAGCCAGTGGAAACCTCTTCAACCTCAACCACAATAGCCCAGATGATAAAGGCAACGATGACGCCAGTAACAAAGTAAAGAGCTGAACGTACAAGGCCCTTATTTCCGCCTTCCTCAAGAATAACCGACTGAGAAAGGAACTTCGTTTGACGCCCGCCCGCTTTAATTTTTGTTTGGGCTGATCCCTCATTGACCAAAGCTTTTGCTGCGCCGCTGGCGGGAACTAAATCACCACTACTCATAAGAAATTCCTCGGAAGATGTTTTTTTACTTCTTCTGCAGGCCCTGACATCCGAAGATGTCCGTTTTCAAGCCAAACAATTTTATCAGCCAGTTTAATATGGCTTGGCCTGTGGGTTACAATAAGAACCGTTGTTTTACCACGCATTTTCATAACTGTTTCCATAAAGGCTTTATCGCCTTCAAAATCTAATCCATTGCCCGGTTCATCAAACAGATAAATGGGCGCCCGTTTTAAATAGGCACGAGCGAGATTAAGTCGTTGGACAAAACTGGTCGGAAGTTGCTCGATGTTTGAATCGCTCAAACGCGCTTCAAAACCATACCGAGCCCAATTGCCGTCGCCAGATTTCATATTTTCAATTTCTTCAAGGCACCCTGCTTGAGTAGCTGCCCATACCAAGTCTTCATCGGTAGCTGTTGGCTTGGCAAGACGCAGGTTTTGAGCGACGGTGCCATAGAAAAATTCAGCTTGTTGCGGCACATATGCGACCGTATGGCGTAACTCAACCGGGTCCATTTGGCGAATATCCATATTATCAATCCGCACATTACCGCCCTGAGGATGATACATGCCGTTAACCAACTTCAGGATTGTCGATTTGCCCGCGCCGTTACCACCAAGCACAATGACCACTTCGCCAGGGTTCGCTTCAAAGCCAACACCAATAAGGGCGGGGTCAGCATCGGTCCGATAACGCAGGGATACCCGTGAGAAGGTGACCCGACCACGAATATTACGCAACGGGGTGACTTTAGAATAGAAATCTCGCTCAGCTTTAATATTCATCAGATTATCAAGCTGGCTAATCGACGCACGAACCTGTTCAATACGAGATAATGTCATAAATCCTGTTTGCAAGGGTGATAGGACCCGCCAAACCAAAATCATTGAGGCCACCAAACCACCCGTGGTCATCTCCCCGTCCAAAACCCGAAAAACACCAAAAGCAATGGTCGAGAGGCCGGCTCCAACCATCAATACATGCGATATGGTCATCACCAAAGCACTGTATTGAGAGGTAATGAAGTTGTTGTAAGAGGCATCTGCTGACATTTCGCGATAGCGTTCATACCAACGTTGTTCTGAGCCAGTATAGCGAACGGCTCTCATGTGAGAGAGAGCTTCAACCAGGAATTCCTGGCGTTTTGATGTTGCTTTAGCAGCCTTAGCAACACTTCCTTTGATGAGGGGGGTAACAACAGCCCCCAAGAGAACAAAAAACACCAGCATTATAATCGGCACAAAGGCAACCGGGCCGCCAAGAATAGCAATGACAGTAATAAAAATAACGACAAAGGGGAGCTCAAACAGAACCAACGCCATGGGGCCGGTAAAGAAATCCCGTACAGATTCAAAATCTTTAATGCGAGATACCTGAGCCCCAATGGTTGCCCGCTCCGTTAAGGCCGGAGGCAGGAACAAGATGCGTTCGAAAACAGCATTGCCAATCAGGTTATCCATCCTGGCCCCAACATAGGCCATAATTTTCGTTCGAATTGTTCGCAGAACCAAATCGCACACCAAGGCAATGCCAACACCAACGCCAAAATAAGCTAAGGTTGTCAGCGACCCCGTCGCCACCACCTTATCATAAACAGCCATAATAAAGAGCGGCGTTGCCAGAGCCAATACGTTCAACAAGAAAGTAATGCCGAGGATTTGGTAAACAAGAGGCCGGAAACGGTCTGCAATCGTACGAAACCACCCTTTTTTCTGCTGCTGCATTTGCATCAGGTCGGGATCAACTTTACTGAAGAAGAAAGCAATACCTTCCCAACTGGCATCGCCTGTTAACGCTTCATAACTCCCCGTTTCCCCATTAAATATAGAGATAATTCCGTTTTCGGTCCCAATCGCAATTACCGCAGGCTTATCGTCTGGGACAAAAAGACAAGGCATAAGGCGCGGGTCGATCTTATCAAGTCGACAGCGCAGGGGTTTGCTGGTGTAACGCAGATTTGCCATGACATCACGAAGACCAGACAAATCAAGTGTTTCGGCAAAGTGAGGCAAAGCCTCAGCCACATGGCGTGGGTCCCCACGCCAATTTAACGCCCTTAATAAAGGCATCACACAAGCGGCAAAATCAGTGACAGCGTTAAAGCCACCAAGGGAAGGCATTTCCATCGAGGATGAGGGAACAGGCTGAATTGAAGCTTTCTCGGTTCCTGCTGGAACGGCCCCATCTTTTTTTACAACTGCTTCACTCATGCTGATTGCACTTTCCGCTGGTTTTTTTTAGGAGGCACCTTCTTCGGTTCACGAGGTGCTAAAACACCCTCTTCCAAATTGAAGACGCGATCACATAAACTAAGCATAGATGGCCTTGGGGTAACCATAATCAGAGTACGATGCCCTTTAAGCCTAACCAGCACATCCCGAAGAATTGAATCGCCTGCGCTATCCATTGACGAATTAGCCTCATCCATCAGCACCACTTGCGGGCGTGAAATCAAGGCTCTGGCAATAGCAATACGTTGTTTAATACCCCGTGGAAGGGAGTCCGTAGCCCCATCACCAACAGGGGTATCGTAGCCAAGAGGCATATGGGCAATAACAGTATCTAATCCAAGTAAGGTCGCCGTTTCTTTGGCTTCATCAACCATCTCGTCACGGAACATGGTAATATTTTCCATAATCGTCCCGTTAAAGAGAACGCCATGCTGCGGCAAATAGGCGATCTGCCCCTCTAAATGCCGCATATTCAATTCTTTGGTCGAGACCCCATCTAACAGAACTTTCCCATCATCTGGCTTGAGGATACCCATGATCGTATAAAGAAGGGTCGATTTTCCACTCGCATTACCGCCCGTGATACCAACAGCATCACCTTGCCCAACTTCAAGATTAATCCCTTTAAGAATTTCACCAGCCGGCGTATGGTCATATGCAAAATGAACATTTTTCAATTCAATATTCCCATTGAATTTCTCAATATCAGCAAGCTCTTGGTTGGCCTCTTCTTCAACATCAAAAATTGATTGAACACGTTCACGGGCCAAGACGATGGATTGGAAACGCGCCCAAATAGAAACAGCACGTTGCAGGGGTTGCATCGCACGGCCAGCCAGCAAAGTACTTGCCGCCAAGCCACCAACAGTAAGCTCTCCATTAATCACAAACAAACTACCAAAACCAACAACGCAAAAAAGACTTAGCTGAGAGAACAAGGCACCTACACTCATCGCGGAAGAGCTGTGCTGAGCCACGTCATATTCAGCATCTGCACACCCTTCTTGTAATTTTTCATAACGCCGCATCATTTGAGTTTCCATAGCCAATGCCTTGACCGTATGGATACTCCCTAAGACTTCGATAATGAAATTGAACCGCCGATCATCAGCTTGCATCCGCGTCTCGAGAGCAGTTTTTAGATAACGGCCAACGATATAAGCTGACAAAGCAAACAAAGTAATCAGAGTAAGGGGAACAAGAACAAGAAAACCCGCCAAATAAGCAATGACGGTTAAGAAGAGAATCGCAAAAGGTAGGTCAAAGAAAGTAAGGACAGCTTGCCCGGCATAAAAATCTTTCAAAGTACTCAGAGCTGAAAGGCGTTCCATATGAACACCCGCCCCATCTTTTTCAAAATCTGGTAAATTAGTTCCGAGAAGCCTCTCAAAAGAAAAACACCCTGCAATATGTTCAAACCGAGCACTAATCCAGCCACTAGTATAAGAGCGGACAATGCGAAGAACCATTTCAAGCAACAGAGCAATAACCACACCGCTCATCAATAAGAACAATGTACTCCGACCTGAATTAGGTAAAATTCGGTCATATACCTGCAGCAAAGTTATCGGTAATGCGAGGGATAATATATTAATAAAAAAAGACGCAATGACCATGTCGGACATGTTCCATGGCAGCCGTGCTGCCATGCCTAACCGCCCCACCCAGTCAACTGCCTTCTTAGGTTTTTCTTCAGCCATAATTATTTTCTTTTTATGCAGATTACTCTGCTCCACAAACTCATAGGTCAGGATAGATGAACAAATAAACATTAAAATTGAGTTAGGACCATGACTCTACAACGTATTTTAATGTTTTTGTCTCACCCATGTCACAACTAATTCATGCTCTTATACATGGCTTCAGCTTTACCAACCAATTCTTCAAAAAGCGGTTTCGGAGCTGTGAAAGTCCATACATGGTATATATTACCGTTTCGCTGCGGGATAACTGCGACCCACTGCTTATGGCGGTTCCCCCGATATGAATACTCAACTCTTATTTGATTGTTTTCTTTAATATCAACAAATTGAACATCTTTTCCTTGGGATATTACCTGTCCTTTTAGATCATCTAACATCACTTGGATCGGGGTCATCTGCCCCGTTGTTTGGGGGGGTAACACATTTTGCACCTCAACGAAAGCAAGATATTCTGGGCTCCCTAACTTGCCTCCAATCTCTACTGATGTGGGTTTGATTTTCTCCACCTGCCAATTTTTTGGATAGCTCAAAGAAAACCCAAGCTCTTGCCCATGATAGGTTGATTGAAGAGAAACGGTTTTAATTAGGCCTGTTTTTTTACTTACTTTTTCTATGGGAGGCTCTTTTTTAGCTCCCATGACATCCGCAAGCTCAAAACTATCAATAAAATAGTCAAACTCAGCCGTTAACCGATCAAATGAAGCATGGGGGGCTAAAAATGTCGCCGTATAAGCCTGTCCCGCAACGAGCCAAAGCAATACCCGGTCCGTGGTATGGGGCCCTTTGTAAAGCAGATCAAAAGCTGAAATAGTTTGAATAGGAAAAGTCCTATAAGCCAGCTTTCTCTCCCATCTTTTTCCTGTACCTAAATGGCGGTTATCAAGGTCTCGCTCCATTTCTTTTAGACTGCGCCCTATTGGTACAGATTGATAACCAAGGGTAATAAGATACCCTTTGGGAGATTGAATAATAAAATCAATCCCCTCGCCTTCTGTTTTAATAATTTGGCTGTTCCGGGGAATTCGAAAAGTGATATCTCCTGCCTTGTAGCTTTGGTCATCTGCAATTACAGGTTTTACTGGTTTATCAAGTTGCTCTTTTTTTTGGGTCGACAGTCCTGTGACCTGCGTGCTCTCACACCCTCCTAAAAGGCTGCCTAAAAGAACGCTAGCCATGAGATGCAGAAATAATTTATTCCAAACTTTTGTTTTACTGCTTAACAACACTTTTCATCGACACCTGAAACACATGAAAACTTTTCATTTAGGCTATTTTAACCCATGATGCGCTTTATTCACACTATTACACAATATGAAAAGGCGAATAGATGGCTCATACGGTACTGCTTTCCGTTCACTGCGCTGATAGAACTGGCCTTGTAGCTGATGTTGCAGGCGAATTATTCAACTTAGGCGCAAATTTAGGAGATACGTCATTTTCTGTGCTTGGCACCGGAGCTGAATTAACATCTCTGTGCGATCTGCCGAATGACATTACCGCAGACGAGGTTGAAGAAAAAGTCAGGTCTCTTGAGCAGATGGCTGAGGCTGACATTTCAGTTACTCCTTTTGATTTAAGCACAACTGCCGGACCCGAAGGGGATATTACGCACCTCATTTCGGTTAAAGGGGGAGACCGCCCTGGCCTCATTGCGCGGCTTTGTGAAGTTTTTGTCCAGTTTAAAGCTAATGTTGTTCGGATGAATTCACGAAAAACACCTGGAAGCAAAATTCCTCAATATGAAATCCTTTTTAGCGTTTCAGTTCCTCACGAAGCTGAAAACTCATGCTTAGCGACCGTTACGAATACTGCGGGAGAATTAGGCCTAACGTGCCAATGGCAAAGACTCCAAAATGAAGGTTCCTAACGATATTTTAACAGGACTAGGCTTTTCTTTATGATTCACGTGGGAATTTGGGTGCTTGAAGCTTGCTGTTCAATGGCCTAATATCCCGCGCTTTTAGTGGTAATTCACTAACGTTATTTTTGTTTGGGGGATAGCCTTTTGGGGGCTGTGACGATTAGATCAATAATCTATAGCTTTGCGGTAGGTGGGTTAACATCTATCCTTAGCTTAACGCCGAGCTATCAGGCTATGGCGAACACAACCACGCAACCTCTTTCAAGCTCTGGGCAAGTAAGCACTGAAGAAAAAAACATTCTTTTTACGGCTGATAGTCTCACCCAAGACAAAGGCAACAACCTGACCATTGCCAAAGGGAATGTGGAAATTTCCTATAAAGGCGAAGTTCTGCTCGCTGAAGAAATAACCTTTAACCGAAAGACCGAACAAATTTTTGCCAAAGGAAACATTAGCTTTTTACAGCTAAATGGCGATGTTATTTTTTCTGACAGCCTTACCCTAACCACCGATTTTATGTCGGGTGCAGCAGAAAACATTCGCATATTAATGGCAGATGAATCCCGTGTTGCAGCAGCAAAAATGAACCGTTCAAAAGGACGTTTTACCATCCTTGAAAAAGGTGTCTATTCGCCGTGTAAAACCTGCGAAGAAGACCCAAGCAGACCTTTAGTTTGGCAACTAAAGGCCCACGAAATTCTTCACGATGAAAAGCAACAGCGAGTTGAATATAAAGACGCTTATATTGAGCTTTTCGGTATTCCAGTCGCCTATACTCCTTACCTGTCCCACCCAGATCATACCAAAGAAAAAGCAACAGGATTTTTAGCCCCAAGCTATGGAGCAAACGGTACTTTAGGCACCTTCATTGAAACCCCATATTATTTTGATATATCTCCCTCATCGGACCTATTAGTAAACCCAGCTTGGTACGTAGGCGAAAGCCAACTTGTCCTCTCAGGTCAATATAGACAAAAAACTCAAAAAGGTGAATTCGAAGTCATTGCCAGCGGCACACATGCCGATGGTGTAGGCTCACAGGACCCAACCGAAGAAGAACTCAGGGGACATATTACCGCAGTCGGTCAATTTGATATCAACAACACCTGGCGCTGGGGCTTTGATGCTGCCAGAGCAAGCGACGAAACCTATATTAACCGCTATAACTTTGACGGTGATAACACAACTTTAGAAAGCAATCTTTATACAGAAGGCTTTCGTCATAAAAACTATATGGCAGCGAATGCCTATGCTTTCCAAAGCATGCGAAGCTCACGTGATAGCGAAGAAGTTCCTGATTTTGTCGCAACGGGAGAATATAGTTATGTGGGCACTCCATCCAAACATGGCGCTTTCTGGACTCTTGATGGATCAGCTTTGTCGTTAACACGCAAGAGCAGCAATGACACACAAAGGCTCTATGGAAAAACGAGCTGGAATCTTCCGGCAACCATGCCAACAGGCGAAATTTATACCCTCTCGACATCCCTGCAAAGCAACCTCTATTATGCGACAAATTCAAGTTCTAGCGGGTTTAAAGGCCAATACTTTCCTCAAGCGTCTCTAAAATGGCAATATCCATTAGCCCAAACACATGGTACTACGACTGAGGTGATCGAGCCGATTGCCGCCTTTTATGTGGCACCTAACGTTGGTGACAGATCAAAAATACCGAATGAAGACAGCACGGATTTCCAATTTTCTGATTCAAGTCTCTTCTCAGAAAATCGCTATGATGGCGTCGACCGATATACCGGCGGCCACCATGTTGATTATGGTGTAAAATGGAGTGTTCAAGGGGCGTCTGGTGGCAGCAGCCACTTCTTTATGGGGCAAAGCTATCGCCTAAGAAAAGATAGCTCTATGCCTGAAAAATCTGGTTTAGAAGATCATTTTTCAGATTACGTTGGGCGCGCCAGAGTATCACCAAACAGCTTTATAGACCTCCTCTATAGATTTAGGTTAGATAAAGATGACTTTGCAACAAAACTAAGTGATTTTGATTTATCAATAGGCCCTAAGTCACTTCGCTTAAATCTTAACTATAACTTTATCGGAAGGGAAGCTGATACGGGTGATTTTGGTGACCGCGAACAAATAAGCGGTTCGATTAGCTCTAAACTTTCACGCTATTGGGCTTCAAAGGTTTATGCGAGCCATAGGTTCAGTGAACCAAATGGAATGATGGTTGCAGGATCATCATTTACTTATAAAGATGAATGTTTTGATTTTAATTTAGATTTTAAAAGAAGCTATTATCAAAACAATGACATTAAACAGAATGATGTCATTCGAGCAACGATTGTCTTTACAAACCTTGGAGAATTAAAATTATAGTAACGATTCTGCTCTTGACCTCTGATTTTTTCTCGTCAAAATAGAAACTTCAGGACCACACTAACTCATAAAGGTGTAAAATTTGCGTATTTTAATCGCTGACGACCACCACCTCGTAAGAGAAAGTTTGAGGTTCTATGTAGAGAAGCTCTCTCCTGACACTATTTTTTTTGAAGCAGAAGATTTTGATTCAGCTTTAAAAATTATCCATGAAATCAAAAATTTAGACTTAGTTTTACTGGATTTGGTCATGCCAGGGATGAATGGTTCAGAGGGCATTGATCGCATGCTCAAAAGCTTTCCACGTATCCCGCTTGCGCTCCTGACTGGTACCCCCATTGAAGAAGAAATGAAAGAAAGTCTTTATTCGAAAGGTGTTGGCTATATCCCTAAAAGCTTAAAAGGCGAAGAACTGCTTTTAGCTATTAAGGAAACTGCCGAGGGGAAAATCTATTGCCCGAAAACGAAACTTGGTGACGAGGATCAATTTTTCCCAAATTTTACAAACAGAGAGTCATCAATCGTAAAACTTCTCGCGCAAGGCTTAAAAAACAACGATATAGCTAAACAATTAGGTATCACAGAAATTACTGTAAAAATGTATATGGGGCGAATCTTTAAAAAGCTTAAAGTGGAAAACCGAACACAAGCTTCAAAGCTTGCAAATCAGCTGGGGTGGCAAGCACTTCAACCAACTGGAAAATCCACGAAAACAGCCGAAAAATGACCCCACACAAAATCTTTTTAAAAACTTCCACTTACAGGGCTTGATTTAGTTGGCGAAGGCGTATAGATACTCGCCCACGCCTCCAGTGACCCCTTCGTCTAGAGGCCTAGGACACCGCCCTTTCACGGCGGCAACACGGGTTCGAATCCCGTAGGGGTCGCCATCACTTTATCAAGTCTAATATCTTGATAAAGTTTGATAAAATTGAAAATATTATTATTTTCAAAATCTCCAAAAAGTAAAATTGCCTAACTTTTACCGAATATAGCTAGGGCAGTTGATATAGATTTCGATATACTCCCGCAGACAAAAATAGACACACTAATATTCTTATCTGTGGTTACCACGTAAATTTATCGATAAATGCTTTTTCATTATTACAGAAGTTTAGATGTAGCTGAACTTTTAACCGAATTATTAATCCAAATCACCTAAACACTTATAAAACACTAGACTTAAAAACAAGCCAACATGAAAATAATACTACAGGGCATTACCCTTAAAGCCCTTTGAAACAATAACTTATAATTTCATCAAGCTTTATTCACCTCTTCGGCCAGACAATTGAACAACCTAGAACACAACACCCTTAATCGCGCTCAGATGCTCAACTGCGCCCATCATGCCCCCTTCAAGCCCCCCCCCTCACATTGAACACTAAACACACCACACAGAGCTCTCACGGCAGTGACAAACCGGAAACAAAGCTATTCAGCAGATCATATTCGAGCCATAATTAATTTACAGCCAACATTGAAATATTATGCCCTAAAAATTGAGTTCTAAAATGTCATATACGCTTGATTCGCTTAGCAAACGCATTGAAACAGATACTACAATAAAAAGAGATAAAATTTTAGATGCCTTTTTAATTGCCTGGCTCGAGGGGGATCTAAATGTTTTTGATCACCCAGACAATAAAACTGTGGGTGAATCTGAAATTGATTATATCCATAAGGATGTAAATTATCTTATAGATAGCTATGATGAAAACAAAACATGGACCCACCCATATCGCCTTTGTCGACGTTACACTTTAGATCGAATGGTAAGTTTTAAATTTTACCCAGATTATAATGCATGGCGAGAAAGGCTAAACTCATCAATTGCTTCCAATGAAGTTGATGATAAAGAAACGCCCGAGTTTGATAGACTATGCAGGAAAACTGCATTTTTAATTAGGAATAATAAACTCAACCAATCAGGATCGTTTAGTTATAGGGATTTCATTTCACGTTTTATTATTACAAATCGAGTAGCCGTAAGATTTGCATCAAGCTTTAACGTTTCTATCGCGGCTTACACACAACTTTATAACTTAGACACCTTTTTAAATGCTGAAATAGCTTCACCTGATCAGTACAGTCCTGAATTTCAGTATAAAAATAAACCTCTAGAAGGCCTTAAGTTTCGGAGAAACAAGCATACGAAACAATTGTGCATTAATTATTTCCAAAAGCTAATAGAAAACAGAAAAATAATTATCGATAATAGACCTATGTCCAATATTGCTGAACTTATCAAAAACGATCTACAACTTCAAATAAGCAGTGATACAGTCAGAAAATACATTACCTCAACATATCATTCTTTTTTTGGTCGTAAGAACAGAAAGGGGAAACAAAAGTGAATTTAAAAGAAGCACTGGAAAAAGGATGCCTTGAGGAATTTATCAAAGAACGAGAAAATGATTACATTGGTGATGCTGGTTTTTTTGTCGATACGGTTATCTCAATGAGTGGGGAACCAATAAAACGGCCAAAAGAAAAGCCTCCTCGGTAGTATCCGATCTTCCGTGTAAGCGACCGTTTCATGTTTTTCCTTGTTCAATA
>CBDULT010000017.1:0-102084 GCA_965368165.1 uncultured Thalassospiraceae bacterium | reverse complement strand
TGACGTTATAATCAACAACCCGCTTAACAGCCACTAAGACTTTCATAGATTCTCAACTCCAATCTATTTTAATTAAACATCACGCAATTCGCGACGCAAGATTTTACCAACCGCCGACTTAGGAATCTCGTCGAGGAAGACAACATGCTTCGGAACTTTGTAATTGGTGAGACCGCCACGGCAATGTTCCCGCACGCCATCCTCATCAATCGTACTTCCTGGCTTACGAACGACAAAAACTTTGACAGCTTCACCCGTTTTTTCATCAGGAACCCCAATACAGGCACCTTCAACAATTTCGTCGCTCTCTGCAAGGATTGCTTCAATTTCGTTGGGATAAACGTTGAACCCAGAAACCAGCACCATATCTTTTTTACGATCAACAATACGGAAGTAACCATGCTCATCAACAATGGCCACATCACCCGTCTTAAAGAAACCATCCTGGGTCATCACTTCTGCTGTTGCTTCAGGTTGGTTCCAGTATCCTTCCATGACTTGGGGGCCGCGGGCACAAATTTCACCTTCTTCCCCCATGGCAACTTCATTACCATCATCATCGCGTAACGAAAGTTCCGTCGAAGGAACCGGTAAGCCGATACTGTTGGCAAACACTGTTCCATCCGTTCGGTTAATCGTCAAAACAGGAGAGGTCTCTGAAAGGCCATAACCTTCAATAATACGAAGCCCCGTCAGTTCATTCCAGCGATCAGAGACAGCTCTTTGAACCGCCGTTCCGCCACCGAGGCACATTTTATAAGTCGAGAAATCCGTCTTGCGGTACTCAGGGTGCATCATCAAGCCATTGAACAGAGTGTTTACAGCTGTGAAAGCCGTTATTTTCTCCCCTTCAAGCTGTTTGACAAAAGCATCCATGTCACGGGGATTTGGGATTAAAACATTACAGCCACCGATACTTCCATAGATCATCATGTTCACCACAAGCGCAAAGATATGATAAAGCGGAAGCGCGGTAATAATGGTTTCGTTCCCTTCCTCAAGAACAGGTCCTAACCATGCCCGACTTTGAGCAACGTTAACCGCCACATTGTAATGGCTCAGGGTCGCGCCTTTTGAAAGGCCCGTGGTGCCGCCGGTATATTGTAAAAAGCAAATATCGTCTCGGGTGATATCAACGGGTTTAAAGTCGAGATCAGCCCCTTGGCGCACAGCCTCATGGAACCAGCCCATACCTTCAGGAAGGTCTGGTTTCGCGGCATCGTCAAGCATCAAATCTTGCGGACCAATAACCAAAACATCTTTAACGGGCGTCTTGTCAGCAATCGCTGTAAAAGTTGGCAGAACGCCAGCAAAAATAATCAGGGCCTCAGCACCTGCATCATTAAGCTGGTGCTCAAGTTCTTTGGGGGTGTAAAGGGGGTTTACATTAACCACGGTCAGGCCCGCACGAAGAGCACCAATGCTGGCAACCGGGTTAGGCAGTAGGTTCGGAGCCATCAAAGCGATGCGATCACCCTTTTTAAGACCTGCAATATTTTGTAGATAAGCGGCAAACTGTTTGGATTTTTGGTCCCACTCCCCAAAGGTCATGGGGCGGCCAAGGCATTTAAATGCTGGCTTGTCTGTATACTTAGTAAAAGAGTTCTCTAGAACCTTCACCACAGTGTCATGCTCAACAGTGCCAATGTCGGCAGAAACGCCTTCCGGGTAACTCTTAATCCAAATCTTTTCCATTGTTGCTTTTTGCTCCCTATATCAGCGTCAATGACATGACGCTCATGTTAATCTTGAGCGGATAATAGGCAGCGCACCCCTACCAATCTTGACATTATATACAATTATATTGATAAATTACGTCAAAATGGAGATTGCATTTTGACCAAACCCCATGAGGGACTACAGCATAGGGCGATTATTGACGGGATAGCCTGGGGCGGGACAGACCAAAGGCTTCGGCGCACGCCGGGGGGCTACCTGCCTGTGTTTCGCGAAATTGGTGTGGACCCTTCAATTGTCGGCCAATATGGCCGTAAAACTCTTTTTCAAAACTATGTTGCTTATTTTGACTGCGCGGCGCGCCATACCGGAGACCCGGCATTTGGCCTCCACTATGGCGCGGTCACCAGGCCGAATAGATCAGGCATTCCAGGCTATACCGTTGTTAACTCCGATACCTTTCGTGATGCCCTCTTAAATTTTTCTAAAACGCTGCCCGTGATCGCAGAGGGAATTGATATTTTTCTCCATGAGGAAGAAGATGTGGCTTACTACCAATGGGCTTTAGCGGAAGAAACCCACTCCTCACACTGGCAATTTAGCGAATACGTAAATGCTTTTTTCCTAAGCATGTTGCGCGGCTTTATGGGCCGACGCTGGGTTCCTCTGGAAGTCCATTATAGCCACCCTCCCCCCGGAGACATACGTCAATTTCGTCGGGTCTTTGAAGTGCCCGTACTTTTTGCTCAACCGATCAACGCATTGGTTATAGACCGCAAAGACTTGAACAAGCGCAACCTCCGGGCTGATAAACACCTGCTTGATCTCCTTCTCCATGAAGCAGAAGAAGAACTCGCCTGGCGGCGCCTCCCGACAGACCCGATCAGGAGTGTGAGGACCGCAATTTCCCAGGCTCTCGCTCAAGGGGTAAGTGATATCGATTATGTCGCTCAGCGGCTTTCCATGAAACCAAGAAGTTTACAAAGGTTTCTCAAAACCCACGGGATTGGATATCGGGAATTGATGGATGAGGTTCGCTTTGATCTGGCAAGGACCCTCTTGGCTGACCCCTCACTCCCCATGACAGAAATAGCCTTCCGCCTTGGCTATTCAGAAGTATCTGCCTTCTCACGCGCCTTCACCCGGTGGGCTGGCGTGCCCCCAAAAGAATATAGGTAAAAAGTAAGTTTTTACAACTTTGCAACAATTTTTTGGCGTACTATATTAATGAATCCGTGGTTGACGGTATTGATACCTATCTGATACGAACACTATCGAAAAGGATAAAAGTTATATGTCATATCGCTCAAGCTATAAAGTTTCAGCAAATCATTTTTGGACTGGTTTTGCTTTAGGAATTGGTGCATTAGCTATTTTGGCAAGCCCACCTCATGTGCCAAGTAGGTATGGAACTAATGGTTTTAATAGAGACCAAAGGCAATTGGCGCTGGGGTCACGTTCGGCTTTACGCCGTTTTAAGCAGGTGAAAGTAGCTCGAAATGGACACCAAACGTAATCCACATCCAAAGAAAGAAGAGGCAGATCTACTTCCTGCTCTTGACGATGAAAAAGTAGTAGCTGAGTATACTCAAGAAGAAGCTCAAAAAGTTTTAGAAAAATTAGGCATTCAAGATGGGAATATATCTGAAGGTGCTGAAATTAAACTTGTAGCAGTTGAACACCAGCAACAAGCAGCCTTTCACCAAGGGCCATTACCGCCACCAGGGATGCTAGCTGAATATGACAGTGCATTACCTGGGTGTGCCGAGCGGGTGGTCAGCATGGCTGAGAAAGAACAAAGCCACCGTCACACTTGGGAAGAGGGTGATTTAGAACTCGCAAGCAAAGAAATTCTCCGTGGACAAGCTTATGGATTCACTACATTACTAATTTGCATAATTATAGCGGCCTTTTTCGCTATAAATGGCAATAATATTGCGGCAGCTCTTTTTCTAACAGCAACAGTAATCGGGTCAGCAACAAGCTTTATTGTGGGGCGATTTAGCAATAACAAAAAAGAGCTACCCAAAAAGGGCTAGACTTGTTCGCACGCTAGTTCCATGACAAAGCAATAAGTTTAATGCTTCACAACATTTGTTGGGGTGGTGTCAGAGAGCAAAAGTTCTAGGGCTTTAAGCACCCGGACCCAAAAAGAGGCCCCTTCTTCATCACCATCCAGCTTCATCTCCGTAATCCATTGCTGGGCATGGGTCGGAGCTAAATTGCCGAATTGTTTAATGAGCAGGTTCGCGGCCCTGTAGCTTTCCGTGTCATTAACTTGCGGGGCCGTATAGTTGTGTGGTTCGGCCGTTTTCATTGGACTTACTCCTTACGAAGATCGGTCTTAATAATCTCAGTCATTGTTACACCCAGACGCCCTTCGGAAACAACAAGTTCCCCCCGAGCAATCAACTGGTCATTGACATATATTTCGATAGAATCATCCACTTTCCGGTCAAGCTCAACGACAGCTCCGGCATTAAGGTCAAGAAGTTCGCTCACCTTGATGGCAGACTTACCAAGAACGGTAGAAACCTTAACCGGCACGTCATAAACGGATTCGGGATTACTTTGCAGGTCAAACTGCGAATTAGCGGGATGTTCTACGTCTTCCATTCTCTAACTTTCTCCTCGTCACCCGACGCAAATCGCCTGTCAACGAGCCTATAGTATACCAAATTTTACTTTAAGGGGGAAAGAGTTAAGAAAATAAGAACTGCGAATGACCTTACAACTCTGAGGCCAATTTCCCCCTAAATAAAATACCCGTCAACGTTTGTGATTGTTATTCCTCATATCGGACAAGACAACCTTTCCATGAGGGAAGGGGAATAAAATGTAGCTTATGTTGGCTTTGATTTTCAAATTCATAAAATGGGGCCAGGATATCTTCAGCAGGTTTATCTTTATCCGGGACATTCAAATCAAGGAAAGGATCAAAAATAAACAGACAACCACTTGGTTTCAAAAGTGAAAAAATGTGGGGAAGGGCGGCCCGAATGTTTGATTGGCGATTGCGTAAGTTAACGTAGACGAAATCAAAGCCACCGAACTCCTCAGCGATAACTTCCGTTTTATTGAGAGCATTCTCTGTCCCTCCGCCTATAATTCGCGCGTATCCCTGATAAGCATGTTCCTCCATCCTAGCCGACAAAATCATAGGATTTAACGGTACAGAATCTGAAACTCCCGTTTGGAATGGATTAGCAAAAATTATATCACTGCCAAAACATATCGGAAGCATGACCTCGGTTGACATCCAATCAACCTCACCAAAGAACAAAATGCTTGCTGGTTTTTCTACAGCAGCGATTGCGACCAAAAATTTAATTGTTTCAGCAATACCGATGTCATCAACATTCGTTAGATGAATTTTTCCATCTTGTATTTTGCAGGGCAAAACATGATGATCAATCATGTTGACCAATGCATCATCATACTTTTGGCACATTGATGGTTCCCGCATTACCTTCTTGATCGCCTCTAAGCTAAAGAATCTAGTTTCGGGAGTTTTCAAATACTGCGAAGAATGAGTTCGGCTACTTTCAAGCCTCTTTTTGTCCGCTGGAGGAGCTTGCCGACAAGCAATCTCCATATCTCTTAGTCCCCAATTGGCATCATTAGTTGCAACTTGACCAGCAATCCTCATAAGATTGACCTCGCGAGGAGGCAACCCTCGAACATCAAGCCCCAGTATGGAGGGGTGTTCCATGTGGAAAGCACGGATACCTAGATAGCTAAGGTCAAACCAATCGTGTTCCTGGGTCACTCGCATGAATAAGTCGTTGTCTCCCCAGCCCCACTTATTTGAGTCAAAGATTTCCCAGTAGCCCCTTGTCTCATGCCAAATATCACGGTGCATAAGATGCGCAGCGGCAAAACCTCCGAGAGATGAAGCCGAGGTATATTCCGAACGTTGGCCCGCATAAGACCTGCGAAGGTAGCCATTCCACCATTCTATAGAAGGTTGTCTTTCCACAATATGGCGTGAGACCTGATGTCGTCGAATATTGAAAATATTGTCTTTAACATCAAGCCAGCTACCAGCACGGCCTTCTATTACTTCAAACATTTGCCTCAGGGTGTCATAAGTATAAAGACAATCCACATCTGTCAGCATAATAAAACGCCCGGATGATCGCCGAACCCCCGCGTTGACTGCCGCACAAACATAGATTGCGCCGTCAGACGACAAATCGATCGCCTGCTCAGGAGTTACCTCTAAAAAACTAGTAAGCTTTGCCCCATTTTCATCGAGGGTAATCGCATCCCGCATAGGCTGTTCGCTGCCCCAATCAACAAACAATATTTCTGAATTATCGACTCGACCTAAATCCGACAATCCTTGAGAGAACATACTAATCGTCGTTTCTACCCGGTATAAATAATCCTCTCTGTAGGAGTCATTGCGCCCGAATAAAACAATTGAAAGCAGCATTTCCTCCATTTTTTCAGAGGGCTGTGAATTAGAAGACACCATCGACAATTATCCCCCCATCAATACGTTTGGGAATGCCTTTTTCTTCAAGCATTTGATCATAAGCTTGCTCCAGTTTCTTAGCAAAACGACGGGGATCACTAAAGCCATGCTCCATAACCATATCGCGCAAGTTATAGCGAAGCTCTAGTAATCGGTCCGGGTCATCAGCCAACACTTGGCAATTCGTAATAAATTCTTCTGGAGAATGGGCTATTAAATCTTCCAGGCCAGATGCCTTTAAGATACTGGCTCCATAGGCAGACGAAAACCGATCACCTTTAAGGGATATAGCCGGCACACCCTGCCAAAACGATTCGGCTAAAGTATTCCCTCCACAATAGGGCCAGGTATCAAGAGAGATGTCCGTGTTTCCGTACATCTTTAAGATTTGCTCCCGCGGTGCCCCTTGAAAAATGATAATTTGGCGTGCTTTAGCACCATAGTGAATCAATCTATCTAAAACTAAATCCCGTGTTTGAGGCTGCGCCAGTTGCATATTGCATAGGTTCAATTTTGCATTTGGCATCGCCTTCAACAATGAACCCCAGAGTTCAAGCATGCCTCGGCTAAATTTTGAGCCACTACCAAAACACCCAAATGTTGGATAACCCCGTTTCAAAATTGGCGGGTCAACAATTTCAGGAAGGTCATCCGGGTTATAAGAAAAACAGAAGAAACTCCCAGGAAGACGGTGAATTGTTTCGGTGAAATGGGCATCAGCGTCAACCGGGGAGGAGATTTCATCACTTAAGGTGTAATCAATATTTGGAACAGCCGTTGTCCCTGTGTGATTGGCATATGAAACCTGTATTGGTGCCCCACGGCGTGCAAAGGCAGCAAACCTGTTCCCCGAACTAAATCCCCATATATCGACTAAAATATCGATCTTATCCTGACGAATGGTTTCGGCGAACCTTTCGTCTGATAGATCTTTCAAAGGGGAGCGAATTTCATCGAAATAACAGGCCACTTCTCCTGGGATAGTTTCATTGCTGTAACAATAGCATTTTACGTGAAGGGAGTGTTGAGCAACAAAACTAGCTACCTGATATTTGGTATAATCGACAGACCAATTGTGCGCAAAATAACCGATGCGGACTTCGCGGTGGTCTTTAAAACTTCTTTCGGGCAACGTGACTTTACTTGGGTTCTCAATTGCTTGTTTAACCCACGCCTCTTGCTTCTCCTTCAACAATGCATTTGTTGAGCCTTCATCTTTAAGAGCAGCCTGTAATTGCCATGTTCTGCTATAAATACAGCCTCTTCTAGCTGAAATTTCATAGAGACGGATAGCCTCTGCTGATTGTCCCCTATGGTCGTAAAAGCTTCCAAAGCGTTCAAAGAGGTAAGGAGCAGGAGGGGATGGGACTTCTTGCCATAATGAGTCAGGCTTCTTAAATAATACACCAAACTTTCGTTTTAGAGCATAGAAATACTCTGGGCGTTCTACACTTAGCTCTCTTTCGCTTTCAATCGATTTCGAAAGCCCAATAAGCGTCCCTTTTAGGGCTTTTAGTATCTCCCAATTGAGAGCCTCACCACCAGCAGCAGCTAGCTGATGGCAAGTATGCGAGAGAATATGAAGGGTAAGATCGACAACAATGCTTTGGGGTACCTCACTAAATACTCGGCCCTCTCGGGATAAAGACAATAGGTAATTAATGCGTGGCCCAAGGGTTGCTATGTCTAAGGGCGTAGAACTAAATGAAGGCTCTTCTCCTTCTCGACTTACCCGCCCAACATCCAAATGGGTAAGGAAATCAATCCAAAATGCCATTTCGATAGGCTCTTCAGGGACCCTTTTTTCAATAAGGGGTGTCACCCTTTCCAAGCGGGCAAGCCCAGTAGATTGTTCGGGCAACCAAAGCAAAGTGAGGTAGTTAACAATATTGCTAATGGGGGCTTCAGGATCATCCAATAGAACCGCATCAACGGCGGGCTTCATTTCTAACCTTTCGATTAGTCTAGAGATTTCGCCTGATGAAGGGGGGGCACTTTCTGGGTGCCATAGCACAACAGCCTCAGCCGGGCTATCTTGGGTCCCAAAGACCTGTTGCAAATTTTCATATACGCGAACGACAAGCTGTTCATCCGTTATTTTGCCGTAGGGCGTCATGGATTCACCTCCCTTGCCTCTGAATGGCGCAATTGAGCGGCATGTAGCAAATAGGGCACATGCCCAAGCCCAGATTGATATGTTGCATTTGATATATCGCGACGAGTGTCGCCAGACTCAGAGATCATTCGATTACCGCATAGGAAATTCTGGCAGTCATAGGCAGACGCTTAATACGGAGATTATTCACACCTAATATCTCTCGAACTGCCAAGGTCTCGCCAGGAAAAATATCATCACAAAGTTCGTCAAAGACAAGAATACTTCCCTTGAATAAAAACGGTTTTATCGCCTCTAAGGCAGCACGGGTTGGCTCGTAGATATCAAAATCTATGATCGCAAGAGAAACGAGACTTTCGGGGTGATCATTGAAATATTTTGGCACCGTTTCACGGGCATCACCCTTTACCAATTCAAACTTTTTAAGATGCGAAATAGGGTTCATAGCTTCTTGTAGCTCAAGGATACGATTCAGTTGAGTTTCATAACCTTCTGCTACGGAAAAAGACCCCTCTGACATTTTACAAAGGTCACCATCTTGCTCAGACACTCCTTTAAAACCTTCGAACGTATCAAAACCAACTATTTTACGATGGCGGTTAAAGGGTTCAAATATTCCACGCAAAGCGGACAAGAGCGAGAGGGTTTGCCCCCATCGGACTCCAAACTCGGCAATAATGCCATGGGTTTCTACAATTTGCCGATAGATTTCGTAGAAAAAGAGGGTTCGTGATAAATTTTTGGACGTCAGAAATACGCCAAGATTAGCTAAAAGCTCATCATTAGGTATGGGTGTTTCCTTCAAAAGGTTGGTCAACTCAGATTGGGCTGATTTTTCATCTGTACTTGAAAGAACAATGGTATCGTGCTTGTTAGCTTCTTCTATCGGTGCCATGAATTTATGTTTCCTTTCAACCACTCAACCGTTTGCCTGATGCCTTCTTCCGGCGGAATACGTGACTGCCAATTGAGTATACGTTGAGCCTTGTTAGTGTCAACAATCCGGTCTTGGACCACCGTACTCCCGGAAGAGCCACATACGATTTCTTTAGGATTATGCTTTGCTGCAGCCAAAGAAAAGCGAGCTATTTCATTCACACTCGTGCTATGGCCCGCCCCAATGTTAAAAGCTTCAAAAGAGAGGTTTTCAATCTTCAGCATTGCGGCAACAGCGTCACCAAGATCATCAGTATGCAGGATGTCTCGTCGGACTTCTGGATCACCCAGAATTTCGAATGGATCAGTCTTTTCGACAGCTTTACGAGCCAAAGCAGCGACAACAGTTGAGCGAGAGGGGTCAAACTTATCACCCGGACCGTACAAACTAACTGGACGCGCGATGGCGACTTCAAGACCCGTTTTATCGTGCCAAAAGCGACACAACTGTTCGCCGTGCCGTTTGGCTAAACCCGCCCCAAGAACCGAAGGGTGGGGGGAAAGGTTAAGGTCCAGCCCGGCCTCGTCGAGGGCACCAGTAAAAGGCTGATATACTGAGACAGTACTGACAAAAACGACACGCTCAACTTTTGTGCGGCTTAATCCCTCGACAACTCTGGCATCTATAACCGTATTCTCAACCATCTGGAGCCACGGGTCTGCCGCATTCATAAGGGAACCGCCAGTTACGGCAGCAGCCAACACAGCCATTTCACAGTCCTGAGCGGCTGCCTGGCACTGGTCAGCATTTGTTAATTCTACTTTAATGTATTCAATACGTGGATCATCGACAAAAAGCCCCGCCTCTGAGCGGTAGCTCCCAATAAGATGGGCTTCTGGGAGGTGGCGCAGTAAACCTCGAACAATACCAGACCCTGCAAGCCCAGTAGCACCGGCAACAAATATCTTTTTCTTAGTCATCGCCCACGTCCTAAATCTTGCCGCGCTTTTTCTAAATCCTCAGGCACCCCAATATCAATGAAGTAGCCTTCATAAGCATGACCAAAAGCGGTTCCATCACGGGCTAACTGCGGGAATATTGTTGATTCCAGGGAGCAATTTCCCATAGGAATAAGGTCAATAATTTTTTTATTAAGCAGGTATAGCCCCCCATTAGTTAAGCCCGCTTTTCCATCTTCTCCACGCTCTTTAAAAACGGTGATATGGTTTTTCTCCAGTTCGACAACCCCCGACCTTCCGGTATCAGACAATTGCCTCAAGGCCAAATAGGCTAGCCACTGACCTTTAGGCTGATTTCCCATGAAAAGGGGGAGATCAATATCAAAAAGGGTGTCTCCGTTAACCAACATAAACTGGCCTTGGAGATAGGGTGCGGCATATCGCAGAGCCCCTCCTGTTCCCATCAACTCTGGTTCTTCAACACAAGTAATCGGAACTCCGTTGAATGTGTTGCTGTCATAATGCTCCCGAATAACTTGGGAAAGATACCCGGAAAGGATAAGAATTTCTTTGATCCCGGCCTTAACCAGCCTTTCAAGAATATGGTCAAGGAAAGGGCGGTTTCCGACCTGTATCATTGGCTTCGGTATTTTGTCGGTCAGGCTTCCAAGACGACTACCCAGCCCTCCTGCTAAAATTGCAGCTTGCCTAATAACTGTCACTCGCCCGCCTTTTGGTCACGAAGCGAAAGAATTTTAGGTTTGCAGGGCCAAAAAATATCTAACTCCGGGTCATCCCACGCCAAAGTAAATTGTCGGCTCCTGTCATATAGCGTTGTTTGCTTGTAATGGAAAACAGCCATTTCACTGAGCACAAGGTGACCGTTGCCGAACTTCGGGGGGACTAAAATTTGTTGGCGATTACGGTCTGAGAGGGTGAATGCATCCCACTGCTTATACTGTGGGGACTCAGGGTCCCAATTGACGACAACCATATAAAATTTGCCAACCAAACAACTGATAAGTTTGGCTGTTATCGGGTCTCCGTGAATTCCACGCAGCACACCTTCAGTTGAGACCGAAATATCATCTTGAATAAAGTCTTCTTTGAGGCCTGCTTCATGGTAAACCTCTTTATTATAGATTTCGACATATTCGCCCCGAAAATCCTCAAAACGATCAGATGGCTCGATAATCCAGACACCGTCCAGTTTACTTTTTCTCTTCTTCAACGGTGACATCACCTACTCCTATTTATCACGCAGGATTAGTATTGTTTTTTTTGGTTTAATTAATGCTTAAAGATTACAGCAATGAATTAGTTTAAGCCGACCTACCTAAACCCTGAAGCGATTCTAGATAAGTATTCAAATCTTTTTTAGGATGGGTTTCATAAGCTATTTCTTGAAGTTCTTTACGACGCTTCCAGCTAAGAACATCACTCTCCATCACGCCGCCATCTTGCTTCCCATATTGATCCCAATCATTGGAAAGTATTTTTAGCCCGTGTTTGTTTTCTATGGCTAGTTGGCGAAGTTCCGTTCCCGGAAAAGGAACCGCTATGGGGAAGGTAACTGAAAATAGATTTAATTCTTTGGCGAGTTCTATGGCTTGATAGACCGACGCCTCATTGTCATCGACAAGACCGATGATAAAAGCTCCAACAGGTAAAATTCCTGCCTGCCTTGCCCATTTGATTGTCCGGAGCATATCTTCCGTCGTAATCTTTTTCCCTACTTTCTCCAGCACCTGCGGGTTGGCACTCTCCAATCCAAAAAATGTATAGTAACATCCGGCATCTCTCATAGCGTAGAATAGCTCTTCAGTCGTATGGCTCACCCTGGTCGAGCAAGACCAGGTTATTTTCTTATTTAAACCTCGATTTTTTAACGCGGCAAAAAACTCTTTTGTCCACTTTACATTGAGCGCAAAGGTCTCATCTAGAAATGCAATCGACTCACATCCAAAGGCTTCAATGTTATGTTCAATTTCAGCAATGACTGATTTTACCGAACGAGCCCTCACCTGCTCTCCAGAAGCTCGCATGCAAAAATTACATTTATAAGGACATCCTCGATGGGCCAGCATTGGCAGTTCACGGGCTGTGCGATGGGGATAGAGCCCTCCATATCTCGGCAGGTCAAAATCTTCCCATGCCGGAAAAGGTAGGTCTTCAACATTGTCAGTTCCGTTCCAGACAAAGGTTGGTGACCGCCGAGTTGCGATCCCTTTTATATTTGAAAGCTCTTTTTCGTCTCCCCCCGTATCAATGATACGAGTAAAGGTTTCTTCTGCTTCCCCCACGATGACAAAGTCAAAGCCAGGAAATTCAGCCAGGGTTTCTATGGGCATCGCACTGGCATGCGGCCCGCCAACACATGTACTTATGCTTGGAAATTCTGATTTAATTTTTTCAGCAATAGCCCCCGCAGATTTGATGTGAACCGTAAAAGCCGTAAACCCGACAAAAGACGGTTTGCGTATTTTAATATGTTCAATGAGGTCATCCACTGTGAAGTTATCAAACACCATGTCGATAAAGCCAACTTTGTAGCCAGCTTTTTTAGCTACAGCAGCCAAATAACCCACACCAATATTTGGGCTTTCCTGATTTGGAATATCTTCTGACAAACGTTCCGGAACAACAGTTTGGGCATATGAATTTCCAACAAACGGAAAAACAAATAAAAAATCTAACTTTTCTGATGCCTGCATTTGTATAAATCTTTCTTCGAAAACAACACCATGGGGAATCGAGATGGGTATATTGGCAAAAAGACCTTAAGTTACTTTTAAAACCCACACTGAAATGATTATGATTATTAACTTAGGCATTTAAGGCAGAGTAAAAAATATAAATCTTTGAAATTGATTTTTTGATTGCCTTTTCTCTTTGCCTTTCCAAAGCATTGATATGCTGATTTAATTAATGTTTAAGAGTTATCGAATAGATTTGAGGAACCTCATTTATTGTCCCGATGGTCGTTAAAACTATTGGATTTGACTACATTGTTTTAAAATTATTTAATTAATTGAAGGTGTCATGAACGTTCTCATTACAGGCATCACAGGCATGGTTGGCAGTCATTTAGCCGACTATATCCTGCAGCATTTTCCTGACGTAAAAATTCATGGCTTGGTACGTTGGCGAAGCCCCCTAGATAATATCCGAAACATCCTCGACCGCGTAACGTTGCATGAAGGTGATTTGCGTGACCTTTCTTCGCTGATCAGGCTCATCGAAAAAACCCGCCCTTCAAAAATCTTTCACCTTGCGGCTCAATCATATGTACCAATGAGTTTTGAAGCACCGGCAGACACCTTAGAGACAAACATTATCGGCACGACAAACCTCTTGGAAGCCGTGCGGATTACAAAGAGTGACCCGTTGATTCATATTTGCAGCTCTTCCGAAGTTTACGGACAGGTCAAAAAAGATGAGGTCCCAATTTGTGAGGACAATCCCTTACGCCCTGCAAGCCCCTATGCGGTTTCCAAAGTTGGCGAAGACCTGATCAGTCGTCAGTATTTCCTTTCCTATGGGATACGCACCATTCGCACCCGTATGTTCACCCACACAGGCCCACGCAGAGGCAGTGTTTTCGCCGAAAGTGCCTTTGCAAAACAAGTAGCTGAAATTGAAGCGGGTATTAAAACAACCCCCGTACAGGTCGGCAACCTCGACAGCGTAAGAACCTTCTGTGATGTGCGTGATGCCGTTAGAGCCTACTGGACCCTCTTAGAAAAAGGAGAGCCAGGAGAGGTCTATAATATTGGCGGCAAAGAAACCATGACCATTGGTGAAATGTTGGATAAATTAAAGGAACTGGCGAACTGCCCGATTCCTCACGAAGTCAATGCCACCCTGCTGCGACCCTCCGATGTCACGTTACAAATTCCAAGCACAGAAAAATTCAGCAAACAAACTGGGTGGCAGGCAGAAATCCCTGTTGAGAAGACACTAACTGACCTCCTTGATTATCACCGAGACCGTATTGCCAGGGGGATTGCCGGTTGAGTTTTGTCACAACCCGAACACCGTTGCGCATCTCATTTTTCGGTGGCGGGACCGATTATCCAGAATGGTACGAAAAGGAAACTGGTGCCGTTTTATCGACAACAATTGACAAATACGCCTATATTTCTTGCAGGTTTTTACCCCCTTTCTTCGAAAACCGATATCGTATCGTTTGGACTCATATAGAAAACGTTTCTTCAATTAGTGAAATTCTTCATCCAGCCGTTCGGGAAGGTCTGAGAATGAGAAATTTTTCTGACACAGAAGGGGACGGTGTAGAACTCCATTATCAAGGCGACTTGCCAGCACGAGCTGGTATGGGGTCTAGTTCGTCTTTTGCCGTAGGACTTCTTTCTGCCCTTCATGCCATGGCGGGAGAAAAAGTAGACCACCATACTTTAGCCAAAGAAGCTATTGAGCTTGAACGCGACAGGCTAAAAGAATCTGTCGGTGTTCAGGACCAAGTTGCTGCGGCCCACGGCGGGGTAAACTATATCCACATGGCACAGGATGGAAATATCTCCGTTTCACCGATCCAGGCTTCACGGGAGCGTTTGAGCTCCCTCAATGATAACCTAATGCTGTTCTATCTTGGCACCTCACGGCTGGCATCAGAAGTCGCTAAAAAAGTTATTGAAAACATACCCAATAGGCGACCACAACTTTTGAAAATCCGAGATTATGCCGAGCAAGCTAGGGTTATTTTAGAAGGTAATGCGAACCTTGATGACTTTGGAAGTCTACTGAACGAGACATGGCAAATGAAACGGCAAATTGCCGACACCGTCTCGACTAAAAAAGTAGATGAGGTATATTCAATGGCACGCAGTATTGGCGCCCTTGGAGGAAAGCTTTTAGGAGCTGGGAATACGGGCTTTATGCTTTTATATGTCCCTCCTGAACGCCAAGCTGATGTAAAAAGAGGTCTTAAAAACCTCCTTCATGTTCCCTTCCGCTTTGAATATTCGGGTAATACTTTCGTTCAAGAATAAGACTGATGTTTTGTCTTTTGTTTTTGCCTAGAGGACATTTTGTTTTGTTAGAGGTAGTTATATATGTTTCAAGGTAAAAAAATTCTGGTTGCAGGCGGCTCAGGGTTTGTTGGTGCAAATCTTGTTAAGCGTTTACTGGAAACTGGGGCAACTATACGGGCCACCTATCATAACAATCCACCCGTCATAAAGGATGATCGTATTGATTATCAGCGGTGTGACCTACGCAACCCAGAAGATTGTATGCGTGCTTGCCAGGATATAGACTATGTTTTTCTTTGTGCAGCGGTAACTGCAGGTGCCGCAATGATCCAGGATCGGCCGCTTTTTCTTTTAACGCCCAACGTAGCAATCAATCTCAACATGCTTGAGGCGGCCTACGCTTGCAACGTGACAAAAACTCTTTTTATCAGCAGCAATACCGTTTACCCAGAAGTAGACTTTCCTGTAACTGAAGATGACGTAACAAATGAATATTTTGAGAAATATTTTGTTGCGGGGTGGATGAAACGGTTTTGTGAATCAGTTTGTGAAATGTACGCTCAACGCATCCCCAAGCCAATGGCAACAGTGGTCGTACGCCCTGCAAATATTTATGGCCCGCTTGATAATTTTGATTGGAAAACATCCCACGTTCTCCCCGCATTAATCCGCCGGGTTGTCGAACGCCATCAGCCGATGGAAATCTGGGGAGATGGGATGGATATCAAAGATTTCATCTATGTGGAAGATTTTGTCGAGGGGATGTTGGCGGCAATGGCTCATGACGCTCCCTATGAAATTTATAATATCGCGAGCGGTAACGGCTATCGCCTCAGTGAAATTCTTGCCAGTATTATTGAAGTTGATGGTTATCACGATGCGCAAGTTGAGTACGACCCAAGCAAACCAACAATGATTCCCATACGGTTAATGAACCCGGGAAAAGCTAAACGCGAGTTAAACTTTGAAGCAGTGACCCCAATAGAGGAAGGGCTTCGAAGAACTATTTCCTGGTATCGTGAGTCTCAGAATGAAGTTGAATAGATTGTTCTGCCATCCATTCAATAAAACAGAAACGGTGTAAGCGGCATAATAAAATCCCATAGAGCGGATCAGCCGTGAAAACATTAACTTTAATTATTTTTTTGGAATCACCGATATAAACTGTATTCACCGCCAGATGATTTCCAAAGCTACCTATCGCATATTGCAAAGTCAGCTTCGTATTTGAAGAAGCGGTTTTATAAATCATCCTCGTTTTAAAGGAGCCGACATGTTGAACAAAATCGAATTAGAGCAGAAAGCTCAGGAAATTCGTCGCAGAACATTTGAGATGGTGATGACTGCCGGAGGGGGGCATCTTGGCGGTTCTTTTTCCAGTCTAGAATCATTAATTACGTTATATTACGGCGGTTTTCTATCACATCGTCCTCAAGAGCCTGAATGGCCAAAACGTGATCGGTTAATATTCAGCAAGGGGCATGCAAACAATGCTCTAAATGTTGTTCTTGCTGATAGAGGCTTTTATCCAGAAAGCGAACTGAACCATTTTCTAAAAAAAGGGTCATTTTTAGGCAATCATGTGGATGCGGTTGTTCCAGGTATTGAGGTAACCACAGGTTCACTCGGGCATGGTCTCGGCCTTGCCTGTGGCTTAGCTTTAGGAGCGCGTTTAGCTGGCGAAGATTACCATGTATTTGTAATTATTGGTGATGGGGAAAGCCAGGAAGGCTCGATTTGGGAAGCAGCCATGTTTGCGAACCAACATAACCTAGACAATCTTACGGTTATCCTTGATCGCAATCGCTTGGGGAGTGAAGACCCAACAGAAAATACAGCCGGCCTCGATCCAATAGAAGACAAATGGATAGCCTTTGGGTGGGATGTCAAATCCGTTGATGGACACTCTTTCCCGGCCCTAACCGAAGCATTAGAGGGCACGAAGGAACGGAAAAATGGCAAGCCTTTAATAATTGTGGCGAATACGGTTAAAGGGAAAGGAATTTCTGTATTGGAGAACTTGCCTAAGTCTCACCATACTCTACCTAGTGGAGATGAAATCGAGCAAGTCAGGAGGGATTTAGCATGAGCGGGATTTACACTGAAGCCCGGGATGCGGTTTTCAATGAACTGTTCGAGATCGCCCTTAAAGATGAACGAGTCGTTTTGTTGACGGTCGATACAGGGGCTTTCCTGTTCAACAAGTTCAGAGAACAACTTCCAGATCGGTTTTTTAATCTAGGGATTGCGGAGCAAAATGCTGTCAGCGTAGCCGCCGGGATGGCCATGGCCGGGCTGCGACCTTATCTGTTCGGCATAAGTAATTTTGTCACACTACGGTGTTTCGAGCAATTTAAGTTGGATATTTGCAACTCAAATTTACCCGTCACTGTTATCGGCATGGGGTCTGGTTACGTCTATCCTAAGGATGGCCCGACTCATCACATGACAGATGCAATTTCTCTGATTCGGACCATCCCCAATATAACTATTTGGTCCCCCTCTAGCTTCGATATGATCGCCGCTTGTACACAAAAGACTTATCAACACGACGGCCCCAGCTTTTTATATATGGATAAAGGGCCTTTCCAGGGTGTGGAACTAAACCCTGCTGACATAGAGCAAGGGTTTTCTGTCTTACGCGAAGGAGAAGACCTCACCCTCATCTCAACTGGCATTATGGTTCCCCAGGCTCTTGCTGTTGCCGATGCACTCGCTGCACGGGGGGTAAAAACCTCCCTTATTGATTTGTTTCGAATTAAACCTGTAGATGAAGCCAAACTTTTGGATGCCTTACGATCAAGTACACGCATTGCTGTCTTGGAAGAGAATACAATAATTGGTGGAATGGGGGGGGTAATTTGCGAATTAATTGCCGGACAAGGGTTGCCTATTCCCGTACGTCGCCTCGGCATACAGGATCGTTTCCACCCGGAAATTGGTAACCGCGAAGAGATGCGCGCCTTAGACGGGATTGATCTAGAGGGATTGGAAAGTTCTCTGTTCAGTTGGATCAATCCATGAAAATGCTGGGCTTATTGAGCCAACATTCTCAAACAAGAGAACCCCCATGTTAAAATACAAAAAACTAGGCCGTTCTGGTCCCCAGGTCACGGCTATTGGGTTTGGCACTTGGGGAATGGGAGGGCGTTTCACCAAAGACTCCGGCGAGGGAGACAGCCAAAGTGTGGCAGCCATTCGTTGCTGGCTTGATGCTGGGGCCAATTTTATTGATACCGCTGAAGCCTACGCTCAAGGGCACGCCGAAGCATTAATAAAGGAGGCCCTTAGGGGGCGTTCTGATTCCGTGGTCGTTGGTACAAAAGTCTCTCCGGAAAACTTAAATAGAACAGGAATTGTTCAGGCAGTAGAATCCAGCTTGAAACGTCTTGGTTGCGACAGGATCGACCTTTATCAGATCCACTGGCCCAATCCCGAAATAGTGATCGAAGAAACCCTTCAGGCTTTAGCTGAACTCGTAAATGCAGGAAAAATACGCCAGGTTGGTCTGAGCAATTTTTCACTTCGTCAGCTTAAAGCCGCCCAAGCCGTGAGCGAACTTGAAATCGCCACAGTCCAGGCAGAATACAACCTTTTTGATCGTACCGTAGAAAGCGACTTGCTTCCTTATTGTCAAGAGCAGGGTATATCCTTGATCGCCTATAGCCCTTTAGACCAAGGGTTTGTTTCTCCTGGATCGTCAGGGTTTGAGGTATTGCGGAAAATAGCGGCTTCCCATGATAGGACACCAGCTCAAGTGGCTCTAAACTGGCTTGCTTCACATGACCAAGTTATTCCTATCCCCAAGGCATCCACGCCTGCACATATTCACCAAAATATGGCGTCCTTAGATTTTCAATTGGAGCCTGAGGAATTAAAAAGCATTGAACAAGCCTTCCCATGTGAACCACTTAATTTACCCGTTGAGGCCATTTCCGTTGATAAGTCTGGGCTTGAAAACTTTGTCCCCGGCCCTGATGCTCTGGCGCGTGAAATCGCCGAAGGGGAGAAAATCAAAGAAATCCGCGTACGCCGTGACCCCGACAACCCCGACCGTTACATTTTGGTAGAAGGTAAATTGCGTTATTGGGCCTGGGTTCAGGCTCATGGTAATGCCAGTTTTATATCTGCCTTATTGCGGGAAGGTTGAGAACATTATTGGATATAGGTTTAGCCAGAGACTTAATGAAATTTGTTTCATTTTGCTTTCGCCAGTAAAGAGATTCACATGAAAAAAACAATTGATCAGCAGGAACTTCACATTAGCCAACAAGAGGCCGATATTCGTAGCGACTTTGCAGAACATTTTCGTCGCTGTCCCATACCTGAACAAGATATTCTCAACAATCTCGGATTGTTTGTAAATTCTAAAAATTTAGCCCGTATGCTGTTCATGGATCACATCTATCGAGAATCCTTAGATGTCATGGGGGTGGTAATGGAATTCGGCACCCGCTGGGGCCAAAATTTATCATTATTCGCCGCCCTAAGAGGGATTTATGAGCCCTTTAATCGCCATCGCAAGCTCATTGGATTTGATACATTTGAAGGGTTCCCATCTGTTACAGCTAAGGACAATCTCCAAAGTGATGTTATTCGCAAAGGAGCCCTTGCCTGTACTGATTCCTACGAGACCTACCTGGAAGAAAATATCCGATTTAAAGAACTTGATAACCCCCTGTCTCATATTGAGAAATTTGAAATCCGCAAAGGGGATGCCTCTGTGGAAGTTGAACGCTATCTTGAGGAAAATCCTGAGACGATCATATCTTTAGCCTTTTTCGATTTTGACATTTACGAACCGACACTTAAATGTATCAAGGCTATTTCCAATCGTTTAGTTAAAGGAAGCATCCTGGCCTTTGACGAACTCAATGACCATGATTCTCCTGGGGAAACCTTGGCTTTAATGGAAACATTTGGCTTACGTAACGTAAGGCTCAAACGTCATCGCTACGCCTCTCGGGTTTCCTATTTTGTCATTGAATGACGCCCCTTTTTTCTAAGCAGGAGCTGTCATGGCCCAATTGACTCTGAAAGATTTTGCGCGGTTATTTGGTGTCGAACTCGACACGTTTGATGATCATTTACGCGCTCTAATTAACCAAAAAAATTTTGAATATGAGATACTTGAGGGATCTGAACGTGATGACATCATACTTGAAATTCTTGAAGCCATCCATACGCGGGACTGGACTCGGGCGGGTAAGGGTGGCCTCCCCCGTTGGGAAAAAGGATGGGGCGAAAATTTAGAAACCTTCCGTAAGAGTGGGTTTGACCTAGAATCCCTTACCCCTGGATATTACCACCCCAATCAGGTCCTGAGACTTGAAAAAAATTATATCCGTGCCGCAAATCCCATGTTTCTAATGGATTTTTACACCATTCTCAGAACCTGGCTATTCCGCCGCCATCTGGCTGAAGCCAGTGCCGTCTATGAGTTCGCCTGCGGCCCCGGCTATAATCTCGTTTTACTTTCAGAAATGTTCCCAAATATTCCTGCTTGGGGGCTGGATTGGTCTGAAGCTGCATGTGACCTGGTCAACCTCATTGGTGAAACCAAATCTCTCCCTGTTCGGGGAACCCGGTTTGACATGTTTTCACCTGATAAGAAGATCCAACTCCCAAAAGGGTCTGTAGCCATGACCTTTGGTGGGTTGGAACAGCTCGGCGGGGCAATGGAGCCTTTTATAAGCTATCTCCTTGAGCAGCCAGTGCAGCTAATCCTACATGTCGAGCCAATTGTTGAACTATATGACTCAGATAATCTAGTCGACTATCTTGCCCTATGTTTTCATGCGAAACGCAACTATCTCAATGGACTAGCCCCGATGCTCAAAAAACTTGAGTCGGATGGGAGAATCAAGCTGCATCACTTGGCGCGCTTGCAGTTTGGCAACCTTTTCCATGATGGCTGGTCCGTCGCGGCCTATACACCGATACGGTCTGAAAAAGGGTAACCCCCCCATTTTCATCGCTAAACCATTTATTTTTCGTCAGGCTTCAACTTAAAAATCACATTTTCAATCATGTATTGGTAATAGGTATTTCTTATGGCCTTAAATAGTCGGTTTGGTGGAATGATTTTGATTAAGGCGATTGCTAGGCTATCAAATGGGCGGGGAAATTTTGATATAATCGGGCCCAATAGATAGACATTGTAGCGTATATTTTTTTCTTTTTCTGTAAAGCACTCCAGCGATGACTTTTCACTGCACCCATTCAAATCACTCTTATGATCATTGGGATCAAGGAGGCCATGACCAACAGTGTAATCATAAAGAGCCGTTCTCTCCATGGGCACTGTGGTTGAGTATGCGGGGTAAGTAACCCGGCCAGCTTTGCTCATTTTTATGGTATCCAAGTCGTCTTGAACTGTCGAACCTGGGGCGGCAAGCATATAGTTCACCCAGGTTTTAATCCCGTAGGAATCAACCATTTTAAGCTTTTCAACAAAATCGACACCCGGTTTGATTTTCCGTCTGAAGACCTCTTCTCTTACTTTATGCGACGTACTATCAACAGAAAGGTGGAACGAATAGCATCCGGCCTTTTGCAGCAGCCCTAATAATTTGTCATCAAGCCTGTCTATTCTTGCATAACAATTGAATGGCTTACCCACTCGCTTGGGATATTCTTCGGCAAATTCCTCAAGCCATGCATCTGCTTTTAGGGCAAATAGGTCATCGCCAAATTTAACAAAGTCCATTCGGTACCGACTTCCCACATATTCAATCTCTTCAATGAGCCGTTGTACAGAGTGTTTCCTGACAACCGGGCCCTTCCCTTGATACATGTTGTTATAAATATCGACGGCGCAGTAAGAGCATTTAAAGGGGCACCCCCTTGAGGCATAAAAAGTCTTTTTAGGCGCGTCTCTCAAAAAAGTGTTCGCAATGGTCAAGTCACGGTCAGCGAAGGGGAGTTCATCCAAGTTCTTTAAGAGGTCGCGTACTGGGTTTTTATAGTCGGCGTTCATAATATTGGGAACGTCTTCACATCCCCGCCCTTCAGCGACCCTTTCTAAGAAGTCCCTAAAGGCAAGGTCCCCTTCACCAATACAATAATAATCGACGCCAGATGTAGAAAATGTATCCGGGAAAAATGTCACATGAGGGCCACCCATTATGGAAACGAATTTGTGAACCTTTCTGGCGGCTTTATGAGCAGCAACCATTTCATCAAAGCCATATACATTGGTTGAATAGGCAATAACATCCGGTTTAAGTTCGCTGACAGCCTGGATATAATTACCTTCTACAATTGTCCGAAAGTATGTTGTATGCCCCAACTGTTTGGCGATAGCCGACATTTGGGCCACCGAAATATGATCTGCAAAATCTAACTGGTATATGGCAAAGAGTATTTTCAAATCCAGCTCCAAATGTTTATAAAATTACCAATTTAAAAACAATCTAATATATGGGTTAAGGCTCGCATATTATAAGCATTTTATATTTAACCACTCTTAACAAATTCCAGAGGAGCTTTTTTGGGTTAGTCCGCAAAGAAAGTATTCCGTTTTTCAAACTCATCTTTGTTTGCAATAAACCAATTGTAGGTTTGCTCTAAGCCACTTTTCAGACTTGTTGAAGGATCATAGCCAATCCATTCCTGGGCACGGGAAATATCCATAACACGACGAGGATATCCGGAGGGTTTTGTTGTATCAAAATGATATTCAAAATCGGCGATTTCAGCTAAGGTCTCAACAAGCGTGCGAATTGAAACACCTTGCCCACTTGCTAAGTTAACAAACGAACCTCGCGTACCATGGTGTAATGCTTGTATGACACCTTCTGCGACATCCGTACTGAAAGCAAAATCACGGATGGCGCTGCCATCACCCCAGACGGTTACCGGATTATCCCCTCGAGCAATCCGCGCCATTAAAGTTGGCACCACCATTGCTGTTTCGGGATCAAAATTATCTCCCGGTCCATAGACGTTGCAAGGCCGAACTATGGCGAAATTTTCGAGTCCATACTGCACTTTGTATGTCTGTATTTGCATCTCAGCAATACGCTTGGCCCAGCCAGGATATTGGTCCATTGGAGGTTGCTTCTCGTCATACTCGTCTTCCTTAAACACCTCAGCAGCGGTATAGGCTCCGATCGTACTGGTGTAGAGGACTTTGCGAACATTATTGACCCGTGCGGCTTCCAACATATTGGTATTCATCATCAAGAGAGGAACGAGAAAACTCGCTGGTTTTGATTGCGTGACCTCCACGGACCCCTTAACGCCCGCCACATGAAAAACGTAATCGACATCACGGGTAATTTCTTTACAAAAACCAAAATCAGCAAGATCGCCGTAGACATTATTGGCCCGAGCATCCACCTCAATCCGATCAAGAGATACCGATGTGACATCACACTGAGCATCACACAGCAATCGCACAACTTCGCGGCCGATCATCCCAGTACCGCCTGTTACAACAGCAGAGGCCCCGGAAAAAGTTTTCAAAATTTCAGTCGGAATCACGTGAGCTCCTTAAATTTATAAATCAGAAGTAAGTGTTTTGATAAAATCTTCTAAGTCGTTATTTTTCCACCAATTTCTAGCCGCTTCAGCATTGTTTGCCAACGCATTCTCAACATTATTTAATGCTTCACTGGTGCTCTTGGCTATGGTTTCTGGACGCCAATCATCAAATGGGAAAACAATAAACCCCAATTCTTGCGCTTCACGATACATCCAACTGTTACGAGGAATAACAGCGGTACGGCCTAGCAGCAGAGTTTCACGGAAAATGCCTGAAACTGACTTCAGATAAAATCCACTGTAGGGAATGAGGGCGACAGCACATCTTGCTAAATGGGCATAATAAGTTGCGACGGGGCTATTCTCGGTAATCAAGGTCACTTCTTGCCTTTTACCGAGCGTCTCAATTTCTTGACGTAATTTAGCCCCCTCCTCACCCCAGATTTGTTCTTCGAACAAAAAATCGAGGTGTAGAGTTATACCCACCTTACCCTGATGGGTTTCAAATAAATGCTCAGATATTTTCGGGATTAAATTTGTACCTTTTTCAGGCCGGGTATGACCAAAATAACCCACTCTGTGCTCTGCTTTAATTTTGGCGATTTTGGTCATTAAAGACTGATAAAAAATGGGCGACTTTTGAAAAGCTAGATCGCCCTCAACCAAGGTTAATAAGATTTCTGAAAGATAAAGAGGGTCCACTGCACAGGTGAAGACTTCTTTGGGCATGCCCTTAGCGGTTTCCAGAAACCTACTGTAAAACTCACCCTGCTCATTGAGCACCTCGGTCCCTGGATTTAGATAGTCAACATGATTTAGCAATACACAAAACCGCAGTCCTGAACGCGCTTTATTTTTTTCTAACCACTGACCAATTCCGGCTATCGTTGCTGAAGTAGGAGAATGAAAGAAAACGACATCCCCTTCCTGCAGAAGGGGGGACAGAACTTGGTCAAGTGAACCACTGAAGTGATTATTTGTCTTTTCCAGTTGAACTATTCGCGATGCCATATCATCGGTAGGAGAATAAACCGGGATAAAGTATGGCTGTGCTTGGAAAGCTGGATAAAAATTTAAATCTGGCAACTCTTCAGTCGGGTGGGCATTTCCAAGGAAAGCGGTCGGTAAAGAAAGTTTTTTTGCAACTTCAGAAATTGCCAAACTCATATTGTAATGATGCCCTGTTTGACTGCGCAACCCAGGATCAATTATCAATAGCCTTGCCATCTGAATTAGTTCTTTATACCAAATTTTTGGCGATACCAATCAACTGTCGCCTGGACGCCTTCCTCAAGGGTGACAACAGGTTCAAAACCCAGCAAATTTTTAGCTTTTGTGGTATCTGTCAGACGCACCGGAATTGTGCTTGGCTTTGTTGAATCATAAACCACAGAGGCTTCTTCATAGTTAGTAGATTTAAGTATTACCTCGACAAGTTCCCGAACCGTATGCCCTTTACCATAACCAATATTTACAGCCTCACAGGCCGGGAGTTTTTCTAACGCCAGAAGACTGCCCCGGACTAAATCATCAATATAGAGCGTATCACGAATTTCTTCGCCTGTTCCCCAAACAACAAATGGGTCTTCTCTCTCCATAGCTCGGCGTATCAGGGCAGGAATGACATGGCTGGTGCGGGGGTCAAAATCATCTTCCGGTCCGTATGTAGCAGTCGGCCTAACCAAAGCGACTTTTACAGGCGAACGGTCATGGGCAAATTCGACAAGCCTTTCTGTGTAGCGTCGGCTCCATCCATAACCAAAATAAGCAGGATGAGGCTCGGCAGACCACATCTCATCTTCACGCACAGAATGCTCTGTGGCTGGATAGGCAGTACTTGACCCAAAAATGAGTATCCGATCAATGCCAACACTCCAAGCCGCCTCCATTATTCGCAGAGTAAGGATAAGGTTCGTTGCTATTGGCGCGAGAGGATTATTCCCGACAGTAACGGCTGCAGCCGATACAGCCCCCGCACAATGAAAAGCATAATCGACGTCTTCCATCACCCGCAAGCAATCTTCGAGTAAGGTTAGATCTGCAGGAATTAGCTCAAGGTTAGGATGATCAATTCTAGGCGGGCGAATATGAACAGGAATACGTACATTAGCTCCCTGGTCTAACAATTGGCGCACAAAATGTGTCCCAACGAAGCCCGTTCCTCCTAAAACTAAGCATTTTTTTCCCTTATAAAACATCGTCAAACCTTTAAGAAATAGGGCGCCAAACGACGACCGAAAAACCTTCGTGATGTAAGCTGCCAAACCCTAAACGCTTTGCATCAAGAATCTCTAAACGACCCTCATCCTCTAGCTCTTTCAATCGGGTATGAAAGCCAGTGAGATAACCCCGCATCTTATGATACCGCAGGGCCAGCCAGTCAAAAACGTCGTCCTTTTGGTAAAACTCTTCTATGGGTTCCATATGTAGGCAAATTGTCGGTTTCTGGTTTAAAAGAAAGTCTAGAAATGGGGTGAATTTATCACCCACTTGCTCCAACGCACAAAAAGTAACGGCGGCACTATTGCTATCCAGAATTAAATTTTCATCTGGTTGGAAAAAATCAAAATGACGCCCCGTAATATTAAGATTATTTTTTCCTAATTTCTCTGCGAGTTTTGTCGCCGCTACTGACCAATCCAAACCAACAAGCCGGAGAGCAGGGTTAAGTTTGGCAAAATGGGCTAAGTTGAAACAGCTCCCGCAGCCAAATTCGTAGATAGACTCGACTTCACTTAACCAACGTTTAAACAAAATTTGGCGCACCGCAGCGTAAAGATTTAGCTCCAGCCTAGGGTCAGTGGCAATGGCATAATCTCCTAAAACTCTCATAATCGGTTTAGCGGCAACAAATTTGGGATCAAGTGAGGCCAGGCTATTTTCAGCAGCATTGAAACGGTCAAGTTGCTCGCACCAAACTTCATTCCAAATACCTTGACGATGCGCCCCTACCTGGGTGAGAGTCCCTTCATCAAGTTCCTTTAAGACCCCCAGAAGAACCAAGTCCCGCTCTTCCTGTCCAAGGCGACGATATCTAAAGTCAGAGCTGCTCAAAACATCACCAGCCCATTCATTTACTAAATGAGTTTCCACCCCAAAGGCCTGGGCCAGTTCAGTAGCAGTAAGTGCTCGATCCTGAATATTCATATTAGATTTATCATTACACATTTTGGGGGAAATAAGTTCAAACTATAATTCAAAAGTGCCCATTCTCCATTGGGGTTTTCAATTTTTAAAAATATCAAAGCGGACTATCACCTGAAAAGCCAATGAAATATGATTTTCTAACTATGTCCTTATTTGCAATGAGAATTGACCGTCACAAAGAAATAACTTCGCACAGAATATATTAGGATTTCGTCAATATTTTAATCATGAGGAAAATTAGGTGTTAACAGGTCAATTCTAGGCAAGTTATATTCTTGTTAATGAGAGAAGGTCAAAATAGGCTAAATGAAAATCGGCAAATAACATATTTAACGGAGTAGCTTTTGAACAAGCAAATCCCAAATAAGATAAATGAGTTATTGCAGTCAGCCTTAGCCGACCATCACAATGGTCGGTATGAATCAGCTCGCCAAAAATACATAGCCGTGTTGGAAATTCAACCGACTCATCCCGATGCCCTCAATTTGCTAAGTGCTCTTTTTCTCATAAATGGTTATGCAAAAGAAGCTGCTGATTTTGCTCAAGATGCCTTAAATTCTGAACCTGGATTTTTAGCCGCCCGCGTTAATCTAGCGAATGCCCAACAGGGGCTGGGGCTGCTTTCTTCGGCAATCGAGCATTATGAATTTGTCATTTCTAAAGGTGAGGCTGCTGCTGATGTATACTTAAACCTAGGCAATACATTGCTTAGTGCAAAACAGCCTGAAAAAGCTGAATTTCAATTTCTCAAAGCAATGGAGGGAAAAGGAAACAAAGTTAAAATCTTTGTCGGTCTGGCACACTCCTTTATGGATAGAGGCTTATTTGAAGAAGCTGAGGCTTATTTTCAGCAGGCCTTAAGAGAAAACACCTCCTCAATTACGATCTACTTATCCTATGGAAAGATGCTCAAAGAAATTGATCGCATAGAAGATGCCATTGATCAATATCGCCAGGCATGGGAATTAGATCATCAGAACCCCCGAGCCTACGAAATGTTGGCCTATAGCCTTATTGAGAGTTTTGAATCTCATAAAAATAAAAGGGCCGGACAAGAATTAGAAGGCTTGCTCAAACTAGACCCCCCCCAATCCCAAAACTCAAAACTGGTCCAGTCGTTAATTGGTGATTGTTTAAAGTCAGGGGCTTCAAACATAAAAAAAATCAACCTTCTTGAAAACTCTGATCAAGATGTCGCGACGACCGTTAAAGGGACAAAAGTTTTTAATCTCGGCAAAGCGACCGTCTGCAATAGAGTTTGGTACATAATAAAAGATAACCAATTATACCCTGATGTTCACGCCCACTTGCCCGAAAATCTCTCCTACCCTCCCCCAACTTTTTGGCCGACAAAACGGGCAACTGTTGATCAAACCCTTCCTCATGCTAAAATTGAGGGACGCGTTTTTTTACTTGGTGGTTGTACCAATTATTACCATTGGCTTGTCGACCACCTTCCCGCCATCGAAGCCCTTCAGCAATTAGATAATTTCGAGACCATCTCTATTCTGACAAATAATGATCTCACGACGTTTCAGAAAGACAGCTTGGTTTCAGCAGGTATCAATCTCGACCAGTTAGTTTCCTTCGATGAAGCCGCCTATATAGATTGCGAACAGCTAGTCGTCCCTGTTTCTATAGGGAAGCGGTCCGGAGAATGGGGCAAAAATGACTGGTGGTGGCAACCCACTCTTATGCCTCAAACACGTGAATGGTTACGAAAAACATTTCTCTCAAATGATCAATTGCCTGCAAAACGCAAAATTTTTATTTCCCGTCGCAACGCCTCTAATCGCAAAGCTATTAACGAATTAGAACTGCATGAAATCGCAAAAGAGTTGGGCTATATTATCATCGCCCCTGAAACTCTTTCTTTGCGCGCTCAGATCAAAATGTTTTCACAGGCCTCCCACATCGCAGGTGTCCATGGGGCCGGTTTTACAAATGCTATTTTTTCTCCTAAAGGGGCCAAAGTTATTGAGTTTATAGGGGAGTGGGCCCCACCAGAGTTTTATGCCCATACGGCTAAAATCTGCGGGCATGAATTTAGAAGAGTACTTTGTTCTGTTACGGATATATCCGTAACAGAACATTCTTTAGATCGACGCTACAATCATATTGAAGTTGACCTTGAAAAAGCAAAACAAGCCCTTTCCGGTTAAGCCAACAATAGATTTAAAATAGTAGGCTGTGAGGGATTCGAACCCACGACCTAGTGATTAAGAGTCACCCGCTCTACCAACTGAGCTAACAGCCCCTAGGGGAAATGAATAGTAGGTTGGGAAACGTTTCCAGGCAAGGCATTAGAAATGTGACGACAGGCCGCCATCGACGGTTATGGTTTGGCCTGTAATGTATGACGATGCTTCAGAGGCAAGAAAGACGGCAACACCGCCAAGTTCTTTAGGTTGCCCCCATCTTTGCAAAGATGTTCTGCCCTTCAGCCAAGTCAGAGTTTCTGGATCAGTGACCATTTCGGCATTGGTTTCGGTGGCAAAATAGCCTGGGGCAATGGCATTGACATTAATACCCATCGGGCCAAGTTCAGCGGCCAAGGCCTTGGTGAGGCCTTCCAACCCTCCTTTTGCTGCCGTATATGCCGCATCTCCGGCGCGGGCTAAGGGGCCGGCTATGGAGGTAATGTTGATAATCCGCCCTACTCCCTTTTGCTTCATTAAGCGAGCGGCTTGGCGAGCCACCATGAAGGGGGCGACAAGGTCAACTTCGAGAAGGCGGGTCACATCTTCTTTTTTAAAGTCAAAGAGAGGCCGACGGTCACGCAACCCCACATTATTGATCAAAATATCAAGGTCACCGTGGTGTTTTTCAAGAGATGCAAAGGCTGTTTGAAGGGTTGCCGTTTCCGCAATATCAAAAGCTAATGCCTCTGCACTCCCTCCAGCAGATTTGATTTTATCGACCGCTGTATTTAATGAGCTGTCATCGCGTCCATTGACCACAACATGAGCCCCGGCTTGCGCAAGAGCCAATGCCATTTCAAAACCTAAGCCACGCGAAGCCCCGGTTATTAGAGCGGTTTTTCCTGAGAGAGCGAAGGGGGATTTTTTTGGGAGCATTGATTTAGGGGCTAATCGAATAAAGCATCAATATCAGCTTGCCCACCGCCACCGGAAGAGTCTGGCTCTACATCATCTTCCAACAAGGCATCGATTTCGTCTTGTTCCATGGTTTGGGTACCGCCGTGAATAATTCCGTCTGCCGCGTCCTGGAGTCTTTGGATTTTGCGGGTATATTCCGGCACCATCACCCCCATGCGTTCTAAATCTTCTTCGGCAATCATCTGCGAAACCCGGTCCAGGGTTTTAAGAATGAGGGCATCAAGATTTGCCACAACCCCTTCAAAGGCCTCTTTAAATGAAGGAGGAACATGTTCATAAGCTTCAACAGCAAGTTCTTTGTCGGAGAAAGTACTATCCTGAAAATGTTCCTGATAGGACTTAGGTTTCCACTCAAGAGCGTCTTCCAGACAATCAGGCATCATAGGCAACATATCGATCAACATAACTATCTCATTGAAATGATTTAGATAATCAGTCGCTAATAAGGTTTTTTCGTCAATATTGGTGCCGCGCACCTTTTCTTGGAACGCAATAAAGGACGCACTTGTTTCAGCGTTATTTTGGGCTGCCGTTTCCACCATCGGTGTCTTCGTTTCTCAATGTGTTATTTGCGATTAGTAGTTTCTCATAAACAGTTTAAGGGCTTTTTTAGAGTCTGTGAATAGCTGATTGTGAATTAATATCTGTGGCACCTTGAGCCAGCGGGTCAAATTGTGCATTCTGCCCCTCTTGAAACACCAATGAGCATTGAAGAACATGAGCGACGATAAACGTGTATACCTCTACGACAGCACCCTGCGTGATGGGGCTCAAACCCAAGGCGTTAATTTTAGCGTGGCCGACAAAATTGCCATCGCAACTGAATTGGACCGCCTAGGGATTGATTATGTCGAGGGTGGCTGGCCCGGTGCCAACCCCACGGATGACGCCTTCTTCAAAGAACCGCCCCACCTGCACAAAGCCAAATTTGCCGCTTTTGGCATGACCAGACGAGCCGGACGAAGTGTGGAAAACGATCCGGGTGTCACAGCTCTTTATGATGTGGAACCCGATGTTGTCACCATGGTCGGCAAGTCTTGGGACTTCCAGGTCAAGATTGCCCTTGGCATTGAGCTTGAAGAAAACGTCGCCATGATTGGCGATAGTGTTAAGTACGTCAAAACCAAAGTCGGCGAAGTGATGTATGATGCCGAACACTTTTTTGACGGCTATAAGGACAACCCCGACTATGCCGTACAATGCTGCAAAGAGGCCTATGAAGCCGGAGCACGGTGGATTGTTCTGTGCGATACCAACGGCGGCACTCTACCCCATGAAATTGAAGAGATTGTCGGCACCATCGCAAAAGTCGTCCCCGGCACTCACTTGGGCATCCATTGTCATGACGATACAGGCAATGCGGTTGCCAATTCTTTAGCGGCAGTCAGGGCTGGTGCCCGCCAAGTACAAGGCACACTCAATGGCTTGGGTGAACGCTGTGGCAACGCCAACCTTATTTCGGTTATCCCTTCATTGATGCTGAAAATGGGATACACCACCGGCATATCAGCCAGTGACCTGACCCAACTGACCCATGTCTCCAGAGTCCTCGACGAACGCCTCAACCGGTCGCCAAACCGGGGAGCAGCCTATGTGGGTGAATCAGCCTTCGCCCATAAAGGCGGTTTACATGTTTCTGCCGTCGAGAAAGACCCTCGGTGCTACGAACATATCGTTCCCGACCTTGTCGGCAACCGTCGTCATATTGTGGTTTCTGATCAAGCCGGACGCTCAAACATTATCGCCCGATTCAGAGAGATCGGCCTGGATGTTGAGGCTTTAACCTCTGGCGAATCTGGCAAGAAAGTTAATCGGCTTGTCGAATTGGTCAAAGAGCGAGAACATGGAGGATATGCCTATGATGGTGCTGATGCCAGCTTTGAGCTGTTAGCCCACCGGGTTTTGCAGGAGGTTCCTGATTACTTCAAACTCAACAGCTTCCGCGCTATTGATGAGCGACGCTGGAATGCCAAGGGTGACTTGATCACTCTATCTGAAGCCACAGTAAAACTAAATGTCGGCCATGATAGCTATATGGCTGTAGCCGAAGGCAATGGCCCGGTTAATGCTTTGGATGCGGCCCTAAGGAAGGTACTGCAACCTGTATATCCTCACCTGGAAGAATTAACCTTGGTTGACTATAAGGTGCGTATTCTCACCTCTGGTGATGGCACAGCGGCCCTGACCCGTGTAATGATCGAAACCGATGATGGGCATGGCAACCGTTGGAGTACCGTTGGCCTTTCGACCAATATTATCGACGCTTCTTACGAAGCCCTGCGCGATAGCCTTGTTTATAAACTCTATCGCGATGGTACGCCCGCAGGTGGGTCTCTCGACTGATGAGCGGCGCAGATCGACTGCCAAAGGCGGAAGCAACAAAACACTGCGAGGATGGCCCCGCAATTATTTTGGTTGGTACTCAACTCGGCGAAAACATTGGTATGGTCTGTCGGGCTATGCTCAACTGCGGCCTCACCGACCTCCGGCTGGTTAACCCCCGCCCAGGATGGTCCCGCGACAAAGCCACCGCCGCCGCTGTTGGGGCTGACGTTTTGCTTGATACCATGCGGGTGTTTAAAACCACCGAAGAAGCCATTGCCGACCTCCATCATGTTTATGCCACCACGGCCCGGGGCCGAGACATGAGCAAACCAGTCCTTACCCCCCGCAAAGCCGCAAGCAACATGCGCGGTCAGATTGTTGGCGGCGACAAATGCGGGGTGTTGTTTGGGCGTGAATCCTATGGCCTGACCAACGAAGATGTTGTTCTCGCTGATACCACCATCATGGTCCCCCTTAATCCGGCTTATATGTCGCTGAACTTAGCTCAGGCTGTTTTACTAACGGGCTATGAATGGTTCCAAGCCGGGGACGACACACCAGATGAACAAGAGAACTTCAGAGGCGAAACTCGCTATGCCAACAAGCATGAACTGGTGGGCATGTTCGAGCATTTTGAAGAGTCCCTCGACCAAACAGGTTTCCTTTGGCCTCCCGAAAAACGCCCTTCCATGGTCAACAATATTCGCAATGTTTTCCAGCGCGCTAAAATGACCGAACAGGAGGTCAAAACCTGGCGGGGCATTATCTCAAGCTTCATGAGATTTCGCCGCCAATCCAAAGATAAGTAGGCATGACAAAACATACGGTCTACAACCACATCGCCCGTCTTTATGACCTCCTCGACCTCCCCTTTGAATATGGTCGTTACCGCCCTATACGGCAGGAACTCTGGCAAGGTCTCAAAGGGCGTATCCTTGATGCCGGGGTGGGGACAGGCCGCAATATGGCCTACTATCCTGAGGGTAGCGAAGTCACAGGCATTGATCTCAGCACCGCCATGCTAAAAAGAGCGACCGCCCGGCGAGACCGCCACAAGATCAAAACCGACCTTCACGAAATGGATGTGCTCGAAACCACCTTCCCCGACAAGCAATTCGACGCCATCGTTTCCACATTTCTGTTCTGCGTCCTCGACGACTCCCTCCAACTCGGTGCCCTCAAAGAACTGCGGCGGATTTGCAAACCCAACGGCGAAATCCATATCCTCGAATACGCCTACTCCCAACGCCCCTTCAAACGCTTTATCATGGCCCTCTGGGCTCCCTGGGTAAAATGGATGTACGGCGCAACATTTAACCGCAAGACGGAACAATATGCCGAGGCGGCAGGGTTAGAATTGATCGAAGAGCGGTTTTTGTTTCAGGATATAATCAAGCTGTTGGTGCTTAAGCCGAAGCCTGCTTAGCCTTCTTGGCCTCAGCCTAAACCCGCAAAGGATGTCACATCCTTTGATCCTATTCTTAGGAAAAAGAAACGTGCTCCCTATGCCCTTTTGGTTCGGCACCAAGATTAAAATATTTATGCAAGGTGTCTCCAGAATTTTCCTGGTCTAATTTTTTAGGCACCAGTTTAATCCTGCTTCTCCTGTCTTAGATCATCAGCACTTTGCTTTTCGTACGTCGAGGTGACCGTGGATACCCAAAGCTTCTGTGACAACATCAACAGGGTTGGCGGCATGGACCAGCTCACCCCCTTTGTTCATCTTTTTAAAGTCTGCCCGAACCTGGGCATTGGCAAACTCGGTATCGTGGCAAATGACCTTTGCCCCTTCCGCCTTTAAAACGCGGGGCGCGGTTGGTCCCACAAAGTGGGTTGCGTGGGTGATTAGGATGACATTATTGGAAAGCATGGCGTTTTCTTTCGACAATAATTTGAGGATTTCAAAATATCGGTGTACATTCACTTGCAAATCGCAAGCTCTTTTGGGGAAGAGTTGCGAGCAAAACAACGTGACATAGGAGTGAGCCTTGCCTCTTTCTCATGCAGACGAACGAAGCCTGATCCATACCCGTATTATTGACCTTAAGGTCTATCGTCGTGAAGATGGTTGTTATGATGTTGAAGGCCAGATCACGGATGTGAAACCCTTCCCTTATCACATGTTGGACTCCCACCGCGCTGCGGGCGAACCCATCCACGACCTGTCTCTGCGCCTGACTTTTGATACGGGTATGAATATCAAAAAATCCGAAGCTAAACTGGATGTAGGTGCCCATGGCCTATGCCATGAGGTGGCACCAAATTTTGCCAAGCTTGCCGGATTGCATATCGGCCCTGGGTGGAATCGAGAAGTGCGCAAACGGGTAGGCCATGGTAAAGGCTGCACGCACCTTGTTGAAATGCTGGCCCAAATGGCCACTGCCGCCATGCAAGCCATGTGGTCGGAAAGAGAACCAGATGGTGAGGTCGATACCCCCGCAGAAGAACGCTCTCTTGAAGATGGATTGATGAACAGTTGCTATGCTTATCGCGACGACAGCCTGTTCATTCGCGACTTCTTTCCACGGCATTATAAATCGGATGAGTAAATCTCTAGCCTTATAGCGGTGTTTGGTTGACCTGAGAGGCATTCGGGCCTAAGTTCCCGCGTCCAGAAATTAAGCCCTTTATCAGAAAGTTTAGAGTTATGTCAGACCAACGGGAATTTGCACTCCAGTCCAACGCTTGGCCCTTTGCCGAGGCGCGCAGCCTGTTGAAGCGGGTGGGGGATAAAACTCCTGAAAAAGGCTATGTGCTTTTTGAAACCGGATATGGCCCTTCTGGCCTGCCTCATATTGGCACATTCGGCGAAGTTGCCCGCACCACCATGGTTCGCAAAGCCTTCTCTATGCTTTCAGATATCCCGACCAAGCTGTTTGCTTTTTCAGACGATATGGATGGCCTGCGTAAGGTGCCGGACAATGTCCCCAACAAAGAGCTTCTTGAGCCTCACCTGGGTAAATCGCTAACCTCTATTCCCGACCCCTTTGGTACACATGAAAGCTTCGGCCACCATAATAATGCGCGGTTGCGGGCCTTTTTAGACCAATTTGGCTTTGATTATGAATTCAAGAGCGCAACCGAGATGTATCAATCGGGTGCCTTCGACCAGACCTTGCTGAAAATTTTGGAACATTACGACGCGGTCACCAATGTGATTTTACCAACCTTGGGCCAGGAACGTCGCGCAACCTACAGCCCTTTCCTGCCTGTTTGTGAAAAAACCGGAGAGGTTCTCCAGGTTCCTGTTGTTGAAACCAACCTGGATGCGGGCACCATTGTTTACGAAGGCACAGACGGCGAGAAAGTAGAAACCCCGGTCACAGGCGGACGTTGTAAATTGCAATGGAAAGCCGACTGGGCCATGCGTTGGTCGGCGTTGGATGTGGACTATGAAATGTCCGGCAAAGATTTAATCGAGTCCGTTAAACTTTCCAGCAAAATCTGTCGGGTCATTCGCGGGGTTCCCCCGGTTAATCTGACTTACGAATTATTCCTCGACGAAAATGGCGAGAAGATTTCCAAATCTCGTGGCAACGGTCTTTCCATGGAAGAATGGCTGCGTTATGCCCCGCCAGAAAGTCTTTCCCTCTTCATGTATCAAAAACCTAAAGCCGCCAAACGGCTTTATTTTGATATCATCCCTAAGAGTGTTGATGAATATCTCACCCATGTGGCAAAATTTGACAGCCTAGACGATAAAAAGAAAATGGACAGTCCTGCCTGGCATATTCATGGCGGCACCCCACCTTCCGGCGAAGAGACCCTGAGCTATAATATTCTGCTGAACCTTGCCAGCGTTTGTCACTCAGAAGACAAATCTGTGCTTTGGCACTTTATAACACGTTACCGCCCCAATTTGTCCCCCGAAAACGCGCCAATCCTCGACAATCTGGTCAGTTTTGCTATCAACTATTACCGGGACTTTATCAAACCAAACAAGAGCTACCGCAAAGCAACCACCGAAGAACAAGCTGCAATGCAAGACCTGTTGGGCAAGCTTGAAGCTCTGCCTGTGGACGCCCCTGCGGAGGATATCCAAACAGAAGTTTATACTGTCGGCAAAGACCACAACTATGAAAACCTCCGGGAGTGGTTCAAAGCCCTCTATGAAGTCCTCCTCGGCCAAACTCAAGGCCCCCGCATGGGCTCTTTTATCGCCCTTTACGGCATAAACGAAACCAAAGAACTTATTGGTAAAGCCTTAGCAGGAGACGACCTAGGGTAATCATCGTATTAAAGGATTTTTTTCCTTGATCTTATGGGCGTGAACAGCTACACTTCTCCTTGGTCATCGCCTATAAGTGCATCTACGGCGATTCAAACAACCTCTATTGACCACTCACTTGTGTTCGAGTTACGCTCCCTACAGCGGATGGGAGAAATGTAACTGGAGGCCCGTTAATGGGTGAGTATGTAAGGTGGAGTTGGCGTCAGCGTTTAACCGTTAGCCGACCATGGGCCGGAAAAAATCAAAGATGGCTTGGCCCTCGGGAGATTAGCTAACTTCACAGCACAGACTCAAAAAGCCAAGAAACCGCCGCAACCTTTGGCCCAGGCCGTCGATAAAGCTATTGGATCCCTTTATGGCAAAGAGGCCAGATCCATGGGCCAGAACCTACCGAACGGTAGACGCTCAACCCTGTGGGGCGAGGCCATCCAGCATGACCTAAACGACCAGGGCAACAAGTTATATAAAACCGACTGGGAACAACTCAAACCCGATGGCGATCTCGGCCCCAAAACCGAAGCCACCTTCATCAAACTAGCCCAGAACAAAGACCCGCTCGACATGGCAAGCAGCTTTGGCTGCTTATTGAGGTTTTGGGATTGAGAAACCATTTGCATAATATAGGCATTTTTTCCTTGACTTGCCATCCCTAACCCTTTACACTCCCTTCCTAGTCAACACCCACAAGTGCGTCTAAAGCAAAGCACCGACCTTTTTAGGTCGGTTTTTTTGTGTCTGCATTTCAACTTACGAAAGGAAATCTGATGGGATTATTTGGATCTTCACCATCCCCTACCTCCACCCCCCTTCCAGTACAGGAAGATACCACAGAAGAAGATGAACGCCAGAAACGCCTTGAAGAACAGGTACGCCGACGCCGAGGTCGATCTTCAACGATTAAGACAAGTGCGAAGGGGTTTCTCGCCCCCACAGCAACCAAAAAGAAAACCCTATTGGGAGAATAAAATGAGTAAAATTAATCCGCAAAAAATACTTGAAGGGTACCGTAAAGCGGTGGCCAAACGAGACCATTGGGAAAACCAATGGCGTGAATGCTATGACTATGTCCTTCCGCAGCGAAATGCCTTTGGCAACCAGACAAGTCCAGGCGGAAAAAAAACAGATAAACTCTTTGACGGGACGGCCCCTGATGCTGCTGATCAATTAGCTGCAAGCCTGCTGGGCAAGCTAACCCCACCCTGGTCTCGCTGGTTTGGCCTGACAGGGGGGGCTGAAATTAAGCATGACCAACGAGATGATTTAGCGGCTAAATTAGAAAAGGCTTCGCTAACCCTTAAATCACATTTTGATCGATCAAATTTTTCAGTAGAAATTCATCAATGTTATCTGGATTTGGTTATTGCCGGAACTGCCTGCCTGCTTATTGAAGAGGCCGCTCCCGGCGAACAATCAGCCTTACGATTTACAGCCATTCCCTTATCGCAAGTGGCATTTGAAGAAGGCCCCTCAGGCCGGCTGGATATTACCTATCGACGATCAGAAATGACCCTCTCTCAATTACAAGGACGGTTTAGCGAAGCCAAACTTCCAGAAGAGCTAATGAAACGGGCCAAAGATAATCCACAAATTAAATTCCATGTGGTGGAAGCTGTTCATCCTGAAAAAAACGGTTTTAGTTACGTTGCTTTGCTCGAAACTGATTCAGAAGGACAGGGGGACCCAACGACCCTCAAACAAGGGCAATTCAGGTCGTCACCCTTCATAAACTTCAGATGGCTCAAGGCCCCTGGCGAGATTTATGGGCGTTCTCCCATCATGAAGGCCCTGCCAGACATAAAAACCGCTAACAAAGTCGTCGAACTCATCCTCAAAAACGCCTCCATTTCAGTGACAGGTATATGGCAGGCAGATGATGACGGCGTTCTCAATCCGGCTAATATCAAGCTTTCTCCGGGAGCAATTATTCCGAAGGCCGTTGGCTCTGCCGGACTGACTCCTTTGGAAGCCCCCGGTAAATTTGATGTGTCCCAACTAATCCTCGATGAATTGCGGGGAAATATTCGTCGCGCATTATTGGCGGATAAATTAGGGATGGTCGATACCCCTAAAATGACGGCAACCGAAGTGCTAGAGCGTTCCGCTGAAATGGCGCGTTTGCTGAGGGCTTCCTATGGACGCTTACAAGTCGAGCTATTAACACCTTTAGTTCTTAGGGCTCTTTCAATTCTTTCCCGTCGAGGAGAAATTCAAGGTCTGCAAATAGACGGCCGACTGGTCGACCTTCAATATAATTCCCCCCTCGCAAGACGCCAAGCCCAGGAAGAAGCCAGCTCCACTCTAAAATGGATGGATGCGGTAAAAGGAATGGGGCCTGAAGCCATGGCTGTTATTGATGCTGAGGCAGCGGCAAGATGGCTCGGGCGGGCTTACGGGGTCCCTGATGAACTGATCAAAAGTTCTGAGGAGATTTCCCAAGCTCCTCCTCTTCCAGCACTTCCTCAAGCCCCACAAATCCCCGGCGTAGAGAACCTTATCGAAACAGCACAAGAAATGTTTTCACAAATCCCGGAGGCAAATGATGAGCAAGCAATCCTCTAATCAGCCACAGAATGAAACCGATGGCTGGGAATGGTTTCAAGGAGATCCCACCTTAAAAAACAAAGGAACATATGGTGATCAAACAATAAAACACGCTTTTGCCCGGTGCTTCTCATCTCGAGAGGGTCAAGAGGTTTTAGCCCACCTTAAAACCCTTACCCTGGAACGCACCCTTGGCCCCAATGCTTCTGATTCCATACTCCGGCACCTAGAAGGACAACGCCAACTCGTTGCCTACATCGACAACCAAATCAAGCAAGGCCACACGACTCAAACTTAACTTTAGGAAAATATAATGACTGACTTAGAAACTGATTTTTCAGACGACAAGAACACCGCACTTGAGGATACTAACACCACCCGTCCGGACTACCTTCCAGAGAAGTTCTGGGACCCGGACAAAGGCGCGCCACGCATTGATGCTTTAGCCCAATCTTATAGCGAGCTTGAAAAACGTTTGGGAACCTCAAGCGATGTTCCTGGGAGTGCAGAAGGGTATGAAATCACCCCGCCCCATGAATACCTCCAAAGTTCTCCTGAAGTGAACCTACGGCTGCATGAAGCCGGATTCAACAAAGATCAGGCTCAACTCGTATATAACCTGGCGCACGAAGCCCTTATGCCCATGGTCCTGGAAATTGCCCAGGATATGAATATGGGGGCAGACTCTCGTCATTTGGCGGAGCATTTCGGAGGAGAGGAGCAATGGGGGCAAGCCTCTCATCAGTTGGAAACATGGGGCAAGGCCAACCTGCCTCCCCATGTTCTCAGTGCTTTAAGCTCCTCCCCCAAAGGTATCATGGCATTAAAGTCGATGATGGCAAATGATGAACCAAGCCTGAGTGGGGGTGGTGACATTCCCAACGCTCATGCAAGCGAGGACGATTTGCGCCGCATTATGGCCCAGCCAAAATATTGGCGAGACCGAGACCCGGCTCTGGTTCGTCAGGTGCAAGAAGGCTTCGAGCGGCTGTACCCCGACAAGGGTTGAGCGCGGTCAGGCGACAGGAGTGGGTTTTCCTTCCCTCTTCCCACCTCTCGGCGCCCCATGCGCAGCTCCCCTTGAGGCGAGGGGGCGTGGTTTTTTATCTTTTCCATGCCCCCTCGCCCCTGAATACCTATTACGAACGCCATCGTTTGTTCGAGCGACAAGAAGCGATAAAGAGCGAAATGGGAGATAACTTCGTTGCAAGCAATAGAAAATATCTTTGGCTAAAAATGGAAATGGCGAAATTTTATATTGATGACGCCACACGCCAACGAGAAAACTGCCGTTTAGAATTTAGAACCTGTAGCAACTATCATAGCACCCGACCAAAGGAATATACTATCGGCTGTTTTGCAATAGATATGAACACCAAAACAGCATCAGATATGTACGACAGGCTTAATAAATAAACGATCTTCAACAGAGGTCTGCTCTCAATTACCAGCCTCTACAATTTGTGGAGGCTTTTTTATGCCTACAAACCTAGGAGGTTTACAGGTGAAAATGATTACTTCTTACAGCAAGGAGGATACTTCTCAACAAGGCTTTGCCAATTGGGAACTTCGTCCAGAGAGCGGACAGTAGCCAGCCTACTTTCGCCAATGAAAGGTACATAGCCGTCAGATTTGTTCTGTGAAAGTCTATCTCGGAAAAAAGTTCTGATCTTCTCAATAGGCCAGTCAAAGAAACCATCCGGCCCTTCAAACCTTTTCCCAGGTCGATATCGCAACACGCGAAATTCAATATTACGATCTGGGATAATCTCATAACTGGAAGGAATCAGATAAACAAAATAATTTGTCCCCCCATTGTAACCTACCTTGTAAGGGTGTCCTTTGCTATTAACCAATAATATAGCGTACCGATCTGTCAGCTCAACGAGGCGATAAGGCTCGTCTGGTTGCTGTTTTCCTGGCTCATCCCAAACATAGTCATAAACCACCTTATCCGTGATCCCAATACTGTAATTTATCGGATTTCCCGAATCCCATTCGCCAAGGAAATACTTAAATCCCAAATGGGGGGGGACAGCAATCATTCTTACATCAGCATATTTTGATTTCGGTTCCCACAGGTCTTCTGCATAGGCTGTAAACGCAGCGAAACAAATCACCAGCATAATAAATACTAACACAACTCTCTGCATATCACCCCTCACACCAAACCACACCTTATAGGAGAATAACAATGCCGAACACAAACACCAAACAAATTAATGAACTCAATACCTTTTATGATTATGTCACCAAAAGTGAAGAAAAAAAAGAGCACCCTTACGCTGATAGCAAAGGTCTTATTACGACGGCGGCTGGCGTTAAGGTCAACAGTTGGGAGGAATTTAAGAAAATCCCCTTCAAATATGAGGAGGGCAAAAAACAACAACGTCTCGCAACTCAAGCCGAAATTAAGACAGGGTGGGACGCGCTGGAAAAAGAACGTAGAGCAATTCAAAAAGACCCCAAACGCAGTTTCAACCTTAAGGCCGATCATTTCCTTGATAAAACAAACCTTCGACATACTGACCAAGACATCAGGAACATCACCCTGCCAAAAGTGCAGCGAGCTATCAATACAGCTAAAACAGACCTCGGCGAAGAAGCCTGGAACAAACTTTCGCTTGACCACAAGAAAGTAGCCGTCGATGTAGCCTATGCCAGTGGTAATTTGGCAAAAAATTTCCCAAACCTTACCAAAGCTCTCAAAGAAGGAGACTCCACCAAGATCGCCTCGGAATCTCATTTTTACAGTGGTGAAAATGAAGACGGCTCCCCTAAACGAAACTGGGACCGTATTCGCCGCAATCATGCTACAGCTTTAGGACTTGATCCTGACAGCCAAGAAGCGATGCAGTCTATTTATGATTATTATTACAAAAGGGACGGTATGGAAAAGCTTCCAAGAGCGTATAAAGATTTCAAATCTTCAAAAAGAGCAGAACCTCAACAGGAAAAAGACCTCAAAGGCGGCTCCGCCAACGACACCTTAAGCACCCCCACCCTCCCCCAAAAAGACCCGGAGGTTGAAGAACATAGCAAGTGGTTTGAGGAGCAAATGACCAAGCCAGGGGATGTGGCTGATGGCTTGTTATCGAAACAGATGGAAGACCTGACTGAAGAGGAAGTGCATAGCTTGATGAAAACCCCGGCCTACCAGTCCTCCACCGACCCCCGCCGGGAGAAGACCGCCTATACGGTGAAAAACTGGTATGAGCATCACTATGGCACCGACAAAGTTGCACGGGATGAAACGGGCAAGATGGTAGAGCCAACCTTTAAGATCGCCCCGCCGAAAGACAAGCAGCCGCAGAAAGCGGGTAATGGCGAACCGATGGAACAGGCCGTCAAGAAGCTCGGAACGGTTTTAGGCATGGCGGCCAAGACCGAGGGCAAGGAAGAGGCCGTGAAAGGATTGCAGCAAGGGCTAAACCTGCTCAATGACAAACTCAAAGCCCCCCACAAAGCCAAAGCGTCGGAGAAACTGACCACCAGCTTCATCCAGCCAACGCGCCTAAAAGACGACGGGATACTTGGTAACAAGACCCGCGACGCTCTTAAAACATCCGTAGCCGACCATGGGCCGGAAAAGATCAAAGATGGCTTGGCCCTCGGGAGATTAGCTAACTTCACAGCACAGACTCAAAAAGCCAAGAAACCGCCGCAACCTTTGGCCCAGGCCGTCGATAAAGCTATTGGATCCCTTTATGGCAAAGAGGCCAGATCCATGGGCCAGAACCTACCGAACGGTAGACGCTCAACCCTGTGGGGCGAGGCCATCCAGCATGACCTAAACGACCAGGGCAACAAGTTATATAAAACCGACTGGGAACAACTCAAACCCGATGGCGATCTCGGCCCCAAAACCGAAGCCACCTTCATCAAACTAGCCCAGAACAAAGACCCGCTCGACATGGCAAGCAGCTTTGGCTGCTCATTGGGGTTTTGGGATTGAGAAACCATTTGCATAATATAGGTATTTTTTCCTTGATTTGCCATCCCTAACCCTTTACACTCCCTCCCTAGTCAACACCCACAAGTGCGTCTAAAGCAAAGCGGCAAAACAAGCCGCATCGACCACTTTTCGAAAATCATATTATTTTTATCCAACGGATAACCTTCCGCCTTAACCAACCGTCTCGAAACACCGTTGGGAGGCCTGGCCTGTTGGTTCCTCGCATGTGCTGAAATTCGGCGGTTAAGGTTCTGACCGTAACCGGACAGGAGGCACTTACTTCTTTACCTCTCTATTGAAAGGAACAGACAGTAATGTCTACAGACGTCATTAATAGTTTCACAAAGCAATACCAAGCTGAAGTGCACAACAACTATCAACAAATGGGCTCTAAGCTTCGCAACACGGTGCGCAGTAAGGACAATATCGAAGGCTCCCACACCTATTTCCAAAAAGTAGGCAAAGGTGTCGCCGGAACAAAAGCCCGCCATGGCAAAGTACCTGTCATGACCATTGACCACGAACAGGTGGAATGCGAACTCTTCGACTATTACGCTGGTGACTGGGTGGATCGTCTCGATCAACTCAAAACCAACTCCGATGAAATGAATACCGTTTCTCGTGCCGGAGCCTACGCATTGGGCCGCAAGACCGATGAAATGATCATCACAAAACTGGATACCTGCACCAATTATTCAGGCGATGGTTCCGATGGTCTCACCAAAGCCAAAGTTCTTAATGCCTTTGAAGTTCTTGGTGAATCTGACGTTCCTGATGATGGGCAGCGTTATGCAATTGTGGGCTGGAAACAGTGGAGCGAATTACTCGGTCTCGAGGAATTCGCCAACGCCGACTACGTGGGAGACGACAACCTCCCCTGGAAAGGCACACAAGCCAAAAACTGGCTGGGTACTCTTTGGATGCCCCATTCAGGTCTCACCAAAGACGGTAGCGATATCCGCTATTGTTACTGGTATCACAAAACGGCGATTGGTCACGCAGTTGGTCAAGACATCAAAACTGATGTGACTTGGCATGGCGATCGTGCCTCCAACTTCGTCAACTCATCCATGAGCATGGGGGCCTGCTTGGTTGATCAAACAGGCGTGGTTTCCATGCGCTGCTTGGAAGCATAACCTAAGAGCCTCCAAAAAAATGGCTCCAACTCGGGGTGGTGAAGGATAACTCACCGCCCCCTTTTTCTTTCTATTAAAGGACATAAATAATGGCATACAAATCTAATGATTTGAGCGTACTGGCCTATGCAAATGGTTTTACGCTCTGGCACTACACAACTCCCGACACCACAACCGATGTCGACACATCAGGTTACTTCAATGATGCCGCAGAAATGGTTCGAGCCGGAGACATGGTTCTCGCCAACACAGATACAGATGGCACCCCAACGGCGGGCATTCATCTTGTCTCTTCTGTAAGTGCTGGGGTTGTTGATGTTAACGACCTGACACAAGTTGGAGCCGTCAACACAGATTAACAAACCGCTTTAGAGGACAGCACCGATTTAATCCCCTCCCTTATCGGCAAATGTCTTCTGTCGGGGTGGAGCCAAACCTGCAACGGGCGTCACTCCACCCCACCCCTCATTTGAAAGAGATTTAACATGAACCACACATGGTCAATCGACCTGATCTGGTGGATCACGGTCGTCGAACTGCCCGCCTTAGGCGGGCTTTTTTTATTTACCTGGCGCACCCGTCGAGACAACGATCTTGCCTTGAGAAATTGCCAAAACCACCATGAGGGCGAAGCCTCGCAACTCCGTGAAGAGTTATCGGCTTACAAGTTAGAAGTCGCAAAAACTTACGCTTCTATCCCTCACCTCAAAGATGTTGAACGGCGCCTTACATGGCCTGAAGCTTTAGGGCAATAACACATGCCGCCAGCTCCCCTCCTGGCACGGACAAAACAAACCTTAGGCAATGCCCTCCCGCAGCAGCTTGATGATATCATCGCCAGCTATAACAGCTTTGCAAAAACTGCTCCACCCGAGGATGCCAAAGGTTTCGCCGCCCATCATTCAGCCTGTAAAGCAGCCCTTGCTCATTTAGACCAACTCATAAAGCTTGCCCATTGGGTGGAGGAGGATAGTTCCTCTCAACACCCTAACCAGGCAAACGAGGTAGAACGTCTCATTGAGAAAGCCAAGCAGGCAGTATCGACGATTAAGGATACGGACTAATGCACATGGACTTCCCCGAGTTCGTCTGGATTTGGATGGAAAAACAAAACCTTTCCATGCCCAAAATCCATCTTAACTTCTCCCACTGGCTGGCAGAAACCTGGCGAAAAGGTGACCGACAACTCTTGCTATTGGCTTTCAGAAACAGTGGGAAATCAACCTTAGTCGGTTTGTTTTGTGCCTGGCGACTTCTGCAAGACCCCTCCACCCGTATCCTTATTCTTGCAGCAGATTATAGCTTGGCAAAGAAAATGGTACGCAATGTCAAACGGGTGATAGAACGCCACCCTCTGACAACTCATTTAAAACCCTCGCGAAGGGACCAATGGGCGGCAGACCAATTCACGGTCAACCGCGCCTCCGAATTCCGCGACCCTTCCATGCTAGCCAAAGGAATCAGTGCCAACATCACCGGGTCTCGGGCTGACATCGTCATTTGCGATGACGTGGAAGTGCCCAACACTTGCGCCACCCCCGGCAAGCGCCATGACCTGCGGGAAAAACTGGGGGAGATTGACTATGTTTTGGTCCCAGGTGGTTTACAGCTATACGTGGGTACCCCCCATACATTTTATAGCCTCTATGCCCAAGAGACCCGCCCTGAAACAGGAGAAGAAGTTCCTTTTCTTCACGGCTTTAAAAGATTGGAAATTCCCGTCATGGACAGTGCTGGAAAATCTTCTTGGCCCGAACGGTTTCCTCTTTCTAAAATCAAAGCCATGCGCAGGCGGTCCGGTGCCGCAAAACATGACAGCCAAATGATGCTGCGGCCCACCAATATTGCAGAAGGACGCCTCGCCCCCTCTCTTTTAAAATCATACACCGAAGAGCTAAATTATCGGGTGGGCAATGGGGAGGTTGTCCTTGAGCTTGGTGATATAAAAATGAAGTCGGCAAGTTGTTGGTGGGACCCCTCATTTGGGTCCCCAGAAAAGGGCAATTCAAGTGTTATCGCGGCAGTCTTCAGTGATGAAAAAGGGCATTATTATCTCCATCGCATCGCCTATCTTACCCATGACCCAAAGGTCACTGAAAAAGTCGATGAAGCAACCCAGCTTTGTCGCCAAGCGGTAACTTTTCTTAAGGTCCATCATCTTCCCTCGGTTACCATCGAGACCAATGGGATTGGAAGATTCCTCCCCGGGCTGTTGCGCCGTGAATTACGGGCTACGGGCGTCACCTGTTCGGTGATGGAAAAAACCTCCCACCGCAACAAAGCAGAACGCATTCTCGAAGCTTTCGATGCCCGTCTTGCCGCCGGTGTTATTTCAGCGCACAAATCGGTTCTTGCCAGTCCTTTAATCGAAGAAATGCGGGAGTGGCAACCCAATGGCGGCAGCAAAGACGATGGCCTGGACGCCGTGGCCGGATGCCTCCTCGCCGAGCCAATCCGCATCTCCCGCCTCCCGGGCCAAAACATCCTTAGACCCCCAAGCACCAGTTGGCGTTTTCCCAAAGACGGATACAAAATTAAGGACGGCTTTACCCTTTAACGTCTCCCCGTCCCCGGAAATTCCGGGGCTTTTTTTTATGCTCACTCCTCTAAAGGAATCTAAAAATGAACCTCTTCACCCTCATCGGTGCCATGGGCACCCCTGCCCCCCCATCAGGAGAGGACTATATCAAGATCAAGACCGCTCTAAAACGTCTGGGCTATTACAATGACGAAATGGCGCACCGCTACGAAACTTTCAATCAGCCCTTTTCACCTTACGGCGGATTAAAGCTCAACGATGATCTCAAACAGTTTCAGCGCGACAAGGTTAGTCCAACCCATCAAAAGATGCTTGATGACGGGGTAGTGATCTTAGGCGCAGCTTTTTCTGCCGCGACTAGAACCCCCCTTACTATGGGGTAGTCACTACAGGGGCAGACCTTTACGCAGGATATGGTGCTTATGGCAAAGCCAAAGCTGCGGGGTTATCAGACGCCGATGCCGCCAAAGCAGCGGGAGCGGCATTTGCGACAGCTGCGCTTGGCTCTGTTTTAGGGAGCCTTGGTGTTGGGGGTGTCGTCGGAAAAACCTCAGGTAAAGTCGCTGATGCTATAAGTGATATGTCTAAAACAGTTGGCAGCTTTATTGGAGAAGTCGCGGCAGGGGAGGCTACGAGTAAAGCAGCTGAAACTGCTGCAGATGTTGTTGTTGGTGACCCCCGGCAGTAAAATTTTCAAACTATCAACAATCGGGGGGCTACTCCCCCGGTTTGTCAGGGACATTTATAAAAAAAGCGATCAAAAAAAATATTCATTGTATAAAAACAGGCAATATCAAATAGGGTTACCATAAAACTAGCTTTATCATCTCCATAGCCTTTAAGCACAATCAAAGCGGGCTTGTTACCTTGGTCTACTGCTTTCCAAAGCCACTGGTGTGATTCTTCGGGATCGGTTTCCTTAAGCAATACTCCCATTTGGAGCTGAGCCCACTCATCACCTTGTCTGGCAGATTGACCATACCAATATATACTTTGCTCTTTGTCCAGAGGGACTCCGTGCCCATTTTTATACATATTACCTAAATTATACTGAGCTTTTCTGACGTTTTGATTTGCAGATTTTTTATACCACTCCGCCGATTTTACCTGATCTTCTTTGACGCCTTCACCCCGGTCATACAACCGCCCCACCCGATACTGCGCCTGGGCATGCCCGGCCTCAGCGAGAGGTATCCATTCTTGCATGGCAGCCGGATAGTTGCCTTTCTCATAGGCTGCCATTCCCTCGCCAAACCTGGCAGAGGCAAGCTAAGCATAACTCCCCCGACAACCATCAAAAACTTAATCCATTTCGTCCGCATAGATTTCCCTAATTACAGATAATACCCTGCGACATTACCCGCCTTAGCTAAAGAAAGGTAGTGAAATAAATCGCCTCCCCGCTGCAAGCCAAACCCAACAGGACCACCACGTCATCTGATGGTAATACCACAAGGTTTTCTCTCCATATTAACCCTTCGTCAAAGACTCCGCTTATATAATACGACTCTTAGTTCTCCGGGTTACGAGAGAACTCTGGCATCAAAGAAAATGATGCCTTGTGGTGATGGTGATCACTGCTGGTCCCTTAAAATTTCTTCACATTAGGGACAATAATCATCGGGTCTCTAGAAGGAGAAAATGATGTTTGATATTGATAGGGGGAAAATATTCGGTTCGCCCCATAACCAACCGGAACCCACCTCGGATAGCCCTCCTGAACAACCTCAACCAGAGGATACCCCTCCTGTGATGACCATCGAGAATCAGGCGGTTCCCTTTGAGGATAAACTTGAAGGCGTGATGGCATCCCTTTCGATCACAGAGCCCCGCCCGTTTGATCACGACATTCTCGCCCATAACGCGCGTTTAGATGATTTGGAAAACTTGATTGAGGACCCCGCAGAATCCTTATTTGCACAACCTAAGGAACAAGCCGTCATTATCATGGACCATGTTCATAAAGTCGACGGTTTTGAGAGCGGGATTCCTGGCTCGTCCTACTCAATTACGGAGGCAAGCCCTGCCGACATTATGTTTGCTCTTGCTGCAGAGGGATAACGGTTATTGGTCAAATCCAAAGCCGTTGGGCCGGGCAAAATCCCCGGCCCTTTTTCTTTTAGGCTAGCTTTTAGCCTTCAACCCCTTGAGGAACTGAATTGTATGCGGCAATGGCGGCGATATTGACAATATCGGTCACGGTGGCACTCTTCGGCACGATCTGTGCCGATTTTTCCAGGCCAATAATGATTGGCCCAATAGTGGTACTGCCGCCAAGTTCCCTCAACAAGTTGGTAGAGATATGAGCACTATGAAGACCGGGCATAATCAAAATATTTGCTGGTCCTGAAAGACGGCAAAAAGGATAGGATCTTAAGAGTTTTGGGTTTAAGGCTGTTTCAACACCCATTTCCCCGTCATATTCAAAATCAACATCCATGGAATCCAAAACTTCAACCGCTTCTTTCACCACCGAGGAACGCAGCAGGTCTGGATTTCCGAAATTGGAAAACGAGATCAGAGCAACACGAGGTTCATGCCCCATATGCTTAGCAACTGAGGCCGTTTCAATAGCAGTTTTTGCCAGTTGTTGCGGGGTAGGGAGTTCATTAATCACCGTGTCGGAAACAAACAGCGTCTTGCCTCGGCTCAAGAGCATGGTCAGGCCAAAAATATCGTGGCCTTCTTTCGCATCGAGAACGCTTTCAATTTCTTCCAGTGACTTATAGTAATTCCGGGTCAACCCGGTAACCATGGCATCGGCGTCTCCATGGGCAACCATTAAGGCCCCCCAAATATTGCGTTCCTGGTTTACCAAGCGTTGAGCATCGCGATAGAGGACGCCTTTGCGCTGCAAACGTTCGTAGATGAAATTAGTATAACGTTCACGATCTTTACTGATCTTGGAGTTGATAATTTCAATATCTTCCTCCGGCGAAAGACCAAGCTTTTTCATGGTCTCCCGAATTCTTGGTTCGCGACCAATGAGGACAGGTTCACCAAGGCCAGCATTGCGGTAGGCCAAAGCCGCACGAATTGATTTCTCTTCTTCACCTTCACAGAATACAACCCGTTGGGGGTGGGTACGAACATGATCCAGAATAGCACTGAGGCTGGCAACGGTTGGGTCCAAACGGGCTCCCAACTGGGCCTGGTAGTCTTCCATGTCCACAATGGGACTGCGGGCCACACCGCTATCCATCGCCGCTTGCGCCACGGCAAGTGGGATACGCGTAATCAACCGAGGATCAAACGGGGCAGGAATAATATATTTCGGGCCATATTGCAGGGTCACCCCATAGGCAGCAGAAACTTCATCCGGGACATCTTCACGGGCAAGTTCGGCAATGGCATGCGCTGCGGCGGCTTTCATATCTTCGTTGATCGACGAAGCACGAACGTCTAAAGCACCCCGAAAAATATAGGGGAAGCCAAGAACATTATTCACCTGGTTTGGGTAGTCTGAACGCCCGGTCGCCACAATGGCATCGGGAGAAACCTCCAGCACGGCTTCGGGTAAAATTTCAGGATCTGGGTTCGCCATGGCGAAAATAATTGGTTGTTTGTTCATGGACAAAACCATGTCCTGGTCTACCGCATCTTTAACCGACAGACCAAAGAAAGCATCGGCCCCTACCATGGCATCGGCCAAGGTACGATCTTCGGTTTCTACCGCATAGGCCGACTTCCATTGATTGAGGTCGTCACGGTCTTTGTGAATAACCCCTTTGGAGTCACACATGATAATGTTCTGCCCTTTGATCCCAAGGGTCTTTGCCAGTTCGGCGCAAGCAATTGCTGCCGCACCCGCCCCATTGATAACCAGCTTGATATCAGCAAGGGTGCGCCCTGTGAGATTAGCCGCATTGATCAGGCCGGCTGCAGAAATAATGGCGGTACCATGTTGATCATCATGGAAAACAGGAATTTCCATAATCTCGCGCAAGCGTTGCTCAATGATGAAACATTCAGGTGCTTTGATATCTTCAAGGTTAATACCACCAAAGCTGGCTCCAAGGTACTTAACGCAGTTGACGAATTCATCTACATCTTCGGTTTCAACTTCCAGGTCAATACCATCGATATCGGCAAACCGCTTGAACAGAACCGCCTTACCTTCCATTACTGGCTTGGAAGCAACAGCCCCTAAATTGCCAAGACCTAATACAGCCGTACCATTGGAAATCACAGCAACGAGGTTACCTTTAGCCGTGTAATCATAAGCCGTGTCCGGATCGTCAAAAATCTTCAGGCAAGGAGCCGCTACACCAGGAGAATAGGCCAAGGCCAAATCTCGTTGGGTATTCATCGGCTTGGTTGCCGTTATTTCGATCTTACCCGGGCGCCCTGAGGCATGCATCAGGAGGGCTTCACGATCAAAGCTTTCTTTCGTTCCGTTACTCATAATTACGTAATTTCCTAATTTTGTGTAATTATATTACAATTATTTTCTATGTATATCTCGATAATTCCAGGCGTCAAGGGAATAAAATGTACGACTCGCTTTAATTACAGCGATTTAAGGTTTTTATTTTAAACCATTACAATGAAGGGAGAACACACACCCTTTACCTAACCGACCCTCTTAGCCAAGAAAAGGTCTTTCTTGGGGTTGGAAAAACTTCTGGAAGGTTCGAAAATAGATAAATTGAGCCTGACAAGCTCGCATGAAAGCCCTGCCATCATCTCCACAATAAAAAAACTATGGGGGGGGCTTCACGCGATGACACAGCTTTAGCTTCAGTCAGTTTTGTAAAAATGAGTCACGGGTTGCTCTATTTCACTCACGCCAATTGATGATTGCCCCATAAGGCGTCAAACCCAGAGCACGTCGTTGCGGGTTATGTTGTGGGATAAAGAGAAACTTCAAAAGGAATACCAGGGGAACGCCAATGGCGATAGCCAACAAAGTGAGTCCAAGTGTTTTCTGCTCGTTTATCAAGTAATTACTGCATAACCGAGTTGGTGTACTGAGATAGGCCCAGCCGAGAACCGCCGCCATTGGCAGCAAATTGACCATCAAAAACCCGCGTCCGGGAAGCCGGAAGCGATACCAACAATAGCGCAGAGGCAATCCAACCATCAAAGGCAGCATGATAAATTTTGCCATTTCCATGGCACTGGATTCAAGGGCCAGATCAAGGGAGCGCGGCAACATCCAAAACCCAAGAGCAAACAGGGCCGTGAAGACACTAGCAATACCGCTGGGGTCATAGCGTTTGAAATGAACTTCTAGCCCCCCCTTCAAACAACGCGCCCAGATTAATCCCACAGTGACGAGGAGAGCCAATTGAACGACGGCATGCCCAACCATGTTAGACTCAAGCAAGCCCCGCATGGAAGGTAAGCACAAAAGCACATACAAAGCCGTAGAAACCAATAAAGAACCTGTCATTTTCATGTTGTTTGCTTCCATAGAATTCGCTCCAGCTCTGTGGTCAATTCTACCGGGTTTGTGGCATCATAAATTTTTGAAAACCTTCCGTCCTGACCAATGAAATGAACGCCGCCGTTATGAACATAGCCGCCGAATTCATCGGGAATTGCCGTAACACCAAAAACCTTTAGCAAAGAGGCCGTGTCCTTACGCAATATGGGCCGAGCAATTTTCCAGTTCTGCTTTAACGCGCCACGCGCTTCAGCATATTCAGACCGTGCTTGCTGGGTGTCTTTTTCCCAATCAAAACTTATGCTGACTAATTTTATGCGTTTGCCAATTACTGATGAGGGAAGGCTATCTGCCAAATACTCGAAAGTATCGCCTAGCTGGGTACAGACCGTCGGACATTGGGTGTAAATGAACTGAACCAAAACCACTTGGTTTTTAAAATCGGACAGTTTGAACACTCCCCCTTCCTGGTCCTCCAAAATGATCGGAGGCAAGGCACGAGGCGCACTCTCAACAGAGACTTTACGCGCTGTCTCCGTTGTGAACGCCGTCAGCCAATCTGTTGCAGCACCGAGGGAAACGATTCCAATAACAAAAACGGCAACAATAATAAGATTGGCATACATCTTAAACCTCCCGCCACAATTGAGGAACACGAGCCAGGAAACGGCCCTTGAAGATCAAAACGGAGAGAACAATAAGACCAGCAAAAACAGCCGCAAGCTGATCAACAGCAACCCATTCAGGAAGATGCACAGCCCACCGACGCGGCACGCTCATTTGGCCTGAATAGAGGAATGCCCAAACAAACCCCAGACCACCGACCACATAACCAACAAACCCCAAGCGATCAATCAGCTTTGTTTCCTGTTGTTCTTGGGCATTGGCTGAGGGTTCTTTGATCAAGTGATACATCGTACCAAAAACCATGGAAATCATGCCGATGAGCAGATAGTGGTGGAAATGACCAGGAACCCAAAGGGTATTGTGCATGACCTTGTTAATAACGATGGTCGCATCAACAATTGCAGGGATCACGCCACCGCCCCAACCATACATAGAAAGCATAAGCAGGGCAGAAACAATATCCCAGCGGATGCCTGAACGATATACCAAGGTAAGTGCCCCGAAGACGGTAACCACTAAAACCGGGAGGCCACTGGTGTAAGACATGATCTGAGCGACAACCAAGGCCCAGGTTGGCATGGCAAAATCCATCATCAAATGGTGGGGGTAACCAACCAAAACAAAGACCATCGACGCCGTCCAGCCAGCAAGAAACACCCGATTGGTTTTCCAGGGGCGGTTCGCATATTGGGGCAATATTTCATAGACACCAACGACCGCCATATAAATTGCCGTGTTGATGAAAGTATGGCCAAAGAAGAAGATTAAATTCTTCGCCAAGATTGGGCTGATCGTCAGCTCAGGCATATAGAGGTTAACGATTGAGATGACCAAAACAACGGCACCGCTGGCGATAGCAAGAATGTTAACAACCAGAACCATGGTCGCTGCAACAACGGCGGGGGGTGGTGTATCATCCGTTTTCCCACCGAACAAAAGCGGCCAGCCGAGACCTCGGGCTAAACTGCCATAGCGCCCCAATATTGCTCGCGCCATATCAATATAAAATAACAAAAACCCGGTGCCAATTATCAAGAGACCAAGCAGGAAGGTTGTTGCGGCCCCAACATCCCAGACACCTCCAGAAATAGCTGGCAGAGGGTATAAAAACGTCCAGCCTCCAGCAAAACCACCGATCATCGTGGCCCCAATTATCAATAAGGCCCCCGTAAGGAAAGTAATCAAATTGATCACCATAACCGGCAAACTTAAATGCACATACTGGCGCAAGAAGTGCCACATAACACCTGCACCAGCTAAGACAGCTGAACCAACCATAGCCGCCCCATGCAGGGTCATGAATTGATAAAAGTATTCTGCTGGCAAAGGAATCACTTCACCCTGCGCCAAGCGTAACAATAAGCCCACAACCATCATAAGTAAGATAATAGATACAGCGACCGCTAAGTAAGCGATTACGCCCCGTTTATCTTTCAAACCAGCTTCCGGGAAGCCATTAAGAGAACTATTCATCGGATCAACCTCCAGTCTAGCTAGGTGTGGTATTTAAGGCAGCACTGACGATGATTTCGTCTGGCATGTCATGATGGGAGACCCCGCAATATTCCAAACAGAGAACTCGGTATGTACCTGCCTTAGTGAAGGTGTGGCGTAACACCGACGTGTATCCGGGCATGGCTTGAGTCTGAGTCACCAAGCGCATTGCACTGTCAAAAAGCCCAAACCCATGGTTAACGTCTGTACTGGTTACCCGAAATTCTACAGGCCGATTAGCCACAACCTCATTTGCACTTAATTCCCAATACCATTGATATCCAACGGCCTTGATAATTTGAGGTTTCTCAACTTTCGCCGTTTGGTCTGCATAGGGTAAATTAGCCAAAGTCGTGCCAGCGATGCCAACACCCGCGATGATCGACACCAAAAACAAACGACGCCTTATTTTATAGGCTCTTGGCTGCACCTGTTCATAAGGTCGCCTTTCACCTGAGAGACGCACCACCACGAGAAAAGACAATCCAACAACAACACTAAGCCCAATAGAGATTTGCCAAGCAATTTCTTGTTCCACTACAGCCTCCTTCAAAAATTTATTAAGTAATTAAGTACCTATTTATGTGTTTGTTAAATTACCCAACTGTTTTTGTCGGGTATTTGACCTATGTCAATTGACAAAACTCTCCCTCTTTAAAAAACACTGTTAATCATATATTTTCTGGATTTATAGATGCACACACGTAGACACCAAAGGGTATACCCTTTGGCAAAACACCCTTATACCTAAGCATTTTTGTCGGAATAATGCTTACTGAGTTATTATCTGAAATCAGCTAAACGCCAGATTACGGCTCAAGCCCCGCGAGTCGTTTTTGATCAAACGGTATTGTCGCGCTGCTTTATTGGCTCTTATTCATACGATACACCGTAGATACGGCTAGCAAGCCTACCCCACGTCAGCATCAATATCTTTTAGGAAATCACCTTCGAGGCCGTCTTCAAAATGCTCATAGACGCCTTTGTACTCTGCAGCAAAAGTAGCAATAATTTCTTTGAAGGGGACGTCGAAGTAAGTGCCACGATCTTGGATATATTCCATATGTTTACGGCCTGTGACATCAAACTCGTGAAACAAAGAATCATGCACACCGTCAAATTCCAAAGGTTTAAGGCCAAACTTATCACACATGGACTTGTTAAAAGCTGGCGTGGCTTTTACCCATTTTCCTTGAAGGAAAAGGTCGCAATAGGAATGCCAAAAAAAGACATCGGTCCCCACGGCATCAAGGAGTTTTTTGGTTGCCAAATGATTGCGAACATCTGCATAGCCACAGCGAGCGGGGATTCCAACGGCCCTGGCACAAGCCGCCATTAACGCTGCTTTTGGCACGCACCAACCGCGACCAGAGGTTAAGGCATCAACCGCCGTATAGCTTTCTCTTTTGCCCATGGGGAGATAGGGGTCGTAGATAATATCATCCCGGATCGCATGAAAAAGACGGAGAGCCTTTTCGGTGTCATCGCCAGCATCCCCAATCGTTTTCTGAGCAAAGGCAATTATTTTGGGAGCATCACTGTTAACAAATTCAGCGGATTGTAAATATTGCTCAATATCTTCACTCATTGATTGCTTCCCTTGATTTACAGCCTCCCGACAAGTTGGCTTTGTTCTCTATCCAACACAAGCACTTTGGTCTCTTTTTGAACAACATACATATCAAAATCACCAGTTTACTTGAATTTTACCGCTAAAAACGTCAATATGTATAATTGTACAGGAGTTTGAGATACCAATATGGCTGATGATAAGAAGAAAAAGGTAAAAGACGAAGCGAGCGAAGAAGAGCTCGCGGCTGCCAAAGCAAGCAAAGGCAAGGTTGCCCACGAAGCGGGACCAAGTATCTTCAAATCCAAACCAGCCATCATCGCCTATGTTGTTTTTGGCTTTCCCGCTATCGCTCTTTTGCTATGGTATTTCTATAATGTTGCCCACTTTGTTGACAAAGAAGGCATGGAAAGCATGGAAGCAAACCTCCAGGCAAAGCTAGAGAGCCAATTGGCTAAGCTGAAAAAACGGGCCAAAGTTGAAGGATTCCGGTTAGCAGATTATGACGCCTGCAAAAACATTCAAGATTCATACACCACCCCCAAGGGCTATAACTTTGCCGATGCCGATATCAACCAACTGGTCGGTATCTCAAGTGAGGCAACTGACGACCAGCGAAGTGAGCGTTGCGTGACAATTGCTAAATCCGTTTATAAAATGGAAAAGACTTCCCATCACACCAAGCATGTAACGGTATGCGCAGGAGGGCGGTTCCAGATAGGGGGGGCTGGTGTAACTAATTATTGGATCAAGCCCGACCCTAAAGGTCGGGGTGCTTTGCAGAATTTCAATCCGAGAAATAAGCAACTCGTCAGAATCCGCAAAGGCAATTCAACCATCCTCTCCCAATGGCAAATCTACAATATGGGAGATGGCTGTATCATTGTCGGTCTGTCTAAAAGCGGGGTCTTCGAAATGAGCGGCAAAGCCGTTCGCAAGGAAGCTGATTAGCTCTTCAAGACCGACAGGTTTCAGCCCATTCAAAGTACCTTTTACGCAATCGTTTATAAACGGGTCCAACGTCAAAGGTTCTATCATCAAGTTTTTCACAGGGTAAAATCTTGGCATAGTTCCCACTGGCAAAGACCTCATCGGCCCCCAAAACTTGTTCAAAAGTCAGGGCGCATTCGATAACCTCAACCCCATCCTCACGAAGAATCTTTATAGCCCGTTGCCGGGTGATTCCGTTTAAGAAAGTACCATTAATCGCCGGGGTATAAACAACGCCATCTTTCACCATAAACAAATTCATAAAGCCAAATTCAGCAACATTATTAGCAGGGTCCCGGATCACCGCATGATCGAAACCCCGGTCTTTTGCTTCTTTCTCTGCTCGGGCCGAATTGGGATAAAGACAAGAGGCTTTCGCCTCTGTCGGGGCCATATCGCGAGCGGGGCGGCGATAACTTGAAAGACAAGCCGAAAATGGTTTTTCAAGAGGAATGGGGGATTCGTAAATACATAGCAGGAATTGTGTCGATTCAGGGTGGGGATAGATAAAACCCTCCTCGGCATAGAACATAGGGCAGATATAAAGCTCTGCCTCAGCAGGAAACTTCTTAATCCCTTCCCAGGCTAACCGGGTAATTTCATCCCCTGCAATAGTTGGCTCCAGACCTAAGGCCTTGGCTGAATTAATTGAGCGGGCACAGTGCAAATCCAAATCAGGGGCACACCCCGCCAGAGAGCGTGCGCCGTCAAAAACAATAGATGATAACCACATGGCATGATCTCGAGGTCCGATAACCGGATTCTTCCCCTCACGCCATTCACCATTTTGATAGGTATATGCCTTACCTGCTTCACCGTGAGCCACACCAATTCTCCCTAAACTTTTGTTGTTGAGGGGAGCATATCCTTTTAAGGACGATGCCACAATATAGCTTGATGGCGGTACTGAGTTAACTGACGACTAAGCTGCATAAGGCGCGGAGTGCTCGACATTGAAGGTGGAAACTTGCGGCGACAAAGTGCGAGGTTGGTTCGCGTTCGCGCAACAAGGTTTCTCAATAAATCCGATTGAGCTTTTCCAACCCCTTGCCGGGACAACCGTGCCCCACCGACCCTAAAATCACGACGGATAGATTTCGGTATTGGCCCATTATAGAAAAGCCTGGCTTGAGCATATGCGTCCACATTTTCCTCTCTCATGCGGACAATAGGAACATATTCCGTGCATTATGTAAAGGGAAAATGCCGCACAAGCACTTTAAAAAAGAAGGGGCTTATTGGCTGGACCAGATAATACGGGCGACCCATTCCACTTCAGCCATATCCAAGGTCGGACTTTCATGGGCGGGATTAAGGGACTCTAACTCAAGGTGTTTAGCGGTTTTACGGTGGAGTTGCTTGGCCATAATTTCGCCATTGGATTTTTTGACAACCACCCTATCACCTCGACGAATACCTGCTTCGGGGGAGACAATAACAATATCTCCGTCTCGGTAGAGGGGAGACATGCTGTCGCCACTAATTTCGAGAGCATAGGCACTGGCATCCCCCACATCTGGGAAAGGAATCTCATCCCAGCTCCCTCCAATGGGATACCCTCCATCATCAAAAAAACCCTCATCGCCCGCCTGAGCAAAACCGATTAGGGGAATATTCCGATGGACGTTACTCGAGCCACCCGGGGCAGCTCCAATGTATGTAGTGAACTCACCCAGACTCGCCCCGGTTGCCTGCAGCACCTTGGAGACGCTCTCCGTGCTCGGCCAACGCAGCTTCCCATCACGAGTTGTGCGTTTGCTTTTGTTAAATGTCGTCGGGTCAAGGCCAGCCTTCTTCGCCAGGCCAGACGGTGAAAAACCGTATTCCTGAGCGAGCTTATCAAGGGCAAACCATACATCAGCGTGTCTTAGCATGGGAACATTGTCTTACATATTAAGAAAAAATGCACTAGGAAAATACACCTATATTTTTCCTTGACTTTTGAATATGTTCCTCTCATAAGAGAGTTCACTTTTTGTTCTTAACTCAATCGGCGAAAGAAGATGAAACGTAAACGCACACTGCCCTTAATAAAAGATTACCCTGTCGCTCCCTTTTTAGATGCGGAAGAAGCCTGGTTTTGGTTTTCACGCTGCCAAAATTTACGCGCGTTGGGAGGCTGTACCCAAGGGGACGCTCCTCAATTTGTTCGCCCCTGCGAGCCCGACGATGTCTATCGCATTGTCCGCAAACTGGAACGCAAAGGCCTTCTTCATAAACGGCATATTCGGGTTTTGGGAAAATTCGGCAGCTTGGAGACCCCTCCTGACCCCAGAAGCCATGAAGAAGAACCTTTGGCACGGTTATGGGAAGAGGCCCTCGACCGCCTCACGACCCCGTTCAAACTCAAAGGCATTATCAATGCAAGCTAAAGAAGGAGATATTGCCCCCCTTGCACCACAAGGCACGTCCCTGCCCGATGAAGTCTATGTGGTCTTTGTTGCCGAAACTGAAATCTGGTGGTTACGCCTGCTTAAACAGGGCTTCCGCCACTGCTTCATCGTCATGCGCCGCGACGACCAATGGGTTATCTTCGACCCTCTCGCTCATCAACTCTTGATCGATATAGTCGCCGACGAACCCGGCATTGACCCGGTGATCTGGTACACAGGCCTGGGTCATAAGGTTGTCCCCTGCACCCTGACCTCTGCCGCCGCCAAAGTCGCTCCCGTTGGTCCATTTACATGTGTGGAAGCCGTCAAGCGGGTGCTGGGAATCCACTGCCGCAAAATGCTAACCCCTTGGCAGCTATATAGGTATCTGGTGGAGCAGGGTACTATTGATGCGAAACAATGCCGCCCCTAAGGGAGTTTTTAAGCTAGCGGCCTCTTAAGGAAATGCATGTTCGACACCCCGTACTGCCGCGGAGATGTAGCCTTGGTTGTTGAAGGAATTCTCCATGTAGCCGACAAATAATTATGACTTTTGTCGAGCGATCGACATAGTCAACTTTTGAGTAATCGAATGTATCCCCATGAACTTTTTGAAATTTCAAAATCATTGATTCTTGTTCTGTCAGTTCAGGCTTAGCCATATCCTTACTCCCACTCAATCGTTCCGGGAGGCTTGCTGGTACAGTCATAGACAACCCGGTTAATGCCCCGTACTTCGTTGATAATCCGGTTGCTGACCCGGCTGAGAAACTCATGATCGTAGTGGTAATAGTCGGCGGTCATGCCGTCGGTAGAGGTGACGGCACGTAAGGCACAAACAAAATCGTAGGTCCTCGCATCGCCCATGACGCCAACGGTTTGCACCGGCAGCAGCACGGCGAAGGCTTGCCAGATGGCGTCGTAAAGTCCGGCGTTACGGATTTCTTCCAGGTAGATAGCATCGGCTTTGCGCAAGATATCACATTTCTCCGGGGTCAAAGGTTGACCAGGAATGCGAATTGCCAAACCGGGGCCAGGGAAGGGGTGACGACCGACAAAGCTTGCGGGCAGGCCAAGTTCGCGGCCCAAAGCCCGCACTTCGTCTTTAAACAATTCACGCAGAGGCTCAACCAGTTCCAGGTTCATGCGTTCTGGCAGGCCGCCCACATTGTGGTGAGATTTAATGGTGACACTGGGGCCTCCTGTAAAAGAGACAGACTCGATCACATCCGGGTAAAGGGTGCCTTGAGCCAGGAAGCGAGCATCTTTGATTTTGTCCGCTTCTTCCTGGAAAACATCAATAAACAGGCCGCCAATGATCTTACGTTTTTTCTCTGGTTCAGTCTCGTCGCCTAAGGCATCAAAGAACTGCTTAGAGGCATCTTTATGGATGAGAGGAATGTTGTAATGGTCTTTAAACAGGGAAACCACTTCTTCGGCCTCGCCCATGCGCATAAAGCCCGTATCGACAAAGACACAGGTCAGTTGGTCACCAATGGCTTCGTGAAGCAAGACAGCAACAACAGAAGAATCGACCCCGCCGGATAGACCACAAATGACTTTGCCATCCCCCACCTGTTCGCGAACCTTGGCAATTTCTTGTTCCTTGAAAGCTGCCATAGTCCAGTCGCCCGCACAGCCACAAACCCTATGGGTAAAGTTCTCAAGTAATTGAGCCCCGTGGGGGGTATGAACCACTTCGGGATGGAACTGAACGGCGTAGAATTTACGTTTATCGTCAGCGATGGCGGCATAAGGTGCGCCGTCACTGGTGGCGACAACCCGGAAACCATCGGCGAGTTTTCCAACCCGATCCCCATGGCTCATCCAGACTTGTTCTTTGGCTCCAATATCCCAAACTCCATGGAACAAGGCACAGTCTTCTTGCACATCCACATAGGCCCGACCGAACTCTTGGTGGTCGGAGGTGTCAACACGCCCGCCCAGTTGCTGCATCATAATTTGCTGACCGTAGCAAATCCCCAAAACGGGAATTCCAAGTTTGTAGACCTTCTCAGTAGGCCGTGGAGCTTCCGTCCAAGTTGCGGAAGCCGGACCACCGGAAAGGATAATGCCTTTGGGGGCAAATGTTTCAAGCAGGGCTTCATCAACGGCATTAAAAGGGTGAACTTCTGAGTAAACGCCGCTTTCGCGCACACGCCGCGCAATAAGCTGGGTTACTTGGGAGCCAAAATCGATGATCAGAATGCGGTCGGACATAGGTGTTTTCTCCAAGGAAAATCGTGCCCTTATTTAGCCCAACCGGAGCTAGAGTCCAAGCAGTGATTTGATCCCTTGGTGAACAATGTTGTCTGGACTGTCGTAGATGATCTTGGTGGTCATAACGATAGAGACAACCACAAGGATCGGACGGATCAATTTCGCCCCATGTGTCATAGCCATTTGTGACCCAAGACGCGCCCCTAAAAACTGCCCAATCGCCATCACCAATCCGATCTGCCAAACCACATACCCCCCAATGGCAAAAAAGATCAGAGAAGCGACGTTACTGGTGAGGTTAAGGACCTTAGTATGAGCTGTGGCTTTGATCAGGTTAAATCCTAACAAAGAGACAAAGGCTAAAGTGAAAAAAGACCCGGTTCCCGGACCAAAGAACCCATCATAAAAGCCACAACTGGTACCAACGAGAAAATAGAAAGGCAGGGGGCTGAGGCGGTGTTGGCGGTCTTCATCGCTGGCTTGATGACCAAAGATGAAATAAAGTGCCGCCCCGATAAGAAGGAAAGGGATAACCTGGCCGAGGATTGCCGGGTCCATAACCTGCACCGCGAGGGTTCCCAAGGCCGCCCCAACAAAAGTGAAGGCAATCCCCACTCCCATTTCCTTGAACTTAACATGGCCCTTCTGGGCGTAATTAATGGTCGCCGATAAGGTACCAAAGGCCCCTTGCAATTTGTTGGTCGCCAAAGCCTGAGCCGGGGGCAAGCCAACAGCCACCAGAGCCGGCAAACAGATCAGCCCGCCTCCCCCCGCAATGGAATCAACAAACCCACCGCAAAAAGCCACCAACAGGAGGATGAGCAGAATTTCATAGGAAAGGCTTTCCACTAGTTTAACTGACAGTCGAGGAATTTAGGGTCAAACACCGGACCAATCAACAGACGGTCGCCATAAGGGGCGGCGACACTGGAGCCAGAAAGCTCATCCCCCTCATTAAGATAGACCTCCTCAATATCAAATCGATAGGAGTTCGGGGTCAGCTTAAGAACTTGCGACGGCGAAATTTTGTCCGCGTCCTTGGCATGGCCCAGGAAATCAAAAAGTTTCGGATGTGCCGCAATCCACAGGGAGCCCTTTGCACCAATTTCGATATTGTCCACCCCTGTTCCCAAAGCGATATTGCGTCGCCCTGACAAATCACCGCTTTTAATGCGCCGATCAAAAACACTCAGGGAGCCATCAGTTGTTGCCGCTACGTAAAGCTTTAGACCGTCAGGGCTTACATTAATACCATTGGCATAACGGAAGGTTCCCGCCTCTGTGGTTTTCAAGGTTTCCCCGTCATAATAAACCACTGTAGAGAGAGGCAAGCGCCCATAATCCTCAACCACCCGCATGACCCCGGAAGGATACCCATGATCGATAGTGGCATAGAAACGTTCCCCATCCACCGCGACCACATCATTGACCGATTTTAACAGCTCATGTTCAACGGTTTTGCGGTGGGTGAGCTTGCCATTGGCGTAATCAAAAATCTCGATAGCATCATCGGTGGAGCCAAAGGCTCCGCCCCCAGCACGATGATTAACGGCCATCACCGTCCCTCCCTCCCCTTGCGGGAATAGGCTTAAACCATGGGCATGAAACTCTAACGTCAAATCGTCAGTGAGCTTAACCGGGCGAGGTTCTGGACTTTGCAGGTCATAGGCCCATATGGCCCCTTGAGTTGGCACCTCAGCACTTTCATCGGTGCGGCGGTCTGAAGCCGCAATCAAAGCGATCCCTGTTTTGGGATGGATTGTGATGTCTTCACCACCGATCACTCCGGAGACAGGTTTACAGGTTCCGGCGAAATGAGGGGCGATCATTTTATATTGTCCGGTGACATAAAAAATATAGCCCCCGTAACACCCAAGAAGGAGGAAGAGACCCAAAGCTGCATAAAGAGTTTTATTCAACGTAACCTCCCAACCCACATTTTTCGTTAGCCCGGATGTTGGCATACCAGACCCCATATTGAAATCCCCTTTTCCATTAATATTGAAGGAAAATTCAAGCCGTTAAGTTGCGCTGCCTTTAATTGTCTCTGAGCCAACTTTGGTATCGAATTCACCTGGCAAGATAGCGGCCTTTTGTGCCCTTTAAGAAAGGTGTAAAAAGAGTAATCTATTTTTCTGGGGAGGAGCCAATGAAAATCAACCGGGTCGATCATTTTGTTCTTACCGTTGCCTCCCTTGAGGCCACGTGCAATTTTTATGAGACAATCCTGGGGATGGAGGCTATTTCTTTTGGCGATGGACGCAAGGCCCTGACCTTTGGAAGCCAAAAAATCAATCTCCATCAAGCCGGAGCAGAATTCCTCCCCAAGGCTCACGCCCCAACAAAAGGCAGTGCCGACTTTTGTCTTATCGCAGACACCCCCCTCACAGAAGTGGTTAAGCACCTAAATAGCCATGGCATCAAAATCGAAGAAGGTCCTATTGCGCGAACTGGTGCTAGCGGGCCTATCCTATCGGTTTACATCCAAGACCCAGACAAAAATTTAGTTGAAATTGCTGAATATTAATTTGGCTTCGGCATTGCTTGACTCTCCCCCCCAAGAGCATAATCTAAATTGAAGATCGTTACGAATTATCCATCGAATCATTAAAGGCTAAATTGAATGAGCCAATCGGCGGCAAGGGTATCCCTCCAATCAGGCAGCCTGTTTATTGACCGTAATCATGCCAATCTTTCAGAGACGGCAAAGGGTTTGGTCGATCAATGGCAAAAGGGAATTGATGTCGATAAGTTTAAAGATATTGCGCGAGGTTTTGTGGCAGAGCTAACCAATCATTTCCAACACGAGGAAATGTTTCTCAAGTCAGCTGATTTTAAAGGGTTGGTAAAGCATGAACAAAAACACGCTGACATCCTAGATAGCTTCAACGAATTAGTTCAACCTGAGGCGACAAAAGAAACCATTCAGAATTTTGTCTGGAGTGCCCAAACCACGCTTTTTGAGCATGAACTTATGGATGATCAGGAGTTTTGGGGAGAGTTCGCCCCTCTTGACCCGAGTTTAAATTTCCTCATCACCTGGTCGAGCGAGTATGAAACGGGCAATCAGAACATGGACTCTCATCATGCCGCCCTCGCCAGTTACATTAACCGAAGCTATATAAGGGCGAGCACCGAGAACTGGAGCAACCTCCTTGAAGGGGAACTCCGGCACATAAAAACATATTCAGAGCACCATTTTGCTGAAGAAGAAAAAGGGTTTGATAAAAACAACCCAAACCATCAATCCCATATCATAAGCCATCAGAAACTTCTCACCCGACTTGAAACCGTCATTGAAGAAGTTGCTGATGATAAATACGACCTTGATGACCTATTTGACTTCCTTAAAAACTGGCTGATTTATCATATCACCCACATGGATAAACGCGATATCCCTTCTTAATGAAGTTCAGCCCGCACCTGCTGGCGAAGCGTATCAATCGGCACCAGTCCTTCACCTGTAGGATAATACCAGAACTGCCAACCATTACAGCTAGGAGCCTTTTGGACATGGGCTCCCACTTGGTGAATTGACCCTCTGAACTCATCCGTGATCAAAGTACCATCGGCCCGCACCCGCGCCTTATGGCGGTTTCTATTGTCGCATAATACTGTACCCGGCTTCAAAAGGCCGCGCTCTAACAAGGTGCCAAAAGGTATGCGTGGTAAGGCCCGTTTGGGCTGGGCGGCAGAAAGAATTTCATCTTCTGCCATTTTTTCAACCTGAGCAATGCGCTCTTTAGCCACGGCAATATAGTCCTCATCACGCTCTAGCCCGATAAAGTTGCGCCCCATTTTTTTAGCAACTGCGCCTGTGGTGCCCGTCCCAAAGAAAGGATCGAGAATGACATCTCCCACATCGGTTGCAGCCATAATGGTACGATAGAGCAGGGATTCAGGTTTTTGAGTCGGGTGAGCTTTTTTACCCTCTTTATTTTTAATACGTTCAGCCCCCGTGCAAAGAGGCAGAACCCAATCACTGCGCATTTGCAGGTCTTCATTCATGGCCTTCATGGACTCGTAATTGAAATGGTATTTGGAATCTTTATTTTGTGAACACCAGATTAATGTTTCATGGGCATTGGTAAAACGCTTGCCCCGGAAATTCGGCATCGGATTACTCTTGCGCCACACCACATCATTTAAAATCCAGTAACCCAAATCTTGCAGTGCCGTCCCAACCCGGAAAATATTGTGATAACTGCCGATAACCCAAATGGTCCCATCGGGTTTAAGAACCCGGCGAGCTTCTGCCAGCCAACCACGGGTAAATTGATCATAAACAGCAAAGCTATCAAATTGGTCCCAAGCATCATCTACCGCATCCACTTCGCTATTGTTAGGACGCAGCAATTGTCCTTCAAGCTGAAGGTTATATGGCGGATCGGCAAAAATCATATCTACCGACGCATCAGGCAATGATTTCAAATTTTCAATACAGTCCCCTTTTAGAATTTTATTCAAGGGAAGCTTGTTTTTAGACTGTTTATTCTTCTTAGACGCAGACATAGATTTTAGACCCCAAGGCGTTATTTAAGAAACCATTAGAATCAAATACTTATTAACTTTTCTTTACCGCAACATATAGGAGTATTTCAGGCGTTTTGACCCAAGATGTTGGCTATTGGCCTATAACTGCGTCGATGATGGGGGGTAACGCCGTATTTTTTGAGAGCTTCTTGATGAACTTTTGTGCCGTATCCTGAATTCGTTTCCCATCCATATTCAGGGAACTCTTTTGCCAAGGCGGCCATAATCCGATCACGGGTGACCTTGGCAACGATAGAACCCGCCGCAATGGAGAAGGAGCGACCGTCCCCTTTAACAACCGCTTCTGCCGCACAAACAAGCTCAGGCACCTTATTCCCATCAATCAGAGCGTAGTCAATTTGCTGACCCAAATCCTCAATAGCGCGCTTCATGGCAAGCATGGTAGCCGCAAGAATATTGATCTCATCAATCTCTTCCGCACTAGCCTGCCCCACCCCGATAACGGCATGTCTTTGCAACATTTCAAAAAGAACTTCGCGTTTTGCAGGCTTAAGTTTTTTAGAATCATCCAGACCATCTAGGAGCTCCTGGGGAATATTTTGGGGGTCCAGGATCGCCGCTCCCGCCACCACAGGCCCGCACCACGGCCCTCGCCCGGCTTCATCAACCCCGGCAATAAGTTTAAAGCCTTGAGATCGGGCGTGGTCTTCAAAGGAAAAATCAGGCATGGTGGGTTACTTTCATTATAAGAGGTCTGAACCCCCTTTATGCCAATTCAAAACCATCTTGTCATCATGGTCAAAGAGCCCAAGTTGGGACGGGTTAAAACCCGCCTTGCCAAACAGATCGGCGGGGTGGCGGCAACAAGGTTCTATCGCACCACTGTCAGCCAATTGCTGCGCCGTTTATCAAAAGACCCCCGCTGGCATTGCTGGTTACAAATCACCCCGGACACTAAAGTCCATATCCCCCCAAGCTGGAAACAAAATTGCACGATCATCCAGCAAGGCAATGGCGATTTGGGCCAACGAATGATGAAGCCCATGCATGACCTCCCCCCCGGACCCGTTGTCCTCATTGGCAGCGATATCCCCGCCGTTAAGCCGCATCATATCGCCAAAGCTTTTCAATTGCTCGGGAGCAACAGCTTGGTTTTCGGCCCGGCAGAGGATGGAGGCTTTTGGCTCGTAGGACAAAAACGCACCCGCGCCGTGGTTCGCCTCTTTAAAAAGGTGCGTTGGTCGACGGAGCATACCCTTGCTGACAGTACGACATCACTTAGGTGGGCAAAAGCTGACCTGTTATCTGATGTTGATGATGAAGCCAGCTATAAAAACTGGCGAGGGAACATTGCTCCGTTATGATTAATTTGCTATTTTCATGGTTAACTTAAATGTGATCAGGGGAGTTTAAGTGATTTCAGGATTATTAAACGAAGGACTTGGCATTCTCGTTATAGGTATGGGCACTGTTTTTGTGTTTCTTGCTTTGCTAGTTGTTACAGTCAGCCTGATGTCTAAGTTTGCTAAAAAACTTGAGACCTTATTTCCCGCCCCAATAACCTCCTCATCTCCAGCAGCAACGGTCGGCATTCCTGCCGAACATATTGCGGCAATTACGGCAGCCGTCAAACGCTACCGCTCCACAGGTTCAAGCTAACTTTATTTATCTAATATTTATAAAGGAATTGATCGGCTATGACGAAGCCCCTCGGAATTACGGAACTGGTTTTACGCGACGCTCACCAATCCTTATTTGCCACCCGCATGCGCATTGATGACATGCTTCCTATCTGTGCAGAGCTTGATGAAATTGGCTACTGGTCATTAGAAGTTTGGGGGGGAGCAACCTTTGATTCCTGCATTCGTTTTCTAGGAGAAGACCCCTGGGAACGCCTCCGCACCCTCAAAAAAGCCCTCCCTAAAACCCCCTTACAAATGCTTTTCCGAGGCCAGAATATTCTTGGTTACCGCCACTATGCCGATGATGTGGTTGATAAGTTCGTTGAACGGTGTGCGGTCAATGGTATGGATGTCTTCCGCATTTTCGACGCCATGAACGATATCCGCAACATGCGGCAAGCCATCTCGGCCACCGCCGCTAATGACAAGCACGCTCAGGGCTGCATCTCTTATACCCTTAGCCCGGTTCATAATCTGCAATATTGGCTCGATCTCGCAAAACAGATCGAAGATGCTGGTGCTCATTCGCTCTGCATCAAAGACATGGCAGGCCTGATCACCCCTTACGCCGTTGAAGAACTGGTTACGCACCTCAAAAAAACTATTGATATTCCGATCGCTTTGCATTGCCACGCCACAACAGGCTTGAGCACCGCAGCGATCACCAAAGCCTCTGAAGCCGGGATCGATATGGTCGACGCGGCGATCTCAACCATGAGCCACACCACGGGTCACTCTGCCACCGAAAGCATCGTCGCTATTATGGAAGGCTCCGACCGAAATACGGGCTTAAACCTGGTAAAAATTGGCGAGATAGCAGATTACTTCCGTCCTGTACGCAAAAAGTATGCGAAGTTCGAAGGTTCCATTAAAGGGGTTGATTCTCGCATCCTGGTTGCCCAGGTCCCCGGCGGCATGCTGACCAATATGGAGAACCAGCTTAAAGAACAAAATGCCCTTGATAAAATGGATGAGGTTTTGCTGGAAATTCCCAAAGTTCGCGAGGAGCTTGGCAATATCGCTTTAGTGACCCCCACCTCGCAAATCGTCGGCACCCAAGCGGTGATCAATGTGATGATGGGAGAGCGTTACAAAACCATCACCAAAGAAACCCGTGGCATCCTACGGGGTGAATATGGCTCTACGCCCGCCCCCATGGATAAAGATTTACAGGCCCGTGTTTTGGCAGAGGACGAAGAAGCCCTGACCTGCCGACCAGCCGATAAGTTGGAAGCAGAAGTCGATAGCCTGACAACCGAACTTGGTAACCTTGCTAAAGAGAAAGGCATCAGGTTAGCTGATGCTGTCATTGATGATGTGATGACCTATGCCCTCTTCCCGCAAATCGGTCTCAAGTTCCTTGAAAACCGCGACACCCCCTCAGCCTTTGAACCAGTACCGACAGGTGAGAGTGCCCCAGCAGCCCCCGCCCCAGTGACGGCAACTCCGTCAGCGGATGGCATCGAAAGCTACAACGTTGTGGTCAACGGCACGGCTTATAATGTGGAAGTTGGTCCCGGCGGCACTGTATCGGCAGCATCAGTCGCAGCCCCCGCAGCCCCAGCCCCAGCCGCATCGACTGGCGGTGCCCCCTTGACCTCTCCATTGAGCGGCAATGTCTTTAAGGTCAATGTTCAACCCGGACAAACGGTGGCAGATGGCGATGTTGTTATTATTCTTGAAGCCATGAAAATGGAAACCGAAGTTCGGGCAACCAAAGCCGGAACTGTAGGTACTATTTCTGTCCGGGAAGGCGATGCCGTGCAAGCGGGCGACACCCTTCTGACAGTGGCCTAGGATTTCCCCATGGACCTCTCAAACCTGAATACACTCTGGCTGAGCACCGGGCTGGCAAATTTTACCTTTGGTCAGTTCTTAATGATCGTCATTTGTGGCGGTTTGATCTATCTCGCCATTGCCAAAAAGTTTGAACCGCTCTTGCTGCTCCCCATCGGATTTGGCGGCATCCTCAGTAATATTCCTGGTGCAGGCATTGCCATGGCGGCGGCAGAGATGGGGCAACCAGCTGGTTTCCTCTACTATGTCTATGACGTGGGGATCAACTCAGGCATCTTCCCCTTGATCATCTTTATGGGGGTTGGTGCCCTGACTGATTTTGGTCCTTTAATCGCCCGTCCCAGCACCATCTTCCTCGGTGCTGCGGCTCAATTCGGCATTTTTGTGTCCCTGATTGGTGCCCTGGCGATGAATTATATTCCCGGTATTGAGTTCAGCCTCACCGACGCAGCCGCCATTGGTATTATTGGCGGTGCCGACGGTCCAACGGCAATTTTTCTCTCAAGTCGGTTAGCCCCCGACCTGATGGGGGCGATTGCAGTGGCAGCTTATTCCTACATGGCCCTGGTTCCGATCATCCAGCCCCCCATCATGCGCGCCTTGACAACCAAAGAAGAGCGGGCCGTAGTCATGCAGCAATTGCGCCCAGTCTCCAAGACTGAGCGGGTCCTGTTCCCCCTCACCGTCTTGTTGCTTTGCATCTTGTTCTTGCCCTCAGCCGCCCCCCTCATCGGGGCCATTACTTTCGGTAATTTGCTTAAAGAAAGTGGTGTGGTTGATCGCCTGTCAAAGACAGCTCAAAACGAGCTAATCAACATTGTCACCATCTTTTTAGGCTTGGGCGTTGGGACCAAGTTAGCTGCCGATAAGTTTCTCAACGCAGAGACTCTCGGCATTTTACTCCTCGGTCTGGCAGCTTTTTGCATTGGCACGGCGACAGGGCTTCTGATGGGCAAACTCATGCATCGTTTAACCGGCGGCAAGGTCAATCCTTTGATTGGCGCGGCGGGTGTCTCCGCTGTTCCAATGGCTGCACGAGTGGTCAACAAAGTTGGTCTCGAAGCTGACCACCATAATCATCTGTTGATGCACGCCATGGGCCCCAACGTGGCAGGCGTCATTGGCTCAGCCGTTGCGGCGGGTGTTTTGCTGGCGTTGTTGGGATAAGGGCTTAACTGATTTTATTTTCCTGCCAGTTAGCAAGTTTTTCATGGGCCATGGTTGCGGCCTTCTCGGCATAGCTTTCAGCCTTTTCTGTCGGCGCAGTTAACTCGATCACATAGCCATTGGGGTCGCGAAAATAGATGGACTGAATAAACCCATGATCGGCGATCCCCCGGGTGTCAATATCTGAGGCTTTGCCTTTTTCAAACATGGCATGAAGAGTTTCCTGATCGACCTCTAAGGCAATGTGTAGGTCGTAATCATGTTGCTCTTTAAAGTCAAACGGCATCCCCGGGACCTCAAAAAATGCCAAAAACGACCCGTCCCCCATCTGATAAAAACTATGCAAAGCTTCGGTCTGTCGACCCGTCTTGGTCTCACCAATCTCAAAAGCATCAACAAAAGCCAATCCCAGAAATTCCTCATAAAACTTCCGCGTCTCCTCTGAGTCCCGACACCTGTATGCATTATGGTGAAGTCCCTTAATAATCATAGTTCCGCCTCCTGGTTACCTTTAAGGGGATGTGGGGTTTGGAGAGGTGGATTGCGAGTTGATAGTTAGTCCTTCATGGGTTTGAGCAGAGCCCAAGAGAACTTTAACGCAGGAAATCCTCAAACAACATTCTCGCCACTGGCAACGCCCGCGCTTTGTCCATGTTGGGGGAGAGGCGGCGGTTGTAGAGGGCTTTTAGCATCAAGGTATCTTCAAAAATGAGTTCGGTGCGGCTGGTTTGATCATTGAAGATAGAGTCTTCGATGAGGTTAGAGTCATCAAGCAAGCCAAGGCTTTGGGTAAGTTCTTCGTTGATGCAGTGGTGAATTTGGGTATCGGTTCGAGCGGCAATATAGATGGTTCCCCAGACGATTTGTCCATTATTGGTAACAACCTGGGTATGACAGGGGGCGTCCTTTTTTGCGGCAATGGTCACTTGGTCTTGACTGACAAAGCGGATGTGGAGGTTTCCGGTGCCCTGTACGGGGGAAGCCAGGGCAATATCATGGTTGGTGAGGTGGCGTAATTGTTGAAGGTGCTTGTGGATGGGCAGGAGGTAATCTTCCCCGACCTTATCGCGGGGCACCCACACCCGAACGGGAGCGACCCAGCGCACCAACCGTCCCGGCGGGCGGTCACCGCCCATTTCGCTGGTAAAAGCGATGCGGGAGAACTGCGCAACCAAGCTGTCGACCTTGGCCTTGGAGACAGGAACGGGGTTCTGCGGGGCACAAGCCGCCAACAAAACCCCAAGAACAATAAAGAGACCGAAACGCCTCAGCGTTCGTTCAGTCGGGGCATGAGCTCTACAAAGTTGCAGGGCCGATGGCGGCTGTCCAATTGGTCTTTGAGCACATCATCCCAAGCATCGCGGCAAGCACCAGGAGAACCGGGAACGGCGAAAAGGTAGGTTCCACCAGCAACACCGCCTGTGGCGCGAGACTGGATGGTAGAGGTTTTGATTTTCGCATAGCTCAACATGCGGAAAAGTTCACCAAAGCCAGGGATTTCTTTGTCATAGACTGACTGGAAGGCTTCCGGTGTGATGTCACGGCCGGTGACACCTGTGCCGCCTGTTGAAATCACACAATCCACTTCCGAATTAGCGATCCACTCTTTGAGCTGGGCGACGATGAGGTCGACCTCATCTTTGACAATTTTACGGTCAATTACCACATGGCCCGCTTCTTCAATGCGCCCCACCAAGGTACGACCGGATTTGTCGTCTTCAATAGTCCTGCTGTCTGATACCGTAAGTACGGCGATGTTAACGGGAAGGAATTCCCTGTTACCGTCAATCTTTGCCATTGTCTGCTACCCTTAAAGGTCCAAAATCTAAAGGTGTATAGACTGGCCACTCGCCGGCTGCAATAGCTTCGAGCGATGGCGAGGCCTGTCCGAAGCGATCTCGGTAGATCCAAAGGTTGGTAAAAACCCGTTCAACAAAGATACGAGTCTCTTTGGAAGGAATGCTTTCGATAAACAAAAGCGGGTCGTTTTGATGCTTAATGGTCTTGAGCCACCGTCGGAGATTTCCCGGCCCACCGTTCCAGGCAGCAACCATCCTAAACAGGTTATTATCGATGGTCGGTTCATCCAGTAACAATCTTACGTATTTTTGCCCCGTGGAAAGGTTGAGGTTGGGGTCAAAAAGCATCTTGTTGTTGCGGTGACGGAAGCGACGGTCCTTGGCAACAAAGCTGGCAGTGCGCGGCATCAACTGCATCAAGCCTCGTGCGCCAGCATAGCTTTTGGCTTCCGGGTTAAAGCCTGACTCTTGACGCATGATGGCAAAGAGCAAAGCCCGGTCTATTTTGAAGCCATCATTGGGCACCCACCCTGGCAGAGGGTAAGAGGCGGAATCATATTGGCCTTTGCCTTTACTGGCGAGAATATTACCCAAGCGCATGGCAAGGCTAGGCATATTGGCGCGGGTTGCCAGACTGAGGATAAGGTCCACGGTGCGCTTATCAGCCCGACTATAAAGCCCGCGTAATTCCCGTTCAGCTTTATGGAACTGGCTGATCTGGAACAGAGCTAAGGCCCGCCGCGCCCCTTTGGTCTTTAAAAGAACATCGAGATTGTCCCGGTCTAAGGGCGGCAAAGACCAATCAAAGGAGGGTCTGTGATCCAGCATTTGTTTGGCCAACAGACCGTAGAAAGTTCGGGGGTAAGCAGCGGCAATAGCCAGGGTATGGTTCACATCATGGGGCTTACCATCAACCAAACTTACCCGGGCAGCCCAAAAAGCCCCCGCAGACACCATCCAGGGTGAGGCATAGTCTGATTTTGCCACAGCTTCAAAATGCTTATGGGCCTGGTCGAATTTGCCTAACCGCCAGGAGGCCAGACCAACAGTCCAATGGGCTTCCGGCAAATATTTTCCAGAGCGTTTAGCGGCGCGCCCGGCCCAATCAATCGCCCAGTTATCACGCCCGTCAGCATAATATCCCGCTCCAAGAGAAGCCTGAACACGATCATATTCAACAGGATGGAAAAGCTTGATGACCTCTTTGGTCCTGAGCAAATTCTTTACCGCTTTGGTCCAGCCTTTGCGCTGATAATGACGCATGCGACGCTTAAGCTGGTAAACCCGTTGTTTTTGGCTCCGCGAAAGACGCTTTGAGGGGTTGTAATATTTGGTGCGGATCACATCTCCATCATGACCCGAGCCATAGAGCGTCCCCCTCACGGGTGCCTTTGGGCGTTTCCAATTCTTGGGGCGACGTTGCTTTGCCAATTTATAAAGCTGTTGGGCTTGGGGATGGTCGTTATATTGATCCATCCAGGCTTTGAGTTCTTTATAGCTGGAACGGTATTTCCGGGGATGGAGATAGCGCTGGGCTTTGACATGGCCCATAAGGATTTTATCTTCGAGCTTGCTAATTTCTTTATCAGCAGCTTTCCACTTTCCTTGCTCTTGAAGGGTATAAATTTTTTTGTATCGGGCCACGTCTTTTGACGACAGGACCTTCGGCAAGGAAATGGCCTCTTGTGCTTCTGCGCTAACGGGTGGCAAAGCGGCCATGAGGATTGAGTCGTCTTGGGGCTCTTCGGCTTTAACAGGGGGCGCAACAAAGTTCACTGCAACAAAAAGAGCTGCTGCCGACATCGCAAGAAGTCGTCTTGATTTAGGTATAATCCCCATAGAGCTCATATCATTTGATCCTTAACAAAAGGACCATAAAATCCCCTCAGTTTTCCCCTTTGTCTCAAACCCAGACCCCTAAAGTCAAGCGGAGCATCCGTATACACGAACAATAGAGTTATGCACAGGCCGTGGATAACATAGCACCCAAGAGGTTAATGACAAGTTTTCCTCATCAAACAAACATGGAGTCTTAAAACAACTTTTGCTTTACCTCCAGCAAATCCCGCCAGGCCAATTGTTTTTGGGCGGGGGAGCGCAGGAGGTAGGCCGGGTGGAACAGAGCGCGGGCCGGGATGGGGCGGGACATTTTAGGACTTTCGTATTCAAACCACTTGCTGCGTAGTTTGGTAATGCCCTCAGATCGTCCCAACATTGTTTTCGCTGCCGGACCTCCAAGGAGAATCAGAACTTCCGGATCGACCAGTTCGATATGGCGTTCAACAAAAGGTAAGCAGGCAGCGATTTCGGTGCTGGTGGGATTTCTATTTCCCGGCGGACGCCAGAAAACAATATTAGAAATATAAGCATTTTCTTTGCGATCAAGACCGATGGAGGCCAGCATTTTATCAAGCAACTGGCCGCTTACCCCAACAAAAGGCACTCCTTCCCGATCTTCATCGGCACCGGGGGCCTCGCCAATAAACATAATTTTAGCTTCAGGGTTGCCATCGGCAAAAACCGTATTGGTTGCCGTTGTTTTTAACGGGCAGCCATTAAAAGCTTCAACGGCCTTTTTCAATTGATCAATTGAAATCGATTCGCGAGCTAAATCACAGGCTTGGGCAACAATTTCAGAGTTGCTCTGAATATTTTTTTGCGCTGCTGGTGAGGGACGCGGCGGCGTTTGAATAGGTGGCGTGCGCACTGGTTTTGCTCGAAGTGATTCAGGCGCGACGTAGCGGTTCAATGGGGTTTCCCCGATTGTCTCGTCCACGCCGGCATCCAGATACCAGCGCAATATTTGCTGTTGATTAAGCCCTTCGTTCATGGCCCCAGGATAGCAAATTTCAACAACTTGTCGACAGGTACTCGCACTCTGGGCGATTGCTGTGTTATAAACCGTCCTTAGGGGAGTTAAGGGAAGTATCTTTTTTTACTTTTTACAAGACTGAGGAATGCCGATGGAACGGGAATCAATGGAATTTGACGTGGTAATTGTTGGGGCCGGACCTTCCGGCCTCTCTGCTGCGATCCGCTTAGCTCAGCTAAGTGCCGAAAATGAGAAAGAACTAACGATTTGTGTTGTTGAGAAAGGCTCCGAAGTCGGTGCCCACATCCTCTCTGGTGCGGTTATTGAAAGTCGGGCACTTGACGAGTTGATCCCCGATTGGAAAGAAAAAGGTGCCCCGCTTAACGCCCCCGTCACCGATGAAAAGGTCATGTTCCTTTCTGAAACCGGGTCCCTCACAACCCCCTCTTTGTTCATGCCCCCAGCCATGCACAACCACGGTAACTATATCATAAGCCTTGGCAACCTGTGTCGTTGGCTTGGTGAACAGGCCGAAGCCCTTGGCGTAGAAATCTACCCCGGTTTTGCGGCTGCAGAAGTTCTGTTCAATGACGATGGCAGTGTTAAAGGCATAGCCACGGGCGACATGGGCCTCTTACCCGACGGCACCCCCGGACCTAACCACGAAGTCGGCATGGAACTCCATGGCAAATACACCTTCTTCTCAGAAGGTTGTCGCGGTCATTTGGGCAAACAATTGATCGAAAAATTCGATTTGGTTGAGGGCGAACCTCAAACCTACGGCATTGGTATTAAAGAACTTTGGGAAGTTGACCCCTCCAAACACCAAAAAGGCCTGGTGGTTCATACCGCTGGTTGGCCTTTGGATTCTAAAACCTATGGCGGTTCCTTCCTCTACCACTTGGAAGATAATCTTGTGGCTGTCGGCTTTGTGGTAGGCTTGGATTACCAAAACCCCTACATGAGTCCCTACGACGAATTCCAACGTTACAAAACCCACCCCAAAATTCGCGGCACCTTTGAAGGCGGCCGTCGCATTGCATATGGGGCACGCGCCCTCGGCGAAGGGGGACTCCAATGCCTGACAAAGCTAACCTTCCCAGGCGGTGTCCTAACAGGCTGCAACGCCGGGACCTTGAACACCCCTAAAATCAAAGGCACCCACACAGCCATGAAGTCCGGCATGTTGGCGGCAGAAGCAGCCGCAGAAGCTTTGTTTGCTGATCGAGCCAATGATGACTTGGTTGCCTATACTGAAAAGTTCAATAATTCCTGGGTTCACAAAGAACTTCACGAAGCCCGCAACGTCCGACCCTCCTTCAAATGGGGCCTGATGGTTGGTTCCATTTACACAGGTATCGACCAGCTTATTTTCCGTGGCAAAGCCCCTTGGACCTTTAGCTATGGTCACAAAGACAATGAAACCTTGATGAAAAAATCTCAGGCAACTCCCATCAATTATCCTAAACCCGATGGCGTATTGACCTTTGACAAGCTTACCAACGTTTCGTTCTCAGCCACCAATCACGCCGAAGAACAGCCTTGTCACTTGCAGCTTAAAGACCCCGATGTGCCAATGAAGGTTAATCTGGCCGACTATGATGGTCCTGAGCAACGGTTCTGCCCGGCAGGGGTTTATGAATTTTTAGACAATGACGACGGCAGTAAGAGCTTCCAAATTAATGCTCAAAACTGCGTCCATTGTAAAACTTGCGATATTAAAGATCCGACCCAAAATATAACCTGGGTAACACCGCAAGGTGGTGAAGGACCGAACTATCCAAATATGTAAAAAGGTAAGAATGCAAAGATATCATAAAGTTCCGTCATGGATTAAGCGTTTTAGTGCCGTATCCATGACGGCTATTCTTCTTTCCGCCTGTGGGGCGGGAGTTGCGGGCTCAAATGATGATGGGATTGCGGTTGACTCTCCCAACCGTATCGTCCTGAAAAAAGAGAGCTCGGTCTTTGGCGACTTCCTGGCTGGCCGTCATGCAGAAGCTATTCATGATGCCCCCAGTGCCGCCCGTTACTTTGGCAATGCCTTTCGGCAAAACCCCGACAATAAAGAGCTCCTTCGCCGAGGGTTTCTCTTCTCCGCCATGGAAGGGGAGATGGAGCAAGCGGCGAAAATGGCCCTCAAGGTTCTTGAAAAAACCGACTCCGAACCTGTTGCAACCTTGGTCCTTATGACAAGCGATGTAGTTGAGGGTAATTTTTTGGCAGCAGAGGCGCGTCTGGAAAACCTCCCTGATTCGGGTGTGAGTATTTTCATGCGCCCCCTTCTTAAAGCCTGGGCCCTTGCTGGCGCAGGGAAAATTGACCCGGCCCTTAAAGAGTTGGCGTCCTTGAAGGAAGGGTACCAATCCCTTCATGATATGCACGTTGCCCTGATTAACGAAGCCGGAGGACGAGATAAGGAAGCTGAGGCAGCTTATAATTTAGCAACGAAATCTCAGGGCGGGTTGACCCTTCGTGTTACTGAATTGCTTGGGGCCCTCCATGAGCGCCAGGGCCAGCACGACAAAGCCCTCGCAATTTATACACAATACCAAGAGGCCCATCCTGGTTCTTTGCTAATCGACCCGATCATCAGCCGCTTATCTAACAGAAAATCTATCGCCCCTGCCCCGATCACCCCGCGAGATGGAATCGCTGAAGCCTTGTTTGGTATTGCCAGTTCCATGAGACAGCAAAACGCACAAGATTCGGCTCTTATCTTTACCCGTCTCGCCCTCCAGCTAAAGCCAAACTTCCCCATTGCCCAAATCCTTCTGGCAGATATCCATGAAGCTCAGGCACGTTTGGAAGAGGCCAACACGGCCTATTTAACCATCGAAAAATCCTCACCCTTTAATTGGACAGCCAGATTACGTTCCGCAACCAACTTCAATACCCTCGGCAAAGAGGATAAAGCTATTGCGCTCCTTAATGACATGGCAGCTGAACGCCCTGATCTCCACACCCCTTTAGTTGAACTCGGAAACTTGCTGCGCGGTCACTCAAGGTTTGAAGAAGCGGTAGAGGCTTATGACGAAGCAATTAAACGGGTTGGCACCATTGAACCCCGTCATTGGTCCTTGCTCTATTCCAGAGGTATCGCCTTAGAACGTTCCAAGCAATGGGACAAAGCCGAAGCAGATTTTCTGAAAGCTTTGGAATTTGAACCCGAACAACCCTTCGTTCTGAATTATCTAGGTTATTCCTGGGTGGAAAAAGGCCTTCACCTGGACAAAGCTCAAAAAATGATTGAACAGGCGGTGAAACTTCGTCCCCGGGATGGCTATATTGTTGATAGTCTGGGTTGGGTTCAATATCGTCTTGGCAGCTATCCTCCCGCCGTAAAAAACCTCGAACGCGCGGTTGAACTTCGACCAGAAGACCCCACCATCAACGACCATCTTGGCGATGCTTATTGGCGGGTCGGGCGGAAGCTGGAAGCAGGGTTCCAATGGCGGCGGGCGTTGTCCTTAGAACCTGAAGAGGACTTGATTCAAGCCATCAAGGACAAGCTTGAAAAGGGCCTTGGGCCAGCAAAACCTATTAAGTCCAGTGATTAGCCAATTCGCCCCAGCTAAAATCAACCTCTACCTGCATGTGACGGGGAAAAGATCTGATGGCTACCATACATTAGACAGCCTGATTGTCTTTGCCGATGTGGGAGATCAAATCGAGGTGACCCCTGCTGACGATCTCTCCCTCAGCATCAACGGCCCTTATGCCGCAGGTTTAGACGCAGGAAAAGATAACCTTGTGCTCCAAGCCGCAAGGGAATTGTCCAAAGCAGCTCACATTAAGCCTGGCGCAAAAATCACCCTGACAAAGAACCTTCCTGTTGCGTCTGGCATTGGGGGAGGGTCTGCCGATGCAGCCGCAACTCTTGTTGCGCTTTCAAAACTTTGGCAATGCAAGCTAGAGAAACACAGCTTGAAAGAGCTTAGTCTTTCGCTCGGAGCTGATGTGCCAATCTGCTTAGAGGGGCAGCCTTCCTTTGTCGGGGGTATTGGAGAAAAGATCGCCCCAGCCCCCCTCTTGCCTGAAACCTGGGTGGTTCTTGTCAATCCAGGAGTTGCGGTTTCGACCCCTACCATTTTCAAAACCCGCCAAGGCCCTTTTACGCCGGCTCATCCATTCACTGTTCGTCCCAAGGATTCTTCACATCTCTCCGATCTTTTAAAAGAGAGAAATAATGACCTTACCTCTCCGGCAATTTCTTTGACCTCAGTAATTAGGAATGTCCTTGGTGAATTAGCGAGTTCTGAAAACTGCCTCCTGGCTCGAATGTCTGGAAGTGGCGCAACCTGCTTTGGACTCTATAAAAGTGAAGGGGAGGCCAAAGCTGCAGAGGCAAAAATATCAGGGATTCATAAGGCTTGGTGGTGTGTTGCAACCCGCCTTTTACCTCGTAAATAATTTTTCCAATAAACAGTATTGCAAGTATCGAATTTTGTCACTATTGTGCGCGCCTTGACGACTGGTGGGGTGTAGCCAAGTGGTCTAAGGCACCGCTTTTTGGTAGCGGCATTTCGTAGGTTCGAATCCTACCACCCCAGCCAACGAAAAAGGGTCCGTTTATCGGACCCTTTTTTTATTGTCCTAAGAAATTGTCCATTCTCCCTTTAAATATGACGCACCAACACTAAAGCGGTTGGCACTTACCCTCTACAAAGGGATAATTTTTCGTTCATTTTTATGTAGTGCCTTATTCTTGTTTGGTCTCTTATTTAAATTTCGCTTCCCTGATATTTTTTTTCAGATAAGATAACCACTAGTTGAAACTTAAAACACTTGATTTAGCGAGAGGAGCCATAGGTTTGGGGAAGATATTTTCCAAAGACAAAGTTAAGGCTTTTCTCTGTGCTTTCATATTTTTCAGTTTTTTCTCCCCCGCCCAAGCTAATGATTTATCTCAGGAACCAATCATTGATGTAAGCTTTGCTGTTTTTGAATACCCGCCCCTTTATCACACAGCAAAAAATGGTCAGTTCTCTGGGGTGCTTGGCGAAACCTTTAAGGCTTTGTGCAAGGCAGGTCGGCTTAATTGCACCTTCACCATGTACCCCGTCCCGCGCGCTTATAAGAATATTCAAGAGGCTAAAAACCACGCCTTAATTACCGGAAACCATCCCCGCTTTAGGGACTGCTGCCTTCCAACAGAATGGAATTACAGTTGGACTTCCGGCATTTTCTCTGAAAAGCCATTGGACCAAATCCCCCAAACAGCCGAGGGAATGGTCAACGATTACATCGCCGTGGTTCGCGGCTGGATAGCCCCTTTCCTTGTCTTCCCCAAACTCCGGGAAATGGAAAAAGCAGGGGAAATCTTTTTATCTGAATCTAACTCAAATTATAGTGCCATCAAAATGCTAGAGAGCAAAAGAGCGACCTACCTTTATGGTGCTGAAGATTTTTTTTGGTTTTTTGAGAAAATGGGTTTGACGGGGAGATTCAATTTCAACCCCCGGAAAAGCATGCCCTTGGTTTTATGGGTTCCCAAAATCCATAAAAATATCCATGACCGCCTCAATCGAGCTTACATCGTCCTTCAAGAACAAGGTGCTTTAAACGACAAGCATGTTTTAAAGAAAGAACTGCTGGATAAGGTTTATATGGAAGCTGAATTCAAAGATAAATGACGATTCAAGTGTTTTCGACTTTGAAATTTGCCTCTGTATCCCCTACATCACTTTAAACCACCTCACTTATGCGTTTGATTGTTGAATGGAAACACCAAAAAAGCTTTTTTCCTATCGTAAATTTTGGGCCAGCCGTTTTGGCACCGCACCCTTTTTACCCATGTCCCTTGAAGAGATGGACCTGTTGGGGTGGGATAGCTGCGATATAATCCTGGTGACAGGAGATGCCTATATTGATCACCCCAGCTTTGGCATGGCGGTGATTGGGCGGGTGTTGGAAGCGCAAGGGTTCCGGGTCGGGATCATCGCTCAACCAGCCTGGAAAGATAAGAACCCCTTTAAAGCGTTAGGCAAACCAAACCTATTTTTCGGAGTGACTGCGGGGAACATGGACTCCATGGTCAACCGCTACACGGCGGATCGGCGCATACGTCATAATGACAGCTACACCCCCAACGACGAAGGGGACAAGCGACCAGATCGTGCCACCTTGGTTTATGCCCAACGCTGTCGTGAAGCCTACAAAAAAGTACCTATTATCCTGGGCGGTATTGAAGCATCCCTTCGTCGCATCGCTCATTTCGATTACTGGTCTGACAAAGTGCGTCGCTCTATCTTGGTTGATAGCAAAGCCGATCTTCTGCTCTATGGAAATGCTGAGCGGGCTTTGGTCGAGATGGCCCATCGCTGTTCCAAAGGCGAACATCCCAAAGACATGCACGATATCCGGGGAACAGCTTTTCTTGCCGATGGTATTCCTGAAGGCTGGGTTGAGCATGATATGAGCTCTATTGATGAGCCTAACACAGATCGGGTCGACAAGCGTGACCAGGTGGTTGTGCGCATCCCATCTTTCGAAACTGTTTCCCAAGAACCTGAACTATACGCCCAAGCTTCCCGCATCCTCCATCAGGAAAGCAACCCTGGCAATGCGCGAGCAATCATACAGCGTCATGGGGACAAAGAACTCTGGCTTAATCCACCGCCTATTCCTCTGAACACACCCGAAATGGACGGTGTGTTCGACCTTCCTTATGCGCGCGCCCCGCACCCCAGCTATGGTGATGCCCGCATCCCTGCCTGGGAGATGATCCGTTTCTCCATCAATATCATGCGCGGCTGCTTTGGCGGCTGCACCTTCTGTTCTATTACTGAACACGAAGGCCGTATTGTGCAAAACCGTTCTGAAGGGTCTGTGCTGCGCGAAATCGAAGACATGCGCGACAAGGTGGATGGTTTTACCGGGCAAATTTCTGATTTAGGAGGACCAACGGCTAATATGTACCGTCTGGCCTGCAGCGACCAGAGCATTCAGGATATTTGTCGCCGCCTCTCCTGCGTTTACCCTGACATCTGCAAAAACCTTAATACCGACCATAGTGCCCTGACCCAGCTTTATCGCAAAGCACGGGCTGTCAAGGGAGTGAAGAAAATCTCTATCGCTTCGGGCTTACGCTATGACCTCGCCGTCAAGAGCCCAAAGTATATTGAGGAGTTAGTTACTCACCATGTGGGGGGGTATCTCAAGATTGCCCCAGAACATACCGAACAAAATGCCCTTTCTAAAATGATGAAACCCGGCATCAAAACCTATGATGTGTTTAAAGCAGCCTTCGATAAAGCTGCCAAAAAGGCCGGGAAAGAATTCTACCTGATCCCTTACTTCATTGCCGCCCATCCCGGCACCTCTGATGAGGACATGATGAACTTAGCCTTGTGGCTCAAGCGTAATAAGTTCCGAGCCGATCAGGTGCAAACTTTCATGCCGACACCCATGTCCCTTTCTGCCGCCATGTACTACAGCGAGCGCAATCCTTTGCGCCCCATTCGCCGGGAAAGCCCTGAAGAAGTAAAAACTGCCAAGGGCCTCAAACAACGCCGCCTCCACAAAGCTTTCTTGCGCTATCACGACCCCAAAAACTGGCCCCTGCTCCGCGAAGCTCTCAAGAAAATGGGACGAACCGATTTGATCGGCCCCGGAAAAGACAGATTGGTCCCCGTAGGAACCATGCGGCACTATGACCGTAAGGAAGAGAAAACCGAGTCCGAAAAAAAACCGTTCTATACTCAACAATCTGGTAAAGGTCGACGGGGAAAGAAGAGGCGAAAGTCTCCTAACAAATAAGATGATCAAACAAACTCTGTTTATCTGTAAATTTGTTTTGATAGAAATTGCTTGTTAGACTCTCGGTGAACAGGAGAGACCGCAGATGAAAAAAATACCCTTAGGGTTGGTATTAACAGGTGGCTTTTTAGGGGCAATTATTATTACGGTCGGCATTATTTTGTTGTCTTCTTACATGACGACCAAAGATGTTCTGGTCAAACATGCCAGCCAACTTATGCATAACGTCGCAACAACTGCGATCAAAGATTCTGAAGATTTTCTCTCTCCAGCGCAAACTGCGGCAAGCCTCGCCCAACGTCTTGCCTACCACCGTGTTGTCAGCAGCCAAAATGTTGATGTCATGGAGCGATATTTTTTTGAACAACTCCGGTTATACCCCCAATTCGCGGGTATTTATTATGGCGATGAAGCGGGTAATTTTATCTATGTAAACCGAGATACAACCTATAGCCCAAACGGGTTTCGTACTAAAAATATAGACACCTCATCTGGCGAGCGAAATGTCATTTTAAAATGGCGGAATGCTGATTTTACTGGCATTGAACAAAAAACAACCCCTCAGGATACATACGATCCCCGCAAACGCCCTTGGTATACGGGGGCTGTAAAAGAAAGCAGCCTCGTTTGGACTGATCCTTATATTTTTTATTCTTCAGGCCAGCCCGGCATGACAACAGCCAGTCCTGTTTATTCTAATGATGGGAAGATCAAAGGTGTCATTGGCGTCGATATTGAAATGGCGAAAATATCACAATTTTTGGGAGATCTATCCTTAACCCCCAATGCTGTAGCACTTATTGTCAACAAAGGAAATGAGGTCATCGCCTTTCCTGATCTACAGCGTATCATGGTTAAAGGCAGCAAGGATAAACTACGATTTGCGAAAATAGATGAAATGCAGTTGCCTATCGGAAAGGCTGCTTTTTCCTCCATGAGCAAGCCTGTCACAACAATTGACCTTGGCAAGGAGGTTTATACCCAATTTAGGGTTGGAGATAACAACTACCTTGCAGTATTTGCCCGCTTCAATAACCCCAAATGGCCCTGGACAATCGTTGTCTATGCCCCAGAGGATGATTTCCTTCGTGAGATCAAAGATAACCAACAGTTCAATTTGTACCTATCCCTCCTCATTGCAGCCTCAGCCTGTGCAATTGGGTATATCCTGACAAAATCAGTGGTTCGTCCGATCCGACAATTGAGAAAAGATGCGAATGCAATCAAGTCAGGCAAGTTGGTCATACGGACACCCATAGACACAGTTTACAGTGAAATAGATGAAACCGTTGAAGCCTTCCGCAATATGGAAAAAGGACTCATTAAAGAGTATAATGCCAATGCAACCTTAAACGACAGCCTCCGGAAAACATCTGTTGAAACCATGCGCCAAATGGCTGTTGTCGCTGAGTTCAAAGACAGCAGCACTGCCAACCACATCGAACGAATGTCTCACGTATCCGCGATGTTGGCTGAAGAGCTTGGTTTCTCATTTGATGGCAAAGAGATCACTTCTGAACAGTTCCGCAGTGCGGCTGCCATGCATGATATAGGCAAGGTTGGCGTTCCTGACCATATTCTTCAAAAACCAGGCAAACTCACTGGGGATGAATGGGTAGAAATGCTTCGGCACCCCAAACATGGTGCAGAAATATTATCGGGAACAGGGTCTGAAACCATTGAACTCGCTCGAGAGATATCACTCACCCACCATGAAAAGTGGGATGGGACTGGTTATCCCTACCAACTCAAAGGGGCTGAAATCCCTTTGTGCGGCCAAATATGCGCCATCGCCGATGTCTTTGATGCGCTGATCTCTCGTCGCTGTTACAAAGCCCCAATGCCGCCAGAGACAGCTTTGCAAATCATCAAAGATAGCAGCGGCACACACTTTGCCCCAAATTTAGTCGAGGCATTTATCACGCGGTATGATGATGTCCTAAAGATAATTCGTCTTTACCCCCCAGAGGAGTAATTACTCTTCCTCAGCCCCTCGCCGCCCAATGGGGGCTTCTCGGTGGATTGAAACGCTGAGTAATAATCCAAAACTGAACAGCAGGGTCAGCATGGCAGTGCCGCCGTAAGACACCAAAGGCAAGGGAACGCCTACAACGGGGATCAGGCCCATGACCATGGCGATATTGATAAAGACGTAGAGAAAAAAGGTGGTGGTGACACCGAGGCCCACAAGGCGACCGAACTGGCTTCGGCATTGCAAAGAAATGACATAGCCATAGATGAGGATCAGGCTATAGAGACCGAGGAGTATAAGGCCACCAACAAGCCCGAGTTCTTCTGCCAGCATCGTAAAGATAAAGTCAGTTTGTTTTTCAGGTAGGAAGTTCAAGTGGCTTTGTGAGCCAAGCAAAAAACCTTTACCCGAAATCCCGCCTGAACCAAAAGCAATCTTTGATTGGGTAATGTGATAGCCTGCCCCTAATGGATCGTTTTCTGGATTTAGGAAGGTCAAGACCCGTTTCTTTTGGTAGGTGTGGAGGAACTGCCAGCCGACAGGGATTGCTCCCATGCCCGCAACGATGACGACGCCAAACTTCCACATGCGCACACCAGCCAGGAAGAAGATGGCACCACTCCCCATGATCAGCATCAAGGTGGTTCCCAAATCCGGTTGCTTCAGAACCAAACCCGCAGCGGCTCCCACCATGAGCAAGGGGATGAGGAGGAACGGTATTCGTCCAACATTTTCTGGACTGGCTCCATGGAAATAACGAGCTAAAGCAAGCACCAACGCCACTTTCATGACTTCGGAAGGTTGCAACTGGAAAAAACCTAAATTAATCCAGCGTTGGGCACCCATGCCGATGGAGCCTTTAACCTCCACCATGACCAACAACCCCAAGGCAACGGCATAAATAATATAAGCCAGTCGGAACCAGATACGAATATCGATCAAAGCAACCATAAACAGAACGGCAAGGCCAACCCCAAAACGAACCATTTGCCGAGAGGCCCAAGGGTCTAGATTGCCATTAGCTGCCGAGTACAACATGGCAAACCCGACACTAGCCGTAATCCCCAACAGCACAACGAACATCCAATTGAGTTGGAGGAGTTTCTGCCCCAAGGTCAGCTCAAATTCATTCAGGCGAATATCCCGCATAGGCTAAGCCTCCTTCCCAGGCAAAAGAGGCTTGCCAGATTGCGGCTGGTCTTCACCCGGTTGGGAGGCTGACTCACGCTTTTGAACTTCCAACAAGATATCGCGCGCGACAGGTGCAGCCGCCTTTGAGCCTGAGCCCCCATGTTCAACCACCACAGCAACGGCATAGCGTGGCGCGTCCACTGGCGCAAAACCTACAAATGACGCATGGTCACGTTGTTCCCAAGGCAGTTCATTATTTTTAAGAACCCCTTGTTCTCGTTCTACCTTAGTGATTCGTCGCACCTGGGCAGTGCCTGTTTTCCCTGCCATGGCATAACGCTTATCAGGTATCCGTGAACGAAAAGCTGTGCCGCCTGGAATATTGGTTACAGCATTCATCCCTTGGCGGACCAATTCCATATGGGCTGGACTAATCCCCATATTTTTAATCTCTTTGGCATCATTGATGACTTTAGTGCCATCATCTTGAATAGAGCTGGTCAACCTGGGTTTGACGGCAAACCCTCCATTGGCAAGACGGGCAGTCATAACGGCTAATTGCAGGGGCGTGGTTAAAACATATCCCTGCCCAATCCCGGCTAGAAGCGTTTCACCTTGATGCCAACCCTCTCCTATTTCAGCTTTTTTCCAGTCTTTATCAGGGATTAAACCTGAGCGTTCCCCGGAAATATCCAGTCCAAGTTGAGAGCCATACCCAAAACGACGGGCCATAGAAGCAATGCGTTCAATGCCTGTCCGACGGGCGATCTCGTAGAAATATACATCACAAGACCATTGAATCGCTTCCACCATATTTACGGGACCATGCCCATGTTTTTTCCAGCAGTGGAACTTAGCCGTACCAAGTTCCATATATCCGGGGCAAAATATTTTTTGATCCGCACCGATCACCCCTTTTTCAAGGGCTGCAAGGGCAACGATAATCTTGAATGTTGACCCCGGCGCATACTGTCCAGAAATGGCTTTATTGTTAAGAGGTTTGCGATTATTGCCGATAAGAGCTTTCCACTCCTTAGAGCTTAAGCCTCGGTTGAATGCATTCGGGTCATAGCTTGGAGTGGAGGCCATAGCGAGGACATCCCCTGTATGAATATCCATGACAACCGCAGCACCGCTTTCTTCTCCCATTCGCTCAACAGCCATTTTTTGCAAGCCAATATCAATGCTGAGCTTAATCTCTGCACCCGGCTTACCTTCTTGGCGATTGAGTTCGCGGATCACCCGACCATAGGCATTAACCTCAACTTGGCTGGTGCCGCCACTGCCTCTTAAGACAAGGTCATGAACTTTCTCAATGCCTGATTTTCCAATTCTGAAACCAGGTAATTCTAACAAAGGGTCACCGGTTAAATCTTTTTCAGACACCGCCGCCACATATCCCAAGATATGAGCTGTTTCATAACCGTCTGGGTAATAACGGCTTTCACCTACATCAATCATCGCCCCCGGTAAATCTGGCGCATTAACTTCAATGCGGGCCACGTCTTCCCAGGTTAAATTTTCCCTAACCGTCACAGGAACAAAACTTCTTTTGCGTTTGACTTCGCGAAGAATACGCCGACTTTCAGAACTGCTAATCCCAATCACCTTGCTTAAAGCTAGCAAAGTTGCCTTTACGCTTTTGGTTTGTTCCGGGATCAGAACCACCCGGTAGTTCTGTTCATTAACAGCTAAAGGAATCCCAAAGCGATCAAGAATGCGTCCCCGTGGTGGCGGGAGCAGACGCATGCTGATGCGGTTTTCCTCAGCTAAGGTTTTGTAACGATCCGCCTGGAGAACCTGAAGGTAATACATGCGCCCGACCAAGGTAGAAAGCAGCAGGAACTTCCCCCCTGCCAGCATAACGGTTCGTCTCCCAAAGAGCTTATATTGGTCTGTATCCCATTGCATGTTTTTATCTCCCCCTACCTGATAACGGCTCGCTGCCAACGAACCAGCAGCCAGGAGATAATGGGGAAGATAGCAAGAGTGAAAAGGTATTGGAAAAGGAAACTATCGGGCTGAAGCAATTTGAGATAATAGATCGAGGCAATAACCCAATAAGCAAAAACGCTGCCTGATGCCACAATGGCAAAGCCCATCCAGATAACCATAAAGGATTTACCGTAAAAGAACCGCCGTTGAGTTAAGAGCATGCCATACATAACCAAAAGAACAAAGGCGTGCAAACCCATGGGGCCACCACCGATAAGGTCTTGAAACAACCCCAAAACAAAGACGGCCAGTGAGGGCATCAAGTCAGGGCGATAAACACCCCAGTGATAGACGGCAATTAAGGCTAACAAAGGCGCAACTTGGGTGTAGCCCGGCAAATGGGTCGGTATGATCCCAATCATCACCAAGAGAATAGCTAAAATAAAAGGGGTAATGTTGCGTGAAAAAATATCAAAGCGTTGCCAAGCGGATTGCTTCATAATGTCATCCACCTTTGGCGGACGTGGCTTTGGTGCCTTCTTTATTATTTTCCGGGAAGGTGACGATGCCATCCAGGCCGAAGTCAACAGCCCGAACATATTCCAACCGTTCCCGGTCCGTGAAGAGCTGAACCGTAATTCCTTCATCGCTCACTGAGGCCACCGTGCCGATCGGAAGTCCCCATGGGAACGCCCCGCCATGCCCTGAAGTAACAACCCGATCACCCGGCGAAGGGCTCGCCCCAGGGGGAAGATGGATCAACCGAGGGCGTTCAACGTTATCCCCGGCTAAGATTGCCCGCACCCGTGAACTTTCGATGACCACAGGAATGCGGGAGTTTAAATCTGTTACCAATAGAACGCGAGAAGAGTGTCGGCCAACACTGGCGATACGACCAACCAAACCATCACCTGTAACGACAGCTTGTCCTTTGCGAACCCCTTGGTTTCTTCCGGCCGAAAGAACCAAGCTATGGGCAAAAGCCCCCCCCGCATCAGCAATAACACGCGCGGTCACATAGGTGAGTGCCCCCGCAGGATTAAAACGACTGATATTTCTGAGTTCAGTATTTTCAACATCTAAACGACGGGCAACCGATTGCCATTGTAAAAGCCGGGCATTTTCTTCCCTCAGGCGGGCATTTTCTTCGCGCAGGTCAACAATTTCCTGGCCCTTATCAGCTAAACTAGAAATGGTCGATGCCGGGCGAGATAAAACAGCAAGCACAGGGGTAACCGCATCGGTGACGTTGGTCCTGATTTTCTCAAGCAATACCGTATCGGCTTTTCCTAGCATCATGACCGCAAAGGCGGCAATGATCAGAAAACCATAGGCAAATCGCTGTATGATGCTCTTGATTGGTGCGGTTTCATTCATAACCGCGCCTTGTCGCTGCTTCAAACTTTTCCCCTGTAAATCAACTTTTCTGCACTCAAAATCAACTGCCGCGTATTCCAGATGATAACTTTAGAAGAAGTAATCTTAAACGGGGGTTAATGCAAGCGCAGAAAGTGACTGTACCCGTTGATTTACCTGTGATTTTAGCAGAAAAACAAAACACCCGCAAATTAACCACACCCAATTTTGTACTTTTCAATTAATCCCTTGCCACAAAAAGTACTCTAACCCTTGACCTCTCCCCTGAAATCCGGCAACAATCACCTCATGGTTAAGTTTAACTCCACATTTGGCTTCGGTCTTATTCGAATTACGAACCCGGTTCTCCTTTGAGGGCTGGGCGTTTTTGTTTTTCGATTATTTGACTACCGATACCAAATTTAAGGAGTGGAACCATGTCCACCAATTTATCCAGCCACGATCAGGCTGAAGTCCCTTTCACCGCCTGTTTTTCTTTATTATCTGAAGCCGAACCATCTGTTTTGCCTCGGGTTCTCGCCCTTTTTGCTAAACGTGGATTCGTGCCCAATCGGGTTCATAGCCAACTTGATGGAAGTGGATTACACCTTGATCTCCAGCTAGAAGGTCTTGATAGAGAAGGTATGCGCTATTACGCTGAACTTATGCGCAATATCGTCCCCGTCGATACGGTGCTGACATTTGAAAAGCATTTTAGTGGATAGACGACCCTATGAGTTATTATGACCGCATCGCCCGCTGCAACCAGAAAGACCTGACAGGCATTCAGAAATTTGTTGTTGCCGGGCAGGATGTCGGGTGGATAACCCCCAGTGTTTTTGAGCAGATCAAAGCTTTTCCCGATGTGTTTCTTTTTGAAAATAACGGGGTTGTTCTGAACCCAAAATTCGACACTCCCACCGAGCGAACCAGAGCTCTGGATGGAGTAACAAGGAGCCTTTATGCCGATGGTTTCTTCCCCCGCTGGGTTGATGAGCCCTTTAAGATTGCCGCCAATTGGGCCGCTCCCACCTTGGCAACTATTGAGCGGGCCGCAGCACAGGTTTTTGGCATTGTCAGCTATGGTATCCATGTAAATGGCTTTGTGCGTGAGGGTGATCAAATAAAAATGTGGATCAGTCGCCGGGCCAAAGATCGGCTGGTTCAACCAGGCAAGCTCGACCAGATTGTCGCAGGGGGGCAACCAGAAAACCTGACGCTAGAAGAAAACCTGATTAAAGAATGCCACGAAGAAGCCGGCATGTCAGCAGAGCTTGCCTTGCAAGCAAAGTCCATTGGGGCAATGACCTATGCCTTTGACCATCAATCCCGGCATGGCTTAAGGCGTGATGTTTTATTCAATTACGACTTAGAGCTTTCACCGGATTTTGTGCCTCAGTGCACGGATGGCGAACAGGAAGCCTTTTACCTGTGGCCGATCGAAGAAATTGCTGAGATCGTATCCGACACGGAAGACTTCAAATATAACTGCGCCATGGTCGTCATCGACTTCCTTATCCGCCACGGATACATAAAGCCAGATCACCCAGAATATGAAATGTTAGTGAAGGGACTGCATCAATAGGTTTCGGCTTGGATTTTTATATCTCCCCTAAAATTTATGCCTCCCCTAGAAAGGGAGGCATATTCTTATCACCAGTTCTCACCGAGTAATTCAAAATAGGCTGTAGAGTGGGCGCAAGCGGGGCAGCTTTCTGGGGGTATTTCGCCTTCATGCAAATAGCCGCAATTGCGGCAACGCCAAACTTTTTTCTCTGAACGCTTGAAGACCTGCCCAGAAGCAATATTGTCAGCTAATTCTCTAAAGCGTTTACCATGCTGAGCTTCAGCAATGGCAATGGATTCGAAGACACCCGCTATTTCATCGAAGCCTTCTTCACGGGCAACGACGGCAAAACCGGGGTACATCTCTAAATGTTCATGATTTTCGCCCTCAAAGGCAGCTCTGAGATTTTCTTCAGTTGTGCCGTTTCCGCCTGCGGGGAAGGTCTCGGTAATTTCAAGCTCCCCTCCTTCAAGAAACTTATAAAGACGGCTGGCGTGAGCTTTTTCCTGATCGGCTGTTTCCTCAAATATATGAGAAATTTGCACATACCCTTCTTTCTTGGCTTTGGAAGCAAAAAAGGTGTAGCGCATACGAGCAACGCATTCTCCGGTAAAAGCTTTGAGGAGGTTTTGCTCGGTTTTGGTTCCTTTAATAGTCATTTAATTTCTCTTCAATATGGTTTCGTTCATGCCAGATTAATCATCTTGCGGACTTCATCAAGGGTTTTTCCTTGTTGGCGTAGGGACTGGAGGGTGAGGGATTTATCTCGCTTCGCAAAGCGCTTGCCATCTTCCCCTTTGAGCAGTCTGTGGTGATGATAATCCGGCATATCAAGGCCAAGCAAGGCTTGCAAAAGGCAATGCACATGGGTGGCTTCAAACAGGTCTTCACCACGAGTCACTAAGGTGATCCCTTGCAGGTGGTCATCAACTGTCACAGCAAGGTGGTAACTGGTAGGGGTGTCTTTACGGGCCAGAACAACATCACCGAAAATTTCTGGGGTCGCCACAACCTCCCCTTTTTCATGATCTTTCCAAGTTAATTTACCCGTTAGGGCTTGGGCTTTTTCCACATCCAGACGCAAGGCAAAAGGCACACCTTTGCTTATGCGTTCCTCACGTTGTTCCTGGCTTAAGCCCCGACAAAGACCGGGGTAAAGGGGGCCATCGGGGCCATGGGGCGCATGACTGGCATTTTCGAATTCAACTTGGATTTCCTTGCGGGTACAAAAGCAAGGGTAAAGCAGGCCTGGCTCCTTAAGTTTATCAAGACCCGCCTGATAGTCGTCCATATGTTGAGATTGGCGTCGCACCTCTCCTGCCCATTTCAAACCCAACCAACTTAAATCTTCCAGAATGGCCTCATCAAATACTCGTCGACAACGCCCCCTATCAATATCCTCTATGCGCAAGATAAACTGTTCTCCAGCTTGATAAGCAAAGAGAGCCGAATAGGCATGACCAAGGTGCAGCAACCCTGTCGGGCTCGGGGCAAAACGTGTCACAGTTTGGTTATCTGGCTTTACAGGCATATCTATAAGGTAACAGGTCAATCATCATATGAAAGGAATGTCATAAAGAATTATCGTATGTTCTGTTTGACCTAAGCACAACATATAGTATGGTTTCTATGGGTGGAGAGGAGAAGACGCTATGATTATGCTCGACAACGCTCCTGCGCTGGTACTAAACGCCGATTTTCGGCCTTTAAGTTATTTCCCCTTGTCATTGTGGTCTTGGCAAGAGGCAGTGAAGGCTGTGTTTCTTGAGCGGGTCAATGTGGTTTCTGAATACGACCGAACAGTTCATTCCCCTTCCATGGATTTACGCTTGCCGAGCGTGATCTCCCTTAAAGAATACGTCCCTTCCCTACGCAAACCTGCCTTCACAAGGTTTAACGTTTTTTTGCGTGATAACTTTGCCTGCCAATACTGCCAAACCCATTTCCCAACCCAAGACCTAACCTTCGACCATGTGCTTCCACGTTCCCGAGGCGGGCGAACGACATGGGATAACGTGGTCACCGCTTGTAGCCCTTGTAACCTAAAGAAGGGCTACAAGCTGCTCAAACACGCCGGATTAGGATTGCAACATTTACCAGAACAACCAACAAACTTCGACCTCCAGCGCAACGGTCGCCAATTCCCACCAAACTATCTCCACGAAAGTTGGCGGGACTTCCTCTATTGGGATAGCGTTTTAGAGAGGTAAGGAAAGTAATATCCTTCATCACTCCCTCAATGGGCCATTAAGGCCCCATCCGACCATTCGGGTGTGAGCCAAGCGCGAAGAGCGCGCCCGGTGCCTGGAGGGGGGGGGTAAAAAGGTTTGACAAAACCTTACACACTACTATATTGCGCCGCTTCTACTATTCTCGAAAACGTGGATAGAGCATGAATAATCATGCCTACCCCGTCCTTTTCTTCGATTTGGGCCTATCGAGACATTAAAAATAACTCGGTTAGCGAGTGATATAAAGAGAGAGAAAATGAGCAAACGTATTCGTTCTAAATATAAGATTAACCGCCGCCTTGGCGTTAATCTCTGGGGTCGCCCCAAAAGCCCGATCAACAACCGTGAATATGGTCCAGGCCAACACGGTCAACGCCGCAAGCGTCGTCCTTCTGATTATGGCGAACAGCTAACAGCGAAACAAAAGTTGAAAGGCTACTACGGCAGCATCAGCGAGAAACAGTTCCGTCGTTATTACGATGAAGCCGTTCGTCGTCGCGGTGATACTTCTGAAAACCTTATCGGTCTTCTTGAGCGTCGTTTAGATGCCGTTGTTTACCGCATGAAATTCGTACCTACCGTTTTCGGTGCCCGTCAATTCGTTAACCACGGTCACGTCAAAGTAAACGGTATTAAGGTCAACATCTGCTCTTACCTTCTTAAAGAAGGCGATGTGGTTGAAGTTCGTCAAAAATCCCGCGAAATCCCAATGGTTCTCGAAGCCATCGATTCCGGTGAGCGTGACGTTCCTGATTACATCCAAGTGGACCACAAGAAGATGCAAGGCACCTTCCTGCAAGTCCCTAAGCTTGCTGATGTACCTTACCCGGTTCAAATGGAACCGAACCTGGTTATTGAGTTCTACTCTCGCTAACACTAGCGAGCGAAACTTAAGCAATTTAACGGCCCGCCTTTTGGTGGGCCGTTTTCTATTGGGCCCTAACATTCTTCACCGAAATTAGAGCCGTGCACGACTTAAAGGCAAAGGGCGGAAACACCTTGGTTCCCCCCTTTGCCTTTAACGGATACCTCCTCAACTGCTCACAAACTACTGTTTGGTCGATAAAATAGGTGCGCCCACTGGTTTTCTGCGGGTTTACCCTAAACAAACCTTGCGCTTCGGCCCTAATTTCCCTTACAATATTTATAGATATTATAAATAAAATCTATCGCGGGGGGGGGAACCATCATGGTTGGGAAGACAGAAACACAAAGAGAAAAATTTGTTGCAGGGGTCCAGCGCCAAGTGGCATTGGCCAAAGACCCAAGCTACACATATACCAATGCACGTGGTGCAACCGTCAAGCCCGTTAAGTGGTGGGTTGAAAATGGCGAAAAATTACTCATACACCCCCGGTATGGCATTTCCCGTCTCAAGGGGGTCACCCTGCTTAGTTGCACACCAACCACCCTGGTGAGCACTTTAAACAAACTTCTCACAAAGGCCAAAGCTGGAGGCTACGATGCAGCCATAGGCATGCCTGCCTCTGAAAAATCAGCCCCCCCTAAGAAAACGGCTCCTAAAGTTGCAAAACCAAAAGCAACAGCCCCTAAAGCCGAGGCCACCCCAGAAGAAGCGAAAAAGGTGCCAAAGCCAAAGAAAGAGAAAAAACCCAAAAAAGATAAGAAAGCTAAAAAGAGCAAGAAGAACAAAAAGGGCAAGAAAGATAAAAAGTCTAAAAAGAAATCTAAGAAAAAATAGAATTCAGTTGCAGCCACAAGTCAAAAGAACCCGGCCTTCGGTGGGGCATCTGAGTGTTTTGGAAGGCGTCGCAGCACTTGCCCGATGAACCACATCGCGCTGTGCCCTACTCCTTCCCAAAACGCTCATATGCCTCCATCAAATGATTCAGAATAAGTGCAAACCACTTTAGGGGAGGAAGCCCGGTGTCCTCGGTGTTTCTTGACAGTCTCCTTCATTCAGCTTACCGCTAGTGAATGTTACCAATTGAGCCAGCTGTCCTTGGGACTTATTTTCTTGCCATCGCCGTGATTGTCATATCACCTGGCCCCAATTCCATAATCCCCTTGCCGTTTTGAGCGCACCTTATATAGGCTAATCATGGATAATCCCGCTGAAATAAAAAAACGTTCCGTGACTATTTCAGGTCATCGCACCAGCGTGTCCTTGGAAAATATTTTTTGGCACCATTTAAGCCTGATTGCCAAAAACCAAGGCCTTTCCCTTAACCAAATTGTCAGCCAAATTGATCAAGGACGGGAAGGCAACCTTTCCAGTGCCCTTAGGGTTTTTGTCATTCAAACTATTGATAGCCCCAAAGAATAGACCAGCTACTTGATTCCGCCTTTAAGCAACTGCTTAAAGATATCTTCAGGCTTCAGCCTTTCCTTCTTGGCAGGTGCTTGTTGCTGGGTTCCTTGCTGTTGTTGCTTGGCCCCAGGAATAATTTGCTGCAAGAGACTGCCTATAGGGTTTTGCGGCTGCGGCTCAGGAGATGACGAAGACTTACTCCCTGTCAGGAGCTTGACCGATGGATTATCTAACGGCCCAATAACGGTGAAAGGCACCTTCGAAGGAATTTTGACTTTTGTTGCCAGCAGAGAGGTTAAAAGGTTTTGCGCCATATTAACTTCACCACGGGTATCGACATACCAATTTGGTAGATCAACGCTCCCTTTGGCTTGGCCTTTCGTAATGTTGGAAACCAGTTGCAAATCTTCTGAACGGGCGACCCCTTTTAAGAGGGTAAAACTGCCTGTGATATCGGCAAGTCCTTCGCCCTTTTTGCCACCAAGCACCCCTCCCAAGCCATTAAGAGACCGAACGAGTTCAAGAGCCCCCGCCATTGAGGTGCCAGCGGCATCTTGGCGGGCATCAACTTTGGTCATGGCAAAGCTGCCTTTACCACCTAGTTGAGACACTAAATCAAAAATGCTGTCTCCTGATGTCGCGAGTTGGGACTCAAACGACACCGAACCACTAGCCATATCTTTCCCGGTCACAGCACGTACCGCCGTTAGGATATCCCCCCCCTTGAGACTAAGGGAGCTGGAAAAAGCCGGTTTAGCAACGGCAGAAAGCTGTGCTTTGCCCTCAAGCTTACCTTTAAACAAACCACCCGTCAGTTGGGATATATTGAGAACACCATCTTTCAACACAGCCGCTAATTGGGCATTCATAATTTTGAATTTATCATAGGTAAGGCTTTGGGCATTTACGACCACATCGGCATTCACTTGATTGAGGCCAGAAAGGTCAAGAGGGGCTGTAGACCAGCGACTTTCTGAAGCATCTGTAGATGTTTTCCCCCCTGGTTCCCATTTGGAATACCGAGAAGACTTCGTCGCTTTTTGTGAGGTGGGTTTCGCCTTGCTTGTCTTAACAGGCATCAACCAATGGGCCGCAATATGCCCTAGATCAAACTTTGCATTGATGGAGGGTTTAGCTCCCGAAAGATCTGCGGCAACATCCCCTTTTACCGATGCGCCAGCAAGTTGTCCTTGTATGTCAGTAACCGTCACTTTTTTGGCATTACCTTCGATGGTCGCCGTTAAGTCTATTCCCCCTGTTTTGGCAGAAGGGTTGCCGCCAAGCCCAAGGCGGTCCATCAACTGAGCTAAATTATTATGACGGATCGCCCCTTTGACTTTCAATCCCGTGAGCCAACTCATAGGATTTGCCTTGCCAGAAAGGTTAACCTCACCGCCAGCCGCATTGACCTTGGTCGCAAAAGTCGGAGTCAGTAGCGAGCCATCCACATTCGCCTGGACAGAAACAGCCCCCAATTTATTAGGGTCTACAGGAGGAACAATGCCAGTAAACTTGAAAAGACTTGCCGTATTCGATGCAGAGACTTGCGCTGATATGTCTTTGGCAACGGGGATACCTTCAAGCTTACCAAGCTCGCCGCCAACCTTAACGGATACACCCGCAAAGTTATCGACCCCCACATCACGAAGAGTAAGGTTGCCCTTAAATAAAGTCGCATCAATACGGGCATTATTGGCAGGCTGGCCTTGGACCGTCAGGGCCTTAACCCGGAGCTTCAAATTTGCATCAAAGGAAGTCAGAACGGCTAAAGGCTTAAAGGGATTAATGGCTTCCTGCTCTGTTGTTTTCGCGTCGGATTTACCATCTTTTTCTGTGGTCTCTGCTGAGGGGGCTTTGGCAGGCTGTGCCGGGCTTGATGACCGCGGCATATAAGCATCAAGATTAAGCCGATCAAGGGTAAAATCCGCCCCAAAGGAAGGACGCTCCCTTAAAGCCACCACCACCCCTCCATTAATTTTGGAGCTGTCAAAAGCGGCTTTCACATTGGTAAGTTGCAGTTGTTCTGCTGTCGCCCCGACATCAGCCGTCACCACCATTTTTCTCAACCGATCGGCTGGGATATGGGGGACATCAACACGCAACCACCGGAGCATTCCGCGCAGGTCGCTTGCGGTTGCTTCCAGGTTTCCTTCAAATTTTGGTTGGTTATTGGCAACGGAAACAAAGCCAAAGGCGGCAATATCGGTTCCCCCGGGAAGGCCCGCTGAAATCTGATTAAGCGTAATCTCCCCACCAGCTAACGACGCGCTGAGCTTTGCATCTCTCACCGCATCATCCATAAAAACAACCGTGTCGGCTGAGACATCAAGGGAAACATTAATCCCCTTTGGCAGGGCAAAAGGTTTATCCGCTTTCTCTGTCACCGTTTCTTTTTTGAGATTTGGCTGCAGGGCCAAAGAGGCTTTTGAAGTTCCGCCCTTTTTTTCAACCGTCGCCACCGTCTCAGGCAACTTCGCCCCCTCAGTCATGACCGGTTTCATTTCCAGCCATTTATTCGCATCGGCGTGTTTAAACTTTAGCTTCAAGACAGCATCGACTTCTTTAGCAAAGGCAACATCAAAGGAAACTTCTCCCTGAGTCGTACCTAAACGAATTCGCCCCCCTTCTAATTTTGCGCTCCCTTTATCTGCACTTAGTTTGCCTTCAGCGGAGAAAGCCTGCCCCAACATTCCAGGAAGCTTACCCCCCCCACTGATATAGCCAATGAGCTTGGCAAGATTTTCGCCTTCGGCCTTGAAACTGCCTTTAGCTTTTGGCCCATCAGGTGTGGTGATCAGGGTCCCTTTAAGATTAACCTTGCCTTGCCCGCCTGCATCTAAATTTGTGGCAAAGCCAACGGTTCTTTCGTGGATAATTTTCCCAATGGAAACTTCAAAATTTAACGGCAACCCGCCGCGAACAAATCCACCAGACATATCGAAAGGACCAATTAAGGAACCCGCCGCAATTTCAGCATTTAGGCCGCTAATATGTTCAACCTTGCCAGAAGCTCCATCACGATAAATGACCAGGCCGTTTTCAATGACAAAACTATCCACCTGGACCGGCATCGCATTTTCATCAATGTCTCCACTCGGCTGGGGGGCGGCATTTTGTGCTTGGGTTTGTTCAGAGCCAGCCTCTTTCGGGGGCGGCGTGAAGACTAAGTTGTTCTTACCATCAGCAAAAACTTCAACCTCAACGACAGGCTCAACAAGCTTAAAGCTTTCCACCTGGACGACGCCCCCAAGGAGGGGGCCAAAGGCGACATGGACGATCGCTGAGCGGAGGGTCACCATGTTTTCACTGCTGGCACCTGCGACGTTAACCAAGCGCACATTGTCAACTTGCAAAGCGGGGGAGGGCAAAAGGCTGACGCTTATATCTCCGTCAATATGAATTTGTCGTCCGGTGGCTTCTTTTACCAGGGTTTGGATTTCACCCTTATACTGGTTCCAGTTAATAAAACTGGGGGCCACCAGCCCTCCGCCAATCAGGACAACCAGCAGACCTATCAAAACATAACCGAACTTCTTCACATGACGCTCCCTATTGCCACTCTTTTGTTATATGCGGAGTGGGAAAACGATAAGAGCGCGATAGTAGTTCTCTTTGGCCTGATGATCAAATTGAAGCGTAAAAAGCTTTCCAGGTTTTTTGGGCTTTATTCTCTCTCAAATTTCAATGACGCAGAGTTCATACAGTAGCGAAGGCCCGTAGGCTGAGGGCCATCGTCAAAAACATGGCCTAAGTGAGCATCGCAACGGCTGCATGTAACTTCCGTTCGGCTCATCCCGTGGCTCACATCTACTTCTTCAATTACCGCATCTTTATTCACCGGAACCCAAAAACTCGGCCATCCGCTCCCCGAATCGTATTTTGCCGAAGAAGAGAAAAGGGGTTGCCCACAACAGATGCAGCTATAACTTCCGTGATCTTTCACCCCATCATACTCACCCGTAAAAGCCCGTTCAGTTCCTTTTTGGCGGGTAATTTGATATTGCACAGGGGTAAGTTGTTCCCGCCATTCTTGTTCTGTCTTTTTGATCTTTTCCGCCATAAACTCAGTCCTTCATAGGGCATGTGATCGCGTAATTGTGATCAGATGAGATTTTTCGCCATCTAAATCAACATGTAGAGTGACCCTAATATTTTTCAAGAGGAAAGAGTTTTGATGACGAGAAGTTGGGCGAAGCCGCTGGTATTTATAATTTCATTGGGTCCAGTGGCCTGGATCATATGGGGGCTCTATGCCGGAGAGCTTGGCGCTAACCCTATTGAGTATATTAACCGCTTTCTCGGTGATTGGGCCTTACGGTTCCTCATCCTCGGTCTCGCCATTACCCCAGTGCGCAAATTAACAGGCCTCAATGTCTTGGCCCGTTATCGACGCATGATTGGTCTTTACGCCTTCTTCTATGCCGCCCTTCACATCCTCAATTATATCGCCATCGATCAGTTTTTTGATTGGTTTGAAATCTGGACCGACATTATTAAACGCACCTACATCACCGTTGGCATGATCACCTTCCTGCTTTTGCTCCCCTTAGCGGTGACCTCGACCAACGGCATGGTCAAACGGTTAGGCGGGGCCAACTGGCGCAAGCTCCATCGTCTGGTTTATATAGCCGTTCCCTTAGCCTGTTTTCACTTTGCCATGATGATCAAAGCAGATTTACGAGAACCTGCCGTTTACGCTCTGATCGTCGCAGTTCTCTTGCTGCTGCGGTTAAAAAAAACCACCAAGAAACCTATTGAACGTCCGGTTTAATTACTTACTGCGTCGTAGCTTTCTGTTGCCTTAAGCCCTCAAGAAAGCCATTATCCCGTCAAATTATAGTAAAAGGATTTGGCCGATATGAAAGACGTTTCCACAAGCACACCCCGCCCCACCTCTGCTCCCTGGATCGAAGAAGGTGCCGACATTTGGGGGGCTTATGAGACCATCACCACCTCAGAAGACTACCTAAATAGCCTTCGCGGTCGAGATATGAAAATCTATCTCTTTGGGGAACTGGTGGACGAACCGGTCGATCATCCCATCATCCGCCCTTCCATGAACGCCATGGCCGCCACCTACGACCTGGCCCAGGACGACCCGGACCTGGCCTCCTGTGAGTCTGATATTTGCGGCCACCGGGTCAATCGTTTCCTCCATATCGCCCGCAGCCCCGACGACTTGGTCGCTAAAGGCAAGATGCAACGCCGTCTGGGGCAACTGACCGGGACTTGCTTCCAACGTTGTGTGGGCCTTGATGCCATCAACTCGCTCCATTCAGTCACCTATGAAACTGATGAGAAACACGGCACCGACTATCACCAACGGTTCCTCAGCTTCCTCACCCGCGTGCAAAAGAAAAACCAAATCATTGATGGGGCTATGACCGACGCCAAAGGGGACCGGGGCAAAGCTCCCCATGAGCAATCCGACCCCGACCTATACCTCCGGGTGACCAAACAGAGCGAAGAGGGGGTATATGTTAGTGGGGCAAAGCTTCACCAGACCGGAGCCATTAACTCCCACTGGATTATGGTCATGCCCACCATTCGCTTGTTAGAGGCCGACAAAGACTGGGCCATCGTCGGCGCTATTCCGGCAGATGCCAAGGGGATTACTTATATCTACGGACGCCAATCCTGCGACTTGCGGGCTATGGAAGAAGGCGACCTGGACAGCGGCAATGCGGTCTATGGCGGTCAAGAAGCCATGATCGTTTTTGAGGATGTTTTCATTCCCTGGCACCGGATCTTCATGAACGGCGAATACGAATTTGCCGCTCCATTGGTCGAACGTTTCACCGCCTATCACCGGTGTAGTTATGTGTGCAAAACCGGATTGGGTGACGCCCTGATTGGGGCTGCTGCCGAGATCGCTGATATGAACGGAGTGCCTAACGTTTCCCATATCAAAGACAAGCTGGTCGAGATGGCCCACCTCAACGAAACCATCTATGCCGTTGGTATGGCCTCCGCCCACGAAGCCAAAAAATTACCCTCAGGCGTTTATCTCAACGACGTTATGCTTGCCAATGTTTGCAAACTCAACGTCACCAGGTTCCCCTACGAGATTTCCCGCCTTGCCCAAGACCTAGCAGGCGGCCTGATGGTCACCCTGCCTTCTGAGCAAGACCTCAACCACCCAGAGGCAGGAGCCCTCGTTCGCAAATTCCTCGTCGGCCGCGACGGCCCTGACGTGGTAGACCGCATGAAAATTTTACGGCTCATCGAAAACATCACCTTGGGCAGGAATGCCGTCGGCTACCTGACCGAGTCCATGCACGGCGCAGGGTCACCCCAGGCGCAAAGGATACAGATTGCGCGGGGTATGGATTTGGAAGGCAAAAGAGGAATGGCGCGAAAGCTGGCGGGGGTGGAGTAGAATTTTCGCTCTCCCACTTCATGCCATGCCGATAGCATATTGCTTATGGTCAGATGCAGGGGCATTCAAGTCTGGACTAATGTGCACAGTTTATTTCAGGAGATACGGGACTTCAGTAAGGATATAGAAATTGAACATGAGATGAAGGTTCAAATGAAACGTATAAGTTATCTGTAAAAAGTATTTTTGATGAACTCAGTTTTATTTGTTTTATATGAACTAGTCACGATCCGATCTTACATCCGACCTTGAAAAGAGGAAGGGTTACCCGTTTTGATGGCGGTGCAAACCGTAACCATTAAAACTAACGAAAAGGTAACCCTATGCTTCAGAGTAACGAAAGAATCATCAAACACAAAGTCGGACTTCTCAATCTGGCGGAAGAACTGAACAATATTTCCCAGGCTTGCAAGGTCATGGGATATTCTCGAGACACCTTTTACCGCTATAAGGCGGCAGTGGATGAAGGGGGTGTTGGGGGGGGGGG
>CBDULT010000016.1:0-104266 GCA_965368165.1 uncultured Thalassospiraceae bacterium | reverse complement strand
TATTGTAATAACACAGTGAATCTAAATATGGGCTAATACTGGTGACGTATCCGGGGTTTAGGCTTCTTAATGTTGAAAGACAATTCAGGGCTGCCTGGTGACTTTTAACAACACCATGAACATAGGCGAAAGCCGCCTTATCATCACCCATCAAACCAAGCGCGCCAAGCAACCCACTCACTCACCAGATCGGTTAAAACTTCATAGCCTTCCCCCAGAGGATGAATGCCATCTTTGGCTTCCTGGGCATGCTTCCAGATATCCAGCCGTTCAAGGGTTTCAAAAATATCCAAATAGGGAATATCGAGCATTGCTGCTTCTTTTTTATAAGCTTCAGAAAGTAATTTTCCCCGCTCATTGGAAAAAGTAAAAGCCTGCCCACTGGGGAGCGTGAAGGGTTGTTTATCTTCGGCAACAGGGGGAGGGCCAATCCATAAAACCTTTTTCCAATTTTTAGCATCATGCAAAATATTGCGGGCATTGGCGATGGATTTTTCCATAGGGACCCGTATTCCCTCACCCGTTTCATAAGCGGCATCATTGACCCCAAAGGAGAAAACCAGAGCCCCTTCCAGATTATCGGGAAGCCGGGCCATGCATTCGCTTTTCCATCTCGCCTGGATTAGCTCAGAGGTGTCGCCACGGATACCCAAGTTATACAAGGTTATGTCATGACCTTTTAGGGTTTCACGGTGGCACAGGCGTCCCGGCCATCCGAGAAAATCATCATCTCCGGTCCCGGCTGTGATGCTATCACCGATAAAGCAAACCCTAAGTGTTGTCATTTCCCAGTACCCCAATCCGTTCTTTTAGTTTTTCCAGGCAGCTTTCTTTGTTTGCCTGACAACCACCTTCAAGCCACCAACCTTCTACCGCTTTCAGCCTTTTTCCCATTTCGGGCCCGGCAGGGATGCCAACTTCAAGCGCATCTTTTCCGTTGAGTGGGAAAGATACAGGTTGCCAGTTTTCTGTGGCTTCAATCTGCTTAATCCAGCCATCGGTCTCGGCCCTTGGCAGTTTCGCTTTTAAAGAAACCTCTTTTGCCCAATTAAGCAATATTAAATCGCGCACCCCTTCGGGTGAATAGAGATAAATCGCTTTGCAGATTTGATTTTCCGTATTTTCCCAGGAAATACTTTGTTTTTCTGGTGAAAGCATACGCGCCAATCGAGCCCTTTGTTTATTCGAAAATTTTAACCGACTACTGAGTTCATCTGCATCAGCGGCACCATAAGCAACAAGAGCCGCTAGTCGGCGCAAAGCATCAGGGGAAACGGCATCATATTTTATCGCCGTGGTTTCAAGCCAGACCAACCCACGTAAGCTACCAAAATCAGTTGCCTCCGGTAAGATGACCTGCAAAGCGGTCCCCCGCATATAGGTAAGAGCACTGACCGGGTCAGAAGCCAGGAGAAGCTTGAGCATCTCTGTGCGAACCCGTTCCCCTGAAAGGTCTTTCAGCTTTGGTGCTTGTTGACGACAGGCAAAAAGCGCATCGGCATCGGGCTTTGATCGGCCATAATAGGCATAAAACCTAAAAAACCTAAGAATGCGCAAAACGTCTTCTTCAATCCGTTCCTGGGCACGGCCAACAAATTTTATAGACCCTGTTGCTAAATCATCGATACCCCCAAAGGGATCGTAAACTTCTCCCGCAACGGAAGCCGAAAGAGCATTAATAGTAAAATCTCGCCGGGCGGCGTCTTCAATCCAATCATCGGTAAAACGAACCACCGCATGACGCCCATCGGTCTCAACGTCCTTACGCAAGGTGGTGATTTCATAGGAATGACTATTTGCAACGGCTGTTATGGTTCCGTGGGCTATTCCTGTCGGAACAGCCTTTAGTCCTGCGGCCTCAAGCTGTTCAATGGTCTTTTCCGGGGGACGAGGCGTGGCAATATCAATATCATGGAAAGGGCGAGAAACTAATGAGTCACGGACACACCCTCCAACAAACCGGATTTCTGTCCCATCAGCGGTCAAGGCTGCAACCACGGCCTTCAGCCCTGGTTCTTCCATCCATTGCTGCGGCCCTAATTGTCCCACGGGCGTCAAACCGTTTACCTGAAGCTCAATCTCGCCCATGGGGGTCTCTACCGTCTTTCCGGTGGAAGGATTTTACCGTCCTCAAAACGCGGGGCGACATAAAAGCCCTCTTTTTCTTCTAAGCCGGAAACACCAAAATAGATAAGGCTGCACGCGCCCATAATAAACCCCGCCAAAATCAGCCAAAACCAGGGGCCTTCCTCCCAATGGGGGAGCTTTTTCCCTTTTCCCCTTAGCACCAGCCAAATGATATAAATTATCAACGGGGCAAGGATTGGCAGAACATATTGTAAAAAAACGCGCATTATTTATCCGATTCCATCAAAAATTCGTATAGGTTTTTCAGCATCCCTGCTGTGGCCCCCCAGACATAATAATCCCCGTAAGGCATGGCCCAGAAGTAACGATTTTTCCCGGCATAAAACAAAGTATGTTTTTCATGGTTATCCTCGTCTAAGAAGAAATCCAGTGGCACTTCAAAAACCTCAGCAACCTCATGGTCATCCGGAACGATATCAAAAGGAGGGGCGACCCAAGCGACTACCGGGGTGACAATAAAGCCAGTCCGGGTCACATAGTCGGGCAAACGCCCAATGATAGAAACATGCTGCCGGTCCAAGCCCACCTCTTCTTCAGTCTCACGCAAAGCGGCTTCTTCTGGTGTTGCATCCTCTTCTTCAATATGACCGCCGGGAAAGCTTATTTGCCCTGGATGATTGGCCAAATGATCCGTGCGCTGGGTCAACAAAACGGTTAGGCCCTCATCATGTTTTACGAGAGGGATGAGAACCGCAGCATTTTTAAGGGTTGGGTTGTCGGGGTAAGTCCCTGGATTAAGAGTATGGTCTCCCCGTCGATCTTCCGGTTTCTCCGGTGCCGATGTTGGGGAACCTTGAGAAAACCTGTCTAAGATTTGTTCTAGGCTTATTCGTCGTTGAGGCTTCCCAGAGGAAAGAATTGGTTGCTGCTCCATATGCCGTACATCACTTTTCCGTTAACTTCTTCTTCTATACCATGTGAAACCAGATCGTAATACACTGCACGAGATAATTTTGCTTCCATATTGCCGCGAAGACAAACATAAGGGGCTAAATCCCCCTTGTTTGCTGATTTCATCATCTTCAGGGCATTATCACCATCAACCGTTACCATCTCATCAATATTTGTCCGAAAACTTATTATCTGATCTTTGCCACTGCCTTGAATAAACAACTCAACGGCAAGAAACGGTGCATCCTCGACCTCAATACGTCCCATTTCTGCAGGGGTAGCGATCCAGTAATCCCCCTTATCATCACGGTGAAGAACCGATGAAAAAAGACAGATCATATCTTTACGGGTAAAAGGGTCCCCTTCGTGAAACCAGTTTCCATTGGCATCAATACGGATATCAATTTCGCCACAAAATACACGCCCTGGCGATTCTGGAAGAGGCAGCAATCCAGGAATACCCCGACGACAATCCATCTGCATATAGCCCCCAACCCCATCCATATTTCTATTATCTTGAACTGCTTGCATCATATGAAACCAACCTAACCCCGACGAACCTTAGCCAAATGAAAAGGCTTAAATGTCACGAATTTTATTTGGGGTTAAGCTGCCCGAACAACAAGTGATTAATTTGCTTGCTTGATATTAAATATCAATCCCAATGTCCATCTGTCTTGAATGTTTCCACCAAGAAATCGACGAAAACTCTAACTTTTGGCGACAAATGACGGGCATGAGGGTAAACAGCATAAATGCTTATGGGATCCTCAACATATTCCTCCAACACAGCTTCTAGTCTCCCTTCTGCAACCTCGTTTCTTAAGTGAAATGCTGGAATATAGGCGACCCCTAGACCCGCTTTAGCCACGGCCAACCCCATTTCACCATTGTTGCCAAGGAGGCATCCCGATACGCGCACGGAAACAAAGCCCCCCTCATTCTCAGGCGTGGCTTTAAAACGCCATTCGCGCGGGCTGGTCCGGTAGCTATAGAGGAGGCAATTATGTTTTTTTAGGTCTTGCGGTTTTATGGGCTTACCATGCTTGGCCCAATAGCCGGGCGACGCACAAACCTTCATGGTGCTTGAGGCAAACTTACGGGCAATCAAGCTTGAATCTGCTAACCGAGAAATACGAATCGCCATATCAAACCCTTCATCGACAATATTAATCACCCGGTCGCTAAGCTCTATCTCCACCGAGACATCTGGGTTTTGAGCCATGAAAAGGGGGAGCTTGTCGGCAAGATGGCGAGTGGCGAAGGTCATGGGGGCCGTAATGCGTAACGTTCCACGGGGTTCGTTGCTTAGCCGACTTACCGCTTCTTCGGCCTCATTGGCTTCAGCCAAAATGCGTTCGCAGCGTTCATAAAAAGAGCGGCCAACTTCTGTCAGAGTTAAGCGTCTTGTTGTCCTGTTGAGCAACCTTGCACCCAGGCGTTCTTCCAATCGGGTGATATGTTTGCTGATCGTTGATTTTGACAAATTCAGGCTGGTGGCAGCCCCGGTAAAACTTCCCTCTTCGACAACTTTGGCAAATACAGCAAGTCCCGTGAGCTTTTCCATGAAACGTCCTAATTAGGCATTTTGAAGAAACAGTATTGTCCCAAATAAACATCTTAATATCTAGTCCAATTTCTTTTGAAGATTAATCTATAGGTCCATTATCACTATCCTGGTGTTGCCCAGACGGCTCATATGGATCACACTAAAAGAACACCCTATCCCTTAACCCAACGGCAGCGTATCACGCGGCCCTAAAATATATTTTGTCAAAGTTCATGGAAGACATTCTCTCAAATCCTCTAGCACAATTCTTCGCTTTGCCTTTTTTGGCAAGCTTTGGTGCTGTTGCTTTCATTTATATAATTTTCAAAGAGCGAAGAGGAAATATATTAGCGGGTTTAGGAGTTGGGGTCGGTTTTATCCTGGCCTATATCTTTATTGTCGGACGCCCCCCTTTCCCCCCCATCGCATCAAGCCACAAACTATTCTATCTCACCATCATTGGATTCGCGGGCGGTCTGATTGTCGATTTTGTCAAAGATAGGCAGCATATGAGACGAGTTGTGGCCATGGCTTTTCCAATGATGACCGCTTACTGGCTCGCCTATTCCCAATTCAACGGAACGGTCTTGTCTCCCCCCGTAATTAAGTTTCTGGTGATTACCATCCTTGGCGGAATAATCATGGTACGATTGGATAAGTTAGCCGAAAGGGGTTTGACCGCCTCAATCATGGTCCTCTTTGCGGCTGTTGGGCTAGGGGTCATCTCAAACTCAACCTCAATATCCCAACTTAGCTTCGCCCTTGTCGCTTCATTAGGTGCTTTCGTTGCCTGGAACTGGCCCGTCAAGCGCATGGTTTTTAGCGGTATCCTTTTAATCGGGGCGGGCGGGGTCTTTATGGTTCTGATTAGCCAAACCCTCTATTTCACCCCCACCTCACTTTTAGCTCAGGCCCTCCTCATCCCTATTTTCTTCGCAGACTTACTGGTGGGGAAATTTATGGCGGGGAAAGACCGCGTTGCCATGATGATAAAGCCCATCGTGTTGGCCATTCTTTGCGCCCTCCCTGTGGGTGCCGCAGTGTTCGCCGATAAATTCCTAAATTAGAGCACTTCCCCTTTCCGTATTAAAGGGTTACAGTAAAACCATTAATTGGGTTGAGGCTTTATCGGAAGGGGACAAAATGCCCTTTGTTAAACGGGACGAAACAGGAAACATTATCGCGATCTTTGATGCGCTCCAGGAAGGAGCCTTTGAAGAGCTTGACCCTGAAAACGAAGAACTGAAACAATTTCTGGGTCAGACAGAGCACGAATGGGTCCAGGCTGACATGGAATTAGCCCGTGTGACCGAGGATTTGATTGATGTCCTTATCAACAAAGGTATCATCATGTTCACCGACCTCCCCGATGCGGCCCAGCATAAGCTTCTCAAACGCCAAGGCCTCAGAAGCCGCCTAGATTACGTCTCCCAGCTCTTTACACTTGGTGACGACGACGAAGGCTTTTTCTAAAATATCACCTTACTTGATTATAAATCACCTCAGTTTTCCTCAACGGGCGGAACCCATTTAAGGATTGGTTTTCTGGCGGCGGCGGTTTCGTCCAAACGACGGCGCGGGGTCATGCGGGGGGCATGTTGGAAATAATCAGCATTCCCTTTCTTAGCACGCTCTACCAAGCCCAAAACCATTTCAATAAACTGATCCAGGCTTTGCTTAGACTCGGTTTCCGTCGGCTCCATCAGCAAAGCACCATGCACCACCAAGGGGAAATACATGGTCATGGGATGAACCCCTTCATCAAGGAGGGCCTTGGCAAAGTCTAAGGTGGTGACGCCTGTGTCTTTGAGGAAACGATCATCAAATAACACCTCGTGCATACAAGCGCCGACATAGGAACGCGAGAGTTCCCCTTCCAGCTTTGCAGCAAGATAATTAGCATTAAGCACCGCATCCTGGGCCACTTGGCGAAGTCCATCGCTGCCAACACTCATCATGTAAGATAAAGCGCGGACAAAAACGCCGAACTGCCCATGGAAACCTTTCATGCGGCCAAAAGGTTTTCCTTCGGCTGAGGCTTCATCTTCAATTAGCCGATAAGTTTCCCCTTCTTGAACCACATAAGGAAGAGGAACGTAAGGAGCCAAAGCTTCAGAGAAGACCACCGGACCACTACCCGGACCGCCGCCACCATGAGGCGTTGAAAAGGTTTTGTGTAAATTGATATGCATACAATCAATGCCAAGGTCGCCGGGACGCACCACCCCAACAATGGCATTAAAGTTAGCCCCGTCACAGTAGAAATAAGCACCGGCATCATGGACAGCCTGAGCAATTTCAAGAATTTCATTTTCAAACAACCCGCAGGTATTGGGGTTGGTGAGCATGAAACAGGCGACTTCGCCATCTAACTTCTCTTTAAGAACTTCCAGGTTTACCCGTCCATTATCCAGGGCAGGAATGGACTCCACCGAATAACCACAAAGATGAGCACTGGCGGGGTTGGTACCGTGGGCCGACTCAGGCACCAGGACCTTGCTGCGCGCATAACCCTGGTCTTCAAGGGCGGCACGAACAGCCATCAATCCGCAAAGCTCCCCATGGGCTCCTGCGGCGGGAGACATAGCCACCACAGGCATATTTGTCAGAGTGCAAAGCCAATGGGCGCAGGTGCTGATCAGTTCTAGGGCCCCTTGAGTTGTTTGGGTTGGCTGTAAGGGGTGGAGGTCGGCAAATCCCGCCAACCGAGCCATTTTCTCATTGAGGCGCGGGTTATGCTTCATGGTGCAGGAGCCCAGAGGATAGACACCGCTATCAATGGCATAATTCTTTTGGCTCAACCGCATATAGTGGCGCACCACTTGGGGTTCGCTCAATCCCGGCAGGCCGATATTTTCCTGCCGATCCAAGCCACCGAGACGATTTTTTGCCTCTGGAATATCGGGAAAATCAACGCCCGTTTGTCCCGGGTTGTCCTGCTCAAAAATTAGTTTTTCTTCAATTTGTAGACCGCGATTACCGCTAATGGAATGTGTCGGCATCAGAGCACCTCCTGCAAACCGTTAACGAAAGCATCCATATCCTCTGGGGTGTTGGTTTCTGTTGCCGCGACCAAAAGTAAGTTCGCCATACTCTCCTCGCCCGGGTAGAGCCGGGAAAGAGGGACACCCCCAAGGACACCCTTTTCAACCAAAGCATCAACCACCTCAGCAGCAGGTTTGGATAGCCGCAAGGTAAACTCATTGAAGAAGGTATCATTGACAAGCTCAACGCCCCTGAGTTCTTCAAGACGATCAGCCAGGATCGACGCATGGGCGTGATTAATTTTTGCCAGCTTGGTAAAGCCAGCCTCACCGAGCATGGTCAAATGCATATTAAAAGCTAAAGCGCAGAGGCCGGAATTGGTACAAATGTTACTGGTGGCTTTTTCTCGACGGATATGTTGTTCTCGTGTCGAAAGGGTCAAAACCCATCCGCGACGTCCTTCCACATCTGCCGTTTCACCGACAAGCCGCCCTGGCATTTGACGAACAAACTTTTGGCGACAAGCCATCAAGCCTAAATAAGGACCGCCAAAGTTCACACCATTGCCTAAAGATTGCCCTTCACCGATAACAATGTCGGCTCCCATCGCTCCTGGCGGGGTTAGTGCCCCTAAGGAAACCACTTCCCCAAAAGCAACAATAAGAAGAACCCCTTTTTCATGGCAAGCTTCAGCCAGCCCAGTTAAATCCCGAACATGACCAAAAAAGCTTGGGTTTTGCACCACAATACAGGCGGTCTGATCGTCAATTAGCGAGGTTAAATCTTCTTTGCCCTCAACATCGATTTCAGCCGATTCAACCTCAAAATTCATAAACTGAGCTTGGTTGTAAGTGACATCGCGGTAATGAGGATGGAGCCCCCCACTGAGCACAGCTTTTTTGCGTTTAGTTATACGGGCCGCCATCATCACCGCCTCAGCGGTTGCTGTAGCTCCGTCATATAAGGAGGCGTTGGCAACATCCATGCCCGTAAGCATGGCAACCTGGGTTTGGAACTCGAAGAGATACTGCAAGGTTCCTTGGGAAACTTCCGGCTGATAAGGGGTATAGGAGGTTAGAAACTCACCCCGCTGGATGAGATGGTCCACCGCTGCCGGAACGTGGTGGTTATAGGCCCCTCCCCCCAAAAATGAGGGGGCTTGGGATGAGCCTAGGTTCTTACGAGCCATTGCCGTCAGGCTACGCTCTACGGACATTTCACCTGCCGTTGTCGGCAAGTCTACAGGGCCGTCAAGCAGAACCTTTTTAGGAACATCAACAAAGAGGTCATCAACGCTTGATACACCAACGGCCTCTAGCATGGCCTCACGATCACTTTGGCCAAGGGGCAGGTAACGCATTAATCGAGTCCTTCGATATAACCTTTATAAGTGCCCTCATCCATGAGGTCATCGAGCTCAGCCGCATCGGAAATAGTGAGTTTATAAAACCAGCCATCGCCCATAGCAGAGTTATTGACCAAAGAAGGTTCGTCTTCCAAAGACTCGTTCACTTCGCAAACGTCACCGCCAATAGGTGAATAGACTTCGCTGGCGGCCTTGACCGATTCAACCACGGCAGCTTCATCCCCTTTATTGAGGGTTTTTCCCATATCAGGCACCTCAACAAAGACGATATCGCCGAGCTGTTGCTGGGCATAATCACTAATGCCTACTGTGGCTGTATTACCATCAAGGCTGACCCATTCATGATCTTTGGTAAAGCGAACTGTCGCCATATTTTCTTCCCCTTATCCGCGATAATAGTTGTGTGCAACAAATGGCAATTTCACCACTTGAGCCGCAAGCGGCTTGTTCCGCACAATCAAATTGACTGCCGTTTCTGGCTTAGCAAAAGCTGTTTCCACATACCCCATGGCAACAGGCCCTCCAACCGAAGGACCAAACCCGCCACTGGTAATAACACCAATTTCATTGCCGTCCGTATCTGTAATCTTTGCCCCTTCTCTGGCCGGAGCTTTTCCTTCTGGTTTGATGCCAACTCGTTTGCGTTTAGCACCGTCTTTCAATTGCTGAAGGATTACGGTCTCCCCCGGGAAACCACCTTCTTCACGACGACGCTTGCTGATCACCCAGGAAAGACCGGCTTCGACAGGCGTTGTCGACTCGTCAATATCGTGACCATAAAGACAAAGCCCCGCTTCTAAGCGCAAGGAGTCACGCGCACCTAAACCAGCAGGCTCAACTTCATTTTCGCTCAACAGCAAAGCAGCAAGCTTGGTCGCGTCTTCGGAAGGCACAGATATTTCAAACCCGTCTTCTCCTGTATAACCCGAACGGGTTACAAGACAGGGGATATCGGCGATGGTCAAAGCAACCGAATGTAAAAATAGGATATGCCGGGCGGCTGGAGCAAAGCGAGCAAGAACATGTGCTGCCAAAGGCCCCTGAAGGGCAATCAAAGCCCGCGCCGTGTGGACTTCTAACTCAGCCTGACCTTCGAGGCTTTTTCTAATATGGGCAAAGTCTACACCGCAGCGAGAGGCGTTCACCACCAGATGCAGATGGTCCCCATGATTAGTGACCATGAGGTCGTCAATAATGCCCCCTTGGTCATTGGTCAGAACCGTATAGGCCATCTTGCCGGCTGGCAGAGATTGTAAATCGGAGGGGACCAAACTTTCAAGAGCCGCAGCCGCATTCTCTCCGCGAAGGATAGCTTGACCCATATGAGATACGTCAAAGAGCGACGCCTTTTCACGGGTGTGCTTATGCTCAGTCATAATGCCGGGCTCATATTGAACCGGTAACGCATATCCAGCAAAGGGAACCATTTTCCCTTTCATTTTATTATGGATAGATAAAAGCGGCGATTGCCTTAATTCTTCTGAATTACTTTCAGTCACATGACACTCCCATAAAACCGTGTGAATACGGCCTTTTTTATTCACTTAGGAATAGTTTACCGGGTCGGTGGCTTTGGTCAACAAGATAACCTGTGGATGGATTTCTCTATTGTTTCTGAGCAACTACCGACTTTTTTTGCGCCGATTAAACTCGACTTCTTCCGGCGTTAATTGGAATCCGGCATAGATTTCAAAAATCGAGCCATCCTCGCCTCGTTTTATCGGAAGAATGAACTGAACTGGCTCATCACGGAAGGATGATTTTACAACATTTCCGGGGAAATGGACTTCAAAAGGAAAGGTTTCCCGTTTCAGAACCTTTTTGTTTTGATCAAGGACAGCAAGAAAATACGCCAGTTGCGCCTTATTGGTCTGATTTGCGGGCCCCACCGTCGCTTCAAAATGGAGCAGAATACTTACGTTTAAAACACCAGACTGATCATCTTCCAGTTCATAGCCACATTTTACATCTACACCGGAAATTACACCTTCCACTGTCGTGTCAATAATGTCGCGTCCAGGGCCGGGTTTGTATCGGGTGAGTTCGGAAGCATCAGCAAGTATGGAAAGGCGCGGGCAAACCGTTGGACGGTAGGTATCATTCCCAAGCAACTTATCGTATGATTCTTCCACAGCCGAGCAGCCAGCGATCACAAGGGGGATTAAACCGAGGAGGAGAAACCTGGTAACTTTGAGTACCTTCATTCTTTTGCCTATATATTTTTGCTGCTCAATAATCTGATCACCAGAAGTACTTGGATGAGGGCAACATGTCTAGAGCAGACATTACTTCAGATCAACTAATACCCCTGCGAGCTTGGCTAAAATTCGGGCTCGGCCCCATGGATTGGTAATGGTATCGGCAATGGCAAGGCCCGTCATAAATGCTTCCCTTGCCTTCTCTTCTTTCCCATCGCTGGCTCGACTGGTTGCGGCATCGGCAAAAATCCAGCTTCGAGCAAAAGTGCTACTCACCTCATTGCTGGCTTCCCAAGCTGCTTTCTCTAACTGTTTCTTTTCTTGCTCCCCCTTGGTGGAGCTGAGAATCGCCCACAAGGTTTGCGCCTTTATCCTCTCGTCAGTGATTTCAGAAGTTACCCTTAACGCTTCATCCGGATTCCCAAGTTCACTCCAAGATAAAGCAACTTTGCTTAAGGCGTAGGCTTTGGCGAAAGGCAGAGAAATATCGAGCGATGTTTCCTTAGCCAACGCTAAGGTCCCTTGAGCTTCAAGAAATTTCCCTTGCGAAAACTGAGCCACAGCAACTCGGGCAAGAAGGATAGAGAGATAGCGGTCTGCGGTAATCCCGTTGGCCATGTTAAGGGCTTTTTTTGGTTTTCCATTTCGCAAATGTGCTTTAGCCGTCGCCACCAGAACCGACGTTGGGTCGGCATCATGGGAATGTCTTTTCAGTGCCTTAAGGGCTTGGTCAGAGTTTCCTGTTGCCGCATAGGCCGCCGAGAGGTGACGATAGGCATCGGCTCTTTTTTCCAAGGGATAAAAACTTTCAACTTTATTCTCAAGAAATTTCAGAGCCTTGGTCGTTTCCAGGGGCTGTTTTGTCGCGGCTAAAACGGCGACTATTCGTGAAATTGCTGAAATTCCGTCCAAGTCAGACCTAGGACCAGAAGAATCAAGAACCGACTTCGCCGCGACATTGATCTCTTCGATTGAACTCTCGCCCTTCTTGTATCTCTCCAACTCAACCTCAGTAATTTTGACCAAGGCTTCCAAACGTTCATTGCTATCTGGAATAACTGAAACCGCATCCAGGGCTTCTTGCTGTCGCCCGATATTGGCTTGCGCCACCGCAATGTTACGTAAAGCGACAATAACTAAGCGCAAATCAGAGATTCGTTCGACGGTCTCCATTGCCTGAGGAACCAACCCGGCTTTTGTCTGGGCGACAAGAATTTCTCCCAAAGCCCAATCCCTGCGGTCTTTCTTAGAAACCGCTTTAGCACTTTCTGAGGCTTCAGTAAGCAAGCAAGCTGGGGTCGGAGATGAAAAACAAGCGGTTGTATCTCGGGTTGGGTTGGCCCTTTCTCCATCTGGTTTTTGCGCCAAGTGTTTCGTCAGCGGATTTGAAAGCAAGGCCAATCTGGCTTTTTCTAAATCGGCAAGCCGTGCCCTTTCCAGCTTATTGAGAAGAGCCTGGACTTTATCATGGGTCTCCATGCGTTTGGCGAGGGTTTCAGTCGCTTTGCCATCAGCCTTAAGGCGATTTCTTTTTTGATAAATACGAATGGCGGCTTCCAACTCCACATTCATTTGCCCATCTAACCGCCCCTTATATCGCCCTTCGGCAGCTAGAACTTTTTGAATACGTAAGATGATTGGGTTGCCCGCGAAGAGTTCGTCTCCCTTCATCTGGGAAGGAAAACTCCGATCAATGCCCAGTCCATCTGGAGCAGCCGCGAAGACCATTCCCTTTCCTGTTGTCAATAAAAGAACGGTTACAATGAGGGCTAGCTCTATTTTTATTAATCTTTTTTGCCGTCGGTTGCTCAAAGGTTTTTCTGCCGAGTTGCCAGAGTGATCTCTATGAATCTTTGTTATCGAAACTTGGTTTTACTATCTCTTATTATATACTATGGGCCTAAATGTGAACCAAGGATACCAAATGAGCTTCCCAGAACTAAAAATAATTCTTGCCGCCCCGCGTGGATTTTGTGCTGGCGTAGACCGCGCCATTCAGATTGTCGATAAGGCATTACAAAAATATGGGGCCCCTGTTTATGTGCGTCACGAGATTGTTCACAATAAATATGTGGTTGATGGCTTGAGAGAAAAAGGGGCTGTTTTTGTTGAAGAGCTTGACGAAGTTCCTGATGGCGTACCAGTGATTTTCTCAGCTCATGGGGTCGCGAAGGCAGTATTTAAAGAAGCAAGTGACCGAGACCTTCACTACTTAGATGCCACCTGCCCCTTGGTGACAAAGGTCCACAAAGAAGCTGAGCACCATAATAAAATCGGTCGTAAAGTGATTTTGATCGGCCACGCTGGTCATGCTGAAGTCGTCGGGACCATGGGGCAGTTGCCAGAAGGGGAAGTTATTCTGGTCGAAAATGTTGAACAAGCAGAGGCCTTGGACGTTCCAGAAGGAACTGATATCGCCTACACCACCCAAACAACTCTCTCGGTAGATGAGACCACCGATATTATTGAAGCCCTAAAAAAACGCCTTCCAAACCTGCGAGGACCAAGGCGTGAAGATATTTGCTTTGCCACAACAAACCGCCAACAAGCGGTAAAGACTATCGCCCCTCGCTGCGATATGCTTATGGTGATTGGTGCGCCTAATTCGTCTAATTCCAAACGGTTAGTAGAAGTTGCAGCCCTTGGGGGCTGTAAAAACTCCATGCTGGTTCAACGGGCCGAAGAAATCGATTGGGAAGCCATGAAGAAGGTGAAAACCCTTGGTATCAGTGCAGGAGCTTCAGCCCCAGAAATATTGGTTGATGAAGTTATCTCAGCTTGCCGGGAACGCTTCGCTGTTACCGTAGAGATGGAAACCATCACCAAAGAAACCCTTATCTTTAAAGTTCCTCCAGAGCTACGGAATCTCTAGCATGGCCGTCTATACGGAAGTCCCTGACGAAGAATTAGAGGCCTTCCTGGAACGCTATGCCCTAGGCAGCCTTCAATCAATCAAAGGGATTGCCGAAGGAATCGAAAACTCCAATTTTCTTTTAGGGACCGATAGCGGCCCCTATATCCTCACTCTCTATGAAAAACGTGTGGAAGCCGCCGACCTTCCTTTCTTCCTGGGCCTCATGGACCATCTAGCCGCTCATGACCTCCCTTGCCCGGTCCCGGTGAAAGACAAACAAGGGATTGCCCAACAAACCCTCTGTGGCAAACCAGCCGCTTTAGTTACTTTTCTCAACGGCGTGTCCCCACGGCGCATTCAGCCTGAGCATTGCGCCTTACTGGGGCAGGGCTTAGCTGCCTTTCACAAAGCCGGGGAACATTTTGCTCAAGAGCGAGAAAACACTCTTTCTCAAAAATCCTGGCGGGCTCTTTATGCAGAATGTGAGGGCGTTGCCGATCAACTAGACCGAGAAATTAAACGCGAGATTGATTTCTTCGAAGAGAACTGGCCTTATTCTTTACCCAAAGGCATTATCCATGGGGACCTTTTCCCCGACAATGCCTTTTTCCTCAACAACCAGCTAAGTGGCATTATTGACCTCTATTTCGCCTCTACCGATATTATGGCTTTTGACTTAGGAATTTGTCTCAATGCCTGGTGTTTTGAAAAAGAAGGGGATTTCAATATTAGCAAGGCCCGGCTACTGCTCAATGGCTACAATAAAATCCGCCCCCTCTCTTTCGAAGAGCTAAATGCCCTCCCTCTCCTTGCCAGAGGTGCCGCCCTGCGCTTTCTCCTAACAAGGCTCTACGACTGGACCCACACCGCTGAAGGCTCCTTAACCCACCGCAAAGACCCCATGGAATACTGGCGAAAGCTGAAATTCCATCGAGGAGTAAGTGGCCCCGGAGGATACGGGCTTTAGAATTATTTTACTATTGCCCCCCTAAGATCATCTTATGGATAAAAGTATCATATTTTTTGGCGACCCCATGTGCTCCTGGTGTTGGGGGTTTGCGCCGGTCATGCGAGAGATCGCCGAGACCTATGGGGAACAGATTCCTCTTTCAGTTGTTGTTGGCGGCCTTAGGGCTGGCAACAAGAAAATCATGGATGATGCGGCCAAGGCCGAAATTCGCCACCATTGGGAAGATGTCGAAAAAGCCTCTGGTCAACCTTTTGACTACTCCTTTTTTGAACGCACCGATTTTGTCTATGACACCGAACCCGCTTGTCGAGCCGTGGTCACCATGCGCAACATAATGCCCGAAGCAACATTTGGTTACTTCGCTCTCCTCCATGGGGCTTTTTACGCCGCGAATCAGGACATTACCCAAACCGATGTCCTGGTCGAGTTAGCGGAAAAATTTGAACTCGATAGCACGGCCTTCCGGGCAGCTTTTGAAAGCGAAGAAATCCAAAAGGAAACTTTCTCAGACTTCATGTCTGCCCAACAGCTCGGCGTTACAGGTTTTCCAACCATCGTCTTGCGTGACGGAACACAACTACGTGCCCTTAATCGGGGCTACTGTGGCTTTGATATCATCAAACCAGCTTTGGACAACTGGATCACCGAAACAATCCCATTGCCCGACGAAGGGTGATCCGGCATAACCTTTTCTTATGACCAAAGACACTCAAAACAGCCTTGTTGAAATCTTCACCGATGGTGCCTGTAGCGGCAACCCTGGCCCTGGCGGCTGGGGGGCTTTGCTTCGTTGGCGCGGTACTGAAAAAGAACTCAACGGCGGCGACCCCGAAACCACCAACAACCGCATGGAGTTGATGGCGGCAATCCAGGCTCTTGAATCCCTAAAAAGACCTATGAAAATCATCCTGTCCACCGATAGCCGCTATGTGATGGACGGCATTACCAAGTGGGTTCATAACTGGAAAAAAAATGGCTGGCGAACAGCCAATAAAAAACCCGTAAAAAATGATGACCTATGGCAAAGATTAGATGCAGCAATTGCGGGCCATGACATTGACTGGCAATGGGTTAAAGGCCATTCAGGTCATGCAGAAAACGAACGAGCTGATGAACTCGCCCGAAAGGGTATTGAGCATATTTATGATTAATTTTGCAAACCGGACTTAATCCGTTTTTTCCTCCGCACTGACGTCTCACGGTGAAACATATAGACGGATGACCCGACAATAATTGCCGCCCCAACTATTGTATAAATATCTGGCACTTCACCAAAAATGGAAAAACCAAGAATTGCTGCAAAAACCAATTGGATATACTGAATATTGCCAACAACACTGGCTTCGCCATGTCGGAGAGCCTTAACACCTGCCCAATTTGCCCCTGCTGAGAGCCCCCCCATCGCTAAAAGGAATAGCAACCCATTTATATCAGGTGTCACCCACAACCAAAACAGTGGCGCCCCAGCTAAAGCACCTACAAATAATGCCTGATAGACAAGTAAAGTTGCCGTTGATTCGGTTTGGGAAAGTTTGCGAACTGACGTCGTTGCGACAGCAGCCCCAAGAGCACCCAAAATTGGGATGAGACCATACTCATTAAAGATGCCATCGACACCAGGGCGCATAATAACCACCACCCCAATAAATCCACCGACAAAAGCGACTATTCTGCGGATTCCAAAAGACTCATTCAAAAAATAAAATGCGAGTAGAGCAACAAAAAACACCCTCGCAAACTCCAAAGTAAGAGCTGTTGTTAGGGGAAGAACAGAGATGGCCCAGATACCACAAGACAAAGCGACGTACGCCCCACACAAACGCAGAGCATGTATTCCGGGGTGCTTAGTTTTTAAGCTTTGGGGAAACGACGTTGCTATAGAAGGAAGAGACGATAAGAAGACAACGACCTGCCGGAAGAAAAGGATTTGCAAGACATGGTATTCAGCAGCCGCAATTTTCGCCATAGCCGCGACGATTGCGAACAAACCGGTAGCCAGAATAGCCCAAAAAATGCCCCTGACATTGTCAGTGACAGGCCCCGAACCCTCTAACATTTGAACATTGTTTGACATAATATATTACTCTTGATCCCTCGACGCTACCTTGGTACCATGTTACCAATTTCTATAAAAGTAAAATGGAGTACCGGGCGGTGATATCTAGTAAGAAAAAGATCGAGCGCGTTCAAACGGGTGTTCGTATCGAAAAGCGTATTCTGAAGGTTCTCAAAGCCCTCGCAGCACGCAACGAAATCAGTTTGGGTGATTTAATCGAAGGGATTGTGCTGCACAATTTTGAAGGCAAAGCCCCTTTTGGCTCTGATAACCTTGAGTTCATCGCTCAAATGCGATCAGCCTACGGCCTCGATTTGGGGGCTGCTGACAGTCATAACTTGACGGAAGACTAAGGAATCTTGGGAGCGTTTTGTCCTGAGCATAACGAGAGTCTTTGGTCATGAAAAAGGCGGCCTCACAATGGGCCGCCTTTCATAATTTTGTAAAAACTTCTTAGAGATTTTCGAGCATTTTTTCTGCGGTCGAGTGTTCCAGGTTGCCGCCTTCTTCCATATAAAGCTGGGAGACAACACCGTCATCAACAACCATTGAGAAACGGGTGCAACGCACGCCCAAGCCGGCACCGCTGAGGTCGAGCTCAATGCCGAGTGCTTTGGTATATTCAGCAACTCCATCAGCCAGCATGGTCACTTTGCCATCAACGTTTGAGGCTTTGCCCCAAGCATCCATCACGAAGAAATCATTCACAGCCATACAAGCAATGGCATCAATGCCTTTTGCCTTAAGGGCATCCGCATTGGAAACATACCCTGGAAGGTGCGTAGCAGAACAAGCAGGCGTGAAAGCACCTGGGACACCAAATAAAGCAACCTTACGGCCTTTGAAAAGATCGTCCGTGCTGACATCAGACGGGCCATCAGCCAAAATGGTTTTAAGAGTGCCGGATGGCATTTTATCGCCAACGGAAATAGACATATCGCGTCCCCACTAAAGAGTTCAAAAAAAATTGCGGTCCGATCTTTATAACCGGACCTTAGGGACTAATTTAGAATAGCTGCAAAATAGTGCAAGGTGGGATTGTGGATAAATCAACGAAACCCTTGCGAACACTTACACATTAAAGCGGAAATGGAAGATGTCACCGTCTTTAACCGGGTAGGTTTTGCCTTCCTGACGCATCTTACCCGCTTCTTTTGCACCGTTTTCGCCCTGGCATGCAACAAAATCGTCATAGGCAATGGTTTCGGCTTTAATAAAACCGCGTTCAAAATCAGTATGAATAACCCCTGCTGCTTCGGGTGCATTTGCGCCATTGCGAACGGTCCAGGCGCGGGTTTCTTTCGGGCCAACGGTGAAGAAAGTGATTAGGTTCAGAAGGTTTTGCCCTTCCCGAATAATCTGGGCCAAACCTGTTTCTTCCAGACCTAGAGTCTCTAGAAACTCAGCCTTCTCTTCCTCATCATTTAGTTGAGCAACTTCTTCCTCAATCTTCGCAGAAATAACAACCACACCCGCCCCTTGGGCAGTTGCCATTTCCTTCACTTTTTCTGTCAAAGAATTTCCGGTTGCTGCAGAGTCTTCTTCCACATTACAAACATAAAGGATAGGCTTTGACGTCAGGAGTTGCAGCATCTTAAAGGTTTTGGCTTCATCGCTTGAATATTCAACAGTTCGCGCTGGTTTACCTTCTTTCAAAACATCCAGGCTACGCTCAACCATTGCCAAGGACTCCTTGGCTTGCTTGTCATTCCCACGGGCTTTCTTGATCAGACTATTCATCCGGTTTTCAAGGCTTTCCAGGTCGGCGAGCATGAGTTCCGTTTCAATGGTTTCGGCATCCCGTACCGGATCAATCCCCCCTTCAACGTGGGTGATGTTTTCATCTTCAAAACAGCGTAATACATGAATAATCGCATCGGTTTCTCGGATGTTGGCAAGGAACTGGTTGCCAAGCCCTTCGCCTTTGCTTGCACCCCGCACCAAGCCCGCAATATCGACGAACTCTAGCTGAGTGGGGATAATCTTCGCCGATTTGCCTAATTCGGCAATGATCGCCAACCGAGGGTCGGGGACCCCTACGCGGCCCGTATTTGGCTCGATGGTGCAAAAAGGGAAGTTTGCTGCTTCTGCTGCTGCTGTTGAGGTCAGCGCGTTAAACAAAGTGGACTTGCCCACATTAGGCATACCAACAATACCACAATTAAATCCCATTTTATCCGTCCGCAAATTTTGGTGATGAAGAATGAAAAGAGGCGATAACCCTTTACGGGCAACGGGTCAAGCAATGTAATGCCTGTGCCCGTCCATCTCTCACTTAAAATTGAGGGATATAATGAGTGGCTACTCTTTTGAACTGCTATCCGTGAATTGTTTTTTCAGTTTTTCAAGCGCGGCAAAAGGCGAGCCAGGCTCTTCTTGTTTTGCAGTACCTGCTTTTGGTTTTACTTTCTCTTCAGTTTTTTTCTTTGGCTTCTCGGGTTTCTCTGGCTTCGGTGGCTGTAAAGCGAGCGCAACTTTATTCATAAAATTTGCATCTTTACCTTCGATCAAATGACCGACTTCTCTGGCCACTTCATCAACTAGGGCATCAATAGCGGGACGCTCTGATTTGGCAAAATCTGACAATACATGGCTATGAACTTTGTCCTTATGTCCAGGGTGGCCAATGCCAAGACGTACCCGTCGGTAGTTTTTGTCAATATGGGCATCAATGGACCTGATGCCATTATGTCCGCCTGAGCCTCCCCCCGTTTTGACCTTCAATTTGCCGAGAGGTAAATCGAGTTCGTCATAAAAGACGATGATGTTTTCAGAGGCAATTTTGTAGAACCGGACAACCTCGCCAACCGAGCGACCAGACTCATTCATGAAAGTTTGAGGCTTAAGAACCAGGGTTTTTTCACCGCCAATGGTTCCTTCAGAAATTTCACCTTGGAACTTTTTACGGAAGCTCATAAACGAATGGCGGCGGACAATCTCGTCCGCCGCCATAAAACCAATGTTGTGGCGGTTCTCGGAATACCCCGCTCCGGGGTTGCCAAGGCCAACCAGCAAAAACATGAGAGGTACTTATTCCTCGCCTGCTTCTGCTTCGCCTTCTTCGCCTTCTTCGCCTTCGGCAGCAGCTTCAGCTTCGGCTTCTTCCTCTTCAACCGTTTTCAGAACGGTCGGAGGTGCAACGGTGGCAATGGTGAAGTCACGGTCAGTAACATCAGGAACCACGCCATCAGGCAAGGTAACAGCGCTAATGTGAATACCATCACCGATCTCAAGGCCGGTAAGGTCGATTTCGATACCTTGTGGAATGGCATCGCCACGGCAAACCAAGTCAAGGTCGTGACGAACGATGTTAAGAACACCGCCACGTTTAATACCAGGAGAGTCCATCTCATTAATGAAGGTGACTGGAACAGCAACCGTCACCATAGTGGATTTACCAACGCGGAGGAAATCCAAGTGCAACGGACGGTCAGTAACCGGGTGCAATTGAACATCACGAGCCAAAACCTTTTCAGCTTTTCCGCCAACTTTGATTTCGAATACGGTAGAGAAGAAACCAGGTCCTGTGGTTGCTTTCATGTACTCAAGAGGATCAAGGGAGATGGAGCTTGGGTCTTTGCTATCGCCATAGATGACAGCCGGAATCCGGCCAGTCTTACGGATGGCGCGGGCTGCCCCCTTACCTGCCCGCTCGCGCACTTCCGCGTTGAAGGTTGTAAATTCAGACATCGTGTATACTCTCTCTATATATGTGAGTTCGCCTCCAGGGGGGTCCACTCACGTCAAATAGCCATCACCCATCATAGGTGACAGCAAAATTTCGTATCCCGGCATACCGGAAAGGCGGCTTTATAACGCCAAGAGCCTAGTCAAACAAGGAAGAAACGGATTTTTCCTCACTGATACGACGAATCGCTTCAGCAACTAAAGGCGCGATGCTCAATTGGTCAATGTTATGGGCAAGCCTGACAGCTTCTGTTGCCATGATGCTATCGGTAATCACCATTTTATCAATTGGAGATGATGAAATCCGAGCAACCGCTCCGCCAGAAAGAACCCCGTGGGTCAAATAAGCTGAAACAGATTCAGCACCTTGCTCCATCAGAGCCGCCGCTGCATTGCAAAGCGTGCCCCCAGAATCAACGATATCATCAACCATGATACAGCGACGCCCTTTGACATCACCAATGATGTTCATCACTTCTGAAACGCCCGCTTTTTCGCGACGTTTATCAATGATGGCAAGGTCAGCGTTGATGCGCTTGGCAATCCCGCGAGCACGAACCACACCACCCACATCGGGAGAAACCATGACGATCTCTTCGCCATCGTAACGCTCTTTAATGTCTTTAATAAAAGCCGGGGCCGCGAAAAGATTATCAAGGGGGATATCAAAGAAACCTTGAATTTGGCCAGCGTGGAGATCAATGGTTAAGCCCCGGTGTGCCCCTGCTGTGGTAATGAGATTAGCGACTAACTTAGCGGAAATCGGTGTGCGAGGGCCAGATTTTCGATCTTGGCGAGCATAGCCGAAATAAGGAACAACAGCGGTGATCCGCCGAGCAGAGCCACGACGCAAGGCGTCAATGGTGACCAACAGTTCCATCAAGTGATCGTTGGCTGGATAAGAGGTCGACTGAACAACGAAGACATCTTCCCCACGGACGTTCTCTTCAATCTCGACAAAGACTTCCATATCGGAAAATCTGCGAACACTTGCTTTTGTCAGAGGTTGATTAAGGTAAGCCGAGATGGCTTCGGCCAAAGGCCGGTTGCTGTTGCAGGTTAAAATTTTCATCTGCTTAAATGCCCCTAACGGATTTGAGAACCGCGAATGCCAAAAATTTTTAAAAAAGTTCCCGCAGGGAACGAGCGGAATGTATCAATCTGCTTTCTCTGTGTAAACGCTGATAGGGCAAGATTAAGAGGCATTTTGAGATTCATTTCAAATTTTATTCAGAATCAATGAAAACTGCTTAAAAAGATTGGAATTAATTTAAAAATTATTGTCTACTCAACATAATAAATGAGGCAGAAAAAAGAAATATACCGAGAATCCAGAGGAACCGTTAATACATGTCTGACAATAGCATGGAGCATATTCGCGCGTTTAGCGAAGCCATTTCTGATTTTTTTTGGCAAACAGACGCTCAAAACCTATTGACCTACCTCTCACCTCAATTCTCAAAACTCTTAAAAACTTCCCCTGAAAAATATATCAGGAAACATTGGCAATCTGTGTTTGTTTCTACCGAGTTGGAAAAAATCAATACTGAGACCAGTCCCTCTTTATCCTTCCGAAACATCCCCGTCTCCATTGAAAACACTGAGGGGAACCCCTTAAGGTTTTCTCTCAGTGGAACGCCACATTATGATTCAGAGGGAACTTTTATCGGCTATTGGGGGACGGGGAATTTATCTGATCCGCATTTGGTTGCGCAAAAAGAAAAAGCGGAAAAAGACCTGAGACTTTTTAAAGCGAGATTTAAAGATTTTGCAGATATTGCCGCCGATTGGATTTGGGAGATGGGGCCTGACTTCAAATACACCTATTTTTCCCGTCGTCGCCAAGAAATATTAGGCGTTCCTCTGGAACAAAGCCTTGGGAAAACCCCTGACGATCTTGCCTTAGATGGAATCAACCAAAAAGGCATGAAAGAACTTTTAGACGATTTAAAAAACCATCGCCCTTTCAGGGATTTCCAATACAAAAATAATGAGCTTAATGGCCTCATTCGTTATTTAAGGTCAAGCGGCAAACCTTTCTTTGATGATGAGGGGAAATTCCTCGGCTATCGTGGAACAGGGAGTGATATTACGGATCAGGTTGCTGCCGAACTTACAGTCAAAGAGAACCAAGAATGGTTTAGAACAATTGCGGAATCCGCTTCTGATTGGTTTTGGGAAACAGATAAGGATTTACGCTTTTCATTTATCTCAGATCGCTTCTTCGAGGTCGCGAAGATTAAGCGCAAAGATATCTTAGGCAAAACACGACAAGAAATCATTGAAGAGCGTAATTGGACCCATACCCCTAATTTCTGGGCCCGCCATTTTGATGATTTAAACAACCGCCGTGCCTTTAAAATAGCCTACCCTATCAAAAGAGATGATGGCAAAACCGTTCATATTACGATTAATGGCAAACCATATTTTGATTCAGATGGTGCCTTTAAGGGCTACCGTGGGGCAGGAACCGACATAACCTCGCAGGTCGAATTCCAGGAAGCTTTAAAAGCAGCCAAGGAAGAAGCCGAAGAAGCCAATATGGCAAAATCGGAATTCCTTTCACGCATGAGCCACGAACTCCGCACCCCCCTTAATTCTATCTTGGGATTCAGCCAATTGCTGAAATCAGGGGCAGCCAGTGAGTTAAACACCGAACAAGAGCGCTTCATTGACCATGTCTTAAAGGCTGGGAACCACCTCCTTGATCTCATCAACGAAGTCTTAGATTTGGCAAAAGTTGAGGCGGGGAAACTTGACCTTTCAATTGAGAATGTAAGCCCTGATCAGGTTATTGGCAGTTGTATAGATCTGATGAAACCCCTAGCAGACAATCGTGAAATTACAATCTGCTATGAGGAGAAAAACCGTGGTGAAAAAGAAGTCCGTGCAGACTTTACCCGGCTAAAACAGGTCTTGGTAAATTTGCTTTCCAATGCCGTTAAGTACAATCGCTCCAAAGGAAACGTCATTGTTGATTGGAAAATGGTTGATGATAAATCCATCCGTTTCTCCGTTGAAGATACAGGGTTTGGAATATCTAAGGAAAACCTGGAATATCTATTCATCCCGTTCAGTCGTTTTTCTGCTGAACAGTCTGATATTCAAGGCACTGGAATTGGCTTAACCATCACGCAAAAACTGGTGCAGCTCATGGGGGGAACACTCAATGTTGAAAGCACTGTAGGCAAGGGCTCTCGCTTTTGGGTTGACCTCCCCCTTAGTGACAAAACAACCCATTCTAAAGTTTCTCAAAACACTGATCAAAAAGCGGGGGGAGTAATGAGCATCCTCTATGTTGAAGACAATCCTGTAAACATTGAACTGATGGAAAATATTTTAAAAACTTGGAGTGATATAGAAATTATCTCAACACATACAGGCGAGCTTGGGCTTGAAATTGCCAAAGCGAAAAGGCCTGATCTGGTTATCCTTGATATAAATCTTCCGGGTATAAACGGTATAACACTTTTGAAACAATTCAAAGCGAGCCCAACCATCAAAGCGATCCCGATCATCGCCTTAAGTGCTGTGGCAGGCCAAAAGGATGTAGAGAGAGGGTTAGAGGCTGGATTTCAAGCCTATCTCGCCAAACCGATCAATGTGATGCAAACAACCGAGGCCATAAAAAATGCCCTTGGCTTAATGTAGGCGAAACTACTTTCTGTTTTCCAAAATTTGAGCAATCCCGTTTACACCACCTACCGCGATGGCTTGAGCCGTTGCCCCCCAATCGCCATCAAGGCTACCGGCTGGAATAATATTATTTTGGGTTATCCGGCCTATCTCACGGTCTTTATCTTCGCCAACAATCCAAACAATTTTAACCCTCTGCTTGCCTTTATTGGGCTTAGTAATGGTGAATTGACATTGGACAACGATGTTGGCGTCACCGACACGACGCGCGGTTGAGGCCCCTCTTGAATTGAGCTCTGACAACAAACCTTTTGTCAGGGCTGCATTGCCATTTCCTGGAGCCCCGGTGACGGGGGCGACAAAAAATTTATAGGCATCTGGTTTGGAAGGCGTAACCGTACTGTCGGGGTCTTGCAGCAGGATGGCAATCTCAGCAGCCACTGAATGTGCCGCCGTTCTGAGGGGCATTTCTGACGCTGTAATATTACTCCCAAACTTCCCGGCAATATCCCCATTCTCTTCGTAAAGAGTCCAAAACAGCCGATCAGTTACCCCCTCTTCCATTCGCCGGGTCTTTGGTCTGACCCGCCCTTTAAGGGTATAGCTTCCTACATTTTTATAATTCACTGAAGCGGGGATATTGACACTCTGCAAAGAAACGGAAATTTCACGCGCAAACTCAATAGCCGTTTGCTTTTCCATTTTTTCGGGGGGGGTGATAAATACCCCGACGCTATCAGGGAGATGCAGTATCTCGGGCTGAATATAAACCCCGTCTCCTTGGAAAGGCCGGGGCACATCACCACAACCAGAGACAACAAAAGCAAGGGAGACTAAAAGAAGAAATTTACGAACCATCATTAAGCCTATCGGGACAAGGCAATGGCCGAAAGCCCGCGCCCAAAATCAGTTTCGCCTTTGTGGCAGGTGCGGCGATAGCTAAAGAATCGATACTCTTCACTATAGGTATCACAAGGGGTCACAATAATCTCTTTCAAATCCATTTGACCTAACCGCTTAGAGACATAGCCAACCAGATCAAACATAAAATGCCCTTCCCGTATTGAGTTTTTAAAGTACATGCGGTTATTGTCATCATCGGCTAGAAAGTTAAACAAAAACTCCCCACCGACCTCATAAGATCGTTGGGTGATAGAGGGCCCGACCGCAGCAGAGATTCGATCGCGCGAAGCCCCTAATTGTTCCATGGCTTCCACAGTATTTTTCACAACCCCTGAAAGCGCGCCCTTCCATCCAGCATGGGCCGCCCCGATCACCCCAGCTTTACCATCAACAAACAGCACAGGCACACAATCAGCAGTCAAGATTCCAAGCGCAATGCCCCAGGTGTTGGTGACCATGGCATCAGCCTCAGGGGCCTCATTATGCTCCCAAAGCTTATCGACTTTGACCACTTTATTTGAATGGATTTGCTTGGAGGTCACCAACGCTTCTGCGGGGAGGTCCAGCAATTCCATAGCCCGGGCCCGGTTCGTGTCCACTTTGCTGAGATCATCGCCAGAGCCATACCCACAATTGAGAGAGCTATACACGCCTTCGCTCACCCCGCCTTCACGGGTCATGAACCCATGGCGGATGGCAGAAATTTCATTAAAGGCAGCAACAGTAATCATGGTTAAAATCAATCTCTGTTAAAATCCGGGCGGAGTTTCCATCGTCGGGTCGGTGAGAGCAAGGACTTTGAACAAAGTTCCCATTTCTTCTGGATCAACAAGGCGGTGAAGTCCGCTTTTTATCGCATCAGTTTGTTTGGTATTTGCCGTTTTTAACAAGGCTTGCGCCCGATACTCAATCCCTAAACGTTTTAAAAACTCTCCCTGAGGAAGAAGTTCTGAAGCCTTAGCCCCTCCCTTTGCAACCTCTTGTCCCAGCATGGCAAAATCCACATGCGCGGTTAAATCAGCCTCGCCGGGCGTCTCTAAAACAGGATGGTACTTATGGGCCTTCACCGCTTGCAGGGTATCACCAAACCCACTTGGGCCATAGCCATAATCAATAAGCAAGGCCCCGCCGCTAAAGGTTTTCAGTCTGAGGCCAATCTCCCCAGCCAATGCTAATCCAGCAGGACATATTTCAGCAACATCCCCCTCTTTGGGATTTAGCAGCCCCTTGCTCCTCAGGTTTTCAGGAGGAACGGGCAAAGGAGAGAGAGCGAAACAAAGTTTCTCCACCCCATCATCCCAGTCCACCATCATTTCGTGCCAATACTTGCCTTTAAAAACAAATTGACGAATGGGGAGGGCATCAAAAAGCTCATTGGCAAGGAGCAAGGTTGGCCCCTCGGGAACCTCAGAAAGAGAGCCGTGCCATTCAATGGGAAAATCGAGGACTGAAAGGCTTTGCCTCTGTTTTTCCTGTAAGGCAGGACTGGATTCCACCATGTGAACGGACAGGGCTTCAGCAAACCCAGGAACATTTTTTGCTGCCCGTAGCGCATCGCTCATCAGCGTCCCCCTGCCTGGCCCAAGCTCTATTAATTTAACCGATGAGGGGTTTCCCATTTGCTGCCAAAGAGCCGCGCACCAAAAGCCAAGAAGTTCACCAAACATTTGGCTGGTTTCTGGGGCTGTAATAAAGTCCCCTTCTCGCCCAAATGGGTTTTGGCTCATGTAATAACCATATTGAGGATGGGATAAAGCCTCGGTCATATACTCCGCAACTGTGAGGGGGCCAGAGTGAGCAATTCGACGCCTTAAGGAGTCTGCTAAACTCATCCGGTTGAAGTCCGGCGACCCCACCATACCAAGAAGAGGCCAAGCACCACCATGGGGATCGAGAGGAATTGCCCAATGGTAAAAATCCCAACAATCCCATCAGGTTCGCGGAAGAACTCCATGGTCATACGGGAGAAGGCATACCCGATCAGAAAGACCCCCGTTAAAATCCCTGGTTTAGTTCGCACCCCTTCTATCCGCCAGAGGAAGTGAAGGATGAGGAAAAGCAGCAACCCCTCTAGGCATGCCTCATAAAGTTGGCTGGGGTGACGGGGGGCGGGGCCGCCACGGGGAAAAACCATGGCCCAAGGCACATCAGCAGGACGGCCAAAAAGCTCCCCATTGATGAAGTTGGCAAGACGCCCAAAAAATAATCCAATTGGGCTGACACAAGCAACAACATCAGCCACTTGCAGGAAATTTAGTTTATGGCGTTTGGTATAGAGATAGCCCGCAATGGTGACGCCAAGAATACCGCCATGAAATGACATCCCTCCCTGCCATACCTTAAAAATATCGCTGGGGTTTTCCATAAAATGGGCAAAGTTATAGAAAAAGACATAACCAAACCGCCCCCCTACAACCACCCCAAAGGTCAGCCAGACAATTAGATCTTCTACTTGATTAGGAGTCATGGCGTTAGGAGTGCGCCGAACCAGCAATTTAATGCCCTGCCAACCCAGCAGCAGCCCGGCAATATAAGCCAGAGAATACCAACGGACAGCTAATGGGCCAAAGGAAAGAAGAACCGGATCAATTGCCGGGAACGGAATTACAAAAGTCATGGGTTTTAACGATAATGATCTGAAGCATGAAGGTACCCTTGGACATACTTTGCAACACCCTCTTCAAGAGGTGTGAACGCTTTATCATATCCAGCTTCCCGTAACTTGCTCATATTGGCTTCGGTAAAGTACTGGTACTTATCCCTGATTTGTTCAGGTGTCGGAACAAAGTCGATTATGGGTTCTTCACCCAAGGCTTTGTAGACGCTGGCCGCCAAATCATAGAAAGTTCGAGCTTTGCCTGTACCGCAATTAAACAGGCCACTGACTTTCTCATTTTCCAACAACCACAAGATCACGTCGACACAGTCTCCCACCCAAATGAAATCGCGTTTTTGCCCGCCATCTTCATAATCGGGGTGATGGGACTTAAACAAAGAGGCAATAATGCCCTGGGAAGCTTTAGGGTAAATATGTGAAACCACGCTTTGCATGGAGCCTTTATGATATTCATTCGGGCCGTAAACGTTAAAGAACTTAAGGCCTGCCCACTGGCGTGGACTGTGATCGCCGTCTTCCATCCGAGCTTTGATTGAGCGATCAAATAGGTTTTTACTCCAACCATAAGGATTAAGCGGCGCGAGCTTGCCTAGGTATTCTGGGGTTTCAAGGTCATCAAACCCATTTTCGCCATCCCCATAGGTGGCAGCAGAAGAGGCATAGATAAGCCGTGAATCATTGCGCGTGCACCAGTCCCATAAATCAATAGAAAGGCGAAGGTTATTCCGAACGATCTTGTCTACATCGGTTTCTGTGGTCGCTGAAATCGCACCCATATGAATGACGGCTTGAATTTCATCTCGATGTGCATCCAAGAAGGGGAACAAGTTATCTGGGGTAATCAAATCAGCCAAGTTTCGCTTAGCGATATTTTTCCATTTATCGCCCTCACGCAACCGATCACAAACAACAACCCGGCCTAGTTTTTTCTCTTCCAATGCCGCTACAACATTTGAACCGATAAATCCCGCTCCACCCGTCACCACGAACATATGCATCCACCTTTTAGATCAGAAAAATTTACTCTCCCTTTTATAAAGGGCGAGAGGGTTAAGGCGCAAGGTTACCAAATAGATTTAAACGGTTTTTTACCGCCTGGCTGCCAGTTCAGGGGTTTCCAAGATTTGCTGCCGATCCCAAACCACCATGTACATTTTCCGAAAAGGCAGAACAAGTTCTGGCTTTGGCTCGTCATCATAGAGCTTATAGCGGTAAGTGATAATTTTGGCATTAGGATGGTTGGTCGCCCATTCCACCTGTTTGGTATCTGGAATAGTCTGGATCGGTTTTTTTAAGCGGCCAGCGAATTGATACTGCCCATGATATTTTCCGAAATGAAGCAAGGTAAAGCCTTGCTCTTCCAGTTTAGCCAAGGCTTCACCGTTAGGTTCCATGGAATAAAAATTGTCAAACCGAGGTGTCAGAGCTAAGTGGAGAGAAGCCACGAAAACAGCCATGGAGACGGTGAGGCCAACAACCCGGTGCTCTTCCTTTAGTCGCAGAACAGTGGCTCCTGCAAGTACAACAGCAATGCCCCACCACCCATTCAAACTCCCAAGCCAAGCTGGAATTTTCTCTCCAGCGACGTGAGGGGCGGCAATGATCAATCCGCCGAGGAGGATGATAAATCCAGCAGGAATAAAAATACCCCACGGTTTTTCTCGCCCAGGGGCTGCATTAAAGAGATAAGCAAATAACAAAGCCAAAGCAGGGAACTCAGGTAACAGATAATGCGGCTGTTTCCCACTGATTAACGAGAAAACCAAAAAGGCCGGGAGGAACCAGGCTAAACAAAACCGCACCCCTAAATCACCATGTTCCCCAATCACCCCCCGCATTGATCGCCAGAAGCGAGGCCAGAGAGTCCAAGGCAAGAGCATGGGACCAATAATCGCCAAGAAGAACCACCAAGGCTGTTGATGAGCAAAGGACTTGACCATACGCCCAGCGGTTTGCTTCACAAAGATGGCATCGCGATATTCTTCACCACCGAAAATTGCCGCTGGGACAGCCCAAAGGAGTCCAAGTGCGGCCCCTAGAAGAACACCGCAAAGAACACCTAAATACCAACGCCGCCAGGAACCATCCAAGGTTTTAACCCGTCCATCTACATCCCAGTAGGGAGCCAAAAGGGCGACGGGCAACGTATGAACCAGAATGGCGGGGCCTTTTGCCAAGACACCCAACCCAATGCCAATGGCAAAAATCAGCCAACCACCAACACCCCCACCACGCCAAACAAAACTAAGCCCCAACAAGGCTATAAGGGTGCAAAATGCCAGCAGCATGTCGAACATGGTCAGAGAAGAAAAAACGACCCAGAACAAGCTGCCAAACAGAATAAAAACCGCCGTGCTGTGGGTGCTTTTTTGGTCAGGCCAGAGAGATCGAGCCATAGCGATCGTCAGTGAAAGAGTACCTAAGCCAAACAAAGGGGCAACCAAACGAGGCCACCAATCATTTACCCCAAACAGCCCCCATCCAGCTTGCATAAGCCAAAACAGCAAAGGAGGCTTATGGCTGTAAGGTTCGCCATTAAGATAAGGAACCAGGAAATCATCGCGCAACCACATTTCCCAAGCCACAGCTAAGTAACGGGTTTCATCAACGGGCAAATGTGGGCGGGCATAAAGTGCGGCTCCCATGACCAGGAGCCAAAGCAATCCGGCCAGGGAGGCAGGACGGTTTTCAAACATTTTTAACCGCCTTACTATGCTTCACTTTGCGATAAAGGTAGGCACCAAGCACCCCAGAAATTACAAACAGCAGGACACCAATAGCAATGCGAGATTCCGTATCGACTTTCACCCCTTTACCCGCCAAGGCAAAAACCAAAGTCTGAGGGATATAGCCAAGTGCGGAGCCGCCAATAAATTTCACAGCACTCACGCGGGTCACCCCAGCAGCTAAGTTGGTCAGCACGTTACTCCCCACCGGAAGCAATCTGATCAAAACGGTCATCATAAAAGGGCCTGCTTCCAGGAAGTTATCAACTTTTTTGATCACTCCTGGCCAGCGGGTCGTGACCATACCTCGCCCAAACAAACGCGCGTAATAGAAGGAGATAAAACACCCTCCCGCTGTCGCCAGAACCCCGACAACGGTTCCGAAGGCCACACCAAAGGCGTAACCAGCCATAAAACTGACGATTTGCCTTGGAAGTCCAACAGCCGTAAACAGGGCTCCAACCCCAAAGAAAAGGCCATAGCCCCACCAGCCTCGGCCTTTAATCTCGGTGTCAATCCAGGTTTGATCAAAACTGTCAGCTATGCCGGAAGCTTTGACCCCATAGCCAACAGCAACCAGAATCGCAATCATGAGAAGGCCCTTGAAGTAAGGCCAAATTTTTGTCTCGCCGTTACCGGAGGTTTCGTTATCCGGGGCCTTGTCGATCATCAATCGTCAACCTCAAGGATTACCGGAACCTTGGCCCGACGCTGCAACCAGCGAACCCCAAACAAATCCACTACGCCAACTTTAAGCCGATCCCAGGTGCCGTATTTAGAAACGCCACGTTCCCGATGACGATGATTAACCTGGACCGAAACCACCTTACCACCCCGACGGATCATCAGGGCCGGAAGGAAGCGGTGCATATGGGAAAAATAAGCCATGTCTAAAAAGGCTGTTCGGCTAAATACTTTCAAGCCACAGCCTGTATCGGGGGTCGCATCACTAAGCAAACGAGAGCGAACCCCGTTGGCAATTTTAGAAGAGATTTTTTTGACTTCACTATCTAAGCGTTTCTTTCGCCACCCGGCGACCAGAAGATTATCCACATCATCGCTCTCTTGGAGCACTTTCAGAAGATTAGGAATATCTACGGGATCATTTTGACCATCGCCATCGAGAGTCGCAATCAGCGGAGCTTGAGCTGCTTTCACCCCCGTGCGCACCGCCGTACTTTGCCCACAGCTTTCCCTGTGAGTAACAACCCGCAATCTCGGCTGTGACCCTTGAGCATCCTTCAACACAGCGGCCGTCCTATCGCTGCTGCCATCGTTGACATAAACGATTTCATAATCGCAAACGCCATCCAGAGCAGCCGTAATTTCCCCGACCAAAGGAAGAATATTTTCTTCCTCATTAAAGACAGGGACGACAACAGAAAGATCGAGCTTTTGGTTAGATGCAGTCATAAGAAGGGTTATTACACAGGGAACGGCAGGGATGAAAGCTTTTTGGCAGATTATTGTCTGGAAATTGGGGCGACATCATTTTTTCCAGCAAGCGTTTCGATGGCCTCAATCCAAATCAAAGGAATCAAAGCCATGGCAACAAGTCCAAGTCCCCCCATCAACAAGGAAAATTTCTTGGACGGCTGATCCCCGTAGTACTCAGACACCACAAACAAACCAACGATTGGAATTGCCATCCCCCAAGCCGGAACGCCCGTAGAAAAGCCACCATATTGATTGATCATTGCCGCCAGGATCGCGCTGAAACCAAAAAGTCCGACAAGAATGAAAGTAAGACGAAACATTTAGGTTCTAAGTTGCCGTTCCGCCCACTGTCAGGCCATCGATACGTAAAGTCGGTTGGCCGACGCCAACAGGTACCCCTTGGCCATCTTTGCCGCATGTTCCTATTCCTGGGTCAAGTTCCATGTCGTTCCCGATCATAGAAACTTTGGTCATGGCATCCGGGCCATTACCGATCAGGGTTGCGCCTTTAACAGGGGCGCCTATTTTGCCATCTTCAATCAGGTAAGCTTCGGTACAGGAGAAAACGAATTTACCGGAGGTAATATCGACTTGTCCGCCGCCAAACTGAGTGGCGTAAAGGCCCTTTTTAACTGACTTTAGGATTTCTTCAGGCTCCTTATCTCCACCCATCATAATGGTATTGGTCATGCGGGGGATCGGCATATGGGCATAGCTCTGGCGGCGTCCATTGCCTGTTGCCGCGACGCCCATCAGCCGGGCATTCATGCGGTCTTGCATATAGCCTTTGAGAATACCGTCCTCAATAAGAACGGTTTTTTGGGTCGGGGTTCCTTCATCATCAATTGTTAAAGAACCGCGCCGATCATGAAGGGTACCATCATCAATAACGGTGACCCCGGGAGAGGCTACACGTTCCCCCAACAAGCCTGAGAAGGCAGAAGTTTTCTTGCGGTTAAAGTCACCTTCAAGGCCATGCCCGACAGCTTCATGCAACAAAATTCCCGGCCAGCCTGAACCAAGAACCACTTCCATCTCACCCGCAGGAGCCGGGACGGCTTCAAGGTTTATCAAGGCCTGCCGCAAGGCCTCATCAACGGCAGCTTGCCAGTTCTCCGGGTCAAGGAAGGTTTGGTAATCAATGCGCCCGCCCGTACCGTGGCTCCCTGTTTCCTGATGATCCCCTTCGCCAACCATTAAAGAGACATTGAGACGTACCAATGGACGGACATCAGCAGCCCGTGCGCCACCTGGACGAATGATTTGCACTGCCTGCCACTGCCCAGATAAAGAGGCCATAACCTGACGCACCCGATCATCTTTTGAGCGGGCATATTCATCCATATCTTGCAACAGCTTGACCTTAGCCTCAAAGTCGGTTTCGTTGAGGGGATTCATCTCGCTATAGAGGGATTGGTTGGTTCCGATTGGAGCCCCTTGCAACGATCCCGAATAGCCTGAGGTCACCGCTTTTACAGTCCCTACCGCCCTTTTAATCGCCTCTTCGCTTAGCTCAGAAGCATGGGCAAAACCAGTCGCTTCATCAGCCACAGCGCGCAGACCAAAACCCTGATTGGTGTCAAAGCTGGCTGATTTCAGCCGACCGTTATCAAAGGAAAATGTCTCGCTTTGGGCATATTCTAAAAAGAGTTCTCCATCATCCGCCCCTTGCAAAGCCTCCTCCGTCAAAGCCTCAACTTTGCCTAAATTCAGGCCAGCACGGTTAAAAAAGAGGTCATCGGTCGTCGCAAGGTTAGACATACTTAACTCCAGAAATACTTCACGTCATATATATCCAATATAGGAGGTCTGACAGTTATTCCAGGCTTATGGGGTATCTTTTTTTGACAATCGCCTAACGAATGATTCTTTTATCTGGCAAAGTAACGATAACCCTGGTCCCTTTACCTAAGGCACTAATCATCTGAATGGTGCCATCATGGAGTTCAACCAGAGACCGAGTAAGAGGCAAGCCAAGTCCAGTGCCTTCGTTATTTTTGGTATGGGTTTTTTGCAGTTGAGTGAAGGTTTGAAAGGCTTTGCCATGATCAGCTTCGTCAATACCAATCCCAGTATCCGTAACTGAAAAAATCGCCTGATTTTTCTCTTCGTAAATATCCAGGGTAACGGATCCCCCTTTAGGGGTAAATTTCAGAGAATTTGAAATCAGATTAATAAGAATTTGCCGGAGCCGTCTCGGGTCACCATTGATATAAGAGAAACTTGTCGGAAGTTTTGATACAAGGGCGACCCCTTTAACCTTAGCCTTCTCCTCAAACAAACGCAGACAACGGGTAACCATATCTTTCACATTTACATCAACTTCTTCCAGTTCAATCACTCCGGCCTCAATGCGAGACAGGTCAAGAATATCGTTAATAAGCTCAAGAAGGTGGTGGCCAGAATCCCGAATAGCTTGATGATATTCTTTATAGGTTTCCACCCCAACAGGCCCAAACATTTCATGAACCATGACATCTGAAAAACCGATGATTGCATTTAAGGGGGTGCGGAGTTCGTGGCTCATATTGGCAAGAAATTCCGATTTGGCTCTGTTGGCAAGTTCGGCATTATCTTTAGCCTGAAACAAATCATTTTCGCGTTCACGTTCTTTGGTAATATCACGCCGTACAATTAAGGTCCCGCCATCGCTGGTATTATATTCTTTTGCTTGATGCCAACGCCCATCAATACTTTTCATGGGAGGCAGCGAGAGTCCTTGTCGGTGACGCTCCAACCTCTCCGCAAGCCAAGCTTCTTCCCGTCCTATTGCTGCTTTAACTTTCCCCGATTGCAGTGAAATCCGTAACAGTTCTTCGAATGTTGCCCCAGGTTTCATAGCCCCTTCTGTGGTGGTGAAATGGTGATAGAAGCTATTATTGCAGGCAACAAACTTGTCCTCAGAGTCAAAGAGGATGATTTCATCTTCCATCTGATCAATAGCAGCGATAAGTCTCTTTTTTTGTCCTTCAGCATGATAAACGGCTTCCATTTCTTCGGTTACGTCAACACACCATCCCCGATAACCTATAAATTTGCCACTCTCGCCATATCTCGGTGAAGCAGACAGCCTTATATGACACGATTCCCCCCCCAATTTCTTTTCTTTAAAAACGACCCCTTTAATGGGTTTATGCTGGGCCATAAGATCGTTGATCTGGTCCCACGCATCTGGCGACATCCGCCTGTGAACCACTTCCTCAATGCGCTTACCCATAAACCAGTCGAGACGCTCACTAGCAAACTCACCCCACCCCCCGGATAAGACGGATAATTTATGGCTTTCATCGGTTTCCCAATACCATTGTTTTGCGTCTTTCAAACTTTGAGAAAATGTTGCGTCAGCTTCACCTAGCACTTTATTGAGAAGACGATATCGATTGGCTTCTTCATCCAAATTTCGGCTTTGAGTTTCACCACGTTGATTCAACTCATCATGCGCATATCGTAATGCCTCCAAGGTTTTTTGACGTTCGGACACGTCTTGGCAAGTCCCTCGATATCCGATGAATTCTCTCTTATCATCAAAGATCGGAAGCCCATTGGTTTCTATGTAAAGCTCATTTCCCGATTTTCCAGAAATTCTATAGATAATGTTTTTAAAAGGCTCTCTTGTACGCCAAATATTTTTAAAGAGTTCTCTCATTGCCTCTATATCGTTAGGCACCATGAGTTCATAGGCGGAGCCCCCAACAATTTCTTCAGGTCTATAACCCGTAAAAGATTCAATATTTTCAGTAACGTACGTATAGAGGCCGCTTACCCCTAATTCCCAAACAGCCGCAGAACTAATATGGATGAAATCGCGATAACGCTCTTCATCAATATTATGGGTACCTTGATTAAGGTTCAAACCATTAGTTTTCTGTTTATCTGTCATAGGCTTAGCAATGCCATTTACGCCTTATTTATGATAACTTGTTTTCAAACTTTATTACATTTTCTACCATTCGGCAAAAACCTACTGTAAATTATATAATAAATACGACTTGACCCGGCAATAGCTGTGAGCTAGGAAAAAGCACGTGGTGATTTGTATGACAGGCTTGCGGCCACGTAAAATAAACCGCTAAAACGTCGGAACAGGTTTCTACACCCCCGACCTATGCGGTTGGGGTTTTTTAATGCCTTCCCTTTAAAGACGCTAAGCCTATAGACGTTTATAGGAGACGAAGATTATGTCGGGACAAAAAAACTCAGATAACTGGCGCAGCAAAACCAAGTTAGTTCGCGGGGGCACCCTACGCTCTGAGTTTGGTGAAACCAGCGAAGCCCTCTTCCTGACCTCAGGTTTTGTTTATGAGTCAGCCGAACAGGCAGAACAGACTTTCCTCGGGGAAGTAGATCATTATCAATATTCTCGCTTTGCCAACCCCACGGTTTCGATGTTGGAAGAACGACTCTGCTTGTTAGAGGGGGCGACCCTTTGCCGAACAACAGCAAGCGGCATGTCGGCTGTATTTGGTGCCTTGATGGCGACTGTAAAAACCGGTGACCGGGTCGTTGCCTCTCGGGCTCTTTTTGGCTCAAACCACTTTATCGTTTCAGATCTTCTTCCCCGCTATGGCATCACCTCTGTCTTGGTAGATGGTGAGGACCTAAACCAATGGGAAGAAGCTTTGAACCAGCCCTCTCAGGCGGTGTTTATTGAATCTCCTTCCAACCCGAACCTCGGTGTTGTTGACCTCAAGGCTGTTTCTAAATTGGCGCGTAAATCTGGAGCCAAAGTTATCATCGATAACGTTTTTGCCACCCCGATTTTGCAGAAACCTCTGGAATTGGGAGCCGATGTGGTGGTTTATTCTGCGACCAAACATATCGATGGACAAGGTCGGTGCCTGGGGGGGGCGGTGCTCACAAATGACGATCAATGGGGCAATGACAAACTGGTCCCCTTCTTAAGAAACACGGGCCCCGCCATCAGCCCATTCAACGCCTGGGTCATGCTCAAGGGCCTTGAGACCCTCGAACTTCGCGTTGCCCAAATGGGAGAAAACGCCCTTATTTTAGCTAAGTTTTTAGAAACCCGTGAGGCGTTATCCCGGGTCCTCTATCCAGCTTTAAAAAGCCACCCCCAACATGACCTTGCCATGTCGCAAATGGCTGGCGGTAGCACCATTGTTACCTTTGATATCAAAGGCGGCAAGAAAGCAGCTTTTGCCACTTTGAACAGATTGCAGCTTATTGATATCTCCAACAATCTGGGCGATTCAAAAAGCCTCGTCACCCATCCGGCAACAACCACTCACTCGAAGCTAAGTGAAGAGGAACGGTCTCATTTAGGAATAAGTGATGGCACAGTTCGCTTGTCCGTCGGCCTGGAAGACGTCAACGACCTGATGGAAGACTTGGAGCAGGCTTTGGCAGGGTAAGGATTAAAGAGCGGTTTCCCAAAGGACCGTTTTTTTATGCTTGAATTCGAGATTGGAGCATATTTACCCCTGAATCCACGGCAATTGATCGACTTTCCAGCCATTGGCGGTGCCCCGGTGTTTTGTGCCATCGGGGTCGCCTTCGAAGCCGTGGGTGATGTTGTAGCATTCTTTGTAGCCAAGGGATGTAAGTAGCTTCGCCGCATTCCGAGAGCGTTGGCCTGAACGGCAAAGGATGAGCAAGGGAGTGTCTTTGGTAAAACCGCCGGCTTCCATTTGTTGCTCAAGTTGAGCAACAAAATCCAGATTTTTTTGATTGCCCGGGAAGCTGTTCCATTCAACGAGCAACAATGGTTTTCCTAAAGAGCTAAGATCAGGAATACCGACCCAACTCCACTCTGCCTGGGTGCGCACATCAAGAATTTGGGCCTGATCATTTTCTGATAGCATTTCCCAAGTTTCCTTAGGCATGATCTCCCCGGCATAACTTCCATCTGCAACTGGTGTTGGCACCTACTGGCTCCTTCGCATAAGTAAAATTTACGGCACAATAGTCATTACGACTCCCTTTGCCCACCTTTTATTGAAAACATATCGTTAAGGGTTATAATTCCGCCACAATAGTTTTTTACCCCTGTAAGGTGAAAACTCTCATAGGAATAACGAGGTCTCTCCTTGCCACAAACAATTGCACTAGTTGACGATGATCGTAATATTTTAACTTCAGTCTCAATGGCTTTAGAAGCCGAAGGCTGGAAGGTGCAAACATACTCTGACGGAGAGAAAGCCCTGAAGGGGATTATGGACACCCCCCCTGATCTCGCTGTGCTTGATATTAAGATGCCGCGCATGGATGGTCTTGAGCTGCTCAAACGCTTGCGTAAAGAGACAGAGATGCCCGTCATTTTCCTAACCTCAAAGGATACGGAAATTGATGAAGTTCTGGGGCTGCGCACAGGGGCCGATGACTATATACGCAAGCCCTTTTCCCAGCGGCTCCTTATCGAACGTATTCGCACCCTTCTGCGTCGACGCAAAGCAAACGAGTCCCCAGACCAGGAAGAAGAAGGGAATGTCATTCGCCATGGCAGCTTGATTATGGACCAACAAAGGCACCTTTGTGTTTGGAATGGTAAGCAGGTCAACCTGACGGTTACCGAGTTTCTGCTGATCCATGCCCTGGCCAAACGCCCCGGTATGGTTAAAACACGGGATCAACTTATTGACGCAGCCTATGGAGAACATATTTACGTGGATGACCGCACAATCGACAGCCACATCAAGCGTCTGCGTAAAAAATTCCGCGCTGTGGATGATAGCTTCTCTCAGATCGATACCCTTTATGGTGTCGGTTACCGCTATAGCGCAGAATAGCGCAACCAAGAAATCCCTTGATGTCTTCCGCCCCTCCACAAAAAACCAGGCTCCAGTCTAAAGATCGGTTGCTTTCCCCCATTACCCGGCGGATTTTGACGGTAAATATCTTTGCTTTGGCTTTTCTGGTCAGCGGCATCCTCTACCTAGAGGAATACCGCAAAAGCCTGATCACGACAGAACTAGGGTCCTTGAAAGTTCAGGCAGATATGTTTGCTGTTGCGTTTGCCGAAGGGACGGCCGCCACAAGCTCTCCCAGGGCTGAACGCTTCACCCGCGAAACAGCCCGGCAAATGATGTATCGCTTGGTGGAAACCTCTGACGTAAGGGCGAGGCTTTTTGCTATTGATGGCACAATGGTTATGGATAGCCGCCGCCAAGGGGGGCCCAGAAAAGCGATCCAAGTCGAAGAACTTCCACCTCCCATACCAGACATGCCTATCCTGGCGGCCCTTTTTGAGCTTTATGATAAATTGCTTTTTTGGCTTCCGGGCCGAGATGGCATCCCTGCCTACACGGAAAACCCCGTGCAACACGCCGATGATTACGACGAAGTTTTGTATGCTCTGAGTGGGGAAAAAGCAGGCATGGTCCGCATTGGCAGAGGCGGGCGCATGGTTTTGAGCATTGCAGTTCCGGTGCAGCGATATAAAAAAATACTTGGCGGCTTGATGCTTTCCACCACTTCCCATGGCATTGAAGAAGCCCTGCTTGAAGTGCGTTTGGATATTCTCAAGATATTTGCAGTCGCTCTGGCTTTTACAGTTCTCATTTCCATCTATCTTGCAGGCACCATTGCCCGACCAATCTTGCGCTTAGCTGAAGCTGCTGAAGCCGTTCGTCGTCAACCTGGGCGACAAGAAACCCTGCCTGACCTTACAAAACGTAACGATGAAATTGGCGATCTTTCGGGGTCACTTCTTGCCATGACCACGGCTCTTCATGACCGCATGGAAGCGATTGAAGGCTTTGCGGCTGATGTCGCCCATGAACTTAAAAACCCCCTCACTTCCTTGCGAAGTGCCGTTGAAACAGTTTCCTTTATCAAGGATGAAGAAAAACGTCTGCGGTTGATGGATATTATTCTTCAAGATGTGGAACGCCTGGACCGCCTGATTAGCGATATTTCTGATGCCTCTCGTCTAGACTCCGAACTCTCCCGTGACCTACAGGAAACAGTAGACTTGGCGGAGTTGCTCAATACTATGATGGAAATTCTTCAAGCGGCCAAAAAATCGGACGAGCCAAGCCTACACCTTGAACTCCCAGACGATAAACCTCTCTTGGTTCAAGGGATTGCTGACAGGTTGGTCCAGGTTTTCCAAAACTTGGTCAGCAATGCCCAATCCTTCAGCCCCTCAGATGGTGAAGTCCAAATTCGGGTCGAGCGGGAGTCAAAGCATATCACTCTCAAATTTGAAGACGATGGCCCCGGTCTTCCTGAAGGCAAAGAGGGTCGTATTTTTGAACGTTTTTACTCCGAACGCCCTGACAATGAAGACTTCGGCAAACACTCCGGCTTAGGATTAAGCATTTCCAAACAAATTATCGAATCCCAAGGGGGAACCCTCATCGCAGAAAACCGCCATGGGGGGGCGGGGCAGGTCATTGGTGCTCGCTTTATTGTCAGGTTGGAGAAAGTTTGATGAGCCAAGAACAAATTCACGGGACCTGCGTGGCAATTGATGGCTTAGCGGTCCTCATCAGAGGAAGTTCCGGGGCTGGGAAATCTGACGTAGCTTTGCGATTGATGGATAAAGGGGCCACCTTAGTTGCCGATGACCGGGTTAATCTCACCTTGAAAAACGAAACCCTTGAAGCCTCACCACCAAATAACCTTGCAGGCAAGCTAGAGGTTCGGGGAATCGGGATCATCGAACGGCCTTATGTGTCTGCGGTACCAATATCCTTGGTGGTTGATCTGGCAAGCCCTTCTGAAATTGACCGAATGCCCGAAGCGCAAACCGTAAACCTTCATGGGGTCATCCTCCCTCTGACCCGCCTTACCCCCTTTGAAGCATCCACCCCTTTAAAGGTTAAGCTTGCCTTACAGATTGCCCATGGTGATATAATAGTTACTCGTTAAACGGGGACAGAATTTAGCAAAATGACACAATCAAATATGTCGCAACCACAAGATCGACTCCAGGTAATGCTGGTCACGGGTATGTCTGGCGCAGGCATTACCACGGCCCTAAAAGCCTTGCAGGATTTGGGCTATGAGGCTGTTGATAACGTCCCACTTTCTTTAATCGGCAACTTAGTTCTCCCCAGCCAGCAGACCCTGCCTGAAATTCATCTGCGGAAACCCATTGCCATCGGCATTGATAGTCGTAACCGTGAATTCGGGGTCGAAACTTTTGTTGAGAAATTAGAATCTTTAAAGTCGCATCAGGATTTGGATGTTCGACTTCTCTTCCTTGAATGCAGCGATGAAGAGCTTTTTCGTCGCTATATGGAAACCCGGGCCCGGCATCCTCTGGCCCAAGACCGCCCTCTTGCGGACGGTATAAAGCACGAACGCACCCTAATGAGTTCCTTATTGGAAATTGCCGAGTTAGTTATCGATTCGACAGATTTATCCGTTGCAGATTTTAAAAGACAAATGCGGGACCGCTTCGGTGATGAGAACAGTCGTGACCTGTTTATTAACCTGATGTCCTTTGGCTTCAAGCATGGCCTGCCACGGGTAGCTGATTTGGTTTTTGATGTTCGGTTTTTGAAAAACCCTCATTACGAAACAGAACTTAGAAAGCTCACCGGCGTTGACAAGCTGGTTCAAGACTTCATTGCCTCAGATGAGGGGTTTGCCCCTTTCTTTACCACCCTGACGAACCTGATCGCCCCCCTTCTGCCACGATATGCCGCTGAAGGTAAAAGCTATTTAACCATTGCTATAGGCTGCACAGGTGGCCACCACCGCTCCGTCTTCACCGCAACTAAACTTGAGGCCTGGCTCCAAAAAGAAGGCCAGAAAGTTCAATTAAATCATCGAGATATTCATACACCTTAAAAAATCCAAAGTTTGACTATCATCAATCTGCGTTCGGGTGTCACGTCAGCTCACGCCAAACCGATTGGCGGACCATGGCATGGCCTTATGGATCAAACAATTTTACGCAATAATTGAATGTTCAAAATAGAAGGTTTGACTTAGACCCATCATCCGCTAAAGTCACCGAGTTTTGCTAACTAAAGGATAAAAAATTCCATGATAGGAATGGTTTTGGTGACTCATGGTCGATTGGCAGATGAATTCATCGCAGCTCTCGAACATGTTGTTGGGCCTCAAGAAAACGTTGCCTCTGTTTGCATCGGCCCCGACGACGACATGGAACAACGCCGCCAAGATATTCTTGAAAGCGTTTCCAAGGTAGATACAGGTTCTGGCGTTATCTTGCTCACCGATATGTTTGGAGGGACACCCTCGAACCTGGCAATCTCCATCATGGAAAAAAGTAATGTTGAGGTCATCGCCGGGATTAACTTGCCCATGCTGATTAAGCTGGCAGGTGTTTGTAAAGATGAAAACCTCGAAGAAGCCGCGACAGCAGCTCAAGACGCCGGACGTAAATATATTAATATTGCCTCTCGTTTATTGTCCCAAGAGAAAAAGTAACCAAAAATCCTATGCCTGATATCCGAGTAGCCGAAATTAAAAATAAGCGGGGGCTTCATGCCCGTGCTGCCGCCAAGTTTTCAAAACTTGCCGGAGAGTTTGATGCTACCGTTGAAGTTTCCCGGATTGGACAGACTGTTGTCGGCACTTCGATTATGGGCCTGATGATGCTTGCGGCGGCAATGGGTACTGAAATTGAAATGACCGCCTCTGGTGCTCAAGCCACAGAGGCCCTGGATGCCCTTGAAATTTTGGTCGGCGATAAATTTGGCGAAGACTAACCCCCTCCACCTCTAACAAATGGGACGCAAAAATAATGAAACCCACAACTACAAGAGCAACAATTTGTTAGCAGGTGTACAGGGGCAAAGTCCGCAACAGAATCAACCGGCTCCTGCACAGTCAAACAACTCGCTCAAACGGTCCCAGCAACGGCCCTTTCCCAGTTCATTGCCAACAAGGGTTCCTTCACTATGGATACAACCATTGTGACCACCACCGCTATGGTGACCCAAGCGTTTGGCTCCTGTAGCAAGTAATTACTTTTCCCAAAAAGGTTTTGCCACTTCCTGAAAAACCTCAGCCCGGCTTAGCCCAATATCTTTAAGCTGGTGATCGCTGAGAGATTGGAGTGACCGACGCTGGTTTAAACGTTGGTGCCATTCGCCCAACAAGTCACTCCCTTTGACCAGCAGGTTCATTATTCTTTCCTGGGTGCCAACATGATCTTTTGCTGAAAAACAAACCTGTCCATTTACTAATGTATTCATAACAATCTCCATCAACCTATCTCGTTACATAAGCGTATTATGCACAAGTATATTTGTTGCACAAACGAGTTATTTTTGTATAATGGGATAGTTTTTCTAAGCCATGTGGTGAGACGAATGAAACGATTACCGCCTCTAAATAGCTTGCGTGCTTTTGAGACCGCAGCACGGTACAATAGTTTTAAGGATGCCGCCCTGGAACTTAATGTGACACCAGCGGCGATTAGCCATCAGGTTAAAGGCCTTGAGGCCTTCCTCGGCGTTCAATTGTTTAAACGACTCCCACGCGGGCTAAAATTAACTGAAGCCGGGAAAAACTATCTTCCTGATCTAACCCTTGGCTTTGATACTTTAGCCAAGGCGGGGGCCCGACTTGAGGAAAAGGGTGTAAGAGGACAATTAGCCATCAGCATCCTGCCTTCATTCGGCAATACCTGGCTTATCCCTCGCCTACCAAACTTCCTAGAGCGTTATCCTGATTTATACGTGAATATTTTTTACGCGGGCACAAGCATAGACTTTCGGACGGACCCCATCGACATCGGCATCCGATATGGCCGAGGCGTATACCCCGGTCTATACACAAAACTAATTATGACTGAAGAGCATTTTCCTGTCTGTAGCCCTATGCTGATGAATGGTCCTCACCCCTTAGCCAAATTTAGCGATCTAAAGCATTTTCCCTTAATTCATGACTGCGATGCCTTAGATGTCGAATCATCTAACAGCTGGGCTAATTGGCTCGCCCAAGCTGGCGTAGAGGATATAGACCTCACCAAAGGGACTGGCATCTCTGATTCAGTCGCCCTCATAAATCTTCTCATCTCAGGTTACGGTGTCGGCTTAGGACGGTCTTCTCTGGTTAAAGATCATCTCGATGCGGGACGATTGGTCCGCCCTTTCAACGTAAGCAGACCAGCAGAATTCTCCCACTTTGTCGTCGCCCCGGAAACATCAATGGAGCAACCAAATGTAAAAGCCTTTTTTGACTGGATTCAGGAGGAGGTGGAGCAAGGTTTAAACTGATCTTCTTCCCGGCCTTTAACCCCCGGGTCAACGTAGAACAATCCCCCTGCTAAAGGTTGTTTTGCGAGTTCATTAGCAGGCATGTTGCGATGAGCTGTAGTGATAAACAAACGGTCGAGCTTTGCCCCTCCAAAACAGGCACAGGTGACATTGGTGACGGGTAAGTGCACAGCGATATCTTTCTTGCCATTGGGTAAATAACGCTGGACTTTGCTTCCCCGATACTCGGCATTCCACAAGCAATCATCCCCATCAACGCAGGAGCCATCAGGCACCGCAGCGACATCGCCGAGGTCCGCAAACAAACTTCGTTTGCCTAATTCGCCTGCAGAGCGGTCATAGGCATATTTATAAATTTTCCGAGATGGGGAGTCCGTGAAGAACATGGCCTCCCCATCGGCAGTAAAGCATATGCTGTTGGTGCACTTCACTCCCTCAATAATCGTCCGGTATGCCTCTCCGTCATAGCTGATCACCGAGGTAATAAGGTCGGCGGTTCTTTCGTTATAGCCGCCACAAATAAACCGCCCATCTCGATCGCATCGCCCATCGTTTAAACGGGTTATAGGATTATCTGGCTCAAAAGTGGTGAGACGCTCCGTCTGCCCTGTTGTCGGGTCATAACGAAACAACCCGGAGGCAAAGGCAGCCAGAATTTTTCCCTCTTGGTCAAAGGCAAAAGACCCAAGCCGCTCCGGTGTTTCGACCATCTGCAAGTCATTCCCGTTCTCGTCACAGCTATAAAATTTACTGTCATCAATATCCGTCCAATAAACCCGCTGGTCTCGCACCGACCATTGAACGCCTTCACCAAGAACGTTTTTACAATCAACAAGGAGCTGTGCTGGGAGTTCAGGCATTTGATTTACTCTCGTTATTTTGGTTGTTTGTCTTCCGAAGGGGATAAGCTAGGCCCCTTTAAATAGATCGACGATACAAGCTTCTGCATCTTGACACAAAACAACTCTACCCTCATTCCCCCATTGACTCACCAAGGTTTCCGAGTATATTGCAGCCTCTTCGTGGGGAACTTAGGTTTTCTGCGGGTTTTTTGTTGCGTCGTTCGAGGCCTCTCTTAGTAGACAAAAGTGCTGTTCACTCAGCCGCCGCAGGATGCGTTCAAGAACTTAATAAATAACGATTTTTAGAGAGTTATAAAAATGTTTGCAGTAATTAAGACCGGTGGTAAGCAGTACCGGGTCGAAAACAATGACGTTATCCTCGTCGAAAAGCTTTCTGGTGCCGCCGGAGATGCTATTTCCTTGGATCAAGTCCTTATGGTTGGCGAAGGTGACAAAGTTACCGTTGGAACACCTTTCGTTGAAGGTGCTGCTGTAACCGCTTCCGTCATCGACCAAACTCGCGGTGAGAAAATCATCGTTTTCAAAAAGAAGCGTCGTCAAAATTACCGTCGTAAGAAGGGCCATCGTCAAGACCTGACCGCCCTTCGCATCACCGACGTTGCCGCTAAAGCCGGCGCCAAAAAGGCCGCCGCTAAAAAAGCCGCACCTAAGGCAGCCGAAAAAGCTGAAGCTCCAGCGAAGAAAGCCGCACCAAAGAAAGCTGCACCGAAAGCTGCAGCAGCCCCTAAAAAAGCCCCGGCTAAAAAGGCTCCTGCCAAAAAAGCCGCCGCTAAGAAGACTGAGGAGTAGGATAGATGGCACATAAAAAAGCAGGTGGTAGTTCCCGCAACGGACGTGACTCAGCTGGTCGTCGTCTTGGCGTAAAAAAATATGGCGGCGAAGCTGTCATCCCTGGCAACATCATCGTTCGTCAACGTGGGACAAAATACCACCCGGGCAACAATGTTGGCATTGGTAAAGACCACACCATTTTCGCTGTCGCTGAAGGAAGTGTAAAATTCCGTCACCGCGCACAGGGCAAAATTTTCATCGACGTGGAGACTGCATAGTCTTCAAATAACTGTCGGTTAGAATTAAGGGGAATGGCTAGGATATACCGGGCCGTTCCCTTTTTTTGTTTGTGGATGTGTAGTAAGTCAAAGTAATAAAGAGCTATGAAGTTTTTAGATCAAGCCAAAGTCTTTGTTTCCAGTGGTGCTGGTGGTAAAGGCAGTATTAGTTTTCGCCGCGAAGCCAATGTCGAATTTGGTGGGCCTGACGGTGGCAATGGAGCGCGTGGTGGCAACGTCGTAATCGAATGTGTTGAAGGCCTCAACACCTTGATTGATTACCGCTACCAGCAACACTTCAAAGCGAAGATTGGCGAACATGGTATGGGTCAAAATCGTGCTGGCAAGAAGGGCGAAGACGCCGTTCTTAAAGTACCTTTAGGCACCCAGGTCCTCGACGAAGATAAAGAATATATCTTAGCTGATATGACCGAAGTAGGCCAAAAAGTAACCTTGCTCCATGGCGGCAATGGTGGGTTTGGTAACGCCCATTTTAAAAGCTCCACCAACCGCGCCCCACGACGCGCCAACCCCGGTTTAGAGGGGGAAGAACGCTGGGTGTGGTTGCGGCTTAAATTAATTGCCGATGTGGGTTTGGTCGGTATGCCCAATGCCGGCAAATCTACTTTTCTGGCAGCGGTTTCCCGCGCCCGACCAAAAATAGCTGACTACCCCTTCACCACCTTGCATCCCAACCTTGGGGTTGTTTATGCCAATGGAGGTGAATTTGTGGTCGCAGATATCCCTGGCCTGATTGCAGGAGCCAGTGAAGGCACAGGTTTGGGAACACGCTTCCTCGGTCATGTTGAACGCTGTGCTGTCTTGCTTCATCTGGTTGATGGAACCCAGGAAGACCCCGGAGAGGCCTATCGCATTATCCGCAAAGAACTGGATACCTACGCCGATATCCTGGCTAACAAACATGAGATTGTTGCCTTGAATAAGGTCGATGCCCTCAGCGACGAAGAACGGGACGAAAAGATGGCTGCTTTGAAAGAAGCTTGTGGCTGTGAGGTCTACCCCCTATCTGGGGTGGCTCAATTGGGCATGAAAGAAATGCTCAATGCCCTGTACAATGTCATCGATTCCGTTCGCAACCCAGAACCAGACGAAAACGAGGTGAGGGAGTTTTCTCCATGAGTCCTCACCGTACCAGCACCAACCTGAGTGCTGCCAAACGCATCGTAGTAAAAATTGGTTCGGCCCTTCTGGTCGAGGAATCCTGCGGGGCTGTCCATCGTAAATGGCTGGAGTCTCTCGCGGCAGATGTGGCTGAGGCCCGGTTACGAGGACAAGAGGTCATTCTGGTTTCTTCCGGTGCCATTGCCGTTGGGCGCCATCAACTTGGGTTCCCTGTGGGAGCTAAGTTGACCTTGAGCGAACAGCAAGCGGCAGCCGCTGCCGGAATGGTGCGCCTTGTTCACGCTTACCAAGAAGTGCTCGGTCATCACGACATGACTGTGGGGCAAATTCTTCTGACCTTGGACGATAGCGAAAACCGTCGTCGTTACATCAACGCTCGAAACACCATCGACACCCTGCTGGCTGCCCGCGCAGTGCCACTAATCAATGAGAACGACACGGTCGCCACCGATGAAATTCGCTTTGGCGACAATGACCGTTTAGCCGCCCGCGTTGCCGCGATGGTCAGTGCCGACACGCTGGTTTTGCTTTCTGACATTGACGGCCTTTATACGGGCGACCCCACTAAAGACAGCAACGCGCAGTTTATCCCCGTGGTTGATGAAATTACTCCAGAGATCGAAGCTATGGCTGGCGGCTCTGGCACTTGTTATGGTTCTGGGGGCATGGTAACCAAAATTGCCGCCGCCCGTATTGCCATGAATGCCGGGTGCCGCATGGTCATCGCTCCAGGAGCGGGATTAAACCCTCTCAACCGGGTGATAGACGGTGGACGTTGCAGTTGGTTCCTGCCTTCTTCAACACCTGCAGGTGCCCGCAAACAATGGATTTCCGGCGCTTTGAAACCCGCAGGCAAAGTGGTTGTCGATGAGGGAGCTCTGAAGGCATTAAACGCTGGTAAGAGCTTGCTCCCGGCGGGGGTTAAGGCCATCGAAGGCGAGTTTGAGCGTGGCGCAGCAGTGACCATCGTTAACGGTACAGGTCAGGAAATTGGGCGGGGGCTCATAACCTACCCTTCTGCTGATGCCCGCAAGATCATCGGCCGCAAAAGCAGCGAGATAGAAACACAGCTCGGTTACCTGGGCCGCAAAGAACTCATCCATCGAGATGATTTAGTGATTAGCTAGAACACCACGAATACGGAGACGCATAAAATGAAAACCCATACCTTCCAACTCTTTTTCGACGATGAGAAAGAATTCGACTTCCCTGCCCCAAAGAAAGCCGCAATTGCCCTGCAAAACACGCATACGGTAAATGCCGCGGGCGATCCAATGCTCACACCTCGGTGCAACAGCACGCAGATGTTTGAAAAAGAAGTAGCGCGCCTGCACAAAGAATTAGATGCCCTTCTGGAAGAAGCAAAAGCAAAATTTTTGGGTGAGTAATTCATCTCGTCCCGTTATATTCTTGCTTAACGGTTAGAACATTAAACTAGAGGAGATACGCAATGAGCGCGGTCACCGAGACTGATATCCCTGCCATGATGACAAAGCTTGGCGAAGCAGCAAAAGCAGCCGCGGTTGAACTGGCGATTGCTTCCACAGATAGCAAAAATGATGCCCTGTGCAAAATGGCAGAAAGCCTACGCGACAATATGGATGCCATCATCGAGGCCAACAAAATTGATATGGCTGCGGGGGAGCAAAAGGGCCTGAGCAAAGCTTTGCTTGATCGTCTCATGCTCGACCCAGGGCGCATCCATGGCATGGCTGTTGGTCTCGAAGCCATTGCTGGATTACCTGATCCCGTTGGTAGCGAAATTGCCAAGTGGCAAGCTCCCCACAATGGGCTGGATATTTCCCGCGTTCGTACCCCCCTAGGAGTTATCGGGATTATCTATGAATCTCGCCCAAATGTAACGGCTGATGCAGGAGGGCTATGTCTGAAATCAGGCAATGCCACCATCTTGCGCGGCGGTTCTGAAAGCTTCCATTCCTCCCATGCCATTCTCGATTGTTTGCTGGAAGGGCTAAAGGCTGCGGGTTTACCTGAAGCTTCGATCCAAATGATCCCGACGACAGACCGGGCGGCTGTCGGCGAAATGCTAACCATGAGCGATACCATTGATGTGATCGTGCCTCGCGGCGGCAAATCTTTGGTAGAGCGTGTAACCAATGAGAGCAAAATTCCTTTGTTCAAACATCTGGAAGGCATTTGTCACACCTATGTAGATCAAGACGCAGACCCCATTAAGGCCCGTAAGGTTGTTCTCAATGCCAAGATGCGGCGCACGGGTATTTGTGGCGCAACGGAAACGGTCTTGATTGACTCCATGGCGGTTCAAAGCCACGCTCAGGCAATCATAGACGATCTCATTGCAGCCGGATGCGAAGTGCGAGGCGATGAAGAAATTTCTGCCTTTGATCATCGTATTATTCCCGCAAATGATGAAGATTGGGATACAGAATATCTTGATGCCATCATCTCCATCAAAGTGGTGGACGGGGTTGAAGATGCAATCGAGCATATCGCTGCTCATAGCTCTCATCACACGGATTGCATCATCACCGAAGATGCAGATACGGCGGCAACTTTCCTTAACCAGGTAGATAGTGCCATCGTCATGGTTAATGCCTCAACTCAATTTGCTGATGGTGGTGAGTTTGGTATGGGGGCTGAAATTGGTATTTCAACGGGCAAGATGCACGCGCGCGGCCCCGTCGGGGTGGAACAACTTACCAGCTTTAAGTACGTGGTGCGCGGGACGGGACAGTGCCGTCCATAAAGGGCATCCACCCCCCAAAAAGCGTTGCTCTCTTGGGCGGGTCCTTTAATCCTGCCCATCAGGGCCATCGCCATATAAGCTTGATGGCTTTACGCAGGCTCAAGGTGGATGAAGTGTGGTGGCTTGTATCACCACAGAACCCCTTGAAGCCTATCCAAGGCATGGCGCCTTTAACGGAACGCATAGCTTCAGCCCATCAGCAAGCCAATCATCCCCGAATTAAGGTGATGGATTTAGAAAGCCAACTGGGGAGCTTTTATACGGCTGACACCCTTACTTCCTTAACCCAACAATTTAAAAAAACCAAATTCCTGTGGGTTATGGGAGCCGATAATTTAGCCCAAATACCCCAATGGAAAGATTGGGAAACGATTTTTTGTACCGTATCCGTTGCAGTTTTCGACCGGCCCGGCTATGCTTTAAATGCATTGGGTGGCAAGGCGGCGCAGCGGTTTTCGAAATACCGTATAGGGGAAGCAAGAGCCGCCTCCCTGGTTAAGCTTGACCCGCCAGCTTGGGTCTTTCTACACGGCGTGCTGCACCCTGCCTCATCCACCCAAATCCGTGCCAATTCAGGCACAGGTTTTTGATGTGGTTTGACCCAAGATGGTCTATACCACTTCAGACATTTTTTAATAGGAGGCTAATCATAGCTCAAAGCAAATCCACACCACTTGATTCTTTGCAGATTAAAGAAATAGTGGTTCAATCCCTGGACGATGACAAAGCCCAGGAGATTGTGACAATTGATCTGAACGGTATTACATCTGTTGCAGATTATTTCGTAATTGCCTCAGGCTCCTCATCGCGTCATGTGGGCGCCATGGCTGACCACCTCAATGAAAAGCTGAAAGCAGCAGGTCATAATGGAATTTCCATTGAAGGCCAGGAGAACTGTGACTGGGTTCTGGTCGATGCCTTTGACGTTGTAATCCACTTATTCAAGCCAGAGGTCAGAGACTTCTATAATCTTGAAAAAATGTGGGACATGGCAGAAATCACCAAAATTCCACAAGGCCAAGCGGCCCCAGCGGAACAGGTCGTTGCTTAAAAGGGGCTAACCCTTAAAGGTCTGGCAAAATGCGACTACATCTTATAGCGGTCGGCCGCGCTAAGGCCGGGCCGGAGAAGGCGCTTTTTGAACATTACACGAGCCGCCTAACCTGGCCTTTTACTCTCAAAGAAGTTGAAGAGAAGAAAAAACTCCCCCCCGCAAAGCTCAAAGAACGGGAAGCGGAGTTGTTGCTGGCTGCCGTTCCTAAAGGCGCAACTATCGTCGCCTTAGATGAGCGTGGTCGTGAATTCAAAAGTTTAGAGTTCGCAAAAAAAATGGAAAGCTGGCGCGATAACAGTGTCGGCGACATTGTCTTTTTAATCGGAGGAGCAGATGGGCACGGGGATACTATTCGGCAAAAGGCAACGATGCTGATGTCCCTCGGAAAGTCTACTTGGCCCCATATGCTGGTCCGTCCCATGATGGTGGAGCAGATTTACCGGGCCCAATCTATCCTCAGCGGTCATCCTTATCATCGGGAGTAGGCGCACTTTTATTCCCCCGTTTAATCTTTAAAATTACCAAGACAATGCCCAGCAAATGCCAAACGACATCAAAGACATCTAAGGGCTTGGTTAACGTCCCCGCCATCGCCATACGGTATTTTTCAATGAGATGAGGCTCTGGTGAAATGGGGGCTACCAAGAGGAATAAGGCCAAGACCACCAAGAGGGGGAGAGAGATATTATCAAGCCATTTCATAAAGTCACCCCAATGCTTCTTTAATCGCTGAAGCCAATTTTTCCATTTTTACGGGCTTCATCAAGAGCTTGTTGATCCCCAACTCCTTGCTTTTCTCTTCATCAATATGGGCACTAAACCCGGTTATCATAATGACGGGAATATCTTTATTGACGGTCTTAATGTTTTTCACCAGTTCTTCGCCTGTGAGGTTCGGCATAGTTTGATCCGTAATGATGAGATCAATTTTATCTCTATTTTCACCATAAAACTCAAGAGCCTTAAGGCTGTCTGTGAAGACATCAACTGTATAGCCAAGGTCTGATAACATGGCTTGAGCCAAATCCCCGTTTTCAGGCTCGTCATCAACAAACATAATCTGTTCGTTTTGCCCAACAGACACATCTTTTTGATCGGCTTTTTGGCTCTCTACTTCCTCAATGACAGGTAAGAGGATTTCAAAACTCGAACCTTCACCAGGACGACTAACAACGTCTATTTTTCCATTATGGGAGGTCACAATGCCATGTACCGTTGCCAAGCCCAGACCTGTTCCGCCTTGTTGTTTCTTAGTGCTGAAGAAAGGTTCAAAAATACGTTCTAAAACATCTTGATCCATCCCTGGCCCGGTATCAGAAATTTTTAGCTTTATATGAGGATGAATGATCTGAGGAGAGTTAACCATTTCAGCATCGACAAGACCCATTTCAATGGAGAGAACCCCACCGTCTTTACCCATGGCCTGTGTTGCGTTGGTATAGAGGTTCATCAACATTTGATGCATTTGAGTTGCATCCGCCATCACATTTGGACAGCCCTCACGTATATTGGTGTAAATTTTCGTGCTGGTAGGAATGGCAGCCCTGGTTAACTTCAAGGTCTCCTGAATAAGTTTGGAGAGGTCTGTTGGTTCTCGGCTTTGCTCACCCCGACGGCTGAAGGTCAAAATTTGTTGAACCAGTGTTTTTGCTCGTTCGGCTGCCTTGGCAATCCGTTCAAGTTTACCATACATCTTATCATCGGAGGAAAGTTGCGAGAGCATTATTTCTGTATAGCCAAGGATTGGCATTAGCAGATTATTAAAGTCATGGGCAATGCCCCCGGCAAGCGTCCCTACTGTTTCTAACCGTTGTGACTGCCTTAACTGGGCCTCAAGCTGCTCTCGATTGGCTTCTGCTTTTACAATTTCCGTTACATCGCGACCACTGCCCCTGTAACCCATAAAGGACCCCTCTCCATCGAAGACAGGAACACCACTGCTGTGCACATAAAAAGTTGTCCCATCCTGATGGGTTCCCATCATGGGGAAATCAACGAAAGCTTCCCGGGCGTCTAAAACACGAAGATGCTCCGTCCAGTTTCCTCCGATAGGTTTCAATGCTTGATTTTTGTGACGCTCTAGCCCTAAACAAGTTGAAACAGAAAGCCCCGTCCGGGCTTCAAAACTTGATGAAATATATGTAAAAACATAATCTTTATCGATTTCCCAAAACCAATCGGAAGAGGATTCTGCGAAATCCTTAAAGCGTTCTTCACTCAAATTCAGTTCTGTCTGAGCTTCCATCACTTGGGTAATATCCTCAGCGACAACCCAAATAAATGTTTCATTACCTTTATCTAGAAGGTGACCGGATATCCTGATGGGAATGGTCCGTCCATCTTTGCGAATATACTCTTTATCGTAGGGGCCAAACCTCCCCCGCCGTTCAAGCAAAACCAGTTGTTCATTATCATCGACCCCATAGCCATCAGGCGTTATGTCTTTGGCATTCATACCGAGTAATTCACCCGGCGATATGCCAACGATCTTAGCATAGGCAGAGTTCACATCGACATAAGTACGGTCCATTTTACAGAGGGCTTGACCAATGGGAGATTGCTCAAAAAGGGTACGGTTGTACTCCTCGTTATCCTTCAAATCATCATAAGAACGAGATAAATTTTGGCGCATTTTATTCAATGCGTCCGCAAGAATATCAAACTCATCGCTCGCCCCTTGGCTAGGGGGCGGGCGGTCCAAGACTAAGGGGGGAACCTCTCCACCAAGCTCAAAGCGTTCTGTATAAAGGGCAAAGCGGTCCAAATGACGGGTAATCATATGGCGGACGATTATGTAGATAAAACCAGCAACCAGGAATGTTTTAAAGGCATTGCCGATTAAGATGACAATCACTTTGCTATAAAGCCGTCTGAAAACTTCATCTAAACTGGCAACAATTTTCAACGTTCCTATCGTATCTTCTCGGCCAAAAGATGTATGGGTCAAAGGAAAATGCTCAATAATATTATCTGATGATTTAATCGCCCCCGAAGACCATTTGACAGACCCCTCAACCTCAATTGCCAAATATTCAATATCCGGCATACGGCGTAAGCCATCCAATTGCAGTTGTACCTGCTTATTATCAAGGAACCAGACAGAGGCAACGATACTACTAAGCTGACTTTCTTTGATTTGGCTAATCCGAGAATGGACCGCCTCCACATCCTGATCATAATCAAGATAAAGCTGACCAGCTGTGGTAATAAACGTAATTGCCGTACTAAACAGGACGATGGCAACGATTAATCGGCGTGCCAATCTTCCTTTGCGAAGGCCCGATCTTGTTTTCATTTCTTATGAAGCCTACTTAAGTTTATTCATATTCTAATCTTATTTTATTTACGCTCTTTTGAAAAGGCTCCATAAGTATACCTCACCGAAACATACTTATTTTATTGAATAATTACAACGAGTTAACCAAGTGTCCGCCATCAACAGGAATAACAGTCCCCGTCATAAATGCCCCCGCCTCAGATGCCAGCAGCAATAAAGCCCCATCCAGTTCATCATATGACCCCGTTCGTTTTAAAGGAATTCCCTCAACCAATTTTCTCCCTTTCTCGGAGTTCAATAAAGTTCGGTTCAGGTCAGATTCGAAATAACCCGGTGCAAGGGCATTAACCCGGATACCATGCTCAGCCCATTCTAAAGCCAAAACTTTTGTTAGATGAGCAACCGCCGCTTTAGAGGCTGCATAAGCTGGTGCCCCCGCCCGGCCTCTGAGTGCCAGAATTGATGACGTATTAACAATACTTCCCTTAACCTTGGTCGCAATCATTCGTCGCCCTGCTTCCTGGACCACATGCCAAACTCCGTTGAGGTTCGCATCAATCACCGAGGACCAATCTTGGGGAGTCATTTCAAGCGTTGTCCCCGCTGGACCAACTCCGGCATTGGCAATCACAATATCCATTGTTCCGAAGGTTTCTTCTGCCCTTTGGAAAGCCTGAGTGACTTTTTCTGGGTCAGTCACATCCATGACAACGGCCACCGCCTCTCCGCCTTCTTTCCCGATATCTCGAACCGTCTCCTCAAGACGATCAAGACGCCGAGCCGCAACCACCACTTTGGCCCCGTATCGGGCCAAGGTTTTAGCAAAGCTTTGCCCTAAGCCGCTTGATGCTCCGGTTACAAGTGCTGTTTTCCCTGATAGGTCGAATATATTTTTCATAGCCGAACTTTCTTAAATTAGAAATTTGCCAATGGTTTTGAAGCTAAGGTAGAATCTATATAATGAAAACCTCAAAAACACGCGAAACATTATTACAATAGTTGTAATTATTTTTTTGCGGATGTTTCAAAACCACTTGATCGGCCTCCTGGAATTATCTATTGTCCCGCCGACTCGCTGGCCTAAAATATTAGGAACTTCTTGGGGGAGAAGTGAGTTGCAGCTTTAAACCTGCTTAAAAGTTTATTGAGGAACAGTTTCAAGTAACTATAGGGAATCCGAGTATGACTAGTAGGCGCATGATTGCGGTTGAAGGTAACGAAGCAGTATCTTCCGTTGCTCACCGTACAAATGAAGTAATTGTTATCTATCCAATCACTCCCTCTTCAACCATGGGCGAATACGCCGATGAGTGGTCAGCAAAAGGACAAACCAACATCTGGGGTGTTGTCCCCGATATTACGGAAATGCAGTCCGAAGCTGGTGCCGCCGGAGCCTGTCATGGTGCTTTGCAAGCGGGGGCTTTGACCACGACCTTTACCGCCTCACAGGGTCTGCTGTTGATGATCCCAAATATGTATAAGATTGCTGGTGAGATGACCCCTTTCTGTATGCATGTTTCTGCCCGGACCATCGCCACCCACGCATTGTCTATCTTCGGTGACCAATCTGACGTCATGGCCTGTCGTCAAACAGGCTTCTCCATGCTCTGCTCAAACTCAGTTCAAGAAGCCCAGGACATGGCCCTTATCGGTCAAGCTGCGACCCTTGAAACCAGCTTGCCATTCCTCCATTTCTTTGACGGATTCCGTACTTCTGCTGAGGTCGCCAAAATCGAAGAATTAACCGATGACGATCTCGCCCACATGATGGATGACGAGTTGATCAAGCGTCACCGGGAGCGTGCCTTAAACCCCGAAAGTCCTGTTTTACGAGGGGCCGCTCAAAACCCTGATACCTTCTTCCAAATGCAGGAAGCCCGCAACAATCACTACGCCGCTTGCCCTGATATTGTTCAAGGAACCATGGACAAGTTCGCCACTCTTACAGGGCGTCAATATAAGCTGTTTGATTATGTCGGAGACCCTGAAGCTGAACGAGTCATCATCATGATGGGCTCTGGTGCCGAAGCTGTTGAAGAGACCATTCTTCAGTTGAATGCGAAAGGTGAAAAGCTGGGCTTGATTAAAGTCCGTCTGTTCCGTCCCTTCTCTCTTGATGCCTTTGTTTCTGCTCTGCCAACCAGCGTGAAATCAATCGCTGTCCTCGACCGCACCAAAGAAAACGGTGCCCTTGGCGAACCTCTCTACTTGGATATTGTCACCGCTTTTGCCCAAGCTAAAGTTAAAGGCCTTCGTGCCACAGCGACGGACCCCCGCATCATCGGCGGTCGTTACGGCCTATCTTCTAAAGAATTCACCCCGGCAATGATCAAAGCCGTTTATGACGAATTGCTAAAAGATGATCCGAAGAGCAATTTCACCGTTGGGATCGTCGATGACGTCAGTCACCTTTCTTTAGATGTAGACCCCAACTTCCGTTTGGACAAACCTACTGAAAAGACAGCCGTATTCTGGGGGCTGGGGGCTGATGGAACAGTTGGAGCCAACAAAAATTCCATCAAAATTATCGCTGAAAATACCGACTCATATGCCCAAGGGTACTTTGTCTATGATTCGAAAAAATCCGGCGGCTATACTATTTCACATCTACGCTTTGATGATCAACACATCAAAGCCTCCTACTTGGTGCAAGAAACCAGCTTTGTTGCCTGTCACAAATTTGGTTTTTTAGAAAAATATGATGTTCTTGAACTTGCAGGCCAAGAAGCAACCTTCCTGCTCAATGCCCCTTATTCTAAGGATGAAGTTTGGAGCAGGTTGCCCAAAGCCATTCAACAGGAAATCATTGAGAAGAAGATCAAATTCTACACCATTGATGCCAACACGGTCGCCCGCGAAGCAGGCATGGGTCGCCGCATCAACACCATCATGCAGACTTGCTTCTTTGCCATCTCCGGGGTTCTCCCTCGGGATGAAGCCATTGCTCAAATCAAAAACGCTATTGAGAAAACCTATAAGCTCAAAGGTCAAAAGGTTATCGACCAAAACTTTGCAGCCGTAGATATGACTTTGGCGAACCTCTATGAGGTCTCAGTTCCAGCCAATGCGACATCTGAAATCATGGTCCCTCCTCCAGTGCCTGACCATGCCCCAGACTTCGTAAAACAAGTCACGGGCATGATGCTTGCCAATAAAGGCGACCTGTTACCTGTGAGTGCCTTCCCTATCGACGGCACATGGCCAACCGGAACGGCTCAGTACGAAAAACGCAGCCTCGCTCTGGAAATTCCTGTTTGGGAGCCTGACCTTTGTATCCAATGTAACAAATGCGCCATGGTCTGCCCTCACGCCGCAATCCGGGTAAAAGCTTACCCACCTGCCGGGATTAAGGGAGCACCTGAAACCTTCCTGTCCATGGACTATAAAGGCAAAGAGTTTGGCGAGTCTAAATATACCGTCCAGGTAGCCCCGGAAGATTGTACAGGCTGCCAACTCTGTGTTCGAGTTTGCCCCGGCAAAGACAAGAAAAACCCAGAGCGAATCTCTCTACGCATGGAGCCCCTGCCAAACCATGTTGAGGCCGAGAAAGAAAACTATGACTTCTTCCTTGAGCTGCCTGAAGCTGATCGCACTAAGCTAAAAGCCAACGTTAAGATGCCTCAGTTTGCTGAACCTCTGATCGAGTTCTCCGGTGCTTGTGTCGGTTGCGGTGAAACCCCTTACCTGAAGCTGGCAACTCAAATGTATGGAGATCGTATGCTGATCGCCAACGCTACGGGTTGTTCCTCTATCTTTGGCGGTAACTTGCCAACAACACCTTACACCACCAACAAAGAAGGCCGTGGCCCTGCCTGGGCGAACTCCCTGTTCGAAGACAATGCTGAATTTGGCATGGGCTTCCGTCTGGCGATTGATCAGCACCAGGAACAGGCCGTTGGTCTGCTTAAGGGGCTTGCCAGCCAAATTGGTGACCTAGCTGGTGAAATTATTACCCATGTTAAAGACCGTGACGAGGGGGGGGTTGTTGAACAACGCGCCCGCGTTGCTGCTTTGACTGAAAAACTTAAATCTATCGATTCGGCAGAGTCGAAGAGATTGCAAATCCTGACTGACTACCTGATCCATCGCTCTGTTTGGATTGCCGGTGGGGATGGCTGGGCCTACGATATTGGCTTTGGCGGCTTGGACCACGTTCTGGCCTCTGGCAAAAACGTTAATATCCTGGTGATGGATACAGAAGTTTACTCTAACACCGGCGGTCAACAATCAAAAGCGACAACCATTGGTGCCGCAGCTAAGTTCGCCGTTGCGGGCAAAGCCTTGCCGAAGAAAGACCTTGGACTTCAGGCTATTGCCCATGGCACAGCCTATGTGGCCCACGTTGCTTTCGGTGCGAAGGATGCTCAAACGGTCCGCGCCTTTGAAGAGGCCGAATCATTTGATGGACCTTCGCTGATCATTGGTTATTCCAACTGTATCGCTCATGGCTATGACATGGCCGATGCATTAGATCAGCATAAACTGGCCGTCGAAACGGGGTATTGGCCCCTTTATCGCTACGACCCACGTCGCCTGGGGACTGGTGAAGCCCCCTTGACCCTCGACAATAAACCAGCGACCAAGTCTCTGGCTGATTACATGGCAAACGAGACCCGCTTCCAGGCCGTTAACCGTCAAAACCCCGAGCTCTATGCCAAGTTAGTCACCTTGGCTGAAGGCGACATTCGCCGCCGCCAAGCCCTATATCGCAAACTGGCAGAGTTCAAAGTTGATCTGGAAGAAATCGAAGAAGAAGCCCGACCTGCCGCCGAGTAGGAACGTCGTTCCCTTCAGTTGAAAAAAAGCCGTCGGTTTATTCCGGCGGCTTTTTTGTTTGCCTGTCCCGTCCTGAAATGAGTTGGGGCTGTGTCGGTATTTATGCCCCACGGAAGCTGTTTAAACACGATCTCCCCTGCCCTTACAGAATGCAACATTCACATTCTACTAACATCTGATTCATCATTTTTCAGTTTGCAAGGTCTACATCAATCCTGGCCGAAAAACATGGGGGGATTGAGCAGAGGTTTGCATGCACAAAATTATATCTCATTCGATTTTTTTCTTAAGCGGGCTTATATTTTCTGCCCCTGCTTTTTCTGACAACATCCCCCTTTCACAAGAGGTCACCCCCCCTGTTTTTGTTTATGCAGATACTTACCCTCCCCTCTCCCATGGCAAAGGCGATAAAATACAAGGCTTACTCCCTGATCTGGTGAACCAAGTGGTTGAGCGTACCATGGGGGTAAAGGTCACCCATCGGGGCGAAGTTTGGCCGCGGGCTCAAAGAGCGGTTGAATTAGGGGCATCCTTTGCCTTGATAACATCTCCAAATCAAACGCGCCTTTCCTATGCCTACAAATCAAAACAGCCAATCCTGACTTTCCCTATCCGGTTTTTCTCGATCAAGGGCTCAGAGGCAGAAGATGCTGTAAGTGCTGGGGCCTCCATTGAAGAACTGAAAAGATTTAGGTTCTGCCGCGCTAATGCCGATGGATGGAGTGAGTTATACCTTAAAAAACATGCTATTAAGCACGTTGTCCCCAGAACTTACGAAAGCTGCCTTAAGATGATGGGGCGAGATCGTGTTGATATTATCGTTCATTCTGAAGATGTTATCTTAAGCTTAGCTCAGAAGTTAGGGTTAGATACGAGGCTTGTTGTTCACCCAAACATCCTACCCGAAAGCCCTAACTTTCATCTATTGGTTTCTAAAAAAGACCCCCGCGCCCTCACATTCCTCAACCAGTTCGACAAAGCCTTAAAGACCTATAAGTATAGCAATGATTACGACCAACTCCTTAAAAGTTATGGTTATATATTGAAATCTAGAAATAATTAGGTTGCCGTAATTAGCCTTATTTAACCGCTTGGGTCCATTTCCTTCAAGTAATCCAACAAGATCACTTTTCCTTGGGAATAAAGGGGGAAATCCTTGCTTTTCATGGGTTAATCCGTTTAAAGATTCACCCATGCATATTACATTTTTTGACGACTCAATTCCTTATGATGGCGACACCCCCATGCACCAGCCCTTGGGCGGTATGGAAAAAGCCGTTGTTGGTGTTTCTCGGGCTTTGGCTAAACGGGGCCACGATATAACAGTGATTAATCGCTGCGCCGATGTCAAAATGATTGAAGGGGTTCGCTGGCTGCCTTGGGATATGCCCAGACCACCAGAAGCAGATGTGGTTATCGCCCTTAGAAAGCCTGCTCTTTTTGGCGAAATGGAGAATGTGGACAAACGGGTGCTTTGGCTTACAGCCAGTGCAAAATACTTAGGGAAGTCTATAAATCAGAAGCGATTAGAGACCTATGAGCCCACCCTGCTCTTTATGAGTAAGGCCCACCATGAAACATGGAACCCCTGGAAAGATTTCAAAACAGCCATCATCAACCCTGGGGTCGCCAATAGTTTTGTTGCCAAACAACCGGGCGACGAAATCAATCCTGAAGGAGAAGTCGATATTCTCGAGGGAGAGGAAACCTTCCCCAATGCGGTTGTTACCACCCACCCCCTGCATGGACTGGAAACCATTCTCGATTTATGGATTAAAAGTATTAATATTCGGGTTCCCAATGCCACTCTAAACATATTTTCTGGAGCCCTTTTCCGAGGCATCAACGGGGGCGAGGTTCCTGATGCGATGCAAGGGCTGCTCGAAAAGGTCAAAGCGGCTGAGTTGAAAAATGTTGTGGTTAAAAAACCCATGTCGGACCCACAAATGGCGGCTTTTTATCGGGATTCTGATGTCCACCTTTATCCGCGCATTGATTCTGAAGTCTATTGTTCCACTTTGGCTGAATCTCAAGCTTGTGGTCTACCCGCTGTCGCGTATGACAAAGGGGCCGCTTCGGAACACATCCGTAACGGTCAAACTGGTTTTGTTGTTCCCGATTCACCTGCCTTTGCCAATGTGGCGGTTCATATGATGTCAAACCGGAGTGCCCAAATTAATATGTCGCGCGACGCTCGGTTGATGCAACGGGATCGTAATTGGGATGTGGTTGCCGCTGAATTTGAGCTCCTTTGGACATGAAAATCCTATTCATCACCGCCACCCGCATCGGTGATGCGGTCCTGACAACAGGACTCCTCAGCTATCTGACCACCACCTATCCTCAAGCTAAAATAACCATTGCCGCCGGTCCGGTTGCCGCGCCCCTTTTTAAGGGGGTTCCGGGGGTAGAGCGGGTGATCCCCATGGCTAAACGCAAGCGTGGAGGCCATTGGCTCTCTTTATGGTCTGAAACCGTTGGGACTTGGTGGGATATGGTCATCGACCTGCGCCGTTCCGCCATAGCCTATATGCTTCTTGCCTCAAAACGCTATGTGATAGGCCCCGAAGTAGGCGGGCACCGTGTTTCTATGTATGCCAAGGTTCTCAACCTTGAGACGCCCCCAGCCCCTAAGGTTTGGACCAGTAACGAACAAGATCAGCTAGCGATTGAGCTTATTCCTGAGGGGAACCCTGTCCTGGCTATTGGGCCAACAGCCAACTGGATTGGTAAAACCTGGCGTCCAGAATACTTTGTAGAGCTAATCAAAAGAATAACTGCAGAAAATGGAATTCTTCCTGGAGCCAGAGTTGCTGTCCTTGGGGCTATGTCAGAGAGAGAACAGGCTAAACCTGTATTAGACTCTATCCCTCAAAATCGCTTAATCGATTTAGTTGGGAAAGCCGACTTACCAACGGCAAGTGCCTGTTTGAAGCGCGCATCACTCTATATAGGTAATGATTCAGGCCTTATGCACCTCTCAGCCGCAACGACTACGCCAACTTTAGGACTTTTTGGCCCGTCAAAAGATGATTACTATGCGCCTTGGGGAGAAAACTGCGCCTTCATTAGGACAAAGTTGCCTTTTAATAAGATTTTTGGACCAAACTCCGATAAGAACTTCAATCACGAAACAACCGGAACCCTTATGGATAGCTTAACGGTGGATATGGCCGAAAAAGCCGCCAAAGAACTTTGGCATAAAGTTCAAGGAGTCACTTCATGACGGTTTCGAAACTTTCCGCTTTGGTGGTCGCCCATAATGAAGAGGACCAGCTCGCTGAGTGCCTTGAGCAACTTAAATTTGCCGATGAGATTGTTGTGGTTCTCGACAAATGTACCGACGGGACCAAAGCGATTGCGGCAAAATTCACCAATAAACTGCTTGAAGGTTCCTGGGAGATTGAAGGCCCCCGCCGCAATGCCGGGATAAATTTTTGTACAGGTGATTGGGTTTTAGAAGTTGATGCCGATGAGCGGGTACCTGAAGCTCTGGCCCAGGAGGTTAGGCAGGTCATTGGCTCCACATCTTATGATTGGCACGAAATCCTGGTCGATAATTATATTGGCGACAAGTTGGTTCGCTGGGGTTGGGGGGCTTCTTTTGGCAAGGCGGCCTATCCAGGCCTATTCAAAAAAGAGGTCAAGACCTGGGGCAATCAAAGGCTTCACCCTCGCCTGGAATGGCGTGGCAAAAAAGGTCCCATGCTAACCAATCGCCTCGACCACTATGTAGATCGTAACGTTTCTGATATGATTCGGCGTTTGGACAGTTACACAACGGCACGCGCCAAAGATATGCGGGAAAATGGTGAAGAGGGTACTTTTGCCCGTCAGTTGGTTCGGTTTTTCTCTCGCTTCTTTAAGTGTTATGTGCGACGTAAGGGTTATACAGAAGGAGGCTATGGCTTTTTGATTGCCTTGTTTGCCGGGCTCTACCCTCTTCTTTCCCACCTTAAAGCTAAGCTGGAAGACGAATAATGGCGCGCATTGTTATCGCCGACGACGGCATTGAGTTTGATGGCAAAACACCAGAACAACGAGCCCTTGGTGGGGTGGAGTCAACGATTGTCTCCATGAGCGAAGAACTCGCCTCCAGAGGCCACGAAGTACTGGTCCGCAATATGTGCAAAGCACCTCTGGTTTACAAAGGGGTTAATTGGGCTCCCCTTAAGGATGGCTTGCCAGAAACCGCAGACCTTTATATCGCCAACCGAGGCGACAAACTAATTAAGCTTCTTCCCAAAGCCCGGCGCACCCTTTTCTGGACCCATAACCCTGCCGATTACGTTGTCAAATGGCGTTATATTTCAAAGCTTTGGTCTCGTCGTCCGCTGTTTGGATTTATCGGTGAATACCACGCCAAAACCCTACCAAAATGGGTGCCTGAAGGCGGGCGGGTCATCATCCCTTACGGTATACCTGAGGCTTTCCGCACAGCCGAACCTATTAAAGAGACCCCGGCCCCAAGGGCCGTTTTCACCTCTAACCCCTTACGTTCCCTGGACTGGCTACTCGAGATTTGGGCCGCCAAGATACAGCCTAACGTTCCGGAAGCGGAATTACATATATTTTCTGGTCATCAGACATATGGTTCTGTGGGTGACGATAAAGCAAGTGCCATGAAAAAGGTACTCGACAGGGCCGAGGCTCTCAAAGAGCAAGGCGTTGTCCTCCGAGGGCCAGTTCCTAAAGCTCAGTTGGTTGATGAGCTTCGCGCCGCACGCACCATGCTTTATCGCAGCGACCTCAACGAAACCTTCTGTCTTGCCTTAGGAGAAGCCCAAGCCATGGGCGTCCCTTGTGTTACTCAAGATTTTGGCTCGGCCTATGAGCGTGTTATAGATGGCAAAACGGGCACTGTCGCCAAAGATGACGAAACATTTGCCAAAGCCGCTATAGATTTACTAAAAAATGACGATTTGTGGCGTAAACAACATTTAGCTGCTTTAGAGAAACAAAGAAATTGGAGTTGGGCACAGGCTGCTCAACTGGTGGAAGGGATCATTCCCCAATGAAGTTAATGCAGGCCATGGCTGGTGCCGAATTTGGGGGTGCCGAGGCATTTTTTACCCGTTTGGCTGCTGCGCTTGAAAAAACCGGGCTGTCGCAAAGGGTTGTAATCCGCGAAAACCCTTCGCGGGCCAACCAGTTGCGCCAAGACGGGGTCCATCCTGTTGAACTTCCCTTTGGCGGGCGCCTTGATATCCGAACATCTTTGGGCCTTAAACGCCAAATAAAAGAATTTCAGCCAGATATCGTCCTTACTTGGATGAACCGGGCGACTCGCATGTGCCCCGCCCCGAAAAATGGTAACTTTCTGCAAGTCGCTCGGCTTGGCGGTTATTATGACCTCAAATATTATAAAAATTGCGATCATTTGATCGGCAACACACCAGACATCGTTGACTATTTAGTCAAACAGGGCTGGCCAAAAGACCGGGCCCATTATTTGCCTAATTTTGTTAGCTCTAAACGGCTTCCGGCGATCTCACGTAAAGAATTTTTTACTCCATCAACGGTGCCTTTGATTGTCGCTCTCGGGCGGTTGCATGAAAACAAAGCTTTTGATGTGCTTCTTAAAGCCCTTAATCGGGTTTCCGACCCCTACCTCTGGATTGTTGGCGAAGGCCCCTTGCGGAAAGAACTTGAAGAGCTTGCCGGAAAACTCGCGATCAAACCCCGTGTGCGTTTTTTAGGGTGGCGCGATGATGTTGAGGCCCTTTATGCCGCGGCCGATATTTTCATTTGTCCGTCACGCCACGAGCCTCTTGGCAATGTTGTGCTAGAAGCCTGGGCCCAAGAAAAACCCGTTATTGCCGCCGACAGCCTAGGCCCCGGCATGTTGATTGAGCATGAAGTCAATGGCTTGCTGGTCCCTGTTGAAGACGACCAAGCTATGGCAACCTCGATAAAATGGCTCATTAAAGAACCGGAATTTGCCGCCCAAATGGCCCAAGCAGGGCTTGCAGCTTACGAGAAAGACTTTACGGAAGAAGCCGTCGTCGGCCAATACCTTGAGTTTTTCGAACGTATTCTCACCGAAAAAAGGTAGGCCTTTTAGCCATGTGCGGAATTGCTGGCATCATTACCTATGACGGCTCCCCGCCAAACCCTGCTGCCCTCAAAGCAATGGCTCAAGCCCTTGCCCACCGGGGGCCGGATGGCAAAGGCCAATATCTTGGCAAAGGGGTGGGCTTTGTTCATACCCGACTGGCAATCATTGATCTAGAAACCGGAGATCAGCCTCTCAAATCAAACAACGAAACGTCCCTTATTGCCAACGGAGAGGTCTATAACTTCAAAGAGTTACGCGCTTTACTCGCGGACATACCCCACCAGACAGGGTCTGATTGCGAACCCCCTCTCCATCTTTATGACCGCAAGGGAGATGAGTTCGCCAATGAGTTACGGGGCATGTATGCCATCGCCATCCACGACCCTAAAGAAAATAAAGTGCTTCTTTGCCGCGACCCTTTTGGCATTAAACCGCTTTATTATGCTGAAACAGCTCTGGGATTTGTTTTTGCTTCCGAAGCTCAGGCCATCATTGCAACGGGGGCTATAAACCCTGAAGTGAATGCCCTCTCAAGGGAGCAACTACTCCAACTGCAATTTACAACCGGAGACGAAACGATTTTCAGCGGGATCAAACGCCTTCTTCCTGGGGAAACATTGGTCCTCAAAGACGGGCAAATCACCAAACGTTTTCAACACCCTGCTTTACCCGCAGGAAAACCTGAAAAAATGGGGGATGCTGAAGCTCTAAAAAAGGTAGACGAGGCCCTCAGGAACTCCGTTTTAATACATCAACGTTCCGATGTGCCTTATGGGATGTTCCTTTCAGGCGGCATAGATTCTACGGCCATTTTAGCTCTGATGTCAGAACTCAACCCTATGCCCGTGCGCGCCTTTACCATTGGTTTCCCGGGAACTGGTGTCCATGATGAGCGAGAACATGCCCGCAATGTGGCTCACGCCTTGGGGGCTGAGCACACCGAAATAGAATTTACCGAAAAAGATTTCTGGAGTCTCTTGCCTAAAGTCGCCGCCTGTCTTGATGATCCTGCCGCAGATTATGCCGTCCTCCCCACCTTTAAATTAGCCCAAGAGGCCGGAAAAGAGCTAAAAGTCATTCTCTCAGGTGAAGGAGGAGATGAGCTTTTTGGCGGATATGGCCGATATCGAAGTGCCATGCGCCCCAAAATTTTCGGCGGTCGCCCCATGCGCCGCAAAGGGGTTTTTCATGGCCTCGATATCTTCCACAATACACCGTTGCGGTGGCGGAACGACATTACCTTGATCGAAAAAGAACAACAAAAGACCGACAGGTCCCGCCTCCAACAGGCGCAAGTGGTTGATTGTGCTGATTGGTTGCCCAATGATCTGTTGATTAAGCTGGACCGCTGCCTGATGGCTAATTCAATAGAGGGGCGGACTCCCTTCCTTGACCCTGAAGTAGCCGCTGCCGTTTTCCGATTCGGTGATAAACTGAAGGTCCGAGACGGAATGGGTAAATGGATTCTCCGGAAATGGTTGGCTGAAAAGCTCCCCATGTCTCAACCTTTCAGCAAAAAAAGAGGATTCACTGTTCCTGTCGCCCATTGGATCGCTGAAAAAGGGGATAAGTTAGGCCCATTGATCGCCAAACAGCCCGGAATTGAAGAAATTTGCCCTCCGGATAAAATAATTTCACTATTTAAACACCTTGAATCGAAAAGAGGATTCGCAGCTTGGGTGATTCTCTTCTATTCTCTTTGGCATAACAAACATATTATCGGCAAAGATACGGCAGGGGACGTTTTCGAAACTCTCGCCGGATAAAAGGCAGGAAGTGACTATGGGTGATTTAAAATACACGCTTCATATTCAACGGGATAATGGCAGAGCAAAGGCTCAACCTGAAATTCGGCAGAATATTTATTTTGAAACACACAATCGGATTTGTTTTGCGTGGGTCAGCGAAGGCGTTCCAGCCTCAAAGCCCTTACACGATTCCAACATCTCCCTTCACCCCAACGGCCTTAGCGTCTCAGGCGTTGAGCGCGACGGTGAAGTGTACCATTATCAAGAATGGTGGTTGAGCCCGTCTATGGCTGCGGCAACGCAACCAATTACCCCCCCAACGCCTCCTCTCCCGGCTGAACCAGAAACAGAAGAAGATTCCTCGACCTTAAGTGAAGTCCGTCAAGCATTTGACGCCATTCAAGCAGCAAAAGCAGTCTCCCCCGGTAAGGAACCAGAGGTTGATTTTGTTACAGATGTGGAGGCTAACGAAGAAGACAAATTTGAAAGTTCTGTAGAAGAAGCAGCTCTTGAGAGTGAGGAAGAACTCGAAATCATGGAAGAGTTGGGGATTTCCCCCGAACCGGATGAAGAGGTTCCCCCCCCGGCAGACGAAGGCGATGATGATGAATTAGGAGGCTTTGACGATCTCGCTGTTTTGTCTGATAGCGAACTAGATGCTCTCGCCGACGAACCTGCCCTCGAAGGTGATGAAAGCGACGACATGGCGTCCATTGATGGCATTGATAACGTCTTGGACGATGCTATCAACGAAGTCCTTGTCGACGCCGATGATACGAATGGTGCTGAAACTCAGGATGAGCCAGAAGAGGATACAAATTCAGGCGGTGTTGAGTCTGCCATGGGGGATGTTTTAAAAGCGGCAATGAAAAAATCTTCTGAAGAAGACGATCAAATGCTTGGTGATGACGATTCCACCGAAGATGGTCCCCGTGAAGAAGATGATGATTCGATCATGTCAGATGATGAACTAAACGCAATGCTCGGTGAAGATTCAACCCCTGACGAAGACATATAAGGAAAACCACAAATGACCCAACGGTTTGATCTCCTCCTCAAGGGAGGAGTATGTGCCAATCATAACGGAATCAGTGAGGCCGATGTGGGTATTAAAGACGGCAAAATCGCCGCCTTAGGCTCTTTTTCTGAAAATGATGCTGCCTCGACAATGGACGTGAGTGGCCTGCATGTCTTGCCAGGGGTCATTGACCCACAAGTCCATTTCCGTGAACCCGGCTTAGAGCATAAAGAAGACTTCGCCTCCGGCACGGCCGCAGCAGCCCTTGGCGGAGTTACAGCCGTCCTCGAAATGCCCAACACCAACCCAAACACAGTAACAGCGGCTGACCTCGCCGATAAATGTCGCCGAGCTAAAAACCGGGCCTGGACCGACATGGCTTTTTTTGTTGGCGGCTCGATGGAGAATGTTGATCAACTTGGGGAGCTTGAACGAGAACCCGCCACCCCTGGTATCAAAGTCTTTATGGGGAGTTCCACGGGGAATTTACTGGTAGAAGACGATACCACCTTGGCTCAAATTCTTACCCAAGGGAATCGCCGTATTACCTTCCATTGCGAAGACGAGCCACGGCTAAAAGAGCGGTTCGAACTGGTTAAAGATGGTGCCCATGTCAATCAACATCCGGTTTGGCGGGATGTGGAAACGGCGGTGAAAGCAACCACCCGAATTCTGAAACTTGCCAAGGGCGTGAAGCGACGCATTCATGTGCTGCACGTGACCACAGGCGAAGAGATGGAAATTCTCAAAGGCTATAAAGATATTGCGACCGTGGAAGCAACTCCGCAGCATTTAACCTTAACAGCCGAAGCCTATGAGCGCATCGGCAGCCGAGCCCAAATGAACCCGCCTATTCGTGAAGCTCGCCACCGCGAAGCCCTGTGGAAAGCCCTCAATGAAGGGGTTGTCGATTGTATTGGTTCCGACCACGCCCCCCATACCTTAGAAGAAAAATCTCAGGATTATCCGAAGAGCCCTTCAGGAATGCCCGGTGTGCAAACACTGGTGCCAATCATGCTCAATCATGTGAATGAAGGCCGTTTGAGTCTGGAGCGCATGGTCGACCTCACCAGTGCCGGACCTGCGCGGGTTTACAATATCGCGAACAAAGGGCGCATGTGTGTTGGCTATGACGCTGACTTCACCATTGTCGACTTAAAACGTCAGCAAACCATTGAAGACAAATGGATCATCAGCAAGTGCGGCTGGACCCCCTATGACGGAATGAAGGTAACGGGCTGGCCCATCACGACAATCTTACGCGGTAATGTCATTATGCACGAAGGTGACCTCATCGACAGGCCGGTAGGTACTTCCGTTAAATTTCTTGAAACCCTGTAGAGAACTCCATGTCTAATACTGCTGTTGAGCCAGGGAAGCTCTCCTCCCGCGTGACTTACCTTGAAATGAGAGAGAGCCCTTTTGATTCCTGGCCTTCTCACCTTGAGGGGAATGTGGAAATCAAGCGAGATTTCGATGTCACACCAGAAAGTTATCACCACCTCTACAAAACCGTTGGCGAAGAATGGCTTTGGGGGGATCGGCTCAAACTTTCCACCCAAGAACTCGAAGCCATCATCTACGACCCCAAGGTTGAGATTTATACCCTTCATGTTGATGATGAATTAGCCGGGTATGTGGAATTAGATTTCAGAACCCCTAACCAGGTGGAAGTTGCCTATTGCGGCATTTTTCCACAGTTTATCAGCCAGGGTTTAGGCGGGGCATTACTAAAATATGGCATCGGCCAGGCTTTCAGAAAAAACCCGGAGCGGGTCTGGGTCCACACCTGTAATCAGGATCACCCAAACGCCATCGGCTTTTATGAACATATTGGGTTTTCGGTCTACCACGAAGAAGACACTATTATCGATGACCCACGCGTTCTTGGCCTCATCCCCAAACATGTGCAAGCAGATCGGTTTCCTATCAAGGATTAGAGTATTTCCGAACAAGCTTACGCGTCGCTAAAACCATCAATCAGGGTTTTGATATAGGGAGTATAATTGTCCGTGCGTGACAGGAACCGTGTATGGATGCCTTCGCGCACTTGGGCAGCACTGGCAGTAAGCACCGGGCGGTCGACCTTTTTGATATCTAAACAGTCGGGTTCCCAGTCCAAATTGCAGAATTCCAAAATACGCTTGGCTTCCTGTTCCGGGTTGGCGGCAAGGGTTTCGTAGTCAATATCCAAAATCTGATCGCCCATCACCTTGTGCCAGTGCGACATCAGCTCTTGATAGGCCTTATAATATTTCACCAAGGTTTCTTGGGCATAGGAATAATAATGTCCCGTGGCGAACATGATGCGGAAGTTAGCGAGACAGCACTCAACGGGATTGCGGCAGCTATGAATAATGCGTGCATTAGGAAATGCCAGATTGACCATGCCTAAAAGCAAAAAATTATCCGGTAACTTATCGGTCATATAGGGCCGATCGTTGCCCATGTTCTTTGTTGCAGTAAGATAGGCATCCGCGATCTGGCGGATATCCTTTTTTTTCCAATGCAAACAGGTTTGTGGATACTTCAGTCCCGAACGCGCACCAAATGTATTAATTGCATTTTCCAGGAAGGTCATCTCGCCACCAGCACTGATTTGGGAATGGCCTGCAAGAATTTGCTCAATCAAAGTGGTCCCAGAACGCGGCATACCGACGATGAAGATCGGCCGACTTGATTTATTGCCAAATTCCTTGAAGCGATCAAACAGATCAGGGGTAAACGTTTCCGAGATTGCGCGCATATATGCAAGGTCGTCTTCGATATCGTAATTAATGGCGGCTGTGAAGGCTTTGTTTCCTGATTCAAGATATTTATAGGCTTGTTTGAAGTCCTTTGTCTTTTCATAGGTCAGAAACAAGGCAAACAGAACTCTGGCCTGTTCAGATGGATTGCCCGTAAGATTTTGAGCGACCTCCTCCATCTGGTCTGTATCAGGTCCAATCGTGGTGGCCCCGATACCCGCCAGTGCCTTCCATGCGCTACCATCGTTGGGGTCGAGCCGGGTGACATTGCGGAAATACTCAGCGGCCTGGTCGAAATGTCCTAGGGATTTGTGAATTTCCCCTGTGAAATAGTGGGTCTTAGAAAAGTTCGGAGCCAGTTCAAGGGCGTGTTCCATATGGGGAAGGGCATCCTGGGCGCGGTTGAACTCCCCCAACACATGAGACAAATTGAGCAGTGCGTGAACGTCATTGGGCAGATGCTGCACGGCTTTTTCAAAGTGTCTTAAAGCACTGGTTAGGTTGTTTTCATGTAGAGCCACGGCACCCAAAATATTATGTGCTACACCAGTCACCTCAGGGGCTTTAACAGCCTTTTGTGCGTAAGCCTTTGCCTCAGCTTCGTTACCAAGGCTCATGGCTGTAATGGCGGTACGGATCAGCAAGTCCGGGTTTTTCTTGTCCTTGGGAAGCAAGCGTTTGTAGATGGCCATCGCACCAGCAAAATCGCCTGAGTTCTGCATGTCGGCGGCTTGTTGGGAGAGTTGAAGGATATTCATGGCATTACCATTATAAATTAGACAGTGGTTACTCGTTCTTAACACATCCAGATAGGGAAGAGCAAAAGTATCGGTTTTGGGTCAACTGCGATCCATTAATCCAAATATTAGCTTTGACCTGCTTTACCCTAAGCAACTGACATATTTATCCATATTCAAAGGTCGTTCCCTAATTACTGAAGAACTGGAGGTTCTCTTAAATTTTTGGTCAACCTGATTTCAAGATGCTTAAATGCTTGAGTCAGGATAAAGCTCAAGAGTAAATAGATGAGACCCGCAGCAATAAACATCTCAACGGCAAGATAGTTTCGAGCGATTAGAGTCCGCGTCATACCCAACAAATCAAGCAGGGTAATTGTACTCGCCAAGGCACTACCTTTGATCATCAAAATAACTTCGTTGCCATAGGCAGGAAGGCCAATACGCATAGCTTGAGGAAGGATAATTCGGCGATAGGTTTGGGTCACCGACATCCCCATTGTCCGCGCCGCTTCAACTTGACCGAAAGGAACAGCCTGGATCGCACCGCGAAGAATTTCGGCTGTGTAGGCTCCCGTATTCAGGCTAAAGGCGAGGATGGCACACCAGTACGGCTCGCGAAGGATGGGCCATAAGCTACTTTCTCGCACGGCTTCAAATTGCGACGCCCCATAATACACTAGGAAGATTTGCACCAAAAGTGGCGTGCCTCTGAAGAAGAAGATATAGCCATAGGGAATGGCACGAACGACAGAGTTTGCCGACACCCGCATGAGGGCTATAGGAAGGGCAATGATCATCCCTAAAAGCAAAGCAAAAACCACTAATTCCAGAGTAAGAACCGTTCCTTCTAAAAGCTTGGGGATGGCATCAATCATCGCTTGGTAGTTCATGCGCTGGCCCTCTTATAACCCCGGTTAGCCCATCGCTCGGCATAATGCATTACCGCCATGGTCACAATGGTTAATCCGAGATAGATAAAGGCAACGATGAGATAGAAGGTAAAGGGTTCCCGGGTATTGCTGATTGCAATTGCAGTCTTACGCATAAGCTCTTCAAGACCAATTAAGGAAACCAGAGCCGTATCCTTAAGCAAGACTAAAAACAGGTTCCCGAGTCCCGGCAAAGCAATGCGCCAGACTTGTGGCAGGGAGATCCGAAAGAAGGTTTTCCATCGCCCCATACCCATAGCTTGAGCTGCCTCTATTTGGCCTTTGGGGATGGCTTGCATGGCACCGCGAAACACTTCCGTTGCATAAGAACCAAAAGTAATACCGAGAGCGATCACCCCTGCTACATAGGGGCTCAGTTCAATATATTCATCATGACCAACAAAGCTGGCTAAATAGGTGAGAACCCCGGAAGACCCATAATAAATAATCAGGACGATCAACAACTCAGGCAAGCCACGGATCAATGTTGTATAGACACCAGCCAGCCACCGAGCGATTGCTGAATTCGACATCTTTGCCGCAGCCCCAATGAGACCCAAAATCAAGCCGAGTACCAACGCCCCCGCAGCTAACTGCAGGGTCATAAGAGTTCCGAGGAAAAACTGATTACCGAAGCCTTGAAAATCAATCATGAGATGGTCTGAGAGGATTTACGGCCCTCATTATTATAAGATGAGAGCCGCAGAATAACCCTTAGTAAATACTGAAAGGGAAGTATTTAGCGTTTACTTTGCCATAAGTACCATCAGCAACAATAGCTTTAATTGCCTTGCTCAAACGTTCTGCTAAAGGATCACCTTTACGAACAGCGATGCCAATTTGGTCGTTGATGTCAATGGTATCGCCAGAAAACTCAAAGTCTTTAGCTTCAGGTTTTTTCAGCCAATCATAGTTTACTAAGCTGTCTGCCAAAACCGCATCTAGCCGACCAGATATCAAATCAAGCCAAGCGTTTTCTTGGGTATCATAGAGTTTAACAGAAACAACTTTACCATGTTTAGCATCCAGGTACTGAGAACTAATGGTCGAGCGTTGGGCACCAATCGTTTTGCCTTCTACCATTTTAGCATCAAATGTGCTGTCTTTTTTGCTCACATAACGCAGGGTGTTTGAATAATACTTTTCAGAGAAATCGACAGCTTTTTTACGTTCTGCTGTAATCGACATAGAGGCAATAATTGCATCATACTTTTTGGCCAAAAGACCTGGAATAATACCGTCCCAATCTTGGGTAACGAATTTACATTCCACTTTCATGTTGGCGCACAAAGCTTTGGCGATATCAATATCGAAGCCAATCAAGTTGCCATCTTTGTCAATTTGGTTAAAAGGAGGGTAGGCTCCCTCAGTACCAATGCGGAGGGTTTCAGCTTGAGCTGCGCCACTGATCACGACAGCAGCTAGAACAGATGCGATAAGTTTTTTCATCATTTTTTATCCTTTAAAGATGGCTTGAAATAAATTGGCGAACCCGTTCAGAATTCGCCTTGCCAAAAATTTGAGACGGGGGTCCTTTTTCCTCTACCTTCCCTTGGTGGAGGAACATAACGTCCGAGGAGACTTCGCGTGCGAAGCCCATCTCGTGGGTAACGACCAACATGGTACGCCCTTCTTCGGCCAGAGATTTCATCACATTGAGAACCTCTCCAACCATTTCAGGGTCAAGTGCCGATGTTGGCTCGTCAAACAATAATATTTCAGGGTCCATAGCCAAAGCCCTGGCAATCGCCGCCCTTTGTTGTTGCCCTCCCGAAAGATGACTTGGGTAATGCCCATGCTTTTCAGCGATACCGACCTTCGCTAAAAGGCCCTCCGCTTTGTCTTTTGCTTCAGCTTTGGACATTCCTTTAACATGGACCGGGGCTTCCATAATATTTTCCAGAATGGTCATATGGGACCACAAATTAAAGTTCTGAAAAACAAATCCGATCCTGGCCCGGAATCGGTTTAACTGCTTTTGGTCAGCAGCAATCAGGCTACCTTCTTTTGAAGGTTTCATTTTTAACACTTCCCCACTCAAGGAAAGTGACCCCTGATCAGGGTTCTCAAGAAGATTTAGGCATCGCAGGAAGGTGCTTTTGCCAGAACCACTCGACCCAATAATGGAGATCACATCCCCCGTGTAAGCCGTTAAAGAAATTCCTTTGAGGACCTCTAATTGAGCATAGCACTTATGGATATCCTGAACGTCTAAGGCGGCGGCGGCTTCTGGCATTTATTCGTGTTTCTTTAATGTGGTAGGGCGCAGTCATTTTCACGGAGGGGGATGAAGGAGTCAAGAAGTAGAGTCCATAAGGCCTATGTGGACTCTTTATTGCAAATACCTTGGGTAATCGGCGGTTTTCTAGGTAGATACTGCCCAGTTCAGATACTGGAGCTAAAAAAACATGTGGAAACTTTTACTATTCCTCCCTATTAGCCTGTTACTCAGTGCTTGCGGTTATGTCTCAGAATATGAAAAAGCGGTTTATGACTTTGAGCCAGCCTATTGCTATAAATCCTTGGCAGGGATTGAGTGTTATAAGGAACCCTACCACCGGGATGAACGACGCCTGGTCAATTATTTTGGCCCCGCCCCGAGCCGTTACGACCCACCAGAAGACCCCTCTGCGGATTAAACCAACTATTTCGGCAGGTTTTGCCGAGTAATGGGCAAAAATGGTTCACATAGAGGGAAACCCGGTTTACAGTCTTCCCATGAGGGAACAGCAGAAAATAATATCTAGGGGTTTAATCGGTTTTGCCTGTGGGCTGCTGCTCATGTTTGCGGTGCCAACAACGACCACAGCAGCCAATAGCTATGACAAAGCCTTTAACTGGTATCTCAACGCAGCACATGCCGGAAACCCTCAAGCCCAATTTTTCCTGGGCCTGCAATATGAACAAGGCCTCCGCGGACCCGCCAACCAAAAGATCGCCAACAAATGGTATAAAGCCGCCGCAGAGCAAGGCCATACCCAAGCACAATACAAACTTGGTTTGATTTACTTTATAGGTAAGAGCATGCCCCAAAGTGCGGAAATGGCTGCTCCGTGGTTTCACAAAGCTGCCCTTGGGGGGCTGGCTCCCGCCCAATACAATTACGCCATGATGTGCGAAAACGGCAACGGCATCCCGGAAGACAAAGAACAAGCCGCCCATTGGTACGAAAAAGCGGCTGAATCAGGCATTACCCGAGCTGCCGTAAACCTCTCAATGCTCTACGCCCGGGGCGAAGGTGTCGAGGTTGATAAAGTCCAGGCCCTTAAGTGGCTCCTCATAGCGATGGGCAGAGGAGAAACTTTCTCGGTCCAAGTGAGGGAAGCTATCCAAGAAGGCTTGAGCCCAAAAGATATCACCAAGGCAGAAACCATGGCCCAAGCGTGGTTAGAAAAGTGATCGCTTAAAGCCTGTTTGCGTCCAGATATTTTCGAATTTTTTCGAGCACTGGCAGAACGGCAGAAAACTCCTGCGGAGAAAATTCCTTTGAAAGCTCTATAAGAAGCGGGGCAATAGACTCAATACACTGGTTTCGCATCTCTATTCCCGCATCCGTAATGCTGACCAATTTTCCTCGACCATCTTCAGGGTCATTTGAAACAGCAATAAGACCTCTTTTATCAAGGCGTTTTATGGTATTGGTCATGGCCCCCTTGGTCACCTGAAAGGCATTTGCCAAACGGACAGGACTCCATTCACCGCCCAAGCGAACGAGATGGTTAAGGACCCTAAATTGAGAATCCTTTAGCCCATCCGGCAAACATCTTTCCAAACGACTGCTGGCGAGTTGTTCGATAATTCCAATTTCGTTGAAGAACCGAAAGGCCAACGGGTCATTTTCAAGGGTCAATATTAGCTTCCTTTTAGTCTCGTCTCTAAGGGCCAGCGTGGTGCGGGTCCAACATCCTTAGCATACCCAAGGCGCGCCAGCATCTGTACCCTTTCACCAGGTTTATCAGTTAACTTATCATGGACTATTTGATAGCTGGGTGCCATCTCTGAATATTCCTGTAAAGTCTGGCTCATGGGCTGCATTGACAGGCCCGAGGCTTTGGCCTGAAGGGAAACACGCATATAAGCCCGACCAGCTTCAATCTGGGCTTTTCGGTCATTAATATTTGTATTAATCCAAACAAATCCCATGGAACTCATGGCCCCGTCGGCAGCCATATCTAACCCAACTTGAAATGTATTAGATTTGGGATCGGCAAGGGACTGTTTAGTTAAAACACCCACCAAGCTTAAGGCTTCAAGAAAAGCTCCCCCTAAGGCTATGCCATCTGGGTTTGCTTCTATTTCAGCTTTCCCAATCCGCATCAAGTCGATACTCTCCTGATAGGTATGGGGGGTTTTTAGTTCTGTAAACATGCCTTCTTTGGTTAAAACCCTTAACTCGTTTAAGAGTTTGCCATTATTAACAGTTCCCACTGTCACCCCCCCGCGAGGCGCATCATGCAAACTTTTCACAACATGATTAGCAATCACCTTGCTGGTATCATATGGCTCCCGATTGGTATGTCGGTCTAATACATATGCAAATAACGGATCACCTTTAAGGTCATCTTGTTTTTCCAGGGATAAATGGGCGATCGGACGGTTATCCAATTTATCGTTCTCAGCACCTTCAGGGAAATAGGTTATATGTGCCCGGTATCCCTGCTCTGCCGCCGCCAAAGCAAACAACTCCAAAAAGCATCCAAGCCCGATAACAATTTGTCGGCTAAAAGGGTCTGTGCCAGGGAGTTGGCGCTCCAGATCACAGGTCAACACGGCCTCAGTTTCACTTTTTAAGTCAACAACCCAGGGCTGGCGGTTATGAGGGTTGGGAGCTAAGATGGCATATGACAAGGCCTTTCGCATAGGATCTGAATAAAGCGTCCCAGCGTCTTTCCAAGGTTGGAGAGCACGCGTAGGGGTTCGGGTCATCACAAACCCTATACCACCCGCCGCAACAATAATGCTTGCAGACCCCGCAATCTTTAAAAATTTCCGCCTGTTCATAATAGCATCCTCAAAATTATAGTTTAACGATTAACTACCACTGTTGTAAAGTTTAACGTTAAACTATACAAGCATTTTTATGGCTATCTGTAATTTTTAAAAATTTAATGATTAAACAACCTGCCCGCAGGCATAGCCCGACGACCAGGCCCATTGGAAATTAAACCCGCCGAGATGTCCGGTAACATCGACGGCTTCCCCAATAAAATAGAGACCGGGGACCGACTGAACTTCCATGGTTTTTGACGATAATTCTTTCGTATCCACGCCGCCAACGGTGACTTCTGCAGTGCGGTAGCCCTCAGAACCACTGGGGGTAATTTGCCAGGCGTTGATTTGCTCGGCAAGGCGTCGCAAGGATTTGTCAGGCGTTTCAGCAAGCCGACCAGTGCACTTGGTCCACTCGACCAATCTTTGGACAAGACGTTTTGGGAGAATTTGACCCAAAACGGTATGAACATCTTTTTTGGGCTGACTTTCTTTGGCATCTTTCAGGAACTGGAATACATCGGTTTCGGGCAGCAAGTTAATGGTGAAACTATCCCCCTCCCGCCAATAAGAAGAAATCTGCAAAATCACCGGACCACTCAGACCCCGATGGGTAAACAATAGAGCTTCGCTAAAGGTTACCTTGCCGAGCTTCACTGTGGCATCTACTGAAATCCCCGCCAACCCATCGAGTTTTTCCAAGGTGTCATGGTCAAATGTCAGCGGGACTAAGCCAGGACGGGGTTCAATAATTTTAAGGCCGAACTGTTTGGCGATCTGATAGCTAAAACCACTGGCTCCCATCTTGGGAATGGACGGCCCCCCTGTGGCAATAACCAGAGACTTGGCAGTATAATCTTCATGCTCCGTTTCTACCGTAAAGCCATCCTTGCCTTTATAGAGCGCGGTCACTTCTGCTCTGGTTTGGATTGTCGCCCCGTTAGCCTCCTCAACCAGCATATCAATAATCTGCCAGGCATTTTCATCACAGAACAGTTGCCCATGATCGCGTTCATGATAGGCAATTTTATATTTTTCTACTAAGGCAATAAAATCTTGTTGGGTGTAGCCCTTGAGAGCCGAAATGCAAAACCGAGGGTTTTCGGAAAGATAGTTGGCAGGCGTGGCATAGAGGTTGGTAAAATTAGCCCGCCCTCCCCCGGAGATGCGAATTTTTTGCCCTATCTTGTCTCCGTGGTCGAGCAGCAACACCCGGCGTCCCCGCTTGACCGCTTCCCCGGCGCACATAAGGCCCGCAGCACCGGCCCCAATGATAATGACATCATATTCTTCCATGGGAGAGGTATAGCGGAATCCAACTAAAGATCAAACCGCCCTTGCTTGGTGTTTTTATTAAGGTTTTCAGCTCTAAAAACCCGACCATTCATCACCCCATAAACGCCTTCAGGCAGAGTTTGAGCCGCGATAATGGCCCCCCCTAAATTAAAGGGGCCATCGGAGACGCTCAAGGAATGGGGCCGCATGGCTCCAGTAAAAACAACCGTTTTCCCTGACACCCGCTCAAAGACCCAGCGCGCACTTTGCCCCATGGTTCCGGTTCCATGGGTTACAACGATGGCTTGCTCGGGAGACGCTTGAATGGCCTCAACAATGGCATCTCGATCCCCATCAACAAAATCGAGACTATCTTTCAACATGATTTGTTGCACTTGGGTAAAATGGCATCGTCCTTGGGAAAGAACTTCAGGAATCTGGCTCGTCCCGTCTTTAGCAAACGAAAGGGCTTCGGTATATGGATCATGGATTTTGTCAATGGTTCCGCCTGTGACAATTACCCGAAGGTCTTTCATCTCCATCGCCTTATTCCTTTACTCAGCCACCAACACGGTTTCTTTGGTCTCATTCTCCAACATGTCCCGTGCTTTTGCGGTTTCTTGCTGGCGTTGCCAAGCATCGGCATAACGAGCATTAAGAGCGATGAGTTCTTGGTGGTTACCTCGCTCAACAATCTGCCCATCATCCAACACAATAATTTCATCAGCATCAACAACTGTCGACAAGCGATGGGCAATGATGATGGTGGTTCGACCAGAAGACACATCGTCTAAGGACTGTTGAATCTCTTTCTCCGTTTTACTATCCAAAGCCGACGTCGCTTCATCGAAAAGAAGAATATGAGGGTTTTTAAGGATGGTGCGGGCAATAGCCACCCGTTGTTTCTCGCCGCCAGAAAGTTTTAACCCTCGTTCACCAACGGTGGTTTCATAGCCGTCCGGAAGGCCCTTAACGAAGTCGTGAATTCGCGCCAAGTCAGCCGCCTTTTCAACTTCTTCCTTCGTAGCTGAGGGGCGACCATAGGCGATATTGTAATAGATCGTGTCGTTAAACAGCACCGTGTCTTGTGGCACAATCCCAATGGCTGCACGAAGAGATTTCTGAGTGACCTCTTGGATATTTTGCCCATCAATCATCACCTTCCCGCCATTAATATCGTAAAAGCGGAACAGCAAACGAGAGATGGTAGATTTTCCGGCACCGGTAGAGCCAACGATGGCAATAGTCTTGCCAGCAGGAACGGAAAAGGAAACCCCTTTGAGAATATTACGGCGGGGGTCATAGCCAAATTCTACATTCTCAAAAACAACTTCCCCGCCCTTGATTTGAAGGGCTTTAGCCTCCGGCGCATCTTCTATTTCCGCAAATTGCCCCAACAGCTTAAACATGGATTCCATATCGGTCAGGGAGCGTTTGATCTCCCGATAAACAAAACCCAAAAACGTGAGCGGAAGGAAGAGTTGGATCAGGTAACTATTGACCAAAACAAAATCACCAATGGTCATGGTTCCGGCAACAACGCCATTACCCGCCATCACCATCAAGATCACCACCCCTGAGGAAATAATCGCCGATTGACCGATATTAAGGGTCGAGAGGGTTGTTTTGCTTTTTACGGCGGCGGCTTCATAAGCGTGCAGCGAATCATCGTAACGCTGGGCTTCATGCTCTTCATTACTAAAATACTTAACTGTTTCAAAATTCAACAGCGAGTCGATGGCTTTTGTGTTGGCCTTGTTGTCTGTCTCGTTCATGGCCCGACGATATTTAATGCGCCATTCCGTAACGGTTAAAGTCCATATGATATAAGCTGAAATTGTAATGAAGGTGATTAAAGCGTAGGTAAAGCCATAAAGGCTCCAGAGAATTCCACAGACCAAACCTATTTCCAGCAAAGTCGGCAGAACACTAAACAACATAAAGTTCAACAGGAAATCAATCCCGGATGTGCCCCGTTCAATTGCACGAGAAACTCCCCCTGTTTGCCGTTCCAAATGGAAGCGCATAGACAAAGCGTGGAGGTGACGGAAGGTTTTCAAGGCAACCGTGCGAATAGCTCTTTGCGCTACTTTAGCAAAAACAGCATCCCGCCATTCGCCAAAAGCTAAAGCCAATGTGCGGGCAATTCCATAGCCGATGAGCAAAGCAATGGGCACAACTAAGACCGCCGCCGTATCACTGCCTAGAGTATCTACGGCCTCTTTATAAAACAGAGGGACAATGACATTGACCCCTTTGGAGGCAACCAAAAGCAACAAGGCAACGACAACCCGAACCCGCAAATCCACTGCGTTTTTGGGCCACAAATAAGGCATCAATGACTTGATGGTCTTCCAGTCATTTCGTTGGCCTTTATATTCTGGGGTTCGGTCAAACTGTCTCATTATCACCGTTTCAATAGAGGTGGGTTAGGTCAACATATAAGCCAAAACCTCAGAAGGGGAAGTGCTAGGCGTTATTTCTCTTCCAGCAACACCGCCTGGGCTGCGGCTAACCGAGCGATCGGAACTCGGTAAGGAGAACAGGAAACATAGGTTAAGCCAGCTTTGTGGCAGAAGTGAACAGAGTCAGGATCACCGCCATGTTCCCCACAAATACCGAGCTTAATATCTTTACGGGTTTTGCGTCCCCGTTCAGCAGCAATTTCGATAAGTTCACCCACACCTTCCTGATCCAGGCTCATGAAAGGGTCACCATCAAAAACGCCTTTGTCTTGATAAGTTTGAATGAAATTGGCCGAGTCATCTCGAGACAGGCCATAGGTGGTTTGCGTAAGGTCATTGGTACCAAAGCTGAAAAATTCTGCACTTTCAGCAATATCACCCGCCCGCAAGGCAGCACGAGGCAACTCAATCATGGTTCCCACCATATACTTAATTTTAGTGCCCGTTTCTTCCATAACGGCAGCGGCAGTATCGTCTATTACTTTCTTGAGTAGGCTCAATTCACGGTGGGTACTGACCAAAGGCACCATCACCTCAGGAACAACCGGATGACCGCCTTTCTTGGTGACTTCAATGGCGGCCTCAAAAATAGCCCGAGCCTGCATCTCGGTAATTTCTGGATAGGTTACCGCCAAACGACAGCCCCGATGACCCAGCATTGGATTAGACTCATGGAGTTCTGCCGAACGGGCCTTAACCGTTTCAATCTCTATCCCGGCGGCTTTGGCGACCTCTGCCATATCCTCTTCTGTATGGGGAAGAAATTCGTGGAGCGGGGGGTCTAACAAGCGGATGGTTACGGGCAACCCTTCCATGATGGTAAAGAGTTCGGCAAAATCATTGCGCTGATAAGGAAGGAGCTTTGCCAAGGCTTCTCTGCGTTGACCTTCTCCTCCTGCCAAAATCATTTCCCGCATATGGATAATACGCTCGGGCTCAAAGAACATATGTTCGGTCCGGCAAAGACCAATTCCTTCGGCACCAAACTTACGGGCCGTTGCCGCATCCGTTGGGGTTTCGGCATTGGTCCGAACGCCTAAGTGGCGCACTTCATCAACCCACAACATCAAGGTTCCAAAGTCACCGGTCATCTCTGGGAGAATCATTTCGACTTCACCAAGAATCAACTGACCGGTTGATCCATCAAGGGTAATGACATCCCCTTCTTTTACCGCAGTTCCTCTCACAGTCAGGGTTTTGGCTTGATAGTCGATGGCGACATCCCCAGCCCCGGCGACACAGGGAGTGCCCATACCACGGGCAACAACGGCAGCATGGCTGGTCATGCCACCACGCGACGTTAAAATACCTTCCGCCACATGCATCCCACCAATATCTTCCGGGCTGGTTTCAATACGTACTAAAATGACTTTTTCTTTACGATCAACCCAGGTTTCCGCATCTTCAGCACTAAACACAACCTTGCCTGTTGCCGCGCCTGGTGAGGCGGGGAGGCCCTTGGTCAAAACCCTGCGAGGAGCATCTGGATCAAGCATGGGGTGAAGCAGGTTATCCAACTGGTGCGGGTCCATACGCAGGATGGCATCATGCTTGGTAATCAGCCCTTCGTTACACATCTCAACAGCCGTTTTCAAAGCCGCTTTAGCTGTCCTTTTACCTACACGGGTTTGCAGCATCCAAAGCTTGCCAGACTGAATGGTAAACTCCATATCCTGCATATCTTTGTAGTGAACTTCCAGCTTATGGCGGATTTGATCCAGCTCAGCGAACATCCCAGGCATGACATCTTCCATTGACTGTAGGTCGCTATCACCAGACTCACGCTCGGCAATGGTCAAAGGTTGGGGGGTACGAATACCAGCCACCACATCCTCGCCCTGGGCATTGACCAGAAACTCCCCATAAAACTCATTCGCACCTGTTGAGGGGTTCCGGGTAAAGCATACACCCGTAGCGCAGTCTTCGCCCATATTACCAAAGACCATGGCTTGAACGTTAACAGCGGTTCCCCATCCTTCTGGAATATCATGGAGGCGACGATAAATGATCGCCCGGTTGGTCATCCAGCTATCAAATACCGCCCCAATTGCCCCCCAAAGCTGTTCTTTAGGGTCTTGGGGGAAAGGACGGCCCAGTTCGCTTTCAACCTTGGCCTTAAATTGCCTAACCATCTCTTTCCAGTCGCCACCAGAGAGGTCCGTATCAAGCTCGTAGTCTTTAACTTCTTTATAGATTTCAAGCAGTTCTTCAAAATGGTGGTGATCAACACCGAGAACCACATCTGAATACATTTGAATAAAACGGCGGTAGCTGTCATAAGCAAAGCGTTCATCATTGGCCCGTTTAGCAAGGCCGTCGACGGTTTCATCATTCAGGCCCAAATTCAAAACCGTGTCCATCATGCCCGGCATAGAAGCACGCGCCCCAGACCGCACAGAGACCAGCATAGGGTTGTTTACATCATTAAAGGTTGCGCCGACTATTTTTTCTAAGTGAGCAATACCGTCAGTGACTTGATTTTCCAACTCACTGGGAAAGCTTTTTTTGTTTTCATAATAGGCCGTACAGACTTCGGTGGTGATGGTAAAACCGGGAGGAACGGGCAGCCCGAGGCTGCTCATTTCTGCAAGGTTTGCGCCTTTACCGCCAAGGAGTTCCTTCATCTCAGCGCTCCCTTCAGCGCTGCCCCCACCGAACGTATAAACCCACTTAGTCATGACGGTTCTTCCCTTTTAAAACGCTATTTTAAATCAAAGTGCAATCTAGCCCTCAATCTCCGAAAAATCGGCTACTTCACCCAAAGCCGAGCGAATTTGAGAGAGTAATTTGAGGCGATTCATCCGTTCCTCAGCCTTGTCACTGTTCACCGTAACTTTATCGAAGAAAGCATCAACAGGCCCTCGAAGAGCAGAAAGATTGCCCATCACAGCCACATAGTCTTCTGCTTCCAGCAGGCTTTTATTCTTTGCCCCAACATCGGCAAGTGCCTCTTGAAGAGCTTTTTCTTCATCCAAAGAGAATAAGGCCGGGTCTGCCGTTCCTTCATAGGACTGAGAATCTTTTTTCTCTTCGATGCGCAAGATATTACCCGCCCGTTTTGAAGCCGCTAAAAGATTGGCCCCATCGTCGGTTTCTAAGAAACCTTTCAAGGCTTCAACCCGCGCAAGAAGACGCACAAGGTCATCTTCATCCCCTAAAGCGAAGACAGCAGAGATCAAATCATGGCGAACGCCTTTTTCTTTGAGGTAAACCTTGAGGCGATCTGCAAAAAATTCAAGCAAGCTGTCCACGACAGCGTCCCATTTGTCATGGGGGACTTTATCTAACCCGCCCGTCTCATTATTGACCGTGGTAATTTGAGACAGCGAACTCAAGAAAGCCTGGCGCAAAGGAACGCGAAGGTTGTTTTCAATGATCAAACGAATAACCCCTAAGGCCGCCCGCCTTAAAGCAAAGGGGTCTTTAGATCCTGTCGGTTTTTCATCAATAACCCAGAAACCAGACAAAGCATCTATTTTGTCAGCCATGGCAACGGCAATACTGAGGGGGGCTGTAGGGCAGTCATCACTTGGGCCTTGAGGGCTGTAATGCTCCGCAATGGCATTGGCAACTTCTGCATTCTCGCCATTATGTCGGGCATAGTAACGCCCCATAATTCCTTGGACTTCCGGCAGTTCATAAACCATATCACTGACTAAATCAGCCTTGGCGAGATTAGCCGCACGGCGTGCCAACACAGGGTCAGCCCCCGGAATAAAGTGACATAAATCAGCGGCAAGCTCCTCAACCTGAACCATTTTTTCGTCAAGGGTTCCCAGCTTGGCATGGAAAACAATATCTTTCAAAGCCGGGAGGAAATCTTGCAGCTTTTTCTTCCGGTCCTGGTCCCAGAAGAATTTACAGTCAGACAGCCGCGCCCGCAGCACTCGTTCATTCCCAGCAGTAATGGCTCTACCGCCATCGGAGCCTTCCCGGTTGGCAACGACAATAAAGTTAGAAGCCAAGCGTCCATCCCGGTCGATAACGGAGAAATATTTTTGATGCGTAGCCATGGAAAGGGTCAGAACTTCTGACGGCACATCCATAAAGGCTTCATCAATATTCCCCATCAAAACCACAGGCCATTCAACCAGGCCCGCAACTTCGGTGAACAGATTTTCATCAGGAACGACAACCAAGCTTTTCTCAGAGGCTAAAGCTTTCGCCCTTTCCTTAATCATTTCACGGCGTTCGTCCGTTTCCAAAATAACCTTGGCTTGACGCAATTTTGCCTTGTAGTCAGCAAAACTCGCCACTTCGAAAGCCTCAGGTGCCATGAAACGATGACCACGGGTTTGGTTGCCGGAGTCAACAGGGCCAAAGGAGAACGGCACAACATCCCCCCCAAACAAAGCAATAATGGAATGTAGGGGACGAACCCAACGGGGTTCATGGGCTCCCCAACGCATAGACTTAGGCCAAGGCAATCCATTAACCGCTTGAGGGAGGGTTTCTTTCAAAACCTCCATGGTAGGACGACCTTTTTTCTCGATCACGGCAAACCAGAATTCGCCTTTCTTGGTTTCGCGTTTTTCACATTGCTCAAGGGTGAGACCAACAGACCCCAAGAAACCCTGCATAGCTTTTTCAGGCGCATCAGCCCGAGGGCCGCGACGCTCTTCACGAACATCAGGTTGCGCTTCAGGCAAGCCATCAATCACCACAGCCAAACGGCGGGGCGTGACATAGGCTTCTGCCTTAGAGAATTCCAAACCAGCCTTTTTCAAACTGTCGGCAATCAGTCGCTTCAGATCATCGGCAGCACGTAACTGCATGCGGGCGGGGATTTCTTCGGAGAAAAGTTCTAAGAGAAGTTCAGCCATTGTCTATGCCTCCCCTCCGGCGTCATAACCACGAGATTTCAACCAAGCCTCACAACAGCCTTTTGCCAAGGCCCGAACCCGCCCAATAAAGGAAGCGCGCTCGGTCACGCTGATCACCCCACGGGCATCCAGCAAGTTAAACACATGGCTGGCTTTGATGCATTGTTCATAAGCCGGAAGAGCAAGGGGTTTTTCTAAATCTAACAGCATCGCACATTCGTTTTCTGCTTCTTTGAAGCGGCTAAAGAGCACATCCGTATTGGCATATTCAAAGTTATAGGCTGATTGTTCTTGTTCGTTTTGCAGGTAAACGTCCCCGTAGGTAACCCCTTCACCGTTCCAATCCAGGTCATAGACATTTTCAATACCCTGGATATACATGGCGAGTCGTTCCAGGCCGTAAGTAAGCTCACCGGAAACGGGCTTGCATTCAAAGCCGCCGACCTGTTGGAAATAAGTAAACTGGCTGACTTCCATACCATCGCACCAAACTTCCCACCCGAGTCCCCAGGCGCCCAAGGTTGGGCTTTCCCAATCATCTTCAACGAACCTAATATCATGAAGGTCCGGGTCAATGCCCAGGGCATAAAGGCTCTCCAGGTAGAGTTCCTGAATATTATCCGGTGACGGCTTCAAAATCGTCTGAAACTGGTAATAATGTTGAAGTCGGTTAGGATTTTCGCCATAGCGACCATCGGTCGGACGACGGGAGGGCTGGACATAAGCGGCTTTCCACGGCTCTGGACCTAAAGCCCGAAGAGTCGTCGCAGGATGAAAGGTTCCGGCCCCTACTTCCATATCGTAGGGTTGGAGAATAACGCAGCCTTTTTCAGCCCAAAAACTCTGCAATTTCAGGATCAATGCCTGAAAGCATTTCGACTTATCTGCCGACGGTCCCATGAATGTACGATTCCCCTAGTTGATCTGTGCAATTTTCAGCGAGGGATTCATACCTTTTTGACAGTCCCACGGTCAAGGAACTCCCTAGGTTTCTGGCAAAAAATCTTATCCTGGATAAGGGCAGTCGTCCCGACCACACGAACGTTGGCCTGAGGAAGCCACGTAATCACCGCAGGTTTTGCATTGAACCATTTCAACAGCAGAAGCGTCACCGGCGTCTGTCGGCGCCTTTGAACCGCCTGAGCTCCCGCTTTTATTGACACTTTTCTTAGCCTGGGCCTGTTGATCTTGCCAACGACCAAACCATTTAAAGCCTTGCCAAATCGCAAAAACGATAACGACGGTGAAAATCAATTTTGTAGGATTAAATATACCAAACATGGGTCAACTTTGTAGGGAGGGTTAAGGGTCAGGTCAAGGGGGTTGGCCGTGAAATCCCCCCCCCCATTACACCGCCTGCTTAGAAAGAATATTTAAAACCTTTCTATATCGGCTACCATTGAGCTAAATTCAGCTAGGGGCTGTGTAAGTTATTCCCTGCTGATAAAGCATTGATCAATATGGGAGCCCAAAGTTATCGGGCTGAAACCTTCAACGATTCTGATGACAATCGAATTGGGCAGATTGGAGATATCGAGCCCCAAAGGCCAGGGAACACAGGCTAAGATTACCTTTCCAAAAGAACAGGTCTTACTCTAGTCCATCAGCCAGTCTGGGACCCGCTCATTTGCCATTTGCTCTTCCACCTCAACCCGTTTTCGGATAACAGAAAAGGCATTCCCTTTAACCAAAACTTCTGGGATCAGGGGTCGGGCATTATAAGTTGAGGCCATCACCGCGCCATAGGCCCCGGCAGAACGAAAAGCCACCAGATCATCAGCTTCCAGGGGCGGTAAAGGCCGTTGCTTAGCAAAGGTATCCCCTGTTTCACAGATCGGCCCGACAACATCCATGGGGCGAGTGTTTGCGCCGTCAGTTGGCTGGGTAACGGGGACAATCTCATGGTGGGCATCATACATTGAGGGACGAACTAAGTCGTTCATAGCCGCATCAACAATGGCAAAATCCCGGGTTTCCCCTTCTTTGACATAAATAACCTTAGCCACCAGCACCCCCGCATTCCCGGCAATCATTCGGCCCGGTTCAAAAACCAAATGGCAGTGTAGATCGGCTGTCGCTTCTTTGACGATCTTGGCATAATCTTCCGGGGAAGAAACCTGATCGGCCTCATAAGGAATGCCCAAACCGCCACCTAAATCAAGGCGACTGATATCATGCCCATCTTCACGCAAGGTGGAAATAATGTCTCCCATACGGGCAAAGGCTTCCCTAAAGGGTTTGAGATCGAGAATTTGCGACCCGATATGGACGGCTATTCCTGCCACTTTAATGCCGGGCAGATCGGCCGCTTTACGGTAAACATCCCGGACGTTAAGCCACTCAATGCCAAATTTGTTTTCACTTTTTCCCGTCGAGATTTTCGCATGGGTTTTGGCATCCACATCTGGATTGATACGAATGGCAATAGCCTGTTCTTTTCCCGCAGCCGAGGCAACTGCACTCAAGGTCTCAAGTTCAGGCACAGACTCAACGTTGATCTGAAAAATACCTTTTTCAACAGCAAATGACAGTTCCTCAACGGTTTTTCCCACCCCGGAAAAAACGATTTTATCTGTCGGAATTCCTGCGGCTAAAGCTCTTTTGAGCTCTCCTATAGACACCACATCAGCACCAGCACCTAGATTTGCCAGGGTTTTCAAAACAGCAATATTGCCATTGGCTTTCACAGCAAAACATACGGTTGCGTTGTCACTGCCAAAAGCATCGGTAAAGACCTTGAAGTGCCTTTCAAAGGTGGCTGTAGAGTAGCAATAAAAAGGTGTCCCCACAGTCTCGGCAATACGAGACAAAGGGACTTCTTCGGCGAAAAGTTCACCATTCTGATAATTAAAATGATCCATGAGTTATTTCTTTTTTTTTGGTGCTTTTTCTGGTGCTGGATAGGTGCGCGGGTAATCTGGATCAACCCCTTCGGGTGCTTCCAGAGACCCTTTACGGCCACAGCCTTGCAAAGGCGCAATTAAAGCTGCGGTGACAAAAACAGCGAGCAGTGATTTGGTGATTATCTGTTTTGTCATTTCAAAAACCGCTCCTTAGCTTCGGCTACCTGTTGCAGAACATTTTCAGGAGCTGCGCCGCCATAGCTGGTCCGGCTACCCGCTGAGGCTTCAACGCTTAGCACGTTATAGACATCTTCGGTAATCCCTTTTTCAACGGATTGCATTTCAGATAAGGAAAGTTCTTCCAACTGACAACCCTTGTCTTCAGCCATCTTGACCAAAGCGCCGGTTACGTGGTGGGCATCCCGGAAGGGCATGTTAAGAACCCGGACGCACCAATCGGCAATATCCGTCGCTGTCGAGAACCCATTACCCGCCGCTTCTTTTAGCCGCTCTGAATTGACAGTGACCTCATCCATCATCCCTGTCATCGCCGCAATGCACAGGCCTAAGGTATCCGCCGCCTCAAAGACAGGCTCTTTATCATCTTGCATGTCTTTTGAATAGGCCAGAGGCAAACCCTTCATGGTCACCAGTAAAGAATTCAAATTGCCAATGACCCTTCCAGCTTTTGCCCTGACCAATTCCGCCGCATCGGGGTTACGCTTTTGCGGCATGATGGAGCTTCCGGTGGAAAAGGAATCCGAGAGACGGATAAAACCAAACTGGGCACTACACCAAATAACAATTTCCTCAGCCAAACGCGAAAGGTGAATATTTGTGATCGCAGCCGCACTCAAGAATTCCAAGGCAAAGTCCCGATCAGAAACCGCATCAAGGGAATTGCGTGTTGGGTGGGCAAAGCCTAATGCCTCCGTTGTTTGGTATCTGTCGATAGGAAAAGAGGTTCCCGCCAAAGCTGCCGAGCCCAACGGACATTCGTTAAGCCGCTTACGTGCGCCAATAAACCGAGAGCGGTCCCGTCCAAACATTTCCACATAAGCCATCATATGATGGCCAAAGGTGACGGGTTGAGCTGTTTGCAGGTGAGTAAAACCTGGCATCACAGTATGAGCTTGAGACTCCGCAAGACCGATCAATACCGCTTGCAACCCTTTCAAGCCCTCATCAACCGCATCCATGGTATCACGAACCCAGAGCTTGAAGTCTGTCGCCACTTGGTCATTCCTCGACCGTGCCGTATGGAGGCGTCCTGCGGCATCGCCAACAATCTCTTTAAGGCGAGATTCCACATTCATGTGAATATCTTCCAGCGATGACTTAAATGTGAATTGTCCCGCCTCAATTTCGCCTTTAATCTGATCTAAGCCTTTTTGGATTGCATCCCCGTCATCCTTGGCGATAATCCCCTGGCTGACGAGCATGGCACAATGAGCTTTTGACCCGGCAATATCCTGGGCATAAAGGCACTTATCGAAACCAATGGAAGCATTTATCTTTTCCATAATTTCGGAAGGGCCTTGATTAAAGCGGCCGCCCCACATTGCGCTTGTTTCTTGGGCACTAGTCTCTGAGGCATTGTTCGGCGTTTTGTCAGTCATAATTTGAATTCCGGGCCATTTGGTCAAAAATGGAGATAACAGGTTGAAACCACGTATGTACTCTAAAGCCACACCCAAAATCCATACCAGGATTCTTTGGAGCTTTTTGGTTGGGCTGATTTTCGCCATATCATCGGTTCATGCAAGGGCTGAAACCTCAGGAATCGAAAAATTCCAGCCTACTGAGCCAAAAAAAGCCATGCCCGACCATCCTTTTTTCGAAAACGGAGATATTGAGCGCCGGATAGCTGATTATAAAGGCAAGGTGCTGGTGGTCAATTTTTGGGCCCGCTGGTGCGCCCCCTGCCTGAAAGAAATGCCATCTCTGGACCGCCTACAAGGCAAAATGAAAAGCGAAGGGATAGAAGTTCTCCCCATAACCCTGGATCGAACGGGGGCCAAAAGCGCAAAATCATTCTATGAACGAATTGAAGCTAAACACCTTCCGATTTTAGTCGATAAAGGTCGTAAGTTTGTTCGCGAACTTGGGGTTAGCGGGTTGCCAACCACTTTGATCATTGGGCCTGAGGGCAATGAAGTAGGGCGATTAATGGGACCTGCCGAATGGGATTCTCAAGACGCCATAGACTTGCTACGGCGTTATAAGTCGGAAAGACTCTAATCAAACAAGGAGTCGATATCGTTCTGGGAAATGGCTTTGTCTTCAAGCTGAGGGCCATTAAGAAGGTGAGCATCATCATCCGCAGGAACCTGATCTCGGGCCTTACCATCAGCAGGTTTAACACCCGCAAACCCTTCTGCGTCACCCCAAATTTCAATCATGGTCATGATGCGCTCTTCAACGAATTTAAGGGTATTCACCACTTTATTGATTCGTTGGCCCGTAAGATCCTGGAAGTTACAGGCCTCAAAAATAGCGACCACTTCATTGGAAATGTAATCTAATTTCTCTTTCTCGTCTTCTTCCGTTGCATGATTTTTAAGGTCTTCGGCAAGATCATCAATTTTTTCAGCACAATTAAGGATCGATTCTGTCGCTCCTTCTGTTGCTGCAACCACAGCATCCAGCTCATGGCTAACAATCATTAAACGATCTTCTTCTGCATCTTGCGGACGCAGGGCAACAATCTCGGCCTTTGTCTCTAAGATATTTCGAGACATGGCAGCAAGAGAGGCCCGCAACTGGTGAATTTCTTCTTCGGTATGGCCTTCAAATATAGAAGGCATTGTTGGGGCTACAGGAGCTTCTCCATCAGCAGATTGAACAGCTCCACCGCCACCAGACATAACTAATGACTTAATATCATCTCGCAGCACTTCAATCGCTGTAAGAATTTCGCCATTGCTAATTCCAGACGAATCAGTCGCACCTGGCCCTCTTTCAACAACATCCTTTCGGACTCTCGTTTCAGAGGTAAAAACCCTTTTTTGCGGGGTTGTAGGTCCCATTCATGAGCTCCATAGTTTTATTAAGGGGTTCAATTTCAACCCCCTTTTTTCTTAAATCTACTTATTAATAAGCACTCTACAATCTTATTTTAGCTTCGTAAACCTAGACAATAATTACAACAATTTAATCTGCCTTATTTTTAATTCCTAAAGGTTCTGTGGCTTTTTTTAGCCACGCTTTATCTTGACCCAAAACCAAAGGAGCTAAGCGTCTCCAGACCTCGGCATGGTAGCTATCAAACCATTTGATTTCTTCCGACGTTAACAGGCTTAGATCAATTAGATTGGTATCCAGGGGAGCTAATGTAAGGGGTTCAAATATAAACATCTGTTTTTCTGACCCTTTAATTTCTTCAGCCGGGGCCACAACCACAAGATTTTCAATGCGAATTCCATATTCACCTGTCTTGTAATAGCCAGGTTCATTGGACAAAACCATTCCAGCTTCAAGGGCAACCTTATTGGGGAGTTTTGATATGCGGTGCGGCCCTTCATGGACACCTAAATAACACCCCACCCCATGACCAGTTCCATGATCGTAATCCAATCCAGCCGCCCATAAGGCTCCACGAGCCAAACCATCTAACTGTGAGCCACATGTTCCCGCCGGAAAAACCGCAGAAGACAAGGCAATATGGCCTTTCAACACGCGGGTAAAACGATCTTTCATTTCTGAGGTTGGAGTCCCAATTGCGATGGTCCGGGTAATGTCGGTCGTTCCATCCAGGTATTGCCCTCCAGAGTCGACCAGATAAAGGCTTCCCTTCTTTAACGGGCTATTGGAACGTGCATCAACTCTGTAATGAACGATGGCTCCATTGGCCCCGGCCCCTGAAATAGTAGGAAAACTCAGCCCTTGAAAATGGTCATTTTGGCAACGGAATTCTTCGAGTTTATCCGCCGCAGCAATTTCATCTATTTCTTTTGTTTTAGTTGCCTCTTCTAACCAAGAGAGAAAACGCACCATCGCGACACCATCCCTGACATGAGCGGCCTTTATGCCAGAAATTTCGGTTTCATTCTTACAAGCCTTGGGACGGGTGCAAGGGTCATCTCCATAAACAATCCCCCCCCCGTTAGATTTGATACGAGCACCTACCCAGTAAGGGGTTGTTGTTTTTGAAATACTTATCTTTGAAGGACCCTCACACAGTTTATCGATAACCTCTCCCAACTTTTCAGGCTGCCACAATGCGATATCAGCCCCAAGGTGAGCAATCACATCCTCTCCGATCTTTCGCCCCTCCATAAAGAGGTCAACTTTTCCGGTCTTGTGAACAATAGCAAATCCAAGGGGAAGGGGGGTGAAGGGAACATCCCCTCCTCGGATATTTAGCAACCAGGCAAGGGAGTCCGGCCCTGTCAAAACAGCCGCATCTATATTTTTCTCAACCAACTCCGTGGCAACCTCTGCCCGTTTTTGTGCGGAGCTAAGGCCAGCAAATTTTTCTGGATAGACAGCCACAGGCGACAAAGGGCGATCAGGTTGGTCCAGCCAAACCTCATCAATAAGGTTTTTTTGAACGGAAACAAACGCCCCTTCGAGACCTTTGCATACCCTCTCAAAGCGTTGAACTTCATCCTCGGTATGAAGCCAAGGATCAAACCCTAACCTCCCTGAAAGTTTTAAATTTTCTTCTAACCATACCGCAGGCGGCCACCGACCTTCCTCATCAAGGACTAGAGAATTAAATTCAAAAAGCGCAGCGTCGACTTCATTGGCAACTTGCAGGGTGTAACGCCCATCGACAAAAACCACCGCTTTGTCCTTCAAGATGATGGCAAGGCCCGCAGACCCTGTAAAACCCGTAATCCATGCCAATCGCTGAGCATATTCAGGAACATACTCCCCTTGGTACTCATCGGTTAAAGGGACCAAGAAACCATCAAGCCCCTCAACTTCAAGCTTATTTCGTAAGGCCAAAAGTTTGTCTGTGTGGGAGGTTAAATCTGTCATTTTTTCGCTGGCCTAACGGGATAAATTTTAAAAATACAATATAGGTGCGGGGGGTGGTTCACTCAATAGCTATGCAAAACCATCAACACTGCACTGCAGCATTAACACTTTTTCTTTCTTTTGAAACATTCTATTTCCATGGGTAACGCCTTAACACGGCAAGATTTTTGCAAACTGGAAATAAAATGATTAGCAATGACAACAAGTTTACCAAACTAGATTCTGAAACCATTATCGAAATGGCTCGGTTAGAGCGTGTTGAATATACAGCCGAGCTAATTTTTGGTTTGTCTAAAGTGGTTGGCAAGGTTCTGAACTTTGTCTTCATCAAACCCATCAAAGCCTTCGACCGCCACATTCGGTTGAATCAAGAACTGCTGAGCCTTGATGACCGCCTGTTAAAAGACATTGGTGTTAGCCGTTGGGAAATTCCCATGGCCATCAAAGGAGCAGTTAATCGCAAACCGACCCTAAGAAACACCTCCGAAAACATCACGTCTGTTTACCCCCTGCTAAGCCTCTTAAAGGCAAGTGCAGAAGAGAAAGAACGTCACAACAGCGACCACCCGATGGCTGCATAGTCCATCTAAATCTTACTAAAATTACATAACCCGTCTTAGGTTAGAACCTGAGGCGGGTTCTTTTTTTCTTTCAGCTTGAGCAATCCTTGACATTTTTAAATCCACTTCCCACCATTGACTCAATTAATTATATAAAAATGACGTCACGCTTATATGAGGAACAAAGTGGCTCTAATGTTCAGGAGACGCAAAACTAAATCTATAAATGGTGCCTTGGCGATTCTCTCTCCTCCGTTGAAAAGAGGGCAGGAGAACGACCTCGCCATTATCAGCACCAAAAGAAGCCTCACCTTTGGTGAGCTTGATCGGCTTTCCAGCCGTTTCGCCAATGCTCTCGTGACCAATGGCCTTAAGCATCAGGAACGGGTAATCCTGATGATTTCAGATCGCCCAGCCTTCATCTATACATATTTAGGCATCATGAAAGCCGGGGGGGTGCCTGTGGCAATCAATATGCGTTCGGCTCCCGATGATCTTGCTTTTAAAATTGCCGATAGCGACAGCCGTCTCCTCCTCACCGAGACGCAATTCCTTCAAGTGTACCTCTCTTCTTTAGAAAAAATAGAAAAAACCCCTCAAGTCATCATGGTTGATGGAGAGGCCGAGAACTGCCATCCCATAGAAACCTTTATGGAAGGGGCCAGGGAAACCTTTGAGCCTGTCCACATGAAGCCTGATGATATGGCATTCTGGGTTTATTCATCGGGGACAACAGGTCAGCCAAAAGCCGTTGTTCACCCTATTTCAACCCTTCTGTCTGAAGATTTTTTTATGAGCAAGACTCTTGGTGTGGGTCCAGGAGATCGGATTTTTTGTTCCTCAAAGCTCTTCTTTGCTTTTCCATTAGGACACTGTTTTTTTTCAGCCCTTCAACAAGGGGCGGCAACTATCTTGTACGACGGATGGTCCTCATCTGAAAACATTACCGAAATGGTGGAAAAATTCCACCCTACTGTGATGCTTAGCGTCCCCACTTTTTACAGCATGCTGTTGCGAGATAACTGCGCGACTAAGCAAATTTTTAAAGATATCAAATGGTATGTTGCTGCGGGTGAATCACTGCCCGTGCATGTCTTTGGTCAATGGCTCAAAAAGACGGGGCATCCTATACTTGAAGGTATCGGCTCCACGGAAACAATCCGGTTATTCCTTGCTAATACTCCAGGTGATTTTGCCCCTGGAGCATGTGGCAAACCCACACCGGGGACAGACGTAAAACTTATTGCAGATAATGACATGGAAATAACAGAGCCAGGAATTCCGGGGGCCCTGTGGGTTAAACTTGAGAGCCTTGCTTCTAAATATTGGAATCTGGAAGATAAATCTGCCGTTACCTTTGAAGGAGGTTGGTACAATACAGGCGATATGTTCCTTAAAGATGCTGCGGGGAATTACCGCCATCAAGGCCGAAATGACGATATGCTTAAAATTTCCGGTCAGTGGGTAAGCCCAACTGAAATTGAAAATATCGTTATGCTAAACCCCGCCCTCGACGATGCTGCTGTTGTCGGCATCCCTAATACGGAGGGCCTTATTCGTCTTGCTCTCTTCTTAGCCCCCCATGACCCAAAGGTTGACCGGGAGAAGCTAGAACAAGACGTACAAGAAACCTTAAAGGAAAACCTTTCAATCTATAAATGCCCAAGACGGTTTTTCTATTTAGACCAACTGCCTAGAACAGCAACCCACAAAATCCAACGTTTTCTCCTTAAGCAAATAGCTACTGACCAAATGGGATTAAACACGTAAGATACGCTCTAGGGGGTTGTCAGATTATGATTCGTGCATTCACAGTTTTTCTTATTACAGTTTTTTTAAGTTTCCCAACGAGAGCAGAAGTCTCAATAGGAATCGCGGCCTTACATCAAGGCAACTATGATGTCGCTTTACAGCATCTGGTCCCTGACGCCCAATCAGGCTACCCCGAAGCCCAATATAACCTGGCGACTATGTATGCCAGAGGGCTGGGGGTTGAGTTTAATCCTTCCTATGCAGCCAACCTCTTTGCCCATGCAGCAAGCCAAGGGCATAGGGAAGCCAGCTATCAACTAGGGACCATGGTTTATGCCGGGAATGGCATCCAACAAGATTACCGAAAATCGCTAGAGTTTTTTGCTTCTGCTGCAAGAGACGGTCATCTGGATGCGCTCTATTTTTGGGCATACATGACCATAAATGGACAAGGCACCCCTGCCGATTTCAACAAGGGGATCAATCTTCTCCAACAAGCTGCCGCGCGCAACCATGGCGGAGCTTTGAACCATTTAGGGGTTCTCTATTTAAAGGGGCAAGGGGTCCCTCAAAATGCCGTACAGGCAGCCCAACATTTCCTTAAAGCAGCGACTCGCGGCAACGGTGAAGCAATGCTCAACCTGTCCCAAGCCTACCAAGCGGGCAAAGGCATTCAACAAGACCAAAACTCAGCCTACCTTTGGGCAAGCCTAGCAATCGGATACGGCAACGAAGACACACAGGTGAAAGCTGAAAGTCTCAAACGAGCCATAGCCGAAAACTTGCAACCCTCTGTGGAAGCAAAACTCACCAACCAAGCGAGTGAATGGAAACCCCTTCTAGATGCAAAGTAGGTTTATCCTCTGGACTAAAACACCTCAGCCCCTTATGGTTTAGAATTAGTTCTCCTACCTAACAATTAGAGACCCGAAGTATCCATGGCGCCGCGACAAAAAAAATCTAAACCCTCGACAAAAGACATTCCTTTAGATCAGGGTGTCTTACCTGATCTCATAGGTTACCAACTCCGGCGGGCACAGTTTGTGGTTTTCAGCGACTTTCAGAAAACCTTGGCAGAACGTTATGTTACCCCAGGACAATACGGCGTTTTAACCCTTATAGGTCGAAACCCTGGCCTCACCCAATCAGCCCTGGCAAGGGCCATTGGTATCGAGAGGTCAACCATGGTTGCGGTGATTGATAAATTACAGAAGGCCAATTTTGTTGAGAGACGCCCCTCGCCTAGTGACCGACGTTCCTATGCTTTAATGCTCACCGAGGATGGTGAAAAGGTCATGGCAGAAATCGAACCGCTTGTAGAGCGGCAGGACAATAGAATTTCTGATATTCTTGGCTCTCAAGACAAGGCCAAGCTATTAGAACTCATAACCCGCCTTTGCGATAATATGTAACCATATCATCGTGGTTGCTTAGCAAAAACTCTATTTGAATTTAATCAACTTTTAAATTATTCATGATAGTTTAATCTATGGGGTGCGCATGTATTGCTGTATGTTAATGCTGTGCTAATTTTAGATTCATCTTTCTTATAAAGTCGGTAACGCTCGAAATGGGTTTTTTTGATTTCTTAACGGGTAAAAGCGCCCAGCCAAAGTTTAAAGGTGTCCAAGACCCTAAATGGGTCAGGTCTCCTAAAGGCGGGTTTTATCGGTTGGGCTACGTTGACACTTCGCTGGCTAGCATGAAAAACGGCGGGGTTGTTGTTGTTTGGCATGGAGGGGTTAAACCTGGTTGGCTATCTGTAAAAGCAACAGGCAATATCTCAGACACGATAAGCCAAATGTCCAACGATAATGAAATTGATGCTTATGAAGGTAGAGGTGGCGTCTTCGTCACTTGGTCTCCGATCCAAGGCAAGGTTCAAAATGGTGTGGTCAAATATCTGATTAAGACCATGAAGCCAATTCTAACACCGACGCCACCAGGAGGGAACGACGACCCAATAGCGGTCTACCATCCGGGGGCTTCCACCGACGACAAGCCCGTTTCTAAAACAGCCGGTCTGATGCCTTAAGGGGTCACTACAAACTTACCTTCTGCCACGGGTGGTTTAATTTTTGACGCTTCCTTGTAAGCGACCATTCAGTCGTGCCCCTGTTCTTTAGAAAACTACTTGCATTTAAAAAGGCAGTTAGACTGCCTTTTTCTCCACAATATTAGCCACTTCAGCCATAATTGCCGTGATGTCATAATCACGAGGGGTATAAACGCCCGCAACCCCTTTTGCCTTTAGGGCTGTTGCATCTTCAGGAGGGATGATCCCTCCAACGATGACGGGGATATCTCCTACTCCGAGTTCTTTCATGCGATCAACAACGTCTGTCACCAAGGGCATATGGGAGCCAGAAAGAATAGAGAGGCCAACCACGTCTACAGCTTCTTCAAGAGCAGCATTGGCGATTTGTTCAGGGGTAAGGCGGATACCTTGGTAAACAACCTCAAAACCAGCGTCGCGAGCACGCACGGCAACTTGCTCTGCCCCATTTGAATGACCATCAAGTCCTGGCTTGCCAACCAACATTTTTAAGGGGTGGCCGATTTTTTTGGCAACATCATCAACCTTAGAACGTACAGCCTCTAAACGTTCGCCTTCCCCAGAAGCCGCTGCGCTTAACCCCGTTGGTGCTCGGTATTCACCGAAAACATCCCTTAAGGCTTGGGACCATTCACCTGTGGTAACCCCTGCATGAGCACATTTGATGGAGCTTTCCATCACATTTTCACCGGATTCAGCCGCCGCTCTAAAGACCCGCAAAGCTTCCTCAGCAGCGGCGCTATCTCTTTGCTCTCGCCATTGATGAAGCTTCTTAACCTGTTCCGTTTCAGCCGCAGCATCGACAACCAGGATCGAATCGGTACCGCCCGTAAGGGGAGACTCTTCACCGCCTTCAAATTTATTCACACCCACCACGGTCAATTCACCGTTTTCAATAGATGAAATCCGTTCCGCATGGGATGAAACAAGTGCGCTCTTCATATAGCCAGACTCAACAGCGGCAATTGCGCCCCCAAGCTCTTCTATTTTCTTCAACTCATTCCGAGCTTCCGCTTTCAGGGCTTCAACCTTCTCGGTAACGACTTCAGAGCCATCAAAAAGATCACCATATTGCAAAAGATCGGTTTCGTAGGCGACGATCTGTTGGAGCCTCAGACTCCATTGCTGGTCCCAAGGGCGCGGCAAACCAAGGGCCTCATTCCAAGCCGGAAGCTGCACTGCGCGGGCGCGGGCATTTTTTGAAAGAACCACAGCCAGCATCTCAAGAAGAATACGGTAAACGTTATTCTCCGGTTGCTGCTCAGTAAGCCCGAGTGAGTTAACTTGCACCCCATAACGGAAACGACGATATTTTTCTTCTGTGACCCCATAACGTTCTTGGGCAATCTCATCCCAAAGTTCGGTAAAGGCTCGCATCTTACAAAGTTCGGTGACGAATTTAATTCCAGCATTGACGAAGAAGCTAATACGCCCGACGACCCGACCAAAATCTTCATCGGAAACGATTCCCGATTCTTTGACAGAATCGAGAACGGCAATTGCTGTTGCTAAGGCATAGGAAAGTTCCTGAACCGGTGTCGCACCGGCTTCCTGAAGGTGGTAGGAACAAACATTCATCGGATTCCACTTGGGCACTTCTTGGTAACAGAATGTCACGACATCTCTAATCAAACGCATGCTTGGTGCTGGCGGAAAGATATGGGTTCCTCGGGAAAGGTATTCTTTAATGATATCGTTTTGCGTCGTACCACTCAATTGGTCGCGGGGGACACCTTGGCGCTCAGCCGTTGCGATATAGAGGGAAAGCAACCATGCTGCCGGCGCATTAATGGTCATGGAAGTGTTCATTTTGCCAAGGGGAATATCCTTGAACAAGGCTTCCATATCGCCAATATGACTGATAGGAACGCCCACTTTACCAACTTCGCCTCGGGCCAAAATATGATCAGAATCGTACCCGGTTTGAGTCGGCAGATCAAAAGCCACAGAAAGCCCTGTTTGTCCCCGATCAAGGTTTTTCCTGTATAAGGCGTTGCTGGCCTCGGCAGAGGAGTGACCTGAATAAGTTCTAAAAAGCCACGGCCGATCTGGTTGCGGTGCAGCGTTTTTCGTGGTTTTTGAAGGGCTTGTAGTCATGATAGCTTCCGAAATTCCTAATAACCTATTGAAACAAGGTTATAAATATTTTGACAGATACGAACGAATATTATAGATGCCTATGCTGCTTTGCAACAAAACTGTCACTAAGTCCTGTTGTCAAAGCAGTTATAAAGAAGGAATTATTCACTTTGGTGACAATTGCTCTTGCAATATCACGCCAGATGCAATTGATTCCCGCTTACAAGTCTTTACAATTAATATATGCCTAGCGATACACATGGGTAAGCGCAAGCACAAACCAATTTTGAGAGAACTATGCAGCAAGAGAAAAAAGACCTTTACGAGATCGGTGAAATTCCCCCCCTCGGGCACGTTCCTAAAAAAATGTATGCCTGGGCGATTCGTCGCGAACGTCACGGGAAACCTCAGGATGCTATGAAAGAGGAAGTGGTAGATGTCCCCGAGTTGGATTCCCACGAAGTTCTTGTCATGGTGATGGCTGCTGGCGTTAACTATAATGGCGTTTGGGCTGGCCTTGGCACCCCTATTTCTCCCTTCGACGTACATAAAGCCGAATACCACATCGCAGGTTCCGATGCTTCCGGAATTATCTACGCCGTCGGCTCCAAGGTTACCCGCTGGAAAATTGGCGACGAAGTTGTCGTTCACTGCAACCAAGATGACGGCGACGACGAAGAGTGCAACGGTGGCGACCCCATGTTCTCCACCAGCCAACGGATTTGGGGTTACGAAACCCCCGATGGGTCATTCGCTCAGTTCACCAACGTTCAGGCCCAACAGGTCATGCATCGTCCCAAGCACCTAACTTGGGAAGAGAGTGCATGTTATACCCTGACGCTCGCCACTGCCTACCGGATGCTGTTCGGTCACCGTCCACATATTCTGCGTCCAGGCCACAACGTTCTGGTTTGGGGGGCTTCCGGTGGCCTCGGCTCCTTTGCCGTTCAACTTTGCGCTACTGCTGGTGCCAATGCCATTGGCGTGATCTCCGACGAATCCAAGCGCGATTTCGTCATGAGTATGGGAGCCAAAGGCGTTCTTAACCGGAAAGATTTCAACTGCTGGGGCCAACTCCCAGAGGTCAACGGTGAAGGCTTTAAAGAGTATATGGGCGAAACCCGTAAGTTCGGCAAAGCCATTTGGGATATCACAGGCAAAGGCAACGATGTGGACTTCGTGTTCGAGCACCCCGGTGAGTCCACCTTCCCTGTCTCTTGTAACGTTGTGAAACGCGGTGGCATGGTTGTCATTTGTGCTGGTACAACTGGCTACAACCTCACCATGGACGCTCGCTTCCTCTGGATGCGTCAAAAACGTATTCAAGGAAGTCACTTTGCCAACCTCAAACAAGCCTCTCAAGCCAACCAATTGATGATTGAACGCCGCATTGAGCCCTGTATGTCTGAATGCTATAGCTGGAAAGATATCCCGGAAGCTCACCAAGTCATGCTGGACAACCGTCACAAGCCCGGCAACATGGCTGTTTTAGTCCAGGCGCGTGAGCAAGGCCATCGCACCATTGAAGATTTTACTGACGTATAAGACTCTAACTCACTTGAGTCTAAAAAAATGAAGGGCGGGCCGGGTTTTCCCGGTCCCGTCTTTACTTTTAGGAGACCCTATTTATGACCGCCGAATCCCCCCTCATTGACAATCTGCTCGGCAACTGCGCCGAAGCCGTTACCGCCTCCGAAGAACTCCTTGCCGCCGCCCGCCACGGTGTTGCCGCAAAAGTTATGAAAGACGGTAAAGTCAACGGTGAGCTGCTGAACGCTGAACAATATGCTGCCCACGGTTTTTCCTGGATGTCGACCTACGTGGAAGGTCTCCGCCAGATGCACAAGTGGGGCGTTAGCCTGACCGATGAAGGAAAGTTTGGCGAACTCGAGCAATTGATTGTTCAATGTGCATTCGGTGAATACCTCACCCAACTTACGGGCGGTATTCCGTTAAGTCAGGTCGAAATCATCCGCCCATCAGACATGGGTGTTGGCAGCAAAGAAACTCACGCTTTCCATACGGACGCCGTTAAGATTCTAAAAGAAAGCGGCAATACAGACGCCGTTCGCAAGCGCATTTCTGAATTGGTCGTTGATGGCTTAGATACGGGGGACTTCGGAGCTCTTGGTCTTGATGAAACCCTCGACATGGTTCGCGAGCAGTTCCGTCGCTTTACCGACGAACAAATTTCTCCCAATGCCCCAAGCTGGCATGACGACGATGTCCTCATCCCCATGGAAATTCTTGAGCAAATGGGCGAGATGGGCGTGTTTGGCCTTACCATTCCTGAGGAATACGGCGGGCTTGGCATGGGTAAAACCGCCATGTGCGTGGTGACCGAAGAACTCTCACGAGGGTATATCGGCGTTGGCTCCCTTGGCACCCGCTCTGAAATCGCTGCTGAATTGATTCGCTTGGGCGGCACAGAAGAGCAAAAACAGAAATACCTGCCTAAGATTGCCTCAGCCGAAATTTTACCCACGGCAGTGTTTACCGAACCAAACACCGGTTCTGATCTGGCAAGCCTCCGCACCCGTGCCGTAAAATCCGATGGTTCTTATAAAGTCACTGGCAATAAAACCTGGATTACACACGCAGCTCGTACCGACCTGATGACCCTTCTCACCCGGACCAACCCAGATGAGAAAGGCTATAAAGGCCTTTCCATGCTTTTGGCTGAGAAGCCGCGCGGCACCGAGGAAGACCCCTTCCCCGCTGACGGCATGACAGGCGGCGAAATCAAGGTTCTCGGCTATCGGGGCATGAAAGAATATGAATTGGCATTTGACGAGTTCGAGGTTCCTGAAGGCCAATTGCTTGGCGGTGAAGAAGGCCAAGGCTTTAAACAGTTGATGGAAACTTTCGAATCAGCCCGTATTCAAACGGCGGCCCGTGCAACAGGCGTCGCCCAAAATGCACTTGAGCTTGGTTTACGTTACGCCAAAGACCGCATCCAATTTGGCAAACCTATTCTGGAATTCCCACGGGTATATGGGAAAATTGCTTGGATGGTTGTCGAGACCATGATCGCCCGCCAGCTCACCTACTTTGCAGGCTGGGAAAAAGACGAAGACATTCGTTGTGATATTGAAGCCGGGATGGCGAAACTTCTTGCCGCTCGTGTGGCTTGGTCAAATGCCGATAATGCCCTTCAAATTCACGGCGGCAATGGCTATGCTGTTGAATATCCGGTCTCTCGTGTCCTCGTCGATGCTCGTATCCTCAATATCTTTGAGGGAGCGGCTGAAATTCAGGCTCACGTTATTGCCCGGGGTCTGCTGACTAGGCGTAATTAAAGTTTTCATATTCTTCGTCATGACCGTGGGATGATTTGAGTAGAGGACAATAAAAAAATGGTAACCCTGACAAAGATTTATACCAAGGGTGGCGACAAAGGGGAAACGTCCCTCGGGGATGGTCGCCGCGTCCCTAAAAATGATCTCAGGGTTGCTGCTTACGGCACTGTTGATGAGACCAATGCCATCATTGGTCTCGCGAGACTTCAAACACAAAATCTTGAAGCCGAAGATGCCATGCTGAGTCGCATCCAAAATGATCTTTTCGATCTTGGGGCCGACCTCTGCACCCCAGAAGACGGACGCAAGGCCGAAGGAGCCCTACGAATAACCGAAAGCCAGGTCCAAAGGCTGGAATCCGAAATTGATATCCTAAATGCAGACCTTGCCCCCTTAACCTCTTTTATCCTTCCGGGTGGCACGGCTGTTGCGGCCCACCTTCACCTTGGTAGAACCGTATCCAGAAGAGCTGAACGGTTAATTGTTGAACTGGCTGCGGTTGAAGAGATAAACCCTCTTGCCGTGCAGTATATCAACCGCCTATCTGACCATCTTTTTGTTCTCGGTCGCCACTTAAACGATCAAGGCAAAGCAGACGTTCTCTGGCGTCCTGGCGGCGAGCGTTGAGTTCAATTTCAAATCACGCTCCTGGCGCGTTGACAGACTATTCGTCCCCTATTATTGTGCGATTGCGAAATAAACATTTGAATGCCGATTTTTAACCTTAAAGGTTAGAAATCATTGTGAGAATATACCCAATAACGATGTTGTGAGAATCTATGAAAGTCTTAGTGGCTGTTAAGCGGGTTGTTGATTATAACGTCA
>CBDULT010000015.1:0-109021 GCA_965368165.1 uncultured Thalassospiraceae bacterium | reverse complement strand
GGTCATGCCTAAGTATAAAGCATGGAAAGAAATTATTAAACTAAATTACTATAATAGATAGTGAGCCTAGAAGTTTTACCAAAAAGCCGCTTTTTCCCAGCTTCAAGCAACTTTTTTGAACAGACATGTGAACAGGCTTAGGTGCGGTTTTCTTGGCCTCCTCTCGAGCTTTTTTAACTTTCATCCCTGCCGCTTTCTTCACCCAATAGCCTCGACCTGGGATAGGAATGCGGTGCTTGTCACAAGTTTTATGAGCCCTACGTCTGAAATGCCATAGTCGACCGCCACCTTAGGCATGGGACAACCCCACGCCTCCTTAAAAAGCTCTTCTCTCGAGATATCAACGCCATTTTTGCGTAATATCGTACACAACACTTTTGGGATTGATTGGTGGGCATGTATATGCAAATGCTTTTTATCTTAAGAGTACTATATTTTTGAAATTCACCAAAAGTTGTGAAAAGATACAAAAATAATTGAAAATAAAGGTTTGATTCAACCGGATGGCTGATGTCGGGGCCGTGGTTTGAGTATTGGTCTTTGGCGAACAGCAGGTTAGGTGAGTTTTGTCTGAAATAGTAAACTCGCAACTAGTCGAATGGGGCGGACACACCTTTCACGTAGTTGGTGAAACTTTTGCTCCGCGAACCTCCTCTTTGTTCATCCCAGAAATTGTTTATTCATATCTCCACCGAATAACCACAAATATGCAGTTGATCGAGTTGTGTGCAGGAAGTGGGGCTCTCGGTATTTCTACAACCCTGAAGAATGCCCATTACGTTAAAAAATTGCTGCTCCTAGACAACAAACCCGACGCCATTCTTTCCGCTGATATGAATCTCAAGAAACACGAAGTCGAAGGAGTGAGCCGCTTACCCTCAACGGAGTTCGGGCGGCCGAAGATTGCACGACGTTAACGCTGTTTGCAGAGGCAAACGGAGAATTGGACGCCAGCGGAAGCGTGAAACGGGTCAGTTGGTTTCCCCATCACATAGAAGATCAGCATGAATACTGGTCGCTTCTTGACCGTTTTCAGAAAGTCCTTGGGCCGGAGGGTAATGGTTCATACCTTGATCCTGAAACGACCTCCTATTTCTGGGTTAGGCTGAGGAATCCAGAAAAACTGAGACTAGAATATCGGCCAATGGAGATGGCGGAGAATTGGCAGGAACGAGTGAGATATCTCGTCAATCATGCCCTTACTTTCCCTGATAACTAATCAAAAATTCCCTGTTATTTTTTATGCCGGCCTAAGCAAAAAGGCAGAGTGTCACTGGGGTTAGGACCGTTGAAGGACACCAAAGAAGGGCAGTTTTTAAAATTTTCCCTGTATTTTCCCTGAAAAACAGGGAAAACAGAGACGAGTTCGCGGCAGACTGCCACCACCGCCATTCCTTCTCGAGCGAACCACCAAGTTTCGCCACTCCGCAAAAAATATTAATTCTCTTTTAGACTTCATTATAAAAATTGCAGTCAGCGGAAGTTTTGAGATTCACAAATTATGAAAGGTTGCCCCTGCAAACGTTGGCGCATCACCCTTTCCGGTTAAGTTCGGCAAGGAAGCTGTTCATTTCTTGACCAAGTGATTCGCTTTGTCTTGAAAGCTCAGAGGCTGCATCCAAGACTTCATTGGCTGATTGTCCCGTTTCAGCAGCCCCTTGGTTGACGAGAGCAATGTTTTCAGACACGTCCCGCGTTCCCTCTGAGGCCTGCTCGACATTTTGAGCGATTTCCTGAGTTGCCGCATTTTGCTCTTCAACAGAAACCGTAATAGAGGTCGAAATCTCGTTAATTTGAGTGATGGTGCCAATGATCCCTTTAATCGCATGAACGGCGTCATTGGTTGCGTTCTGAATAGCACCAATCTGTGTGCCGATCTCTTCGGTTGCCTTGGCTGTTTGGTTAGCAAGGTTTTTAACTTCACTGGCCACAACCGCAAACCCTTTACCCGCATCTCCTGCACGGGCGGCTTCAATAGTGGCATTGAGGGCCAGCAGATTGGTCTGTTCGGCGATATCTGAAATCAAAGCAACAACATCACCCACTTTTTGCGCAGCTTCGGCAAGGCCCTGAACTTGTTCGTTGCTTCTTTCCGCTTCCTGAACAGCTCCTTCAGTAATTTCTGAAGATTGTTCTACCTGCCGTCTGATCTCAGAAACGGAGGCTGAAAGCTCTTCCGTCGCCGAGGCAACTGTTTGCACATTAGCAGAAGCTTCTTCAGCGGCGGCTGCCACAGTGGTGGACTGTTCAGATGTTGAATTAGCCGTCCCCTGCATGCCTTTGGATGTGGCTTCAAGTTCTGTCGAAACAGCGGCAACAGCCCGAACCATCTCACCCATATTGTCAGCAACAACAGAGAAGTCTTCGACTTTCTTCGCCATTGAATCTGTCGCACTATTAATGGTGCGGGCTGCGTTTAAAAAGCTCCCTGTCATGCCGGGCTCTAAAATACGCCGGAAATATTGGTTCTTACTGACATACTCAAGGCAAGCTGTTGATTCTCGAACATAGGCATCTGTTCGATCAATTAATAAGTTAATTGTACGGAGAAGTTCCCCGACTTCGCCTTGCTCGGTAATGTCGATAATCCGGGCTTCAAAATCTCCATCTGCAACAGCCTTGCATACTTTTAAGGCCTTGCTAATTGCTTCGGCATCGGAGCCGCCACCAAATCCAAACATAATTTTTTTCCTTTTTATTCTTAACGTTCAATGCCCATCAGGGTTTTAAATATTGCCCGCGATAAACTCATCATATTCAACGCCCTTATCACTTAACATGTCTATCAGCATTTTATAAGATGCATCCAATCCAGTTTTCCTGTCTGAATGTTTATTCTCTTCAGCAAGCAAAGATTTATATAAAGGAATGATCGTGCTATCGAGCACCTGACGATTAGGTACGCGGCGGTTTGAGTGATAGCCAAGGATATTTCCACTGGCATCAAAACTTGGGGTTACATGGGCTAGCACCCAATAGTGATCCCCATTTTTGCACCGATTAAGAACGTAAGCAAAAAGCTCTTTCTTACTTTGTATCGTGTCCCACAGAAGCTTAAAAACACAGCGGGGCATTTCAGGGTGCCGGATCATATTGTGAGGCTGGCCAAGACATTCCCGCTCAGTATACCCTGCAATTTTTAAGAAGATATCATTGGTGTAGGTCAACTTCCCTTTTGGATCGGTTTTACTAACAATAATTTCATTTTTCTCAAAAAATTGCTCAACACCAGTTAAATGGTTTTTTTCTTGCATTACTTCACTCCATAGAGTTTTTTTCTTTTTAACACATCAACTTCAGCAAGAATGTTCGGGGCAGAAATTAGCTAAATACCGTATACATACTAAAGTGTATATTCAATCTAGGGAATACTCTCTTTAATTTAAAGTGTTTTTTTCAGGCGCATGCATCTGGAAGCTTGAATAAGCGACCAACTCCCCCCGTTCAAGCCCCGCTATGCTATGCCCGCACAACCATGACGCAGGCTTCCGCATGGCGAACAACCCGCGCTGCATTCGGACCAAGAAGGTAATCTTTAAGGTCTGGGCGATGAGCAGAAATGACGATCAGATCAGCCTTTATGTCTTTGGCAACTTTCAAGATCGTTTCATAAACTGTACCTTCCCCAACAATACAGCGAGATTTAACATCGTCAGGTACATGCTCATCTTCAAAAGCTTTGATGTGTTTTAAAAGCTTTGCAGCCATTTCCTCTGTGTAATTATCAGGGAAGAACTGCCCAACCACCGACATGCCAAAATCAGGCACGACAGTGAGGATATGAAGGTTTGCATTTGAGGCCCGGCATTGTTGAATGGCAATAGGGAGGGATTTCTCCCATGCGTTTTGATCATCAAGATCTATGGCGAGAAGAATATCTTTAAACATTTTTCACCCTCCCTTAAGCAGCTTGTTCAGCGAGTTCGTCCCGACGACGGCCTCGTTGAATCATGATGATAAAACCAAGGAGAATAAGTGCCGGAATGTAAAGCAATTGCTTTGCAGGGCGATCCGCCTTGGCAAGAATATTGGTAATCTCAAAATCAAAGTCGATACCTGCTTTTGCAGCGGGACTATCAAAGCCAACATTATCGACAATGGCTTTCTCCTCATCACTGCGCAACTCGATACCAAGGTTAGCTACCCGCTCAGCACCTGTTCCTGGGGCACCCATGGTCAAAGATACAACCTTGTCCACGGCATTGCCATTCAGGTCTTCCCCTTTGATTCTAATTTTAAGCTGATCCCCTTCTCCTATGGCTTCCGCCATCACAAAAAGTTCACTTCCCGGTTTTTCTATTAATGGAGGATAGACTTGATCCATCCAATAGCCCGGACGGAAAAGGGTGAAAGCAACCAAGAGCAAAGCAAGGGATTCCCAAATTTTGCTTTTGGCGATAAAGAACCCTTGGGTCGCTGCGGCAAAAATCAACATTCCCGTAATGGCAATAACTATCGTCAGAACCAAATGGATAGGCCCTGTGATGCCGATCATCAATAGTTCCGTATTGAAAATAAACATGAAGGGAAGAATGGCCGTACGGATATCATAGGTGAAGCCCTGGATACCCGTTTTGATCGGGTCGCCTTTTGAAATCGCAGCAGCGGCAAAGGCCGCCAATCCTACCGGGGGCGTATCATCGGCTAAAATCCCAAAGTAAAAGACAAATAGATGGGCCGCAATCAAAGGAACAATCAGTCCAGCCTGCGCCCCCAAGGTGACAATAACTGGCGCCATCAGACTGGAAACCACAATATAGTTAGCCGTAGTCGGCAAACCCATTCCCAAGACCAGGCTGATCATCGCGGTGAAAAGGAGAATGAGGATCAGGTTACCGCCGGAGATGAGTTCGACAAACTCAACCATCACCTGACCAATCCCGGTCAGGGTAATGGTGCCAACAATAATGCCAGCGGCGGCAGTGGCAACGCCAATGCCAATCATGTTTCGCGCCCCAGCAACCATGCCCATTTCAAGGTCAAGAAGACCTTCTTTAATCTTCTGCATTTCTTCACCCGTATTGCCCCGGAAAAGTGCCATTAAAGGCTTCTGGGTCACTATGATGAAGACCATAAAAATGGCCCCCCAAAAAGCTGACAAACCGGGAGAAAGCCGCTCAACGGTGAGCAACCAAACCAAGACCAAAACAGGCAGGAGATAGTGGAAACCTGCTTTTACCGTGGGCCCAACCTCAGGCAAGACCATCATATCGTCGTGGGGAAGGTCCGGAACCCGGGAGGAGATTGCCAGCAAACCTAAATAAGCTAGAACCAAAATAACAGCGAAGGCCCATCCTTGAACATCACCTGTAACGCTTTTAATCATTTCCACAACAGGCGGCAGCACCCATACCAATGAACTCATGATGATGACCACGCTTAAGACACCAATCATTTTGGCCTTGCCGTCCATCACATGGACCCGAGGCAAGCCTTCCATTTTCAGCTTCATGGCTTCCAGATGAACAATATAAACAAGGGCTATGTAGGAAATGATGGCCGGAAGGAAAGCGTGCTTAATCACGTCGATATAAGGAATATTGACATATTCCACCATCAGGAAAGCCGCCGCCCCCATGATCGGAGGTGTAAGCTGCCCGTTGGTAGAGGAGGCGACCTCAACGGCGCCGGATTTCTCGGCACTAAAGCCAACTTTTTTCATCAAAGGGATAGTGAAGGTACCAGTGGTCACCACGTTGGCAATAGAAGAGCCAGAAATCATTCCGGTGAGAGCGGAAGAAACAACCGCAGCTTTCGCAGGCCCGCCCCGCAGATGGCCCATCATGGCAAAGGCAACGCGTATGAAATAGTTCCCCGCCCCGGCCTGTTCTAACAAAGAACCAAAAAGGACAAAAAGAAAGACCATCGTTGCTGAAACACCAATGGCAACGCCGAAAACACCTTCAGTATAAAGCCAGAAATGAGAGGCTCCTTTGTTCAAAGAGGCCCCTTTGTGAGCAATCACGTCGGGCATATAAGGTCCGGCAAAAGTATAGATCAAGAAGACACAAGCAACGATCATCAATGGTGGACCGAGGGCGCGTCTGGTAGCTTCCAGCAACATGATTATGCCAATCGTCGCAACAACCACATCCATGGTCGTTGGATCACCAGGGCGATCAGCCAATGCGTCACTAAATACAATTAAATATAAACAAGTTAGAGCCGCTATACTCGCCCATACCCAATCTTGGATAGGGATAAAGTCACGGGGTGAACTTTTGAGAGCGGGGAAACTTAAATAAGCTAAGAAAATTGAAAAAGCGAGGTGGAATTCCTTAACCACGCTTTCGTGCATCCAAGGCGTAAATTCAAGCACCAGAGGTGAAGAAACATAAAGTTGGAAAGTCGACCAAACTAAGGCCGTATAAAAAAGAAATTTATAAACTAGTTGGTTTGTCGGATGTCGCCCCCCTGTATCGGCTTCGGCGATCATATCGTCCAGTTCTTTATTTTCTTCAACTTGTCCGCTAACGGCAGCACCGTTCTGGTCCGTATCAACCATTACGCCTTCCCCTTCGTTTAGCTTATGAAACTTAGTCCCTGAAGATGTACTGCTTTTTGATAAAGCCGCTTAAAAGATCTTCAATTCTTGGCAAAAGGGAGAGAGCAACCCCTTGCACTCTCCCCAAAGCAATCAGAGTTGGCTTATTTAATCAAACCAACTTCTTTGTAGTACATGGCTGCACCATCATGAAGCGGGGCAGACAAACCGTCTTTGACCATTTCTTCTTTCTTCAAGACTCCAAATGCAGGATGTAATTTCTTGAAGGTATCGAAGTTTTCGAAAACAGATTTCACAACGGCGTAAACCGTTTTAGGGTCAGCAGCAGTTGAAGAAACAAATGTTGCACCGACACCGAATGTTTTGGTGTCATTAGGGTTCCCACGATACATGCCGCCAGGAATGGTTGCTGTACGATAGAAATCGTTATCTGCAACAAGCTTATCAACAGCAGGACCATCAACAGTTACTAAGACTGTATCACAAGTGGTGGTCGCTTCTTTGATAGAACCACTAGGGTGTCCAACGGTGAAGACCATGGCATCAACTTTGTTATCACACAGAGCTTTTGATTGCTCAGATGATTTTAGTTCAGAAGCTAGCTTAAAGGTAGATTTGTCCCAGCCTAAAGCTTTCATCAAAATTTCCATGGTGCCCCGTTGACCGGAACCTGGGTTACCGATATTTACGCGTTTGCCTTTAAGGTCCATGAAGTTTTTAATGCCTGAATCGGCACGAGCGACAACGGTGAAAGGCTCTGGGTGAACAGAGAACACCGCCCGTAAAGTTTTAAAAGGACCTTTGTCCGCAAATTTGCTAGTGCCGTTATAGGCATGATACTGCCAATCAGATTGAGCAACGCCCATATCCAGCTCACCAGCCCGGATGGTATTAATGTTATAAACAGACCCACCTGTGCTTTCCACTGAACAGCGAACGCCGTGCATTTTGCGGCCTTTGTTCACAAGACGGCAAATGGAACCGCCAGTCGGGTAATAAACGCCAGTTACACCACCGGTGCCGATCGTGATAAATTTTTGTGCAGCTTGGGCATCATTTGATGTGACGGCTGAACCTGCTAAAGCCAACCCCGTGACCGCTGTTGCTATTGAAAGATATTTGCTAATAGACACTCGTGCCTCCTTCATTTTGGTTATAGATTAAGTATTCCCTCGCCCCGAATATGCGTCTCCATATTATGGAGCAGTTTGTAAAACCTTTGTTTTTTTATCTTGTTATTCAAGCTATTTTGAATAGGAGAAACAAAAGCCTATCCTAAAAAATCTCTTTGCGGCAACCTGTTTTCCTCTTACAACCCATATTAGGCTATTCCCATAGCCTTTCTCGCCTCATGAGCAACCGCGACCCGTCTATTTTCTCGTTTCAAGGCATTTGAAAGGGCAAAAACCGACTCGCTATTGTCTTTCAGCAGGGCTCCCTTAGAGTGCCAAAGATTGTTTTCAAATCCAATCCGTGGATGCCCCCCTTTTCTAACGGCAGCAAGAGCACAATCAGTTTCTTCAGCCCCAAAGGCACAAATCCCCCACGACCTTTCAGAGGATAATGCCATCCAGGATTTGAGAAAACGTTCTAAATTTTTAATATTCCCTTCATATCCCCCTTGGTACTTTCCTAAGACAAAAAGCACCCAATCTAAGGGACGCTGAATGACCCCCCGCTCCTTCAGCGAGCCAAAAAATTCAACATCCACAATGTCGTAGAGTATGAATTGGGAAGCGATGCCTTTCATATCAAGCCATTTTGTGAATTTTGAGAAAATTGCAATATCATTTTCATGGGGAACCAGTTCACGCAAGGCCAGGGAAACAGCTTCTGGCTGTAGTTTTCGAACCATCTCCATCTGTTCGCTGGGTGAATATTTGCCGACGGATTCAGTGGTCACCTGAATAACCATGCCATCCCCAACTCTGGACCGGATGGCGTCAATGGCCTCCTGATAGCGCCCCACATCTAAGGAGTGCCTCTCTTGATCATCGCGAACATGAAGATGAATAACCGAGGCACCAGCTTCCATGCACTCTTGAGCGCAAACAGCCAATTCATCTGGACCAATCGGCAGGGCTGGATGATCTGCTTTCGTCCTGCGGGCACCGTTGGGGGCTACGGTAATAATTACGGGAGGCAGATTCTCCATTTAAGCAGCCACGATATAAGCATGGGATTTCTGAAAAGCCGCCTCAAGGGTTTCTCCTAATTTTTCAACAAGCTCATCAAGCTGGCCCTCATTGATGATAAAGGGAGGTGCCAACAGAATATGATCGCCTTTCGCCCCATCAGCCCCCCCATAACCAGGGTAACAAAGAAGCCCACGGCTCATAGCTTCCTTTTTGATGATATTTGACAACCCAAGAGAAGGTGAAAATGGGAGCTTTGCCCCTTTGTCTACAACGAGCTCAATCCCCCGAAACAAGCCACGTCCCCGGATATCACCAACAAATGGATGATCCCCAAAGAGAGCCCTGAGTTTTTGCTCAAGCAGGTTTCCCATTTCGTTTACATTCTGAAGCAAGTCTCGTTGATGGATTGCCGTAATCACAGCAAGGGAGGCTGCACAAGCCAGCGCATGTCCATTATAAGTATGCCCCCCTTTATAAGCCCCACTGCCCCCAGAGAACGTTTCACAAATAGATTGTGAGATGAGAACGGCCCCAATGGGCTGATAGCCCCCTCCCAATCCTTTTGCGACTGTGATCATATCAGGAGCGATACCTTCGAGTTCACAGGCGTGCATGGCCCCGGTTCTCCCAATACCACACATTACCTCATCCAAGATAAGCAGCACCCCATAACGATCACAGATTTCTCGAATTTTTTTGAAATACCCCTTTTCAGCCGTCACCGCCCCCATGGTTGCCCCAACCACCGTCTCGGCAATAAAGGCCGCAACATTTTCTGGGCCTTGCATCAAGATGGCCTGCTCCAATTCATCGGCAGCCCTAAGGGCATATGACTCAAGAGATTCACCTGGTAATAAATGACGGTAGGCATAACAAGGGGCAATATGAGTTCCTTCAACAAACATGGGACCAAAAGGTTGTCGCCTCAGCGCATTGCCACCCACACCTAAAGCCCCAAGCGTGTTGCCGTGATAGCTGTGACGGCGAGAAATGATGCTGCGTCGGCTAGGCTCCCCGCGTTCTAAATAATATTGCCGGGCCAACTTAAGCGCATTTTCCACGGCTTCTGACCCACCGCTAGTGAAGTAAACCTGCCCCATATTATCTGGTGCAGTGTCAATCAAAGCATCTGCCAGAGCCTCTAAAGGATCAGTTGTAAAAAAACCTGAATGGACATAAGCAAGTTTTTCAGCCTGTTCTTTGATCGCTTCAATAACCTCTTTATCCCCATGACCGAGGCAGGAGACAGCGGCACCACCGGAGGCATCCAAATAACGTTTCCCGTCTACATCAAAAATATAGACCCCTTCACCCCGAACAGCTTTCGCTAACGAAGCATTCAAATTGCGATGGAAGACGCGGCTCATGTTCTGGGCCTCCTTTTCCGTATTGTTGACCCCTCCCAGTAAGCTTCAAAATTAGATAGTTGATTTTCGCTGGCCTCAATATCCGCCAAAACACCCTCTCCACCTTGAGCCGCCATAAAAGCAACCAAGGCCTCAGCCATGGCAAGGGGCGCAACAAAGGATTGGTAAAACGAAGGGCTATCATGGGGCACCAGCAAGGTCTGGTGCGCTTTCTCAGCCAAAGGCGATACCGCACTATCAGTTAAGGTGAGGAGCCGCACCCCTTTTTCCAAGGTATAATCAAGTGTGCGTACCGTCGAGGCGGTATAAGGGCTAAAGCCAATAGCCAAAACCACATCTTCGTCTTGCAAAGCCCGTAAATGATCCGCAAAGGTTCCTGCTTGCCCATCAAGCAAAGTGGCATTTCGACGAAACATGCCATAGCCATAGTGGAAAGCAAAAGCGACAGGGAAACTTCCTCGCAGGCCCAAAACATAAATATGATTTGCTGCTAACAAGGTATCACAAAAAGCCAACAACTCTTCTTGGGAATTGCCCGAGAAAGCTTCAGCTATGTTTTCACTACTCGCGGCCTGGAGATCATCATATAGATGGCTAAAATTATTTTCCGTCTTTCGCTGTTGCAGGATTTTTGCTCGCTCGGCATAATCTGCCTTCCGCCCTCGAAGGCGATGGTTAAATGGAAGCCGAAACTGATTATAATTTTCATAGCCAAGAGCCTGAGCTAAACGCACCATTGTTGCTGGTTGAACCCCGGCCAAATCAGCGACCCTGCGCATAGAGTTAAGCGCAATATCGTCTGGCTTATCTAAGACATATCGAGCAGCTAATTGCAGCTGCGGACTCAGCCCTTGAAAGCGATCTACAATCATTTTTTTTACGGCAGGGTATTCCATAAAAGCCCTTCCAGACATTACCCAACTATCTAAAATGGTATGGAAAATTACGCCTCAAAGCAACATATGTTTTATTTTGATACAAAATGAAACAAACGATCTAATTTGTATCATTTAGTCTATGCCTTCCGGTCAAAAAACCCCCTAATTCTTCGCAACCACGGGCTTTCAATGATTTTATAAGCCACCTGTTGTTATATTTGTTTCAGGCACCCCTGAATTGCAGGATATAATTATTGTTCAATTCTGAGCTGATATCCACAAATCTTTAAGGTCTATTTAATCAGTATCGCCCTTTTTAAAATCTATTTACCTTAAAGAAGGCACTTGTTTAGATAATCTTCTTGGATTTTTAAGGATCGGAGTAGTATGTTAGCAAACGCGCATAAGTACTAAGAATTTTTAAAGTCTAAAACTTGTAAAAGTAAGAACCTAAAGGGGATCGCAATGGAATACCGGGTAACAAATTCAGGCGGGAAAGCAGATGTTAAATTAGAAGGTAAATTTACCTTTGCCGACAATGGAAAATTCCGTGAATTGTTAAAAACTTTGCAAGGAGAAACCCTTCAGAGCTGCTCAGTTGATCTATCCAATCTAGAATTCATGGATTCAGCCGGCCTTGGAATGCTTATCCTTTTTAAAGATACCGCTTCTCAATCGAACTTCAGCCTTTCCTTACGCAACCCACAAGGCCAAGTGGACAAGATTTTGCGCATCTCAAAGTTTGACGAAGAAATTCCAATCGAATCTTAATTTTATAGCCCTGTGTAATGGGCATACGGCATCCTAACTACTGGGTGCTGTATTGGATTTACTCCCAGTTTTATTGGGTCATTTTGATTGGGGTTAGTTTCGATCAACCATCCGGAATATCATGGATTACAGCCGAAAAGACGATAACGATTCATCAGATGATTTTGGGTTAGAACTCGCAACATCCCTATTGGAAAGTCGCATCCTTATCATTGAGGATGATGAAATCGCTCGTATTATGATAGAGGGTTTTCTCGAAGCGGCTGGCTTTACCAACCTGCATTTTGCCCATGATGGGGAAGAAGGGTTATTTGCTGTTCCAGCCTTTGACCCTCAACTGATCATTCTTGATATCGGCATGCCACGGAAGAACGGGTTTGAAGTTCTTGCCGAACTTCGGGCCAATCCAGACTATGCCGACCTACCTGTCATTGTTGAAACAGCCTTTGATTCTTCAGAAGAGCGCAATCGGGCTTTCGACGCCGGAGCCACAGATTTAGTTGCCAAACCCCTCAACGGAGCCGAACTCCTTTCTCGTCTGCGCATTCACCTTGAAAACCGCATCTTTACGCAGAAGCTGCAAACCTACAGAAAACGGATCACAGAAGATTTAAGGTCAGCCCGGGAAATGCAGCACGACCTTGTTCCTGCACAGGGTTATATCGACCACATAGCTGAGAAACACAACCTCATCATTGATTATGTTTTTGAGCCTTCCACAGAACTGGGGGGAGATTTTTGGGGAATGCAGCAGGTTAAAGATAAAAATATTCTGGCCTTCCTTAATATTGACTTTACAGGTCATGGCATCCCTGCAGCCCTAAACACCTTTCGTTTGCATTCAATCATTGCCAACATCCACATTGAGGGAACAACACCAGGCAAATATTTGATGGAAATAAACAAACGTCTTCATAAAACGTTGCCGCGTGGACAATATGCAACAGCAACAACAGGAGGGTTGGATTTTGACAATGGCAAACTTTTTTATGCTGTTGCGGGGGGGCCTCCGCAATTTATAAAACGCCCGGGAGACAAAACCTTTACCCCCCTTGACCCGTCTGGAATGCCTCTTGGGATTTCACTGAATTCTAAATACCCGACCCAAGTTGTCGATTTCCCTAAAGGGGCAGAGCTTTTCTTTTGCAGCGACGCCATCCAGGAAAGCCCGGATGAAAATGGTGACATGTTAGAAGATGAAGGGGTCAATGATTTGCTCAATGAACTTGAGAGTAAATCTCCAGACAAAACAGCTCTTGGAATGTTGATGGCGCGATTCCGGGAGATTGCAGCACATCCCATTCCTGATGATTTAACAGCGGTTTGGATCAAGCGAAAATAGGAGGAATCCTCCTTTAAATTTTTAAAATGAACTCAAATTGTTCATTTCCCGTCCAATTATTAACTCACAATCACTTAATTTGACAAAATATGAAATTTATAAAGAGCTTATTTCTTGCAAAAAGAAAAAGCATTTCCCCCAAGGCTTACCTACCTTTATAGTCAGTCTAATAGGGTCAGTCGGTCCAATAGTTCCTTTATAAAAGCTCTCAACAGGGAGCAAAGAGAAAAGACGTTATATGCCTTTAATATCAAAGAGCCTTGTGACCACGGGAGTTTTTTGGGTCCAAATCCCAGACGCCGATTTAAGAATTCAGTGCGGGTGCCCAGGCGACAGCGTTAAGCACCTTATGAAACGCGGCTTTATTTCCACCACAGAAATTGATGGTGCCGCCTACGAAACAGGCCCTAATGCCATTCTCCTTTCAGATGTTGCCGTCCAGAATGGTAGCTTTGCCAACCTCGCTGAATTCCCGGTTCTGCAAATGCTTTATCGTCAAGGCATGATCATCCCCAATCATCCCGGCAATACAGGCGCGAAACCCTTGCTCATTGGTCATAGCGACCAGGTTGCCGCCCAAATGCAGTATATTTACCGGGGGAACTACGGGCTAATCTCAGAAGAAGAGATCATTGAAACAGGCATTGAACCGGAACGCGCAAAAGAGCTGATGCGGATGAAGCTCAAGTTTGCCTTCGGAAAAATCAGCCACCCCTCCGAGCTTCTTGATCACTGTAACGTTGAGACGGGAAAACAAGAAATTCGAAATGGGGTGTTTATAGAACGCCTGGCTCTCAATCTTTTTGAAATCAGTTACAAAGGCGAGTCAGTTAAAATTGACCTGAACCTCCAACCCTTTGAAAGCTATGAACCCCCTTACCCTCTTGGGGCACATTTAGTAAACCGAGAATATTTTGCTGTTATCCACTCGGGACAGGGGGACGGCTGGGATATTAACCGACCCAGCATGGGCAGCATCCTGATGTATCAGGGACAGATTTATCTGGTTGATGCGGGCCCTAACCTTGAAAAAACCCTTCACTCCCTTGGGATCGGAATTAGCGAAATTGAAGGTGTTTTCCATACCCATTGCCATGATGATCACTTTGCTGGCCTGACAACCATTATCCGCTCTGATCACCGGGTCAAATATTTTGCCACTCCGATGGTGCGTTCCTCGGTCTCCAAAAAGCTCGCCGCCCTTCTTTCTTATGACGAGTCTAAGTTCGATGATTATTTCGATGTTCACGACCTTAAAGAAGGCGAATGGAACTCTGTTGATGGCTTGGAAGTTAAGCCCGTTTTCTCTCCACACCCGGTAGAAACCTCGGTCTTTGTTTTCCGGGCTATGTGGAAAGATGGTTATAAAAGCTATGCCCACTTTGCCGATATTGCGTCCCTAAGCGTTCTGGGAGCTATGGTTACCGATGAAGACAAAGCCCCCGGGATTACTCAAGATTTTTATGACGATGTTAAAAATTCGTATCTAGTTCCGGCCGATATTAAAAAAATAGATATTGGCGGAGGCATGATCCACGGTGCTGCTGTTGACTTCAAAAAAGATACCTCTGAAAAAATCATCCTTTCACATACCTCAAAACCATTAAGTCATGAGGAAAAAGAAATTGGTTCGGGAGCCCCTTTCGGCACCAAAGATGTTTTGATCCCTGGAAACCAGGAATTTATTTTTAGCCAAGCAGCCCGCATCCTCAATGCCTATTTCCCTGACTTGGCAAAAGACCAATTACGGATGCTGCTCAATAACGAGATGGTGACCTTCAACCCAGAATCAATCGTTTTGAAGGAAGGGCAGGAAATTGATGACATCTGTTTCATCCTTACAGGCGCGGTCGAAGTTATTAACTCACAAACCGGGGTTCACAGCATCTTATCTGCTGGAGCGATCATTGGCGAACTCAATGGGTTGCATGAAATCTTTTCAACCGAAACCTACCGGGCCGCCAGTTTTGTTCAGGCCTTAAAAATGCCTGTTGGGTTTTACCGAACCTTTGTTAAGCAAAACGAACTTTTCGATAATATTTCCATGCTACAAGAGAACCGAGACTTTTTGGAAAAAACCTGGCTCTTTGGTGAAGCAATTTCAGATAAAGTGAAAAACCGAATTGCGAGTCAAATGGAATTAGAAACCATTGAGAAAGGGAGGGTTATTCCCACAAGAGATTATAACTCCCTAACCCTGATCAGAAACGGCAGTGCCCATCATATGATAGGCGAAGAGGTGATTGAAGCACTCTTTGCGGGTGACTTCTTTGGTGAAGAGCCTATCCTCTTTTCAACGCCCAGCATACTCAAAGCCATCGCAATTGAGCCTTGTGTAATTTTCAGAATTCCCATTAATGAAGTACGCGACATTCCTATTGTCTTATGGAAATTGTTTGAGGCCTTTAAACGGCGCGGCAATCTCATCAACGACTTTGAACAGGTCCATGAAGCAGTTTTACGTTGGCGTCCTGAATATAGCGTCAACATCCAGGAAATCGACAACCACCATAAACAGTTGGTCGAAATGTCCAACAATCTGTTGGAGTCTTTAAAAAACGGTTCCTGTCAGAGTAAAATTGATGAGGCTATTACCTTCCTCATTGATTATACCGATTACCACTTCCGTGAAGAGGAGAAGCTCTTCGGCAGTTATGATTATTATAAAACCGGAGACCATAGCGAAAAGCATGCTATCCTTCTTGATCAAGTAAAGAGCCTAAAAGAAACGGTCCAAGATAAAAACAACCACCCTCAAACGATTGATTTTCTGAAGGAGTGGATCATCAATCATATTCTTAAGGAAGATCGAGAATACGCGGCCTATCTCAACGAGAAGGGTGTCTACTAAGATAATATCCGATCAGTATAAATATGTTGGGGGACGAAAACGTTGCAAAAAATAACAGTTGATACAGTTAAGATGGATCAGCAAAATGACAGATAGCATTCAGTTTTTTTCTGTCAGTTCATCTGACAAAGCTGCTGAAAACAGCAAAACTCTTTATGAGAACATCGTCGCCAACCTAGAAGGTGGTGCGACATTAAAGGGCTCCAAAGAACTTTCACGCACTTATTTAGAAACCTTTGATTGGCGGCTTTATTCTGCCGGTGCTAAGTTGGTGTTTGAAAAGGAGAAAGACGCTAAGGTTTCATGGCTGCGCTGGACAGTTAATAACCCAGCTAATGGCGGCCCATTAGGTGTACAGGCTAAAAAAGCCCCTCTTTTCACGGAAGATTTCCCCGTCGGTCAGCTCAAAGACAAAGTAGCTTCACTGCTATCCATGCGGAGCTTGTCCCTCAAGGTTGAAGTGGTCACGAAAGAGACCCCGGGGGTTATCCTCGATGACCTGGGCAAGACAGTGGTTCGTTTCTTTCTTGAGCACAATCAACTGCGTTCACAAGATGGAAAATCTTTAGAAGACATTGGCTTTCGCCTTCGTCTGGAACCTGTTCGCGGCTACCAGCCTCTCTTCCGCAAAACCAAAGCAAAACTCAAGACCCTTGATGGCCTCAAAGCCATTGATGACCAGGTCATGGAGCAGGCCCTTGAAAAAATTGGACGTCGCCCCTTTGATTACAATTCCAAAGAGGCAGCTATTCTCGACCCAAAGTTGACAACCTGGGAAGCTTGTCGCCAGATACTTCGAGTCCAGCTCGACCATATTGAACGCAACGTTGAGGGTACTATCAAAGACCTAGATTCAGAATTTCTCCATGATCTCCGGGTAGCAGTACGCCGCTCCCGCTCTCTGATCAACCGGGTCAAAGAAGCTTTCCCTGACGAGGTTCACAATCGGTTTTCTCAAGACCTTTCTTGGGTCGGTGATATCACTGGTCCGACCCGTGATATGGATGTCTATCTTCTCGACTTCCCCAAATATCGGGATAGTTTAGATACCACGGCTCAGCAGGATATTTTGCCATTGCAAAGTTTCCTCATCGCGCATCAAAAGAAAAACCAGCGCGTTCTGGCTAAGAACCTGCACTCAGCCAGATTTAAAAAATTTGTAACCGATTGGGGCATCTATCTAGACCATAAGGCTGACCCTTTTGGTCTGCCCGAAACCGCCAATACTCCGATAAAGGAAACGGCTGATAAGCGGATTTGGAAAACCTATCAACGGGTCATCCGGGAAGGCTCTGCCATTACCGATGAGACCCCTGCCGAGGCCTTGCACGATCTACGCAAAACCTGCAAAAAACTCCGCTATCTTCTCGAGTTTTTTTCCAGTCTTTATGGCAAAGGAGAAGTGTCAAAGCTAATCAAATCCCTCAAGGCCCTCCAAGACAATCTCGGCGTCTTTCAAGATTTGGATGTCCAGGCCTCCTCTCTCAAAGGCTTAGGCCGTGATATGATGGAAGAAGGGAAACACCCCTCAGAAACCTACATGGCTATGGGCATGCTGATCGATGGATTCATGCGCCGCAAAGTGCAAATTCGTGATGCGTTTTATGGACGGTTCACCTCCTTCGCTGATCCTAAAAACCTCGCACAGTTCAAAAAGCTTTGTAATCGCCCGATCAAAACACCTGCCGAAGCCCCCTCTAAACCCGTCAAAAAAGAAACCAAGGAGAACGGGCAATGACAGTTTTTGCAATTTTCCAAATCAAAGGCGGCGTCGGCAAAACGGCGACAGCGGTTAACCTCTCTTACTGCTCGGCAACTCTTGGGTCACGCTCGTTGTTGTGGGATGTCGACCCTCAAGGAGCGGCAACCTATTACTTTCGAGTAAAGCCTAAAATCAAAGGCGGCGGGGAGAAGCTCTTCCGCAATAAAGCCGGGGCTGAAAAATTTATTAAGGGCAGTGACTTTGAATACCTCGATGTGATCCCTGCTGATTTTTCTTACCGCAATATGGACCTGTTCCTTGGTGACCACAAAAAGCGTACCCAGCGGTTCGATAAATTTCTCTCACCTTTGAAAGAGGAATACGAAAATATTTTCCTCGACTGCCCGCCGAGCATGTCTTTGGTGTCAGAAAATGTGTTACGGGCTTCTGATGTGCTTTTAGTGCCTGTCATCCCCACCACATTATCCTTGAGAACCTTGGAACAAGTCACCGAGTTCTGCCAATCACGGCGTTTTAAAAACCTCAAAATCATGCCATTTTTCTCCATGATGGATCGCCGGAGAAAACTTCACCGCGATATCGTCAGCAGCTTGCATGAGCAGTATCCCGAGGTTCTTCAAACCGCTATCCCCAACAGCAGCTTTGTCGAACAAATGGGCGTCCATCGAAGCCCTGTCGGAGAGTTCTCCCCCAAAAGTGCTCCGGCAAAGGCCTATCATGCTTTATTTGAAGAAGTGAAGATGCGGCTAGAGGGTTAGCCCTTTTCCGTTATCAACTCTTCCTGGGTCACGCCCCAGGTGGAGAAGGGAGTCTCATAGAGATAGGCATTGAAAAAACGATTGTCGTCGCTGACTTCCGGGCCAGCCCAGACAGGCATTTCAAAGGCTTGATCGGCAGTTTCGAGCTCAATCTCTGCGATCACCAATCCCTCATTCACCCCATGGAACTCATCTACTTCCCACGTCATACCGCCGACGTCGACAAGATAACGGGTTTTCTCTAGTGGGGCCTTGGGGCAGATATCTCGGTGCATCTCTTTGACATCTTCCACCGGGATTTCATATTCAAATTCCTGGCGGGTTATACCGCCTTTATCTGCCTTGATGGTCAGGAAACCTTTATCTCCTTTGGTCCGGGCACGTAGGACAAAGTCATTACCTTGATAAAGATAGCCCTGGGAAATAGCCTTGGCCTGCGCCCCCTCTTTCCAGCCATCCCCTTGGACTAAAAACTTCCGTTCAATCTCAATATTAGCTGCCATTTTACTTCATGCCTTCAATTTTTTTTATGGACTCTTTGAGGGCAGCGCGCTGGATATCGTTAAGGTACATATCTTTCATTTCTTTACCGCTGAAGAAACCCCATTCCACATGCTCATTGCTAAGGCGAATTTTGTTTGGTTTTTTCTTGAGTTGGCAGTGATAAAAAATGAAGACCCGGTCATGGGTATCTTCACGATTTTGGAGCTTGCAGCTCAGAATTTCACCAACAGAAACTTTAAGGCCCGTTTCCTCTTTTACTTCCCGAAGGGCTGTTTCATTCAGCATTTCGCCTTCATCAAGTTTACCACCAGGTAAGTCCCACCATCGGCCTTTCTTCTTAAGCAGCAGGACCTTACCGTCATAGGTAATGATCACCTTGCAAGATACATTGACCAAGGCATCAACAGGCGTAGAACTGGACATAAATAACCTTCGATTAGAACAAGCTTTCGTTGACCCACAATACAAAGGGTTCCTATGATTAAACAAGGTTTAAACAATCCACAGGGGAGGGACAAAATGCAGAACTTATCTTCAGTAAAAGACAAAGTCGCTTTGGTCACAGGCAAGTGATTATATCACCGGAACAGTCATCCCCGTAGATGGCGGGATGTCGACTTGCTTATAAATACAGTCTAATACTCCATCGCCCTACTCCGCCCGTGTCCAAACCTTAACCTGCTGATCACGTCCACGTACTGTCCTCTCTTCACCTGCATTCCATCCCTCCAAAATCGCATCGGCCTCATCACCTTTCACGGCTCTAATCGCCGCGACGAGAGGTTCGCTTATTACCACACGGGTTTTTAGTTCTCGGGTCATGGATTCCAGGCGGCTGGCGACATTGACAGCATCGCCGAGGGTGGCAAATTCTAGGCGACGGGCGGAGCCTATGTCGCCAAGGACGACATCACCGTAGTGGATGCCAACGGATATTTTGACCGGGCCGAGGCCTTCGGTTTGGCGTTGTTTGTTCCATTCATCCATTTGTTGGGTCATTTCACAAGCGCAGACCAAAGCATTTAGGGGGTCGTCGGCTGTGGCGTCGGGGGTGCCGAAGGTGGCCATAATTCCATCACCAAGGAATTTATCTAAGGTGCCTTTGTTGTTGAAAACGGCAGATTCCATCAGGCCGTGGTAATGACGTAGCAGGGCGACGGTTTCGTGGGGGTCGCCTTGTTCTGCCATGGAGGTAAAGCCAACAATATCGGTAAACATGATCGCCACTTGCTGGGAACGTACCTCACCCAAGGGCTGATCACGATCGGCAATTTGGTCAACAATATTGGGAGGGAAATGGCGCGCCAGATTGCCCCGTTCCCGTGCCGCCTGGGCTTGTTTAATCAACAATTGGTTATTGCGCCAACCATTGAGGGCCAGGATTGCGGCAACCACCATGAAGACAACCATTTCCTGGACTCTCAGGTGAATTCTGGGGTTATTGGGATCAATCATTTCAAGCATCCTCTCCCGGTCGACAAAGAGCTCTTTCATGCCTTGAGAAAGCTCCGGAATCTCATGCCCAAAGAAGAAAACAACAGCGACCCCAACAGACCACAAACCGACTGCCCAAGTACCAAAGGCAACCGTGGTGCGCCATGAATAGGCCAAGGTGGAACCGGCAAGAAGGATGAAGAAATAGAGGAACCCATTAAAATCATATTGTACAGCGGTGGGCCAATCTTCACTCATGAACGGATTTGGCAATAACAACATCACCGTTAGAAATGCAAGATCACAAAAGATAAGCAACAGTTCATTGTGGGAATGACCGATTTGCCCGGCTCGGAGCTGTAACCAACCGATATAAGCAAAGCCCATCAACAGAACTTCATAATAGATCACATCCCAGTTCGGGTTAACGTAAGCCAGCAGAACCGCCACAACCGCCAAGGCAATCCATCGCGCCTTAACGGCTAAAGCTAAGCCTTGGCGTTTATCCTCCTCCATGGCATCAACCAGATATTTATTGGCATCTGCCAGAATATCATTCTCACTTTTCACATTATGTGCGCGAGTTCGTATCCGACGAAACCCTGCCCAAAGTTTACCAGCCACACCACGCCTCCCTAATCCAAAGACTTGAAAGGGAGAGTGTAGTCAATCCCATCCGCCACGGAAAATGTTTTCCCTCCTAACCTTGCCAAAGAACAATACAAGAACTATCTTAGGCTTTATCTATTCGCTGACAAAAGACCCCTTGAGGTTCCATGACCAATCCCCCCGTCAACCCAGAAATTTTTGTGCCTGAAAAGCGTCCCGCCATGGAAAACACTATTCCGTTTAAGCTGGTGTCTGACTATCAACCTGCCGGGGACCAACCGGAAGCCATTGCAGAACTGGTTAAAGGGCTTAAAGAAGGGGAACGAGATCAGGTTTTGCTCGGTGTAACCGGGTCGGGCAAGACCTTCACCGTAGCCCAGGTGACCCAAAAGCTTCAACGCCCCACTTTGGTACTGGCCCCAAACAAAACCCTCGCCGCACAACTTTATGGGGAAATGAAGTCTTTTTTTCCCGATAATGCGGTAGAGTATTTCGTTTCCTTTTACGACTACTACCAGCCCGAGGCCTATATCCCGCGCAGTGATGTCTATATCGAAAAAGACAGTGCCATCAACGAACAGATCGACCGGATGCGCCACTCTGCCACCCGGGCTTTGTTAGAGCGCAACGATGTGATCATTGTCGCCTCAGTCTCCTGTATTTACGGTATCGGCGCTGTGGAAACTTATTCTCAAATGGTACTGAAAATTAAAACTGGCGAGGTGATGGACCGTAAAGATATGGTCCGAAAGCTGGTGGAAATGCAGTACCAACGCAATGACACCGATTTCCACCGGGGTACCTTCCGGGTGCGCGGTGATGTGGTTGAAATTTTCCCGGCCCACTGCGAAGACCGCGCCCTTCGGATTAGCTTATTTGGGGACGATATTGAAGACATCCGCGAGATCGACCCCCTTACGGGAGAGAAGATCGCACAAATCCCAGAAGTCACGATCTACCCTAACAGTCACTACGTCACCCCACGCCCCACCCTGCAACAGGCCTTGGGCAAAATTAAACAGGAAATGAAAGATCAGGTGGAACGCTTTCATGCCGAGGGCAAGCTGATCGAGGCCCAACGCATTGAAGAACGCACCCGCTTTGATTTGGAAATGTTGGAATCAACGGGTTTTTGCAAAGGCATTGAGAACTACTCCCGATACCTGACAGGCCGCAACCCTGGTGACCCGCCGCCAACTTTGTTCGAATACCTGCCTGAAAACGCCTTGATTATCATAGATGAAAGCCATGTGGCGGTGCCGCAAATTGGCGGTATGTATCGGGGCGATTTTAACCGTAAAAGCACCTTGGCTGAGTTCGGCTTTCGGTTGCCGTCCTGCAAAGACAATCGCCCCTTAAAGTTCGAAGAGTGGGACTATATGCGGCCCCAATCCATTTTCGTTTCTGCCACGCCGGGCGACTGGGAAATGGACCGCACAGGCGGTGTCTTTGTTGAACAAGTGGTGCGCCCCACCGGGCTGATCGACCCCTTGTGCGAAATCCGTCCTGTCGAAACCCAGGTGGACGACTTGCTCAAAGAAGTTAAAGCGGCGGCCCTCAAAGGAGAACGCGCCTTAATCACCGTATTGACCAAACGCATGGCAGAAGACCTCACCGATTATATGCACCAACAAGGGGTTCGGGTGCGTTATATGCACTCAGACATCGATACCCTCGAACGTATTGAAATTATTCGAGACCTGCGATTAGGGGCCTTTGACGCTTTGGTCGGCATCAACTTGCTTCGGGAAGGTCTCGACATTCCCGAATGTTCTTTGGTGGCAATCCTGGATGCCGATAAAGAAGGTTTCCTGCGTTCCAAACGCTCCTTGGTCCAAACCATTGGACGGGCTGCTCGGAACCTCAACGGCAGGGTGTTGCTCTATGCCGACAAGATGACGAATTCCTTGGAATATGCCCTTAGCGAAACCAATCGGCGGCGCGAAAAGCAGCAGGCCTATAATGCTGCCAACGGTATCACTCCGGAGAGCGTTAAAAAAGGCATCACCGATGCTTTGGGCTCAGTCTTTGAACAGGATTACGTTACCGTTGACCTCGGCATGGCGAGTGGCAAAGAGATGGTCGGGCACAACCTCACAGCTCATCTTGCTGACCTGGACAAACAAATGAAAGAAGCGGCGGCTAATTTGGAGTTTGAAGAAGCCGCCCGACTACGCGACGAGATCAAACGCCTGGAAGCCGTCGACCTGGGCCTCGCCCGTCCTGGAGCCCCCCCACGAACCGCCCAAAAATTTGGGGCGGCTAAAGGCAAAGCCAAACGCAAGATGAAAGCTACAGCCCGGCGGAAGTAACTAAGCTTTTTTCACTCGGCATAGAGGGGGAGATTGTTGAGTCGCTTCCTGTAAACTTTTCGTTGGTTCATAGGATACCCAGGTTACCGTATCAGTGCCAAGGGTTCGGTTTATTACACGTGCGGCGAGTCGATTAGCACGGGACAAATGAACTTCTGACGCACCTTCATAATTCGGAAGGACCCGATTTAAAACCTGGTTAAGGGCATCTAGAACCAAAGGCCAATTTTGACAGAGGACTATCCGCTCTTCATCATTAATCAGATAAAGAGTGGGCTGGAAGTAGGCCCGGTAAGAACCGTTGCCATCATCAGGGCGCATATTCAGATAAACAACGGGGGCCTCAACTGTAAACCCATAAGCTTTATCACTCGGAATGTTTGGGCTAGTCAGAGTGGCTTTAGGGGGTGTTTGACGAGCATCGAGGCTCATAGCCTTTGGGTCATTATGTGAAACCCTGAAAAGATCAACAAAATTATCAAACCCCACCAGTACAATCAGACCAATGACACAGGCGGCAACAGCAAGGGAAAAACTGCCAAACAGCAAACCTGTTTCCTGTTTATTAAGTTTAATAAACTTAAAGGGAGCGAGACTGAGTCCTTTATCACTTCTGCTATTGCCCCGCCGCTCTTTAGCCCGACCTTGACGTTTTCTTTCCAGAAACGCTTCGGTCTCTTCAATACGCAAATCTCTGATATTGCGGAACAGGACAACAATAGCATCTCTTGATTCTTCAAAATCACAATTGGTGAATATGTTCTCAAGATCGGCAATGAACTGAGCGACCTCAGCTTTTTCGTCATTGCGGGTAAACAGCTTAGTAACAGAAATGAGCATAGCTTCTTTAAGCTGTTCAGCATTCTGTACGGATTGGACAAAATTCACAAACCCCGCATCAGGGTGTTCAAATATCTTTTCCCAATCTGTGACGCCTTCAAAAGTCTTCGGCCATGACTCAGGAGAATAAATAAAATTCGCTTGTAATTTCGGGGAAAACTTATCGCTTTTTGTTTCTGAGATTTGCTCAGACATATCCTATTCCTTTGGTAGATCGCAACCTTTGCACCTGCTTTTCAAGAGTACTTTAGGCCGATTCTTTTGCGCCCCAGCGTTTCCACTGGTTTGCCGTTTCTGGATTTGAAGGAGTTAACCTTCACGCCTGACTATACACAATTTTAAATAAAATTCAATGCCCGGAACCGGATGGAAGGGGGAGAGCCCCTTATGGTCTATTGCCTTACATGCAGGGCAAGCTTAATAAGGTATTTAGATGACACAACAAATTAAGATCAATCAAACCATGTCTCCCCTGGAATGGGGGATGCTTTTTACCCTCTCACTATTGTGGGGTGGGTCGTTCTTTTTTAATGGGGTTGCGGTCAAAGAACTCCCGCCTCTTACCATCGTTGTCTTCCGGGTGGGCCTTGCAGCAGTGGTGCTTTATTTGTTTATGCGCCTCACAGGGCGACAGATGCCATCTTCAACAAAAGTGTGGCGGGCTTTCTTTGGCATTGGGGTTTTGCAAAACATTGTCCCCTTTACTCTCATCTTGTGGGGGCAATCTTATATTGCCTCTGGTCTGGCCTCTATTTTGAACGCCACAACACCTTTATTCGCCGTTATCGTTGCCCATTGGCTAACCGATGATGAGAAGATGACAAAGGGGAAGTTTCTGGGAGTCATCTTTGGCTTCATGGGCATTGTTATTCTCATTGGTGGAGAGGCTCTTCAATCTCTTGGAACAAATGTCTATGCCCAGTTTGCTTGCCTCGGAGCGGCCCTCTCTTACGGCTTTAGTGGTGTTTACGGGCGCCGCTTTCGGGATATGGGGATTCCTGCAATCTCTGCGGCTACCGGACAGGTAACGGCCTCAACCATTATGCTTGTTCCCATAGTTTTGATTGTCGATCAACCGTGGACTTTGGCCTCTCCAAGTTGGTCCGCCATGGGGGCCGTTCTTGGCCTCGCCTTCTTCTCAACCGTGCTGGCTTATATTCTGTTCTTCAAAATTCTTGGGTCCGCAGGGGCAACAAACATCATGTTAGTCACCTTCTTAATTCCGGTAAGTGCCATCTTGCTTGGTGTTACCTTCCTCAACGAAATACTCGAACTAAAGCATCTCATCGGCATGGCTGTCATTGGATTTGGCCTTGCTGCCATTGACGGACGCCCCTGGATTAAATTTAAACAGGCCTTCCTCAAACAGAACAAACCTATTTAGTTTTTTTTCAATCTGCTCTTCACCTCGACCTCAGAATGAAGCGTCCTATGCACCGGACATTTTTCAGAAATTTGCAGCAAGGATTGGCGTTGTTCGGGAGAAAGGTCCCCTTCCAGGCTGATCTCGCGGGTAATTTGGTCAACCTTGCCATCCGCAGTTTCACAAGTCTCACAATCCTCGGCATAGATTTTTTCATGGCGCAAAAAAACCGTTGCCCGTTCTAAAGGTATGCCTTTACGGTCCGCATACATCCGCATCGTCATGGTCGTGCAGGCCCCCAATCCTGAGAGAAGATAATCATAGGGAGTTGGGCCAGTATCGGTACCACCATATGACGGTGGCTCATCCGCCCGAAGAGTGTGTTTACCTCCTACAGAAATTATCTGAGTAAATTTCCCTTCACGTGTTTCCTGGACGCTCACTTGTCCTTGGGTGGATTCTGGTGGAGAAATGGTATTTACATCTTTCTCAATATATCGTGATGCCCAAGCCGCAATCACGTCAGACACATAAACCGCATCGTGTTTTTTGCTCAGCAGATGATCGGCCTGATCTAAAGAAACAAAGCTTTTAGGGTGCTTTGCGGCCCCATATATTTCAGAGGCATTTTCAACTCCCACAACATTATCTGTAGGGGCGTGGAAGACCAAAAGAGCTTTTCTTAAATTGGCAATACGTTCCTTTTGATTTTGGCTGGAGATATCATCAATGAATTGTTTTTTAATGATAAAGGGGCGTCCTCCGAGTTGGACTTCCGCTTCACCCTCATCATTTACTTTTTCAAGCGCATCTGAAAAATTATGAGACACATGGGCCGGATCAAAAGGAGCCCCAATTGTGGCGACGGCTTTAGCACCTTCAATGTCACCCGCCGCCGCTAGAACAGCAGCCCCTCCAAGGCTGTGACCGACCAAAATAGACGGGGATTGATGATTTTCCTGTAGCCACTTAGCCGCAGAAATTAGGTCTCCAACATTTGAACTAAAGTTGGTATTGGCAAACTCACCTTCACTATGGCCCAAGCCCGTGAAGTCAAATCGCAGAACAGCAATGCCTTTTTCCGCTAACCCAGCACTGACCCGCGCTGCCGCGAATATATCTTTTGAACATGTGAAACAATGTGCAAAAAGGGCATAAGCCTTTGGCTTCCCAAGAGGCAGGTCTAATCGAGCCGCAAGCTCATTCCCTAAATGACCGACAAAAGTTATTTTGTTTCCTTTAGGCATGGCTTATCCTTTTTACTCTTCGATGGGTCCCTATCGCAGACGGCTCTTATCTCACGCTTAAACTTTAGATAAACTTCACGGCAGTTCCGTTGACACTAACCATCAACATGGTTTTTTTGTCACCGCCAATAACTTCATAATCAAGATCAACACCAACCACAGCATCTGCCCCGAGTTCTGCGGCTTCTTCTTCCATATCCCCAAGAGCGGCATTTTTGGCATCTTTCATGGTGCTTTCATAAGCCCCTGCCCGCCCTCCAACAATGTCGCGAACACCGGCAAAAAAATCTTTAAAGATGTTGGCGCCCATAATGGCTTCACCACTGACAATACCTAAATACTGGACTACTTTTTTACCTTCGACGGAATCTGTTGTTGTCGTAATCATTATTCTTCCTTTTTTAAATTAGATAATCTGCTGATTATCAAACCCTCTCTGAGGGTAAAAATCCAGCATAAAAAAAGGCGTGAAGAATAAACTTCACGCCTTTTATAATTTTTAGTGAGTAGAGCTTAGATAGCTTTAGTCGCAGCCACCATGGCTTCGGCAATATCTAACTCGGCTTTGGCCTTTGGCTCACCGTCACTGCCTTCAGCAGCTTTGTAAGCTTCCGTCGCAGCCTCAAGACGTTTCGCCGCCGCAGCTGAGTCAAGATCAGCAACCGGAGTTGCGCTAACAGCCAATACCGTGCAGCGTTCGCCAGTTACTTCAGCGAAACCACCTTCAACGAAAATGGACTTGGCAACCTTGCCACCATCGTGAATGTCGATTTGCCCTGGACGGACCGTGCTGATCATGTCGGTATGACCTGGCAAAACACCAAAGTCACCTTCACCACCCGGAACCACAACCATCTCTACTTTTTCAGAGAGGAGGAGTTCTGCTGGTGAGACCAACTCGAATTCAACCGTTTCAGCCATTTATATTCCCCTTAAGCTTAAGCTTGACGAGGAGGATGCCTAAGCGGCATCCTCTGCCATTTTCTTAGCTTTCTCAACAACTTCGTCAATGCCACCAACCATATAGAAGGCAGCTTCTGGAAGATGATCGTAATCACCGCCGATAACAGCAGCAAAAGCTTTGATGGTTTCATCAAGTTTCACATACTTACCAGGAGACCCGGTGAAGACTTCCGCAACGTGGAAAGGCTGAGATAAGAAGCGTTGGATTTTCCGGGCACGCGCCACGGTCAATTTATCTTCTTCACTCAATTCGTCCATGCCGAGAATAGCGATAATATCTTGCAAAGATTTGTAGCTTTGCAGAACACGCTGAACTTCGCGGGCGACACGATAATGCTCCTCACCAACAATCCGTGGGTCCATAACACGAGAGGTTGAGTCAAGCGGATCAACAGCCGGGTAGATGCCGAGTTCGGCGATCTGACGGTTGAGAACCGTGGTCGCATCCAAGTGAGCAAACGAGGTTGCAGGTGCCGGATCGGTCAAATCATCAGCAGGCACATAAATAGCCTGTACGGAGGTGATAGACCCCTTCTTGGTGGATGTAATACGTTCTTGAAGGTTACCCATGTCAGTCGCAAGGGTTGGTTGGTAACCCACAGCTGAAGGGATACGACCCAACAGAGCAGACACCTCAGAACCAGCTTGGGTAAAGCGGAAAATATTATCCACGAAGAACAACACGTCCTGGCCTTCTTCATCACGGAAGTACTCAGCAAGAGTAAGTCCGGTCAGAGCGACACGGGCACGGGCTCCAGGAGGTTCGTTCATCTGACCGTAAACGAGAGCCGCTTTGGACTCACCTTCAAGGTTGATAACGCCACCTTCAATCATTTCGTAGTAAAGATCGTTTCCTTCGCGGGTCCGTTCTCCAACACCGGCAAATACGGAGTAACCACCATGGCCTTTAGCGATGTTGTTGATCAGCTCCATGATAAGAACCGTCTTACCAACACCAGCACCGCCGAAGAGGCCAATCTTACCGCCTTTTGCGTAAGGTGCGAGAAGATCAACAACCTTAATGCCAGTCTCAAGAATTTCGGTCTCGGTGGACTGGTCAACAAATTCAGGAGCTGATTTGTGAATAACAGAGGTTTTCTTGTGCCCAACAGGGCCCCTCTCATCCACTGGCTCGCCGATTACGTTAATAATCCGTCCAAGAGTTTCAGGACCGACAGGAACAGAAATGCCTGCGCCCGTATCGGTTACTTCCTGGCCGCGGACCAGACCGTCGGTCGTGTCCATAGCAATGGTACGCAGCGTGGATTCACCGAGGTGCTGTGCAACCTCAAGAACCAGCCGTTTGCCATTGTTGTCAGTTTCAAGTGCGTTCATAATTGCGGGGAGGTCCCCATCAAAACGCACATCAACGACAGCGCCCATAACCTGGGTAACTTTGCCGACGTTTTGTTTGGTCATCGCTACTATCCCTTTTCGCTAAATCCGCAACCGATACGTCAAGCCTAAACGGCTTCGGCACCGGAGATGATTTCGATAAGTTCGCTTGTAATGTTGGCTTGGCGAGTTCTGTTATAAACCAGCGACAAGCTGTCAATCATATCACCTGCATTCCGCGTTGCGTTATCCATGGCTGTCATACGAGAACCGTGCTCAGAAGCATTGCTCTCTAACAGGCCACGGAAAAACTGAACCGCGAGGTTCCGTGGAAGAAGGTCATTCAAAATTTCGTCATCGGATGGCTCGTATTCATAAAGCCCACCTGCGGCTGTCTCCGTACCAACATCTTTAATTGTTGAAGTTGGGAAAGGAATAACTTGCAAGGGGGTCACAAACTGAGTCATTGCCGATTGGAATTTGGTGTAGACCATGGTGCAAACATCAACTTCGCCTTTATTGAACATGTCAATAATACGGTCTGTTATCTTCTCTGCATCATCGTACTGCGCGCCATTACGGGTCAAATCTTCGTAAGTATCCAAAATCATGTCACCGAATTCAGACTTAAGGGCATCGCGCCCTTTACGTCCGAGGCAAATGATTTTGCAGTTTTTACCTTCACCCTGAAGGGTTCTGATTTGACGCTTGGTTTCGCGGGCAACGTTGCCGTTAAAACCACCGCATAAGCCGCGATCACCAGTGATCACCACAAAAAGCTGGTTTTGGTCGGAACCATTTCCGGCGAGAAGGGCCGGAGCCCCATCTACACCATCAAAGCTACGAGCCATAGAACCAGCCATCCGCTCCATACGCTCAGCGTAGGGGCGGGCGGCCTCAGCGGACAACTGCGCTTTACGCAGTTTAGCCGCCGCCACCATTTTCATGGCTGATGTGATCTTCTGCGTTGATTTAACGCTGTCGATCCTGATCTTTAGGTCCTTGAGGTTTGCCATACTTGGTCAACCGCTCGTTTCTAAAAGTTACTGCCGAAAAAGCTTAAGCAAAGCCCTTGGTGAAAGTGTCCAAGTAAGCTTTTAGCTTCCCTTCCGTATCAGAAGAAATTTCTTTCTCTGTACGAATGGTTTCAAGGATATCAGTGCCATTGGCACGAACATCGCTTAGCAAAGCCTGCTCATAACGGTTAACGTCATCGGTAGCGATGCCGTCAAGATACCCGTTAACACCGGAGAAGATAACCACGACTTGCTCTTCAACTTTAAGCGGAGAATATTGGCCCTGCTTAAGAAGCTGAGTAAGACGGGCACCCCGAGCAAGCAACTGTTGAGTTGATGCATCAAGGTCAGAAGCAAACTGAGAGAATGCCTCCATCTCACGATATTGAGCGAGTTCAAGCTTAATAGAGCCAGAAACTTGTTTCATAGCTTTAATCTGCGCTGACGAACCAACACGAGACACGGACAAACCAACGTTCACCGCAGGACGAATTCCTTTATAGAAAAGCTCCGTCTCAAGGAAGATCTGACCATCAGTAATGGAGATCACGTTGGTTGGAATGTACGCGGACACGTCACCAGCTTGAGTTTCAATAACTGGCAAAGCAGTCAATGAACCATTGCCGTTCGCATCGTTCAGTTTCGCCGCACGCTCGAGCAAACGAGAGTGAAGATAGAAAACATCACCTGGATAAGCTTCACGTCCTGGAGGACGACGAAGCAACAGGGATACCTGACGATAAGATACAGCCTGCTTCGACAAATCATCGTAGCAAATCAAAGCGTGCATACCGTTGTCACGGAAGTACTCACCAATTGCACAGCCACCATAAGGGGCCAAGAACTGCAATGGAGCTGGCTCAGATGCCGTAGAGGCAACCACAACCGAGTATTCCATGGCGCCAAAGTCTTCCAGAGTCTTAACGATCTGGGCAACTGTGGAACGCTTCTGACCAACAGCGACATAAACACAGAACAGCTTTTCGCTGTCATCCTTAGCGGCGTCATTGACAGCCTTTTGATTAAGGATGGTGTCGATGATAACAGCCGTTTTACCGGTCTGCCTGTCACCAATGATCAGCTCACGTTGGCCACGTCCAATGGGGATCAAGCTATCAATAGCTTTCAAACCCGTTTGGACCGGCTCATGCACCGATTTCCGTGGGATAATACCAGGGGCCTTTACCTCGATCAACTGACGCTCCGTAGACTCGATCGGACCTTTGCCGTCGATTGGATTGCCTAGTGGATCAACGACGCGGCCTAAAAGGCCTTTTCCAACAGGAACATCAACGATGGCACCCGTACGTTTTACAACGTCGCCCTCTTTAATGGTCCGGTCGTCGCCGAAAATAACGACACCGACATTATCGGTTTCCAGGTTAAGGGCCATACCCTTAATGCCGCCAGGAAATTCGACCATCTCGCCAGCTTGGACTTTATCCAAACCGTGTACACGAGCGATACCATCACCAACGGACAGAACCTGTCCTACTTCAGCTACTTCGGCTTCTGTGCCGAAAGAAGCTATCTGCTCCTTCAGGATAGAGGAGATTTCCGCGGCGCGGATTTCCATTATCCAATTCCCTTCATGGCCAGACGTAAATGTTGCAATTTGGTGCGAAGCGAACTGTCAACCATGCGCGACCCGATCTTAACGATCAAACCACCCAACAGGCTGGGGTCAACTTGTGAGTTGACCGATACTTCACTACCTACGACTTTTTTAAGTGACGCACTAAGCGCCGTGACTTGCTTATCAGTTAGCTCTTTAGCTGATGTCACGTCAGCGGTAACTTCACCACGACGCTCAGCAAGAATTTGCAGATAAGCACTAATCATGGATGGCAACGCAAACAAACGACGATTTTGCGAGACCGAACCAACAAACTGTTTGGTTAGATCAGACATTTCGGCTTTTGTCAGAATCGTATCCATGGCTTTCTGCTGTTCCCCGCGAGAAATAACGGGGCTTCGGATCAAACGAACGAAATCGTCGCTCTCACCGATCATGACCTGCAGCTGCTTTAAATCCGCCGCAACAACATCCATTTGATCCTTGCCTTCAGCAAGGTCAATTAGAGCTGTTGCATAGCGGCCAGCAAGCCCGGTCGCACCTATTGTTCCGGATGACACTTGGGACAGTCCTCGAAAGCGCTCCGTTAAGGTCGAAAAATCTTCCCTAACGCATTGAATAACATAAATAAGCTTACCGTGAAGAGCACGCTCTCCCCGAAAAGCGAGTGTTATCTAGCACACTCAGTTAGGGGGCGCAACCCAACTTCTCGCACTTGCAGCAGCTTTAATTTAAACCTTTGAAAAGCGCGGAAACACTCGCCTTTTGGTATTACCAGAAGGAGGATGTTTGGAGGGTAAAAACAAGGGGGTCGGTTTTGTCCAGGCAGCGCAAGGGTCTAAGCGGGTTTTACATAAAACTATAGGGGTCCACATCGACCTGAATTTTGACTTTTCGACTCACATTTGCCCTCTTTATCCACTCTTTTATAAGGGGCTGAATATTTTTTAATTTTTCAGTTTTTATTAAAAAACGCTGCCGATGGTTCCCTCGCAAGATCGCCAGAGGGGCCGGAGCCGGTCCTAGGACTAAAATATCGTTGAATCGGGGCGAACTCCGGCTTAATCGCCGGACAGCCTCTTCAACCTCAACCCCTTCCCGGCCCGATATAATAAGAGCAACCAGCCGACCATAAGGCGGCATGCCCGTTTCCTGCCTTGCATTGCCTTCTGCTTGCAAAAATTTATCTCGCCCGCCCGCAGCAAGGGCCTGCATCACCGGGTGCTCCGGCATGAAGGTTTGCAACAGCACCTTTCCGGGCTGCTCGCCGCGCCCGGCCCGGCCAGACACTTGATACAAAAGCTGAAAGGTTCGCTCGGCCGCGCGCAAGTCTCCACCAGACAAACCAAGGTCCGAATCCACCACGCCCACCAAAGTCAGACCAGGAAAGTGATATCCCTTGGCGACAATTTGGGTCCCTATAATAATGTCAACATCGCCGTTTTCGATGGTGGAGACCAACTCAGCGGCGGCTTTCGGCCCGACAATATTATCGCTTGAAGCGATGAGATATCTGGATTCGGGGAACAGTTGAGCCACTTCTTCAGCAAGGCGTTCCACTCCCGGCCCACAGGCGGTTAAGGATTCGCTGTTTTCGCAGGACGGGCAGTGATCAGGCAGCCCTGTTGAGAATCCACAATGATGGCATTGAAGAATCCCGCGCCCTCGATGCTCAACTAGCCAGGCGGTACAGCTCGGGCATTGGAAGCGATGACCGCAGGTCCGGCAAAGAGTGAGCGGCGCATATCCCCGGCGATTAAGATAAAGAAGAACCTGATTTCCCGATTCTAGTGTCTCTTTCATATGGGCGCGTAAAATGGGAGAAAGCCATTGTCCTTTGGGCGGCGGCGTAAGGCGCATATCGACCACCCCCACTTCTGGTAGCACAGCTCCGCCATGACGTTCCGGCAGATGAAGACGGCTATAGCGACCATTACCGCTATTGATCACCGTCTCTAAAGAAGGAGTCGCCGAGGCTAAAATTACTGGGATCTCCCCAATATGGCCCCGCACCACCGCCATATCTCGGGCATTATAAATAACCCCTTCTTCCTGTTTAAAAGAGGTTTCGTGTTCTTCATCAACCACAATCAACCCTAACTCAGGATAGGGAAGCATCAGGGCCGACCTGGCCCCAACCACCACTTTCGCCCGTCCTTCGCTAATCGCCCGCCAGGTATTACGCCGCTGTGCTGCGGTTAAATCCGAATGCCACTCAACGGGCAAAATTCCGAATCGCTTCTCGAATCGCGCTTGCCACTGAGCCCCCAAAGCAATTTCCGGCAACAGGACCAAAACCTGTTTGTCTTGCCGCAAGGCTTCGGCAACTGCCTCAAAGTAAACTTCTGTCTTCCCAGAGCCCGGCACCCCATCTAGCAACGTTGCGGAGTAAGCCTTCGCTCTAACTTTAGCGACCAGATCATCGGCGGCCTCTTGTTGAGAATCGGACAAATCAGGCCCTTGGGTGTCTGGGTCGGGCGAAGGAATATCCGGGCGGTTTTCAATTTCCACTTTTCTCAGCACCCCGACATCGGCGAGTCCTTTAACCACCGACGGCCCAACGCCTGCTTCCAGGGCCAATTCTTTTTGCAAACGCGGCGGCCCATCGCTGAGAACATCCAACACTCTTTGCCGCGCCTCGGTCATACGAAACCCTTCCGGAGTCTCCCCTAACCTAAAGGCCGTGAGCGGCTTTGGGGGCGCGAGGGCTGCGGGAACATTGAGCACCATTTTCAAGACCGAACCGGGGCGTGAAATGGTGTAGTTGGCAATCCAATCCACCAGATTAAGAGTCACCTCAGGCAGAGGCGGCACGTCTAATTTGCCCGTCACTTCTTTAAGTTTGGAAAAATCAACCTGATCGCCTTGCCCCTCCTCATCCCAAACCACCCCGGCCACTTCCCGAAAGCCAAGCGGAACCGTCACCACATCGCCCCGGCGAAGCTTCAAACCGTGGCCCACCAAATAGTCATAGGCCCCGTCGAGCGGCAAAGGAAGCAGGACAGAAACCCGCTGTTGATTAAGAAGATCAGGCATAAGGGCACTTTAGCGGAGTTTATCTCAGGGTAAAGCCTTGGAGAAACAATCCTTTCTCCAGTTCTCCTCTGGTACCATAGAAGATGCAGGTAAATAGGTATTGTGTTGTTTAATTAACTTACCTCTCCGACGGATTAGATCTAACACACATTAAAAAGGATCAAAGGAACATGTTCCTTTGCGGGTTCGGGCTGCGCCCGTGTGTCGGAAGGTAATTAAGGCGTGGATACGCGGCGCATGACGAGAGTGTAGAGCACCTCACCTGTCCCGACCGTGCATCCCCAGCCCCCTGCAATTCGCCATCCCCCTCGCCCTGTATTTTCCCACCCTCTTAATCCCATCTTAGGATTTGCCGTGGATGATGGTGTTTCTGCCGCGTAAATTGCATAGTTTTGGGGATTTGGGGATTATGAATAATCAGGGCAGCAACCAGGCCGCAGTCCAGGGACTGTCGGAAGATGAGGTTGCCGTATTTCTTCGGAGCAATCCGGATTTTTTGAATAAGAACGCTCATATTTTAGGTGAAATGTCGGTTCCAGGTCGTTGGAATGAAGACGGTATTGTCGATTTCCAGAAAGTCGTCACCGAAAAAATGCGAGGCGAGATTGACCATCTTAAGGCCATCACCGCCGACCTTTTGATTACGGGTCGTTCCAACCAGTCTATCCAGGAACGCACCCACCAAGCGGTCTTGTCTTTAGTATCCGCTCGGTCCTTAGAGCATATGGCTAAAATTGTTGCTGACGATCTTCCCAAAATTTTGGACTTAGATATCGTCGCCATTTGTCTTGAGCCTTCATCGGCTCCGGTTCCCGACCTTCATAGCCCCGATCTTGTTGAACTCAATGAAGGCGATGTTGATAATTGTTTGGGGGGTGAGACTGAGATTGTTCTCTCCAACGACCAGCGCAGCAATGCCATCATGTTTGGTGTTTCAGCCGAATTCACCCGTTCGGCTGCCATTGTCCGCCTTAAAGGGGGACGTTTGGCCCCTGCCGGATTGCTGGCTTTAGGGTCAAAAAGCCATAGCACTTTCCACCCAGAACAAGGAACCGAACTGCTAACCTTCCTAGCGCGGGTCATTGAACAAAGGATACATGGATGGTTAGAGCCTCAAGCTCTTTAATCCAATTTTCCTGCGCCAGCGACGTTGTGTCTCGCATTGAGGCATGGCAAAGCTGGCTCGCTGATGAACGCCGTGTTTCGGCCCATACCCTGGATGCCTATAGCCGTGACCTCAGTGCTTTTCTTGATTTTATGGCTAACCATTTAGGCCATGGCCTGACACTGGTTGATATGGCAGGTTTAAAAACTTCCGATTTCAGAAGCTATCTCGCCAGCCGCAATAATCGGGGCATGGCGCGCACCTCAATTGCCCGCGCCATGTCGACCGTGCGGAATTTTTACCGTTTTTTAGAAAAATCAAACATCCTCAAAAACCCCTCGGTCCGCGCCATTCGAACCCCTAAACTTCCTCGCTCCATCCCCAAGGCCCTCTCGGCAGAAGAAGCAGCAGAAACTTTAGAGTCGGTAGAAGAATTTGGCAGTGGGCACTGGCATGCCAGCCGTGGCCTTGACTGGATTGGCAAGCGCGACGCGGCTCTCCTCACCTTGATTTATGGCTGCGGCCTACGGGTCAGCGAGGCCCTTAACTTGAATATTGAAGACACGCCCAAAGGGGACACCATGGTGATCACGGGTAAAGGCAATAAACAACGTCTGGTCCCTCTTCTTGATGTGGTGATAGATTCTGTGGAAGCCTATTTGCAGGCTTGCCCTTTCAAACCAACAAAAGGCATGCCTTTGTTTGTTGGTGCCAGAGGCAAGCGACTCAGCCCGAGGATTGTCCAACGGCTGATGCAAAATATTCGTTATCTTCTCGGTCTACCCGACACCGCAACCCCCCATGCTTTGCGCCATAGTTTCGCCACCCACCTTCTCGCTGGCGGCGGCGACTTAAGGACCATTCAGGAGCTGTTGGGCCATGCGACCCTCTCGACAACCCAGCGATATACGGAAGTGGATTCGGCCCGTTTAACCGATGTGTATAATCAAGCTCACCCCCGGGCGCACACCAGTCGGGAGGCGACCCAATGATTAAACAGCTCTGGACCATCATCTGGGCCTTTGCCTTTGCCATCTCTTTTTCTCAGGTGCCCACCTATATCCAGCAGTACGAACAACGCCTGGGCGGTGCTGTGCATGAGCTAGAAGCTTTGGTTGAGCAATATACAGCCAACGCCATGGAGGAAAAAATGACCTTGATGGCTTATCTGCGCAAGCATCAGGAAAGCACAGATTCCGCCATACGCCGCACGGGAGAAACCCTTTTTTACACCCTCACCCGCTTTGAGGCTCTTTATTCTCATAAAAGTGCCATGGAGAACGCCCAAGTTTGGGAAAAACCTCTCCGCTTTACCCAAGGTTTAGACAGCGAAATCGCCAAGCAAGCCTGGGCAAAATACAATTTTACCCTGACCTTAGATATCTACTACAGCCTCGCCGGCCTCCTTTTCGGCCTCCTCCTCAACGCCATCCTTGGCTGGATATTCGGCGGCAGAAAAAAGAAGATGAAACCCACCGAGCGTGGGCGTTAGAGTCTTTCTGATTGATATCAAATGGTTGCCTCCAAAGCACTTGAGAAAACTAAATTTCACCTCAATTATAAATTGTAAACAGGCGTGATAATGCCATAGAATTTCACTTATGGTTTTTACTAAGGGGGGTGTCTTATGAAGCTCATCTGGCTCAGTATCTTACTAGCCGTTCTCGCCTTTTCTGCTCCGGCTTGGGCAGATGACGAGCTAGCGGATGGTAACTGGTGGGAAAAACACTATCAAAAAATCAATAAAACTGATGACTGCAGTGATATGCACATGTACTTCAATTTGTTGCGGCCCATTTTTTGAAGGAGACCTGCGACTTTTTTGAGCGAAGAGTCAAGGGCACGAAGGGTCTGCTTTTTTTTGCACAGTTTACTCATCAACAGAGCTTTGCTTCCCTTCACACAGGCAATCTGCATAAAGCTTGGGGTAAAGACCATATTGGCTGGTTCTCATAAGACCATCAGCCGATTGGCCTTTATCCCAACAACTGACCCATTTTTTTGTGGGGCGGACCCTGGGGTTTAGCGATCTTCTTTATCAAGCATTCCCCGTTTTGCCAGTTCTTCATCCACCAGTTCTTTTTTGGTAAGTTTACCAACGAGAGTTTTGGGGAGTTCGGCGCGGAATTCCAGTTCTGTTGGGATTTCGTACTTAGCCAGTTTATCGCCTAAAAACTCTTTGAGTTCTTCCAGGCCAAATTCTGTTGCGCCCTCTTTAAGCTTCACAAACGCCTTAGCGGCTTGGCCTCGATATTGGTCTGGAATACCGATAACCGTCACCTCGTCTACCCCGTCCCATTCATAAATCGCTTCTTCAATATTGCGGGGATAGACGTTAAACCCCCCGGAAAGAATCATGTCTTTGGTACGATCAACAATGAACATAAAGCCACCATCGTTAAGGTAACCCGTATCACCCGTGCGGAAAAATCCATCAAAAAAGGCTTCCCGGTTCTCTTGAGGTTTTTTCCAATAGCCCTTGGTGACATTTGGCCCTTTAATCAGGATTTCACCTGTTTCCCCAATAGGCATTTCTTTCGAGGGATCATCCACATTAACAATTTTGATTTCAATGCCTGGATAAGGTAGGCCACATGAGCCTTTAACCTTGGGGCTGCCCATCGGATTCGAGGTTCCCGCCGGGCTGGTTTCTGTCATGCCCCAGCCTTCGAGTAAACGAACACCCGAAATTTCCTCAAAACGATCCTGCACTTCAGAGGGCAAGGGCGCGCCACCAGAGGCACAAAACCGTAAGGAGGTCAGGTCATAATCTTTCACAATAGGATTACTGGCAATGGCCATAAACATGGTCGGAACACCTGGGAAGATGGTGACCTTTTTCTTATCAATATCTTTGATCACCGCCTCCCCATCAAAACGAGGATGCAAAATCATCCGCGCGCCATTTTTGATACCCATAAGCATCAATACCGTCATGGCAAAAACATGAAACAAAGGTAAAACCACCAAAAAAGTTTCTTCCCCGTCAATAATGGTTTTAATTTCGCCATCACCAATTGCTTTGTATTGAGAAACGGCTGAACTCAAGTTGGCATGGGAAAGCATTGCCCCTTTAGGCAAGCCCGTTGTGCCTCCGGTATATTGCAAAACAGCTAAGGCTTCGTCTAAGTCCTCAATAGGCACAGGATTAAAGTGACCATCATTTGCCATCAATTCTTTGAAAGACATATGCAACCCATCATTTTTGGGAACGGCAGCAATATCTTTGCGTTTGACGATGGGGAAAAGGAGGCTCTTGGGGAAAGGCAGCATCTCCTGGAGATTACCGACAACGACTTTCTGCAAATCAGTTTGGCTCAACACCTTGCCCATATTGTCATAAAGAGCCTTCAGATTGAGGGTGACGAGAATTTGAGTTTCGCTGTCATTAATCTTATGAACCAGTTCCCGCTCTGCATCCAAAGGCGAGTAATTCACCACGCAACCCCCGGCTTTTAAAATACCGAAATAACAAATCACATAATGGGGGGTGTTGGGAAGAAAGAGACCGACATGAACGCCCGGCTTAACGCCCAAAATTTGAAACCCTTTCGCCGCGTGATCAATGGCCTGCTCCAATTCCCGATAGGTCATGGTTTTGTCCATGAAATCAAGTGCCACCTGTTCCGGCCACTTCTCTACGGCTTCATCAATAAGTTGGTGGAGGGGGTAGGTCGGCAGATCGACACTCCACTCAACCCCTTTCGGGTAGGATTTTTCCCATAAATGCGTCATTGAAGCTCTCCCTGTTTTTTCTTCATAGAAAATACAATGCGGAAGCTTTAGTCAGTTAGCAACAGAGTTTTATTAAAGGGCCATTGAAGCCCCGCCCAATTATTTGGGCATAAGCCAAGGAGCGAAGAGCCCCGCCCGGGGCTTGAGGGGCAATAAAATTTTAATCTTGTTTGGCGTCGATAACACCTTGGCGAATATCTCTGGTGCGCTCAAAAGTATCGAAAAGCGTATCACCCTGACCGCGACGAATCGCCCGTTGAAGGGCGGTTAAATCCTCACTAAAACGTCCGAGCATTTCTAGAACGGCATCACTGTTTTTCAGGAAAACGTCGCGCCACATTGTCGGGTTAGAAGCGGCGATCCGGGTAAAATCTCGGAAACCACCCGCCGAGTACTTCACCACTTCCCCTTTAAGATCATCCGCCAGATCAGTTGCCGTACCAACAATGGTGTAAGCAATCAGGTGCGGAACATGGGAGGTAATTGCCAACACCTTATCATGGTGTTTCGCATCCATAATTTCGACACTGGACCCCAACTGTTGCCAAAATTTTGTTAGTTTATCGAGAGCATTTTGGTCGGTATCTTCCTTAGGCGTCAGGATACACCAGCGTCCATCAAAGAGCTCCCGAAAGCCTGCTTCAGGCCCAGAATTTTCTGTCCCCGCAACCGGATGCCCCGGGATGAGGCAAACATCATCAGCTAAATGCGGCCCAACATCTTCAAAGACCGACCCCTTGGAAGACCCAACATCGGAGACAATTGTCCCAGGCTTCATAGCTTTGCCAATTTTTTCAGCGATCGAGCTATAAGCCCCCAAGGGGGTACAGATGATCACAAGATCGGCATCTTTCACGGCCTCGGCAGGATCATCAGTCGCCACTTCGCAAAGTGCCAGATCAAGGGCTTTCTTGCGATGCTCTTCTGATGAATCACAAATAGTAATTTTGTGAGCCAGCCATTTCCAACGGATCGCCCGGGCCAAAGAAGAGCCGATAAGGCCAATACCGATAATGGTTACATTCTCAAAAAGAATTTCCCGTTTTTCCATGCTCATGGCCTAGTTCCCCATAAATTCATTAAGGCCATCCATCACAGCCCGCATCTCAACTTCCAACCCGATGGTGATCCGCAAACAATCCGGCAGACCATAGCCTCCGACCTTACGGACAATGATGCCTTGGGATTTCAAATAAACATCCGCCGCATCGGCTGTTTTTCCATCACCCCCTGGAAAACGAACTAAAATGAAATTGCCTAAACTCTCTGGAACATCAAGGCCAAGCCCGCGTAAGTTTTGGGTCAATATATCCCGCCAGGTTTGGTTATGTTCAATGCTTTTCATTAAAAAAACATCGTCCTTTAAAGCCGCCAAAGCGGCCGCCTCAGAAGCCGAGGAAATATTAAAAGGGTTCCGGCAACGGTGCAAAACCGCCGCCACTTCCTGCGGGCAATAGCCCCAGCCCACACGCATTCCTCCAAGGCCATACACCTTTGAGAAAGTCCGCATCATCACCACGTTATCGTATTGCTCAACCAACTCAGCCCCGGCGCAGTAATCTTCTCTGGCTTCGGCAAATTCAGCATAGGCGGCATCGACCACCAACAACACATTATCCGCTAAACCCTCTCGAAGACGCCTTAGTTCATTGGTTGATAAATATGTTCCCGTCGGGTTATTGGGATTGGCAATAAAAACAATCCGTGTCTTTTCTGTGGCCGCTGCCAGCAGGTTATCGACATTTGCGGTCAAATCAACTTCAGATGCTGTCACCGGAGTGGCGCCAACCGACCGGGCAGCAATGGGATACATGGAAAACCCATGTTCGCTGTAAAGCACCTCATCCCCTGGCCCGGCATAAGCCCGAACCAAGAGGGTGATAATTTCATCGGACCCGACACCAACCACGATTTGCTTGGGGTCAATCCCATGTTTTTCAGCAAGAGCCGGGGTTAAATTTGGGCAACCATCTACGGGATAGCGGTGCATATCCAGCAAGGCTTTTTGTGAAGCTTCCTTGGCTTTTTCACTCGGACCAAAAGCCCCTTCATTGGAAGAAAGTTTGATGATCTTCTCAACGCCTGGAATTTTCGATTCCCCGGCAACATAGGGGCTGATGTCCATAATCCCCGGCTTAGGGGTAAGGGGGGATGTCATGACTTAACTCTTATCATCTAACAGCTCTTCGGCTGTGAAAGGTTCTGAATAGCCCCCTAAAGGAACAATACGGCGAAGGTGGACGCCTAAGCGATGAGCCAAAGCCTCAAGGCGAGAATCTTCATCCTGCAAAAAGCCTTTCACCTCAATGAGGTGCAACCATATTTCCGGGCGTTGATCATCGGCCCAGGTATAGAGGAACGTTTCTTCAAGCCCGCAAGCCTTCAAATCAGCGGCTATTTTAGAAGGCGCAATTTCTTCATCGGCATCAATGGCAAACAAGCCACGGTCGCGGCCCGTTTCTTCAACCTCAACCCGGCATATAACGAGAGCTTCTAAATGAGCCCCATGCCCATTTCCAGGCCCGGCAACAGGGAGACGCGCAATAATTTTTGGCAGGTTTGGGTTTTCGCCCACCACATGACGCCACCAAGGGTCAAGTTCAGCGCGCACAGGAACAGGCACAACCCCAACAATAGCCTTGCCATCCCGGACAGCTTCAATCACGCGACGCGCAGAAGGGAATTCTTTCAACTCGGTATGAGAACCATATTGATCCCGCGCCAGGTCATAATATCCAAAGCTGTCATCTATCACCGGAACGGCAACGGAAAAGGGGCCTTCAAAACCAAGGGTTGCCACAATCAGCTCACGCCAGATGCGAGCCAGTTCAGGCTTAGGGAAATGTCCTTTGTGACGTGCAAATAACCGCTGAAGAATCTTCGCTTCCCGAGACGGTCTGATTTTAACCGCTTGCCCTTCTTTGAGATCACGCACCCCTTCAACAACCTTGGTGCGTTTCATGATCAGGTCATGGATCGCATCATCAATGTCGTCAATCTCCTGGCGGAGCAGGTCAAGATTTTTCGTTTTTTTGGTCATCGCCCTTAGACGCCTTTTAATATCTGCACGATATCACCCTATCGTTATAGCGTAGTGATAGTCAGAAGTACCTCTAAAATCAAAGAAAACATTGACAGAATCTCCTGCCAAACATAGCTATGCACCCTAAATTAACGCTTTTCCAGTATGCATATTGCTTTTGGAGATAAAAGATTAGAGCCGATGAGTACCAAGAAGGTTAAACAATCTGAAGAAACACCGACGTCGAGCCAAAAAATATCCTTTGGCCCGGAAGATTCTTTGCATTTGGATTGTGGGATAGAGTTAAAAAACCATACCATTGCCTTTGAAACCTACGGCGAACTGAATTCAAAGAAAAATAATGTTATCCTTATGTGCCATGCCTTAACAGGCGATCAGTATGTGGCTTCGCCTCACCCAATTACCAAAAAACCCGGCTGGTGGGATATTGTTATTGGCCCTGGAAAAATTTTTGATACCGATAAATATTTTATCATTTGTCCCAATGTGATTGGTGGCTGCATGGGGACGACGGGGCCAAAGGAAATTAACCCTGAGACAAGCAAACCCTGGGGTGTCGACTTTCCAGTCATCACTATTCCTGACATGGTGCGCCAACAAAAAATTCTTGTTGATCACTTGGGAATCACTAAACTGTTTATGGTTGTCGGCGGCTCCATGGGGGGCATGCAGGCCCTCGAATGGGCATCAAGCTATCCTGAGCAAGTTTTTGCTGCCGTACCCATTGCCACGGCACCACACCACTCGGCGCAAAACATTGCCCTCTACGAAGTGGGGCGCCAAGCCATTATGGCTGATCCTGATTGGTGTAATGGAAAATATTTAGACGAAGGGAAAACGCCAAACCGGGGCCTTTCTGTCGCCCGCATGGCGGGACATATTACTTATTTGTCCGAGGCTTCTTTGCAGCAAAAATTTGGGCGGCGTCTGCAAGACCGTAACGAAGTAACTTTCGGGTTTGATGCCGACTTCCAGGTCGAAAGTTATTTACGTCACCAAGGCAGTACCTTTGTCGATCGGTTTGATGCCAATTCCTACCTCTATGTCTCCCGTGCCATGGATTACTTTGATCTAGCCGGGAATAACGGCGGGGTTCTTGCCAATGCCTTTAAGGATACCCCGGTTCGTTTTTGCGTGATTTCCTTCACCAGTGACTGGCATTACCCCACGGCTGAAAGCCGCTTGACCGTGAAGGCCCTTAACGCCGTCGCAGCCAACGTAAGCTTTGCTGAAATCGAATCCGATAAAGGCCACGATGCCTTTTTGTTAGATGAACCAGAATTCCACAAAGTGCTCTCTGGCTTCATCAGTGGCGCAGCCAAACACTGGGGCCTCGAATAAAATGAACATGCTTTCTGATACGGCCCGTAAATCAATCCGGATTGACCTGCAACTGATGGCCGACATGATCGAGCCCGACACCCGCGTTTTAGATGTGGGTTGTGCGGAAGGCGAATTATTGGACTATTTGGTTAACACCAAAGGCATTGATGCCCGGGGCATTGAATTGAGTACTGACGGGGTAAACTCCTGCGTTTCCGCTGGGTTGCCCGTTATCCAAGGGGATGCGGAAACAGACCTTGTTGACTACCCCGATCAAGCTTTTGATTACGTTATTTTGAGCCGAACCCTTCAGGCAATGAAATCACCTAAAGATGCCCTGAACCAACTGTTACGCATTGGCAAGCGCGCCATCGTTTCTTTTCCAAACTTCGGTCACTGGCGAGTACGCTGGCAACTCTTTGCTAAAGGCAGGATGCCCGTCAACGAAACTTTGGCCTATGAGTGGTACGACACCCCCAATATTCACTTCTGCACTATCAAGGATTTCATTGTCTTGTGCGACGAATTGGGCATTACCATTGAACGGTCCATCGCGCTCGATCACCAAGGCAATATTCATCGCATCCGCAGCCAGCTCTTTGCCGCCAACCTATTTGGTGAGCAAGGTGTATTTTTGCTCAGTCGCCGTTAGATTTTTATAGTTATTAGCACCGCTGGGCATGGCTGGGGCATAGATTCGGCGCAATTTTACAGGCTTGGCTTTTGGGGTGGCATAAATTTGTTTGGTGGCTTCAACCATCACAACACCGCCGAACCCTTCAAAGAAACGTAACCCAATTTTCTCCCAGGCCATAGCCGACGCCATCAACATACGCCAGTTGCTGGGTGGGGCAAAAAGAGAGGCGGTCCTCTCGCCAGGGGTGAACTGAGAATCCCGCAACAGACGTGAAATCTGTGACCGGGAATAAGGGTGTCCATGACCAAATGGTGTGCGCTCGAACCGAGCCCACAAACCACGCCGGTTTGGAACGACAATGAGAAGGCGTCCGCTTCCGGTTAACACCCGCCAGGCTTCACGCATCAGATGTTCTAATTGATGGGTATGCTCAACCGCGTGGACAAGAAGTATCCGATCAACAGAAACGTCTGGCAGAGGCAACTCTCCCTCATCGACCAAAGCCGTCAAGCCTTTGCCTTCTCCAGGCCAATGGAGCACCCCTTGCGCCGCCGGCATAAGAGCCACCACCCGTTCGGCTTCGCTTCTAAATTGGCTGATATAGGGGGAAGTGTAACCAAGGCCGAGAACCCGTTGGCCTTTGACATTAGGCCAAAGTTCACGGATGCGACGCCGCAAACACCTCTGAGCGCTTAAACCCAGGGAGCTTCCATAAAAGTCTCTAATATCAACGACGTCTGGCCACATAATAGAGTGAGCTTAGCACACACAGAACTGGAAAGACGAGGGCTATCACGCGAACCTATCCTCCATGGACACCAACAACGGCAGCAAAGACCGTCACCAGACTGAGGAGAGAAAGAACCCAATGAACCCGATGAACAAGCTTTAAGGCCACAGCTGGGTTGCCTTGAACTTTTTTAGCCATGATTTTAGGCAGCACAAAAGGCTCAAGAATATACATTACCAACATAAAGAGGGTCCAAAGGATGGTCATGGCATAAAGCCACCAGTAGGCACTATCAAGATAACGGTCCCACCCATCGAGGAAATAAAGCATGGTGAAACCAGATAGGCCCGTAATCAGGGTTGTTATTCTGGCTTGCCCAATAAAAGCTTTTTCAATCCTGTGAAAAGTTTCCACCCCTTTGGCAGGGTCATCTAAACTTTTTACCCACGGCAGGCCGACGGTGGTCACAAACAGAACCCCCCCGATCCACATCACCACACATACAATATGGATCGCCCGTGCAATTGTTAATTCATCCATTTATCGTTCCGGTTGGTTGTCTCCCTTGGCTTAGTGATAAATTTTTACCAAAAAAATGCCATGAGTTTGGTCAAGGATATAGATTCAGTTGGTGTCAGAATTTAGTTACTGGTAGTCTGCTGCAAATATTTTACTTTAGGAGAAGACCATGTCGGCGTTGGATATTCATCAAATTTCAGTTTTTAACGACAACTATATTTACCTGATTAAATACGACGACAAGAATAATTGTGCTGCTGTCGACCCAGCCGACCCAAGCGCGACCCTAGCAGCTTTGGACAAACTCGGCTGGAATTTGACCCATGTTTTGAACACCCATCATCACCCGGATCATACGGGGGGTAACACCACCTTGAAAGAAGCCAAGGGCTGCACCATCGTCGGCTCCGTGGGGGAAGCAGAGAAGACACCCGGTATTGATGTTGAAGTCCAAGATGGCGATGCCATTAATCTTGGTGGGCATAAAGTTGCTATCGTCGATACACCGGGCCACACCTCTGGCCACATCTCCTTTTGGTTTGCCGATGCTCTTGCCTTATTCTGTGGAGACACATTGTTCTCTATGGGTTGCGGGCGTATTTTTGAGGGCACGCCGGCCCAGATGTGGAGCAGCCTTAAAAAATTACGGGCCTTTCCCGATGATACAAAGATCTATTGCGCCCACGAGTATACCGAAGCCAACGCAGATTTCTCTTTGTCAATTGAACCCAACAATGCCGACCTAAAAGCCCGCGCCGCTGAAGTCAAAAGCCTGCGTGCCCAAGGCAAGCCAACTGTTCCTGCGCGCTTAGGGGATGAGAAGAAAGTTAACCCCTTCTTGCGAGGCGATATTGCCGAAACTCAAGCAGCGATAGATATGGCTGGGCAAGACCCTGTTGCCGTTTTCACAGAAATCCGCCATCGCAAAGATGTTTTTTAAAGGGGCTTGATAAATGCAATTAAGATATTCTCCTTCCTCACCTTATGTTCGCAAAGTCATGGTGGTTTTGAAAGAAACAGGCCTGATTGATCAGGTCGAACTGGTTACCACCAACCCTTGGACACCTGAAACCGATCTTGGCGCCCAAAATCCTATCGGCAAGGTTCCGGCTTTGATCGTTGAAGGGGGCGAGGCTCTTTTCGATTCTCCCGTGATATGTGAGTATCTTGATAGCCTCCATGATGGCACAAAATTATTCCCGGCGGCTGGCGGCGCGCGTTGGAAGGCACTACGTCAACAAGCTATCGCCGATGGTCTTCTTGACGCCGCAGTAGCTGCGCGGCTCGAGCAAACTTTCCGCCCAGAAGAATATCGTTGGACGGGTTGGGTTGATCGCCAAAAACTTGTCATCAATCGAGCCCTTGATGTGCTGGAAGAAGAAGCCGATGAATTGCCAAACGAAATCACCATTGGTCATGTTTCAATCGGCTGCGCCCTTGGCTATATGGATTTCCGTTTCCCTGATGACAACTGGCGGGCAACCCGCCCGGCTCTTGCTGATTGGAACAACATCATGAGTGCGAGAACCTCTATGGCCTCCACGGAGCCGAAAGAACGTTGAGGGGGCAGCACTATCAAGGCATGACAGCGAAGGAGGTCATCGAAAAACTTGGCCTCCTCCCTCACCCCGAGGGGGGACATTACAAAGAGATATATCGCGACCTTCCGGAGGATGGTTCCAGAGGAGCGGCGACGGCAATTTACTACTTGCTTGCTACCGACGAGTTCTCCCACTGGCATCGCATCGACGCTCTTGAGATGTGGCACTATTACGGAGGGGCACCATTAGCCCTGACCATTTCAGAAAATGGCCAGGATGCTGAAGGGGTTCACCTCGGTTTAAATTTAGAAGTCGGACAAAGGCCCTTCGCCGTTGTTCCGCCCCACGCCTGGCAAACAGCCGTCAGTTTAGGCCAGTGGTCTTTAGTCGGCTGCACCGTCTCTCCGGCTTTCGAGTTCAGTGCTTTTGAAATGGCACCACCAGATTGGAAGCCTATGCCAAGAGCTGTTTCAAAAACTCCTTAGAGGCCAGCAAAGCCCCTCCCAAAATCAGGACACAGGCTGCCGTGATGAGCCATGTCATCTGGTCAGGGCCAAAGAGGACAAGGAGAAGGGTTGAAGTTAGGGGAATGGTGTAAGACCCGGCCCCCAGAACGCGTATATTGCCATGCTTGACCCCGTAGTCCCAAAAGAAAAAAGCCCCGCCTGCCGGACCAATCCCAAGACCAATAACCGCGAGCCATTGCAGCCCCCCTTGGGGCCAAATCGTTTGCTCAAAGCTTAAATGGCAAGCCAGAGCCAGCAAACCTGCCACCAGACAAAAGCCTGCGACCGCATCGCTGGGGACTTGGGCGTAGCGTCGGTTAAGCACCGAATAAGACGACCAAGTAAAACCACACCCCACTGCCGCCATATAGCCCAGAAAATACTCACTCTCCAGGTTTAAGCCATCCCCCCCCGTGATTAGCAGTAAAGTTCCGGCTAAACCAGAAACCGTTCCGGCAATGTGGTACCAATGCAATTTTTCTCCGGGAAGAAAAGCTGAGAAGAGGACGATAAGCAAGGGCCACAGATAATTAATTAGGTTGGCTTCGACTGCCGGGGCATTCTTCAAGGCAAAGAAGAGAAGGAAGTGATACCCAAACAACCCGGCAATACCTAGAGCCCAGGCACCAAGGGGTTGACGCAAATAGGAGAAAATATTTTCTCCTTTAATCAGCCACTTTCCCAAGCCCATAAGAAAAGCAATAAAGAAGGAACTTGCAACCAATTGAAAGGGAGGGATTTTGCCACTGATGACGGTAAAGATCGCCAGGGTTGCCCACATCACAAGGGCAACGCCACCGATCAAAGTACCTCGAAGGGTTTCGGAACTATTCATGGGGTGAAAGTTATCGTCACCTGCTTGTTATTAATCAAGGAATAAGTGAGCTGTGGAGTTTCCCCTGGAAGAAATTTAAGCGGCCCAGTGATTTTGTCCGCACTTTTTATACGGGCTAATTCACGGAATAATTTTCCTTTAAAACTCACCACACGAATATCCTGCCGCTTGGCATCGGGAATAAAAAGTTCAACAATGCCGTCCCCATCGAGGTCCCCAATGGTAGACAGCCCCAGTTCGCGTGACCCGTAGGCATGATTGGAAAAACCATCCTTGGCATATTTGAGAAAAAGTTTTCCATCTCGGAAACCATATAGCTTTAGAGTTCCCCCTATGTGCGGGGTAATAACAGCGGCAACTTCCGGCTCCCCATCCCCATCAAAATCAGCTATACCAACCGGATTAAGCCAACGGTGAGAGAGGCCAATGGGGTCGGTTTCTGCCATAATTTGAGGGCTCCCACTGATCAGACTGACCGCCGCCAAGGCTGCTCCTTTATCCAGATAGGACTTCACCACGATAAACTCCGGCAAGCCATCTTTGTCTAAATCAACGGGGCGAAGGACACGGTCTTCAAACACAGCATTATCTTCAAGAAGAAGGGGGGCTTTTCCGTGGGAATAAGTTATACCCCCTGCTTCTATGGAGTCACCAAGGACACCATGTGCGTAGCGTTTGGTCGGATGGCTCAGCCAAATCTCACTTTTCCCACCCTTGAAGGTAAGTACTTCGCCATCCGGGAGCTTGTTAAGGCAAAAAGGCAGAGGGAGTTCAGGGACTGGGACGACTGTTTTAGAGGTGACAGTGTAATCCAGTGCCCAGGAAGGAGAGGCCAAAATCATACCAAAAAAGAAAAAGAGAATCTTCAAACCAACACCTTTTTTTAAACTCCCTTTCATAGACATAGGACAAAATGAAAAGGCCAACCCTTTCCGAGGCTGGCCTTTTAAAATTGCTTATGCCTAGAAAGACATTACGCCATATATTGACCGCCGTTAACGGACAGGGTCGAGCCCGTGATAAAGCCAGCTTCTTCAGAAGCTAGGAAAACCACAGAGCGAGCGATTTCACTTGCTTCACCCAAGCGGCCGACAGGAATGTGTGGGATGATCTTGGTGTTGAGGATTTCCTCAGGAACAGCGCGCACCATTTCAGTGGCAATGTAACCAGGAGAAATCGCATTAACCGTAATGCCTTTAGCCGCAGTTTCTTGAGCCAAAGCTTTGGTGAAACCTATCAAGCCTGCTTTTGCGGCAGAATAGTTGGTTTGTCCAAATTGACCTTTTTGACCGTTTACAGAACTGATGCTGATAATACGACCATAACCGCGCTCACGCATGCCATCGATCAAAGGGCGGGTTAGGTTGAACAGACTATCCAAGTTGGTGCGGATGACATCGCTCCAATGGTCTTTGGACATGCGGTGGAATGGCTTATCGCGGGTAATGCCAGCATTGTTTACCAAGACATCAATGGCACCAACTTCGGATTCGATTTTTGCTAAGGCTGCTTCGCAAGCTTCAAAATCACCAACATCAAATTTGTAAACTTCGATACCATTTGCTTCTTTAAATTTTGCAGCGGCTTCATCATTACCGGCATAGCTGGCCACAACGGTATAACCTGCTTCTTTAAGACCGAGAGAAATGCCTTCTCCGATACCACGGGTTCCACCTGTCACAAGGGCTACTCGAGCCATAGTATTCTCCTCTTACTTCCTGAATTAACTTTAATGAAAACGAGAGCGTTCCATTTCCCCCGAGCCGGAACGCTCTCATATAGTAGGCGATTGAATAGTCAGCTTGATCTAGTCGCGCTCAAGGCACATGGCGATACCCATGCCACCACCAATGCAAAGAGTAGCTAGCCCTTTTTTGGCATCTCGTTTTTGCATTTCATGGAGCAAGGTAACCAGCACACGGGCACCAGAAGCACCAACAGGGTGACCAAGAGCAATGGCCCCACCGTTAACATTCACTTTGTCTGTATCCCAGCCCATATCTTTATTGACCGCGATTGCTTGTGCTGCAAAAGCTTCGTTCGCTTCTACGAGATCGAGATCATCCGTGGTCCAGCCAGCTTTTTCCAAAGCTTTACGGCTTGAAGGGATCGGCCCTGTGCCCATGATTGCAGGATCAACACCAGAAGTTGCCCAAGATTTGATCCGCGCCAATGGCTTAAGCCCACGTTTTTCAGCAGCTTCAGCACTCATCAGAACAACAGCGGCGGCCCCATCATTGATGCCTGAGGCATTAGCAGCCGTTACGGTACCTTCTTTAGAAAAAGCAGGGCGAAGTTTTTTCAAACCCTCAGCAGTAACCCCAGCTTTTGGGTGTTCGTCGGTATCAACAACGATATCACCTTTCCGGGTTTTAATGGTCACCGGAACGATCTCATCTTTAAGTCGCCCTGAAGTCATAGCGGCTTCAGCTTTTTGTTGCGATGAAGCGGCGAAAGCGTCTTGCTCTTCACGCGTGATTTGCCATTTCTCGGCAACATTCTCCGCAGTGGTTCCCATATGGTAGCCGTGGAAAGCATCCATCAGACCATCATTGATCATGGTATCAATCATTTGGGCATTGCCCATTTTGGTGCCGTTACGCATGTGCATAACGTGAGGTGCTTGACTCATACTTTCCTGACCACCAGCAACGATGATTTCAGCATCTCCACTAGAAATTGCTTGGACACCCAGAGCAACGGTACGAAGACCAGAACCGCAAAGTTGATTGATGCCAAAAGCAGTTGCTTCATTTGGAATGCCCGCACCGATAGCGGCTTGCCGAGCCGGGTTTTGCCCTTCACCAGCGGCAAGAATCTGACCGAGAATAACTTCCGTTACTTCTTCAGGTTTTACACCGGCACGATTTAAAGCACCTTCGATAGCGACTTTACCCAACTCATGGGCGGGTAGTGAGCTTAAACCTCCGTTAAAGGCTCCAACGGGTGTACGTGCTGCACCAACGATAACAACTTCGGTCATCTAGTTCTCTCCTTGCCTGATAAATTAACGGAGGAATGCCTACCAAATTTTGGAAAGTTGTTTCCCCCGAAACTAAAGGCGGACGTAACGTCCGCCTACTCCCATATAGAATGGTTATAAATAAGTCATCTTTCAAAAGCAAGCTCTTGTTGCACTGCAACATAGGCCGTTAGGTGAGTTTTTTTCGCCTTACAAACTGAATCCATTCTTGAATAGATGGGATAGCATTCGAATATTTAACTTTTTTGCTTTGCAGCATTTTCAAATCAAGAGTTTCCTGCTAGAAGTGATGCAATGCAGCATAAGAAAATAAAAATGCACCCCCTAAAATCAGCGGCTTCAAAAAAAACGGCAGTGATTATGACGGAAAAAACCGATTCGAATAAAGAGCCAATTACGATTAAGAAATATGCTAATCGACGGCTCTATAACAAAGCCACAAGCACCTACGTGACTCTGGATCATCTTTCACAGATGGTTAAGGACGATGTGGATTTTGTTGTCTACGATGCCAAGAGTGGTGAAAATATTACCCGTTCCGTTCTAACCCAAATCATCGTTGAAGAAGAATCTAAAGGCCAACACTTGTTGCCAACCAGCTTCCTTCGCCATCTGATCAGTTTCTATGGAGACAGTTTACAAGGTATGGTTCCCAAGTATCTTGAACACACCATGCACTCCTTTGCTTCCAACCAAGGGCAAATGCGCAAACAAATGCAAGATGCTCTTGATGGTATTTTCCCTTTCACTCAGTTTGAGGAAATGGGCAAACAAAATATGGCATTTTTAGAAAACACCATGAAAATGATGTCTCCTTTCCAAACGAGTATGCCTGGGTTGAATAGAGAAAATCCTAAACAACCAACTTCAAAAAAAGAAGCCCCTGTCGACTCGGAAGAAACCGTCTCGAAAGAAGAACAAGAATACAGGCTCAACGAGTTAAAGACAAAGATGGCTGAAATGCAAAAGCAGTTGGAATCTATAACGAAATCAGAAAAATAAGATAAAATTACCTTTATTTTCTAGAACTATTAAAGAAAAAATCTAGACGAATGGCACCTATCTATGGTTTAAGATAGTGCATGCAGTCCTGCTGGGTCTCATACTCAAAAAAGCAGGGTTTTCGTCAATTAGATGCGCAAATATGCGTTGGGTAAAAAAATACTACTATAGCATTTTTTTGATTAAGTTTGATTTGAAAACCCTCTTTATAATCCTGGTAGGAGCATTTCTCGATAGCTGGCAAAAAGGTGAATAAAAAAATGCCCTTAGATCAAGCAAAACCAATCAATCGTGCAACAGAAACAGACCGTTACGTCGGTAGTCGAATCAGAGAACGCCGTATTATGTTGGGCCTAAGCCAACAACAAATGGCCGATATGATCGGCGTAACCTATCAGCAAGCTCATAAATACGAAAAAGGTATTAACCGTATTTCTGCCGGGCGTCTTTTTGAGATTGCCCAAGTTCTTAAAGTTTCAGTTAGCTATTTTTATGAAGGTTTGGACTCTGGTGGGGCTGAAGGTTCTTTAACCCAACGACAAAGAATGTGCCTTGAGTTAGCACGCAACTTCTCGCAAATCTCCAACGCACGTCATCAAGAAGCACTCAGCCAACTGGCCCGCGCCATGGCGACTGATGAAGAATAGGACAAACTTTCCTAGAGTCTTTCAGATTGATATTGAACCAGAAAGACTCTAGGGAAGCTCTCGCAAAACCCGAAAGCCTATATTGTAGCTGAACACGCGCGCATCGTTTCGATAACGATATGCCCCGCGGGATAGCTTGGAAAAATAGTACCAAGACCCCCCTCGGATAACCCGGTAATTGCAATCTCCCGTCAAGCGCGTTTCGCCGTTAGATTTAGCCCCATCATGGTTTGGATTCCAGCAATCGCCTGCCCATTCCCAAATATTTCCATTCATTTCATGAAGGCCATAAGGATTGGCAGGAAATGTTCCCACAGGGGCAGAACCTTTTCCGCTCCAGGGTGTGCCGCATTTACGACAATTAACTTTTCCCATTCCCACTTTGTCACCGAACCAGTATTGAGTGGTGGTTCCACCCCGGGCGGCATATTCCCATTCGGCCTCTGAGGGGAGGCGATAAGTAGCCCCGGTTTTTTTACTCAACCAGGCAAGGTATTGTTCAACTTCAACAATATCAACATTGATAACCGGGCGTCCAACCTTACCCCACCCATGGTCATCGGGAATTTTGGCACAGCCTTTGTCATTAAAACAGGCTTCCCAATTTTCAAAAGTCAGTTCAAACTTACCCATCGCAAAGGGCTTAGAGAAGAAAACAATATGGGCTGGCTTTTCGCGTTTATCCCGGCTGTTTTTGTCTCCCATAACGAATGTCCCTTTGGGAAGCACCACCATTTCAGGGCATTCAGGACAGTCTTGAAACGTTTCGCCAACTTCAAAAGCAAAAGCTTTGCCCATAAAAAAAAGGCTAAAAAGGGAAATAAAAACCAAGAAGCTAAAAGGCCTCAATCTCTCCATTCTAAGAAAACCCTTCCTAATTAAAATTGGTCACCTTCCTGGCAGTATGCTCGTAAAGCAGCCATATCTTCAATTTCAATAATATTGCTCGAGGTGGTCACCCCTGCAGTCCGCAACTTCGCTAAGGCCCTGGACAGGCTTTCGGGCTTCATGCCCAGGCGGGCGGCGACAAGGGATTTATCATAGGGAAGACGAAGTTCAACTTTACCTTCGGTGGCTTCAGTTAACGAACAAAGGAAATAAGCCAGCCGTTCCCGGGTTGAGCTAAACTGAAGTTGCTCGATTCGCTGGACCAACTCAAGCATACGCTCCGACAAAGCCCCGAGCATATTAATAGCTAAACTGCTTTCTGTTTTCAGTAAATGAAGGAAATCTTTCGCTGGGATTTCCAATATACGGGCATTATCAACAATTTCAGCCGTCGCCGGAAAAATAGTTTTCCCGGTAAAGATCGCCGCTTGAGCAAAACTTTCTCCCGGCTTCATCACAGCGACGACGCTTTGTTCCCCATCAGGCGTATCCCGATAGACCTTAACCCACCCTTCAAGCATAACAAAAAAGCGCGTGACCGGATCTCCTCGCAAGAACAACATCTCACCACGCACATAATCAACAACGCGACCATAGTTAACGATCTTCTCAAGGCTGTTGTCAGGAAGGCCAGAGAAAAGCGGGGCGGAGCGAACAATTTCAAGCTCGTAAGGTGTTAAATGGACATTCATTATATTTCATAATCTCAAAACAATAAGGCCGGATATTCATTTAGAATACCCGGCCTTAGCTTAGATTGGCAGTAAAAAATAAACCTTAAAGAGCAAAGGTAGATTCTACCTCTGCGATGCTTTGTGATTCTTCCAATGCGGGACGGTACACGTTACGGTTACCTTTATAGAGAACGCCCGTGTTAAAGCCATCATCTGTCATCAAACGACGCGCTGCACGACCGATATCGTTGGTTGCTTCGATTTCAGCCGAACGAACCATGCCTTTCCAGTCTTTTTGTTCTGGACGGAAGGTAACGCAGGGGCTGAGAATTTGCACCAATGAAAAACCTGGGTGTTTCATGGCATCCGTAATTAACTTAGCCGTACCGTTTGGATCCCCAGAGAAACCGCGAGCAATGAAGTTAGCCCCGGCTGCCAAGGCAATCGCCAAAGGTTGGAATGGGTTAATGCCTGTTCCGTGCGGGGTCAATTTACTTTTGTCCCAATCCGGTGCCGTGGTGGGTGAAGCCTGACCTTTGGTCATGCCATAAACTTCATTATCCATAACCACGTAAACCATGTCGACGTTCCGACGACAAGCGTGCATAAAGTGGTTGCCGCCGATGGAGAAACCATCACCGTCACCGCCTGTAGCAACAACGTTAAGCTCTGGACGAGAGACCTTAAGGCCCGTTGCCAAAGGCAAGGCCCGACCATGGACCCCATGGAAGCCATAAACGCTTGTGTAAGCAGGGATACGCGACGAACAACCGATACCGGAAATAACCGCACAATTTTCTTTAGGAGTGCCAATTTCAGCAAAGGCCTTGGTTATTGATGACAATACGGAAAAGTCACCACATCCAGGGCACCAGACTGGCTTATAGTCTGATTTGTAATCACGAGCTTTTGGCGCTGCTTCAACTGTATTCGTTGTCATGGCTTAACTCCAAGATTCGATCTGTTCAAGGATTTCACCCGGACGCATAGGCAGCGGACCCGGACGATTGAAGAGCTTTACCTCAGCTGGCAGATCATAATAAGCTTTGAGGTAATGATAGAACTGTTTTGAATGGGTTTGCTCAATAACCAGAGCTTTAGAAACACCCTTCAGTGCTTCAGCAAATTTTTCAGTTTGCATCGGCATCAGCAGGCGGATAGAGATCAGACGGATCTTCATCCCCTTCGCTTCTGCCCGTTCAATGGCTTCACGAACTGGGGCTGTGGTTGACCCCCAAGTAATGACGGCCATTTCGCCTTCACCCTCAAGATCGGCCCAGTGATTTCCATAGTCGAACTGGGTCAACTTACGCTCGCGTTTGTCGAGCTGCTCTTGGTGGTCTTCTGCTGCTGAAGAAGGCCGTGCATTCGGAGCATGCTCCAAACCGTCAGCGACATATTCACCACCAGGGGTGCCGGGGATAGCCATTGGCGAAACACCAGAAGCCGTTACAGTGTAACGCTGATAGTTTTCAACATTGGCTTCAACAACATCACGCTTAGCAATGAAAGCCAGGTCGGCCGGCTTGTCACAAACAACGCGCGATTGACCCAAAGCTTGATCGGAAAGAACGATGGCAGCAGTTTGCATACGTTCTGCTAAAAAGACCGACCATTGAGTTGTGAACAAGCAATCAGGAATTGAGTTTGGTGCGGTCACAATGTGTGGCGCATCGCCATGCAACCCATGCAGAGCAATATTCAAATCACTTTGTTCAGATTTTGTTGGGATACCTGTTGAAGGTCCGCCACGTTGAACGTTCACAACAACGATAGGAGTTTCTGAAGCAACGGCTAAGCCCATGGCTTCCATCATCAGGGCAAGGCCCGGACCGGAAGTCGCGGTGAGCGAAGGCGTCCCGCCGAAAGAACTGCCGATAATTTGAACGATAGAGGCCAATTCATCTTCAGCCTGGACCAATGTGCCGCCAACCTTTTCAAGATTAGGAGCAAGCCATTCCAGAACTTCCGTTGCCGGGGTGATGGGATAAGCAGCAACAAAACGAACACCGCCTTTTAGGCCACCAAGACCCGCAGCTTCGTTTCCGCTAAGGCCCCAACGCTGGGCATCGCCAATATCACAGGCAGAAAGTGCAGCAGAGCATTCAACATTTCCAGCTAAGTCATAACCGGCTTTGTAACCTGCCTTACTGGAATCAATAGCTTCTTGCCCTTTTTTCTTCAGAGCGGCTGTAATAACAGCCTCGACGGCTTCATCAGGCAGACCAACCAATTTACCAAGGACGCCAAGGCCGATCATGTTAATCCGACCGCCCTCGACTTCTTTAACTGTTTTCTTCAATGGCAGCGCAACAACACGGGCGCCAGAGGCAGAAATAACTTCCGGAACGGCACCAGCATCGGAGTCGCAAAGCACCAAGCTATCACTATTCAAGAATAGCTCAGCAGCAAAACGCTCAACATTCATCCAATCAAAAGCGAAAAGGATATGAAGTATATCATCGCCACAATTCACAGGGTTCGGAGACAAACGCAAGAAGGCAGCGGCTTCGCCACCCCGGATTTGAGGACCTGAAGAGCGAGTCATCAGGCCGTACCAGCCAGCCTTTGCTCCAGCGTCGAGCAGCATCTGCCCCGCCGTCATCACACCGGCGCCACCTGCGCCAGTTACTGCGATGGATATGGTTTCAGCGGACATTCTAAACCTTTCCAGCTTTAAAGTTTTACGAAGAAGGCCTACTGCCTTAAACTTCGCCGACCTATGGTGCTTCTTAAGCAGCGCATAAATCGCCTACAAAAATTCTCTTATGACAAGAGGTAGGAAGTTCCTTCAAATCGTCGAGGAAAACCGCCTCGTCTCGTCGTCCTTACATGACCCTCGCCGAGTAAGGAAATTTCACCGGATGTCTAAACCAACTAATTAACTTGCGCAACCGCCAATATCAGCTTTTTGCCCATTAATCAGTAATTAAATACCATTTTACCTATTTTTTCACTAAAAGGAAAGGACTATTATATTAGAATGAATATAATATTTGATTTAGAACATTCAATTCTTAATAACTTTATTTCTACCACTTTTTTTTGCCTCGAAAAGAGCTTCGTCGGCACGGGCAAAAAGGGCGTCTTCATCTTCGCCTTCTTTCCAACTTGATGCCCCAATAGACAAAGTAACTTTTCCGATCAAGTTTCCAGTATCCTTATTTTTCAAACTGTTCTTCGAAAGGGATTCTCGGATGTGCTCCGCGACCTTAACAGCGTTGGCTATAGAGGTGGCGGGCAAAATCACCGAAAACTCATCGCCGCCCCACCGGGCAACCGTATCGCTGCCTTTTAGATTCTGGGTAAAGGTTTTAGCGACCAATCGCAGCACACTATCGCCAATCGGGTGGCCATGCTGATCATTTATCTCTTTAAATCGATCGATATCGGCAAGGAGAATAGATAGCTTACCAGAATAATCATCTATCACCTCAAGATGCTCAGTCAGTGCAGCTTCGAATTTTCGACGATTGGCAACTCCTGTTAAAGGATCGACTAAGGCTTCTGCCTTTGCCAGTTCAAGCTTCTTATTAAGGTGATGAATTTTTTGGGCAGATTCTGAGAGACGGTCCTCAAACTCTCCGCTCATTGCCGCAAATCCTTGAACTGATTTCCGGATGTTATTGACGACAGCTTTTATTTTTTGAAATTCGGCACGTCTTTTTTCCCCCGCAGGGTTGGCTTTATCTTCTGGGTAAACCTCAATATTAAAGTTATCTTGAACGATACCCTCAACAAGAATCAAAATGTCCGTTAGGCCAGTATCAATTCTTTTCGTTGCTCCACGCACATCACCGATACTCTCTTCCAGCTTAACTTTGATATCTTTCATATCGGTGTTCAATGGTCCAACCTCGCTATCACGCGTCTCCTGATTCTCAGCATCCCCTGTAAGTAAATATTCTCTAGCGAAATGCCACGTTTTTCTAAACTTTAGGCGGAATATCTACAGTTTCATTTTTCCCCAACTGGTTTTTCACGTGTCTTCATCAAAAATTCGAGCAATGACTTCGTTCCCTTTGCCAAGATAGGCGACCTCTGAAAAAGTCATCATTGACGCCATCGCAATTCCCCGCCCGTGGGCATGGGTCACTCGACTGGGGTCAAAATCCATATAGTTCTTCCAGTCGAAGCCCTTTCCTTGGTCTCTGATCCGAAAAGTAACTTCTCCTTCTCCACGGGTGAAAGAAACTTCAACATATTTATTTATATTCTCAGGAAGTTGCAGGCGACGGCTTACCTCTTCATCCCAATCACTACTCTTAACCAACTCACCTTTTTCTTTATAAGTGATGCCAAGGTTTCCATGCTCAACCGCATTGGTGAGTAGTTCAACCAAGCCAACAACAGCGCGCTGGGGGTCGGGACAGGTTAAAGCCAGGATCGAGGTTATATCGTGGACTTCTTTGATAGACTTAAACCTAAAGCTGCCAGAACGCATCTTTTTGACAATCGATTCTTTTTGCCTGGTCTCAACTTCCAGCTTTTCGTACATGGATTTTTCACGAATTGCCCCTCGGACGATGGCAACCATAACTTCAATATTGAATGGCTTTGTCAGATAATGATAGGCCCCTTCCTTGATGCCTTCCAAAATCTCTTCATTTGACGAAGCCCCCGTTTGGACGATGACAGGAATCTTAGAAAGCGACGCCGATTTCTTCATTTCTCGGAGAACATCAAAGCCATCCATTTTCGGCATGTTCTTATCAAGGAGAAGCGCATCGATCTGCTCCGTTTTCTCTTGCAAAATCGATAGGCATTCTTCACCGTCTTTAGCCTCAATGACGCGATAACCATTACTATCTAAGGCAAAACTCAACAATTCCCGCGCCAACTCCTCATCATCTGCCACGAGAACTGTTTTTTTCTCCTGAGAGGCAAATTCTGCGGCCTTCTCTTCGGGTTCCCCATTCCAAGGGGCTACACGTTGGCAAAAAACGATGGTTTTATCATCGACAAGGGGAGAGGATGAACATGTGGTAAAGGCCTCAGACAAACCCGCTCCAAAACTCGATGGTGTCCCTTGAGCCACCTCGCCAATTATTCTCTGAATTCCTTTTTTTCCTAACCTCTGGCCATCATCCAGCAGCTCTTCACTCAAGCCGTCAGAATAAAGCAAAAGGCCAGACCCCATAAAGAATGGAAGCTCTTTGTTTTGGAATGTCGCGTTTTGCGAAATACCCAGGGGGAGGCCTGATCCATCCCCTAAAAGCACCTCAGCGGTCTCCTTTTGAATAATCATCGGCCAGGGCATTCCCGCTCCTGAGTAGATAAAATTTTCTTCTGAAATATCTATGATGCCATACAGCATGGTCACGTACTGGCCGACAGGCATTGACGCAGCGAGCTTATTATTCAGGTCAAAAAGGACTGAGGCCGGGTCAAGCCAGTCAAAAGATGATTCCATGATCAAGGTATTAGCCCGAACCATGTTAAGGGCGGCGTCGGTTTCCTCACCACTGGAATCCATCATATAGATAACAAGGCGATGGTCCCCAATGGGTTTAAGGCCCCACATATCTCCGCTGAGAATTTCTGCGGGCTCAAAAACAGAATGAAGCTTGAGACCAAAACGGTTTTCAAGCTGAGAAACAGCCTCTTCTTTGGGAAGGAAAAGTTGTTGGATTATGGCGGCGGCTTGACGCCCTCTGTCATTAACTTCGTTACCATTCTCTACCATAAACCCCAAACCAATCATTCATATCATTATTAAGGTCTTTAAATTTTAGGAGATAGCAAACAACCGATCAAAACAAGCCAACTCAAGCAGCTCTTTAACTTCACCAGCAGGATTTGTTATTGATGCCCTGATTCCCTTTTTTCCTGCCTCATCACGAAGTGAAACGAGCATTCCTAAACCGACCGAGTCCATATAGGATAGCTCGGCCATATCAATAACTATGCTCTTGCTATTGGAAATAAAAAAACTTGGAATAAGCTTTATAAACTCCCCTCGGTCTCGTGAGGTAAACTGGCCTGACAACACAAGGGTCACCTGATCGCCATGTTGTTTTATACTATGGAACAAACCCGCCTCCTCATTTACCAATTGACCCTATAAATTTTTGCCTATTTTGCATGTTTAGATATGAGCTGTTCCAGCTTTTCCTCATCTTCATCTTCAAGGTCGATGCGGATATGTGTCGACATCTCGGTAATCGCGACAATATTTCCAGTAACTTGTCCTAAAACAGGAATATCAAGCTCGAAAGTATCTCCAACTTTGCCATCTGGCGTCCGGTCAATAACGGCGGCCCCTCGGCGAGAAATATCATTCAAAAGGCAATTCGATTTGCTGCCATTAATGGTGATCGATGAAGCAACATTAACTGTATGACGCTTACTCAACCTTGGGTCACCTGATTCAGACATAATATTCATCAAGCGACTATGCATGGTTTCAACTTGCCCAACCACTTCTTGAGCTGCTGATAGCTGTTGACTGGCAGCCGTTCCCGTTTCTGAAGCCGCCGCGTTAACGGATCCAATGCTTTCTGAAACCAACCGAGTCCCTGTCGCAGCTTCTTCAACGTTGCGGGCGATTTCCTGGGTTGCTGATCCCTGTTCATCAACAGCGGCAGCAATGGCTGAGGCAATTCCATCCATATCTTTAATGGTCTTGCTAATCCCTTCGATTGCATTGGCTGCATCTTCCGTAGCGGAGCCGATCTCTGTTATCTGAGCTCCAATTTTATCGGTGGCTTGCGCCGTTTGGTTGGCAAGGTTTTTCACTTCTGAAGCAACGACAGCAAACCCTTTTCCTGCCTCACCAGCCCTTGCGGCTTCAATGGTCGCGTTAAGGGCCAAAAGGTTGGTTTGTTCCGCAATGTCTGTAATCAAGTTAACCACATCACTAATGGCTTGCGATGCTGTTACGAGCCCTTGCACAGTTTCGTGAGTCCGTTCTGCTTCTTCAACTGCACCGCCCGCAACTTGAGTTGAATGAGCCACTTGTCGGCTAATTTCAGATACTGAGCTGGCAAGTTCTTCGGCTGCGGCAGCAACAGTTTCAACATTTGCACTGGCCTGTTCGGAAGCTTCCGCTACTTCTGCGGCATTTTCACTGGACCTTTGAGCCAAAACAGCCACCCCTTCTGCCGCTTTCTTTACCCCCTCAGAGTTTGCCTTCACTCCCTCAACAGCCCCGTTAACCTCTTCCGTCATGGCGTTGTTAAGAGCAAGAATTTCGCTTTGAAGTTTCCGTTGATTACGCCGGGCTTCGGCAGCACTTTCTGCATTAAGACGTTCCACTTCAATGGCATGAGCCTTAAAGACTTCAACGGCCTGTGCCATTTCACCTATTTCATCTCCGTGGTCCGTTGCGGGAATCTCAACCTCAAGGTTGCCCCCAGCAAGTGTCTGCATTGCCTTGGTCATGCTGGCAATGGGATGAGTAACACTTCTCACCATAACGAGAACCAAGGTAATCGTGACCACCAACAAAAAGATGCTTGCCATCAAAGCCGTCATAAACCCGCTTTGGGCTTTTGCGGCAACCGCTTTTGCCAAGATGACCAAATCTGTTGCAACCCGATCTTCAACTTTTTTCAGCAAATTGATTTTTTTAGTTATTGTATCAAACCAGTAAGGGCCTTTAACCCCGCCGGTTTCTTTGGTCATCTTGCTGTCGATGGCAATCTTGCGCATGCGACTTACTTCATCCACATCTTTGCCCTGCAGTGTCGCTTTATAAAAAGCAACTTGGTCGGCCGTCGCATAGATCGGGAAAGTCCGAGTGAAGAAGACCTTTTGCAAGGCAACAAGGGCGACAAAATTATTATAGATTTTTGGTTTAAACTGGCCATTACTGAACCCACCAGCTCCCATTGCCCGTTCAATACCAGCCCGCTCTTTCCCTTGGAGAAAGGTTGTATAAGCGGTAATGGCATTGGTAACCGACGCATCCTTACTTAACCGCGCCATCTCCTCAACAACAGACAGGAGCTTAGCAATGGTTGGGGTATAATACGCCGCCATTTGGGGAACTTTGAGTTTCAGCTCGGAAATTGCCGTCCGTTTACTTTCCAACTCGGCTAACGCGGCCAAAGACGCATCGATCTTCGACTTGAAGGAGGCCCCAAAACCATCAACACCGAATACCTTTAAAGCAGATTGAAGCTCTTTATGTTTTGAATTGGTGCTTTTGCGCTGCAGGGGGAGAGTTTCAGCAAATTTCCCTGTGCCTTTACTGCCAATAAAGCCAGCAGACCGACCCCGTTCTTTTTGTAACTCATGAACGAGAGCACTCACTTTTGGCGCAAGATCAGCCAACTGCAAGAGGTGCTCAATACTATTTGAAGCCGCCCTTTTTTCCAGCACTGTAGCACCTGAAAAAAATAGAAGCCCGAGAACCGGAACGAGTATAGCAATCCAGATCCGAATACTAATCCGGAAGTTTTTAAGAACAGCCATCTTTTAAAATACCCCACCAATGATTGAAATTTGCTATTTTTATATTTTTATAAATTTACACTAAAACTTTTTGAATAAAAAATTATATTTAAGAAAATTATAATATGGGGTTTAGTGCAACAGTTAATGCATGATAATAACAGATAGCAGATTACAACAAATTGAGTGAAGGTTCCGATGCCTAAAGTAGAAATTTACACCACAATGTTTTGCCCTTTTTGCCACAAAGCAAAAAAACTCCTGAAGTTGAAGCATGTTGATTTTATTGAATATGATGTCTCGTCCGATTCAGCCGGACGGAAAAAAATGACTGAGCTTTCTGACGGACAAACCTCCGTTCCTCAGATTTTCATTGATAACAAACATATTGGGGGGTGTGACGATCTCTATGATCTGGAAGACGATGGCAAACTCGACGGCCTCCTCGGCATAGCCAGTTAAGCCATGACAGCCGCCGTTTTCAAAGTCGCCTGCGTACAAGTCACCGCTGGCCCCACTATGGAAACGAACATTAGTGAGGCGGAGAGGTGGATCTCCGCTGCTTTTGATCAGGGGGCCAATCTGGTTTGTTTGCCCGAAAACGTTTCAATGATTGAGCCAGACCGCTCTCGTATCGTTGAACGGGCCCCTTTCGAAAAAGAGCACCCCGCTCTGAAAGCCTTTAGGGCGTTAGCCAAAGAAAAGGGCCTTTGGATTTTAGTTGGTTCCCTTGCTGTAAAACTTACCGACACCAAAGCCGCCAATCGCTCCTACCTGTTGTCGCCTGGAGGAGAAGTTGTAACTTTCTACGATAAAATCCACATGTTTGATGTGGACCTTGCTCAGGGAGAAAGCTATCGAGAGTCTGATGATTTTTCTCCTGGCAATAAAGCTGTCATAGCCCAGCTCCCCTGGGGCAACTTAGGGATGACCGTTTGTTATGACCTCCGGTTCCCCCATCTCTACCGAACATTAGCCAAGGCAGGCGCAAGCTTCTTAACCATCCCCGCAGCCTTCACCCGTCAAACAGGGAAAGCCCATTGGCATATTTTATTGCGCGCCCGGGCAATTGAGACCGGTTGTTTTGTCTTTGCCCCGGCCCAATGCGGAACCCATGAAGGGGGCAGACAAACATATGGCCACTCTCTTGTCGTTTCGCCTTGGGGTGAAATTCTTGCCGAAGGGGGCGAAGAACCCGGAATAATTATGGCCGAAGTTGATCCAAATATGGTTCAGCAGGTCCGGCATATGGTCCCCAGCCTCAAGAATGATAGGGCCTTTGAATTTTAAGACTTCAAGGGATAATAAGGTGTATCTTGTTGACTGTTTACTGCACAAATTCTTTGCACGACACCCGGTAAGGGCTGGTTTTCTTTTAGGCCATGTTCATAAGAAACGATATGCAGATCAGCTTGAGTAAAAGCAATCAACTCCCCTGCTTTCAATAGGTGGTCCGGGTTTCTGGGCTTGCGCAACTCTTGGTTGCCATCGGCAAAGGTCTCATAAAGGAAAACCCCCTCGGGGCTAAGTGACCTAACAAGGGTTTTGAGCAGGGGGCGGTGAAGATAATTGGTGGTGACAATGCCATCAAAAACCCGGCCCTCAAAAGGCCAAGGAGACCCGTCTTCCAGATCAGCCGTCACAATTTCAACCTTCTCATCACCCCATAAGTCAGAAATTGCATCGGTGTTGCGATCGACCGCGACGACGTGATAGCCCTGTTTCAGAAGATGCCGGCTATTGCGACCACTGCCACAAGCGACATCTAAAACAGTCCCACCAGACGGAATAAGGGGAGCGAACCTGGAAATCCAAGCAGAAGGTTCTTTTATTCGCAGGTGCCTGGGAGTAGATTGTTCCTCCTGCGGCAATATATTTTCGTTTGGCATTTTGTTAACAGCTTGTCCATTATGATTTCGGTTGCGGCATTCTTTGAAGCAACGCCATGATAACTGTTGTTGCGGATAGAGCTATAAATATTTTTGACTTTTGACTTAAGATTTCTGGAGTTCAAGCGGTTATGATCTTGTATCAACTCAAATGTTCCCACAGCCACGAGTTTGAGGCTTGGTTTAAAGACAGCGGAACCTATGAGAGCCAAGCAAGCTCTGGAGAAATTTCCTGCCCATACTGTAGCGACGTCAATGTTGGCAAAGCCTTAATGGCGCCTAATGTGGTCACCCACAAACAGGCGATAACAACCGTTACAGATGAAAGTGCGCCTCCCTCACCGCAAGCTTTAAAAGAAATTGCTCAAAATGCTGCGGAAGTATCCGGGGATGCCCGCGCCGAAGAAGTCGCCCGCCAAATCCTGAAAGCAATCAACAAAGTCCAAAAACATATCGAAGAAAACTTCGATGATGTCGGTGAGAATTTTGCGGAAGAAGCCCGGGCAATCCATCATGGGGAAGCTGATGAAAGAGGCATTTACGGCGAAGCGACCAAAGAAGATGCAACGAAACTGTCAGAGGAAGGCATTGACTTTCAACAGCTCATTTGGCCCAATCGAAGTAATAAAAAAACAAACTAACGGTTTTAAAAATAAATGAACAGGAAGCTTGATACTTAAATGGGTATTTGGCGCCAAAACATCCCCTTGGGCGTAGTCTCATTCTTCGCCGGAGCAGCGGCATTAAGTCTTTTCTCAATCCCACAGAAAATAGTGCTGGGGGCCGATCCCTATTCCTTGAAAGGGTTTGCTGTCCCTATCCTCTTTGGCGGCTGCATGGGATTGCTTATCAGATTTTTCTACCAAAGACGTCTTGAAAATTTGTCAAAATCATTTGATGGAAACAAACTGGAAACCAGTTTAGGAATATTCACGAAAGCCGAACATATTGCCCGCGTCGGCCACTGGGACTGGAATTTAGAAAACGACGAAATCTATTGCTCCGACGAAATGCTCCGCATCTTTGGATTTAAGGACAATCGACAAGGTTTTACCTTCCCGGTCTTCTTAGACCTTATCCACCCGAATGATCGAGACACTGTTAAAAAGAGCATTAAAGACGCCATTAAAAACACCGCCCCATTTATTCAAGAATTTCGTTTTTCGTTAAATGATGGCATTGAACGGACTGTTAATGCTCGGGGGCAGGTTTCCCATAACACGTCAGGCAGAACTCATCATTTCACCGGGGTTATTAGAGACATCACTGAGCGCAAACGCGTCGAAACCGCTCTTGCAGAAAAAATTCGTGAATTAGATTTCCAAAAATCTGCATTAGACCAGCACGCCATCGTCAGCACAACCAATGTACAAGGGACAATTACCTATGTGAATGACAAGTTTTGTCAGATCAGTGGTTATTCCCGAGATGAACTTCTTGGTCAAAACCATCGCATCGTGAAATCTGACGAACATTCCCCAGAAGTTTTCGATAGGATGTGGAAAAAAATATCTAACGGAGAAGTTTGGCATGGCGAAGTAAAAAATAAGACGAAAGAGGGAGGCTATTATTGGGTTGATGCAACCATTGTTCCTTTCCTTAACGAAAAAGGGAAACCTTTCCAATATATCTCCATCCGCACCGATATTACCAAGCGTAAACGAGCCGAAGAGAAAATCCGAGAAAGCGAAGAGCGGTTTCGTAAAATTTATCAAATCATCCCAGACATCTTCATGATCAGTCGTTTAGAAGACGGTTTATGTATGGATGTCAACGAAGGGTTTACTAAATTCACTGGTTTCAGCCGAGAAGAAGTTGTTGGCAAAAAAACCAGCAACTTAAATCTGTGGGCTGATTTGAACGATAGGGACATATTGGTAAAAAAACTAAAAAAGGCTGGTTACATAATCAATTTTGCAGGAATTTTCCACAACAAAGACCGCTCAACCTACGTAGGTTTAATGTCTGCCTGTATAATAAATATTGATGACGTACCTTACATTATTTCCACAACAAAAGACGTGACAGAAATCAGAGAAGCCCAGGAGAATGCTGAAAATGCCAACAAGGCAAAATCAACGTTCCTTTCTTCAATGAGCCATGAACTCCGCACCCCTTTAAACGCCATTCTTGGTTTTGGCCAAATGCTAAACAGCAACCCTAAAGAGCCTCTTTCTTCGCAACAGAAAATTTGCACAAATCATATATTGACGGCAGGGGACCATCTGCTTGAACTCATTAATGACATTCTTGATCTAGCTAAAATCGATTCTGGGAAAGTCAGGATTACTTATGAAGACTTTCAAACATCTGATCTCATTGATGATGTTTGTTCTCTTGTTCATGGACTTGCCCAAGAACGCCGCATTGAAATTGAAACACCTGTTATAGAGAGTTCCTTCCAAACAAACGGAGACTTCACCCGGAGCAAGCAAATTCTGCTTAATCTGGTTTCAAACGCCGTTAAGTATAATCGCAAAGGAGGGAAAGTTACCATCGATTGCCAAAGGCAAGATAACAGCCGTCTTAAAATTTCAGTTACCGATACAGGCGAAGGCATTCCAGCCCCCCTTCAAGAAGGCTTATTCCAACCTTTCAATCGCTTAGGAGCTGAAAATTCCGAAATTGAAGGCAGCGGCATAGGCCTCGTGGTCAGTAAGCAACTGGTTGAACTTATGGGAGGCAATATTGGTTTTGACAGCAAAGTCGGCCAAGGCACGACCTTCTGGTTTGACCTCCCCTTAAACAAGCCCGAAGCAAACTAATTTTTGCTCCCGAACAACAGATAGTTTACATCCAGGTTATCACTAAGAGACCAGCTATCTTTTAGCGGGTTAAAGGACATTCCTTTGAGGGATGTAACCGTGATTCCATTATTTCTTAGGGCCCCAACGAACTCAGATGGTTTGACGAACTTATTCCAATCGTGGGTTCCTGCAGGGAGCCAGCGCAAGACATATTCAGCCCCAAACTTAGCGAGAGCCAAAGCTTTCATGGTCCGATTCAACGTCGCCCCTACCATAGCCCCCCCCGGCCTTACCAGATCACTGCAAATTTGAAGAAATTGATGCATATCTGGCACATGCTCAATAACTTCCATATTGAGCACCACGTCAAAGCTTGCCCCTTCTTCTAACAGTTGCTCCGGCAAAACATGACGATAGCCAATTTCCAAACCAGAGTCTTTTGCATGCACAGCGGCTATACTGATATTTTTTTCAGCGGCATCAATGCTGGTCATTTCAGCCCCAAGCCGACAAAGGGGTTCGCTAATCAAACCACCACCACATCCAATATCAAGAATCTTCAGACCTTTAAGAGGAAGGGGCTGCTGAGGGTCTCTGCCAAAATGGGTACAGATAGAATCGCGCATAAATGTCAAACGAAGCGGATTAAACTTATGAAGGGGGCGAAATTTGCCTTTGGGGTCCCACCATTCATCTGCCATTGCGACAAAGCGCGCCACCTCTTCTGGAGAGGCGGTTCCATCCGTTCCACTTAATTGGCTCTCTGTCTGTACCGACATTATTCAAATCCTCATATGCGGGTTGCCTTGAAAGAGGGTTTAAGAGTATGTATAGCCCGTCGCAACTCCTAATACCAAGGAGCTGCGAAATTTTTTGTGCCTTGGTTGGCAGCCCAGCCACTCAAGGCCTGTTTTCAAGATAGTCAAAATCCATAAAATTAGCAGGGCCTAGGCTGATCTTGTGGAGGAAAGAGTCGACGAGGACTTAAATTTACGATGGCTCGTATAGTTCAAAAATTCGGCGGTACATCGGTCGGTGATGTGGAGCGCATTAAAAATGTTGCTCGCCGAGTCAAAAGTGAAGTTGATCTGGGGAACCAGGTTGCCGTGGTGGTTTCTGCTATGTCAGGGGAAACCAATAAGCTTGTTGGTTTTACTAACGAAATGGGCAGCTTGGTTGATGCCCGCGAATATGATGTGGTGGTTTCATCCGGGGAGCAAGTCACCTCAGGTCTTTTGGCATTGGCCTTACAAGATTTGGGCGTATCGGCGCGCTCCTGGCAAGGATGGCAAATTCCGATCAAAACTGACAACATACATGGCAAAGCCAGGATTGCAGAAATCGGCACCGACGCCCTTAATGAACGCATGAATGGTGGTGAGGTTGTTGTTGTCCCCGGCTTTCAAGGTGTGGGGCCAGATAACAGGGTTACGACTCTCGGGCGGGGCGGATCTGACACCTCTGCTGTTGCTTTAGCTGCAGCCCTAAAGGCTGATCGGTGTGATATCTATACGGATGTTGACGGGGTTTATACCTGTGACCCCCGTATTGTCACGAAGGCCAAAAAACTCGATAAAATTACCTACGAAGAGATGCTGGAAATGGCCTCCCTGGGTGCAAAAGTCCTGCAGACTCGCTCTGTGGAAATGGGAATGAAACACGGCGTGCGTTTGCAGGTCCGTTCGTCCTTCTCGGATGAAGAAGGAACCTTAGTAGTTGATGAGGATGAAATCGTGGAAAAGGAACTGGTAAGCGGCATTGCTTACAGCAAAGACGAAGCAAAAATCACCCTTGTATCGGTCGCTGACCGTCCTGGTATTGCCGCTCATATTTTTGGCCCCTTGGCGGATGCCAGCGTCAATGTCGATATGATCGTCCAAAACGTATCGGAAGAAGGCCGCACAGATGTGACCTTTACCGTGCCCAATGGTGACTTGGCCCGTGCAGTTGAAGTTTTAGAAAAATCCGTCGAGGTTAACTACAAAGAACTGATCACCGACCCTAACGTGGTGAAAGTCTCTGTTGTTGGTGTTGGGATGCGTTCTCATGCTGGTGTCGCCCAAAACATGTTCCAGACTTTAGCGGACAAAGGCATCAACATCCAAGTCATCTCGACTTCTGAAATCAAAGTCAGTGTTCTCATCGCTGAAGAATATATTGAGTTGGCCTTGCGGGCTCTACATTCTGCCTACGGGCTGGATGCGGAAGAAGCGTAGGAAGCACCTATGTCGGTTAACAAGGCAAGACAACAATTAAACAGGCTGTGGCAAAGCGGGCGTAATTTCTTAGGCTGCGACGTTGCCATTATGGGCGGGGGCATGTCTTGGGTTTCTGAACGAAACCTCGTCGCTGCCACTTCCAATGCAGGAGCCTTTGGAGTTGTTGCCGGGGGAGCCATGCCCCCTGATGTTTTGGCAGCCGAGATAGCCGGAACTAAAGAACTGACAAACAAGCCCTTTGGGGTCAACCTGATCACCATGCATCCTGACTTAGATGCTTTGATCGACGTTTGCCATGATCAGAACGTTTCGCACATTGTTCTTGCAGGTGGATTGCCATCCAGTGCATCAATCAAGCGGGTGAAAGAAGGCGGCGCGAAAGTTATTTGCTTTGCCCCTGCCCTGGCTCTGGCCAAACGCCTTGTTCGTTCAGGTACCGATGCTTTAGTTGTTGAAGGCTCCGAAGCAGGAGGACATATTGGTCCCGTCTCCACCAGCATTTTAGCCCAAGAAATTTTGCCTGAAATTAAAGAAGTTCCAGTTTTTGTCGCCGGCGGAATTGGGCGGGGCGAAGCCATACTCTCTTATTTAGAGATGGGGGCAGCAGGCTGCCAAGTAGGAACGCGCATTGTTTGTGCGACGGAATCCATCGCCCACCCAGATTTCAAAAAAGCCTTTATTCGGGCAAAAGCAAAAGATGCGATGCCAACCGCTCAAATTGATCCTCGCTTTCCGGTGATCCCTGTTCGTGCTATCAATAACAAAGGCACCGAGCGATTTATGGAATTCCAACGAGAAATCATTGAACGTTTCAATAAGGGCGAGTTGAGCCAACACGACGGCCAGCTTGAAATTGAAAAATATTGGGCTGGTGCTTTGCGTAAAGCTGTCATTGATGGCGATGTAGAATATGGCTCTTTAATGGCAGGCCAAGTAGTTGGCATGGTATCGTCTGAACAGCCTATGCAAGAGATTATCGACAACCTGGTTGAACAAGCGGCAAAAGCCCTCACAGCCAGAAGCTAACAACAAGTTAAGCTTAGGTTTCGGGGAGAAGCTAAGCTGATAGGGGAAGATGACAAGGGACTTGCGAACCAGCTCTACTTTTGGTGGGGCAACGGATGAAGGGCGGAAACTATCCCACGGGAATGGTTTAGGCAGCTCACGCCGTTTGCTGTCCAGATTACGCGATGTTATGGCGGAAGGGGGCCCAGCTCAAAAACGCCTTAACCGTATCGTCACCCTCATCGCAACAGATATTGTCGCTGAAGTTTGTTCCATTTATTTGCTGCGGGCTGGTGAAGTTCTCGAGCTTTTTGCCACCGAAGGCCTTAAGTCTGAAGCCATCCACAATACCCGCCTTCGCATTGGTGAGGGTTTGATCGGCACGATTGCCGCCCAAGCATCTGCCCTAACTCTTTCCGAGGCTCAGGACCACCCCGCCTTTGCCTACCGCCCAGAAACGGGAGAGGAAATTTTCCACTCCATGATGGGTGTACCGATCATGCACAGTGGGCGGGTCGTCGGTGTTCTGGCTGTGCAAAACCAGACCCAACGCCATTACACCGAAGAAGAACTCGAGACCTTAGAAACCGTTGCTATGGTTCTTGCCGAACTGGTTTCCAGTGGCGAACTCGTTCCTCAAGATGAATTGAATACTGTTGATGGCATCGCCGTCCTGCCCCTGCGCCTTGATGGCACAAGCCTTAGTGAAGGCATCGGCATGGGACAGGTGGTCCTTCATAAGGTTGATCTGGTCCTTCATAACCTGGTCGCGGAAGATACAGACCTTGAACTTGATCGCCTCCATGAGGCCGTTGCCGACATGCACGGGGCGCTTGATATCATGCTGGAAAGCAACCTTATCCGGGATGGGGAACACAGAGATGTGTTAGAGACCTATCGACTGATCGCGGAAGATGCTGGTTGGTTAAAAAAGATTTCAGACGCCATCAAGTCAGGGCTAAAAGCAGAAGCTGCTGTTCAGAAAATCCAGACGGAAACCCGGTTGAGAATGAACCAGATTTCCGATCCCTACCTTCGGGAACGGGTACAGGATTTTGAAGACCTCGCCAACCGTCTGCTCCAACATTTGATGGGAGAAACACCCGCTGATGTAGCGGACGATCTGCCCGAACATGTGGTTATTGTTGCCAAAACCATGGGCCCGGCAGAGCTCATGGATTATGATACGGACAAGCTTCGAGCGCTCATTCTAGAAGAAGGGTCTCCGACCTCTCACGTAGCCATTGTCGCGCGCGCCTTAGACATCCCCGTCCTTGGCCGGGTGAAAGGCGTGATGAAGAAGGTCAGGGCCATGGACACCGTCGTGGTGGATGGGGCCAACGATCAGCTTTTTGTGCGTCCATCCGATGATGTTATCCAGGCTTTCAAAGAAACTCTTAATGCTCGAGCCGAAAAGCTTGCGGGATATCGTCAACTCAAGGGACAGCCTTGTCAGACGTTGGACGAGCAGGAGATTGAGCTTTTTCTCAATGCTGGCCTGTTGGTTGATTTAGAGCATCTCGACGAAACAGACGCCAAAGGGGTTGGGCTTTATCGCACCGAGATTCCTTTTATGGCCCGTTCTGAGCTTCCTGATGTTTATGTCCAGACCCAGCTCTATGAGAAAATATATGCCCAATCTGGAGGGCGTCCCGTTGTCTTCAGGACCCTGGATGCCGGCGGTGATAAAGTCCTTCCTTATTGGGAAACCTCTGAAGAAGAAAACCCCGCCTTGGGTTGGAGGGCAATTCGATTAACTTTGGACCGTCCCGCCATTTTACGCCAGCAAATCCGCGCTTTGGTTCTTGCCAGCGCAGGGCGCGACCTTCGTATCATGTTCCCCATGATTGCGGAGGTTCAAGAATTCATCGACGCCCGAAAACTGGTTCATATGGAAGTCGCCCGGTGTATTGAAAAAGGGGGCACTTTGCCCTCAGAGGTTAAAGTCGGTGCCATGCTTGAAGTGCCTTCATTGCTTTTCCAAATGCCTCAGTTTTTAAAACATGTCGATTTCCTATCCGTTGGTAGTAATGACCTTGTTCAGTTCCTTTTCGCCTGTGATCGAGGCAATCCCGGTTTGGCGAACCGCTATGACGGTCTGTCTGGCCCTGTATTGACAGTGTTGCGCGATGTTTTGGCCCAATGTAACGAGGCAAAAGTACCTGTAAGCCTGTGTGGTGAAATGGGAGGCCGCGCTCTTGATGCCATGGCGTTGGTTGGCATTGGCTACACCAGCATCTCTATGTCCCCCCCAGCCCTCGGCCCAGTAAAAACCATGATCCGAAGCTTAGAACTCACCCCCTTAAGAACCTTCATGGAAACCCTCTATGGAGATTCAGGCCACAGCGTCAGAGAAAAACTCCGCTCCTTCGCCCTGGATCACAATGTGATCATTTAGGGTAAGCTGAGGCATAAGGCAGACAAAAGAAAACCCCCAGAACACATATCCTGAGGGTTTCCATGGTGCCGCCGGACGGATTTGAACTGTCGACCTCACCATTACCAATGGTGTGCTCTACCCCTGAGCTACGGCGGCTATGCTTGTTGAAAGCGGGCGCAAATTGCCACAGGCCTTTATTGATGGCAAGGCATATTTTGCAAAATAAATTGCAAACCGGCCCCCTGCCAACTAGACAGGTAGCAGAATAGAGCAGCAATGGTGTCAGACCAATGAGTACAAAGCCAACGAATAAAGTCGGGAAACCTAAAACCGAAGCTGAAAAACGCCGCGAAAGGGAAGCGGAGGCTTTGCGGGCGAACCTGCGCAAAAGGAAAGCCGCGACCCGCAACCAAACGGATGTGAAAGACTTAAAGTAAATAGCCTTGCCGCCTTGGGAACCATGGGATACAAAACCATCGTTTTAATCATCCCACTTACATAAATTGCGGTAGGTCGAACCTTTATGGATCGCATAGTTATACACGGGGGCATTCCCCTTCATGGCAAAATTCAGATCAGCGGCGCGAAAAATGCGGCCCTGCCTCTCATGGCGGCTTGCCTTCTGTCTGATGAAACCCTGACTTTATCCAACCTACCTCACTTAGCAGACATCAGCACCATGGCCCATTTGCTGGCTGATTTAGGTGTTGAAATCAGCATGAATGGTCACGCCCCTAACGGCGGACATGCAGGCCGCGTCTTTGGTCTAAATGGGAAAAACATCTCCAGCACCACAGCCGATTATGATCTGGTCCGCACCATGCGGGCTTCAGTCTTGGTCTTAGGGCCTTTGTTGGCGCGTTTCGGGGAAGCCAGAGTATCTCTTCCGGGCGGTTGTGCCATTGGGACCCGTCCCGTAGATATCCACCTTAAAGGCTTAGAAGCCCTTGGGGCTGAGATTGAGCTTGAGGGCGGTTATGTCAACGCGAAAGCTCCAAACGGCCTTAAAGGCGGGCGTTACTTGTTCCCCATGGTCTCTGTTGGCGCAACTGAAAACCTCTTGATGGCGGCGACCTTGGCAGAAGGGGAGACCGTCCTCGCCAATTCAGCCCGCGAACCGGAAATTACCGATCTTGCCAATTGCCTGATTGCTATGGGCGCAAAGATTGAGGGAATCGGCAGCGATACCCTGACAATCCAAGGAGTGCCGGCTCTTCACGCTGCGGAACATTCCGTTTTACCCGACCGAATTGAAATCGGCACCTATGCCACCGCTGCCGTTATTACCGGCGGAGATCTGGAATTGGTTGGGGCGCGGCTTGATTTGATTGAAGCCGTCGCAGAAATTCTTGGTAGTGCCGGGGCGACAATCATTGAGACCGATAAAGGTTTCCGAATCAGCCGGACAGATTGCGACCTGAAAGGGGTCGATATGATTACCGAGCCCTATCCTGGTTTTCCCACGGATATGCAAGCGCAATTAATGGCTTTGATGTCCGTTGCCGAAGGGGCTTCTCTGATCACCGAGACCATCTTTGAGAATCGTTTTATGCATGTGCCGGAACTCTGTCGCATGGGGGCCAATATTAACGTCCACCATCAAGCCTCCGCCATTGTTCGTGGTGTTAAAAAACTCTCCGGGGCACAAGTTATGGCGACCGATTTACGGGCTTCTGTTTCCCTCGTTCTCGCTGGTTTAGCCGCCGAAGGGGAGACCGTGGTTAATCGGGTATATCATTTAGATCGTGGATACGAACATCTGGAAGCCAAGCTTTCTGGCTGTGGTGCCCGCATCGAACGAGTGAAAGATTAGTTTAAAGGGCGTTCAACGCCAAGAATAATACCTGGGGCTTACGTGTGAATGGTCGCACGGGCCACAGTCATGGCCTTGAGTGGTTTAGTTGCAAAACCACCCTAGCCGTTAACGGAAAAAACCTGTACAGGTCATCCATTAAGAATGGAGTCGGAAGTGTCCGAAGATAACAAATTAGTTCTCGCCTTGCCCAAAGGGCGTATTTTGAAGGAAGTCATGCCCCTCGTGAATGCCGCTGGCATTATACCTGAGGCCGCGTTCGACGACCCCAAATCCCGCCAGTTGCGCTTTTCAACCAACCTGCCCAACCTGGATATCATTCGGGTGCGTAGCTTTGATGTCGCCACCTTCATAGCCTTTGGGGCGGCCCATTTAGGGGTTGCAGGTAATGATGTGCTGCTTGAGTTCGACTCAACCGAAATTTACGCCCCCCTGGATTTAAATATTGGCCACTGTCACCTCGCCGTTGCCGAGCTTAAAGAAAAAAGTGAAGAAGATGACCCAAGAGAGTGGAGCCACATTCGTGTTGCGACAAAGTATCCGGTGATCACCCAAAAGTTTTTTGAAAAACGGGGCGTTCAAGCAGAGTGCATCAAGCTTAACGGTGCCATGGAACTGGCCCCTAAAATGGGTTTATGTCAGCGCATTGTCGACCTTGTTTCCACAGGCGACACCATGCGAGCCAATGGCTTGGTTGAAATTGAGAAAATTATAGACATCACCTCACGGCTCGCCATTAACAGAACAGCCTTGAAAACCCGTTCTGAAGAAATCTCTGGGTTTGTTGAAGCATTCCGGGAAGCACTCAATGCAAAGACTAAATAGCCTTGACCGCAATTTCGAGAGGGCTTTTGCCTCATTGCTTGATGACAAGCGTGAAACCAGCACCGACGTCAACGACATTGTCGCAGATATCCTCGCTAATGTTAAAGCCAGGGGCGATGCGGCCGTTATCGATTATACATCAAAATTTGATAACCTTGATTTGACCGTAGATACCCTGAGGGTGTCTAAAGAGGTGGTCGAAGAGGCTGTTTCGCAATGCCTAATCACAACGCTTGACGCCCTTAAGCTCGCCTCTGATCGCATTACGGCATTTCACGAAAAACAAATGCCTGACGACCTGGACTATAAAGATGATGCAGGTGTACGGCTAGGTTATCGCTGGCGGCCTATTTCTGCTGCGGGGCTCTATGTCCCCGGTGGCACCGCCGCATACCCCTCATCCGTTCTGATGAACGCCATTCCGGCCAAAGTCGCGGGGGTGGAACGCCTGGTGATGGTGGTGCCTTCTCCGGGTGGGGAACTCCATCCTTTGGTCCTGGCGGCGGCACAACTGTCTGGCATTACGGAAATCTATCGTATTGGCGGTGCTCAAGCCGTCGGGGCTTTGGCCTACGGAACCGAAACCATTGCCCCGGTTGATAAAATCGTTGGCCCTGGCAATGCCTTTGTCGCAGCAGCCAAACGCCAGGTTTACGGAACGGTCGGCATTGATATGATCGCGGGCCCCTCTGAAATTCTTGTTATTGCCGATGGGCAAAATGACCCCTCGTGGATTGCTGCCGACTTGTTATCCCAGGCAGAACACGACACAGCGGCTCAATCTATTTTAATCACCACCAGCGAGAGCTTTGGCGAGGAAGTAGAAAAAGCGGTTCACGGCCATCTAAAAACCCTCGACCGGGCTGATATTGCCCGAGAAAGCTGGGAGAACCATGGGGCTATCATTACGGTCCCCAACCTGGATGACGCTGTAGCCTTATCCAATCGTATCGCTCCTGAGCACCTTGAACTCGCTGTTGAAAACCCTGATGCGCTTGCTGATAAAGTCAAAAATGCTGGGGCTATTTTCCTGGGACGCTATACCCCGGAAGCTATCGGTGATTATGTCGCAGGCCCCAACCACGTCTTGCCAACAGCCCGCAGTGCGCGCTTCTCTTCCGGGTTAGGGGTTCACGACTTTATTAAACGCACCACTTTTATCGGGTGCGATAGCGACTCATTAAGCAAAATTGGTCCAGCAGCCGTTGAACTTGGAAATACCGAAGGCCTTGGGGCTCATGCCCTTTCCGTCGCAATCAGGCTTAATCGTTAAAGGGGTCGCCCAATGTCTAACCAGCAAAAAATCATCGATGTCGTTATGGATGAGCATACGGTGGTTAGGCGGTCACCCAATATAGAGAAAGAGCGCGCTGTCGCCATCTACGATTTGCTTGAAGAAAACTACTTTGTTCCTCCTGGTGATTTTAATGGCCCCTATAAGCTTCACTTGAGTGTCCGTGAAAATCGGCTGGTTTTTAATATCCGTGATGAGGCCGACAAAGAACTGACCGAGATCACCATCCCAGCCACTTCCTTCAGATCGATCGTCAAAGATTATTTCACCATTTGCGACAGTTATTTTGAGGCCATCAAAAAGCTTTCTCCATCTCAAATTGAAGCAATCGATATGGGGCGTCGTGGTATGCATAATGAAGGAGCTGAACTTCTGCGTGACCGCTTAGACGCTAAAGACGTGCGCATTGATATGGATACCGCCCGACGGCTGTTCACTCTTCTTTGCGTTTTGCATATTAAGGGGTAGTGGGGGGAAAGGCTTCATGAGCGAACTCCCGTCAGCAGTCCTCTTTTGCTGTACCATGAACGCCATTCGCTCCCCCATGGCTGAGGGCATCCTCAAATATTTAAAAGGGACCCGTATCTATGTGGATTCCTGTGGCGTCCGAGGCGAAGCAGAGATGGATGGCTTTGCCATTGCTGTCATGGATGAACTCGGCCTCGACATCTCTGGCCATGCGCCTAAAACCTTTCATGACCTGGAAGACGACAGCTACGACCTTATTATTTCCCTCTCCCCAGAAGCCCAACACTCCGCCGTCGAGATGACCCGCGACATGGCCTGTGAGGTTGAATTTTGGAACACGCTTGATCCCTCAATCATCGAAGGTAATCGAGAAGACCGTTTGGAGGTTTACAGACAGGTGCGCGATCAACTCATGCAGCGTATTCAGGAACGCTTCAAATAAACTCAACAAGAAGCCTTCTCACTTCCATAGGCATCTCCCTCAAGATCAATAATTCCCTATAAGGGTGACTAAAAAACATCATATTTTTACAAACTTGCCCTAGTTTTGTCGAAAAAGCGGAAAGTTCTTGACCTTTCCCCTTCGTCGAGGCACTTATGCGCCAATTCAAGCAAAATGAGTAAATAATGGCTAAAGAAGACGTACTAGAGTTCTCAGGCGTAGTTACCGAACGGTTGCCAAACGCTATGTTTCGAGTTGAACTCGAAAACGGTCACGAAATCCTGGCCCATACTGCGGGTAAAATGCGCAAACACCGCATCCGTGTATTGACTGGTGATAAAGTGAACGTGGAGATGACTCCCTATGACCTTACAAAAGGCCGGATTACTTTCCGGTTTAAATAATCTGCCCTCTGCTGCCTAGAGGAGACACTTAGAATGGCGTCCTCTCTCATCTTGGCTTCTGCGTCACCGCGCAGACTTGACCTCTTAAAGCAAATCGGCATCACCCCAGACCGTGTCATTCCGGCTGATGTTGACGAAACACCACTCGAACAAGAACTTCCCCGTGGCCTTGCCAAACGTCTTGCCCAATTAAAAGCACAAGCCGTCGCAACCAAAAATCCCGGGGCCTATGTGCTTGGAGCCGATACGGTGGTGGCTGTTGGGCGACGTATTCTTGAAAAAGCAGGCAGCGAACAAGAAGCTCGAACATTCCTAAAACTCCTGTCCGGGCGGCGGCATCGTGTGTATGGGGGTTTCAGTGTTGTTACCCCTGAAGGCCAGGTGACAACAAAGGTGGTCGCGACAGCCGTTATCTTTAAGCAACTCAGCGATGAAGAAATTAAAAGCTACGTCAAGCTTGGAGAATGGCAAGACAAAGCCGGGGCTTATGCCATCCAAGGCATGGCTTCTGCTTTTATCCGCAAAACGGTAGGCTCTTATCCCAACGTCGTCGGCCTCCCCCTGTATGAAGTAAATGGCCTTTTGACTGGCTTGGGGTATAAATGAAAACATTCTTTCCAATAATGGTTTCCATCCTTAGAAATTTAAAAACATGACAATGGGCCATTGAGGCCCCGGCGAATCATTTCGCCGTAAGCCTAGGGGCGACAAACCCCGCCCGACGCTTGAGGGGCATATAAAATGATCGATGAAATACTTGTAAATCGGATACCCGGTGAAACCCGTATTGCCCTGCTTGAAAAGGGTCAGCTTGTCGAAATGAGAATCCACCGAGACCACCAGCGCAGTGTGATTGGCGACATCTATTTAGGCCGGGCTGTTCGAGTTGTGCAGGGTATCCAAGCCGCTTTTATTGATATCGGTTTGGAACAAACAGGCTATTTAGGTGTCAGCGATGCTCGACCCAGGGATACCCGCCCGGAAGGCAGAGACACCATAAGTGACCACGTTACCGAAGGGGCTGCCGTTCTCGTTCAGGTCACCAAAGACCCCATAGGGGACAAAGGCTCACGTTTAACCACCCACCTGTCTCTACCGGGCCATTATGCCGTCCTCACTCCCAACAGCAGCCGCATTAGTGTTTCCCGCCAGATTTCAGATAAAGCCAGCCGGGACCGCCTGTTCGACTTCTTCCAAGGCCAACAACAAGGTGAAAACGGCTTTATTATCCGTACCGCCGCTCAAGATGCCACCGAAGAAGCCCTCAAAGAAGATATAGAAAACTGCCAAACTCAATGGGACAAAATTCGCAAAGCCCGTATCACGGCTAAAGCAGGGACATGCCTTTATAGCGAAAGCGACCCCCTCCCAGAAATTCTTAGGGACTATGCAACGCCCTCCCTAAAGAAGGTGGTTATTGATGATGGTGAACTATGCAGCCGGGCCAAAGGATTTTGCCAGCACCATATTCCCGAAGTGGCTAATATAATTAGTCATTACACCGAAAAGAAAAACCTGTTCTCCCTCCATGATGTTGAAGAACAGGTGCAAGAAGCTCTCCTATCAAAAATCCGTTTGGCCGGGGGGGGAGATATTATTATCGAGTCTGCAACAGCCCTTACCGCAATCGATGTCAATAGTGGCGGGCGTTCCGAATCTGGCCCAGAGAAGAATGCCCTGGAAACAAACCTGGAAGCTGCCCGTGAGGTGGCAAGGCAACTTCACCTGCGTAACATCAGCGGCCAAATCCTTGTTGATTTCATCGGCATGAAAAAGCAGGATACGGCAACAAAGGTCCTTGAGGTCTTCAGGGAGGCCGTAGACAACCGCACCCATGTGATGGGCGTAACCAGTCTCGGCTTGGTTGAAGTCACCAGACGGCGAACCACCCCCCCCCTCAGTGAAACATTGACCGAATCTTGTGCCACCTGTGGTAAGGGGCATATGCCTTCTGTTACAACAACAGCCTTTGAGATGATTAGAGATGTTTTGAGTAGTGCTCCGCCGCCTCAAACCCTCAAAGCCCCTTCTGCCGTTATACAGGCTCTTCAAGGGCCTTTAAAACAAGCCTGGGCTGAGACGAAAGCCCTCGTAAAATCTGAAATCACCCTTGAAGTAGAGGAGGCTTAAAGTGAGCCAAGAGAAAGATAAGAAGGCAGAAAGTGCTAAGATCATCCCGCTAACTCGCCTCAAATGCCCAAGTTGCCAAAAGCGCGCCAGTATAAAATTCAAGCCATTCTGTTCAAAAAGATGCGCTGACCTTGACCTTGGGAATTGGCTCAACGGTAACTACGCAGTTGCTTCTGACGACGAACCAGAGTTCGATGAATACCAAAGCACCGATGGTGAAGACAATTCTTAAGCAATTTATTTCCTGACAAACCATTTTGTCGTAGGCATAGGGGTGAATAGCCCCGTCCGGTATTTGAGGGACTTCTAAAAACCCTAATTTTCTTGATTCTGGTGCTGGACACAGGCGTTTATATCTTCTATACACCCTCGTCCCCGGTCACCAACTCGGAGACGAAGACACGAAGAAATGCCCGGGTAGCTCAGTTGGTAGAGCAGCGGATTGAAAATCCGCGTGTCGGTGGTTCAAATCCGCCCCCGGGCACCATTTTCCCCACAAAATATTGGTTAACCGATTGATTCCGCAGCGTTTATTAACGACTGCTCGGATGACGGTAGACCATATGGTAGACCAAAATGGACGATACAGGTCTGAACGCTGGTCTCGGGGAACACCGCAAAGAACGCAAAGCGGTCGCTACCGACCTCAAGACTGTCTATCGGGCTGAAACTGCCGATACAGCGGCTCTGCGGCTTGATGAGTTCGAAGAGAAATGGGGCGGTAAATACCCGCCTATCGCCCAATTATGGCGACGAAATTGGGAGCATGTGACCCCCTTCTTTGCTTACCCAGAGGCGGTCAGAAAGATCATCTACACCACCAACGCCATTGAGAGTTTGAATATGTCTTTGAGGAAAATCATCAAAAACCGGGGCCACTTCCCTAACGACGACGCAGCGACAAAATTGCTCTATCTGGCCTTGCGAAACGTCGCCAAAAAGTGGACCATGCCCCATCGCTCCTGGAGACAGGCCCTGAACCAGTTCGCCGTCCTGTTCCAAGACCGATTTCCTTCTTCAATGTATTGAACAAGGAAAAACATGAAACGGCCACTTACACGGAAGGTCGGATACTACCTGGAGGACTACCCTTCATAAGTAGCCCTTGATGGGTTTTGATCATCTGCCTAATGTCTTTGGGTTTAAGTATCAATATTTATGGAATGTTGGAAGTGGATATAAAGATGCAACAGGTTATTGAACAAATCACAGGGAACCAAGCATTTGCATCTCTCGTCTTTGTCATAGCGGTTTTGATCGTCCGGTTTGCCTCAAACCGATGGTTAGATAGTCGGCCTAAAATCGAAATAGAATCAAAAAGACGTATAAAATCGAATATTAAAAATGCCCTGTTCTTCATTACCCTCATTGCTCTTATTTTTATTTGGGCACCCTCACTCAGAACATTTGCCCTTTCGTTAACCGCCTTTGCTGTTGCCATCATTTTGGCAACCAAGGAATTAATCTTATGTGTCAGTGGATATGTTCTTAAATCTACCGGTGGCTTAATCCGTGTCGGTGATTGGATTGAAGTCAATGGCTTGCGGGGTGAAGTCGTCGAACAAAACATCATGACCACGGCACTTGAAGAGTTGGGGCATGGTCCAAGGCGTTATGATTTAACAGGCCGAACAATTATTTTCCCAAACAGTATTTTCTTGGCTTCAACCTTCAAAAATGAACGTTTTAACAAACGATATACCTATCATTCGTTTAGCATCACTTTGAAACCAGAAGTCCCTACATCAAAGTTACGGCAGAAACTGCTGGCAGCTTTAAACAAAGAGGTTGATGTTTTTAGAGAAGTCGCAAAACGCTATAAATCTATGATCGAAAAAAGGGCCGATCTTCAACTTCCAAATAAATTTTCAGATTGTCATACAAGTTTTTTGGATGATGCGAACGTTAAAATAACACTGACCTGCTTTATACCAGTGACAGACGCGGTAAGAATTGAAAACACGATCAAAGAAATAGCTGCCGACCATATTGCTCAATGGTATGCTCAAAAGAATGAAAATTAAGCTATTTTGAGAAACTCGATTTGATTTAACCTAACAAAGAGAATAGTTTGTTTAAAATATAGCTATTGGCTCTCAATTTTTCTGACAAATGATTTTTCCATGGAGAAACACCATTTCCGGTAATGCATACGCAATCGTTGGCTGGAGAGAGTGGGTTACCTTTCCTGATTTGGGCGATGCCACAATCAAAGCAAAAATTGACACAGGAGCCAAGACATCCGCGCTACACGCATGGAACATAAAGCCTTTTATTAAAAACGACGAAGAGTGGATTGCGTTTGATATCCACCCTATTCAGAAAAAAAACTCTATCTCAATGCGATGTGAAGCTAGGACAGCCGTCGCAAAACTTGTAAAAAGTTCAAACGGGATGGTGGAAAAACGCTATGCTATCAAAACGACTGTAACAGTAGGCCCTTACAGCTACCCCATTGACCTAACTTTGACCAATAGGGATGACATGGGCTTTAGATTGTTAATCGGAAGAAGCGCTCTCAAAAATCGTTTCCTTGTCGACTGCACCCACTCCTTTATTCAGAGTCCTGGAAAGATCTTGGTGAATAAGGCATTAAACAAAAAGGGAATCCCATGAAAATTATCATGCTTTGCAGAAACCAAAAGCTTTATTCACACCAAAGACTTATGGAAGCAGCAGAAGAGCGCGGTCATGTCTTGGAAATGTATGATCCCTTAAAGTGCTATATTGATATCGCCGCGCATCGACCTAAACTTTTCCATGGGACTGATGAGTTGAAAGGGTTTGATGCCGTCATTCCACGAATTGGCGCGTCGGTCACCTTCTACGGGCTAGCCGTTCTACGGCAGCTTGAGACCATGGGTGTGTACCCGATTAACGAATCTGTCGCCATTGGACGGTCGCGAGATAAACTGCGCTCAATGCAACTTCTTGCCCGTGACGGCATCGGGCTGCCTGTTACCATATTTGCGCATGATACAAAAATGACCGAGGAGATTATCGCGAGAGCGGGAGGGGCACCAGTTGTCATTAAACTTCTTGAAGGAACCCAGGGGGTTGGTGTTGTCTTAGGTGAAACCCACAAAGCTGCAAGGTCAGTTATTGAAGCTTTCAGGGGGGCCAACGTCAACATCCTCATCCAAGAGTTCATCAAGGAAGCCGGCGCGACGGATATCCGCGTGATTGTCGTTGGCAATAAAGTCATCGCTGCAATGATGAGAACGGGGGCCGAAGGTGATTTCCGCTCCAACCTTCACCGGGGTGGGTCAGCAAAACAAATCAAAATTACGCCTGAAGAAAGAAGTACCGCGATACGGTCAGCAAAAACCATGGGGCTCCACGTCTGTGGGGTCGACCTGTTACGCTCGAACCACGGCCCTGTGGTCATGGAGGTCAACTCTTCGCCTGGTTTAGAGGGCGTAGAAAAGGCAACAGGCATCGATGTCGCCGGTAAAATAATTGAGTTTATCGAAAAAAATGCAAAAGCTGGAAAAACCAAAACCATCGGCAAAGGCTAAGATGAGAGCTGCATTTACGATTGGTGGCGAAGAGGTCGCCGTTGGAGCTCGGAAGACTGTAGACCTTCCTGTTGGCTCGTTTAACAACCACATGCCCTCCAGAATTCCTGTGCGGGTTGTCCATGGGAGGAGAGAGGGACCGACACTTTTCATAAGTGCCGTTGTCCATGGAGATGAAATCATTGGCGTCGAAATTATTCGGCGGTTGCTTAAGAGTCCTTTGATTAAAAGCCTCAAAGGGACTTTATTGTGTGTGCCTGTCGTCAACACTTACGGTTTCATCAGCCATTCGCGTTATCTGCCGGACCGCCGCGACCTAAATCGTTCGTTTCCGGGAACGCCAAATGGCTCTCTAGCAGGCCAACTTGCAAACGTTTTTATGACGGAAATTGTTGCCAGGTCTGACTTCGGCATTGATATCCATTCTGCCGCAACCCATCGGGTAAATCTTCCCCAAATCAGGTATTGCCCAAACAATTCAGGGGTTAGTGAGTTCGCACAAGCTTTTGGAGCCCCGCTCAGACTTGAAGCCCCTTTAAGAGAAAACTCTCTCAGGCAGGCGGCTCAAAGAGTCGGTGTCGATATTCTTCTGTACGAAGCAGGTGAGGCTTTACGGCTTGATGAATATGCGGTGAGAATTGGTGTGCGCGGAATCCTAAATGTCATGGGACAACTTGGAATGATCGCAAAAAGAAAACGCGCTTCAGTAGATACAAAATCCGTATATTCCAAAAAAAGTAACTGGCTTCGCTCTAATATTGGAGGCATTTTCAGGGCCACCTCAACAATCGGTGATTCGGTTCAAAAAGACGAAACACTGGGCTACATTTGCGACCCCTTTGGGGATAGAGAGGATATTGTGGCAGCTCCTCAGGATGGGATTATTATTGGACGCTCTAACATGCCCATCGTAAACCCCGGCGAAGCTTTGTTTCATATAGCCCAAATACATAAGCTCGTTCTTGCTGGAGAAAAACTCTCCCAAATGGAAGATGAAATCGAAAGCGACCCGCTCTTTGATGAAGATGAAATAATCTAATTATTCAACCTGCTCATTCAGCTGGTTTTCATCCCCCTCTGACGCCATTTCAAGGATCATAGCTGTTGTTCTGGGGACCGCGACAAAGGCTGTTTGCACCTCTTTTGCAACTGGGTTTCGTTGGGTGGTCCGGTAAAGCGTGAAGCCTCCCGTAATTAAAGCAATGAATGCTGCATAGCCAAATAGCCCGGAAGGGCCAAACAATTGCATAACTGAGGCCCCGACCACAGGTCCAAGAGTTGCCCCAATTCCATACATCAACAGCAACGTCGCTGACGCAGGGACAAAGTCTGTGATGTCAAGATGGTCATTGGCTTGGGCAATAGAAATTCCGTAGACTGGCAAAAGCATTGCCCCGAAAATTCCAACCGCTATAAAAAATTCATCTTTGCCAGTTAAGTAACCCGTCGAAATTCCTCCGCCTATCAAAAATATGCCGACACAAAGGGCTAAGATAATTAATCGGCGATCTAGTCGATCCGATAACTTCCCGAGAGGTATCTGCGAAACCATCCCGCCGGCAATTAAGAGGGTCATCATGTAAGAAATTTTGGTAATATCCAACCCAACTCCTTGCCCATAGACAGCCCCTAAACTCCAAAATGCACTGGTCGTGAGTCCGGCGGAGAGACAGCCAATGACACCAACAGGAGACGCGTCATACATTTCTTTAACCGAAAGCCTGCGGGTTTTAATTTGAACGGGTGTCGGTGAATTCGTTAAGGCTATTGGAATTAATGAAATTGATATTGCAACAGAGACAAGGACAAAGAGTTTATAATCAGCAGGGGAGGCCAGATTGAGTAGCATTTGACCAGCCGCTGTTGATCCCAGGGTAACCATCATATAGGTAGATAAGATCGTTCCTCTGTTCAAGTTTGTTGATTTTTCATTCAGCCAGCTCTCTGAAACCATCGCCAGCCCTGCAAAACAAAGGCCCGTGATAGAGCGATAGATGGTCCAACTGATTGGATCGACAAAGATGGCATGGCAAAGAGCCATCGCCGAGGCTAAAGATGCCAGGGCGGAAAAGGTTCTGATATGTCCCACTCTATTGATGAGTTTTGGGGCTAAGAATGTGCCTGATATGAACCCCGCATAATAGGAGGACATAACGATACCTGTGACGATCATAGGGTATTCTTCAATACCTGCTCTGACACCTAAAAGTGTCCCTTGAAGCCCAAGACCCAGGTTCAGCATTCCGGCCCCAAGAAGGAGGGCCGAAATAACGATCAAACTAGAACGGAAATCCATGTAGTTTTTTTTATCCTGGTGAGAAGAAGGTTAGTCAGAAAAACGGTCTAATATGTCAGGACGCTCAACGTCAAGCGTTTCGCTTATAAAGGCCAGCTCGGTCTTTTCTTCATTTGAGAGGGTGCCATCAGCAAGACTAATAGCCACACATATCTCTAATATTATTTGGGCATCTTCTTTTTTTTCAGCAATATCTTTTATCCGTTGCATCGCCTTTGCCCGGCTATCGGCCTTGTCTTCATTAAGTTGGTCGACAAATTCATTGAAGAGGTCCACGGCAATATGTGGGTCGTAGATTTTGAGTTTGTTGATTGTTTCTAAAAACTGATCAAGCTTCATACGCTCGGAAAATGAACCGACCTTATCCGCCGTTGTGACGAGAGCACAGGCCGCCATCGCAGCCTCCAAGAAAGCTTTGTTTTTGTATTCATCTGCACGGGCACGGATTTTTTCTGATAAACTTAATATGAAATTTTTCATGTCGGTTTAGTCCTTGATCATCCTGTATGAACTTCATCATCAGTCGCAAAGTGGCTTTTGGCAAATTGAACCCGCGCAGCAACATCGGCCCCGACAATATCAGATGACCTCACCATCTCAAGTCTGCGCCCCAATCCAGTACCGTTGGCGATTTGGATATTAAGACCGGGTCGAGCATTCATTTCCAAAATTAATGGCCCCAATTCTTCGTCGAGCACAATGTCAATTCCCTGATAGCCTAAACCTGTCAATTCATAAGACCGCGCGCCAAGAACTAATAGCTCTTCCCAGTTTGGGATTTTCACCCCCATCACCGGGAACCCTGTGTCTGGATGCTCATTTATAATAGAATTTCGCCAAACTGCTTTTAATGTTAGACCCGTGGCTAAATCTATCCCGGCACCGATTGCCCCTTGGTGCAGATTGGCTTTTCCCCCCGACATTCTTGTCGGGAGTCTGACCATAGCCATGACGGGGACACCAAGAAAAACGATGATACGGACATCCGGAACACCTTGATAAGCAATTTTCTCAAAAACCGGGTCAAATTTAACCCGGTATTCGATGAGAGCCTTATCTGGCTGCCCCCCCAGACTAAAGGACCCGCTTAGTAAATTATTTATATGATATTTTAGAGCCTCCTCGTCCATCAAATGACCGCCCACAGTGCGGTAAAGTTCTTTTGAGCGACCAGCAAAAACGAGAATCCCATCCCCCCCACTTCCCATGGATGGCTTAATGACACAATCTTGGTAGGGAGCCAGAAGAGAACCGATCTTCGCAACTTGATGAGGTGCTTCAATCACTGCATAGAGTTTTGGCACAGCTATTCCTGCATCTTCCGCGAGTTGCTTCGTCCGTAACTTATCATCAACAAGTGGATAAAGGCGCCTTTGGTTGTAAGGCAGCATGAATTCTGCATTGCGCCGATTGATCCCTAAGACGCCGATTTTGTTTAGCCTCTTAGCTAAGGAAATCATGATTGATTCTCACGAGCAAGTTCACGGAATCTTTTGATTTCAAGTAATCGGAAGCCCGTATAACGCCCGAGTAAGAGTGTCAAAGCGAGAAGGACAAGAAGCAGTTCTGGGAAGACAAACAGGATGTGTTCTATAGGGCCATAGCTCATGACGAAATAACAAAGAGTTGCGACGATTAGACTTCCTAAGCCATGTTTCAGAGACTCACCTGCGCCTCGTTCATCCCAAACAACTGACATACGCTCAACGGTCATGGTTAAAATAACCATTGGGAACAGGGCAATGGACAATCCGCGTTCGATTCCCAGCTTTTGGCTAAGCAGTGATAAAAGTGCCATAGCAATGACGACAACAATTAAAACGGAGGCGAGCCTCGGGACGACCAAAAGTTTCAGATGCTCAAAATAAAGCCTGACCGTCAAGGCGATGGAAACCACGATGGTGAACAACGCGATCCCCCATAGGAGCTGTGTTTCGCGAAAAGCCAAGGCCATGAGGACCGGCATAAATGTACCAAAAGTCGTTACACCAATTACATTTCTTAAAACAACAAGGAACAGCACCCCTAGCGGTACCGTGAGGAGCACCCGGTAAACTTGTTGAATATCTAAGGGGAGGTCAAAAAATGATATGGCTAACAAGGTCGAATCTTGAGCTTTAGCTGCGCCAAGAACGGATTTTATAGCGGCAACCGGGGCAGGTGCCGCCGCGATTTCAATCTTTAGGTTTCTTCCGCCTTCGAGCATTACCAGCGGTTCATTACCGCGCCACCAGGAAAAATAGGTCTCAGGGATTTTTGCATTCTGGGCATCCATTGAATGGCTATGCCAGGCACCATCTGCATAGATTTCCAACCATGAAAGAATTGGCGAAGACCGTTGAGGCCCCCATAACTCAAGTCCATTCACAGGCCGTGCAGGTATATTCGCCAGAGCCAGGATATTTGCGGCCACCTCTGCGCGTCGACGCTGATTTGTGTTTTTATCCAGCAAGATGGCGACATTGTCTGACCCAGGTTCCTCAGACAATTGCTTGATGATGGATGCTGCGAAGGTCAAGGTATCCGATGATTCCTGTCTCGCTATTTTTGTCAATGCTTTTCCAGCCGCTGTTTGGACCTTGCTCAAACTGGGCTTAATGACTGGGGGCTGTGCCGCTGAACGGGAGTCTTTATTTCTCATACCATGCAAGCGAAAACGGTAATAAAGAGTCTGCTCCCCTTTTGCCCGCCTCGTGGCCATAACCGCCTTGCGCAGCCCGCCAACGTTTTCGGTCGACAAACCATAACCTTCGGATACAAACCCCTGATCAACGATGGTAAATCCACCCGTAAATTTTGGAAGCTGAATGGCTACTTTTGCGGGGCCACCTGAACCCTTGAAGCTTATTCTGGTTTCTACTTCCCAATCCTGGCGGACTTCTTCAGCCTTAAGAGGTAAATCAAAGTACCAAAGTTTTGCGGAAAAAGTGCCAATACCAATAAGCACAAGAAACGCGGTCAGCACAAAAAGATGCCTATTTTTCATTATTTATCTCTCTTGCCACATTTAGGTTTTGTTAAAAAACTACTTCCCGAGTCCACGAGAAATGTTCTGGAAAGAAAAAGGCGTCCCAGTAAGAGCCGATAGTTCATTTTTGGACGCTGCGTCAGGTTGACCTCAGCCTCTTTGAGAAAATGCCCTAAACATATTGGTAATTTAACAACGGGCCTGCTGTCTTTTTCAACCCCGGCCCTCTTAATTACTGCCGTTCTGGTAACGGGGCGTTCAAACTCAACCTCTTTACCATTGATATTTTCCACCAAAAATTTAACCCACGGCTTGCCATTTCGGGTGAAACTCTTCAAGTCTCTCACATCAAGCGATGAAGACTTAGCCCCGGTATCCAGCTTGGCTTTGAGCAAAAAATCACCCGGAAGTATTTTAACCGTTTCCACATAACCAACGATTTCTTGTTCTGATGCAACGGCAGGTGCATTTATAAGAAAAGCAAAAAATATGGTGCCGAAAAAAATCCTAAAGCTTTGCATTGGGAGCCCCTTAATCATATCGGCTACTTTAAATCCACTTTCTAAACTTGAAGTAGATGAATTCGCACGCTCCAACCATGAGGATGAGCAAGCAAACAATCCAAAATGCATTTTTATCTTCAACCCCCGGCATCCCTGCCACATTAATACCAAGTAAGCCCGTTAGAAAGCCAAGGGGAAGGAAAATTCCTGCAATCACCGACAACATATACATGGTGTGTTCAATACGATTAGCTGATTGCTTGTCGAGCCGACTACTTAATATTCGTGACCGCTCTTTGAGTTCTGTAAGTTCCTCAAGATACAGGGTAACACTGTCTAAGGACTGGCGTAAGCTGCGACGATGGCGCTCATCCAACCAGGGGACATCCAGGTTGGAGAGCTTTAGTAAAGCCTGTTGCTGTGGCAAAACATATCGATTAAGTCGGGCAATTGTTTGCATTGTCTCCGTTAAGGGTATTTCTGCATCCTGGCTTAAATGTTCGTCGTCCTCAAACTGTGAAACCACATCGTCATTTTTTTCAAGAATCAAGCCCAACCTGTCGGTCAACTGATCAGCTATATAGGAAAGAAAATCGCCTTTATCCTTTGGTCCCTTACCTTGGCTTAAGGCTTTGCGTAAATCGTTGAAAGCCATCATCGGCATCTTTCTTAATGAAAGAATCAAATTTTCACCAATCCAGATGCGCGCAGCGATCATATCCACAGGGTTGTTGCCCGGATTTAAATTTACGCCCCGCAGATTGACAAGATGTCCATCAGGAAAAGTTTCACAGCGCGGACGTGAAAATTCGGCAAACAAACAATCTTGGATTTCATCTGTTAGGTTTATGACCTGAGAAGCGATTTCAACCACATCTAATTCGCTGCGGTCCAAGTGAACCCAAAGAAGACCATCAGCAAGGCTGTCCTTTAAGTTGTTCAGTCCGACTTCTTTGCCGCCACCTTTACCATCAAATAACCAGGCTGTTACTAATGCTGAAATAACTTTATCTCCATTCTCAAAAAGACAACCCTACCAGGAAAGATATTATCACTTTATGGGTCGTAAGATATAAAAAGTTTAAAAAGCTGCCCCTCCGTAGCTCCCAACATCTTGGGGGCATCACTAAAGAACACATTATTGTTATTTGGCAGGAGGCACTTATATTGCTATCCATAGGTCATTGCCTTTAACATCAAGAGCCTAACGCCAATCATGACGCCCTTAGATTCCGCCTCGTTCACAAAGCTGAACCCCTCAAAATTCCAAAACCCTGACATCACGGCGAAGGGAGAGGAAAGGGCTGTCGTTGCGCTCACCCATCTCCATACCTTGTGGTTCAATACAGGGACCCTGTGCAACATTACTTGCACCAACTGCTACATTGAATCCAGCCCTCTCAATGATCGCCTCTCTTACCTAACTATTGATGATGTGGTGCCTTATCTTGATGAAATTTTTGCCGATGGTCATGATGTTAAGGAGATCGGGTTTACCGGCGGAGAGCCTTTTCTTAACCCACATTTCCCAGAAATTTTAGAAGAAACCTTAAAACGCGGCTTTGAGGTTCTTGTCCTCACCAATGCGATGAAACCTCTTCATAACAAACAAATGGCTCTGAAAACCTTGGGGCAACTTTATGGGGACAAGCTTACTTTCCGCATTTCCATAGATCATTTTGAGCAAGAGCGTCATGAAGCTTTGCGCGGCGAAAAGAGCTGGGGGGCAATGCTTAAAGGACTCAAGTGGTTGGTCGAAAACAAATTTACAGTGTCGGTCGCGGGTCGCACCTGTTGGGGTGAGACCGATGAGGTTGTACGGCAGGGTTACGATCAATTATTCAAAGATCACCATATCCCTATAGATATTAACGACCCAGCCTCTCTGGTCCTGTTCCCAGAAATGGATGAGCGGGTCGATGTGCCGGAAATCACTGTCGCCTGTTGGGATATTTTAGGGGTCACCCCGGAATCTATGATGTGCGCCACCTCCCGCATGGTCATCAAACGAAAAGGGGCGGAAAAATCAGTGGTGGTTCCCTGCACTCTCTTGCCTTACGATAGTCAATTCGAGATGGGCCACGATTTGGCAACATCACCAGACTCGGTTAAGCTCAACCATCCCCACTGTGCAAAATTTTGTGTGCTAGGTGGCGGTTCATGTCGTGCTGATTAATTATTCAAACGTGATGGGGTAGATCATGAAGGTAGGATTAAAAATTGCAGCCCTAGTGGGTGTCCTCCTGATGGGGAGCACCACAAGCTATGCCGATTCTTCCGTCTATGCCACGCTATTAAGTGCGGCTTATCAGGCTGTCCCAGGGCTTGGGGAAAAAGCCTCGCGCGCCGACCAAGGCATCCTTGATGCCCCAACCACAATCTCAAACAAGTATATTGTTTCCATTAGCCCTAATTGGCAAAATAAACCCCCGTTTCAAGACCAGTCAGATAAGTATGGCAAAACCATCACTCGACCACCAACCGTTACTTATGAACGGGATGGTACCCTGGTTCCCGAAGAAATCTACGCCCAGTTAAGCCAAGCCAGAGCCCTGCTGATTTCAGCCTTGGCTCGGGGTGTTCGCCATAGCCATGGCGGCAAAGCAGCTGCGGCACAGGCCCAATTCGATTGTTGGGCCAATAGCCAATCCGCCAGTTGCCAAAGGGAGGCCCAAGCTCTTATCCAAGACCTCTTTCAAAAGGTCAAAAACAATCCATATTATGTGAAAACCGCAAGTAGCAAACCCGGCATCTCCTGCAAAGATGACCCCAGGGGACGCCGCCATAGTTTCGGAGGTTATACTAATCTAACCGATGACATCGCCGAAGCCCTAGACCGGGCTCGTATTGAAACTGAATCTGGTATCGCCTGTATAGAAACCTCGAGGTAATTTATGTTCTCTGCCATCACCCGCTGCATTAATGTTTCTGTCCAACCTATCTACCTGGAAGACGAGTCAGACCCCGAGGAAAACCGTTTTATCTGGGCCTACCACGTTGTGATCAGCAACCAAGGAATAGAAACCGTGCAATTAATGACCCGTTATTGGCGCATTATTGATGCTTCGGGCCATGTGCAGGAAGTCCGTGGCGATGGTGTCATTGGCGAACAACCAACTTTGCAGCCAGGCCAGTCATATGAATATACCAGCGGCACCCCTCTCACCACACCGTCTGGGTTTATGGGCGGGAGTTATGAAATGGAGAATACCAACGGAGAACGATTTGATATTGTGATCCCTACTTTCTCTCTCGATTGCCCAACAGGCACAAGCCAAATCCATTAGCTTAAAATAATTCTAAACTTGAAGTTCTGACAGGTTATGCCATATCTAATTGAAAGATTAATTTAGAAAGAGTTTCCAATGTCGAACACCAAAACCAAAAAATTTAATGTTGTCGAATCAGCCTCTTCTTCAAAACCCTCACGGGAACAAGCCGAAGAAGCAGTTCGCACTCTTTTGGCTTGGTCGGGAGATGATCCAACTCGGGAAGGTTTGCTTGATACCCCGGCCCGCGTGGTCCGGGCTTATGAAGAATACTTCGCCGGATATGACATTGACCCGGAAGATTATTTAAACCGAACCTTCGAGGAAATCGAAGGCTATGACGAGATGGTCGTCCTTAAGGATATCCCCTTCGAGTCCCACTGTGAACATCACCTCGCCCCTATTATTGGGAAAGCTCACGTGGGGTACCTCCCCAACAAACGGGTTGTCGGCATTTCCAAACTGGCCCGAACCGTTGAAATGTATGCCAAACGCCTTCAAATCCAAGAAAAGATGACCGCCCAAGTTGCCAATGCCATCAGCAATATATTACAGCCCCGTGGTGTCGCTGTTGTCATTGAGGCCGAACACCAATGTATGACCGCCCGTGGTGTTCATAAACATGGCGTCAGCATGGTCACCAGCTCCATGCAGGGAGCCTTCCGCGACAGGCAAGCCACCCGAAAAGAGTTTTTCTCCATGATCGGAAATCCGGCCAGCCGAGCGGGATAATCTTTAATCTTTTCAGTTCATCATGGACATTCGCTCCATTTTGTTTCAAGAATCTCTTCTATCAAGGTCACGACTGTGGCCCGCCAATCGTTTCGCGTAAGTTTTAATGGCGTTTGAACGTAAATAAGAGGCCTTCTTGACTGATATCCGACCTATTCTTTTAGTAATTGGTACCTTGCTCTGCGTTCTGGCTGTTGCCATGAGTATTCCTGCGATTACGGATAGTGTTGTCGACAATCCCGACTGGCAGGTTTTTGCCGTCTCTGGAGGGTTTACTTTATTTGCTGGCATCGCCCTGATCATGACAAGCTGGGGCACCAAAACACGTTTTACCCTGCGCCATGGCTTCTTGATGGCAACTTTCAGTTGGCTTGTTCTCACCATCTTCGGTGCCTTGCCTTTTGTCTTTTCCAACATGAACATGAGCCCCGCTGACGCTTTTTTTGAAGCGATGAGCGGCATTACCACCACGGGTTCGACGGTGATGACGGGTCTTGATACCGCCCCCCCGGGAATTCTCCTTTGGCGCTCCATCCTACAATGGCTTGGTGGCTTGGGTATCATCGTGATGGCTATTTCGATCTTACCCATGCTCAATGTGGGTGGTATGCAGCTTTTCAGAGTTGAGGCCTTTGATACGGAAGACAAAGTACTCCCCAAGGCGGCTCAAATGTCGGCTGGCCTCACCATTGTTTACCTTGCATTGACTTTCCTATGGGCTGGGGGCTATTGGCTCCTAGGTATGTCAGGGTTTGATGCGGTCACTCATGCCATGACCACTATTGCGACAGGAGGCTTTTCCACTCACGACGCTTCAATGGGTTTTTTCGATAGTGCCGCCATTGATGCTTTGACAACCTGCGGAATGATTCTCGGCAGCCTGCCTTTTATCATGTATCTGCGTCTCATTCGGGGGGACCTGTCCTCCCTAACAAAAGACACGCAAATTCAGTGGTTCTTCGCAATTGCCAGTGCCGCTGTCCTTGTGGTTGCGGGATACTTGTGGATGGGCAACGGTATGATGCCTCTTGATGCCTTGCGTTACAGCAGCTTCAATATAGTTTCCATCATGACCGGAACAGGATATGCCTCAACGGATTACGGACAATGGGGGGCATTTGTCATCCCCATTTTCTTCCTGATTATGGTTGTTGGTGGCTGCGCAGGATCAACCACCTGCGGCATTAAGATTTTCCGATTCCAAGTGGTTTTTGCTGCGGCACACACCCAGCTTAAAAAACTGTTAGAACCGCATGGGGTTTTTATTCCGTACTACAATCACCGTCCAATTTCCGAGGACGTTATTGTCTCTGTCCTCAGCTTCTTCTTCCTTTTTGCCAGCACTTTTTCATTCCTGGCTTTAGCTCTCGGCATGATGGGGCTCGACTTCATCACCGCCATGTCGAGTGCAGCTAGCGCCATTGCCAATGTGGGGCCGGGCTTAGGTGAGATTGTTGGCCCTGCCGGAAACTTTCAGTCTCTGCCCGAAGGTGCTAAATGGCTGATGGCTCTTGGTATGCTGCTCGGACGGCTTGAACTCTTCACCGTCATGGTTCTCTTCACCCGCTCCTTCTGGCGCAACTAACTTCGTTAGTTCGGCTTTTGTAATGGCCACGGCACGGGTTCATCAACCAGAAAGGCCCTAATCAGTGAACCCACTTGGTGAGGTAGGTTTTCATATTGCGTTCGAGCGTTGCGCCAAAATCAGTTACGAGGGCTTCGACCAACTCGAACATAATCCGTTCCCGCTCATTAAGGTTGATATCTTCTCCCACAGTTTGGGAACGTGAAGCCGTCGCGGCAGCGAAACCAAGCTTCTCACCTGAAGGCCCAAAGATTTCCACCCGGCCTTTGAGAGTCCCGCTGTAGCGTTCAGATTGGTCTTTGGTAAACAAGCCTTTGACCCCTTTGGTTCGATCAAGAGCGGTTTCAATCACCGAGGCCTCTTCAACGATAAACTTTGCAGTTCCTCCCTGCCCCCGGGCACGAACCCGGTCATTGACCCACTGAATAAAGGCACTATTAGGCGTGGTGGATAAATTATGTTCCACATTTGGAGCGGCAAAAGGGGCGGCATACTCTGAATCGACTTCCACCTTAGCGACACCAATATTAATAATTGGCAGATGGCTATAAGACAAATTCGGGAGTTGGGGAGTGGGCGTAGTCTGACAGGCCGAAACTGTCAGGGCGAAAAACAAAGCTGCAAAGAACTTTAAAAAAGGTGTTTTCATCATGGGATAAACATTGCCATGATTAATGGGGTAAAATCAAGTCATCCAATCAAGGGCTTCTTCTAAGCGATCATCCCCCCAAAACATTTCTTCGCCAACCACGAAACTCGGTGCCCCAAAAATCCCCAAGGCCGCGGCCTCTTCTGTTTGTAGGCGTAACTTTTCTTTGGTTTCTTTTTCTTGGGCCAAAATCATCAGGCGTTCAGCATCTAAATCAAGAGCTTGGAGGATTTTAGAAAGAACCACCAGGTCGGCAATATCTTTGCCCTCAGCAAATTGGGCTTTAAACACCCGTTTCGTATAGGCCGTTCCCCAGCCTTCCTCCGCACCAATTAAAGCAAGCCGAGCTGCCTTAACACTATGAACCGGAAACACATCTGGCTTGCTAAGGGGCAGACCAAATTTTTGACAGCGCCGTGCCATATCCCGCCACATATAACGGCCCTTAGCCGGATAAATATTAAAGGGTGAGTTGTCCCACCCTTGGCTGTGAAAGATCGGTCCCAGCAAGAAAGGTTTCCAGTTTACCTCAATCCCCCGCTTAAGAGCTTCACCCTCAATCCGCATCACGGAGATGTAAGAATAGGTGCTGGCAAACTCATACCAAAAATCAATTGAGCGGGTCATGAAAATTCATCCTTAAACGGACGTGAAAGCAACCCCTGGATGGAGGCTTCGATTTCCGCCTTGTGATTGATGATGCCGTCTACAGCCGTACAGATGGGCATGTCGACTTCTAGTTTTTGGGCAAGGTCGGTGACAGATGACGCCGAGAAGACGCCTTCGGTGACGGCCTGGCGTTCCCCCAGAATTTCGTCAAGCGACCGACCCTCGCCGAGGGCAAACCCCAAGGAGAAATTGCGAGACTGCATCGCCGAACAGGTCAGGGTGAGGTCACCCATCCCCGACAGGCCCATCAAGGTTTCTATACGGGCCCCTTTGGCAACGCCAAGGCGGGCCATTTCCGCGAGGCCACGGGTGATGAGAGTTGCGCGCGTATTGTCGCCCATTTGACGCCCTTGGGCGATACCACAAGCAATCGCCAAAACATTTTTCACCGCCCCGCCAATCTCGGCACCGATGATATCTGTAGAGCGATAAATACGGAAATAGGTACTGGCGAGAGCGTCGGTTAATTCCTCAACCAAGGCCTGACTTTCCATGGCCAAAGTCACCGCTGTGGGTAAACCAGCCGCCACCTCCTTGGCAAAGCTAGGGCCGGAAAGAACGGCAAGGGGGGCTTCGGGGAGGACCTCGCGCACCACTTCGCTCATCAACAGACAGCTCTTGTTTTCAATTCCTTTAGCGCAGATAACGACTGGAACCCCTTTTTTGAGATGAGGCTTCAATCCTTGGCAAACCGTGCGTAAATGCTGAGCGGGGGCCACGAGGAGGACGGCATCGGCATCGGCCCCTTCTGCTAAGTCAGGCGTGGCTTTAATCTCAGGGTCTAGCTTAATTCCAGGCAGATAAACGGTGTTCTCATGTTTTTGGTTGATGGCATCAGCTACCTCAACCTCATGGGATTGAAGAACAACTTCTTTCCCTGCCTGGCGCACGGCTTGGGCCAAAGCTGTTCCCCATGCACCTGTCCCGATGACCCCAATTTTTTTCAATGTCCACTCCCAAATTCTGAATGCTTACATGTATTTATGCCTTCTCTGGAGCATGATCTGCAAGGGTAGAGAAGTATCCTTGGGGTAGAAAAGTGACCTTTCATTAGCAATTGCGCCCTAATAACAACCCTTCTACACTTCCGCTAAATGGAGGTTACCAATGAATCTACCCGTTCCAGAGCATTATCAACAATTCCCCTTCACCGAGGGCTTTCTCAGCACTGCCGGGCCTTTTTATGCCTACAATGGCCCTGATTCTGACGGAACACGTTTTGGATTCATGGCGGATGACAAGCACGGGAACCCCAATGGGGTGATCCATGGGGGTGTGTTGGTGACCTTCGCTGATACTTTTATGGGCTCAGCGGTCTATTTCAAACGGGGGCGGTGCGCGACCATTTCCCTGAATTCAGAATTCATAAGGGCTGTTGCCCCAAATCAATGGATTGAAGGCACTGCAAAAATCACTAAACTGACCTCGTCACTGGCTTTTGTCCAAGGCAGTGTAAGTTGCCAAGGCGAGGTTTTGCTCACCGCATCGGGCATATGGAAATTGTTTAAAAAGACAAAGGTCGACAAGCCTGATCACGGGCCTAGCGTATAAAAAGAATGCTCTATCTTACTGCTTTAGAAGGGTTCGGTTTAGGGGCCGGGCTAATTATTGCCATCGGGGCGCAAAATGCCTATGTGCTTAAGCAAGGCATCCTTGGGCAGCATGTTTTCATCATCTGCACAATCTGCGCTCTAAGTGACATGGTTTTGATTGCCCTTGGGGCCATGGGTCTAGGAACCTTGATCGCTCATGAACCTTGGCTGGCTAAAATTGCCGCCTGGGGCGGAGCAATTTTCCTCATTGGGCTTGCCCTAAAATCCTTCCTCAACGCAGCCAAACAGCAATCATTAAGTGATGGAGCCGTAACCGGATACGGTATTCCGTTAAAAAATGCGGTGACAACTACTTTGGCACTGACCTTCCTCAACCCCCATGTCTATCTGGACACGGTGGTGCTGATCGGGACTGTCGTCGGGCAATATGCTCTTGAAAGCCGCATTGCTTTTGCCCTTGGAGCGATGACCGCCTCTATCGTTTGGTTTTATGGCTTAGGCTATGGCGCTCGCCTGCTGCGCCCTCTTTTCGCCAAGCCTGTAACATGGCGAATTCTTGATATCATCATTGGCTGTGTGATGGCGACAATCGCTTTTGGCTTAATCATGCAGGTTGTTTAGGGCCTACAGCCGCCTGGAAAGCAGCTGCAACATATTCATCAACAGATTTTGGTACTTTATGATTAGGTAGATAAATTCTCACAGCCCCTAAAGGAAAGGCCACAAGTCCTAACTGGCAGGCCTCAAGAGAATGACCCGTACGTTCTGCAAAATTCTGAACAGCAGAAAAGGTCCTTTTGTTGATAGAGTTAATCTCTTTACGCAAATTTTCTGGGGTCGCATCTGTCACAAATTCTGATTGACGACAGCACGACAGGACAATGGCACGTTTCCGTTCGGACCGACAAAATTGTGGGGTCGCTAAAGCTGCGCGGACACCTGAATCCCTATGTTCGCTTTCAAGTTCTCTTAAAAAATGAGCTTGAAATGCCTTAACCGCATCAAGCCAAGACAGGGCCAACAACTCTTCACGTGACCCATAGCGATGATAAAGAGATCCTACCGATACGCCCGTTTCGGCCACGATGGCTTGAAGGGTGACAACCCCTTTCTCAGCCAACTGTGCCCCGACCTCAGCAAAAATATTTTCATCTTGAATTGTTGACAATCTTCCCATTTAGAAATTATATACTAGAATAATTATTTTAGTAAAGGAAAATATCATGTCTATTTTACTTTGGGCTGCCACCGCCATGGGCGTTGTTACTTTTGTCGTTCACACGTTTGTTGGAGGAAAAGTCGTTGCAAAACCATTACTAGCTGATCGCAGCCTGCCTAAAGCGTCAAAATGGCTCAACTATTATTGCTGGCACATTACCACAGTCATGATTGCCTTCATCGCTATCGCCTTTGCCTGGCTTGCTGTTACCCCTGGGCAAACTCCAATGATAATTTTGCTCTCTGCCCTTACAGCTTCAGTATCAATTTTAAGCGTTTTCGTTGCGCTTAAAGGCGGTATTAACCCCTTACGATTTCCTTCTACCTCCTTGTTCGCCTCTGTTTCAGCCTTCGGCTGGGCCGCTCTACTGGTTTAACTGTAAGGATCATTAGTATGTTGATTATTGCCGCTTTACTGACCATTGCTGTAAGTCTTATGCACTCAATAATAGGAGAGAGACGCCTTATCACCCCTCTCCTGAACATGGAGGGCCTCCCCATTATTCTGGGCAGCTTGAAAAATACAAAGCTGACCCTAAGAACTGCATGGCACATAACGTCTCTATTATGGTGGGGCATCGCAGCCCAAATGGTTTATCTGCATTTTATGCCAGAATCACTGGGAACTGTTTTTCTCTGGATAGTAACAATGGTTTTCGGAATAAGCGGTATGGCAGCCCTTATCTGTTCTAAAGGCGCACACCTGTCCTGGGTTTTTTTTATACCCATCAGCCTGATCACTGGATTTATGGCTTAAGATGGGGCTGCACTAAACAACCCATAAAAGATGGTATCACGAGTGGTATGAAAAAGAGCCGACTAAGCCTTTGCCCCCGCAAAAGCTGCTTTCGGGGCATCGGGGTCTAAAGGCCAGCGGGGGCGGGGTTTAAAAGTAAGTGAATCGGTCTTTCCTAATCGATGATGTTCCAATCCAGCCCAGGCAATCATCGCTGCATTATCCGTACAGAGCTTAAGGGGGGGAGCAACCAAAGTTAAATCATGAGATTGCGCCGCTTCTTCTAAACGGTTCCGAAGATATTGATTAGCCGCTACGCCACCAGCCACGACCAAGGTGTTGCCCTCAGGGTAGTGTTCTTTGAACATGGCGATGGCATTTTTCAGGCGATTAGAGAGGGCATCGGCAGCCGCAGCCTGGAAGGAGGCGCAAATATCGGCGATGTCACCGTCGAGCAAATCTCCTTCTGGCAATTCTTCAATAGCCCGGCGCACCGCTGCCTTTAGGCCGGAGAAAGAAAAATCACATCCAGCACGCCCCTTTAAAGGCCGTGGAAACTTAAATCGTTCCGGGTTACCCGTTTTCGCCGTTGCTTCCACCGCCGGGCCGCCAGGATATCCCAGCCCAAGCATCTTGGCGGTTTTATCAAAAGCTTCGCCCAAGGCATCATCAATGGTGGTCCCAAGCCGTTTGAACTTGCCCACGCCTTCTACCGCTAAAAACTGGCAATGCCCCCCAGAAACCAAAAGAAGCAAATAGGGGAAGGTAACATCATGGGTCAAGCGAACCGTTAAGGCATGACCTTCCAGATGATTAACGGCGATAAAAGGGAGATTATGGACAGCAGCAATAGCTTTCGCTGTCATCACTCCAACGATCACCCCGCCAATTAAGCCAGGACCACCTGTGGCAGCGATGGCATCCAAATCTTTAAATCCTAGCCCGGCTTTTGCCATGGCCTGAGCGACAATATGGTCCACATGCTGCAAATGGGCCCGAGCCGCCACTTCAGGCACCACGCCGCCATAAGCACGATGCTCCTCAAGCTGGGACAGGACAACTTCGCCCAACACCCTGTTTTCTAAAGGTAATTCCCCGTCACTCACAACGGCGGCTGCCGTTTCGTCACAACTGGTTTCAATGCCTAAAATAATCATTCAAAAAACGCCTTGCCGAATCTGTGTGGGACATTACTCTGTGCGACCGTTTATAGCCATATATTTGAGTATAGTTTATCATGAATACGGAACCTGTTCTTCGTATTGGCACCCGGGGAAGCCCCCTGGCGTTGGCCCAAACCCATCAAGTCCGCGACCTGTTGATCGCTACCCATCCTGAATTGCAGGGGGAAGGTGCCGTGGAAGTCGTGGTGATCAAAACCACTGGCGATAAAATCCTGGACCGCGCTCTATCAGAAATTGGCGGCAAGGGCTTGTTCACCAAAGAGTTAGACGAATCCATGATGGATGGTCGCATCGACTTAGCGGTCCATTCCATGAAAGATGTCCCCACCTGGTTACCAGAGGGAATCGTCTTGCCCTGCATGTTGCCCCGTGAAGATGTCCGTGACGTCTTCATTTCAAAAAAAGCCAAGAGCTTTGACGACCTGCCGGCAGGGTCCGTTATCGGCACGGCCTCATTACGACGCCAGTCCTTTATCCTCAATCGCTGGCCCCACTTAAAGGTCGAAACCTTCCGGGGCAATGTTCAGTCTCGCCTGCGCAAGCTTGATGAAGGGGTTGTCGATGCCACCATGCTGGCCTTAGCGGGCTTACGCCGTATGGGCATGGCAAACGAAGCCACTGCCGTTATTGAATCCGACGTTATACTTCCAGCCGTCGCTCAAGGGGCTGTTGGCATTACCTGCCGTGAAAACGACTCCGCAGCTCATCACTTCCTATCAACCCTTAACTGTGAAGACACCGTTACTCGGGTCATTGCTGAGCGGGCTCTCCTCAGGGTTCTTGATGGCTCATGCCGCACGCCGATTGCCGCCCTCGCAACACTGAATGAGGATGGAACCCTGTCTTTGGAAGGTAAAATAGCCAAGCCAGACGGCAGCGAAGTTCTAAGCGCGCAAGGAAAAGGGGCGCGCGATCAGGCTGAGGCGATCGGAATTAAAGTTGGCGAAGAGTTGAAGACTCGCGCTGGACCAAATTTTCTGACATTATAGCCGGGATCTTTATTCTAAGGGGGTAGGCAGTGCACATTCTGGTCACCAGACCCAAAGAGGATTCCGTATCCTTAGTCGCAGCCCTTGCAAAACTTGGTGCTGAAACCAGCTTAGAACCCTTACTCACCATTAATTTTGAACAAGATAAGTCTCATTCACTGGATGGCGTCCAGGCCCTGCTTATTACCAGTGCCAATGGGGTCAGGGCTTTCGCCCATATAGAAAAAAACCGAACCCTTCCTGTTTACACGGTTGGCGATTCGTCCAAAAAAGAAGCTGAAGAGGCTGGGTTTGAAACGGTTTATAGTGCTTCAGGGGATGTCGAGGCGTTAGCTGAGCTGGTCTCCAAAAAACTCGACCCCCACAAGGGGGCATTGCTCCATGTCGCCGGGAGCCATCTTGCAGGTGACCTCAAAGGGCTGGTTGAGAAAAAAGAGTTCTATTACCGACGAGCTGTTCTTTATTCCGCAGAAAAAGTGACGGCCTTAAGCAAAGAAACTAAAAAAAACCTTCGAGCCAATCAAATTGACGGTGTTGTTTTTTATTCTCCCCGAACGGCACATACCTTTACGACCTTAATCAAAAAAGCTCGATTGCAAAAAACCTGCAAAAATATGACTGCATTTTGTTTAAGCCCTGCTGTCGCAAAAAAGGCAGAAGAATTATCATGGAAAACAGTGGACATTGCCGAAAAACCGGAGCAGGAATCACTTCTAAGTAGGATCGATCAAGCAATGAAACCGGATAACACCCCTCCGATTAAAGATAACCAGGCCAGAGAGCGCAATATGAAGACTCCAGAGAAAGTTGACTCGAAAAAAGATACCCTCGGAAAGGCCGCTGACAAGGCTGACCCAATAGCTGAAAAAGCAACTGCCGAAACAAAGCCAGTAAAAGACGACAAGGCAAAAGTAACGGCCAGTAAGGTGGATTCTGATTCGACGAAAACAGCACCCCCCCCCTCTCCCAAACCTGAAAAACAAAAAGGATCCGGGCTCGTTGGCTTTATGGTAACACTCGCCGTCCTTATTATACTTGGTGCTGCTGCTTTTGCCTCTGCGCCAATCTGGACACCAAAGGTGGCCACATATCTTCCCCAGCCTGTTCTTAAAGCCCTTGGTATTACGGCCCGTTCAAACACCCCCCCAACTCAAGCTACACCGAAAGAAACGCCATCGACAGAAAAATTGGTTGCTGAACGTGACCGCATGAAACCCGAAATAGATCGCCTCCTAAACCGGGTCGAAACCCTCGAAAATGCCCTCAAGGATGTCAAAGCGATGATGTCCGCAGTTTCTTCACCAGACAGCCCAGGAGGCTCTGTTGACGCCATAAATTCCGTATCAAAACGTATTGCTGAGCTTGAGGAAAAAGGCTTGGACTCCGCGACGCGGTCTGAAGAATTTAAAATTCTCTCCGGACGGGTGCAGAAGCTTGAAGCAGAACGTCTGGCAACCGCCCCTGACTTGAAGCCGACTTTAGATAAACTCACACAACGCTTGTCGGAACTTGAAAGCATTAAAAAACGCGCTGCCGCTTCGGTGGCCTCGGCACCGGGGATGATTCTCGCCGTTGGTCAGTTGAGGGAATCATTGCGTATGCAACGTCCCTTCATCCGTGAACTCGAAACCCTTAAAACCCTCACCGGAGAAGACGAAGAAGCTAAAGCGGCAATCGTGGTTCTTGAGCCTCTAGCCGGAGGGGGGGTCAAATCCTTAACCTCTTTGCGGTCTGACTTTGACAACAAGGCCGCAGACATTGTCCGCGCCTCCCTCACGCCTGAAGGTGAAAATTGGGTCGAGCAGACGGTCAGCCGAATTGCCTCCGTCGTATCGGTTCGTCGTACCGGGAATAATGTTACCGGAGAGGGCACCGACGCCATTGTCGCCCGGACGGAAAACTTACTGCGCGCCGGCGATCTGGCGGCAGCAATTAAGGAAATTAAAACCCTGCAAGGCCCTCCGGCAGAAACGGCAAAAGACTGGGTGGCCACAGCAGAACAAAGGCTGAGTGCTGACCAAGCTTTAAGCACCCTTTACGCCCGCGCAATTGCGTTGGTAGCAACCACCAGCCAGTAAAGCGAGGGAACATGTATAACATTATAAAATATCTCGCTGTTATTATCCTCCTTGTCGCTGGAGCCGTTTGGCTTGCCGACAACCCTGGGTCCGCTTCCTTGGATTGGGGGGGATATCGTATTGAGGCTCCCTTCTCCATCCTCCTATTAGCCATTGTCCTGTTTGGGATAATCTGTGCCATTCTATATCGAATTTGGCTCTTTCTGCGCCGCACACCAGGCCTAATTGGGCAGTCACGGCAAGAGAACCGTCGCCGCAAAGGGTACCTCGCTCTCACCCGTGGCATGGTTGCCGTTGCCGCTGGGGACGTTAACGAGGCTGAGAAAAATGCGAAACAAGCAGAGAGCCTGTTAAGCGACCCTCCTCTCACCATGCTCTTATCTGCTCAGGCGGCTCAGTTGGCAGGTGATGAAACTGCGGCAGAAAAGTATTTTGAAGCCATGGCAGAAAAACCTGAAATGGCTTTCCTCGGCCTCAAAGGGCGGCTGACACAAGCTTTGAAACAAGAGGACAAAGACACCGCCTTGCAATTGGCTCGCCGCGCCCAAAGCATGAGACCCAAAACCGACTGGGCAAATCATACTCTTTTTGATTTGCTCGTTCATAAAGGCGAATGGACTGAGGCTGAAACATTGGTACGCAGTGCCTTAAAGAATAAACTTCTCACGGCCCCCGATGCCAATCGTCGTCTTTCCATTCTTCTCCATGAGCAAACAAAAGCCCCATCAGCAAACCAACGAACCGCTCTTAAAACAGCAGGTAAAGTACTCGAACTGGCACCAACCTTTGTTCCAGGCGCACAAAACCTTGCGGCCCTGTTGGTGAAAGCAAAGCGCTTGAATAAAGCTGAAGAAGTTCTGGAAGAAATATGGGCAAAGGCTCCACAGGCATCCATCGTTTCTCAATATATGCAAATCCGCCCCGTCCCTGATCCAATGAAGGCCATTTTAAAAGTGGAGCGTCTGGTTAATTTTAACGACTCCCACGAAGAAAGTGCCATTGCCCGTGCTGAAGCAGCCTTAAAAGCAAAACTTTGGGGGGAGGCCCGCAAATATCTCGCACCCTACATGGAGGGGAATACCTCTGTACGGGTTTGCCGTATGATGGCTGAGCTTGAGGAAGAAGAACATCAGGATATGACCAAAAGCCGAGAGTGGCTGCGCAAAGCCTCTCAGGCAGACCCTGACCCTGCCTGGGTTTGCAATTCTTGCGGTTCTGTAGTTGCCGTTTGGGCTCCTATATGCAGTAAATGTAATGGGTTTGATACTTTCGAGTGGCAAATACCTCAAAGTATTTTTCACCTTGAGAAACCCTCTTCTGAAACCCCTCCGACAACAGCTTTGCCCGTAACAAAAGGGACATCCGTACAAGAAGTAACAGAGAGCGTTGACGTCAAGGCTCCAGGAGAGTAGTTTCCGCGACACAAAAAAACGGGCCGCTTTAGCTCAGCTGGTAGAGCATCGCATTCGTAATGCGGGGGTCGGGTGTTCAAGTCACCCAAGCGGCACCATTCTTCTCAAGGGGTTAGCAGATTATCTGCTGACCCCTTTGTGGTTTCTGCACCTATAGCGCGGCGGCAGTTTTTGGACTTTTTAGCGGTGTTTTTTGGACACCCTGAGGCGTTAAAAAGTTTGCTTTGGGGTGTTTTGCTAACGCCAAACTCGTTTCTCCAAAGTAATTGCCAAATAAATAATATTTATTGAGTATGAACGATTGCCAATTTTAGAGAAACATTTTTTACTTTATCGAGAACGGTCACTACCTGGCTTGCTGTCAGTCCGTTTAACAGGCTTGAAATTTCATTAACAAGTCTATCTGTAACTTTTGAGCTACATTCAGTTGGCTTATTTCTGAGTTTATCCCAATCCGCTATTGTTCCTTTGTCACCGCGTTTCCAATTTCGTGTAGTGGCGTATGGTATACCAACTCTTTTTGCTGCTTGTGCCAAGGAAATCTTATCGACGACATAGTTTGTTTTAACACGTTGCTTAATTTTATCCGAATGGGCCACTATTTGTTTCCCCTAAATATAAACCTTCGACTTGCATTCCTTGCATAGCTCACCCCCAAATTACCTTAATTTCAATCTAGCGCCGGGCAGGTCACGACCATGTTAAAAGTTGAGATATGTGTTTTTTGCATTTTGCAGCCTTTAACCCTTCGCCATTTTTTCGCATTCGGAACAATAAAAAACTAAAATCACCTTAGCCTTAGCAGCGGCAATTTTTTCACGGTATAGCTTCTCCCTCTCCACACATCTATTGAATGCACGTACAAGCGGGTCATTATTTGCCAGTGTGTTGATATAGGTTACTTCCATCATTAATCTCGTTTGGAAGTTCCATATAGGGGATAAGGGATACAACAACTGGGGCAAGCTTTCCGAAGCTTTGATATTCCTCGGTCTATTGCTGCCCTTGTTTCTTTCAAAGACGCACCCGTAGATATTGCATTCATTATTTCGTCTTGAATTTCTCGGAGTTTGGCTTCTGGGATTAATGTTGTTTTTCTCGACTCAACCCCTTCCTCCTCTAATTTTGCAGCTTTTTTATCTCCAACAGTTGGGGTCTGATCAATGCCCCAATCTTTGATAAGGTTTGCAAGTTGGCTGTAATCACTGGCGACTTGCTCCGGCCCTGCGAGAGGGCCAGGAGGGCAATGGCTGATAATGAAACCATTTTCAACACGACGAACTGTTATTTCTCGATTGTAGAGTGCCATAACCTTTAACCTTTGCCTTCAATTGCTAAAACAGCGGTCCTATAATCACAATTGTTGGCATCTGCAAACTGGAGAGCTTTGTTGTGAAGTTCCAGAGAGTTTTGATCTACGGCGTAATTTTTAGGCAGATTGGATGTAGCTGAAATCTCGCTGTTGAATGGGGAGCGTCCTCCTGAAATTTCACTAAAACAAACGATTGCCGGGTTTGAACGGATGTAGTTTTCAAACCATTCTGTCCCAGGCTTCTTGACAATTTCGCCGCCTTCAGAAAAACTAAATTCCTCAGTGCCACTCAGATTTTCCATAAAGGAAATCACACCTTCCTTATTGCAAGGGAGAATACGGCCTTGATCAATCATTTCCTCGACAAAATTCTCCGCTTCTTTGTTTGCAAGCTGTGCCTCTAGTTCGGAAATACGCGCCATCGCGTCCAGCTCATCGCCCTGGCTAAAGCTAATATCACCCGCTAGCGTAATCGTTTCGTTATCGTCTGCAGACAAAGAAACAGGTTTTAATCCAGGCACGGCGGGAGCTGCAGCCCCAAGGAACCCAACGTGTTTTAGGTAATATTTACCCGGTGTCGGGTTCCCCTGGGCGCGGGGAGAGAACAAGGTGATAGAGACTTTCTTAAACCGTCCGGCTTTTACCATTTCAGCAAATTGAAGTTCCACTTGGTCGGCATCTGCTAGAAGTTTGCCGCCTTCCACTTTTAGGCTAGAAACCCAACCATAAGCAGGATGATCACTTTTTGGGTGACCTACAACAATAGGGGCTTCAAAAACTGTGGGACTATAATTAATAGCTACCGTTCTAACATCCTCTTTGCTAAATGAAATCCCCCCGCCACTCATAGGCTTGAAGGTACCGTCCTTAAAGACTTCAATCCCTGTTAAGGTAGTCGGTTTGTCGCCTGTTTGTTTTTTACTATCGGGAAACATCACTCACCTCTATGAAGGATTTTGGAAAAGGTATCCGGCAGAAATACCCGTATGAACAGGCATACGATCATAGGTCGCCCCAACAACCCAGGATTTGGATGGATTGTCGTAGTAAGGCACCTCTACCATTGGGTGGCCTTCAAGAGTGTAGGTGTAGCCATAAGACGGTTCTTCCATGCCTAGCGGAGTTTCAGGCGCATAAGCTAGAACTCCCACATTACCCCAAATATCCTGGAAAACCTCATCGTCTGGATTGGCTTTTCTAGTAGATGTAAGGGCTTTACCTACGGCGAGTTTTTCCAAATCGAATAGGTTAGCAAGCATTGCAGCGGTAATACTTTCCGCACTGGTGTACTTGAACCTTTCAACAATCACGGGATGGTTTTTCAAGGCCGTAAACACTGGCTTGCCGATTACCATAACGTTAGGATCGACACCCGCTTCCTGTCTAACAGCTTCCTTGGCAACGTCCATATCGCCTATTGGATCACTGGCAGGGTCGCTCCATTTGTCCGTTCCCGCCAAGGTGATTTTATTGTTAGCTCCATAGTTGTTTGCGTCTTTGGCAAGAGTTGCTTGTTCATTTTCCAGCCCTAGGTTCATAGACCGCATAACCAATGAAGTTCCCCGAAGGGATAGATCAATCCCAACGGCCTGTTGTGCATC
>CBDULT010000014.1:0-118477 GCA_965368165.1 uncultured Thalassospiraceae bacterium | reverse complement strand
AGAAAAATCGCTAGATGATATATTAGCAGGAAATTGTTAAGCTAAAACACTATAGTGTTAGGGCTCTTTTTTTGTAGGCTCCCCGCCAAATTGGTCGTACCAATCCTTTGCTTGCCAAGGCGTTGATCGCCCCCTATGTTTCGGCACTATTTCGTTAAGTTTTTTGTTGGATATTGGGAGATAGCAGCATGTCGAAAATTCAAGTAAAGAACCCTATTGTCGAGCTTGATGGCGATGAGATGACCCGTATCATCTGGGAGTTCATTAAAGACAAGTTGATCCTCCCCTACCTAGACGTTGATTTGAAATATTACGACCTTGGTGTGCAGAAGCGTGACGAAACCAATGATCAAATCACCGTCGACAGTGCCAACGCTATTTTGGAGCATGGTGTCGGCGTTAAGTGCGCGACCATCACTCCAGACGAGCAGCGGGTTGAAGAGTTCGACCTCAAGAAAATGTGGAAGTCTCCCAACGGTACCATCCGCAACATCTTAGGCGGGACGGTTTTCCGTCAGCCCATCATTTGCAAAAACGTTCCACGGCTTGTTCCTGGCTGGACCCGTCCAATCGTTATTGGTCGTCATGCTTTCGGTGATCAATACCGCGCCACCGACATGCTGGTTCCTGGTCCCGGCGAACTGACCATGACCTTTAAGCCGGAAGACGGCGGTGAGGCCATAAGCCATAAGGTCTATGATTTCCCTAGCAGCGGCGTTGCCATGTCCATGTATAACCTAGATGACTCTATTATTGGCTTTGCCCGGGCTTGTATGAACTACGGTCTTAATCTCGGCTGGCCTGTATACCTTTCGACCAAAAACACCATCATGAAAGCTTATGATGGTCGTTTCAAAGATTTATTCGAAAAGGTCTATCAAGAAGAGTTCAAAGATAAGTTTGCGGCAGCAGGTATCACCTATGAGCATCGCCTGATTGATGACATGGTAGCTTGCGCCATGAAGTGGAATGGTGGTTTCCTCTGGGCATGCAAAAACTACGATGGCGATGTGCAATCTGATACTGTCGCCCAAGGGTTTGGTTCTTTAGGTCTGATGACTTCTGTACTGATGACCCCTGATGGCAAAACCGTTGAAGCGGAAGCGGCTCACGGTACCGTGACCCGTCACTACCGCATGCACCAGCAAGGGAAAGAAACCTCCACCAACCCCATCGCCTCTATCTTTGCCTGGACTCGTGCCCTGCAATACCGGGGTGAGTTCGATGGAACCTCCGAAGTGGTTCAATTCGCCAATGATCTGGAGCAAGTTTGCATTGAAACCGTCGAGGGCGGCAAAATGACCAAAGATTTGGCCCTGCTTATCGGCCCAGACCAATCCTGGCTAACAACCCAGCAGTTCCTGGACGCCTTAGACGGTGCCTTGAAGCAAAAAATGGGTTAAGAGATTTACAAATTTACTGATTTTAGGGAGTTAAGGAATAATGGATATCATCTATACCAAGGTTGACGAAGCCCCTGAGCTGGCAAGCGGGTCCTTCTTGCCAATCATTCAGGCTTTCACTCAACCCGCTGGCATTACAGTGGGGACCAAAGATATCTCTTTGGCAGGCCGGATCATTTCTGCCTTCCCTGAATTCCTGACCGACGATCAAAAAATCAGCAATGACCTCGCAGAACTCGGCGACCTGGTTAAAACGCCGGGTGCCAACGTTATTAAACTTCCCAATGTCAGCGCTTCTGTGCCTCAACTCGTTGCCGCCATCAAGGAACTTCAAAGCCAGGGATATAAACTTCCTGATTATAGTGAAGAGCCTCAGAGCGATGATGAAAAGGCAATCCGCAACCGCTACGATGCCATCAAAGGCAGCGCGGTTAACCCTGTTTTACGGGAAGGCAACTCTGATCGACGCGCCCCGAAAGCGGTTAAAGAGTTCGCCAAAAAGAACCCTCATCGCATGGGGGCCTGGACCGCAGATTCCAAAACACATGTTGCCACCATGAGCAGCGGTGATTTCTGCTCCAATGAAAAATCCACCACCATCACCATGGGGTCTGCTGGTGATGCAAGAATTGAATTCGTTGCTGAGAATGGCGACGTAACTGTCCTTAAAGCCAAAACACCTTTGCTCGACGGTGAAGTAGTCGACGCCACCGTGATGAGCGTTAAAGCCCTGCGGACTTTCCTGGCTGAACAGATCGCAGACACCAAAAAGCAAGGCATCTTGTTTTCTTTGCATATGAAAGCCACCATGATGAAGGTCTCTGACCCCATCATCTTCGGTCACGCCGTAACGGTTTTCTTCAAAGATGTTTTTGACAAACACGCGGCCCTGTTTGCTGAGCTTGGTGTTGATGCCAACAACGGCCTAGGCGACGTGGTTTCCAAAATACAATCCATCGACCCTGCCAAGAAGGCAGAAGTTGAAGCTGATCTTCAGGCTTGCATGGACAGCCAGCCTGATATGTACATGGTCAATTCCGACAAAGGCATTACCAACCTGCATGTGCCGAGCGACGTCATCATCGATGCCTCAATGCCTGTAGTTATTCGGGGCGGCGGCAAAGGGTGGGGTCCAGACGGCAAAGAAGCCGACACCAAATGTGTTATCCCTGACAGCAGCTATGCCGGTGTCTATGCTGAAACCATCAATTTCTGCAAAGAAAACGGGGCTTTCGATCCCGCCACCATGGGCAGCGTTGCCAACGTTGGTCTGATGGCACAAAAAGCGGAAGAGTACGGCTCACACCCACAGACCTTTAAAGCACCTGGCAACGGTTCAATCCGCGTAATCGACGCCGCCGGACAGACCATCCATAGTCATAAGGTTGAAGAAGGCGATATCTGGCGCATGTGCCAAGCCAAAGACGCCCCTATCCAAGATTGGGTCAAGCTGGCTGTTAATCGCGCCAAGGCTTCTGGTTCTCCGGCTATCTTCTGGCTCGACAAAAACCGAGCCCACGATGCCCAACTGATCACCAAGGTTGAAAAACACCTGAAAGATCACGACACCAGCGGTCTCGACATCCAGATCATGTCTCCGGTGGAAGCAACCCGCTTTTCCGTAGAACGGATGAAAAAAGGCCAAGACACCATTTCTGTGACAGGCAACGTGTTGCGTGATTACCTCACCGATTTATTCCCGATCTTAGAAGTTGGCACCAGTGCCAAGATGCTCTCCATTGTGCCTCTGATGAACGGCGGCGGTCTGTTTGAAACCGGAGCCGGGGGTTCCGCACCTAAGCACGTTCAGCAGATGGTTGCCGAGGGTCACCTGCGCTGGGACTCTCTTGGTGAGTTCTGTGCCCTGGGCGCCTCCTTCGAGCACCTGAGCCACACTACCAACAACCCTAAAGCAGCCCTGCTTGGCAAAACCCTTGATCTGGCGACGGAGAAACTGTTGGACAACAACCAGTCCCCAAGCCGCAAGGTCAATGAACACGACAACCGGGGCAGCCACTTCTACATCGCGCTTTATTGGGCCCAGGCTTTAGCAGCACAAGATGAAGACACGGACCTTAAAGCTCACTTTGCCCCCCTTGCTGAAAAACTCGCCAGCAACGAAGCAACCATTGTTGAAGAGCTCCTCTTGGCCCAAGGCAACCCGGTCGACCTCGGCGGCTATTACCACGCCGATCCCGTCCTAGTCGCCTCAGCCATGCGCCCCAGCCCAACCCTAAACGAAATCATCGGGTAATAGCGCAGGTTCGAACCTCAGGTTCCATAAAGTTAAAGAAAAAGCCCCGCCTGGGTAACCTGCGCGGGGCTTTTCTTTGTTAATTCATTTGACGTGATGCTCAAGACTTTGACAAGCGCACGTTACGATATCCTCAAATACCTTAGAACGCATGAGGCCAAAAGCATTCGTGCTTTCAGCAAAGGTTTAGGTAAAGACTATAAAAACGTCCACAACGACGTAAGCTTTCTCAAGCGTAGCGGTTTTATTACCGAAGACCAAAATTACCCTTCGACCATATTACTGCCAACGTAATTTAACCCTACCCGGCAGGTTTCTCCAAAAAAAGAAGGAGCGGAAAAAAAATCCGCTCCTTAAGTTTTTACCCTTGGGGTCAAGGGCTCAATCTAAAAATAAAAATTAAAAACAATAGCTAACTATGCAAACGAAGATAAGCACCGCGATGTCATCGAGCATCCATCAAGTGATTGAAAAATGAAAATTATTTTGGCTTATTAGAATCACTATACATTTATTTTCTGGGACAAAATTACTTTGCAAACCAACCATTTAGTTAATTTTCCGGAGTAATTTGCGCTTTTATTTAGTTTCGACACTGTGGTCTTCATAGGCGGCGGGGCCCGTCAGGACTAATCTGACAAGATCGGCTTGGTTGGCAGTGCTGGTTTTGCCAAAAGCGCTGTGCAGTTGGCTTCTGAGGGTGCTGACAGACACTCCGAACTCTTCTGCGATAACTTTGAGGTTTTTGCCTTTTGAAAGGGCTTCTGCCAATCGGGCCTCTGAGCGGCTCAACCCGTATAACTTCTTTAATGTTCCGACCGAAGACCCCGTTTCTCCCCCAGGATCACCAATAAAAACAGCCGCCGCAGGGAAATGGCCTGCGGTTATGGATGGCAAGCGTTTGAGAGGGGTCGCCAGCAGGTTTAATTTTTTCCCGCTCTCACTTGATTCAACGGTCATGGCTTCAGGGGTTCCCCCCTGGCGGTCTGGGCCTGTCCCAACCGTTTTATGAATCAAGTTTTTTAATGCCTGATTATCTTTAGGGCTGAGGGTTCTTAAATGCCCTGTCCGGTCCACGGCAAGGCCATCCTTATTTTCAATAATTCTCTTGGCCCGCTTGTTCATCTCGACCACCAACCCATCCCGGCTCAAAAGGATGACGCCCAGAGGGAGGCGTTGAAGAAGGTCTGTCATACCCTGACGTTGGCCTTCGCTGGCGTTATAACGTCTCAGGATATTGATTGATCTGATCAAATGGTGTGAGAATTTTTTAAAAGCCGCTACTTGACCTTTTTTGAAAGGGCCCGTTTCGGTGGTGGTATGAAGGCTAATCACCGCCGTAAAGGCATCATCACGGATAAGAACTTCGGCAACAAAATTATTAATCCCGGCAGGAATAAATACGTTCTGAGACATGGGGTCTTCAGCAAAGGCTTTTATCATCGAGAGCCCATTTGCTGTCATCACATCCCCTACAGGGGCTTTCTCTGCCAAGTTGGCAAAAGGCGGTGATATCCGATAGTTCTCCTTCAGACCTTCGACCGTCTCTTTGTCTATGCCAGCGGTGGTTATAAAGCTAATGTCATGGGTGCGGGTGTCGATGAAATAAAGGGCAGCACTATCCACGTTCAACGACCGAATTAAGCTCGCCAGCACATAAGGCCACTTCGCATAATCGGTTGCCGCTTCATAAGTCAAACTCAACAAGTCAGGTGTTTTAGAGGAGTCGTCCACTCCAATCCCTTTCTCAACCCTTCTGATATTTCATGCTACGCTAATTTTATAGGGAATAACAACCTTTCCCCTCAATTTTTATATTAATTCTAGATATTTTTTAACCAATTTGCAGCCAGCCTAATACATTGATTTCCTTGCGGGATGACTTTGCAGAGACGAACAAAATCATGAAAGCAAATTGCCGAAGCATCCGACCGCTTGCGCTTTGGCATCTAGAACCCGCTCCCCAAGCCTCTCTCGACGCCTTAGATAAATAAGTTTCACCAAAGACTCTGGGAGGCTTTGTCATTATAGGTCCATAGGTCCGGCGACGATACCTGCCTTGCCCATCGCTTTTTATTCCCTTATGGTCTAATGAATGACGTAATGGTAATCTAAAAACAATTAGATAGCGAGAGGCAACTATGGCTGATTTGGTGCTTACGGAAGAAATTGAGGGCATTCTTGTGGTGCGAATCAACAGGGCAGATAAAAAAAATGCTCTCACCCAGGATATGTATAAAATTCTTGCCGATTCAATTGAGCGGGTTGAAAATGAAGATGCCTTGCGGGTCTTGCTGATCACCGGAGTAGAAACCAGTTTTACTGCCGGGAATGACCTCAATGATTTTCTTAGTGCCCCCTTGGATGAAGAGGAAAGCCAGGTCTTTCGCTTCCTGCACACCATTGCCGCCACCAGAATTCCAATTGTTGCCGCTGTTAATGGTATTGCAGTTGGGGTCGGCGTCACCATGCTGCTTCACTGTGATTTAGTTTATGCCTGTCAATCCGCTCAACTCACCATGCCTTTTGTCAATCTGGCCTTGGTTCCAGAAGCGGCCTCCTCTCTCCTGCTTCCCCGTCTTGTTGGGCATCAACGTGCCGCAGAGCTTCTGATGCTCGGAGAGTCTTTCACTCCTGAAAAAGGGGTTGAGATTGGTTTAATCAATGAGATCACCCGTGACGAAGATCTTTTCCAAACTGCTTTTAGGAAAGCCAAAGCCCTCGCCGCCAAACCGCCAGAATCTTTGCGCCTGACCAAAGCCCTTCTCAAAGGCGATAGCGCAAAAACTCTGGCGCAAATGAGCAAAGAGAGCAAACTCTTCAAAGCACGCCTCGCTTCACCAGAGGCCAAAGAAGCCATGAGTGCCATCATGGAGAAACGCCAACCAGATTTTTCCAAATTTAGTTAAGAATCATAAAAATAATAAAAAAGGGAGTCTTGGGGTTCCCTTTTCTTGACTCAGAGACAATCAAGTCGACAAACTGTCGACCTAAAATTTAAGTGACGCTTAACAGGGAGTAGGAACGCCATGCTTGGCTCAATGCAAAAACAACAACTTACCATCTCAGCAATCATTGAGTTTGCCGACAAAAACCATCCAAATACGGAGGTAGTTTCCAATACAACGGAAGGGGGCCTTCACCGTTACACATACGGCGATGCGGCTAATCGTTCCCGCCAATTGGCCAACGCTTTAACGAATTTAGGCGTACAGCTTGGTGACCGGATCGCAACCTTAGCCTGGAACGGCTATCGCCACCTTGAGCTTTACTATGGTATCTCCGGTATTGGCGCGATCTGCCACACCATCAACCCCCGCCTCTTCCCGGAACAAGTCGCTTATATCCTCAATCACGCCGAAGACAGCTATATCTTTGTTGACCTTACCTTCATGCCTTTGGTCGAAGCCCTCGCTGAGGACATGCCGACAGTTAAGGGCGTGATTGTTATGACCGATGAAGCTCACATGCCCGAAACGACCCTTACAGGTAAAGTGGATATCCACTGTTATGAAAGCCTCATTGCGGGCGAAAGCACCAAGTTTAACTGGCCTGAATTTGATGAAAACACCGCCTCCTGCCTTTGTTACACATCAGGAACGACCGGCAACCCCAAAGGGGTTCTTTATAGCCACCGCTCGACTATTCTTCATGCCTTTGCCGCAAACCAACCCGATGTCCTGGGCCTAAAAGCTACAGATGTAGTTATGCCCGTGGTTCCTATGTTTCATGTCAACGCCTGGGGGACGGCTTATATTGGCCCTATGGCAGGGGCGAAGCTGGTTTTTCCGGGGGCTCATTTAGATGGCGAGTCCGTTCAGAAACTTATGGAAAGTGAAAAGGTGACCTTCTCCGCCGGAGTTCCCACCATCTGGCTCGGCCTGTTGCAATACCTTCGTTCGTCAGGAAAACGTATTGATACGGTTGATCGTCTGGTTATTGGTGGCTCCGCCTGCCCGCGCGCCATTATCGAAGGCTTCCGCATGGAATATAATGCCATTGTCGACCACGCCTGGGGCATGACCGAACTTAGCCCTCTTGGCACCTTCAACAAACCTAAAGCGGGCATGGAAAACCTCACCGACGAGGAATATATTGACCTGAGCATGAAACAAGGCCGAGGCATGTTTGGCATTGAGATGCGGATTGTTGATGATGAAGGTAATGAACTGCCCTGGGACGGCAAAGCCTTTGGTAGTTTGCAAGTACGTGGCCCTTGGGTTTGTGAATCCTACTACAAAGGCGATGGGGGACAGGTCATTGACGAAGACAAGTGGTTCAGCACTGGCGACGTTTCAAAAATTGACCCCGACGGCTATATGATCATTACGGATCGCACAAAGGACGTGATTAAATCTGGGGGTGAATGGATTAGCTCCATCGATTTGGAAAATGTTGCCGTTGGTCACGAAGCCATCCAAGAAGCCGCCGTCATTGGCATTGCCCACAAAAAATGGGACGAACGGCCCTTACTGGTATGCGTCAAAAACGAAGGGATGGATGTCAGTAAAGAAGATATACTGGCCTATATGGACGGAAAAATTGCCAAATGGTGGATGCCCGACGACGTGGCTTTCGTTGACGAACTCCCTCATACAGCGACCGGAAAACTCTCCAAACTAACCCTGCGAGGAACCTTCAAAGATTATAAATTACCAACGGATGAGTAAACTCCAAAATCATCATGCCCGCACATGACGACGAGGGCTTAAAGAATCTATTCGAGCAACTAATCCAGAGCTTCGGGTACGATCATATGAAAGAACTCTAGGATGCCTTCTCCCCGAGGTTCGAAGTAGGCCGTTTCGGTGGGGCCGAGGTATATTCCGGCTCCTTTCGTGACGTTATACGTCTTGCCTTCCAGGGTAATGGCCCCCTCCCCGTCCATAAAGTAGACGAGTTGGTGGGTACCTGGCAGGGGGACAATATCAAAACGATCATCATCTTTGAGATAGCGTAACTTCGCCATCATGTTACGGGTGCCACAAGCCCCTTCTTCAACAATGCTGGCGACTAAGCCTTCACCAATGCCGAGACGCTTGCGAGGACAATCTGCTGTTCTGATATGGGTTATTGCCATGTTAACTGCCCTTTCCTAACTTTGAATCCAAACGTTACCGTCAATCTGACGCCATTTAAGATCTTGCTCAGAACCCTCAACAATATTGGTTTTGAAGTGGTTGGGCGCTTTGCACTCGAAGAAAGTCAGGTCTTCTGTTGCCGTTAAACGGTGTTTGTCGTTGGCATCAATAAAAACCAAATCCCCTTTATTGAGCGTTATGGCTCCCTCAGAGGTCTCCAACATTCCAACCCCATCTAGCACAAGATAAAAATGGTCACAGTTTTCATGGGAGTGATAGGGAGAAACAGTGCCTTTGGCGAAACGCATCACGCCCGCCGCAACATCATCCGTCTTAGCTAATTCCTGGTCAACAAAAAACACCCTTTCGCGTCCCGGAACTACCGACACAAGTTTAGGCAACTCATCTTGATTAAAAATATAAGCCATAATCTCCGTTTCCCATCCCACTTACAAATCGGCATTTGTATACCTCTTTTTTTGTCTTTTCTCATATTAGGGGGGGCAAGGACAACCTTAAAATATATTTGATCCCGTTCAGCAACAAAAAAACGGCAGCCCATTTTCACGAACCGCCGCTTAAATTCTCTTGCTTTACCTAGCCCCTAAAGCGGTTTGCACTTATCCTGAATCATTTGACCGGGATTAAATGCAAACCGCTTTAGTCATTGGTAAACCTAGGCGTATAGCCTTGAACACTGGCATATTGATTGGGCCAAGGCATCTTGTAACCGTATTCGGTTGCGGCATGGCGGGTCCAGTAGGGGTCGAACAGGTGAGCCCTGGCGATGGCGCAAAGATCGGCGCGACCAGCCGCCAAAATTGAGTTGGCATCGCCGTAGGAACCGATATTACCAACGGTCATGGTGGGGATATCGGCTTCCAGGCGGATGTGATCACTGAAGGGGGTTTGGAATAGACGCCCATACTCAGGCTCTTGTTCAGCAACCACTTGGCCAGCAGAGACATCGACAATATCACAGCCAGCCTCTTTCAGTGCTTTGGCTACCGCAACTGCATCTTCTGGGGTAAATCCGCCCTCGGCCCAATCGGTTGCAGAAACTCGAACAGAGATTGGTTTGTTCACGGGCCATGCTTGGCGGACCGCTTTGAACACCTCCATGGGGAAGCGCATGCGGTTTTCAATCGAACCGCCATACTCATCTTCACGATGGTTGGTCAGGGGCGAGAGGAAGGTTGAAAGCAAATATCCGTGGGCGAAGTGAACTTCAACCATATCAAACCCAGCCTTATCGGCTAAGTTTGTGGCATTAACATAATCAGCAATTACACCATCCATCACTTCCCGGTCCATAACCTTTGGCACTTGGTTAGCCGGGGTATAAGGGATGGGAGAGGGGCCAATGATGGTCCAGTTGTCATCTTCTAAGGGTTCATCCATGCCCTGCCAAAGCAGCTTGGTTGAACCTTTGCGTCCTGCATGCCCCAGTTGGCAGCACATTTTTGCCCAGGAATTTTGGTGAACAAAATCAACGATCTTCTTCCAGGCCGTTGCCTGATCGTCATTATAAATCCCTGCACACCCCGGGGTAATGCGGGCATCTTGAGAGATATCAGTCATTTCGGTAATGATGAGTCCTGCGCCTCCCATGGCCCGGCTGCCGTAATGGACCATATGCCAATCATCTACCAACCCATCGGTAGAGGAATATTGACACATTGGCGATACAACAATGCGGTTTTGCAAAACCATATCGCGCAATTTAAAGGGGGTAAATGAAGGGGGCGGCACATTATCGTCTAAGGGAATCATTTGTCCGCTTTGCTTAGCGGCTTTAGCGGCAAAATGCTTATCCACTTCATCGACAAACCCTTCATCCCTCAACTTGAGGTTTTCGTGGTTAATCCGTAAGGAGCGGGTTAACAAGCTATAGGCAAACTGCATAGGGTCGAGCTTACCATAGTAACGTTCCACATCTTCAAACCATTTGAGGCTGACTTGAGCAGAGCGTTGCAAACTTTCCACTTGAGGTTTCCAGTCCGCTTCATAAGCATTCAAGGCCGCTTCCAGGTCGCCCTCGTGGGAAGTCAAAGCTTCAACCAAAGCAATACCATCTTCCATCGCCAGCTTGGTACCGGAACCAATGGAGAAGTGGGCCGTGTGCATGGAGTCGCCCAACAACACATACTTACCATGGTGCCAGCGTTTATTTTGAACCGTAGGGAAAGTACGCCAGATGGATTTGTTTTTAAGCAGTTTATGCCCGTCGAGCTCTTCTTTAAAGACCTCTTCAAGATATGCCACGGTATCGTCTTCGCTGGCACTATCCATGCCAGCTCGTTCCCAGGTTTCTTCTGCGCATTCAACGATGTAAGTGGCTTTTCCACCTTCGAATTGGTATGCGTGAACCCGGAAAAGGCCCGCTTCATTTTCGCGGAAGTAGAAGGTAAAGGCATCGACAAAGGTTTGATCCGTCCCGAGCCAAACGAACTTATTTTTGCGCCAATCCATTGACGGTTCGAAGTACTCCTTGAACTGATCACGAACAATAGAATTGATGCCATCAGAGGCCAAAACCAAGTCATAGTCATCAAAATTGCTCACATCCTCAATGGGATATTCAAAATTGAGATTAGCCCCCAATTCCTCTGCCCGGTCTTGAAGAATATTAATCAGGCCCATACGGGACATTCCGGCAAAACCATGGCCTTTGGAGGTGATTTTTTCGCCTTGATAAAACACATCAATGTTATCCCAATGGCGAAAAGCAGCGGTGATACTTTCGTAACTTTCAAGGTCTGAATCCGCGAAGGTACTCATGGTCGCGTCGGAAAAGACGACGCCAAAGCCCCAGGTTACGTCCCGGCGTTCCCGCTCGAAAACATCAACAGTCCAATGAGGCCGAGCCTTCTTAAGAAGGATGGAGAAGTAAAGGGCACCGGGGCCACCACCAACACAGGCTATTTTCATTTTTCATATTCCTTGTTCGCCCCCCGACGTTATTAGAATTAATCCTCCCTACTTATTCTCTTAGCTCTCTCGTAATCTGAACCTCTGCAATTTACCCGTCTGGGTTTTTGGCAAGTCATTAACAAAGGAAATTGCCCTTGGATATTTATAAGGAGCAATGTTCTTCTTAACGTAATTTTGGAGTTCCATCGCTGTCTCTTCGGATGCTGCAACCCCTTGATTTAAAACAATGTGAGCATGGACAATATTGCCCCGTTCCTCATCAGGAGAGGCGACAACGGCGCATTCAAATACGCCGGGATGGGTCAAAAGACAGTTTTCCACCTCTGGACCCGAGATATTGTATCCAGCAGAAATAATCATATCGTCACCTCGGGCAACGAACCAGAAATAGCCATCTTCGTCTTGGCTAAAAACATCTCCCGTCAGGTTCCAGCCATTCTCGACATAAGCCCGTTGGCGGTCTTCATTATCTAAATATCGGCAACCCGTTGGCCCTTTAACAGCCAAGCGGCCCGGTTCGCCTCGCGGTAATTCATTGCCCGCCTCATCGACAATTTTGGCTTGATATCCAGCAATCGCTTTTCCCGTTGATCCTGGACGGATTGCCCCGCCCCCTGCTGAGATAAAGATATGCAGCAGCTCCGTTGAGCCAATGCCATCAATAATCTTAATGCCTGTTGTCGTATGCCAATCATCCCAAGTGGCTTTTGGTAAATGTTCCCCCGCGCTGACACACCATTTAAGACTGTTTAGATTAGCTTTTTTTATCATACCCAATAAAACGCGATACATGGTTGGGGCGGTGTAAAGGGTGGTCGCCTTATACTTAACAATCGCCTCAAGGATCAGGTCCGGGGTTGGAATGGGCAGGAGAATTGTCGAGGCTCCATAACGCATGGGAAAGAGAACCAGTGCCCCAAGCCCAAAAGTAAAGGCCAGTGGAGGCGAGCCAACGGTTTTATCTGTCGGTTTGATAGGGAGTATGTGTTGAGGAAAACAATCAGACGCGGCTAAAAGGTCACGATGATAATGAATGGTACCTTTAGGGTCCCCTGTGGTCCCGGAGGTAAAGGCAATGATCGCCGGATCATCGGCAGAGGTATTCATAAAGCCAAAGTTGCCTTCCCCGGCTTGCATGTTCCAATCCAGGTGGGCCAGTTGAATATTGCTGTCTCCTAAGGGGGTAAAGCTTTTCACCGCCGTAAGAATACCCTTACAAGCCATGCGCGCTGAGTCTAATTCTTCTTGCAAGGCGAGATCACAAAGCGCGAATTGCACATTGGCTTTTTCAATAATATATTGAAGTTCTTTTGCCCTCAGCAAAGGCATGGTCGCCACAACGACGGCACCCGCTTTGAGAATGGCAAACCAACAGGCCACTGCCATGGGGTTATTTGGTGCACGCAACATAACGCGGCTTCCGGCTTTAACCCCCATTTCGCTGGTGATAATACGGGCGATACGCGAGGCTTTGTCTTCAAGTTCGCTGTAAGTCCAAGTAACGTCCCCAAAGTGAAGAGCCGGACGGTCCCCGTTGCCTTCATCAATATGTTTTGTCAGGAGCTCTGCGGTAATATTGATACGGTCTGGATAGGCCGCCAAGGTTTTAGTACCAGAAAAGTCCATATCTGGCATAAGGGATTCTGGCGGAAGCAAGCCTTTAACAAACTGATCAACATGGGCTGAGGCGCCCTTCCCCGGTGCAAACATAACCTTATTCTCCTTCCCTGTTTATGGACTCTTTAAGAGACCCTAATAGCCCATAAAATTTAACAAGTTCCTCCCGCGGCATCCCAGACATCACATCGGAAATCCACTTGGAATGCTTCGGGACCATTTGTGAGAAAACTTTTTTTCCTTTTGGGGTCAGCTTCACCACCAAAACGCGCCGATCCTCTGGCGTTGGGGTACGGTCAACAAGCCCGTCACTCACAAATCGATCAATGACCCCCGTGACATTCCCATTGCTCACCATCAACCGCCGGGATAATTGCCCCATGGTTAAACCGTCTGGTGCACGGGATAATTGGGAAAGCATGTCGAAACGTGGCAAAGTGGTAGAAAAGTCCTCCCGCAGACCATTACGTACTTTACTTTCAATCAGATTAGAGCAGGTGAACAGACGAAGCCAAACCCGCAAATCCAACTGGTCTTCTTCCGTTAAGGCTGTTTCGTAATCAAGGGCGGTTTGATCGTCGGTCATCACATCACTTCTCCACCAGCAACAGCAATTGCCTGCCCGGTAATTGACCCAGATGAATCTTGGCACAGCCACAAGACAGCTTCAGCAACCTCTTGGGGGTCAATGAGCTTCTTTTGGGGGTTATTAGCCGCTAACTCAGCGATAGCTTCTTCAGCAGAGCGTCCAGTTTTTGCGGTGATTGCCTCAACGGCTCCCGCCACCATATCCGTATCAGTAAAGCCGGGGCAGACGGCATTAACTGTGACGCCAGTTTTGGCAATCTCCAGGGCGAGAGAACGGGTAAGACCAATCAGAGCATGCTTGGAGGCACAATAGGCCGTTGTGTAGGCATAGCCTTTTAAGCCAGCGGTGGAAGCGACATTAATAATTCGTCCTCCCCCTGCCTTTAGCATGGCCGGGAGAACCTGTTGGATGCAGAGAAAAACGCCAGAAAGGTTGACATCCATAACTTTATTCAACGTAGCCAAGTCAGTTTTCATGAAAGGAGCCGAAGGGGCAATCCCGGCATTATTAACTAAACAGGTAGGAGCCCCCAATTGCTTTTCAATAATGCCAAAGGCTGCAGTAACGGAACTTTCATCAGACACATCAGCGACAACAGGCAAGGGTTTACAATCCCCTTCTTTCGCAACCTCTAAACAGAAGGCCTCTAGCTGCTCCCCGTTACGACCAAGTACTGCAAGCCTATAGCCTTGTGCTGCCAAGTTTCGGCTAATCGCCGCACCGATCCCGCGCGCTCCACCCGTTACGACTGCAATCTTTTTTGACAAAGCCATTTGGCCTATCACCTTCTCTTACACTTCACTAAACACCAGGACTTGCTCTACAATTATTTTAAGTTTAAAATACTTTTCAGAAAGACGTCAAGAGTCTTGTGTAAATTTATCAAGTGAGAATAGCAAATGAACATTTTACAGCCTCCCGGATGGAACAAACCTCGCGGATATGTCCATGGTGTCAGCGCCACAGGCAAACAGGTTTTTGTAGCCGGACAAGTTGGATGGAACGCCCAAGAAAAATTTGAGTCCGATGATTTCATCGATCAGGCAAAACAAGCTCTGGAAAATATTAAAGCTGTTATGGCAGAAGCCGATGCCACGCCGGAACATATGACCCGAATGACCTGGTATGTGCTGAGTAAAGAGGAATATCTCTCAGACACCAAACGACTCGGCGAAGCTTACCGGGCAGTTATGGGGAATAATTATCCGGCCATGACCGCCGTTGAGGTCAGCAACTTAATGGCAAAAGGCTCAAAATTAGAAATTGAGGTCACGGCCGTCGTCCCAGTAAAATAACCCTTTAAATTCAATCCTCCACCCCCCATATCTTTAAGGGGAGGCAACGAACCACGCGAGCTTTAACAACGCGGAGTACGATGCCATGGAAGACAAAACCTTTGTTATTGAATTAGCGGGAGAACAACTCCCAATCAATTATAGTGACGAAGCCCTGCAGTCCTTTACACAAAAGGCTGCTGGCGTGATGGATCGTGAAATTCGTACAATCTCAGACGATAGTTATGGGCCAGAATTTTATCTTAAGCGCAGCAACCGCCTCGGAATCCTGGCCCCGATTATTTACAACGCCATTACCCTGCAAGATCAAAACAGAGTCCTGCTCTGCGTTCTCTGGCTTGCTACCCATTTCCCAGAAATCAGTGGCGTGGAGGTGGAGGAAGGTATTGTGCAATATGTCCAAGAAAAAGCCGTTGACCCCCGACTGGTTGTCTTTGAACGCCCAGAGTACCTCAACTGATCAATAATTATCACTAGACTTTTTGCCTATATATTGCCAGTTTCTGATATATTCTATGACAGCAACATAAGGCTTAGAGAGAGTTATGGGTTATCCAAAAAAAATAACAAAATATTTCTTTTTTATTGTCCTAGCACTCCTAACTTCACCTGCCGTGGCGGATCATTTAACAATTGGGTTTGGCTATTCAAAACCCCCATTTGTTTTTGCTGAACACCCAGAACAAACAGATGAGTTGCGCGGAATTGAAATAGACATTGTCAAAGAAGCTCTTGCCCACAAAGAACATACTCTAAATGTTGTTTTCATGCTCTTCACCTCTCCTTCACGCGTTCAATTGATCCTCAACCAGTTGAGCCCAATAGCTGGCACCCACGGGTAATGCTTCATCATTAAAATCAAATTTCGGATTGTGGAGGGTGGGATCGTTTTCAGTGCGGGCCGTACCTAGGAACAGGTAGCAGCCGGGCTTCTCTTGCAGCATATATGAAAAGTCTTCTGCTCCCATGGTTGGGTCTAAGTCTCTGAAGACATTTTCTTTCCCTAAGATCTTTGAAGCCGTTTCAGCCACTAAAACGGCTTGGGCTTTATCGTTTATAGTTGGAGGGTAGCCTTCCGCATAATCCAGTTCAAAGGTTGCGTTATGGGCAGCGGAGATATTTTCAATGATCCGCGCTATACCGTCCTTTATCAAGTCCCGGACTTCTTTCTTAAACCAACGCGTGGTTCCGCCAAGGTAAACTTGATCAGGAATAACGTTGTAGGTATCCCCTCCATGGATTTGGGTGACGGAGACAACTCCACAGTCTAAAGGGCTTAAGTTTCGACTCACAATTGATTGCAGAGCCGTGACCACTTGAGAGGCGATAACAATGGGATCAACCCCCAGGTTAGGCATGGCACCGTGAGTTCCCCGCCCTTTGATGGTGATATCAAATCGGTCACAGGCCGCCATCATGGGGCCTTCTCGAACAGCAACCGTCCCTAAGGGCAAGCGGGGCCAGTTATGAAGACCATAAATAGCATCAACCGGGAATTTCTTAAACAACCCCTCTTCCACCATGCGCCTTCCTCCCCCTTCATTTTCTTCCGCAGGTTGGAAAATAAAATGGACCGTGCCGGAGAAATTTTTGGTCTCAGATAAATATTTTGCCGCCCCCAGGAGCATGGTGGTATGCCCGTCATGGCCACACGCATGCATTTTCCCTTCGTTCACAGATTTATAATTGAGGTTGTTGACCTCCTGCATATGCAAAGCATCCATATCCGCCCGCAAGCCAATGGTCGGCCCTTCGCCTGTGGTTAAAGTACCGACAACCCCCGTCCCGGCTAAACCCTGATGCACCTTAAGGCCGAACTCTTTAAGTTTTTCGGCAACGATTGCCGAGGTTCGTACCTCTTCAAACGCGGTTTCCGGATGGGCATGAATATCCCGCCGCCACGTAGTCATTTCCTCATGGAGGTTTTTTAATGCGTCTTTAATGTTCATAATTAATTCCAAACCTTGCATTCATAACCGAGGCGTCTATTTTCTTGGCAACACCGTAAACTTTAATCTTGGTCAGGCACATGAAAAAATTCACTGCATTTATCATAACGGCTTCTATGCTTTTCCTCTCGGGTTGCGACAAGGGGCCTAATGAAATTGATCTCCGCAGCCAGAAGTTTGCGCAAGAAAATTTCTCAGAAGAAACAGTGCGCAAAGCTATCGATGGCTTCTTCTATGTTGATAGCTTCAAAATCAACTCTGTCGATGCAACTGAATCTGGCGTGGCGACCATTGATGTCGATGCAGGGATGGTTAAAGAAAAACGAGTCCTTCTCCTGAGGGCTGCCGCCACCGCCTACTCCTTCACCCGAATTCTCATGCTCAGCGAAAAAACCCAGAAAGTGGTTGTTTCATTCAATGGCTCTGTCCAGGAAGAAAACGGCACCTTAAAGCCCTATCATGTCATCACCACGGCGATGTCAAGGGAGCAAGCCGTGAACTTAGATTGGGGCAGCATGGAAGATACGATCGCGCGGGACCGGGATTATAATGGTCCACTCTCTCTGTTTGAAGTCACCCACTTTGACAAATCATTTGAAGAATTCATCCAATCAACTTTCTATGCCAAGCTCAATAATATTATGGCTCCTGTGAAATAACCTCTGCTTTAGGAACCTGGCTATTTCGGCTGATCAACCATAGGGCTGTCGGCACCATAACGGCGGCCATAATCATGGGAAGAGTCATGGTTTCGGCAAAAAAGAAAGTAACGTAAACGAGGCTTATACTCATGGTGACCACGGCAAAGGCTTTGGCTTTGACCGACACCACTCGATGGTCCCGCCAAGCTTTTAAGCTTGGACCAAATTTAGGGTGAGAATAAAGCCAGTCGTGGAATTTTTGTGAACTACGCGCAAAGGCCCAAAGAGCCAGCAACAAGAACGGTGTTGTCGGCAGGCCGGGAATAACCACGCCCAGAAACCCAATCCCCACATTGATCCACCCAAAAAAAATCAAAAAATATTTAGTTGGTTGGCGAAGGGGTTTATTGGTTTGTTGTTCTTGCATTAATATCTCAGCAAATTAGCAAAATTATCGGTGATTTATTATACAGATATGCCTGAATTTGTGTATCATAAAGAAAATTCTTGTCAGATTTGAATATTCCCTTTTTAAAGATCTGATATAGGGGGGAAAATGTCTGAAATCAATCTGCCTGACAATGTGACCATTGATAACGAAGGTATCTGGTGCCAAATTCTGGAACGTCCAGGGCTTTCTTTCGGCTGGAGCAAAAACCGGGCGGCTCTTTTCCTTGATCGGGACGGGGTGATGGTTGAAGAGGTCCATTATCTCAGCCGGGCTGAAGACACTAAACTGATCAAGGGAACCAGCGAACTTATCACGGCCTGCAACAAAGCCTTAATCCCAGTTATCATTGTTACCAATCAATCCGGCATTGCCCGTGGTTACTTCGATTGGCAAGCCTTTGCGACGGTTCAACAAAAGATGATGGATGACCTCAAGACTGAAGGTGCTTATGTAGATGCAGTCTATGCCTGCCCCCATCATAAAAGCGGTCACTCTCCCTATAATATCGACAACCACCCTGCGCGTAAACCGAACCCCGGCATGCTCTTAAGGGCGCAACAGACCCTTCATGTTGACCTCACAAAATCTTGGATTATTGGAGACAAAGCTGGTGACTTAGGGGCTGGTAAAAAAGCTGGACTAGCGGGAGGTATTCATGTTCACACAGGCCATGGTCTCGATGAGGGTGAGGCAGACAATGCGGCGGCTTTAGCCTCAAGGGATTTCGAAGTTGCTTCAGCTCAAGACATTTCTTTTTGTAAAAATCTATTGCCATGGGCCTAAGCTAATCACGCTTGGACTGATTTAAGAAACTTCTTCTTACTTTATTCATCGCAAAGCTAGAAATTGATTCCGAACCACTCTAAGATGCCCTCATGACAAGGCCGGAAAACACTCAGGAAGGTAAAATCCCACGCAGAGGGACACGCCTTTTGACCTTACTCACTTTGCTAGCGGTATTCATTACTGTTCTGGTTCCTGTTGTTGTCCTTATTGTTCAAAGAGATACGGAAGAAGAATGGACCAAAACCGAGGCAATCGGGAATGCTAAAATTCTTGCCCAGCAGGTCCACCGATCTTTAGAATCCGTTGATCTCATCTTGCAAACTATTACCGGACAGATTGAGAGAGATTTATCGGGCGTCAGTCGGACGCAAAAGACAATTACCCGGTCATTGGCAGCAATTAAACGCTTTAGACCAGAGTTCTATCGGATAATAGTTACCGACAAAGATGGACGTGTTATTCACTCTGACAGTGAGAAAGCAATTAATACTGATGCCTCCAAGCTTCGGAGCTATCAGGCCCATGTTAATCGAGGCAAAAGAGGGCTCTTTACCGGGGAGCTTGTAAATTCAAGCAAAGCGAACTTACAGTTTTTGGCTCTCAGTCGTCCTTACTTTTCTCCCAAAGGAAAATTTGCAGGCGTAACTATCTCAATACTGCGACGCAGTTATTTTGTTAATATCCTAGAATCCCTGACAATTAGTCAAGGGTACAACGCCACAATTCTCTCAAAAAACGGGCGTATTCTCGCCGCTTCTAACGAGCAGCCCGGTGAAAAAATTTACCAAAAGAGAGTCACCGCTGAGGTCTTCAACAAATGGAGCCAAGACAACGACACCGAGGCTCTCGAAGGGAAAATTAGAGGGTCAGATGAGATCCAAATCGTTGCTTTCGCGACAATCAAGAAATACCCTTATTTGGTCATGGCATCGATCCCCAAAAATGTCGCTTTAAGCTCATGGACAACCTCTGCTTATGTCATGACGGGCATTTCAATCTTTGCCTTAGCTTTCATCGTGATTGTCTATACTTTTGCCCGCAAAGAAGCCCTGCAAAGGCTAGAAATGGAAGCAAAGCTTATTGTTGAAAAAAACCGTGCCGAGCAGGCCACCAAAGCCAAGTCTGAATTCTTATCTCAAATGAGTCATGAGTTGAGAACCCCCCTTAACGCGGTTCTTGGCTTTAGCGAATTGATGAAGAACAGCAAGAAAGAGCCCCTCAGTAAGCGACAAACCAATGCGGTCAATCATATCATGAAGGGGGGCAACCACTTACTTGAATTAATTGATGAAGTCCTCAATCTTTCACGGATTGAAGCCGGGCGGCTGGACTTGTCTATAGAAGACATAAAGCTAGATGACATTTACCTCGAATGTTTTGAATTTTTAGATGTTAGTGCTCAAAGCAGAGGTATCAAGATCGTCAAGGCCATGCCCTCTAACCTTGCGATCAAAGCAGACCGGACCCGAGCCAAACAGGTCCTTTTAAACCTGATGTCCAACGCTGTTAAGTACAATCAGGACAACGGAATGATTACGGTCGGCTGTGATGAAGCCAATGCAGGAATGGTTCGGATTTACGTCAAAGATACGGGGAAAGGAATTCCCATTGAAACACAATCTGCAATCTTTGAACCTTTTAACCGCCTTGGCGCGGAACAGTCCGGAATTGAAGGAACAGGCATTGGCCTGACCATTACCAAACAGCTTGTAGAAGCTATGGATGGCGAAGTTGGTTTCTCCTCTAAATATGGGTCTGGGAGCACCTTCTGGTTTGAGCTTCCAGAAGCCGAAGTCCAACAGCCCGTAACAGAAAACAATCAAAAACCAATAAATATAGTCGATTCAAGTCAGCCAAGTTTAAAAGGAAAAGTCCTTTATATTGAGGACAATGCCGATAACCTTTCTTTGATGGAAACTATTTTTGATGAACAAGATCATTTGCAGCTAATCAATGCCCCGACAGCAGAAGTCGGGCTCCCCTTGGCTCAGCTTGAAAAACCTGACGTTATCCTAATGGATATCAATCTCCCCGGTATTGATGGCTACCAAGCCCTCAAGCTCTTGCAAACAGATTTTAAAACCAAAGATATCCCTGTAATTGCAGTCTCTGCTGCAGCCATGCCCCATGACATTAAAAAAGGGTTAGATGCTGGTTTTAAGGCTTACCTGACAAAGCCTATACAAATTTCCGAAGCGATTTCCTTACTGAGTAAATCCCTCCCAAACTAAAAAGCCTGCTCGAAGTGGGGGGACTTCGAACAGGCCTTCGTAGTTCACGTAGCAAGCTGGTTAGTTTAAGGGGGGGGGGGAGGAACTAAACCAACTCGCTTTGCTTCTTCGTTATTGAGACAGGCTTTTTAGGGAGGGGGAAAATCAGCTCTGTCTCGCTATAAAAAGAAATTAGCACCCTACCGTCATCCGGTCTAATGAACTAATGATCACATACGTTCACGCTTTTGTGAGAGCCAAACCTATCCCAGAATTCTCTTTGTTGCCTGAAATCATTTTTAAGCTAGATTATACCTAGGGTGTTTTTTGATGGCGTAGAACCTTACACCCCAAAATCTCTTAGTGGCTTGAAGCAGAAACAGAAGATAGGTAGGAATATGAAACTTGTCAGATACGGAAACAAAGGGCAAGAAAAGCCCGGGATTGTCGATCAAGAGGGCAGAATTCGTGATATATCCGATCATATTTCAGATATTACCAGTCAGGCCCTTTCCCCCGATCAATTAAAAAGATTAGGGCGCTTAAACCTCGAGGACCTCCCCACTGTTGAAGGGTCGCCCCGACTTGGTGTCCCTGTTGCCAATATCGGCAATGTCTTCGGTATTGGCCTTAACTACAAAGACCATGCCGAAGAAGCCGGGATGGCCCTCCCCAAAGAGCCTATCCTTTTCACAAAAGCCACCTCCTCAATCAATGGCCCCTCTGATACCGTTATTATCCCCAAAAACTCCCAAAAAACCGACTGGGAAGTGGAGTTGGGTGTGGTTATTGGTCAAAAGGCTCAGTATGTCGATAAAGCAACAGCTTTAGATTATGTTGCAGGGTATACCGTGGTTAATGATATCTCTGAGCGGGCTTTCCAAATGGAGCATGGTGAGGGGCAATGGGTGAAGGGTAAATGCGCTGAAACCTTTGCCCCGATCGGCCCCTGGCTGGTAACCAAAGACGAAATTACTGATCCACAAAACCTCAACCTGTGGCTTGAGCTAAACGGCAAACGCCAGCAAACTGGTAACACCAAAAGCATGATTTTCGGCGTGGCTGAACTTGTCAGTTATCTTAGCCAATTCATGGCCCTGGCACCTGGTGACATTATTTCCACGGGAACCCCTCCCGGTGTCGGGATGGGCTGCAAACCACAAGTCTTCCTAAAGCCCGGAGATAAGGTGCGGTTAGGCGTTGAGGGCCTCGGGGAACAGAATCAAGAGGTTGAAGCTTTTAAGAAATAACCAAGCAAATTTTGATTAATCGACTTCTACTTTTACCTTGAGGATGGCCCGTTCGGTGGCATTGGTCACAGTAAATTTGAAGCCCGATTCAATGATGAACTCATCAACTTTAGGGATATGGCGTAATCGCCCGAGTACCAGACTTCCTACCGTATGGAATTCAGACGTAGGAATGTTGGCCCCCAAGGTTTCGTTGAGGTCTGCAATTGAAAGTCGCGAATCAACCAAATAACGCCCCCCCTCAAGGTTCTCAATCGTGCTCCGACGACGAGGGTTGTATTCCTCAAAGTGATATCCCACGTCGATTTCCCCGACCACTTCTTCAACAATATCTTCCATGGTGATAATGCCCGTGGCCGAACCAAACTCGTCGACGACGACAGCCATATGGTCTTTGCGGGCATGAAGCTGCGGCAGAAGTTGATCAATGGTTTCCAAGGGAGAAACATAGAGAGCAGGCTTGATCATATCTTCGACAGATTTGTTCTCGGCAACAGCTTCCATCAAGTCCCAGGTAGAAAGGGTAACAACGCCGATAATATTATTGGTGCTGCCTTCATAAACAGGGAGGCGGTTAAAACCTTGTTTCCTTACAAGGGCAACAACCTCTTTCCTACGGCTAGTGTGGGCAATGACCGTTGTCTCTGTTATAGGGATCATGGTTTCTTGTACCGTGGTTTCAGCAAAGCGAATGACTCGGCGGATACGACCATGGTCAAAGACACTTAGAGCGGTATCATGCTCAGCCTGTTCAACCAGAGTCAGGAGTTGTTCCCGGGTAATAAAGAAAGTTTGATCCCCTTGACCAGCTCCAACCAAACGGGCTGCCAGGCGGGCGACCCGAGAGAAGACAAAGATGACGGGGTAGAAGATATAAGACGTCCACTTAAGCGGATAGATAATAATGGATGTCAACTTATCTGACTTTTGCTGATAAATACTCTTCGGGACAATTTCTCCAAAAATCAAAAATAAAGGTGTGAAAAGGAGAAAGGCATAGATATCACCATTTGCCCCGAAGTAATTAATCATCAGCAAGGTACCAATTGTCGTGAGAGCAATGGTGGAAATATTGGTACCAACAAGTGTTGTGCTCAAAAGAACTTCCGGATTGCGCAAGAGTCTCAGGGCAAGCTTTGCGCCTTCATTACCTTGTTTGGCCTCGTGACGAAGTTTGATCTTGTCAGAGTTGACCAAGGCAATTTCTGAACCAGAAAAGAACCCCTTCAATAGAAGAAGGAACAGCATTACAAGAAGGATGACTGCAAGTTCTAACATTTAGCTGCCCTCCCTTTTTTTGGCTTCGGTAGCTTCAGGCTCTTTAGCATCAGGGCTTGGCAACTTGTCTCCATCTTCACTGGATGCCTCTTCCAGAAATTTGATTTCTTCATTTTGCTCAACCTCTTTTGGAACATCATCGTGATGTTTTTTCTTTTGGCCCTTATTTTTCTTGTGGCTTTTTTGACCTTTGCCTTTTGGGCCTTTGCTGCCTTTACGCCCTTTACCATCCTTACGTTCTTCGGTGGCATCGCCTTGTGCAATACGCACTTTTGTTAGTCGATGTCCTTCCATCTCAAGTACAGTCGCGATCAAACCATCCATTAAATCAACGGTATCCCCTACATGAGGTAGCCGATCAAGATAGCGGAAGACAACGCCGCCAATGGTGGTCATGCGAGGGTCTTCAATGCCAAAGGTCGTTAGATCATTAAAATCAGTAAGCTTCATTTGCCCGGGCACAGTGTAGGTGTCGTTATCATGTTCCCGGTAAAGCTCCTGGCCGCGAACATCTTCTGAAATTTCCCCAAAGATAAAATTGATAATATCTCGCATGGTGATAAAGCCATCGACCCCTCCAAACTCATTGAGCACAATCGCCGCACGCGCTCGGTTGTTTTGGAAGAAATCAAACATTTCATCCACATTCTTGGTTGGTGGCACCACAATGGGGGGGTGTAACAGGTCATCAACGGTGTAGTCTTCCAGGTTCTTTCCGTCGAGAATTATGTTCATGATATCTTCTGCGTGAACAAACCCAAGCATATTATCTCGATGCCCCTCATAGACAGGGACCCTTGGGTGTTCCCCTTTGCGAACATGCTCGGCAATTTCCACAACAGACATGGTGCTGGACAGGAAGTTCACCTGAGTCCGAGGGGTCATAATCTCAACAATTTCAGTCTCACAAGCTTCAAGCAAGTTATCGATTAAAACCCGCTCCGTCGCATCCAGAATGCCTTCCTCAGCAACTTCTTCGACTAAAGTTTTAAACACCTCAGTCTGTAGAATGTTCTCCATGGTTCTTTCTTCACCAGCAACCCATGTTGTCACCCGTTCAGATATCCCCCGGATTAAGTTGCGCAATGGCGCAATAACTCGCACCCAAATGGTCATAGGTGCACTGACAAGACCGGCGCTCACTTTGACCGGGTTACTTACGGCAATCGTTTTTGGCGTCACCTCACCGAGAAGAAGCAAAAGGGGGAACATAACGACTAAATTAATCCACCCCGCTCGGTCGGCATCGGTTAGAGCCACAAGAATACCAGCCAGATTGGCCGTCGCCGCAACGTTGACCAGTTCATTACCACAAAGAATTGAGATGATTAACTGGCGCGGCTGATCAAGCAAGGCATGGAGGTTATCGACTTGCGGATGGCGTTCACGACGGAGTTTTTGCAAGTCAAGCCTGGACAAAGAGAACAATGCTGTTTCTGAGCCCGAATAAAAAGCTGACAATAAAAACAAGATAACTTGAATAATAAGACGAACGACAATATCCGGGTCGGTAAGCCGATCCTGATCAATCGCAAAAAACACTACAATGTTTTGCCAAATTTGAGTCAGTTCAAAAGGAGGTGCTTCCATGATACCGTCCCCACCCGGTTAGGTTATTCCCTAAGCCAATCCCCCAGCATTTGCGACCGCAGCCTACCGATAACGCTGAGCAAGACTGTCGCTACAATACTCCATCGAAAGCAGTGTTGAAATACTCTATGAGTATTTATTTAACAAAAAACGCATGTTTTATTGGAATATGAAACGAATATTGCGTTAATTATGAATTATTTAGAAGGACCACTCGATAGGTGAACTTCCTTAGCTCTCAACATACGAGAGGCCGCCCCAGTACCCGCTTCGGCATAAATATTGAAGACTTCATCAACGCCGTTTTCTAATAAATGTTCTTCTTGGTCCGGGAAAAGGGCTGTCGCGACGATCGGCCCTGAATAGCCTCGCTCCCGCAGGCGTTTTGTCGCATCAATATTTGCTGAATGAACGGGCATTGCTAACAAAATCAGGTTCACTTCTTCACGCCAATTTCCAAGCCTTGACCAAAATTCAGGGTGGGTGGCGTCCCCTAAAACAACATGGCGTCCCGCTGTGGTATTTTTTTCTACCTGAGCTTCATCCAAATCAATACCTAGGATTTTTTCATCTCCATGGCGGCTCATTTCATCATAAGCCGCCCGACCAACTCTCCCCATACCAAATACAAGAATTTGGTTACCAGCAACGGGAATATTTTCGTCCCCTGGCAATCTTTCTGCCCTTTCAAGGCGCAGCAGGATTGAACTAAACTTTTCATATAAAGCATCGGCAAAAGTGTTAAGGGGCGATGCCAAAATAAACGAAGCCGATACGGCAAGGGCAATAACAGTCAGCCACTCATCTTGTACCCACCCGGTACTGATCGCAATGGCCGCAACAATTAAACCAAATTCCGAGTAATTCCCAAGTATCGCTGCCCCCAACGTCGAGCCCCAAGCTCTTAAGCGGAATTTCGTCAGCAAGACGAGGAATAAAATCGTTTTAAACGGTATCAACAGCAACAAAACCAAAGCTGTTAAGGCAGTTTCCCACGTTGGAAGCCCGGTTAATCCGATCGTTAAGAAAAAGCAAACGAGAAAGACTTCTTTGAAGCCCATCAGGTTTTTTGATAGCTCACTCGCCCTAGGGTGCCCGGCAAGCAGGACACCAAAAACAAGAGCCCCAAGATCACCTTTCATCCCAACAATTTCAAATAATGCGGCTCCCCCCAAGGCCATGACGAAGCCAAACACGGCAAGAAGCTCTTTATGTCCTGAGTGGTTGAGAATGAAGCCTAATAAATGCCGCCCAGGAATAAGAGCGATTAAGCCTAGAGCCCAAACAGAAGGGGCCTTACCTGCCGAAACGGCAAGAAAAACCACAGCCGCGATATCTTGCATAACCAAAACACCGATTGCCACCTGCCCGTAGCGTGAAGCCATAGCACCACGGTCTTCAAGGGTTTTGACGGCAAAAACTGTGCTGGAAAAGGAAAGAGCAAAAGCAACAACGACCGCCCCCATAAAATCTAGCTCACCAAATATAAGTATATTTGCAGCACCGATCACCAAGAGAAAGGCTGTCGCGACCAATATTGAACCAGCCATATTTATGGTTGTTGTTGCCCATATTTCTGGCCGAAGTAAGGTGCCTAAGCGGAGTTTCAGGCCAATGGTGAAAAGCAATAAGGTGATGCCTAGATCGGCAATTTCCATCAAGAACTGATCACTTTTTGCACCGAGGTAATTCAGAACAAATCCGGCGATAAGGAAGCCAACCATAGGCGGAAGTTTGATTTGTTTAGAAAGCAGCCCAAAAGCAAATGCGATGGCAATCCACGCAGGATCCCGGTAATCAATGGCAATTAAAATTGAGTCCACTTTGGTTTTCCCTTCCCCTTATGGAGCGACGTTTATTTATTCAGTTCCCGCATCCCTGAGTCTATACCTTCCAGGGTTAGAGGGAACATGCGATTACCCATGATTTGGCGGACCATGTTGATCGAGGCGGTATGGCTCCACCATTTTTCCGGAACCGGATTAAGCCAGATGGCGTTGGGGAAATTCTCAAGGACCCTGTTCATCCATTCTAAACCGGGTTCTTCGTTCCAATGTTCTACGGAGCCTCCGGGATAGGTAATTTCGTAGGGGCTCATTGAGGCGTCCCCAACAAAGATGACTTTGTAATCTTTGGGGTATGTGCGCAAAACCTCAAATGTTTCCGTGGTTTCCGTATAACGCCGCACATTGTCTTTCCACACATTTTCATAGAGACAATTGTGGAAATAAAAATATTCTTTGTGCTTGAACTCACTACCCGCCGCCGAGAACAACTCTTCACAAATCCGGATATGATCATCCATGGAGCCCCCAATATCAAAGAAGAGCAGCACTTTGATTTTATTATGGCGTTCTGGAACCATTTTTACATCGAGCCATCCCTGCTTAGCAGTGCAATTAATGGTATCTTGGAGATCAAGTTCAGTTTCTGCCCCTTCACGGGCAAATTTGCGCAATCGGCGCAAGGCAATCTTGATATTACGGGTACCAAGCTCAAGGGTATCATCCAGGTTTTTAAAGTCGCGTTTGTCCCAAACCTTTACGGCCTTACGATGACGAGATTCCTTCTGCCCAATACGGACCCCTTCAGGGTTATAGCCATAAGCCCCAAAAGGCGAGGTTCCTGCTGTACCAATCCACTTAGAGCCTCCTTGATGGCGTTTTTCTTGTTCTTTCATGCGCTCAGCCAGAGTTTTCATCAACTCATCGAACCCACCGAGAGATTTGATCTTTTCCATCTCTTCCGGCGTTAAATGTTTTTCAGCCATTTTGCGCAGCCACTCTTCGGGTATCTCCTTACCGAAGGCTTCGGTTAAGGCTTCCATTCCTTTGAATACACTTCCGAACACCCGGTCAAACTTATCGAGATTGCGCTCATCTTTCACGAGGCAAGAGCGGCTGAGATAATAGAAATCATCGACAGAATAGTTGGCCACATCCTTTTCCACCGCTTCCAGCAGAGTAAGATATTCACGCAAAGAAACCGGCACTTTAGCGGCACGAAGTTCTGTGAACAGGTTCAGAAACATAACTCAAATTTTCCTAGTCTTTATTTTCGATAGTAACCCGTAAAGGAACAGATTCTTTGATATGGAGGTCCCGCTGCGGATAAGGGAAAAAGATATCGTTTTCACTGAACACTTCCCAAATCTTTATCAGCATTTCACTTCGCACACTGGCAATACCATTTTGTGGATCATTCACCCACACACGGGCTTCTAGCAAAATACCATTGTCCGCAAAATCGACCACATGGCACATAGGCGCAGGGTCTTTCAAGGCCCTCGGCACACTGGCAGCAGCCTGGATTACCAATTCACGGGCTTTTTGCACATTCGAATCATACGATATGCCAATCCGTGTTTTTAGCCTCACTTGGGTGTCGGAATATGACCAGTTTTCCACCCTTTGGCTGATCAATTCTTCATTTGGTATAAGATGTTCAATTCCATCGCGTGTTATGACTGAGACATAACGCGCTCCAAGAGAATTAATTGATCCGTAGGTCTGCCCAATGGAAATGACATCACCGGGTTTAACCGATTTATCCAAGAGCAAGATAATGCCGCTTATCAGGTTGGAAACAATTTTTTGCAGACCAAATCCAACCCCTAAACCAACGGCACCACTAAAAACAGCAAAGGCCGTAAGGTCGATCCCGACACTTTGCAGCCCCATAATAATCGCGAAGACGAAGAGTCCCGCTCTTGTCAGTTTTGCAAAAAGCACCTGAACAGATGGGGACAAATTTTTGGCAGTTTTGTATTTATTCTCAGCAAGGTCAGAGGCAAAGTTAGCAAGCCAAAGCATGACAACTAACGCAATAACACCTTTGCAAATCTCAAGAACAGAAATCCTGATTTGACCGACTTCAAAGGCTAGGCTGTTAAGGAATACCAAAGTCTCATCGAGCATACCAAGGAGATTTAACGCAGCCAGAGTCCAGGCCAGCAAGGCGATTGCCCTTGCCCAATACGCATTCCCCACCAAAGAAGCCATCAACCGGATAACAACCCAGGCAAAAAGCAAACCCATAACACTCCGAATCAAGTGATGGGGCCACAAAGCAAAGTTAGCGATATGGGTCATAAACCAGAGGGTTATAACCATAACCAAGGGCAAGGACAGCTCTAAGAGTGAAGCCACTAATTGGGAAAAATAGCGTTGAACCCAAGGGACCTTTGTTATGGTTTCGAGAAAGTTTTTTAGCTTAGGAGCCAACCACTTTCCAAAAAGAAAAACCGTCAAGATCAGGACAAGTTGAATCAGGCTGCTCGGCACAATGACGGTGGTTAAGACCCAGTCCTTCAAGGCGAGCAGATAAGGTTCTATCTTATCCCAATATGGTACGGTTTCCATTTTTATCCCTCTTAAGGGTTACCCATCACGACGGTTTAAAAAGGCCAACCGTTCAAACAGGTGTACATCTTGTTCGTTTTTCAACAAAGCACCATATAGCGGCGGAATAAGGTCTTTCTTATCCTTACTGCGTAGGGCTTCTGCCGGAATATCTTCTGCCAGTAACAGCTTAATCCAATCAAGCAATTCTGAGGTTGAGGGTTTCTTTTTCAACCCAGGAACTTCCCGCACTTCATAAAAGGCCGCCAAAGCTTCCCGAAGAAGGTTTTTCTTTAAACCTGGGAAGTGGACTTCAATAATATCCGCCATGGTTTCTTCATCAGGAAAGCGGATGTAATGGAAGAAACAACGACGCAAAAAGGCGTCTGGGAGTTCTTTCTCATTGTTTGAGGTAATGATCACGATGGGGCGTTGTGCCGCCTTGATCAGTTGTTGGGTTTCATAAACATGGAACTCCATACGATCTAACTCTAGGAGCAGATCATTCGGAAATTCGATATCGGCTTTGTCAATTTCATCAATCAGCAAAACAGGACGTTGGGTTGCTTCAAAAGCTTCCCACATTTTACCTTTAACGATGTAGTTGGAGATATCATGAACCCGGTCTTCACCTAATTGAGAATCTCTCAACCGAGAAACAGCATCGTATTCATATAGTCCTTGCTGGGCTTTGGTGGTGGATTTGATATGCCAGGGGATGAGGTCAGAGCCAAGAGCCTTCGCCACTTCAATAGCCAAGACAGTTTTCCCTGTTCCTGGCTCCCCTTTCACCAAAAGAGGGCGTTCTAAGGTAATCGCCGCATTCACCGCAACCATGAGATCTTCAGTTGCGACGTAATCATCTGTACCAGTGAATTTCATAACTTTCCGGTATCCATTTCAAATGTGAGTATAGTTTGCTGCCAAACAAATTAAAGACTGGGGTCCAGTTGATCAAGCTGGAACGGTCCGAAAAGGTAAGATAACCTCATTTCCTTTAGCAGGATTAGGCGGGATCATTCGGGCTAAGATCAAGGAAGCAAAAGCAATCACCGCCCCAACCAAAAAAACCGCCGTCGGCGAAACCAGCCAGATGAACCCAAGGGCCACAGGCAAAGTAACGGCGGCAATATGGTTTATGCTAAAGGCAACCCCGGCTGTGGGAGCGATATCAGCGGGATCAGCAATTTTTTGGAAATAGGTTTTGATGGCAATCGCCATAGCAAAAAACATATGGTCGATAATGTAAAGTGCCACAGCAAGCCATTCGTTTCCAACAAAAGCGTAACTGGTGAAAACAATGATGAGGCCAATATATTCTACGGTCAGCGCCCGGCGTTCGCCCCATTTAGCAATGAACCTGCCAATCAAAGGGGCCGCATACATATTTATCGCCATATTGACCAAGAACATCAAGGTGATAGCTGCGGCATTATAGCCAAATTTCTCCACCATCATGAACCCGGCAAAGACCGTGAATATTTGACGGCGTGCCCCGGCTAAAAAGGTTATAGCGTAATAAAGCCAATAGCGTTTGCGCAGCACCAGGTGCTTATGTTGCTCTACTTTTTCAGGGAAATGAGGATAGGCGACCCAGGCAAACAAAGTGATAGCAGCGGTCAACCCTCCCCCAAGGACGTAAACCCATTCCATAGGCAAGTTGGCCAAATCAAGGGATAGATAGATCACCCCGTAGGAAGCCAGGGCGGCAAAAGACCCGACAGCAGCGAGCTTTCCCATCACCTCAGGGGCTTCATTAATCTCAAGCCATTGCAAAGAGAGTGATTGGCGAACGGTCTCAAAATAATGAAAGCCGACAGACATAAATAATGTGGTGGCGCATAATCCCCAGAAGGTTGGGAAGAGGCCTGTAAAAGCCGTTCCGACCCCCAGCATCATCAAAGAAATCATTGCTAAGGTTTGCTCTCTGAAGAGCAGCAACAAAAACACGACAGCAAAAGCTAAGAAACCCGGCACTTCGCGCAGGCTTTGCAACATGCCAATATCAGCCCCATCAAAGGCCGCCCGCTCAATGGCAAAATTATTAATCAAAGCCATCCAGGTCCCCAAAGATAAAGGCATGGCAGCAGAGAGAAGGATCAACAGCCCTTTAGGGCCGCGCCAGCCTTTTTGATGATGGGGATTCACGCAGTTCTCCTTGTGATTGTCTTATTCGTGGTACATCATATAGGGAGGAAACATCCTTAATGGCAACGTTAAAAAAATGAATGACTTAACCATCCGTTTGGAAACTCCCGCCGACCACATCGGCATCGGACAAATAAACCAAGATGCTTTCAAACAAAAAGAGGAAGCAGACCTGGTCGCCGCCTTGCGCGAAGACGGGGCCGTGCGTTTGTCCCTTGTCGCCGAGCTGAAAGGGAGGCTGGTCGGCCATATTCTCTTCAGTGATCTGTCCATTGAGAGAGACGGGCATCTTATTGAAGGTGTCGCCCTTGCCCCTATGTCGGTTTCACCCGACCACCAAAACCAGGGAATCGGCAGTGCTTTGGTTCGCGAAGGGATCGATATTTGTAACAGCCTCGGAGTCGAAGCGATTGTCGTGCTAGGGCATACAAGTTTTTACCCCCGCTTCGGCTTCGACCCAAAATTGGCAGAACCCCTCTCCTCCCCTTTCAAGCAAGCAGGAGGAGCCTACATGGCTTTGGAGCTTATAGACGGTGTCCTCAAGGGTGGTGGCACGGTTCGTTACGCCACTGCATTTGGGGTTCTTAGCTAACCTGCTAAAGCACTTTCGATCGCGGCAACAGCGTCACCAGCCTTAGACCCATCCGGTCCACCAGCCTGAGCCATATCAGGTCGCCCGCCACCACCTTTGCCACCAACAGCAGCAGAGCCAGCACGCACAAGATCAACGGCACTGATTTTGTCCTTCAGGTCATCGGTAACACCAACGACCAAAGACGCTTTGCCATCATTAACAGCCACAACAGCAACCACCCCAGAGCCTAATTTCTGCTTCATATCGTCAACCAGACCTTTAAGCTCTTTCGCAGGCAAGCCTTCCAGGGTTTTCCCCATGAAAGCAATACCATTAACGTCTTTAGCCGCATCGCCCCCCGCAGCTCCGCCACCTGCGGCAGCTTTGCGGGCTTCGGTAAGTTCACGTTCTAGCTTTTTGCGCTCTTCGATGAGAGCTGTAACCCGTGTGATCACATCAACGGGAGCGACCTTAAGAACTGCCGCCGTTTCCTGTAGAGTCTTTTCTTGTTGTTCAAGATAATCAAAAGCGGCAGAACCCGTCAGGGCTTCAATGCGGCGCACACCAGCAGCAACGGCCCCTTCACTCACCACCTTAAACACACCGATATCACCGGTACGTTTAACATGCGTACCGCCACAAAGTTCTGTCGAATAAGGTTTGTCGCCATCCTCACCCATGGAAACAACCCGAACCTCTTCACCGTATTTCTCACCAAACAAGGCCATCGCCCCTTGCTCAATGGCTTCATCAGGGGTCATTAAGCGGGTGACAACTTCGGCATTTTGACGCACACGCGCATTTACCTCAGCCTCAGCCGTCGCTATTTCTTCCGCAGAAATTGCTTTAGGGTGGCTGATATCAAAACGCAGCCGATCAGAAGCCACCATGGACCCTTTCTGGGTCACGTGATCCCCAAGACGCCGCCGCAAAGCTTCGTGTAAAAGGTGGGTCGCGGAGTGGTTTCCCCGAAGAGCGGCACGACGCCCCTGCTCAACCTCAAGGGAAACCGCATCACCAACAGTCAAAGTGCCTTGGGTGACTTTACCCACATGTACATGGAGGGCACCAAGCTTCTTCAAAGTGTCTTCAATGGTCACCGACGAGGCTTCGCTTTTAACAACACCCACGTCACCCATCTGACCACCGGATTCACCATAGAAAGGTGTTTGGTTGGTCACGATGCTAACCGATTGACCTTCGGTGGCCTGCTCAACCCGTTCACCATCAACAACAAGCGCGATGACTTGCCCTTCGGCAATTTCGGTTTCATACCCAAGGAATTCAGTGCCGCCTAATTCTTCATTAATGTCGAACCAAATCTGTTCTGTCGCCGCATCGCCAGAGCCAGACCAGGCCGCTCGTGCCTCAGCCCGTTGGCGTTCCATGGCGGTTTCATAAGCTTCAAGATCAACCTGGATATTACGGCTCCTGAGAGCATCTTGGGTTAAATCGAGTGGGAAACCGTAGGTATCGTAGAGTTTGAAAGCGACGTCACCGGAGAGTTGATCACCATCATTGAAACCATTTGTTTCATCATCCAAAAGCTTTAGGCCACGTTCCAAAGTTTGTTTAAAACGGGTCTCTTCTAGTTTCATGGTTTCTTCGATAAGGGCCTGTGCCCGAACCAATTCACCAAAAGCCTGGCCCATATTATTCACAAGGGCAGGAACCAGGCGATACATCACCGGGTCTTTACAACCAATCAATTGAGCATGGCGCATGGCACGGCGCATAATACGGCGCAACACATATCCCCGCCCCTCATTGGAAGGCAGGACTCCATCGGCAATCAAGAAACTACAAGCCCGAAGGTGATCCGCAATCACCCGGTGAGAAATCATATGCTCCCCATCAGGGTCCGTATTTGTGACATCAGCAGAGGCCATAATCAGATTACGCAGCAGGTCGACTTCATAGTTGTCGTGTGTTCCTTGCATGAGAGCGGAAATACGCTCCAAGCCCATGCCTGTATCAATTGAGGGTTTAGGTAGGTCAAGACGGCCTTCAGCTGTTTGCTCATATTGCATGAACACCAAGTTCCAGATCTCAATAAACCGATCCCCATCTTCATCAGGAGAACCAGGAGGCCCCCCAGGGATTTTATCACCGTGGTCATAAAATATTTCAGAACAAGGACCGCAGGGACCCGTGTCCCCCATGGCCCAGAAGTTATCTGAGGTGGCAATACGAATAATTTTGCTGTCGGGAAGCCCGGCAATTTTTTTCCAAAGATCGAAGGCAACATCATCTTCGGCATAAACCGTTGCCAAGAGCTTATCTTTGGGTAAACCATATTCTTTGGTAATAAGGTCCCAAGCCAAAGAAATAGCTTCTTCTTTGAAATAATCCCCAAAGGAAAAGTTCCCCAGCATTTCAAAGAAAGTATGGTGGCGCGCTGTGTGCCCCACATTCTCAAGATCGTTATGCTTGCCCCCAGCCCGCACACACTTTTGTGACGTTGCAGCACGGGAATAATCTCGTTTTTCAGCCCCGGTGAAAACGTTTTTAAACTGAACCATCCCCGCATTGGTAAACATCAATGTTGGGTCGTTGGACGGCACCAAAGAACTCGAAGGCTGAACGGAGTGACCGTTCTTGGCAAAGAAGTCGAGAAAGGAGGTGCGAATATCGTTAGCAGTCTGCATGGTCATACCGAGTTATGGCTGAAAATTTCGAACCAGAGCTTTTACCCCGTGAACGCCCCCCTGTCCAGAAAACACACTTCGTCTGCTTGAAGTTAGAGGCCTACCATACTGTTGGTGGCTTGTATCGCACCATAAAAAAACGCACGCCTCAGTTCTAGAGACGTGCGTTTTGTGATGATCTTGGGGAAAGATCATGAAAAACAGGAGGGTTATTCGTCTTCGTCTTTTACGGGTTCATCCATCATTTTCTCAGAGATCAATCCGGCATTTTTGCGGATAAGGTGTTCAATCTCGTCAGCAATTTCAGGATTCTCACGCAAGAATTTTTTGGCATTCTCACGGCCCTGACCGATACGCTGCTCCCCATAGGAGAACCAGGAACCAGATTTTTCGACCAAATCAGCTTTGACACCCAGATCAAGCAGTTCGCCCATCTTGGAAACACCTTCGCCATAGATGATGTCAAACTCAACCATCTTGAAAGGAGGGGCCATCTTGTTCTTAACCACTTTGACCCGTGTCTGGTTTCCCACAACCTCATCGCGATCTTTGATCTGACCAATGCGACGAATTTCCAGACGGACGGAAGCGTAGAACTTGAGGGCATTGCCGCCTGATGTGGTCTCGGGGTTGCCAAACATGACGCCAATCTTCATCCGAATTTGGTTGATGAAAATAATCATACAGTTGGAGCGATTAATTGACCCGGTAAGCTTCCGTAAAGCCTGGCTCATCAATCGAGCCTGCAGCCCCACATGGGTATCCCCCATCTCACCTTCTAACTCAGCACGCGGCACCAAGGCAGCCACACTATCGATAACCAGCACATTAACGGCACCGGAGCGCACCAGGGTATCGGCAATTTCAAGAGCCTGCTCCCCCGCATCCGGTTGAGAAATCAACAGCTCATCCACATTCACGCCCAGCTTACGGGCATATACAGGGTCAAGAGCATGTTCCGCATCGACAAAGGCACAGGTTCCGCCTGCCTTCTGCGCTTCGGCAATCGCATGAAGAGCCAAGGTCGTTTTACCGGAACTCTCTGGGCCATAAATTTCGACCACCCGCCCATAAGGCAAGCCACCAATTCCCAGAGCAATATCCAGCCCGATTGACCCTGAAGAAACAGCAGGGGTTTCGACCGCATTTTCACGCTGGCCGAGTTTCATAATTGATCCCTTACCGAAAGCGCGCTCAATCTGCGCAACGGCGGCGTCTAGTGCCTTATTTTTATCCATGGTCTGTTTGTCCACCAAGCGTAAAGCTGTCTGCATTTGAAGTTCCTCCCTCTTATTTCACAGGGCACGTTGTGATGCAATGCGCTCAATGTACCTATTTTGTTCTCATTGGCAAGTAAAATTTTTAACATATTGAAAATAATGTATAATATTAATTATTTTCTTTTTATGTTCTCATCAGATTACAGCAAAAAGAACAAAAGAGAACATTTATGAAGAACGGGATTCGGCGTCTAAAAAAGAAAGAATCATTCGTCGCCAATAACAGTTTTCACCAAGGCGGCAAGTTCTTTAAGGCTGAAAGGCTTGTGCATAAAATTAATCGTTGAATCAGTGCCAATTTCCTCTGGGATCGTATCCTCGGCATAACCAGACATGAGGATCACCTTGATTGAGGGATAGCTTTCACGGATATAGCGAACCATGGTGTAACCATCCATCCCCGGCATAATCATATCGGTTACAATCAGGTCAAAGGTTTCTCCACTTTCCTTAACCAAATCCAGGGCTTCTTCAGCATTTTGAGCTTCATGTACTTTGTAGCCTTTGTTGGTTAAAGCGCGAGCCGCAAAAAGCCGCACCGCATCCTCATCTTCAACCAGAAGGATATCGCCAACGCCTGTAAGATCTTTATCTACTTTTTCCACATCATTTTCATTGGCTTCTTCTGTCTCCTCGCTTCCTTCATAATGGGGAAGGAAAATACTAAAGACGGTCCCTTCTCCCGGCGCACTGTCAACAAAAACAAAGCCCCCTGTCTGGTGAATAATTCCATGGACCGTTGACAGGCCAAGCCCTGTCCCGGCTCCCATTTCTTTTGTCGAAAAGAAGGGCTCAAAAATATTTCCAATATCTTCTTTTGAAATCCCCACGCCCGTATCGGCCACTTCAATCTGGACATAATCCCCAGCAGGCATGTGGTCCTGCCCCCGTTGCTCAGGTTCCTCTAAAACAACATTGCGGCTAGAGATAGTCAACTTACCCCCATTAGGCATTGCATCACGGGCATTGACCGCCAGATTAATAATCACCTGATCAAATTGCCCTGGATCGACTCGAACTTTGCCGAGGTTTTGCCCGTGGGACATCTCAAATTCCATGTTCTCTCCGATCAAGCGGCGGATGAGATTGGACATTTCAGAGATCGCTCCCGTGACATCAATGATTTTAGGTTGCAAAGTTTGTTTACGAGAAAAGGCAAGCAATTGCCGGACAAGGTTCGCGGCCCGATTGGCATTTTGCTTAATCTGCATCACATCGGCGAAAGAAGGGTCCCCAGGTCCGTGACGACCAAGCAACAGATCACAAAAACCAATCATGGCGGTCAATAGGTTATTGAAATCATGGGCCACCCCCCCCGCTAATTGACCAACGGCTTGGATTCGTTGCGCTTGGGTAAACTCAAGCTCTAAGTGTTTGCGGTCCGTGGTATCAATAAAATGCAAAATCAAGCCGGAGACATCACCGTCACCATCGTCAATCCGCCCGGCATAAACCGTACTAACCTTCTCTTTCCTACCTTCTTTAGCAAAGCGCACTTCAAAATTACCCGCAGGAACAGTTCCCATAACAATCTTTGACAAAAGACCTTCCATATCCTGGCGGTCTTCTTTTTTGATAAAATCAGTGAGAGATTTCCCGACGGCTTGATCTCTTACCAAGCCAAGCATTTTGGTTAAGGCAATATTAGCTTCAACAATCTCACCGCTCACATCCATATGGGCGATACCAATGGGCGCAACATCAAACAGGGCCTTAAGCTTGTGGGCAATAAACCCGGAAAGGGTCTTCCCGCTATCCGCCGCAACATCTCTCAACACCACAGAACGGCTATAGACAAAGTCGCCCTTTTTCGAAGTGCGTTGGGATTGCCGAATATACGCACTGAAATCACCCCCGCTTGCACCATGAAGCAAGACATCCCCGTGGTCAGCATCCCCACCCTGCGGAGGGGAAGAGTTCTCATTGTCCCCAACCGCAATGAAATCAGCTAATCCTTCATCGCCATGCTGTTCACCGGGTTCAATTCCAAGCCAATTCGCCAAGGTTTCATTTACATAGATAAACCTCCCCTCTGCATCAGAGGAAAAGAAACCAACGGGCAGATGGTCAATAAAATCTCGGACCAATTTTTCTTCGCTACGGCGCACCACTTCCAATTCATGGCGGGCAGTTACATCCCGGGCAGAAACAAGAAGGTATCCTGGAAATTTTTGGATAGGAGATACAATCAACCCCCGCCATTCATAACGCCCCGAAGGTGTGGTGATACAAATCTCACCCGTATCATTGCGCTCAGAAGCCGCACTGCTTAAAAGGCGGCCCAACTCAACTTGAGACGCTTCACCATGTACCAGACCTGAAATAGCCGAAATAGAAGCTTCACCGCCTTCTATTTGCCCGCCATCCACACTCGTTGAAGGGAACAGGCGATGAAATGCCCCATTGGCATAAACAGCTTGGCGGTCAGGCCCAACAATAAGAAGGGCAGCCCCATCTGATTCGGCAGCGGCCGCCAGCAGTTTATCTAAACGATCTTTCTCTCGGGAACTGCCTAAAGACCAAGCCAGCCCCCCAAAGGCAAGGACACCAAGCAAGGCAGAAATATCTTTATAGGGGCTAAGCGATCCGCCAAAAAGGGAAAGTAAAATATAAGAGAGGGAAAAGAAGATGAGCAGCAGAGACCAGAAGGAGGAACGAAACCATAATTCCACGCTGTCTCCATTTTCGCCAGTTCCCCTCCCCCCCAAAAAAATCATATGGCCCCTCCCTTGAGGCGCATGACATACCCAATGACCTCAGCCACCGGTTTGTAGTGTTCTTCGGGGATTTCTTCTTCAAGTTCTACCGTCGCATAAAGGGCGCGAGCCAAGGGCGGGTTTTCAACGATAGGCACTTCATGCTCATCGGCGACCTCTCGAATTCTCAAGGCCAGGCTATCGACCCCTTTGGCGACCACCCTGGGGGCTCCCATATCTTCTTGGCTATAAGAAAGAGCAACCGCATAGTGGGTCGGGTTGGTAACGACAACACTGGCCTCAGGAACAGCCGACATCATTCTTGTCATCGCCCTTTCCATACGTATCCGCCGTAAGCGTGCTTTGATTTGCGGGTCACCTTCGGTGTTTTTATTCTCGTCTTTCACCTCTTGCTTACTCATCTTCAATTGTTTGATGTAAGTATATTTTTGATAGAAAAAATCAAAAAAAGCGAGAACCGTTAAGACCGCAGTTGTTCCAACAATAATTGCCGCTCCATGCTCCCACATTTTCTGCAAGATCAGTATCGTTTCAATACCAGGCCAAGTTGTCATATCATGGAACATGGGTACAACAATGGTAAAGGCAACGGCCCCAACCACACCAAGTTTGACCAAATCTTTGACAAACTCCATGATTGATTGGAGCGAAACAATTTTTTTCGCCCCTTTAATAACGCTTAATCTGTCAAGTTTTGGTTGAATTTTTTTGGGAGAGTAGATAAGGCCCGAAATACCCATATTGGTCGCAATCGCAACAATTATAGCCGTCAGAAATACTGGCGAAATTGACAAAGCAGTACTTAAAATCAATTCTGAAAAAAACAGCCGCAAATTTCCCTGGTCAACAGCAATTGCATGTGGGGCCTCGATGAACTTGATGAGGTCTTGAGATACCCGGCTCATAATCCAGGGACCCATTACAAAGATTGAAAAGGAGGCCCCAAGGAGAACACCCCAGTTTTTCACTTCCTGGGATTGCAAAACCTGCCCTTCAGTTTTTGCATTATCAAGTTTTTTGCCAGTCGGGTCTTCGGTTTTTTCTTGGTCGTCAGACATTCATCACCTCACGGGACCAAAAAACGTTCTAATGATTCTTCATAATGCTTAAGGAAGATCATAAGAATCGAGGGAACACAAACCAATAAGCCCATATAGGCTAAGCCAATGCTTAATGGCATGCCGACAAAAAAGACATTTAGTTTAGGCATCAAACGAGCCAAAGTCCCCAAAGCAACGTTATAGGTGAATGAGATTAGCAAAAATGGCGCAGCTAACTGAATGCCCAATTTAAAAGCATCCGCAACCGTTCTTGTAATGAGCTCAGCAAACTCACCCGCCGGGGGCGGTGCTCCTGGCGTAAAAAGGGTGTAGCTATCGATGATGGTCAAAATCATGACATGATGCAGGTCAGCGACAAATACAATCACCGTTGCCATGGTTGTCAGAGCAACACTCACCACAGCACTTTGTTGCGCTGAGATCGGATCCATAATCATGGAGTTAGCCATTGATGAGGTGAAGGCGATAACTGTTCCTGCGGTTTGGAGGGCACCGAGCAAAATTCTGGCAACCGTACCAATCATAATACCAATAACCGCCTCACCAAAAAAAATCAGGGTCATTCCTAAGGGGGACGAGGGGATGGGAGGAATTACATCTTTAAGAACGGGAACAAGAATGAACGAGAGAACGACAATAAATGCGATCCGAATCTGCATAGAAACATAAGTCGCGCTGAAGCCTGGCATTACAGAAATCGCACCTGCAAGCCTAGAAAAAATAACAAAGAAAACGAAGATATTTAGGTTTAGGACTTCGTTTAACATACGAAGCTAATTCAAAAGAGTGATTTTATTAAAAATTGACCGCCCGAATTCTAAGGTTGTCGTCATCATAAAGGGTAGAAAAATAATGATAGCAATAAAAATTGCTATAATTTTAGGGACAAATACCAGGGTCATTTCTTGGATAGACGTAATAGCCTGAAACAAGGCAATTGTAATGCCAACAGTAAGACCAATAAAAAGAAGGGGTCCAACAACTTTCATAATCACAAAAAAGGCTTCACGACCTATCTCAAGAACAGCGACTTCATTCATAACCGACCCCTAAACCGGCATCCTGAGGATTTCTTTATAAGCTTCAATCACTTTGTCTTTAATTGAAACGGCTGCTTGAACTGACAGTTCAGCTTCCGCTACGGCTGTCACAACCTCGCTCAAATCAGCTTTGCCAGCAACAGCGGCTACTGAAAGTCTTTCCGCCTCTTTGTTATCTTCAATAGCAACTTTGACTTTATTTTTAAGCATCTCAGCAAAATCGTTCGCCGATGTTCTTTCTTTTTGCTGCGTAGCACCGCCTGATTCAATATCTTTAACCGCTTGATTATAAGCGTTAATTGCTTGATTAAAGGGTATTGTCATAATTTTGTTCCCATTTCCGATATTTTTCTGGCCCTAATTTAGCGCAGCAACCCAATCGTGCTACCGATCATCTCTTTGGACAACCGAATAACATTAACGTTAGCCTCATAAGACCTCTGCGCTTCCTTCATATCCATCATTTCCACCAGCGTATTCACATTCGGCGTCTGAACATAGCCATTGGCATCCGCCGCAGGGTGATTAGGATCAAAGCGCATATTAAACTCTGATTTATCTGGCCTAACCCGATGAACATCGACCATTTTAGCCCCTAATTCCCGATCGAGCTTATTTTTAAATATGGTTACCTTGCGTTGATAAGGAGATTCGCCAGGCTTGGTTGGCAACGAATTCACATTAGCCATATTCTCAGAAATCACGCGAAGTCTCGTTCCTTGAGCCTTCATGCCCGAAGCTGAGATCCGCATTGTCTTAAAAAGATCATCCATTTACTAAATCCCTACTTCCCAAGCTACTTTCTGGTCGCGTGCCTAATCATGGCAAGGTGTTTTCTATAGAGTTCATTTGTTAATTTATGATCAACCTGGGTTTTACTAACCTTGAGAACCTGTTCTTCCAAAACGACGGAGTTGCCATCTGGTGAGGTTTCGTAAGGCTTCCGTTCTTTGACAACTTTATTATCGCCCTCAGCCCCACTAATACCTGCAAGATGCTTGGCTGAAGTGGTCCGCATTTTTAAGCTGAACTGATTTTTCCCAAGCATATCCTTGAACTCAATCGCCTTTAGGTCCTTCGCTTTATAGCGTGGCGTATTGGCATTAGAGATGTTTTCAGCCAGAACCTTTTGGCGCTGTTTTAGCCAGCCCATCTGCTGCTTCATTGCATTAAACAGGGAAATCTTGCTAAAATCCATGTCCTACTTTGCCTCTCAAATGCCCTTAGGGCCTACCATTTTTTTCTAGAGAATCGTCAATCATCAACCACACCATTATTGAATCCGTTCCCTTAATAAACGATGAATCAGTCTCGCTTCTAAGGCTTGTTGAGACTCATTTTCCCAGTTCTTTTACTCTCTGGCATTAAAGGAATCTTTAAGCTTATGACGGCACAATCACCCCATAGTGATTCAACCAGTTTATTTTTATTAGGCGAACCTTTGGGCAGCTCAAGCAAAGATTATGATACTGAGGAAAAAGCCAAACGGAAACTGGCGGTCGCCTTAAACCATGACAAAGACACAAACCGCCCTCCAGAAGTCGTTGCTTCTGGACAAGGGGTTTTGGCTGAAAAAATATTAGATATAGCCTTCGCCAATGATGTCAAAGTCCGGGAAGACGCCGATCTTGCAGAAGTTCTTCAAGCACTTGAAATTGGAAATGAAACTCCCCTGGAAGCATTTGCGGCTGTATCAGAAATACTGACTTATGTTTATCGTGCCGACGGTGAAGATATTTCTATTGATATTGGTGCAGGATTAACGGGTACCTCTCGCGGTGAGGCGCCATAATATGGTTTCAATCCCCCCCTCTGAATTCACCAATAAAGCCGAGAGAGTATCCTCCCTTGTGAGTGCTGCCCGGCGGCTCCTTGATGAAGGCCAAGTCGTTGAATTAAGTGCCCTGACAGGCCATGTCGAAGAATTATGTCGTTATATAAATGACAACCCCACAGAGGATTCTGGCTCCCACAAAGAATCCCTTAAGACCATTATGGAAAACCTTGATGAACTAGAAAATAAAATGGCAGAAAAGCACAAGGAATTCACTCGACAATTTGAACTTTCTACGCGCGCGCGGGCAATGAAAGCCTATGGCAAAACAGATGAGGAAACACCCTAAACCAGGGATACGAACATATGAACGATGTCATAGGATTAGAAAATTACCTACAGTTTGTCATAGCCTTAGCCCTTGTTTTAGGGTTGATCGGCTTATTTGCTTTTGCCGCAAAGCGTTTCGGTTTAGGCGCGGTTGTCACGCCTCGGGCAGGTAAACCTGCAAAACGATTAGCCCTTTCTGAAATCATGCAAGTCGATGGAAAACGGCGTCTTATTTTGGTTCGTCGCGATGAGGCTGAGCACCTTATTCTTTTAGGCCCAACGACCGATCTTCTCATCGAAAAAAATATTGTTGAGCGCGGAGAAACTACTTTTGAAAATGCCCTCCAAACCGCTGCAGAAACTGCAGATAATAAGGACGCAGCCTCATGAAGACTAAAATCTCCCTTGCTGTCCTTATGGTAGGGTTAGTAGCAACTGGCATTGTCTTTTTGACTCAGCCAGCCTTTGCCCAGTCCTTTACACTTGACCTTGGAGGTGATTCTTCAGCGACGACCCGTGTGGTTCAGCTTATTGCCCTCACAACGGTTTTGAGCTTAGCCCCCTCAATTCTCATTATGATGACCTCCTTTACCCGGATTATGATTGTTCTCTCATTTGTCCGTACAGCAATGGGAACTCAACAAACACCTCCCAATCAAGTTCTGGTCAGTTTAGCTTTGTTTCTGACTCTTTTCATCATGATGCCCACCTTCGAGGCTGTTTATGATGAGGCGATTAAGCCAATGATGGATGGGCAGATAGAGGAAGTGGATGCTTTTGAAAAAGCTCTCGTTCCTTTCCACAAATTTATGTCCCGTCATGTGAGAGACCAAGACCTACAGCTCTTTATTGATATTGCAAAAATTAAAGAGGACAACATTAAAGGCATTGATACAATTCCGATGAAAGCCCTTATTCCTGCCTTTATGATTAGTGAAATCCGGCGAGCTTTTGAAATTGGTTTCCTTTTATTTGTGCCGTTTCTTATTATTGATATGGTGGTGGCTTCGGTTCTCATGTCCATGGGTATGATGATGCTCCCACCAATCATCGTTGCCATGCCCTTTAAGATTATCTTTTTTGTCTTGGTCGACGGCTGGTACTTGCTTGTTGGCAGTTTGGTCAAAAGTTTTGGGGGATAAAAAAAGAGGAGCTATAACTGCTATTAGGAGAAAAATGATCGTGATCTTGAATGCAAGGGTTCGTGATCAAATAATTAATCAACAGAGTTGATGACTGCCTATTCGCTGGTGTTGTACTGTCATGCTTTGACAGCAATCTGAGGAGCTATAAAGCCCCTCTTTTTTGCTTGGCTAGGGTGTTTTAAGCAGAACTCACCTCTGCCAAGAATTTTTTCACCTCAGCTTCTAAGTTCTTTGATTGCCCCAGCATCTCAACTGCAGATTCTGCCATCTCTACCGCTTTATCACCATTTTGCTTCGCAGCATCGCTGATAGTTTCAATGTTGGACGATACTTCCTGTGTCCCTGCTGAGGCTTGCTCTACGCTTCGCGCAATCTCCCCTGTTGCCGCCCCCTGCTCTTCAACAGCAGCAGCAATACCAGAAGCAATCCCGTCAATCTCTTTGATAATTTCCGTTATACCGCCAATAGCTGTCACGGACTCTCCGGTTGCTTGCTGAATTTCAGTAACTTGAGAGCCAATTTCGTTGGTTGCTTTCGCTGTTTCATTGGCAAGGTTCTTAACTTCCGATGCAACAACAGCAAATCCCTTACCAGCTTCACCAGCACGAGCCGCCTCAATTGTCGCATTCAAGGCCAATAGATTGGTTTGCTCAGCAATGTCATTAATCAAATTAACAACTTCACCAATTTTTTGGGCAGCTTCTTCAAGACCCTGAACCTTTGCATTGGTTGTTTCAGCTTCATGAACAGCCTGTCCGGCAACACTTGAAGATTGAGCTACTTGACTACTAATCTCACCAATGGAGCTTGAAAGTTCTTCTGCTGCTGAGGCCACGGTCTGAACGTTAGCCGCGGCTTGTTCTGAGGCTGAGGCCACTGCTGCTGAACGGCTCATATTGTCTTTTGCTTGATCTGCCATCTGGTTAGCGGATGTTTCTACACTTGATGCTGCTCCAGAAACCCCTCCAATCACTTCACCAATAACCTGCTCAAAGCTTGCGACAGCTTTCTCCATTTTAATACGCCTCTGCTCTCCTGCAGCATCTTGCTTCGCCTGTTCCGCCCGCAGTTCATCACCTTTAATCATGCTATCTTTAAAGACCTGAACTGCGCGGGCCATTCCACCGATCTCATCTTCATCGGTGGCATAGGCAATCACCGTTGTTTTGTCCCCTTGAGCCAAAACTTCCATACACTCTGACAGAGCCCCTATTCGTCCGACCACGGCGCGAGACATAAAGAGGTATACCCCGCCAACAGTGGCAAGAACAATCAATGTCGAGACAATAATCGCAATAGAAATTTTCCGCTGATTACCTGCTGCAATACCTGAATAATGAGTAACAAGATCATCGCTCAAACCCCGTAACACATTTGCTTGAGTCCCAAGATTAAGAACAGCATTTTGCAATATCCCTCCTTGTTCCTTGAGGATAATTGCGACTGTTTTTTCCAGTTCTTGGACACTCAGGGTAACTTTCCCCATAAGGTCTTGAGATATATCGTCATCAACTGCAGGAATATCTGAAAAAACCTTACGGCCTAAATCCAAGGGGTATTTGCCGCCAGATTTCACGGCGGAAAGTGTTTCCATGAAAATTGTTTTCGCAGCCTCATATTCGCTTAAATCTGGATTAATCAGCTTATTGCCAATTGCCATTGAATCAGCATAAGGGACTTGATACCGTCGTATGCCCAACAAATCGCCAACTTTATAGGGAATTCCTTCCATCTCGGTATGGCAGTCGGCACAGCCTTTGGCGACAGCTAAATCTGCGGTGTAATAATTCAACAGCATTTTACCCTCTTTTTCACTCGGTTGGAAAAAGAGGTCTTTCGGGTTTTTCCGTAAATGCTCGTTGGCTTTTTTATCTAAATCCGTTTGCAAAAGACTGATTGGGTTTATAGGCGCATCCGAAAGAATAGCCACTGTAAACCCGTTCCCGCTCGCTGATTTGGTATTCACCAAGCGGGCGAAAGTTGCCGGAAAAGGTACTGAAGGATGATCTTCGGCTTCTGGTGTCATTGAAATATCGACACCGACTTTATTGGCTACTCCGATGACAGATTGTGTGTACTGCCCCCGCATGTTGGTGATAAAATTATCAAGAGAATTAATTCTGGCTTCGAGACTATCAAGGCTCTGCTTTGCTGAGGCATAGCCTGAAACAGATTTTGCCATAGCCTGGCTAAGCATTCCCTGACGCCCCAAGGCTTCAATAATACCGGCATCATTTTTTGATGCAGCCAAGGCAGAAAATAAATAAATACCTGTTACCACCGATACACTGGCGACAACGGCGAGTAAAATAGCTACTCGGGACTTAATAGTCATCTTTAGCTCCTTGCTATGGCTGACTTCTAATCCCCTACCCAAACAGTTGTTTATTCATCTAATGAGTTGTTTTTATTATTATTCCTACATGATTATAGATTTATGATTAATTTGCAACATTCTAATTAAACCAAAAGTACAAAGCCCATACCATTAGTAAGGTTTTTCACTTACAGGTAGGTATCGGCATTTGAATTTGCGACTTATTTAATGAGGTTTTTGATATATTGCGGCAAAGCAAAGGCTGCCTGATGAACTGATGGGTTGTAGTATTTTGTCGTCACCGAAAGGGGTAGAAACCTATTATTTAATGTATCCAGATCATGTTTGCTGAGAATCTTATTCATCGAGGCCCACCCCAAGGTCATAAAGCCCCCTACATATGTAGGCACAGGGGCAACAAAAAATGTTGCATCATCGAAATGAGGCTGAAATCGGCGATAGGTTGTGGTGACTTCATCGGGTTGGAAAATAGGGACCCCATTTTGGGTGACGAGTATACCGTTATCACCGAGGCACCTTTTACAATCTCGATAAAAAGATTCTGTAAAGAGGACTTCACCAGGGCCAATGGGGTCAGTTGAATCGACGATGATAACATCAAATTGACGATCCGTTTCGGCCACGAATTTAAGACCATCTGTTATCAGGAGTTCGGTCCGTGGATTGTCAAAGGCCCCATCACTTAAACTAGGCATATGTTCCATACAAAGATCGACAACGCTGCGGTCAAGCTCAACCATGGTTGGGGTCACTTGAGGATGTTTAAGGGCTTCACGAAGAACACCACCATCCCCTCCCCCAATAATCAGAACATTGGTCGCATTGCCATGGGCAACAATCGGAACATGAGCCATCATTTCATGATAGATAAACTCGTCTTTTTCAGTAGTTTGAATGACGCCATCAAGAGCGAGAACTCGGCCGAATGTCGGTGTTTCAAAAATAACGAGCTCTTGAAACTCAGTTTTTTCCCGATAAATTTCTTTCGTGACCTGAAAACGTTGGGCGTAACCGTGCCCCGCACCACTAAGGTGGAGCCCCTCTTCGAACCATTCGGTCATTTACAAAGACTCACCTATAATGCCACGGCGTTGTTCATCTAAATCGACCCGCTGAGGATTGAAGGTCTCTTTAAGAGCCGGGATACCTTTATAGGGATCACAGTCACCACACATAAAGATATCAAGAGCGGCGTATTTACGCTCAGGCCAAGTGTGAATGCTGATATGAGATTCGGCGAGAACCACAACACCTGATATCCCACCATTGGGGGTAAAGTGATGCAAATGGCAGTGAAGGATGGTGGCACCAGCATCCGTCGCAGCTTTTTTCAAGGCGTATTCGGTAGCTTCTAGATCGTTGAGGTTTTCTGCCCCCCAAAGATCAACGAGCAAGTGCATGCCCGCAAACTTGACGCCGTCTTTTTCAACAAAGTAATCTTTGTCGTTATCAATAACCGGGTATATTTTATTCTTGATGCTTTCGGTGACAGTCTCTGGGGTACCCCCCCTCAAGTCAGTCCCAATTTCAGCAAGCACAGCATTTTCCGCCATTTCTCACTCCAAATCAGTAGCGCCCCAACATGGCGAAGGCGGACTATTTCGCCTATTCCATTTTTGAATGCAAGAAAAATGTCATATTTTTTATATAAATTGTAGAGAAAATTTAGTTATCTGCTGTTTCTTGTTGTTCAACAGCTTTCAAACGCGCCTGATAGGCCGCCATAAAGGTTTGAAAGCTCTCAACTTCTTTTACCCGGCGGGAAACAGACCGGAAATCGATTAATCCCCGGCTTGAAGCACTGGTAATAAGCTGGAAGGCATCCGCATAAGGGCCCGCCGCCATTGCCGCGGTATATTTTTCCCTTACCCGGGCCAAACCTCTTTCATTTCCCCCCAGAACCAATGCAACACCAAGATTGAGGACATACTTCATTTGCTTTTCATCAAGCTTTCCGTCCTTTTTCACTTCTTGGTTTTTGACAATCCTTTGGAGAGATTGGGCCGCATCTGACCAATTTTGGCTCCGCCAAAACATTTCAGAGCGGATAAGATCTGCCGCTTTTGTTTCATCCCCCCCCAGAACCACCAGAGCTTGCTCGTTTTGTTTCAGCTCCATCAAAGTCCGGGCTTGTAGATGGCGGCGCATTTCTGCCAACTCATTGGGCAACCCAGGGCTATCCGTATCGTTAATAGTTTTGAGAGCCGATTTCAGGTCGCGGTTCATCATATAAATCAGAGCTAACTTAGCCCCTACTTTTGCTTTTTCCTCGCCTTTCAAACGAAAGGAAACTTGGTTTGCTAAGAGCTTGGCAGCACGGTCCAGAAGATCAACAGAAACGAGGCGGTCTGCCAATCGACGAATCATCAAATCCCCTTTGTTACCAGCAGGGGTAAGCTCCTTAAACTCTTCATAAAGAGCAATTGCTTTGATCGGCGAGATTTTATCAGCATCACCTTCTAAATAAAGCTTATCAAAAGCTGCTGACATTTCTTGCGTAATCTCAGGCGTTCTAGGATGCTTTCTGAAATTTGTTGCCGCTTCTTTTAAAGCCAGAAGAGCTTGACGGAAATTTTTCTCGGTAAAATACAAAACGCCTAATTTACGCAGCAAATTGAATTCGAAATCATCTCCACGCCAAGCAAAACGAAGTTTTTCAAGTTCTTCGATGGCCTCTTTATTGGTGATTTTTTCTAAAACCCGAAGAACTTCTGCCCGAGCATAGGCCGCTTTAGCTCTTGAAGGACGGTGGGCACCATCTTGTGCTTCTTCCCATTTCTTAATGGCCTCATCAATATTGCCCGCTAACTCAGAAACGCGTCCTTGCAGGTAAGATAACTGACCTTGTTCTCTTGGGGTCGGTTCTTCAAGTTTGAGCATATCCAGGAAACGTTCGGCGGCTTTTACATCCCCCGAAGCAATCGCCGTCTCAATAGCTAAAGCCCCAAGAGGCATTTTCAACTTACGCGGATAGGTCCGTATAATACCGCCAAAACGACCGAGGTTAGGTCCCGCCGTTGCAAGGTCTCCCGTTGAGGCCTGTGCAGCCGCCAACCAGAAACGAGCTTCATCATTGTTGCCCAGTTCATCTTTCGAGAACATCTCAATTGCTGTTTTATAACGTCCTTTAAGGAATTTTGCGGCCCCTCGAATGGCGGAAAACTCAATATTTTTTGTAACTTCAGGTCGATCAATAAGCATCATCCTGAGGACGGCATCCGCTTCGTGCCCCAGACCGAAAGAAAGGAAAAACCGCGCAAGTGTCATCCGAGCTTTTTCACGCTGCTCCTTTTTAGACATTGAGATCGCGTACTGTAGTTTTTGTCGGTTTTCATTATAGTCTTTAAAGTCGGTTATCTGCCAACTTCTAAACTGGAAAATACGACTCATCGATGAAGGGGCGGCAATCTTGGCCGCAGCCTCTAATTTGGCATCTAAAGGTGTTACGTTAAGGGCTGTCTGACTTGTTAGTTCAACACCTTGGATAAAAGGCCGAACTCTTAGGTCGTCAATCTTTGGCTCAATGGCAATACCCTGGGCACTTGCCAGGACTTTAAACTCAACATAATCCCGTTCTTGCCCGATGCCCTGCCCTAAGGGCACGACCGGGACAACAACCAAGTTATCACCAGTATTTTGATCACGAAGAGGGATTGCTAAGCCAGCTTGCGCAACTGGCATAAACATCCTGGAGCCAATCCCCGGCAATTTTTCGGATTTTGAATCAACAATATTAAGCGGCTTCAAGGGCTGACGTTTGAATTTCAAAGTCCAATTAAAGCCATCCCGACCCACTTGCGGGTTAATGCCTTCAGGAATGACAAACCGCAAAGCCGTCGCCCGATCAACTGAAAGCTTGATGATATCCTTGATCACGCCGCCACCAGCTTCTTTAAGAGCTTTTAGGTTTGGCACAGTGTGACGATCAAACACCACCCACAGGGTCCCGGAACGCCTAAACACTGCCGCCGCGACGGGTTCATTCCAAGTAAAGCTTAAAGTAAATTCCTCATTTCCAATCGCTGTTTCAGGCTGATCAGCAGTGAGCTGCATGGGCTTGCCCACTTCACCCATTGCTTTTTCTGTAACAGTGCCTTCTTTGCCTTTTTCAGTTCCACCTTTTTCTACAGGCTTTGCTTCTTCGCCCGGTTTAGCAAGCTCTTCAGCGGCACTGACAGGTTTAGCCGGGACAGCCGGAGGGGCTTTGGATTCGGCTTTTTTATCTTCAACCTTAGCTTCAGGCACCTTTGGTTCTGTCTTTTTAACGGGTATCTTTTTCGCTGCCTCAGCAATGCGTGATGCTGTGGGGTTAAGAACATCAAGCACCACTTTTGGACCGCTCAAGAAATGCTTAAAGCCCGAACCAGGGGCAACAGACACCGTAACAATCGTTTTGTCTTCTCCGGTTGTTGCCTTTATGCCTTTAACATTACGGGGAAGACGCCGTGTGACGGCTTCCAGGTTTAAAGTTGCCAGACGGTCAAATTCAATTGTCGCCGTTGCTCCCTCTTCATTGAGGGTATAACCAACCTTTGAGGGCCAATCGAAAACTAAACGGCTATAATCTTTATGCTGGCCACTTCTCACGCCAATAGTTTGTCCGCCTGCTACAGGTTTTACAGCTTGTGATTCAGTTTGAGTTTGGACTTGAGGTTTAGAAGGTGATGCCGTTGGCGCGGGGTCTTCGCCCGTATCGTCCATCAAATCGACAACCACGGACCGCCCCATATCAAAATAACGCAGGCCAATTTTCTTGGTGAGTCTAAAAACAACCCCACGTCCATCTGGTGTCGGGGTTGCACTCCGAATATATCGGCTTAATACGCTTGTTGCCCCCCTATAGTCCGCTTCAATATCTTTGGGGAACGAAATAATAAGGCGGTCACCTTCAATCACGGCGGTATATGGCGTTGGCACAGACCAAATGAAAACTAAACGTCCATAACCTGGATGAGTTCCCGCTTTTATGGTCACAGGCTCAGCAAAGGCACGGCCCGTTGCCAAAAATGTTGTAAGAACAAAGACGGCTAAGACAGCTAATTTTTTTAAGCTATGCCCTCTCATCGTGTAAAATCCGTCGGTAAAACAACAATATCAACCCGGCGTGCAATTGCATTTCTCTCTACTTCATCCAGATCTGGTGCCGCTTGATATTTTGAATCAGCATAGCCAAAGGCGATAATTTCTTCCGTATAGCCTGCACGCATCAAAGCATTTGAAACTGAAATTGCCCGACCAAGGGAGAGTTCCCAGTTTGAATCATAAAGGCCATTTTTTAAGGGAATGGGGTCGGTATGTCCATTCACACCAATCAGGTTATCCACATTACGCAAAATCCCCCCAAGCTCAAACATAGCCTCCTGCGCGGATTTCGAAAGAACAGCACTCCCGGGCTTAAAGAAGAGGTCTCCAGGGAGAGAAATAACCAAACGATCATCTAAAAGTTCGAGTTTTGATTTAGAGAGAACTGAGCCTGGCTCGACTTTCTCCTCAATAACCGCATGAAGATATTCAAGGTTAATGGCGCGCTTTTGAAAAACGGTAGAAATATTAAATTGTGCTGTTGGTTGTGTAACTCTTTCTTCCAGTTGTGGATTAAGGCTCTTTGAAAGAGCATTAATCATCTCATCCCATTTATCTACTTTGACCGACGACATCGAGAAGAGAAGAACGAAGAATGTCAACATGAGGGAAACCAGGTCGGTAAAGGTAACCATCCAAGCTTTGGAATTTTCAGCCCGATCTCCTGCGCCGAAGGGCTCTGAATTTGAAGAGGTGCTTTCCTGGTACATTACCGCCCCCCTTCAATAAGTAGAGCGGGCGATTCAGTATCATCAGGGGTAACGGCGGGCACATTGGCTTGCCCCGGGTTAGCGACAATCTCACGAACAAAGAAATGCATGGTTACTTCATCTGGGTCATTTGCCATCATACCAATTGCAACAGAATCAGGCGGTGCTCCGCGCAGCCGCATTTCACGCGCAAAAGCTCCTGCTCTTTTCATCTGCAAGGCTTGACCAATGGGTAATCCGCCCCCCGGCATGATTTCACTCCCTACAATAAATTCAACATCAAAGCGCATCCCAGGCGGGCTGCTGCTAAGGGAGGCAATAATGCGGTCCATGAGCGGGCTTTGGGCAGGCCTGATCTCGGCACCGTCAGCAAAATACAAAGCTTCGGCGGGCATGGTGATCTTCATATGTTTACCCGGTTGCATAACTTCGACCTTAGCCACTTGCACAGCCGCAGCAAAAAGACCTTGGATACGGTCCATAAATTGTTGACCCGCAATAATACTTCCTGATTCGCCCGTATAGCTGGAAAGCTCTTTAGGCTGCGGCAGGATGGCAGCAAATGTCGTTGTTAGGCTATCTTGAACAGCTTTCGCTTTGAGTTCTTCTGTGCTGGAAATGCTGACCAAAATAATAAAGAACGCCAAAATAAGAAGATAGAGGCCCAAGAAGATGGCGATGGTATCGCTTCCCCCTGAATTCCCCTGGTCTATCTCATCTTGTATGAACTCTGTTTGGTCCATGGTGGATTCGTCCTCTGGACTTAGTCAAAGCTTGCGAGCAAAGCATCCACGTCGGTTTGATTGGTTCCCTGTCCAGCCAACTGCGGTCCTTCTAGAAGGTCATCTTTTTCATTAATTTCCTTCTTAACGTCTTGATCAGCGTCGTCTTTGATTTTTTGTTCGGCTTTAGCCGCCTCAATTTCATCACTAAAGGCCTCGACCAAGCCATCAACTTTATCTTCAATATTCTTTAGGGCCGTCACAACTTTAGTGATCCGTTGCCCCGTGATATCTTGAAAGGTACAAGCTTCATAGATTTTTGACGTAATATCCATGATCCCGTTTTGCAAACCCTGATCAAGCTTCTCACAGGCGACTTCTATTTCTTCCGTCGCATCCATGATTGAGTTGGTCGCTGTCGCCGTCGCTTCGACGATAGCGTCCAATTCATCTGTCGCGCTCGGAATAAGGGTCTCGCCTACTTCATCAGGCCGCAAGGAAGCAATTTCCATACGCGCCTCATGAATATAGTTTGCCAAATCCCTCAAATCTGAAAAAAGGTCCGTTTCAGTGGACATTCCGCCTTTTGTTACGGCTAAAAGTTCACCCGCAACATCAGCTAAGAGTTCAACGGGGACAGTATCCCCGTATTTCTCTCTTATCGCTTCGATTCGTTTGGCACGAAGGTCGTCACCCTGGTTAGTCATGCAGTAATCCTTAGAAGTCTCCGAGGACACTGACCATTTTAGCTTTCAGTGTTTCAGCATTAAACGGCTTAACGATGTAGTTTGATACACCAGCTTCTTTAGCCGCAATCACGTTTTCTGATTTACTTTCCGCAGTAACCATAATGAATGGAATGTGCTTATGGGCAGCATCGGCCCGCACTTCTTTAAGGAACTGCAAGCCAGTCATAGGCTCCATGTTCCAATCAGAAATGATTAATCCAAAGTCGCTTTGTTTGACTTTTTGCATAGCTGAAGAACCATCAATGGCCTCATCAACATTGGCAAAGCCTAATTGGCGTAACAGGTTACGTAAAATCCTAAGCATCGTCTTGTAATCATCAACGATAAGGATACTCATATTTTTATCGACAGCCATTTATATCTCCATTATTCCGGCGCGTCTCTTATTCGAGCATAGAGATTAACACGAAGGGTGAATGTTTAAAGTAAAAACATGGGACCCTTTGGTTCAACTCTTTTTTTCATAATACTTATGTATAAAGGTGAATTAAAGTCACCCACCCCCTTCAGAACCAGGCAACGGCATGTCTCTCATGCGTGCCAGTTCCACAGTCATCTCTTTCGCTTTTTCAGGATTCATCTTCGCCATAACCGCAGCCAGCTTACGTTCTTTCATACGTTCAGCGACCATGAGCAAAGTATCCATGTCCAATTCTCCAAAGATTCGAGCGGCATCTTTAGGCTTCATATTTTCATATATTTTAACAAGGCTCGACATTTTCTTGGTTTGCTGCTCGTCATGTTTAAGCATTAAACCAGCAATAGTTTCTTTTAAATTGCGTAGTTCTTGTACTTTTTTGTTGATTCGCGCCTCAGCGGCTTGCAACAAACCATCGCGCTGGTTCATTTCAGCTTCACGTTCTACCAACTTCTGGCGACGTTCAGCTAATTGTTGAAGAAGGTCAATTTCTTGCTGGGTGAAGAGAGTTGGATCATTGGCGAGCATCTTATCTGCTTCAGCCTCATCATCAAGTTCTTCCTCATCATCGGCCTCTTCACCATCGTCTTCGTTATCGGCAGCGTCTGTTGCTTCTTCATCTGGCTTCGCTTCTTCGCCAGAACTTCTTGCCTGCTGGGCCTCAGCTTTCGACATTTCCACGCCTTCAAACATGATATCAATACCGGTCCAGATTGAATTTAACTTCACCGGTAAGAAAACAAGCGCAGCGATGATCGTCAGAGGAATGATCCGTACGTTGGCAAAAAATTTAAGCATGACGGCAAGCCTCCTTAACTCATAGACTGCAAGGCTTTGAGCAGCTCTTGCTGGGCTTTAGCCCTAGCCTCAGGCCCTTCATCAGCCGGGTCAGCAACCCGCTTAGGTTGGCTTTTCGGCTTAGGAGGGTCCATAAAGGCATCTTCAACACCGAGAGGATTATCCATAGGCGCTTCCGCCCGGGCGTCACGCACCCCCCCTTCTAACCGATCAGCGAGAGAACCAGCTCGATCAACCAAAAATGTCAGGTCGTCACGCATAGATTCGGCTTTTTCAATTTCTTTGTTAAGAGCCGACGCAATTTCATCGGTCGACCCTCTCAATGTCTGAATACTTGCTTCGGCTTTTGTTGTCGCATCTGCAAATTTAGACGTTAGGCTTTCCAATTCGTCTTTATCTTGGCGCAATGCTGTCAAACGTCGATTAAGCGATACGGTGTAACCAATTGAAGCAACAAGCAAAACAGCGATTAAAATGTCTAATATCAGTGAAAAAGGCATTTTAGTTATCCTCCTCCCTCACTTTGTTATCAATTCTTACAGCAATCCGATCACCTTTGCGGCCCATCTTCCCTGAGAACATGGGGATTTGCCCACACCGTAACAAGACATCAGATTCAGTTGTCGCATTAAGGAGCATTTTTGATCCCACTTGCATATTAAGCATATCTCGGAGATTCAAAATTTGTTGATCAAGAACAGCCTCTAGAGAAACATGGGTGCGCCACAGCTCATTGGCCAGGTGAGTTTCCCAGATGGAATCTCGTCCGAATTTTTCACCCATGAACATCTGCAAGAGAAGTTCACGAACAGGCTCTAACGTCGCATAAGGAAGGAGAAGCTCTAAACGACCACCACGGTCTTCCATATCAATACGGAGCTTGGCAACAATCGCCGCATTAGAAGGCCGCGAAATCGTTGCAAACCGAGGATTTGTCTCCAAACGATCATACCGGAAAGTCACCGGACTCAGCGGATCAAAGGCGGTACTTAGATCAGACAAGACCACATGAACCATGCGCTCCACCAAATTACGCTCAATGGTGGTATAAGGCCGCCCTTCAATTCGCATGGCTGCTGTCCCACGACGCCCGCCAAGCAGCACGTCAACGATGGAATAGATTAGCGATGAATCAACAGTCAGCAGACCAAAGTTATCCCATTCTTCCGCCTTAAAAACACCCAACATAGCAGGCAACGGAATGGAGTTAAGGTAGTCACCAAAACGAATAGAAACGATGTTATCGAGGGAGACCTCAACGTTATCAGAGGTAAAATTCCGTAGGGATGTTGACATCATACGCACGAGACGATCAAAGACCACCTCGAGCATAGGCAAACGTTCGTAAGAAACCAACGCACTATTAAGAATGGCTTGGATACCAGACTGTTCGCCCGCATCACCATGGTCATCATCAAAGCCGAGAAGACTATCAATCTCATTCTGGTCAAGCACACGCGTGGCTTCACGCCCTGTTGATGTCGCCATTACGGCTGAATCAAGGCCATCATCGTCACCATCATCACCGGCAACCATTGATTCCCATTCAGCCGCTAGAGCATCACCATCCTCGGCATCACCTCCACCGCCATCATCACCACCATCATCGTCACCTCCTCCAAGAGAAGCTTCCCATTCAGCGGCTAGAGCATCTTGATCTTCATCATCCATTATGACGAAAGCCCGTTAAAGGCACTCCATAGTTGATCTGATTGTCTCATCATATAAAACATAAATTACTGCACTAACATCTCTTTAAAGAGCACATCATTGACCCTTGCCGGCGCCACCGCCGCATTTACCCTTGTGAGCATTTCCTCACGCAAACGGTACATACCTGCAGAGCCTTTTAAGTCATTCACTCGCAACTCTCTTAGATAAACCTGAAAGTTATCTATGACCCGAGGCATCAAGGCTTCCATTTTGGCCTGATCCTCTGCCTTTTCTAATTCAAGGCTAATTCTGATTTTGAGGTAGCTGGTTTTCCGCCCCCCGGTATTCAGGTTCACAAGAAGCTCGGGCAAATCATAAAAAACGACCGCCATCGGAACGCCTTCTTCACCTTCCGCGCCTTCACCATCCACCTTCTTTTCTTCACCGACGATCATTGCAAGAACGGGGTCCAGGAAGCCCATAAAATAGGCTCCGGCCGCCCCACCAACAACAAGAAGCAATGGAAGGACAATCAAGAGGAGCAGCTTCTTCTTACCACTGCCACCACCACCTTCACCTTCTTCGTCTTCGTCGTACTCACCTTCTTCGTCGATATCTTCGTCTAAATCGTCGTCTGCCATTCCCTCATCCGATCCAAATCGGTTAATTCCTATACGAACTCAAGTCACGCAAGGAGTCCCAGCTTATACAGTCTAAGAACATAGAGTTAACAACTCATTGAAACTGCATCGAGCTTATTAAAAAAGTGCCTCTTTTTTAAAGCACCCCCACTATAGCCTCCCCTACTGAATTTACAAACCATCCGCATTGGGAAAAAGCTGCCGGGTCAACAGTGCCCAGACAGGCCCTTAAATACCGATACGCAAGACCGCAAAACAACACAACTAGTTGTTTTTATTGAATATTTAAAGTTGGCACACCTTATGCAATAAATTGGCAAACATATTGATTTTGCGGCAATAGACGCGAGACGGGAAAAATGGAAAATACATTATTCATAGCCTTATCACGGCAATCGACACTGCGGCGGGAAATGTCAACCATCGCAAACAACCTCGCCAACATGAACACAAGCGGGTTCAAAGGCGAGAAAACCATGTTTGTTGAGCATCTGGTTAAATCCAAAGGCAGCGACAAAATCTTGGGTACCAAACTAGCTTACACCCGTGATATCGCCCAGTATCGTAACACCATGGAAGGCCCCATCCAAAATACAGGCAATCCATTAGACATCGCCATTCACGGCGACGGTTACTTTGTTGTCGAAACAGCTCAAGGTCCGCGCTACACCCGCGACGGTAACTTTACCATCAATTCTGAAGGGCAGCTCACCACGAAATCTGGCAGCCCGGTTCTGTCAGGGGGTGGACAACCCTTCTTCTTTGGTCCCAGCGACACCAACATTCATATCGCCGGAGACGGCACTATTTCAACCGAAAACGGTGAATTGGGTAAGTTGGAAGTTGTGACATTTGAAAACGATCAGAAATTACAAAAGGTCGCAGGCGGTCTTTACTCCGCTAAAGACGACCCACAACCGGCTGAAAATGCAGCCATCGTTCAAGGAGCCATCGAAGGCTCCAACGTAAACCCCATGCTTGAAATGACTCGAATGATTGAAGTTCAACGTTCTTACGAAAGTGCCGCGAACTTGATTAACAAAGAAGATCAACGAGAAAAAAGCGTACTAAGCCTAATATCTAAAGGCGTTTAAGGGTTAATCCTTAAACATAGAAAGGACGGGAAAATGAGATCATTAAGTATTGCAGCCACCGGAATGTTAGCCCAACAACACAATGTTGAGGTTATTTCAAACAACATCGCCAACATGAACACCACGGCGTTCCAACGCAGCCGGACAGAATTCCACGATCTTCTGTATCAAAACCTGCGTCGCGCTGGCAGCGCATCTTCCGATGCCGGAACAGTGGTTCCAACAGGTGTTCAACTCGGTCTTGGTGTGAAACTTGCTGCTGTATACCGTATCCACGAACAGGGCAATATGAATGCCACTGAAAATACTTTGGACATGGCCATTCAAGGCAAGGGCTATTTCCAGATCACGCGTCCTAATGGAGACATTGCCTACACCCGTGACGGCACCTTCCAGCTTAACAGCGCAGGCTTAATCGTTACCCATGATGGCTTCCAGCTAAACCCTGGCATGACTGTCCCCGCTAACGCAATTGATGTAACAATCAATGCCAGTGGTGAGGTTCTTGCCACCATCGAAGGCCAAACAGCCCCCTCAAATATCGGGCAAATTTCTTTGGCAACTTTCGCTAACGAACCTGGCCTTGAAGCCATCGGCAGCAACCTGTTCCTTGAAACCGAAGCTTCGGGTGGCGCGTCAACTGCGGCTCCTGGATCAACGGGATACGGAACCATTCTTCAAGGGTTTTTGGAAACATCCAACGTGAATTCGGTTACGGAGATCTCACATTTGATTTCCGCTCAACGCGCATATGAAATGAACTCGAAGGTGATTACCACCTCCGACGAAATGATGAACGTCACCAGCAAGCTGAAGTAGGAGGATCGGTTATGAGAAACTTTACAAAACTCTTTGGCCTTGGCCTCGTTGGATTGGCGATGACTTTCGCAACCGCCGCCCAGGCCAGCCCTTCAACCCTTAACGAACGGATTACTGTTACGGATAAGTATGTACTTCTTGGTGACCTGTTCGAAAACGCTGGTGAGAAAGCAGACAAAGCGGTTGCTTATTCCCCTCGTCCTGGAAAAAGCACCACCTTTGAAGCCCGTTGGCTCTATAAAGTAGCCCGTTCTTACCAACTTGATTGGCGTCCCCATAGCCTGAATGTTCGCGCTGTTGTTATTCGTGACAGCAATGTGATCTACCGCCCTCAAATTGAAGAAGAGCTTTTAACAGCCCTCTTAGATCAAGGAGCGCCAAAAAACAGCGTTGTTCAGATTAACAATCGTACTCTAAAAATTCATGTTAATGCTGATCAAGCTCCCAGCCTTGAAGTGGAAGAAATTTACTTCGACAAACGCTCCCGTCGGTTTTCAGCAATCATTGCAGCTCCGGCTGGTGACCCATCAGCCCAACGTTTCCGTGTTGCAGGTCGCACCCATGGGGTTCAGGAAATTCCCGTCCCGACCCGCCGCATTCTCAAAGGTGAGATCATTGGTGAAAGTGATGTTGAATGGCTTAAGGTTAGACTCGACCGTATGGACTCAAATACCGCTGTATCCATGGATCAAATCATTGGCATGACCCCTAAGCGGGCTTTAAGAGAAGGTATTGCCTTTAGAATTCGTGACGTACAACGCCCCATCGCGGTTTCTAAACGATCTTTGGTTACCTTGATCCTTAAAACCCCTTTGATGACCATGACCGCAAAAGGCAAAGCACTCGATAATGGCGCAAAAGGCGAAACTATCCGCGTGATCAACAGCAAGAGCAAAACCATTGTCGAGGCCGTCGTTATTGGCCCCGGTCAAGCAACTGTAACTCCCAACACTGCAAAAGCGTCAAAAGTTCGTCGCTTGGCAATGAACTAGAGCTTTGGGATAGGAGAGAAAGTTATGTTTACCTATACACACAACACCGATCACAAAGTACCAGCCCCTAAATCACTGGGCAAAAAATTCCTAGGTCTGGCTGCATTTGCTTTGGTTTCCCTCTCAGTAACTGGCTGTAATACAATTTCACGCCTTTCAGCCGTTGGTGATGGCCCTGAAGTGACACCCATTATTAACCCACAAAGTAAACCAGGCTATCGTCAAGTGAGCATGCCAATGCCCACCCCACAGATGGCGCGCCATAACCCTAACTCTCTGTGGCGGGCTGGGGCTCGCGCATTCTTTAAAGATCAGCGCGCAAAAGACGTTGGCGATATCCTCACGGTGAACTTGAATATTGCTGAAAGTGCGTCACTCAACAATAAAACCACCCGCACCCGTGCCGACACAGAAGATGCCGATATCACTAATCTCCTCGGCCTGGAAGCAGAGTTAGCAAAAAAATTACCACAGGCTATTAACGCGGCCTCAACCCTCAGCCTGGGGACAGCCCATGACACAGAAGGCACTGGCCTGATCGCCCGAGACGAAACTGTTGCATTAGAAGTCGCCGCTGTGATTGTCCAGGTCCTGCCTAACGGTAATCTGGTTATTCATGGTCGCCAAGAGCTTAAGGTCAACGCTGAGCTGCGCGAACTTCAAGTCGCAGGCATCGTTCGTCCAGAAGACATTGATACGACGAACGCAGTTTCTCATGAAAAAATTGCCGAGATGCGCCTCGCCTATGGTGGCCGTGGTTCGATCTCCGATCTCCAAACACCTCGTTGGGGCATGGAAGTTCTCGACATCCTGCTCCCCTTCTAGTCTAGGAGATCAATACTTTCCCGTTCTAGCGTAATCGCTGGACATAACTTAAAGGCCGGAACACCTGTTCCGGCCTCTTTTTTTGTATCTGCCCTATACGCGTTTCCATATTCGCCTCAGGCATAGCCTACAGACTAGAGCGGTTTGCATTTAATCGGGGAGGATAAGCCTCGAATTCAAAATGTTATTTTAAAAGAATGAGCGGGCATGATGCCTACGCCCCCTTCTCCGCATTATTATTGTTTGCGGCTTCTTTATCCGTTGGTCTTGGTGCTCTCTTGCGTTTAGCCGCCTTGGGGTCGGCGGTAATAGGGCGATATATTTCCACCCGGTCGCCATCTTTTACAGGATCATCGAGTTTAGCCAATTTGCCAAAAATACCGATCTTTTGGGTTTCCAGATCAATATCGACAAACTCTTTCAAGATGCCTGACCTTTCGATAGTTTGCTGAACAGTCGCTCCCTCTGGGACCTCCACGTTCAGCCAAAGCTGCTTGGCAAGATTTGCGTAGGCGACACCGACCATCATTTATCCGACCTCCCCTTCAGCAAGCTCAAGCTCTGACGGCCCCTCTTCTTTAGGTCGTCCTTCTAAGTGCTTCTCCAAAATATTCTTCCCAGCCAAAATAAACCCAAGGGCAATGAAGCCTCCGGGGGGCAGGACAAAGAGAAGGAAACCTTTATAATCTGGAATAATTACCATTTCTAATACAGAGAAAGGTGACCCAAGGAGCAAGGAGGCACTGGCAAACAAGGTTCCGCTGCCAAGAATTTCCCTTACGGCCCCCAGCAGAACCAAGGCAAAAGTAAACCCGACTCCCATCATCATGCCATCAAAAATAGCCGGAGCTGCTTTTTCTTTCACAGCAAAAGCCTCGGCCCGCCCAAGAATAGCGCAGTTGGTCACAATCAAAGGAATGAACAGGCCTAAAACTTGATAAAGCTCATGGAGCCAGGCATTCATCGCCATATCAACCAAGGTTACCACGGTGGCAATAATCAGAACAAAGGCCGGGATACGGACTTCCGGGGTGATGGCATTTCGAAGCAAGGAAACAGAGAGACCTGTGGTCATCATCACCGCAGTCGTTGCCATGCCCATTCCGAGACCATTGGTAGCCGTGCCCGTAACGGCAAGCAAAGGACAAAGAGCGAGAAGTTGGGAAAAGACCACATTGTTGGACCAAAAGCCTTCTTTGGCAATATCCTTTAAAGAGGTACTCATTTCTTTGCCTCCGGTATTTTAGAAGCTAATAGCTTTGCTTTGTTTGCTTGAAAAAATTCCAATCCCCGCTTAACCGTCTTGACCACAGTTCGAGGGGTGATGGTTGCGCCGCTAAATTGATCGAAGTGACCGCCGTCTTTTTTAACGGCCCATTTTTCTGGGCTGAGTTTTTCAAAAGACAAGCCATCAAAGCTTAAAACCCAGTCGCCTCTTTTGGCTTCAATTTTGTCGCCCAGCCCTGGAGTTTCAGCATGAGAAAGCACGCGCACCCCCAAGAGTTCACCCGAAGCTTGCACACCAAGGATAATAGCGATTTCCCCGCCATAACCAAAACCGCTCAGGCCGTAAGCGACGGCGACGGTCTGGCCTTTACGTTGGGCCTGATAGACCCGAACCGAGTTACCATCCGGGCTTGGGAGGTCTAAGGTCGCCTCAAGGATATTATTGTCGTGAAGACTTGGCGGAATAACCTGGACAATTGAGGCCCGCAAATCTTCAGCTTTGCGCTCCTGAATAGCGTCATAGGTGCCTTCGTTACCAAAGGCTAAAAATGCCGCTGCAGCCATGGCAAAACCACCAAGCAAAACCCCTTGGAATATCGCGCCTTGTTTAAATTTTGATTTTGTTTTTACCCTACTCATGTGCCCCCCGTTGGATTGAGAGGATCACCTTTGACCGTACGCCCATAGACGCGCGGCTTAATATAACGATCAATCAAGGGGGTCATGGCATTCATCAGCAACACGGCAAAAGCCATGCCTTCTGGATAGCCTGCCCAAGTCCGGATTACATAAACCAGCAAGCCACAGCCAGCCCCAAAAATAAGTTGCCCCCGTTTGGTCACCGGGGAGGTCACCAAATCTGTGGCAATAAAGAAAGCACCTAAGACCGTAGCACCCGAAACCAAATGGAATAAAGCATCGGGATATTGAGCCGGGTTGATCAAGTTAAACAGGGTCGCCAGGACCGCAATGGTTGTCATCATAGCAACCGGAATATGCCAGGTGATAACCCGCATGAAGATGAGGAACACACCTCCCGCCAGAATCAAGGCGAATGAAGTTTCTCCCATACTGCCCGTGACATTACCCAAGGTCATGGCAAAGAGATCATAGTTATCCGCCAAAGCTTGTTGCAAAGGGATACCCCGTCCCAGTTCTGTCTTTACATGCCCTAGAACTGATGCACTGGAAACCACATCGACTGGGCCGCCAAGACCGAATGTCACTGCCAAGCTATCCATAAAACCAGGTGCCCCGGCAGAACCGAGCGGGGAAGGCTTAATGAAGGTGGTCATTTCCAGGGGGAATGAAATCAGCAAGGCAACCCGCGCCACCATGGCAGGATTAAAGACATTTTGACCAATGCCCCCAAAGATTTGTTTCGCAATAACAATGGCAATCGCAGCACCAAGAACCCCCACCCACCAAGGAGCCCATGGGGGCAAACTCATGGCAAGCAACCAAGCCGTTAAAATAGCTGACCCATCGGTTAAGAACATCACCACTGGTTTGCGCGCTATGAGGAGGCATAAAGCCTCGATCACCAGGGCCGATACCATGGTGATGACAAAAAGGTTTATGGCAGGCCAACCGAACAAATAAAGGTCGTAGGCCGTCGCCGGAACAAGGGCAGCCATAACCAAAGCCATGGTGCGTTGAACGCTTGTTTTTTTGTGGGCATAAGGCCCCCCCTCCGATGCCCCTCGGCTCATGGGTTCGCCTCCGTTTCCGGTGTTGTCGGTGTCGCTTCTTCCGGGGCAGCAGCCGCAGCTTGAGCGGCTTCGCGGGCCGCTTTTTCGGCCTTGCGCTTTGCAAGCATTTCCTTCTTCGCCCTCATTTGTTCAGCAAGGCGAACTTCACGACGCTCTGCCAATGTTTTGGTAATCTCTTGTTTGCGCTGTTCCCCTTGTATTGCTTTCAACCTGCCTTTGGCATAGTTGAAATATTGGGTCAGAGGGATGAAAGAGGGACAGACATAAGAACAGGCCCCACAGCTAACACAGTCCATCAAGCCAATATCAACAGCAGAATCTAGCTCTTCTTTGCGGATCCGTGCGGACATTTCCAGAGGCACCAACCCACAAGGACAAGCCGTCACACAACTGCCACACCGAATACAGGGCATGGGGGTGTGTTTTTTGGTTTCTTCCGGGGTTAGGGCCAAAATGCCGTTGGTTCCTTTGACCACAGGAGAGCGGGTTGAAAGCAAAGGTTGCCCCATCATCGGGCCACCAACCAAAATACGGTCCGCTTCTTGGCTCAACCCACCACAATGTGCAATCAAGGCTGAGATTGGGGTGCCTAAAGGAACTTTAATATTTTTTGGTTCTTGAATAGCCCCGCCACTTACCGTGACCACGCGGGAAATTAACGGGTAACCAAACCGCACTGCCTCATGAACAGCCAGAGCTGTCGCCACATTATGGACAACCATTCCCACATCGGCGGTCAATTTACCTGCTGGCGTTTCAACCCCTGTCACCACCTGAACCAAGTGCTTCTCGGCTCCCATTGGATATCGGGTTGGTACACCAGCTACAGAAATATCTGAATAACCTGCTGAAGCAATTTTCATGGCTTGCAGGGCGTCGGGCTTATTGCTCTCAATGCCAATAATGATATTTTCAACCCCAAGGGCATGGGCAATGGTGCGGATACCATCAAGCACATCATCAGAGCGTTCCTGCATCAGACGATCGTCGCAGGTTAAATAAGGCTCACACTCTGAACCGTTAATGACAAGTGTTTTAAGTTTGTGAGCCTTGCCAAGATGCAACTTCACTGCGGAGGGGAAAGTTGCTCCCCCCATGCCAACGACCCCGCAAAGCCCTACTCTCTCCGCAATTTCTTCTGGGGTCGACTCAAAAGGATTCATCGCGGGGAGCAGTTCTCCCCAGGTATCTTTGCCATCAGGTTTCATGGTGATGGTTTGCCAAGGGAGTCCAGAAGCGTGGGGGGCTGGAAATTCGTGGATGCCAAGAATGGTTCCTGAGGTCGGCGCATGGACGGGGGCCGAAATCATGCCTTTGGCGCGGGCGACGATTTGCCCTTTCGTTACCTTATCTCCCCGCTTAACTTCCGGTTCGGCGTGAGCACCGATATGCTGGAGCAAAGGCAAATGTAACAGGGGTGGAATCGCAAGCTCTTCGATCTCACACTTTGTGGTCAGCTGTTTTTGGTACTCTGGGTGAATGCCACCCCTAATTTTAAATAATTTCATGGAGTTATGCCGCCAACTTCTTCTCTTTTGGCTTCGGCCAGTGCCAAGTTTGGACGGTAACTTCCAGGGGATGCATCTCAATACATTCGGTTGGACAAAGCTCAACACACTTCTCACAGCCAGTGCAAATTTCGCTAATCACAGTATGAATTTGTTTAGGAGCACCGACAAAGGCATCGGTTGGGCATTGGGCAAAGCAACGGGTGCAGCCAATGCAAAGATCTTCATTGACGAAAGCAATAGCAGGCTCTTTTTCCTCCATGGCATTGAGGTCGACTTCAACGCTAAGCTTCTTCGCAAGATCGGCAGCCAGCGCACGGCCACCAGGAGGGCAAAGAGTGACAGCCGCCTTACCATCGGCAAGAGCTTCTGCCGCAGGACCACATCCTGGAAAGCCACACTGGCCACATTGTGACCCTGGGAGCATATCTTCCACTTCGCCCACCAGCGGGTTACCTTCAACAACAAGATATTTAGAGGCAACACCTAATAGACCGCCTAATACAGCACCCAAGAGGGCTAAACTTCCAATCGCTGTTAACATGATCGCTCTCCTTCCCCCTCTTAAACTCTATTAAACCGACAAACCGGAAAAGCCCATGAAGGCTAATGATAAGAGACCGGCGACAACAAAACCAATAGGTGCCCCGGCAAACGATTCTGGCACATCGGCGAAAGACAAACGTTCCCGAAGCCCCGCAAAGATAATCATCACCAAAGTGAACCCTAAGGCGGAGCCAACTCCATAGAGCAGGCTCTCAACAAATGAATTTTTTTCTTGGATGTTCAACAAAGCCACACCCAGCACAGCGCAGTTAGTGGTAATCAACGGCAGGAAAATCCCCAAGACTTGATAAAGCACAGGGGAAATTTTCTTCACCGCCATTTCCGTAAACTGTACCACCGCCGCAATAACCAAAATGAAGGTCAGGATACGCAGGAACTCAATACCAAAAGGGGCGAGCAAGAAACGCTCAAGCAACCAACTGGAAGCCGCTGACAGGGTCAAGACAAAAGTTGTCGCCAAGCCCATGCCAATGGCCGTATCCACTTTGTTGGAAACGCCCATGAACGGACAAAGGCCAAGAAACTTGACCAAGACAACATTATTGACCAATGCGGTCCCTAAAATGATGAAAATGTATTCCTGCATCTCACCCAATCAAAACTTAAAAGTTTAAACTTCCAAAAAGCGGCTAATCGGTACCATTATACCACTTTACGAAATCATTAAAACAGCCGCCTATAGTTTTACGCAATATAATTTTACGATAAAATTAGTTTGGTATCAAACGTTTTTGCACCAAACTAACATTCTGCCCCGCCCAATTCCGAATAGTTCTTTATTTTACAAATAGCTAACAAACTTATTTTGAGATTGTTTTCTTCTGATTTACAGCCCGATTGCACTGGTAATACCACTATTGTTTTCTTTTGTAAACGCGCAGAAATAGCTTTTTTATGAAAATTTTTCCTCAGTAAAGGACCGTTTTACACCAAACCACATACTCAATAAGGGCTAACCCTATGATATATTAGATTTTTGCAATATTTGAGAATCTTTTGCTGAGAAACTATCTTTATACCTATTTAGAATTTTCATTCCCGCGTAAGCGGGAGTGACGGTAGGCAAGAATTCTATGTGTTGGAGGACCCGCTCTTAAAGTGGTGCGCTAACGACCAGTTTTTTTGGCTCATCTTTGGCAAATATTGCCCGCTCTTTCATGGCTGGATTTAAGTAAACGGTCCCTTGATCGTCAACCAGAAGAGCATATTTAATCCCCATCTTTTTAGCAATTTGATACCAGTTTTTGGGGCCTGCGACAGTCAGGGCCGTTGCGGCTGCATCGGCAAGGCCGCCGTCTGGGTGTATAACGCTCGCCGAAACGATATGGCGCACAGGCATGCCGCTTCGAGGGTCAAGAATATGGGCATATTTAATCCCCTCATGCTCCCGATAGCGTTCATAATTACCTGAAGTGTAAAGATTTTCATCCTCTTTCATTTCAATTGAGGCGATCACCCCCCAGTTGACCGGATGGCGAATGCCAATTTTCCAAGGCCGATCTCCGGCACTGCCCAGAGTATTCAAATCCCCACCAGCATTAACCACAGCGCTTTTGATTCCCCGCCCACGCAACCTGTTGATCGCCCAATCCAAGGCAACCCCTTTGGCAAAACCACCAAAATCCAAGTGAACATTTTTATTGATGCTGGTGACTTTGTTTCCATCCACATGGACATCATCCATAGAAGGGTGGGTCGCGGCGAGAGCTTTGATTTTATCTAAAGGCGGCATAGAACCCTTGGGAAGTTCATCGCTATGAAACCCCCACGCACTGATCAAGCCACCGATGGCAGGATTAAACAATCCATTGCTTAATCTGTAATGCTCTTTGGCCTGTAAGATCAAAGGCAATAAGAAAGGGGAAACTTCTTTTCCTTCCCCCCGGGCAAAAGCTTTGTTCAGGCTATCAAGCTCGCCAGGTTTCCAGGCATGCCAGTCTTTGTGCATGCGCTGAAACTCAACATCTATTTCGGCGATGGCGTGACGCGCTTCTTCCTTCTCTACCCCTCTGATAACGAACTCCACAAGGGTTCCGAAAACATAGACGGTTTCTTTGTGCTCTTGAGGCGGGGGTTCACTACAGCCAGCAACCACAAACAATAAAATAGCAAAAAGAAAACGACGTTTAGCCATGGCAGTTTGGGCTTCCGGCAGGAATATGAGGCCGAAGGACTTTAGGTGTTGCCGAGTTTAAAAGACTTTGGGCACCAGAAACACGGCGGGCAGCGGCTATTCCGATCATCAACCCGATAACAGCACCAAAGGCGGCCCCCATGTCAGACGCCCCCAGCGCAGAGGCCCCAATTGCCCCAACGAGGAGAAGGGTCAAGGGGACCAAATAAGCGATAGAAGCCATTTTCAAAAGAGCTACTTGAGGGATCCCCACAACGTAAGCCTGCCCAATTTTTGCATCCATGGTATTAGGGACTTTAAAATGAAGTTGGCTTTTACCGAACAATCCAGACAAAGCAGAGACACCACAATTTTTCGATGAGGCACAGGAATCACAGGCCGATTTCCGAGCCGCCGCCATGACCACGCTATCGTTTTCACCTCCTTCAAAAGAGACAACAACGGCAACCGTCTCGACGGTACTTTCTTCAAGCGATATTGACTGGTTAGGCGCGACCACGACTTCCTCAAAACTTGATAAATAAGACCTATATAGCTAAACAGGTTATTTGGGGTTCGTCAAAAAATGTTTTATCCCAAACTATCCTTCCCCTGTTGACATCCTTCTAGCTATCCCTTAGTGCAGGAAGAACACAAGACTTAAAAACCCAACTGGTGAGGGGCATGAATACAACATCCGTGAACGCAGAAGCACTCGCAAAAGCCTGCGATTCCATACAGCCAGGCTCTGGCACGCCCTCCCTTTTAGAAGCAATAAACAGCACCCTTTCTGGCTATGAATTTCACCTGAGTTTTACCGAAAAAGATTGGTATCGCGTCGGAGGAATCGTTACGGCAGAGGGTCAACGCGTTGCTGAAAACCTCGAAGAATGGGTCGAAGAAACTGCCAATGGTGACGTGATGGATTTGGTTGCCGAATATGGTGATGAAGGCTATTGCGCCACGGCATTTTCGGGTAAAACCCATTATCTCAGTGCCCCCACAGGTGATAAATCCCTAGATTTTCTTCAAATCGAAGTTGAAGAAGTCCAAGAGGTCATCGAGCGGGAGCTTTTCAACCCCGATACGATTCCGGACACGCTTGAAGATATCATCGATCCTCTGGACTTTGCTGAAGTTGAACATCGTGCCTTATCAAAACCCCGGTACGTTTTTAAAAAGGCCATTTGTTTCTCAGATATCGGGTCGGAACTGACTTCTGAATATAGTGGGGACCCTCGATTCAAGAGATTTCTACAAGAGTGGGAACAAAGCAGTGCAGGAGACAATACGGAATTTTACAAGCACTGGGCCATCGCCATACAGCCTCTGCTCCGTGATGTTGGAGAGCATAGACATGAGGTTAAGCTTTTCTCACCCCATGCCGATGCTATTCACGCTTACGATATGAGTGGGATGAGCAAAAGCGGCCCCATTGTCCAGATGCTCAACAGCCTGGATAAAGAGGCTGGTTTCCCTATGGCTTGGTACTTCCTAATGCTGACTAAAAAATTCATGTCCTATGCCATGGTCAAATCAATTCGAGAAGAAATTAGCTGGTCAAAAAGCGACTTTGCTTTTCTCGAAGATAAAGATCGACAAATTCTCGAAAAATGGATTGAAGACCCTTATAATTTGTAGATTTCAGTAGTTTTCCCCAAAAGAAAACCTCATCGCCATTAGGGGGGGCAATGAGGTTGATCTAGACAGTAGAACTAGGGATTTGATATGTCATTTTACATGATCATCTTATACCTATCCCCTCTCTTAGGAAATTTTATCTTCTTTGTAAAAGTGGCTTTGAGATAGTGGAAAAAGGGGGCTTTCTTTTTATTTCAAATGCGGTTTGTACCGCTGTTTGATCGTATCTCGATTGGACTTATAATCCTTTTCCGTCTCGCCACTCCTCCCAAGAGAAGGTAAGGAAATTTATAGCAGCGAGATATTTCAGGGTGATTTAACTGATGTTAACATCATGTGAATGAGAAAGAATAACGCGCCTCCCCCATATGGGTGAGGACAAACCACCAGAATAACGGCATATTCTTCATCAGTTGCTCACTTTTAGGAGTGAGTGCTGAGCAAGACGTAGTTTCTCGGCTGACTAAGGGCGGTTATCATTAGATAATCGCCCCCTTTTTTTGGGAAAGTTACTTACCGACCAAACGATCTAAAGCGGTTTGCACTTATTCTGAACCTTTTAGTCTGTGTTCTTCTCGCCTTCAACAGTTTGCGTTTTTGGGATTAATGCACTGCTTTGCTGAAGATTAGAAAATTCTGCACTTTTAATCATTGCGACCCCCTTCTCTGAATTTTTTTGTCACCCCAAGGACAATCCAGAACTGGGCTAATACATATAGAGGCCAGGTGACATAATCTAACCACTCAACGGGCATATAGAATTTGTTTATGGCAATCCCCGAATCCGACAGAATGAATGACACGGCCCCGAAGGCAACCATAGGCGTGCCAAAGGCCCCCATGTTAGAGGTTACACCCATACCGATAAGCACAATTGCATAAACCATCACAGGGACCGCCATGGTGCCAAGAGATGGATAGAGGAATGACACCAGGCCAACTCCGTAAGCGGCAAAAACAAGAGCAACCCAAATGTGGTGCCCCTTGATGCCCTCTTTGCGGTGTTTTAAAAACAAGGCGATATAAAAGAGATGTGCGATTAAGAAGGAAACAAGACCATGCAAGAAATACTTAGACTCAAGAGCCAAAAAGATATCGCCGAGATCAGAGAGTAATAAGGCCAAGCATAACAAGAAGCGCACCCGCCCTTCGCTGTTTAAGAAACCATAAACACAAAGCAAAAGAACAACCGGTGCTTTTATAAAGGGCTTCGCTGGAAACACCCCATATTGCTGACAAAAAAGGTGAGCCGCAGCGAAAGCGAGACTAAGCCCTAATAGCAGGATATTACGGCGGCCCTCAGCGATCATGCAGCGATGCCATCCATTGATTGGGCTTCATCAAAACGCATACCAATAACTGTTGGCAGTACCCTCATGATCGTAGCCCGCAACACCCCAAGCTTCGGCACATTGATTTCAACCACATCACCCATTTCCAAGTGGATGGAGACTTGTGGCTCAATTCCCGCCCCTGTCATTGAAACATCTTTCATAGTAACGTCCATTGAACGACCCCGAACAGTCAAGGTGGTTCGGTCTTCCATATTATAGCGCTCAGACCCTCGGCGATTACCGGCCGTAGACTCGCGTAAAATCGTTGTCAGGCGTTCTTGAAGGCTATGGATATCTTCCGACATTGCTTCCACATTTCTTTGAACATCTTTAGAAATCGCTCCCGTTTCCTGGGTAGCACTGGAAACGTCAACAATCCGAGTCGACACATCTTGGGTTCCGATCGCAGCGTCATCAACATTACGGGCAATCTGTTGAGTTGCAACGTTTTGCCTCTCGACAGCCTCAGCAATACTTGAGGCCGAAACTTCAGTTTTTTCAATGGTCCCACCAATCGATTCAATAACCGATACAGCTTCTTTGATGGCATTCTGAATTTCTGTAATCTGACCACCGATTTCACCCGTTGCATTTGCCGTCTGGTGAGCAAGATTTTTGACTTCAGAAGCGACAACAGCGAATCCTTTACCCGCCTCACCTGCACGAGCCGCTTCAATCGTTGCATTCAAAGCCAGCAGGTTGGTTTGTTCGGCAATATCATTAATCAGATTGACGACCTCGCCTACTTTTTGTGCCGAATCAACCAAGCCTTGAATTTTTTGATTTGCGGCTTCAGCCTCCCGGACAGCCGCCTGGGCAATCTGACTGGAGTTTGTGACTTCTTGAGTAATTTCTGAGATTGAATTGGAGAGGTCTTCCGCAGCCTTTGCCGCCGTTATGACGTTTGCCGAGGCCTCTTCAGAACTGGACGCAACCGTTGCGGTTTCTTCTTCAACACTAAGAATTTTCGCCTGCATTTTTTCTGCAGCAACCCGCATTGTCTCAGACTTCTCAACGACAGCCGTTACCGTGGTTTGGACTTCCTTATCCAAGGCATTGGCCATATCAAGCATATTGTTCTTGATGGTTTCCTGGGCTTTTACCTGTTCTAGGTTGCGTTCTGCCCTCAGGTTTTGGTTTTCAATGGCATTGGTTTTGAATACCTCAACAGCACGAGCTATTTGACCAACCTCATCTTCGCGGGAGGTCCCTGGAATTTCGACTTCGAGATCATTTTCTGTCAGACGTTTTGCGGCTTCGGTGATTTTTCGCAGAGGATCACCAAGGGAAAATTTCGCAATATAAAGAAAATAAAGCAGCACAAGGATTTGCCAGAAGGTCCTGCCAGTCATGGTAAACCAACCTGTATCAATAGCCTCATCAACCAGAGTCTTGACCTCCTCTGCTTCTGATTTTTGGCTCGATAAGAGTTTTTGGGTTACCGTATCAAGGCGGGACTTTGCCGACATATAAGCCGCATCTATTTCCTTGCCAGCACCTGCATTCGTGGCATGAGTTGCCAATTCTTTAAAAGCCGTATCAAATTCAGTAGAAATTTCTTTGATATGAGCAACCGTGCTATCAGCAGATTGTTCAACTTTATTCTGGATATTCAAAAAGCTCTCGTTGGTTCCCCAAAAGGCAAACAGCAGAGTAATAATACCTATTAGCTGTCCTAAATTTCCAACACCAATTTTTTTGACGATACTCAAGTGCATAATTCAATTCCCTTACCTGCTTTATGCGGGTATTAGCTATTTTTACTATAGGAAAGCCTTGAGGAAGAGTCTCGAAGAAATAAAGATATATGCCCTATATTAAGCAATATTCTAAACGATGAACCCTCCAGGCTTACCTGGAGGGTTCAAAATTGATACATTCGTATCGCCCAGTCTCTAACCGGGCCAAAAAGGGTAAACACCCTAAGTATATTAGCTTGATATGTTTTTTGTCTGCTCAGGCGGCGTCAATTTTTTATCCTCCCTAAATGTTATCTACAATATGCATATGGTATTAATGGAATTGAGATTCAAGAACTTGTTTTTTTATTTATATGAGTTTAGGGATGGCTAATGAATCAACCAACTGAACCCAACCTTAAACGCCGTTCGTTCTGGACAAGAATGGGCTATCTTTTCTCTACTGCCTGGATCATTTTTATCTTGATTAAAACGCAAGGGGACATGACGGACCCCTGGTTTAACTGGATTTTCTTAGTTCCCCTTGGTGTATGGGCCCTCGGGATATTGGTCGCCCGCTTAATCAAAGGCAAACCTGACCCAGACAAACCTTAAGGAGATAGCATTTTCCAACAAAAAACCCCGTCACTCGGACGGGGTCTTTATTAATCTAACCGAACTGTTCTATTGAACGAGAACAATCTCTACACGACGGTTTTTGTCTTCTTTGGTTTCGTCTGCTGTTGGTACGGCAGGAAGTTCTTCACCATAAGCTTTGGTGGTCAATTTACCATCCCAGCCAGCCATGGTGATGATTTCCGTAACCGCTTTCATGCGAGCTTCTGAAAGAGCTTGGTTATAAGCACCGGAACCTGAAGTGTCGGTGTGAGCCCCCACGATGATACCTGTCGCTTTTGCCCATTTAGCTTTATCAGCAGCTTCAGCAACAGCAGAGAAACCTTCATCGCTTAGCTCAGCACTGTTGAAGCCGAAGTAAACAACAAATGGTCCAGGGACTTTCTTCTTAGGCGCGGCTTTCTTTTTGCCTTCGATTTCAGCCAAAGCCATGATGAAGCTTTTTTTACAAGCTTCGATATCTTTCGGTTGGAAATTTTCTTCTTGTTCTTGCATCCAGCAATCAAAGCCAGCTTGAGCCCGAGCGGCGGCGGCAGGTTTTGCCCCGGCTCCAGTTTCTAACGCTTTAACCAGACGCATACGATAGCCTGACATTTCTTCAACTTTATCACTTGGAATTGAACGTCCCATCAAGTCTTGTGGACCTGCAGCAGATCCCATAGCTGCGGCTCTGGCTTTATTGTTAAATTTACCAGCATCATGCCAATCGCCTTCGTCGGCTTCCATCTTCGCTAGTTTAACATACTCACCATGCAGTCCTTTTTGGAAGGCATCGCCTTCTTGGGGCATCATGGCAACGCCATCAAGGTCATAAGTTACACAGCCTGTGACCAATGTTGCTACGGCAAGCAAGGCCAGTCCGGATTTAATTGATTTCATTATATAAACCTCCCGATTATTGGTTTGGATTAAGTTATTACGTTTGGGGAACTGAAGTTCACCAATTATCGCTACCCTCTATGTTTTTTTGGAAGACGACAATCAGTTTTTAAAAAATTTACATTTCTTCAAATCTCTAAGCCTCTTCCTTGATACGATTTGAGCGCACTCAGCTTAAGGAGTCAACTCAATCAGTTCCCTCGTGACAACTTCGATCAATGTTTTGAAGCTTTTATCATCAGGGTTAGAAACGTTTTTCACCCAACCTTCTACATCTGACAGAAGCTCATCCCGGGAACAAAAAACCGCACGTATAGTGATTTTCTCCATATCATAGGTGGGCTCTGGACGATCCCCTTCACAAATACGGTTGCCATTAAGATTAATCGGCGCACCAAAAAGAATGGCAACTTTTGCATCAGGCGTGCGCGCCTCAGATTTATCAAGGGTATAGGTAAATACTCTTTTCTGAATAGCCTTACTCATTGTTGAGAGAATCGTTGACTGCACCTGTAGTTCTCCACCACCGAATGGATTCCCATGTATTTCAACAAATATGGGGCCATCTTTTCCAGCAGAGGTTGCCAGTTCCCAGACGATTTCCCCTTTATGATAATTTGTGACCACAGCGGGGCCATCACTGCACCCCGACAGAAAAAGCGGAACTGCAGAAACACAGGCCTTAAACATACCCTTCAATGACATAGATCAGGCTCCCAAGTTATTATTAGATTGTGGCCTTCATTCTTCTAGAGGGGGTCCCCCTAAAGAATGCATTAAGTCTTTTAGCTCTTCAGCCGAAGCGGTTAGTTTTTCTTGGTCCGTTCCCCGCAAGACAATACTGACTCCATATCGGCTATTACGGTAATAGGGATAACTCCCAACTTCCACCCCTTCATATTTATTTTGCAAATTTTCCAACCCAACAGCAAGCTTCCCTTCTGCAAGTTCAGCTGAAACGGATATGGAGTGGACCTTATCTCCTCCGACCAGTCTTTCGGGTAAAGAGGTAAACATAGCCTTCACGATTGCCGGCACACCTGCCAAAACAAATACGTTTTCGATGGAGTAGCCTGGGGCTTTGCTCACTGGATTGTCGATGAGTATGGCTCCCTCGGGTACATGAGCCATCTTCATACGCGCATCGGTTAATTTTTCGATGCCGTACTTGCCCAAAAGTAAATCTTTGCCTTCCGGACTTAAGATAACTTTTTTGCCAAAAGCTGCGGCAATACTTTCCGTTGTGATATCGTCATGTGTCGGGCCAATCCCTCCCGTGGTGAAAACATAATCAAACTGTTTCCGACAGTGGTTGACTGTTTCAATGATGGTTTCTTTAACATCAGGAATAATGCGGACTTCCGAAACCCGGATACCAAGCTCACCTAGGCTCGACGCCAAAAAATTAACGTTTACATCCTGGGTGCGTCCCGACAATACTTCGTTGCCAATAACGACAATACCAGAGGTAACGACCTTCGGCTTAGCCATCAATGATCACTACCATGCAGAATTTTTTCATAAAGCCCGGTGTCATAAGCCAATCCCTCTTTATTAAGGATAAGAACAACAGGATATGTCGCCTTTGCCAGACCTTTTCTATGCAAAGATTGCCAAACTCCCTCGTTCTTAAAGCCGGTCGCATCTGACGCCATGACAACTTTGGAACCAATATGGAAATGATTTCCATGGGGATCCGGGAAGCTGGTAATTGATACACTCCCTGTCTCTTCATCCAGGGTTGATGTATGGGGAGACTTCGCCAGCTCTTGCAACAGAGTTAAGGTTTTAAGTTGTAACTTATTAAGTTTCAGAGGGTTCTTTTTCATTTCTGATTATCCTGTAAACTTAAGATAGGCAAAAAAAGCTATAAGCACCGTATTAAGGATTAAGGCGGCTATGGCGAGTTTGTGTTTTAAGGGCATCGTTTTTAAACCTCAAAGAAAATCCCGCACCAAGGCAACAAGGGGAACATCTGCTGCAGGGAGCGAAAGTTGTGCTATTTTATGTGGATAGACCCATTTTAACTCTTGCCCCTCCTGGGGAGCAAGGTCGCCTTTCCAGACGCGACAAGCAAACAAGGGCATCAACAGGTGGAAATCCTCATAGGAATGGGAAGCAAATGCAAGAGGTGCTAAGCAGCTAGCCGTAATATCAATACCGAGTTCCTCATGGACCTCACGGACCAAAGCCTCCTCAGGAGTTTCTCCTTCATGGATTTTTCCACCAGGAAACTCCCATAAACCTGCCATGGCTTTCCCTTCGGGTCTTTTAGCCATCAGCACGCGCCCATCGCTATCAACCAAACAAATTGCAGAGACAAGAACAGTGGGCAAGGGCCCTTCTTTTCTTACAACTGCAATATCAAAACATCCATTGTCGGGCCCTGAAATTGCCACTTTTTACCTCAAATTAATGATCTATTTCTTTCAAGGTTGCTTCAATAACCTCTTCTTTGCCCAGGGTATAGTCATAAATAGTTCTGTCCATACTCAAAGTATGATCAAGGAACCATCCTTTTATGAACTCAACAAAGTCTACGACAACTTTGTGGTCATCCCCTTTGGCAAGAAATGCAGCAAAACTTTCGGCTTTTTGGGTAAGCAAACGATGGATGTTTCGATGGTTTTCAAGGTGGGGGTACTCGCAAACCTCCATAACAGCTTCTTCCCGAGCAAAATGACGGGAAACATAATTTAGAAGTGAATCACTGATCTTGATGATTGCTTGATGCTCTTGCCTGTTTTGAACCGCACCCAAGAGCTGGTTAAGCAAAGTAACTAAAATTTTATGGTCGTCATCGATTTGTGGAATACCTGTGGTCATGCGATCAGACCATTTAATGGCTATTGCTGTATCAAGGGCTTGGCGAATAGACGGTATCAGCACTTCCCGGCGTACTGGTTTTGGCAATATATGGTCGAGCAAATATGTAACCACAGGATTGTCTTTATTGCGCAATGCCAATACTTTCTCCGAATAGCCCGAAGTCAGCAGGAGTTTCACCTCTGGGTACTCTCGCATAACTTTCACAGCCAACGCCAAGCCATCTTCCTCACCCGGCATAACGATATCAGAAAAGATCAAATCTATTCGCTCTCCCCGCTCAAGGAGCGCCATCGCTTCTTTAGGAGAATTGGCTTGATGTATTTTATATCCTACGGCTTGTAATGACCCCGCGACCACATCAAGCAGGTCAGCCTCATCATCCACAACAAGGATCGTCTCATCCCCTCCAACCAAGTCCGCCTGATCTTTATTTTTTTCTGTAAACTCTTTAATCTCTCCACTTGAAGCTTCTATAACGCGCGGTAAGAAAAGATAGAAGGTCGACCCTGCTCCAATTTTTGTATCAAGGTGAATAAAGCCTCTCGAGCGGCTGATGAAACCATAGACCATACTCAACCCAAGGCCGGTGCCTTTATCATTCTCCTTGGTTGAAAAGAACGGATTGAAAATTTTACTTTGAAGTTCTTTGGCAATCCCCTCTCCACTATCTTGAATAGAGAATTTTACGAATTCACCACTACGTGCCTCAGGGTAATGGGACAAATCTGCGTCCGTGATGATGGCATTTTCAGTTCGTATTATTATTTTTCCTGTGTCCGACATGGCATCCCTGGCATTGATCGCCAAGTTAATAATTGCATCCTCCATGTCGCCAGGATCAATCACAGTTAGCCAGAGGTTATCTTCCATAAAGACATCTAATGAGACAGAGTTTGTTAGAGTTTTTTCCAACAGTGCCATGGTCTCAACCAATAGGTCATTCAAACTTACAGGCAAGGCTTCCTGAGGCTTTCTTCTGGAAAAACTCAACAATCTCTTTGTTAAATTCCCTCCCCTACGGGTCGCCCTTAACGCAGGCTCAATTCGTTTATGCACCTTGTCTTGTTCTTTCGGAATAAGCCGCTGCAAAAGCTCGAGATTACCTTCAACAATACCCAAAAGATTATTAAAATCATGGGCGATCCCTCCGGTGAGTTGTCCAATGGCTTCCATTTTTTGCGAACGAACAAGTTGGTGCTCTAAATTTTTTTGTTCGGTAATATCTTGTACAGTCCCATGGGCAGACATGAACTGTCCGTTTTCATCTAATGAGAAGGTGCTCTTCTCTCGAACCCAACGGATAGCACCATCGCTTTTGCGAATAATTCTATGTACAATATCAAAGGGGTTTTCATGGTTTATGGCATCTTTATATTCCGTATCAACGTAACCCCGCTCCTCAGGATAAATGACATTTAAGAATTCACTATAGTCCCCACTGAATTCACTTTTATCAAAACCATAAATTTCATAAAGCGTATCAGACCAAACTAATTTTTGGCTCTCACGGTCAAACCGCCAACTGCCGAGTCGAGCTATTTTTTCTGCGTCATCTAACATCGACTGGCTTTCGAGTAATTCTTTTTCCATCTTTTTGCGCGCGGTAATATCAGTTGCTATGCCGCATACAGCATATATTTCACCGCTCGCTCGCCTTAAGGGGAATTTTGTAGAAATATAGGTTTTTGTTTTATTCTTAAATTGAACAACCTCTTCAAACTCAAGGACTTCATTGGCTTCAACAACCTGTCGATCATTTTTTTTCAGGTCTTCGGCGGTCTCCACCTGATAGATATCGTTATCTTTTTTGCCGACAAGTTCATCGTTTTTTTTACCCGAAGAGACTTCAAATTGCTCATTAACAAACAGATAGTCCCCCTCTAAGTCCTTAAGAAATATTATTGAGCTGGTGTTATTGATAATCGCAGAGAACTGCTCGATCCTACTTTCTAAATCACGGTTTTTCTTCGCAAAGGACCTGCGTGAGACCAAGAGCCATAAAACAAAGAGGAGAAGGGCAAGAGAAAGGAACCCTATTATAAGAGACATTTCGAAGTTTAATATTTTTTCGGCTGAAGGCTGAGCAGCAAAAGCTTGCCCCCCTGAACATGTAAAGGTAAAGGCAACAAAAAACCACCTGCGCGTAATTGCGAGTTTCTCAAACATCTGCTTCATTATTTTTGTTCTTCTATTTTTTCATAATGAGGTGTTTCCCCCCTCATCACACATTTAAATCAACCTGCTGGTACAAGCTGAATCAACTTAAAATATGGTCCCATTAAATGATGAAAAAGTCTAGAGTAATTCTATTTAACTTCACAGAAGTGGAGTCATAGTCGATCCCCCCCCTCAGCTTCATTTTTAGTGTGGTATGCCAGTTGATGATAATTCTTAGGATATCTTATTAAGAAAAACAGATCGTGCAGAAACAAAGCAAAGCATCCTGGACAAAATCATTGATGTCTACAACAATACGCCCCAGAAATGCTGTGGCTTTAGAACACCAACCGAAGCCTTCATGCAAAATTTTAAAACCGCTACACTTCAAGTGCAAATCCATCTTCCCGCCTGCGCGGGAGAACCAAGGGGGTTACCCTGTAAGTGATATGATTCCTTTACCTAACACCCCTCCTCTCCTCAAGGTCAACAAGGTCACCAAGACATTCGCGTTAGGGGGAGGGCTGTTTACAGCCAAACAAAACTTAAGAGCTGTAAATCAGGTTAGTTTTTCCCTGCATATAAAAGAAACACTGGCTTTGGTTGGTGAAAGTGGGTGTGGCAAAAGCACTTTGGGGAAAATGGTTGCCTTGATGAGTCAGCCAACATCTGGAACCATTGATATAGATGGGCAAGGATCAACCGGTCTGTCAGGAAGAAAGCTCAAACCTCTCAGACAAAAAGTTCAAATGATCTTCCAAGACCCTTTTGCCTCCCTCAACCCTCGTATAAAAGTTGGCAATATCATTGGTGAACCTTTATGTATCCAAGGGCAAAAGCCATCCATACAACAAATTGAATCCTTAGCTCTCTCCGTCGGCCTTAAAAAAGAAGACCTTTCCCGTTACCCACATCAGTTTAGCGGCGGGCAACGTCAACGCATTGCCATTGCTCGAGCTTTATCCCTCAATCCGTCAATAGTTATCGCTGACGAACCCACCTCTGCCTTAGATGTTTCCATCCAAAGCCAAATTCTCACCCTGATGAAAGAACTCCAAAAAACCCATGGGTTGTCCTACCTTTTTATCAGCCACGACTTGGGCGTGGTTTCCCAAATGGCTGATCGCATTGCCGTGATGTATTTAGGAGAAATTGTTGAGATCGGTACTCAATATGATGTCTTACACAACCCAACCCACCCTTACACTCAATCCTTACTGGAAGCCGTTCCCAAGATTGGAAAAGGCAAGCGCAAGGCCCGTACAACCTTGGCAGGAGAACCACCCAGCCCTCTAGCCCCACCCCCTGGCTGTGCTTTTCATGGGCGTTGTCCGTTGGCGACTGACCTTTGCCAAGTTGAAGCCCCAACCCTTAAGTCGATAGACCATGACCATCAAGTCTCCTGCCATATGAAGATGGGAGAAGCACCATGATCGGCTATTGTTTCGAGCGTCTTTTCCACGCCTTTATTGTCATCGCGATCATGTCCTTTGTCATTTACGGGCTTATGGGACTCATGCCGGGCGACCCCATAGACTTAATGATTAGTGCCGACCCTAAATTAACCTCACAAGATGCAGAAAGGTTACGTTCGCTTTACGGTTTAGACCAACCAATTCTTGAACGGTACGGCAATTGGCTCGGGGCAGTTTTTCAAGGCGACTTAGGATATTCCAGGCTTTTTTCACAGCCTGTTCTCGAAACCATAGGCCCGGCCTTATTCAACACAGTTAAGCTCCTTGGCCTCGCCATTGTGCTTTCCCTCGCCATTGCTCTACCCTTGGGAATCCTTGCTGGCGCATGTGCCTACTCTAAGACAGATTATACCATCAATCTTCTCGCTTTCTCCGGGATTTCCATTCCGCCTTTTTGGCTGGCTTTATTACTGATTATTGCCTTTGCTGTTTTGTGGCCTATTCTTCCTGCCAGTGGCATGCCGACCGATGAAGGCAGCATATGGGAAACCTTGCGTCACTTAATTCTCCCAGTTTCGACAATTGTCATCGCCAGCATTGGCGGACATACCCGTTACATGCGAGCCTCGATGATTGAGACCTTGCGTCAAGATTACATCCGCACCGCCATCGCTAAAGGAGCGAGCCCAACCCGCGTTGTCCTCAGGCATGCCCTTCGCAATGCCTTAATCCCTGTCGTGACAATTATCGCTCTTGATTTTGGGGCCTTATTCTCTGGCGCATTGATTACCGAAACAATTTTTTCCTATCCCGGCATGGGAAAATTGATTTTTGACTCAATTATGGGCAACGATTTCAACCTCGCCCTGGTTGCCCTTCTCTTTGCCACCCTGCTGACTTTGGTGGGTAATTTCCTTGCCGATCTGGCCTACGCCTGGCTTGACCCCAGGGTGTCTTATAGGGGAGGGGAAAGATGACCTCTATCTTCAAGCAACATCGCCTGGCAACAGCCAGTGGGTTGGTCCTTCTTCTGTTCACCTCCTTTGCCGCCGCGGCTCCCTTAGCAGAGACGCTTTTAGGGCTTGATGCCAACCATGTCGATCTATTCAATCGCTTTGCTGTTGCCGGGGGAAATCACTTTCTCGGCACAGATGAGTTAGGACGGGATGTCTTTTTGCGTTTGCTTTATGGCGGACAGGTTTCCCTCCTGGTCGGTCTTATCGCCGCCGTCGCCGCAGCGGTTCTAGGCACAGCTATTGGATTGGTTTCAGGTTATTATGGTGGCAAGGTTGATGCTGTTCTGATGCGCTTTACCGATGGGGTAATCTCTCTCCCTCTCCTTCCACTGCTTATTGTTTTAGCCGCGATTGATCTAGAAAAAATTGGCCTCCCAGAAGATATCGCTAATTCAGAAAGCATCAGTCTCTACCGTATAATCCTGATCGTTGCCCTTGCTGGCTGGACCACCGTGGCCCGATTGGTCCGGGGGGCGACCCTTAGTCTCAGAGAGCGAGATTTTGTCCTGGCGGCTGTTTCCTATGGAGCCAGCCCTTTAAGGGTCATGACCGTTCATATTCTCCCCAACCTACTCTCCCCCATCATCGTTGCCACCACCTTGTCAGTCGGTAACATCATCTTATTGGAATCCGTCTTGAGCTTTCTTGGTTTGGGCATCCAGCCTCCTGTTGCCAGTTGGGGCAATATGCTGACCAACGCCCAGGAGCTTATCTGGTCTAACCCAACCCTGGCAATCTACCCCGGTCTCCTCATCTTCCTCACCGTCATCGCCTTCAACTTCCTTGGAGATGGCCTACAGGATGCCCTGGACCCAAAAGCAGAAAAACGGACATAAAAAAAACCGCGCCTCAATCAAAAGCGCGGTTTTAATTTTGTATCCCTTTGGCTCTTAGTGAGCCATGAGGATCGGCACGGTCATGTGCTTAAGAATATGGTGGGTGACGCCGCCAAGGACCAACTCACGAAGGCGGCGGTGGCCATAAGCCCCCATGACAATCAAATCTATTCCTTGGTCTGCAGCTCTTGAAAGCAACAGATTACCTGGGTCTACATCAGGCGAAATGATATGCTCTGCATCGGCTTTAATACCGTGACGAGCGAGGTGAAGACAAATGTCAGCTCCTGGGACATCCCCATGTTGACCCTCAATATCTTTTGGGTTGATTGCGAGAACTTCAACCAATTTGGCATTTTGCATGAGAGGAATAGCATCGTTTACAGCACGAGCTGCCAACCTGCCGCCATCCCATGCAACCATCGCCCGTGACCCTACAGTTGGATAACTACCAACGTACGGAATAACCAAAATTGGGCGTCCGGCAGAGAGAACAAGACGATCAACTAAAGAATCGGCGCCTTCTCCAATAGAAATTTCAGAATCATACTGCCCTAAAATCGCTAAATCAGCATAACGCGTGTGAAGCCTGATTCCCTCAAAAAGGTCATCTTCAATAGCGCGCCATTCGTACTTCACGCCACTCCGCTCTGCGGCTTCGACAAAAATTTCTTCCGCATGTTTTGCCCCAGCCAAAATAGTTTCTCTTTGAGTTGCTAAGACTTCATCCCCAATATGAGCCTGGATAAACTGTGGAACATGAGGCCGGGTCATTACATAGAGACCTGTGAGGTGGGCATCATTGTCTGCCGCTAATTTTATCGCAACGTCCAAGCGGGATTTAGCACTCCGGCCATTATCCATATGAACAAGTAGATCCTTCAAAGCCATTTTAACTCTCCTAAGCGGCGTTGCCAGACAACCGTAAACCCCCTATGGGCGCTCCCTTGGTCAACGCAAATACTGGAACCTTTTCAAGCAGTAAACACTGAAATGCCCGCCAGCGGAAGCAGTTTGATCAAGTGTTTTACAATTTTTTTCAAAAACCACCCTATTTTATCGTGAAGATTGACCTCATGAGCATGTTCCTTTAGAGCCAGATTATACAATATCTAAAGTATGGGGAGTTCACGATGGCAGACCAACAAGGCAACTCAACAGCGAGCCGTGATCTCGCCTACTATTTACACCCCTACACCAATCTGAAAACCCATCAAAACGAAGGCCCTCTGGTGATAACTCGTGGGGAAGGTGTTCATGTTTATGATGAAGACGGCAAAGCCTACCTTGAAGGCATGTCGGGACTGTGGTGTACCGCTTTAGGCTTTGGCAACAAGCGTTTAATAGAAACCGCCACCAAAGCCATGGAAAAGCTCTCCTTCTATCACGGCTTTAATGGTCGGGTGAGTGATGTCTCCGTTAACTTGGCAGAAAAACTTATCTCCGTCGCTCCCGTCCCCATGTCGAAAGTGTTCTTTGCCAATTCTGGTTCAGAAGCCAACGACACCGTGGTTAAGCTGGTCACCTATTACAACAACGCCAAAGGGCGACGGCTCAAGAAAAAGATTATCTCCCGCGAAAAAGCCTACCACGGCGTAACTGTAGCCTCGGCCTCTCTAACAGGCCTTCCCAATAATCACAGAGATTTCGACCTGCCCATTGCCGGAATCCTACATACCGATTGCCCCCACTATTATCGAAACGCCCTTCCCGGTGAGAGTGAAGAGGAATTTGCTACTAGGCTTGCGGATAATTTAGATCGTCTGATCAGAGAAGAGGGACCGGACACCGTTGCCGCTTTCATAGCTGAGCCTGTTATGGGGGCTGGCGGCGTTATCACACCTCCGGCAACATATTTTGAAAAAATTCAAAAAGTCCTCAAAACTCATGATGTTTTGTTTATTGCCGATGAAGTGATTTGTGGTTTTGGGCGCACAGGTAACCTTTGGGGGTCACAAACCTACGACCTTAAACCCGATATGTTAACCACGGCTAAAGCCCTTTCGTCTGCTTATGTGCCTATTTCCGCTGTCTTAATCAGTGAAGATATTTTTCAAGCCATGGTCACCGAGAGTGAAAAAATTGGCGTTTTTGGTCATGGCTTCACCTACTCCGGCCATCCTGTTGCCTCGGCTGTTGCCCTTGAAGCCATCAATATTTATGAAGAACTCAATATTGTCGAACAGATTCAAAATGAATCGGGGCCTCAGTTGCAGAACGGCCTTCGTGCATTTGCCGATCACCCGCTGGTTGGCGAAGTACGGGGGGTTGGTTTGGTTGCGGCAGTCGAGATTGTCAAAGACAAACAGAGCAAAGCAGGCTTTGACCCCAGTTTGGGTGTTGGGTCAAAACTGGTTAAGCTAGCTCAAGAGGAAGGTCTGATTTTACGAGCCTTGGGTGACTCTGTCGCATTTTCGCCACCTTTGATCATTAACCAGTCTCAGACCAACGAATTGCTTGAGAAATTTTCCCGGGCACTTGACCAAACCACAGAGTGGATCAAGAAACTATAGGGTATATACCTAGACGATTATTTGGAGACCTTGTCCAATCTGGGCATGGTGTAGTAGAATGTAAGCTTGTATCCGTCGATAATCGACAAGAACTACAAGCGATTTAATTGGAGACCTACTATGGATTACGAGCAATTTTTCAGCGGGAAGATTGCGGAACTCAAGGACGAAGGGCGCTATCGTGTCTTTGCCGACCTTGAGCGCAAAGCAGGAAGCTTTCCCCGTGCCAGTCACTATCGTGACGATGGCAGTGTTGAAGAAGTCGTCGTCTGGTGCTCCAATGATTATCTCTGCCAGGGTCAAAACCCAGTTGTCCTAAACGGTATGCACGAAGCCATTGATAAATGTGGTGCTGGTGCAGGGGGCACACGTAATATCTCAGGCACCAATCACTATCATGTGCTCTTAGAGGCCGAACTCGCCGACTGGCACAAAAAGGAAGCCGGGCTTCTTTTCTCTGCTGGCTATACGGCGAATGTGACAGCCCTTTCTACCTTGGCTGCTAATATTCCGGGTATGATGGTGATTTCAGATGAGTTGAACCACAACTCAATGATCGAAGGCATTCGTCATGGCCGTTCAGATAAAAAGGTCTTCCGCCATAATGACCTCGCTCACTTGGAAGAGCTTCTGATAGAAGCCGGTAACGATCGCCCAAAAATGATTGCCTTTGAATCCGTTTATTCCATGGATGGCGATATAGCCCCCATCAAAGAAATTTGCGACCTAGCAGAAAAATATAATGCCCTGACCTATATCGATGAAGTGCATGCTGTTGGCATGTACGGAAAAACCGGCGCAGGTGTTGCTGAACGCGACGGACAAATGCACCGAATTGATATTATCCAAGGCACCATGGCGAAGGCTATTGGCGTTGTTGGTGGATATATCACCGGATCTGAAGCCATGTGTGATTTTGTTCGCTCTTTCGGCCAAGGCTTTATCTTCTCATCCTCTATGCCTCCGGGGGTCGCAGGTGCTGCCCTTGCCAGTGTTAAGTGGCTTAAAGAGCATAATGAAATTCGCGACAAACACCAAGAACGTGCCGCAACATTGAAACGGAAACTGACCGAAGCTGGCATCCCTAACATGGAGACAGTCAGCCATATTGTTCCGGTGATGGTTGGAGATGCGAAGCTATGCAAACAGGCTAGTGATGATTTGCTCTACAAGTACAATCACTACGTCCAACCCATTAATTACCCCACCGTTCCACGGGGCACCGAGCGTCTGCGTTTTACTCCCTCACCGATCCACACAGATGAAATGATGGACGACCTGGTCGCAGCCCTTAAAGAAGTCTGGGGAAAACTTAGCCTCAAATTAGCGGCTTAAGGTAAATTCCGCCTCTAGCTGATATGGACATTTCTCTCTCTTGTGACTACAATATATCGTAGCAAAGAGAGAGAACGAGCATGTATGCCGACAACACCCTAACCCCCAAAGAAGCGATTCGTCTATGCGCCCTGGGCACCCTTGCACAGAAGCCCCGACGTTATAGCGACCTTGCGGCTTCTGTGCGTCACTTTGTCAGTCGTTTATCGGGTCCATCCCTTGACCTCATGGGGACCTCAATCGAGCTCTTACGTTTCGAAGGTCTGGTTGAAGGTATCGACGGGGTTGGCATGGAAGACGATGCCGAGTTGCGCCTTACCGATTTAGGCCGGGAAGCCCTGCGCACGCTTTTGATTTCGCGGGTACGAGCCAATTACAACGATGTAACTCAACTGATTGTCGCCTTGAAGTTCCGCTTTATGCACCTTCTCAATGACGAAGACCGGCTCGATCAAATCACCCTTCTCATCGAAACCTGCGAAGAAGAACTCGCCCGCTTACTCGACCTGCGCCAACATCATGCTGGCGACGATGGTCATCTGGTTTCCTGGCTTGACCATGATATTGAAGAATTCGAATCTCGCCTCGAATGGCTTGAGACTTTCTACAAAGACTGCAGTAAGTAGATCCTATTTTTCATCAAGAATACGACGAATAGAAACCGCCAGTTTGTGACGGTTGTAGGGCTTGTTGAGCAAGGGCACCCCGACCAGTGTCTTATCTTTCTCATCTGTATTTTGATCATCCCAACCCGTCGCTAACATCAATTTCACCTCAGGCCACTTTTCTTTAATCTTCTCAACGAGAACCCAACCACTCACCCCTCCAGGCATCACCACATCAGAAAAAACCAGATGGGGAAGTTCGTTGGTTTCAAGCAGGTTAAGTGCCGAAGGTCCATCAGGAACCATAGCCACTTTGTAGCCTAAGCTTCTGAGCACCGCGACAGCATAGTCTCGAACCAAGGGATCGTCCTCAACAATAAGAATGGTTTCCGTCCCAAGTGGAATAGGCCCCTCATCTTTTTCGGTTATGACGGAGTAATTTTCAAGCTCATCATTTAGAGGGAGAACAAGCGTGACCTTGGTCCCCTTTCCTGGAGTGCTCTCAATTGACAAGTCACCATCGGCCTGCTTGGCAAAGCCATAGACTGTACTCAGACCGAGGCCGGTCCCTTTGCCGACATCTTTGGTGGTAAAGAAGGGTTCAAAAACCTTATCTAAAATTTCATCGGGTATCCCTTCGCCATCATCAGCGACACTAATCACCGCAAAAGGTTCAGTCTGCCCTTCATATTCTTCAATCCGCTCAACCTTAACCTCGATTGCCCCATCATCATTAAGGGCATCCCGTGCATTAACTGCAAAATTGATAACGGCATTTTCCAGGTGAGCTTTATCCACATTCACATAGATGGGGTCTTTGAATGTCGTCATAGAAATTTTTATGGCTGAACTGAAGGTGTGCTTGATAAGCTTAATGGCTTCTTCCACCAACTCATTGACCTCAACGGTCTCAAGGGAAAGTTCTTGCTGCCGCGAGAAAGCGAGTAAGCGTCGAGTCGTATCGGCAGCACGTTCTCCAGCGGTTAAAGCCGCTCTGGTACGTCCTAAAGCTTGTGGGTTATTGTTCACCAGGGTTTCAACAATCTGCATATTGCCGAGCATCGCTGTTAAAACATTATTAAAGTCATGGGCAATACCGCCCGTCATTTGCCCAATGGCTTCCATTCTTTGTCCATGGAGCAACCGGCGTTCGGTTTCTTTACGCTCGGTAATATCTCGAAGGACACAAATGAGTTGTTCTTCGCCTTCCATAACAAATGAACTGACAGAAAGTTCCAGAGGGAAAAGGGTTCCGTTGCCTTTAACTGCCATGACCTGAATCGGGCCCATATCCAAATACTGGGTTTTGTTGGTTATCAGGTGCTTGCCCAAGGATTCAAAATATTCATCTTTGCCGCTGGGGATCAGAGGTACCGTCCCTTGACGGATATCTTCAACAGTTCCCCCGCAAATAGTTTCGGCAATGGTGTTAACCATATCAATGGTCCCATCGGGACTCATGGTAATAACACCTTCAGCAAGATTCTTAAGGATAGCATTGGTGTAGGCTTCGCGAGATTTGAGAGCCTCTTCCGCTCGAGCCCGCTCAATCACCCGCCCCAGCTGACTGCCCACACGGGCCATAAGCTCAAGAACCTCATCCCCCATTTCTTCCACATTTTCAGAGAAAAACTCAAGTACAGCCGCAGTTTCAGAACCGACCTTAACTGGGAAGGCAAAACCTGAACCAACGGGAAGACGTTCGACGCTTCGCTTGGCTCTGGGAAAATTAGAGTCTTCATTTACATCGGGAATCCAAGCAGGCTGGCCTGTCCCATAAACACGCCCCGGCAAACCAATACCGGATTTGAATCTGGTTCTTTCGGTAAGTTGTCGAAAATCAGAAGCTACTTCAGGCTTATCCAGATGCCAAAGGCCCGTAGAAACAAGCTCGCCAGACCCCCTCACCCTTTCGATATAGGCGTGCCCAATCGGCCACTCCATGTAGGCACAAACCTCATCGAGCGCAAAAAGCAGAACGTCGTCCGGCACCGTAGCTTCGTTTGCCGCATCGGCAATACGGTACAGGAGGCTCACTAACTTGGAAGGGACAGACATCCCCTTCCCCCCAACCTGATTTAAAATAAATGTTGCCCCCCGGTTACCCAAATTTCGGTTCCGGTGATGTATTTTGAGTCTTCCGAACACAGATAAAAAATCGAACCCGCCACATCTTTTGGTTCTCCCATCCGATTAAGAGGAATTCTAGGTATCAATGCTTCGTACTCTGGTTGTATCATATCTGTTTCAATTTCCCCAGGACAAACCGCATTTACCCGCACATCAAGAGCGGCGAACTCGTTTGCCATCTCCCGTGTCAGGGCCGACAAAGCCGCCTTGGATATTGAATAGGCCGATCCAGCAAAGGGATGGATTTTATGCCCGGCAATGGAGGTGACATTAACAATCCCCCCTTTCCCGCGATAAAGCGCATTGGCAAAGCCACGTGATAGCTTGAGAGGCGCATAAAAATTAAGATCGAAGACATTTTTCCAGGCATCAATGTCGCCGTTCAAACACCCTAAACGCTCCTTGTAGGGTGTCTTAGGCGACATGCCGGCATTATTGACAAGCCCATGCAACGGGGCCCCTTCAAGAGCCTCGTTGGCCTTCTTAATAAAGTTAGCGATGCTGTCAGCATCAGCCAAATCCGTGGCGATATGGGTGGTCCAGTTAGGATCACGCTTACACTCCGGCGGAGCCTCTTCCCGAGAACAAGTAATGATTCGCCATCCTCGCTCGAGAAACAAACTCGCCGTAGAATGGCCTATCCCCCGACTAGCCCCCGTCACAACAACATTTTTACGTTCTTCAGTCATGTGGGGAAAATAGGCTAAATTTGTTTGTTTTTCTAGGGGTATCTCATATCTTAAAATAAATTCACCCAATACCACAATCGTCATGCCCGGACTTGATCCGGGTATCCACGAAAATGGGTAGACCTTAAAGTAAAGAAGACGTGGATGGTCGGGTCAAGCCCAACCATAACGATATTGAATATATTTAAGTAAGCTATTATTTCGTTTCTAAAAAAATCTGAAAAGCATATGTCATTGTTTGAGAAACTAAATTTTTCCCCGCTTCTAGTGACCCTGCTTTGACGGCTGGAACCAATACCTCTCCGACCTCAAGGCGTCAACACAGCCCGTCCAACTACTTTCCCAGATTTTAAATCCTCAAGGGCCTGTGAGGCTTCGCACATATCTCTTGTTTCGATAGGGATAGCGGGGATGGTGCCGCCTTGGACGAGTGCGACCATTTCGGCCATTTCATCTGGGGTGCCAACGTAGGAACCCTGGATTGTGATGGCGCGCATGGGGATCAAGGGTAAGGGGGTTTTTAGCTCACCGCCAAAGAGGCCGACCATGATCAGTTTACCGACGCTCCTCAGGACCTTTAATCCGGTTTGGGCGGTTTGTTCGGCACCGACAAAATCGATTACTGCCCCGGCTCCGCCTGTGGATTGCATAAAGTCTTTGATGGCGGCTCGGTCGTTGGGGTCAATGGCCTGGCTGGCCCCAGCTTCAAGGGCTACCTTACGACGGCCCTCATCAATATCAATCACCACAGGGGCTTTACCAAGTACAGCCTTAGCAAAGCGCACCCCCATCAAACCAACCCCGCCCGCACCGATAATCAACAGGGCGTCATCATCGGGCAAGCCAGCGGCTTTTTTAACTGCCCCGAAGGCCGTGATACCGGAACAGGCGTAAGTACAGGCGAGGGCGTCAGCGACATTACTCATATCAAAAAGATACTTGGCATCGGGAACAATAACGAAATCACTAAAGCCACCATCGACATGGACTCCAAGGTTTTTACCCCGGCCACACAAGTTTTCATGGCCACTCAGGCAGACCCCGCATTTACCACAACCGACCCAGGGATAGATCACCCTCTTGTCGCCCACTGAAACGCCTTTGGCGTCGGGGCCAATGGCCTCAACATGCCCAATAATTTCATGACCGGGCGTAAAAGGAACAATGGCACTTGTTTTGCCAAGCTCAAGCTTGTTCCCACCCCCAATATCGAAATAACCTTCCCACAGATGAACATCGCTATGGCACACCCCGCAAGCGGCAATCTTTATGAGAATTTCGGCCCCTTGCGGGGTCGGTGTATCAAAATTTTTAGCTTCCAGTGCCTCGCCATATCCAGTTACCTGATAACTTTTCATTGTCCATCTTCCCTACTGCATTTGATCTGCAAAAGAGGGTGCCCTAAAACGATGAACCAATGCAACGAGATAATATTTGCTCTATAGTCGAGCCACCATGTGCTACAGCTTCGAATTCTTAAGCCCAAAAGAAAAGATCAAAGCCCGGTTCGGTCTCACTGAATACCCGGAGGATGCCACCTATTCCTTCATCAGGCCGACCAATTTTATCCCGGTCATCACGGCACCAGGACAAGCCAACCAACTGATCTGGGGTATTCCTGCCCCTTGGGATGGTAAGCCGCTGGTGAATGCCCGCAGTGAAACCCTAGGGGAGAAACAGACTTTTAAGCCCTTACTCAATAAACGCTGTCTCGTCCCAGCAACAGGGTATTTTGAATGGCGCAAAGCTGACGAGAAGAAGTTTAAAAATTTGATATCGGTGACCGACCAAGACCTCTTTGCCTTTGCCGGGCTTACCGATGGCAAACATGTCACCATCGCCACCTGCGCCCCGGCCCCAGAGATCGTTTATATACATCACCGTATGCCAGTGATTTTAAACCGGGATGTGGAAAGGCAATGGCTCGACAACAGCCTGCCCTTCGATGCCATCGTCCCGCTTCTCTGTCCCTATCAAGGGGATAAGATCAAGGCCGAAGAAGAGGTGCCTATTGTGGTGCAACCGGATTTATTTGGTTAATTATTCCCCTCTTCTAGAGACCACTGTGAAATAGCTAATAACCACAAAAAAAATGACTAGAGCATCGTTTTTACCATTATGTCATCTTGCCCGCGCAAGACGTGTAATGAGTTTATATCGATGAATGAAAAGCTTTTCGTATTTCTAGTCAGCAGTGGCCTCCCAGAAGGTGACGAGTAAAACTATGCCTTCATATGGGCTTTGAGAATTTTCTTTAGTCCTGGCGATAAAGCTGCAGGTTTTTCAGTTTCCCGCTCTACCAGCACATGAACCCAGTGGCCGTCTGCCGCCGGGTCTTCTTTGCCTTCGCTGAACAAAGCGATTTCATAATCAAAGCTTGAGTTCCCAATGCGCGTTACCTTTAAAGCCGCCTCAATGGTCTCTGGAAACCTGAGGGCCGTTTTGAAGCGACACAGGTTTTCAGCCGTATAAGGCACCTGTGACGAATTAGCCCAATCAATGCCCATCTCTTCCTGAACAAACTTTGTCACAATGGCCTCGAAGTAGGCGTAGTAGACCACATTATTCACATGACCGAGCATGTCATTGTCATTCCAGCGTGTGGGAATGCTCATGAAAAAGGTGTAGTCCTCGCGGTGGGTACTCATGCTTTAAAAACCTGTTTCAGGGCATCGATCACGTCGCTGGGTTTTTCGGTCATCATGGAGTGACCACAGTTTTTGATCACTACGGTTTTTGACCCTTCAATCGCTTCGCCCAGAGGCGTTGCCGCCCGAACCGGAGCCATCATATCAACGGTTCCCAAGATCAAAACCGTGGGGCATTGAATCTTGCCGCCAATCTCAATGGCAGTTTCATATTGGTCACAAGCCACCAGGTCATTGTGCAACACACCAGGGCCGCTCCGTTCCAGCAAACGGATTCCGCCACCGAGCATCCACAAGCCGGGTTGGGGGTGTTCGCCGATATGAGCGGGTTTACCATGGCCCCAGGAGGTCACCAAATCCATCGCCAAATGCTCGTTATTCTTGGCGGACTCGATCATCACCGGGTTGCCTTTCATCATCGCCGCAACCCCAAGCAAAGCAGCACGCTCGATACGATCAGGATAGCGACCTGCCGCATCCAGGCTTGTCAGGGCTCCCATGGAATGTCCGGCAACCCCAGCTTTTTCCACCCCAAGCTCATCAAGCAGAGCAATAACCCAGTCAGCCATATCGCCAATGGTTGGCAGAACAGGGCCTTCGGAACGTCCGTGACCGGGAAGGTCGATGGCAAGAACTGAAAAGCCATGATGGGCGAAATAACGAGATTGCAGATACCAAACCGTATGGTCCATCCCTGCCCCGTGGATCAGCACCATGACAGGCTGAGATTTATCAAACTCTTTGCCGCCAGTCGCCGCGAAAGTCTTTTTACCTTTTACTGTAAAGTCCATCTTGCCCTCTCCTACTTCTGCGAAGCCCGGAGGGCCTGTTTGAGATCGTCAATCAAATCACCGACATCTTCAAGCCCGACCGACAAGCGGACCAAATCTTCCCCAACGCCTGCGGCTTCAAGAGCCGCAGCATCCATTTGTTGATGGGTGGTGCTGGCTGGGTGGATAACCAATGATTTAGCATCACCAATATTGGCAAGGTGAGAGAAAACAGCAAGACGTTCAATCAGCTTGCGCCCTGCCGGACGTCCGCCTTTTACCCCAAAGCTCATAATCCCACCAAAGCCTTTTGGCAGCAACTCTTTGGCGAGAGCATGATCTTTATGGCTTTCAAGGCCGGGATAGCTAACCCAGCTCACGGCCTCATTGCCTTCCAGGAATTCAGCAATTTTTTGGGCGTTTTGACAATGGCGTTCCATACGCATGGAAAGGGTTTCGACCCCTTGCAGCAGATAAAAGGCATTGGTAGGACTCAAACAAGCACCAAAATCTCTCAAGCCTTCGGCCCGAGCCCGCATGATAAAGGCGACAGGCCCATATTCTTCAGCAAAATCAAGGCCATGATAACCGGCATAGGGTTCGGTCAGGGTCGGGTACTTATCGGCATGGGCTTCCCAATCGAAGGTGCCACCATCGATAATAGCCCCGCCAATAGCAATGCCATGACCGCCAAGGAACTTGGTGACCGAATGCATAATAATGTCGGCACCATAATCACAAGGCTTCATCAAATAAGGGGTGGTGAAAGTTGAATCGATCATTAGTGGAATGCCACGCTTGTGAGCAATCTCTGCCACTGCCGGAACATTCATAACCTCTAGACCCGGATTTCCAAGGACTTCGCCCAGGATCAAACGGGTGTCTGGCGTGATGGCTGCTTCAAAAGCTTTCGGATCACGCGGGTCGACAAAAGTTGTGTTGATACCAAAACGCGGCAGGGTCAAAGCCAACATATTGTTAGTACCGCCATAAACCCGGCCCGAACAAACAATATGCCCCCCCTGCCCCATCAAGGTAACAATGGCGAGATGCAAGGCTGCCTGTCCACTGGCTGTGCAAACAGCCCCAACGCCCCCTTCCAGAGCCGAGAGCCGTTCTTCCAAGACCGAAACGGTTGGGTTGGAAATGCGGGAATAGATATGGCCCGGACGTTCCAGATTAAAAAGCTCTGCCGCATGGTCAACATCTGGGAAAACATATGACGTTGTTTGATGTATAGGAACGGCGCGTGAGCCCGTGGTTGGGTCCGGCTTCTGCCCTGCATGAAGGGTCATGGTGTCAAATTTTAAATATTTGGGATCAACCAATTGGAAACACTCCTTGGAATTGCTTTTAGCTAAAGAGATATCCCAGAAGAACTTACCAAGGCCGCGACTGCGGCCCGCGCATCGTTGCGCGTGAGCCTGCATGGTGCTTGAACGCCCTAAAAAAACTAAGTACAAATTAAATGGGGCCGCCTTATATGGCAGCCCCTTATAGCTTAATTTTCCTGTCAAACTCGCTCAAATGACTCGCCTGAGTCCCTCTAGCATCAGCACATTACCTAAATGAATGACCTAACGTCAACTAAGAAAATTACAAAAAAAACCGCCTTTCTTTTAAAAGGCGGCAAGTTTGACAGGGAGGCATCCTCCGAAGAGGAAAAGATGAAACCGTCAAAAGGGAGTTTTCATCTATTTATCATGCTATACTAACATAGTTTAAAATTATATTAATGAATAAAGTAGCAACCAAGGGTAACTGTTATTTTATTTCTTAAAAAACGACTCTGCCCCTTCTTTAGCGGTTTTCTTTTTAACAATCTCGCCTTCACAGCGCAGAATTTCCTCTTTTAGCTCATCAATGTACTCCCCGATAGCTTCGATCGACATCACTTCTAAATCTCGAAGCACCTTCCTTTTCGCTTTTGGTTCCAAATCATCCCAATCCATTTTCAACTCCATTTTTATTTACGATTGATCTTAGATCAATTTGCGTTCAAATACCGCGCAAGCTCACACCAAATGATTGGCGGGTCACAGTCGTGACCTTATTAAAAGTTCATCACCTAGAAAGAATTTCGCCTAACTATCAAATGCCAGAGTATCAGGTTTACGTCTCAGGTGTTTATCTCCATATTAGGGGACATATTTAAATTTCACGAGGCGAAAAATGTCCGACACGATGCAATGTATTGAAATTTCCGAGCCAGGCGCGCCGGAAGTCCTTAAACCAGCGACCCGAAGCGTCCCTCAGCCAGGGGAAGGAGAAGTCCTGATCAAGGTCGTTGTCGCTGGGGTCAATCGTCCGGACGTCCTTCAGCGCATGGGAGGGTACCCGCCGCCTCCCGGCGCATCCGATATTCCAGGCCTAGAGGTTGCAGGGGAGGTTGTCGATATCGGGACTGGCGTCGAAGGACTATCAATCGGCGACCAGGTTTGCGCTTTGGTCACAGGCGGGGGCTATGCGGAATACTGCCCTGCACCAGCTTTGCAATGCCTCCCCATCCCCAAAGGCATGAGCCTGTTTGACACCGCCGCCTTACCGGAAACCTTTTTTACAGTTTGGACCAACCTTTATCAACGGGCCAACTTGCAAGCGGGAGAAACCCTGTTGGTTCATGGGGGGTCTAGTGGCATTGGCACCACAGCCCTGCAAATAGCCTCAAGTTTAGGGGCACGGGTCATTACCACAGCAGGGAATGCAGAAAAATGCGATGCCTGTCTGCAATTAGGAGCCGAGCGTGCTGTTAACTATAAAGAAGAAAACTTTGTTGACGCGGTGAAAGAATTTACGGCTGGCAAAGGGGTCGACGTTGTTTTGGATATGGTGGGAGGTGATTACCTGCCAAAAAATATCAAATGCCTCGCCCCAGATGGTCGGCATGTTAACATTGCCTTCCTGCAAGGCTCTAAAGTTGAGATCAACATGATGCCAGTTATGCTGAAACGGCTCACGCTGACAGGATCAACATTGCGAGCCCGTCCTGTTGCTGTTAAAGCCAAAATCGCCGAAGAATTGGAAAAAACCGTCTGGCCATTATTAGAAGCAGGCAAGATAAAACCGGTGATCCATTCGATTTTTCCCCTTAGCAAAGCGTCTGAAGCCCACAAATTGATGGAAAGCAGCCAGCATATTGGTAAAATTTTGCTGGAAATATAAAGAAGTTTGCTTGTTTTCGACAAGCACCTACTATATTGCTATCAGGAGATGACAGACGACGGTTATGACCGTCTGAATCTTTTCACTTAAAACAGAATTTTGAAGAGGCTGACATGGCCCAATTGCTCATGCCAAAAGCGACTGCCGTATGGCTGGTCGAAAACACCGCTCTCTCTTTTGAGCAAATTGCAGATTTTTGTGGACTCCATTCGCTGGAAATTCAAGCCATTGCCGATGAGGAAGTTTCTATCGGCATGCGTGGCCTTGATCCCCTGGTCAACGGACAAGTCACCCAGGCAGAAATTGATCGTTGCCAATCGGACCCTAAAGCTCGGTTAGTGATGTCAGTCTCAAAAATTCCTGAGGTGAATTCACGTCCCAAAGGGGCGCGGTACACTCCGGTTTCAAAACGCCAGGATCGCCCGAATGCAATTGCATGGCTGGTGAAGAACTATCCAGAGGTTACCGATTCTCAAATTGGCAAACTTTTGGGAACCACCAAGCCAACGATCACAGCCGTACGCGATAAAACCCATTGGAACTCCCCAAACCTTAAGCCCCAAAATCCGGCTCAAATTGGTCTTTGTTCCGTTGCCGACCTGGAAAAGGTCATCGCCATTGCCAGAGCTAAGGCCGGGACAACTCATGCCCCTCGCCCTGTTGACCTTGATCTGCCCACTGAGGCCCCTAAAGATGCCCTCATGGAAGCCAATATCGATGCTGCAGTACAGGCCGCCTTTAAAAACGAAGGCGAAGGCTCCTAGCTTATCGTTTATTCCGATATTTTTTCGAGTAAAACCCCGTTACCTCCTGGTAACGGGGTTTTATTTTTGGAGAAGGAGGGGGAGGCAGTTAGAACTGGCGAAAGTTGTTGGTTGATAAATAAAATTAAACCTGCCGCCCTTGCTTTATGACTAAAATTGCCGCTACCTTAACCTATATATAAATCCCGGAAAATTCTGGATAATAAGGGAAAACTGGTTGAGTACAAATCCGCTAATTTCTTTCCTGAGCGGTACATTTACCGACCAACAGGAAGAGCATAAATACCGTATTGAAAATTGGGAACGCTGGGCTTCTGAAATAAAGGGGCCGTGCATGATTGCGGTCCTTCTTTATCTTCCTTCTCTTTTCGTTGATTATTTACGGCTCGGCGACGGCTCGGCATTTGCTACAGCGTTATTTGTCAAATTATCCGCCTTCGGATTTGTCAGCATAGCAGCCCTTTTAACGAAACAGCCTGGATCAAGGTATGCTATTGAATTCATTTTGTTTCTTGGGGCTATTTCTGTCAGCAGCGGTCTAATTGTTTCGGCAATATTATCACAATCCAGTTTAGGCTCTCATACCCTGGCAGGTCTATTAGCTATTCTTGTTTACTACTTATTTATCCCTAATCGATTGCTATGGACAATCAGCATCGGCGTTGGAACTACAATCGGGTTTCTGTACGTTATGGAGACCTATTATAATAGCAATATAAGAGATTTAATAAGTTTAACCCTTGTCTACTTAGCGGCTAATGTTTTGGGCTACGTTAATACTGTCAGAGTAAGAACACTTCACCGTAATGAGTTTTTGAACCGGAATGACCTAAAATACAAACTTCAGGAACTTGAGGAGGTTAACGAGTACCTGCAACAATCCCAGAGCAACATTGATCAGTTATTTGACGCTGCCCCGCTCCCCCTGATCCTTGTTGGAGCCGATAACTCAAAAATTTTAAAAACAAACTCTGCAGCACAACGGTTTTTCTTACTCAGCAACCCAAAGAGTGAAGATCTAAAAACAACGGACTTTCTACCCTTAGAAGAAAACCGGAATGAACTCCGCCAAGCCCTTGATGAAAAGGGGGAGATCAGAGGAGCCATCATCCAGGCACGCAAAGCAGATGGGACAAAAGTGTGGGGCCTCGTTTCTGTTCTTCCGGTTAAGCTTGGCAATTTCGAAGCCAGGATGGTTGCCTTTGCCGATATTACCGAACGGCAAAGAGCCGAAGAAAAACTTCGTTCATCAGAGGACGAGTTGCAGACCATTGTTAACAACATGCCGGATGTCTTCTATCGCACCGATGCTGAAGACTATATTCGGATAATATCTCCTGCTTGTTCTTATGTGATCGGATACACCCAGGACGAACTGATCGGGACCAAGATGTCCAACCTTTATGTCGACCCTGACGACAGAAAAAGGGTTCAATCTGAGCTTGTTGCCGCGAAAGGAAAGCCCACCCAAGTCGAAGCCTTTATGACCCATAAAAGCGGTAAAATCATCTGGGTATCAACAAGGGCATTTTTGAGGTTAGACGATGAAGGCAATATTCTTGGTGTTGAAGGGATTGCCCGCGACCTTTCAGACAAAAAACAAATGGAAGACCAACTCCGCTCTGCTTTAAAAGAAGCCAGTGATGCAGATAAAGCTAAAAGTAAATTCCTTGCTGCCGCCAGCCATGACCTCAGGCAACCTCTTCAGGCCCTTATGCTTTATAGCGGCATCCTAACCGCCAAAGCGAAAGAGCAAGACGAAAAAAAAATCATTTCAAAAATTGATAATGGTTTAGGCACCATGTCTGAACTGCTGGATGCTCTTCTAGATATCTCGAAACTTGATGCCGGAGCGATTGAGCCTTGGAATCAAGTGATCCCCTTACAGCAAATATTTGAGCGCTTATCAACAAGGTTCCAGCCCCTCGCCACTGAAAAAAATATTGATCTTAAAATAATTTCTTCCTCTCTCAACACTTATAGCGACCCGGTGTTATTAGAAAATGTGATAAGCAATTTGATCACAAATGCTATTCGATACACGGAAAAGGGAAAAGTCCTCGTTGGCTGCCGTCGTAAAGGGGCGGAAATTGAAATCGGGATATGGGACACGGGCATCGGAATTGCAAAAGATGAAAGCAAGCGGATATTTGAGGATTTTTATCAAGTCGGGAATGAAGCCCGTGACCGCCGCCAGGGTTTAGGTTTAGGCCTTTCAATCGTTGACCGAACCCTAAAACTCCTTGGTCATACTCTCGATTGGGGTTCAGAAAAAGAAATTGGGTCACATTTTATCGTGACGGTTCCCCTAACCACAGCCCCTGTGAGTTCTAAATCAACGATCCAATCTCCAACGTCTTCTAAATCTATTTCAGGTAAGGTTATCTTGCTTATTGAGGATGAAGTGGACGTCCTTTTTGCTCTTTCAAGCTTTCTCGTAGAAACCGGATATTCTACCATAGAAGCCACCTCGCAGGAACAAGCCCTTGAGAAACTAAAAGAAGAACCAGACCTTATTCTCGCAGATTATCGTTTGGCAAACGGATTAACTGGCGGGACTGCAATTGAAGCTATTCGCAGTCATTTCAATAAAAAAATATCCGCAATAATTATTACGGGCGATACAGAACCAGACCGGATTAATGAAATCCACAAGGGGAACTTCACCCTCATCCACAAGCCGGTTAACCACAGGAAGTTGCTTAAAATAATCAGTGAAATTATGAACTAAAGCGGTTTGCATTTAATCTGAGGCATTTGACCGATGAACCACATCGCGCTGCGCCCCACTCCTTCCCAAAACGCTTATATGCCTCCATCAAATGATTCAGAATAAGTGCAAACCGCTTAAAAAAAAGCCCTCTACCTGATAATAGGTGAAGGGCTTTTTTATGTTTTATTGCTGACAAGCGGCCTGTTTAATTACCCGCGAGCTTTGGAGTAACCAATCCCCTGCAACGCTTCGTCGATCTCATCCAATATGGCTGGATCATCGATGGTTGCCGGAGCTTTAAACGTTTCACAATCGGCAATTTTCTGCATGGTACCACGCAGAATTTTACCGGAACGCGTTTTCGGTAGACGCTTAACCGTGGTGGCGAGTTTGAAGGCAGCAACCGGGCCGATCTTCTCACGAACCATTTTCACCACTTCTTTGATAATCTCTTCTTCAGAACGATCAACACCAGCGTTGAGAACGAGGAAACCAAGAGGAACCTGCCCCTTCATTTCATCGGCAACCCCGATAACGGCACATTCAGCAACATCGGGGTGGTGAGCTAGAACCTCTTCCATACCGCCTGTAGAGAGACGGTGACCAGCCACGTTAATGATGTCATCGGTACGGGCCATCACATAAACATAACCGTCTTCATCCATCATACCTGCATCTGAGGTGGTATAGTAACCCGGGAACTCCGCCAGATAAGAATCCCGATAGCGTTGCTCGGCATTCCACAAATTAGGTAAGGTTCCAGGAGGCAGAGGAAGCTTAATGGCAATGGTGCCAATTTCGCCCCGTTCGACTTCATTACATTCCGCATCAAGAACTTGGACATCCCACCCAGGAACAGCGCAAGTTGGTGAACCTGGTTTAACTTTGTACTGATGGAGGCCCATGCAGTTAGCCGCAATAGCCCATCCAGTTTCTGTTTGCCACCAGTGATCGATGACCGGAACCTTAAGCTTGGTTTCAGCCCAATCAAGGGTATCTGGATCAGTACGTTCACCAGCCAGGAATAAAGTATCCAGGCAGGAGATATCGTATTTATCCAGATATTCTGCTTTAGGGTCTTGCTGTTTAATCGCTCGAAAGGCTGTTGGTGCAGTGAACAAAGCCTTCACGTTATGCTCTTGAATAACCCGCCAGAAAGTTCCTGGGTCAGGCGTTCCAACAGGCTTACCTTCAAACATAATCGTGGTATTGCCGTTCAGCAGTGGGCCATAAACGATGTAGCTGTGTCCAACGACCCACCCCACATCAGAAGCCGCCCAAAACACGTCGCCAGGCTCCATGTTATAAACGGCCTTCATGGACCACTTAAGTGCAACCATGTGACCACCGTTATCCCTGATCACGCCTTTAGGTTGTCCGGTGGTGCCAGAGGTATAAAGGATGTAAAGAGGGTCTGTCGCAGCAACAGAAACACATTCGGCTGGCTCGGCAGCATTTTCAGCTTCGTTCCAATCGACATCACGACCATCGATCAGATCAGCGGTGACTTGCTCACGCTGAAGGATAATGGTGTGCGCTGGTTTATGCTTTGAAAGGTCGATAGCCCCATCAAGCAATGGCTTGTAAGGAATGACCCGACCAGGCTCGATACCGCATGATGCCGAAACGATAACCTTTGGTTCCGCATCATCAATACGAACAGCCAGCTCGTTAGAGGCAAAACCACCGAAAACCACGGAATGCACCGCACCCAAACGGGCACAGGCGAGCATGGCAACGGCAGCTTCGGGAACCATGGGCATGTAAACCAAAACCCGGTCACCTTTCTCAACGCCATTGGCGCGCAAAGCCCCAGCAAATTTTGCGACTTTGTCACGTAATTCGCGGTAAGTGAATTTAGCTTGTGTTCCCCCGGTGATAGGACTGTCGTAAATAAGGGCGGTTTGATCGGCGCGCCCTTCTTCTACATGCCTGTCCAAAGCGTTGTAACAGGTGTTGCACTCCGCGCCGGCAAACCAGCGGTAAATTGGTGCATTGCTATCATCGAGGACTTTGTCCCATTTTTTAGTCCAAACGATATCTTCCGCGATTTCCCCCCAGAAACCTTCGGGATCACTTAACGATTTGGCTAAAGCTTCTTCGTGGCGATTACTCATGTCACTCCCTTTACAATGAGTTATTGACCTTTAATGGCCCCTATATATCCCACCAAATTTATCGGCAGGACTTTTTTACAATTTTTTTCACCCCTCCACCGTGAAAAACGACTGTAATGGCAAAGCAGTTTGTGGCACTCTCCCTGCCGTCGTCTTACCTAATTGGTAAACAGGCGGTGTTCCAATCTTAAAAGGCAATCGAGTAGAGGCTTAAAATGAGTTCATCAAATAATATTTATAACCAGAACCTGGATAAACACACGGCGAACTACACCCCCCTATCGCCTCTCACCTTTTTGGAACGTACAGCTAATGTATACCCGGATCGGGTATCAATAATCCATGGGGAAAAACAATTTACTTGGGCAGAAACCTATAAAAGATGCCGCCAATTGGCTAGTGCCCTGACAAAAAGGGGGATTGGCGAAGGCGATACGGTCGCCGTTATGGGCAACAACACCCCAGAAACCTACGAAACTCACTTTGGCGTTCCGATGACAGGGGCTGTTCTCAACACTCTCAACATCCGACTCGACGCCGAAGCCATCGGTTTCATGCTCAATCATGCTGAAGCTAAAATCATTTTGACAGACCGAGAATTCTCCGCCACCACAAAAAAAGCTGTTGAGATTGCAGGTCGAAATATCATTGTGATCGATATTGACGACCCCCTCGCTGAAGGCGGCGAGTTGATTGGAGAAATGGATTACGAAGCTTTCATTGCAAATGGTGATGCAGAATTTAACTGGTCCATGCCTGCCGATGAATGGAACGCAATATCCCTAAATTATACTTCTGGCACCACCGGCAATCCCAAAGGCGTGGTCTACCACCACCGAGGGGCTTATCTGAATGCCATGAGTAATGTGGTCGGTTGGAATATGAACCACCATCCGGTTTATCTCTGGACCTTGCCCATGTTCCATTGCAATGGCTGGTGTTTTGCCTGGACCCTGGCCGCCATTGCCGGAACCAGCATTTGCTGTCGTAAAGTCAATGCGAAAGCTATTTTTGATGCCATTCATGACCATAAAGCCACTCACTTCTGTGGCGCACCGATCGTGCTGAATATGGTTCTTGGGGCCACTGACGAAGAGAAAAAACCTTTTGATCATAAAGTCTCTGTGATGACCGCTGCGGCCCCTCCTCCGGCTTCAACTTTGGAGAACATGCAAAAGCAGGGTTTCGACGTCATCCATGTCTACGGCCTGACCGAAACCTATGGCCCGGCAACCTCCTGCGCCTGGAACCCCGACTGGAACGACCTTCCTATCGAAGAGCAAACCATCAAGAAAGGTCGTCAGGGTGTCCGGTATCACGTGTTACAAGACCTCGCCATCATGGACCCAGACAGCATGGAAAAAACGCCTTTCGACAATGATACCATGGGCGAAGTGATGTTCCAGGGGAATATCGTCATGAAAGGTTATCTGAAAAATCCCAGTGCGACCGAAAATGCCTTTAAAGGTGGTTACTTCCATTCCGGCGATTTGGGCGTAATGCAGGAAGACGGCTATATCAAACTGAAAGACCGCTCCAAAGATATCATTATCTCCGGTGGCGAGAACATCTCTTCCATCGAAGTGGAAGACACCCTCAACGGCCACGACGCCGTCTTTGCCGCTGCTGTTGTCGCCAAGCCTGACGATAAATGGGGCGAGACGCCCTGCGCTTTTGTCGAGCTAATCCCTGGCACAGAAAACACCGTCACCGAACAAGACATCATCGACTATTGCCGCAGCAAACTGGCGAAATTCAAATGCCCAAGAGATGTCGTATTTGGGGAATTGCCGAAGACATCAACCGGAAAAATTCAGAAGTTCAAACTCAGAGAAGGGTTGCTGGACGACTAAAGCGGTTTGCATTTAATCTGAATCATATGCCCCGCCGAAGGTCACTGCTGTTCCGTTTAATTTGTTTATGACGTGGTTTCAATAGGTTAAGGGAGGTTTTTTTGCAACTCTGACCTCCCGCCTTTGCGGGAGCGGTGAACTATGGGGTTTGTCAGCAAACAAAGCCCCGACAATTATCGGACCTTTCCATTAGATTACTTACGCACCAATTAATCAACTAGGATACACCGCTACAAAAGCATTCACTCGTTTTTGAATTTGGCAAACAATTTTTAAGAACTGGCTTCTTCTATCAATTGTTTATCGGAAAGATCAAAACCTAGATGATGGCTCAGGGCTTCGTGGGTAGTTCCAGATAGTCCAGTGATTCTATACCCTCCCATTAACAAATCTTTTAAACTCAGCTTGTTATAAATGAACATAAAAACAAAATTTGAAAGTCCCATTGTTACAAGAGCTACAATCAGAATAATTGCAAACCATTTCCAGTCCCCCCGGAACAAACTTGGGAAAAACCCAAAGAAAAGTGTGGTCCAGGAAAAGCCAATCGGCGCATTTTTTAACTGTCCAGTATGTGCATTTTTTAAATGTGCTGTTGCGTAAGCCATTTTCCCCCCTCAAATATATTAATAAAATTATTGGTCAGCAGCTTTATATCAACCAATAATTTTTACAAACATATAATAGTATAAATCAAAAATAATCTACCTTTAACATAAACTTGATATTTTAGACTATCAATACTTGTTTTAATAAAATACTCGATAATAAAAGAAGACCACCAAAAAAAACAAAGCCCCGGCAATTACCGGGGCTTTTTCGTAGGATGGCGGGTTATCTAATAGTGATTATTCTTTTGGCTATAAATCGCGAACACCAAAGCACATAGGTGTATCAGCCAAAATGAACAATAATCCTGCTTACAAAACCTGTTCGTTAGGTTTGATAGTGTTCATTTAATTCGTCTTTTATCTTGAGTTTTTGTTTTTTAAGACCGGCGATGAGTGATTCATCTGGATGTGGGCGGGAATGTTCTTCATGTAGCTGGCTCTCTAAAGCCGTATGTTTTTCCTTCAATGCTTCTATGTGCGCATCTAAGCTCATCTTATTAAGCCTCCCCTATAATGGTTGAAAAACGACCCCTATTTATATAGCACGCAGAACCCTAAAAATCCAGGTTTTGGCCTAATTTTATTTATTTTTTTAACAGGCCTTAATGCTTGGCAAATGTTGGTGGTTCTTCAAAAAAACCATCAGGGTCTTGATGGATAAGCACTTCTGCTTTTGGGAAGGCATCTTGGATAGCATACATCACGTCATCGGCAATTTCGTGGGCAACTCTTAAATTAATTGTTGGGTCCATTTCTATATGGGCCTGGATAAAAGAATCCGGCCCTGAAGACCGAGTCCGCAAATCGTGCATTCCCCTGACACCAGGACGAGAGAGGATGATTTCCTTAATCTTGGCTCGGTCTTCATCAGGTAATTCCCGGTCCATCAAGAGGTTCAAGGATTGCCCCGCAATCTCCCACGCCCCTTTGACAATAAATAAGGCAATAACGATTGCAAAAATTGAATCAATAAAGGCCCAGTTCATGGTGACGGTTAAATAAATCGAGGCTGCGACACCAACATTTACAAATAGATCACTTTGGTAATGAAGCGAGTCTGCCCTAATCGCCACAGAGTCTGTTTTATTGATAACGTAACGCTGAAAAATAATAAGCACTAATGTCAAAACAACCGACAAACCCATGACGATGAACCCAACATCTGAGTTGCCAATTTCTTTGGGGTTAATCAGCCGTTCTCCGGCCTGGAACAAGAGAAACAAAGACGAGCCACCAATAAAGGCAGACTGTGCAAGTCCAGCAAGAGGTTCGGCCTTGCCGTGGCCAAAACGATGATCTGCATCTGCTGGGGTAAGGGCTTGGCGAACCGCATACATATTGACCAGCGAGGCCAGCACATCAAGGATGGAGTCGACCAAGGTTGAGAGCAAACTAACAGAGCCTGTCATAACCCAGGCAACAAGCTTAGCCACGATCAAAATTGTTGCCACCGTAACCGATGCATAGGTCGCCGCTTTCATGAGCGACGCATTGCGATCTCGGTGATCTACCCCTTCAGACATCTGCACCTCTGCACCTTATGGGAAAATCCTTGTAACATTCCAACCTTTGCCCTCTTTAGCAAAAACAAACCGGTCGTGAAGACGAAATTTACCATCGCTCCAAAACTCTATTCTATCAGGGACAATGCGAAAGCCAGACCAAAACTCAGGCCGGGGAACCTCCCCAACATTGAACTTTGCCGTAAATTCTGCAACCCGTTTTTCCAGCTCCCACTTACCATCCATAGGCTGAGATTGTTTCGACGCCCAGGCACCTAGCTGGCTTAAGCGGCTTCGACTTGCAAAATAAGCATCGGCTTCTTCATCGCTTACCCGCTCAACCGCCCCTTCAACCCGGATTTGCCTCCGCTGTGATTTCCAATGAAAACAGAGGGCGGCAAAGGGGGTTTCGTCCAACTCCCCTGCTTTACGACTGCCTAAGTTGGTATAGAAAACAAATCCACGCTCATCGATGCCTTTGAGCAGAACCATGCGCACAACAGGGCGACCCTCTTTGGTGCAGGTCGCCAAAGACATAGCTGTAGGGTCATTGAGTTCTGTTTTTTCCGCCTCGGCAAACCAGCCATTAAAAACGTCGATAGGATTGTCTTTATCTGTGAGGTTCATCACTTCACTTTGCATTATAAAAGGTTAGGAGTATGGGTTATATATAGGGAATAAACATAAGATAAGAGAAAAATAAATTTTCTCTCTTATCCTTGAACCAAATGGTCAAACAAGACACATAAGTACGTAAGTATAAACATCAAAGGTCTAAGACAATGTTTTTTAAACCGATTGCAGCAGCATTTATGAGCTTGGCCCTCTTGTCGGGCTGCTCGTCCGATATGCAAAACAGCCCCAATGAAACCATGGGTAAAATTCTTGGGGCCGTCGGTGGTGGCTTGTTGGGTGCTCAAGTTGGGAGCGGCAAAGGTCGCATGATTGCTGTTGGCCTGGGCGCAGTTGCTGGTTCATGGCTTGGGGGGTCACTTGGCTCTTCAATGGATAAAACAGACCGGATGAAAGCGGCTGAAGTAACCCAAGACTCTCTCGAATATAAATCCAGCGGCACAACCTCTTCCTGGTCGAACCCAGAATCGGGCCATTCAGGTTCCGTTACCCCGACCAGAACTTACCAGACCGCAGATCAGCAGCCCTGTCGGGAATATACATCTACGGTTAACATTGATGGTCAAACAGAAGAGGCCGTAGGCACCGCCTGCCGCGAGCCAGACGGGACATGGCGGATTATTAACTAATAGAGGTGCATGAGAGTGCATAGCTTGTTAGGATTGGAGCGCACCTGCAAGTGCTCCTTTTTTTATGCGGAAAGAATAAATGAAGACCCCTTATCAAATTCTCGGTGTTGCCAGCAGTGCAGAGCAGGACGAAATTAAATCCAGCTATCGTAAACTGGCACGGAAATACCACCCAGATAAGAACCCCGACAACAAATCCTTTGAAGACCGCTTCAAAGAAATCTCAACCGCTTATGACTTTATTTCAGACCCCGTCAAACGCAAACGCTTCGACAATGGCGAAATCGACAGCTCAGGCAACGTCATTCGCACTGCCGAGCAAAAAAGCGAACCCTTTAAAAAGTTCTGGGCCAAACGGAAAATTAACAGGCAAAAAACCAAAAAAGGCCCGAATATTACTTATGCCTTCAAGATTAATTCCGACGAAGCCGCAAGCGGTGTCACCAAACGGGTGAGCATGGCCAACGGCAAACGCCTGGAAATTAAAATTCCTGCTGGGACAACCGACGGACAAACTTTACGCCTAAAAGGTCAAGGAACGCCCGGCATCGCTGGTGGACAAGCTGGTGACGCCTTGATCGAAATCACCGTTACCCCTTCAGATCGGTTTACCATAGAAGACGGAGATGTTTACTTAGATGCAACGGTTCCCCTAAAAACCGTGGTTCTTGGAGGGAAGGTACAGGTTGAGACCCTGAAAGGAAAAGTCAGCGTCGACGTTCCCCGCTATGCCAACACCACAGCTAAACTCCGCCTCAAAGGCAAGGGGATCAAAAAAGACGACGGCACCATCGGTGACCAATTCATCACCCTCCACATCACCCTGCCGAATCCACAAGACAATGACTTGATCGACTTCTTTGAACGAAAAGAAGGCAAAAAAATGGTCCATAAGAGGAAGAAGGTTAAACTTTAGCCAGCAAGTTTGCTGAGCTCAGGGTTATGAAAATTACTAATTAAATCTTCCTCTGAAATCGGCCTGGAAATAGCATAACCTTGAACCTGATCTGCCTGTGCCAGCTCTATCAATTCAATCTGTTCGTGGGTCTCTGCTCCTTCGCAGACAACTTTCATTCCCAAACCATGACCCAGCCGAATAATCGAATTAAGCAGCATGCAACCGTTCAAGTCTCCGGGTGTGTCATGCAAAAAGCTCCCATCTACTTTAAGAGATTTGGCGTTGAAATGACGCAAGTAAGCCAAGGATGAGTGCCCGGTCCCAAAGTCATCAATTGAAATACCCACTCCGAGGGACATAATTTCTTCTATCACCTGACGCATATCAGGAGAGATCAAAACACTTTCGGTAATTTCTAATTCTAAAAAATGAGGTAATAGGCGATTTTTTTCGAGACCAGATCGCACCATATTCGGGAAGTCAGATGTTAACTGTTCAGGCGAGACATTCACAGAAACCTCAATCTTAAACCCACGGGAGTGCCACGAGGACAAAGTCTCAAGCGCAGCTCCCAACACCCATTCCCCCAAAGCCTCAATCAGTCCAAGCTTTTCGGCTGGCTCAATAAATTTTATGGGAGAGACAACGCCGAGTTCAGGGTGATCCCAACGCACCAAAGCCTCCGCGCAGACTGCAGCTTGTCGATATAGATCGAAGCGAGGTTGGTAAAGGAGGAAAAATTGTCCCTTACCTAACCCAGCTTGAATTTTCTCTTTTGAGAATTCTGGCATTTATCCGATACCTACGCGACTTTGTCATAGAGTTCGTAAAGTTCATTTTCTTCGCGGTCTAAACGATACTTAAAGGCGACTATCATTTGATTGGTTTCATTTACAAAAGTTGGAATGTCGCGCGAAATGGCAAGAGGGCCTGGCCACTTTTTCCGGTAGGCTTCGAACTGCACACTAATCGGCCCCATTTCATCTTGAAATTGTTGGGCGAGGGCACTTAAACTTTTGTCGGGGGCAGCTATCGCTTTCGGGTAAAAGGCCTTATCTTCAATCGCTAAATGGGTGCCAAATTTTCCAAATAACCGGCGAATAACTCCAGAGACCGCATCAAGGTTATCATCAACATTTCCAACCTTTAACATTGCTTCTATCTCCGCAATGAGGTTACGCAACTCTTCATGATGGCGGCGGTAGCTTTCAGTCTTTCTCATTTTTTTCTCCCTTTATAAGGTAAATATCAATGAGATGCTTATATCCGACTATTTTAGTGAGTTATTTGATCTATATCAATTTAAGTATTTATTTTTGCACAATTTTTAACCTTATTATTCAAGTGGGTTTTTAGGGAACGATCTTTGTTAAAACCATTCCAAGTTGATCTTTCCGACTTTCATCTGAAACTTTCATCATCTCTGCAACAGTCCCTTGATCGTTTTCATTAACCGGGTGGGGCTGGATGATTTCCATGGCTGTGCACAGGTCGTAAAGAGTGGCTGTTTCTAGGTTCCGAGAAAGGACCCACTTATCCTCTTGGGTTTTTTCGACGAACTTTCCAAGCAGTAAGGCTGCAAGAATATTGTCAGAAGCCGCTTCTTTTGTTTCCGCCTTCTCAGCCACATCCACGGTTGTCAGGGCAGAGCCATCGACCAAACTAGCAGAATGAAGAATTCCGAGGAGCTTGAGGGCATGTTCCAGGCGGGGAATAGGACGCTCTTCGGCGGCTTTAGCCACTCTGTTTTGCCAACTTTCCCCTAGAACAGCCGTTAACACCGCCCCAATCAACACAACCGACCACGTGAGATACATCCAGACAAGAAAGACGGGGATTGTTGCCATGGCCCCATAAATAGTCGTGTAGGCACTACCGCCTGCGACAAAAGCCCCAAACCACGTCCGCAAAAGTGTGAAAAGCAACCCTGCCGTAAAGCCTCCGGCAATTGCGTGTCGAATTCGAACACGCTTATTGGGTATAACCAAATAGATTAGGGAAAAAGCCACCATGACCATCACCGAGGGCAAAGCTTGGGCGATATAACCACCGAATGTTTCTGTCATGTCCACACCTACAAACTTGGTCATGGCAAAAAGGTATGTTGAAAGCGAAAGGCTGGCCCCCAGCAGCATTGGCCCAAGGGTCACCAGAGCCCAATAAACAAGGAATCGCGGTACAAGCCCTCGCAGGACAGGCACTCTGAAAATAACATTGAGGGCAGATTCGATGGTTGCCAGCATCATAAGAGCGGTCACGGCAAGACCGACACTACCTACGGCCGTAAGCTTGCCTGTATTTGCCATAAATTTATCTAAATATTCACCTGCAACCGCCCCAGACGAGGGGATAAAGTTCTCGAACATAAAGGTTTGGATTTGCTCACGGACACCTTCAAAAACCGGGAATGCCGATAGCATAGCAAAGAAGATCGCCATAAAGGGGACCAAGGCCAACAAAGAAGTATAGCTCAATGAAGCTGCAACCCGCAGACATCGGTCCTCTTGGAAACGTTGCCAAACACCTTTGGCCAACTCCAAAGACAAATTTACCACATCTTGGGGGACTGATTGACTATTCTCTACTTCTTTGGTTTCACTTGTCATTTTGGCTGACGACCCTCCCTTTTTTGAAACTATAGTATAATCGTCATAAAATAAGTAAATTATTAATCGCAAAGGGTGTCTTGTTGCCACTACTATCCATAGTGTAGGATGCGCTCAAAGTTTGGGGGGGTACACCATATCCGCTTTTCGTGGGCCTCCTGCATGGTGATTAACTCGAAGATAAAAAGGATGATGCAGGCATGACCGACTCAACTCAATTGATGGCTGGTAAAAAAGGCTTAATCATGGGGGTCGCCAACAATCGCTCTATTGCTTGGGGCATTGCACAGGCCGTTCACGCTCAAGGGGCAGAACTCGCTTTTACATATCAAGGAGACGCACTCCTGAAACGAGTCAAACCCTTAGCAGAATCACTCGGCAGCGACATCTTGCTCCCTTGTGATGTTAACCAGGATGACGACGTTGCCAACGTCTTTGCCGAGTTGGAGAAAAAGTGGGGGAAACTAGATTTTGTTCTCCATGCTATTGCTTACTCTGACAAAGAAGAGCTTAAAGGCCGTTACGTTGACACCAGCCGGGAAAACTTCAAGCAGACCATGGATATTTCCTGCTACTCCTTTACGGCTGTTTGCAAACACGCCGCCCCCTTAATGAAAGATGGCGGCAGCCTTGCCACCCTGACCTATTACGGCGCAGAGCGGGTAATGCCTCATTACAACGTCATGGGTGTTGCTAAAGCGGCTCTCGAAGCTTCTGTACGTTATCTTGCCGAAGACTTGGGAAAAGATGGCATTCGGGTAAATTCCCTTTCTGCTGGCCCAATGAAAACACTGGCAGCCTCCGGCATTGGTGACTTCCGCTATATCCTTAAATGGAACGAATATAACTCTCCTCAGCGGCGCAATGTGACTCTCGAAGATGTAGGGGGGGCAGGATTGTATCTGCTCAGCAATCTCTCTTCCGGTGTTACGGGTGAAACCCATCACGTTGACTGCGGTTACCATGTAGTCGGTATGAAAGCGGTTGATGCCCCGGATATTTCGGTAGCTTAAGGTCTTAGAAAAATGGCGGGAAACAGCTTTGGACATCTCTTTCGCTTCACCACCTTTGGTGAAAGCCATGGCCCCGCTATCGGCTGCATTGTCGACGGCACCCCCCCGCAAATTGCCCTAAGCGAAGAAGATATTCAATTTTACCTGGACCGTCGTCGTCCCGGGCAATCCAAATTTGTTACCCAACGCCAAGAAGCCGACAAAGTTAAAATCCTTTCTGGAGTTTTTGAAGGCCAAACCACGGGCACGCCCATCGGCTTGCTCATTGAGAATACCGACCAGCGGTCTAAAGATTACGGCGAGATCAAAGAGCAATTTCGTCCCGGTCATGCCGATTACACCTATTTTAAAAAATATGGCACCCGCGATTATCGCGGTGGCGGACGCTCCAGTGCGCGAGAAACGGCAATGCGGGTAGCGGCGGGGGCCATTGCCCGTAAGGTTCTCGGGGATGGTATCTCTATTCGCGGTGCTTTGGTTAAAATGGGAAGTGAAGAGATCAATCGCCATAATTGGGATTGGGCAGAAACAGAGAACAACCCTTTTTGGTGCCCGGACCCACAAGCGGCAAACGATTGGGAAGTTTACCTGGATGATATTCGGAAAAAAGGTTCTTCGGTTGGTGCCGTCCTAGAGATTGTCGCTTCGGGGGTTCCGGTTGGCCTAGGGTCTCCCGTCTATGATAAAATCGATGCCGACCTCGCCAAAGCTATGATGAGTATTAATGCCGTTAAAGGGGTTGAAATTGGCGCGGGGTTTGAAGCTGCGGAACTCACAGGCGAAGAGAATGCTGATGAAATGCGCATGGAAGGCAATCAGCTCAATTTCCTCTCCAACAAAGCGGGGGGAATTCTTGGGGGGATCTCCACCGGGCAGGATATCGTGGTTCGGGTGGCGATTAAACCGACCAGTTCTATTCTCACGCCCCGCAAGAGCATCAATATCCGCAATGAAAATGTCGAGGTCATAACCAAAGGTCGCCATGACCCTTGTGTTGGTATCAGAGGCGTTCCCGTTGCTGAAGCCATGATGGCCTGCACCTTGGCAGACCACTTGCTGCGTCATCGTGGGCAGTGCGGTTAAAGAGCGATGGTAAAAAGCAAAGCCTGTAAAACGTGTCGCCTGCCAACTTGCAAAGATTGCGGCAAAGCCCTCAGGTTGCACAAGCAGCAGATGGCAAAAATTCGTAAAAAAGATCATTTAAATGATCGCAATGCAGGAGAGCCTTGAATACGCCCCCTCTTCTTCTTAGGTTGAAACTAGCCTCCCCAAGAGGCCAATAAAATATAGTTGCCAGGAAGAAATAAGAATAATGAAAAAGACAAGCAGCCTATTCCGAAAAGTACTTTCTGGTTTACTATTTTTCTGTACCCTCGTTTTTGGTACAACACCCCTCCAGGCAAATGACTTAAGCAAAATCAATGTGGTAACCTCTTATTTTCCTCCTTTTAGCTTTGAGGAAGACGGTCAGGTTAAGGGCATTGCAGTTGACCGGGCTGAACAAATTTTTGCCCACCTAAACATATCCCCTAAAATCAACATATACCCTTGGGCCCGGGCCTATACTATTGCCGAAAAAACACCAAACACCCTTATTTTCTCCATGGCCCGTACCGACAAGCGGGAAAAAGCATTCAAATGGGTTGGCGAAATCGTTGGGTTCGACGTCCACCTTTATCGCCGAGCAGACCGAGGGGATATAAAAATTGGAAGCTTTGATGATTTAAACAAATATCAGGTGGTTGGGCTTCTCAAGGATGTCAAAACCAGCTACTTAAAAGCGCGTGGTATTTCAGTCACAGGCATCCGATCTGAAAATCTCGGCATTAACATGCTTATACGAGGAAGAGCCGATCTCATGGCAAGTGATCGGAACTCTATGGATTATCGGATAAAACAGTTGGGGATTAAGCCCAACACCCTTATCCCCATATTTCCTCTCCATGAACTCTCAAAGCCACTTTATGCTGCTTTTAACAAAGAGACCGATGACAAAATTATTGAAAAATTCAGGGAAGCTTTAGAGTATTTTTCCACAAATTAAGAACTCAATATTTCCTTCTGGCCCTTTAATCGGGCTCTCAGTAATCCCCAAAACAGTCCAACCGGGGAGTTGAGCTAACCAAGCTTGGATGCGGTCGCAAACCTCTTGATGAAGCTCAGGCTCCCGCACCACCCCCCCTTTGCCCACCCGCCCTTTGCCAACCTCAAACTGGGGCTTGATCAAAGCAAGGATAGTTGCGCCCGGGGCTGCAAGGGACATCGGGGCCGGAAGAATGGTTTCAAGTCCAATAAAACTGGCATCACAAACAATAATATCAATGGGGTCAGGCAGGTCATCAGAGCTAATATGGCGGGCATTAAAGCGTTCCATCACCACAACCCGCTCATCTTGACGAATTTTCCAGGCCAACTGCCCGTGGCCCACATCTACGGCATAGACCTTGGCGGCACCATTGGTGAGTAAAACATCGGTAAAGCCACCCGTTGAGGCTCCAACATCGAGACAAATTTTATCAGTCACGTCGACATTGAATTCCTCTAAGCCTTTGACCAGCTTAAGACCCCCACGGGAAACCCAGGGGTGTTCTTGTCCTTTAATTTCGAGGGGGATATCAGGGCGGACTTGTTGCCCGGCTTTATCCATGCGTTTGGTGTCACTATAGACGTTGCCCGCCATAACAAGAGCCTGGGCCTTGGAACGATTTTCCACCAAGCCCCTATCGACGAGAAGCTGGTCAAGCCGTGTTTTGGCGATCTTTGCCATTAGGCCCCTCTCCCCTTTTTTTATCAGGCGCGCTGTGTTTGGCTGTCTCGCCCAAGGGCTGTGAGAACGGTGGTGACGATATCTGAACCCGTTAGCCCCGCCGTTTTGTATTGAGCATCTGGCGCATCGTGGGGCTGGAAAGTATCGGGCAAAGTCATAGGGCGGAATTTGAGATGCCCATCAAGCAACCCTTCCTGGGCTAAATAATGAACTACTTGGGTGGCAAAGCCGCCAATAGCACCTTCTTCGATGGTCACCAAAATTTCATGATTTGTTGCCAGGCGTTTGACCATGTCATGGTCAAGAGGTTTGGCAAAACGGGCATCAGCGACGGTGGTTGATAATCCACGAGCATTAAGCTCTTCAGCCGCTTTGAGGGTTTCTTTCAGGCGGGTACCAAATGACAGCAAGGCAACAGAGGTTCCTTCTTGCAAAATACGCCCTTTACCGATTTCCAAAGGAACGCCCACATCAGGAATATCAACGCCAACCCCTTCGCCACGGGGGAACCGGAACGCACTGGGACAGTCATCAAGGGCCGTCGCAGTTGCGACCATATGAACCAATTCGGCTTCGTCACCCGCCGCCATTAAAACAATATTGGGGAGCGAGGCCAGAAAGCCGATATCAAAAGAACCGGCATGGGTCGAACCATCAGCCCCCACAAGCCCAGCCCGATCTATGGCGAAGCGCACAGGGAGTTTTTGTAAAACAACGTCATGGACCACTTGATCATATGCCCGTTGCAGGAAGGTCGAATAAATTGCGGTGAAGGGCTTATACCCTTCACAAGCTAAACCAGCAGCGAAAGTCACCGCATGCTGTTCAGCGATACCCACATCATAGAAACGGTTTGGGAATTTCTCAGCAAACTTATCAAGCCCCGTTCCGGCAGGCATGGCCGCCGTGATACCCAAAATTTTATCATCTTTTTCGGCTTCTTTGACCAAGGACTCGGCAAAGACAGAGGTGTAGCTTGGGGCGTTGGCCTTGGCTTTTTGCAACTCGCCCGTCACCACATTAAATTTGCCAACACCATGATACTTATCAGTGGCATTTTCAGCATGTTCATAGCCATGGCCCTTGTGGGTCACCACATGAAGCAAGATCGGTGTAGGGATCGGATAATCCCGAATGTTTTTTAGTACAGGCAACAGGTGATCAAGATTATGACCATCAATGGGACCGACATAGAAGAAACCGAGTTCTTCAAACAGGGTTCCGCCCGTCACCATACCGCGCGCATATTCTTCCGCCTTGCGGGCAGCTTCTTCAATCGAACGTGGGAATTTCTTAGCCAACTCACTGGCGGCAGTCCGAATGGAGCCATAGGCCTTGGTTGAAATCAACCGGGAAAGATAAGCACTCATAGCACCAGTTGGTGGCGCTATGGACATATCGTTATCGTTGAGGATTACCGTCAGCCGCGTATCCATGGAACCTGCGTTGTTCATCGCCTCATAGGCCATGCCCGCACTCATAGAGCCATCACCGATCACGGCGACCACATGGTCGTTCTCTTTACCGCTCAGACGGTTGGCTTCAGCCATGCCTAACCCAGCAGAGATTGATGTGGAACTATGCCCGGCCCCAAAGGGGTCATATTCGCTTTCATCACGTTTGGTAAAGCCTGACAGGCCTTCTGGTTGACGCAAGGTGCGCATTTTGTCGCGCCGCCCCGTAAGGATTTTATGGGGGTAAGCCTGGTGCCCCACATCCCAAATTATTTTATCTGTCGGTGTTTTAAAAATGTGATGGAGAGCAACCGTCAACTCGACAACCCCAAGGCTGGCCCCGAGATGCCCGCCCGTATAAGACACGGTGCGAACCAATTCATCCCGCAACTCGTCGGCTAATGGGCGCAGTTTTTCTTCCGGCAGTTTACGTAAATCTTCCGGTGAGGCGATCCCATCCAACAGGGGCGTATTTGGTTGGTCGGCGTTCAAACTCTTCTTACTCCGTATCTCTTTTGCGATTGATTAAAAATCAATCTTCGGTCAAGCACCACATTAGGTGTAGGGAATATCCCTTAAACCCTGGCTCACGCCAAACAATTGGCGGGCCACTTTGTGGCCTTGCTTCGGTCTCAATTACTTCGTTCTACCACATAACGGGCTAAATTTTTAAGTAAGTCGGATTTTTCTTCAAAAATATCAAGATGGTTACAGGCTTGCTCAGCCAACATATTGGCCTGGCTTCGCGCTCGATCAATACCAAGCAAGGAAACGAAGGTCGCCTTTCCAGCCTCCGCATCTTTGCCTAAAGTCTTGCCAACTTCTTTCTCATCGCCCACCACATCGAGCAGGTCATCAGAAATTTGGAAGGCCAGCCCGAGGTCGTGAGCATAGTTGTGTAAGGCGTGCTTCACCTGCTCTGGGGCTTTGCCCAAAATGCCACCCGCTTCGCAAGAAAAAGCAATCAAGCAACCCGTTTTCAGCCTCTGTAGTCTCGTGACTTCATCCACCCCGAGGGTGTGATCTTCGGAAACCAGATCAATCATCTGCCCGCCGACCATCCCATGGCGTCCTGCGGCCTTTGAAAGGGCCGTGACCAACTGGCAACGCACGGCGGGGTCATCATGGGTATCTTCATGGGCCAAAATTTCAAAGGCCTGGGTTAACAGCGCATCACCCGCAAGAATGGCCGTGGCTTCATCAAATTGTTTATGGTTGGACGGACGGCCTCGGCGCAAATCATCGTCGTCCATGGCAGGAAGGTCGTCATGGATAAGCGAGTAGCAATGGATCATCTCAATGGCGGCAGCAACCCGAAGGGAGCTTCGCTCAGCCACGTTGAAAAGATTGGCACTTTGGATCACCAAAAAAGGACGAATGCGTTTGCCACCATCAAGGCTTGAATAACGCATGGCTTCGATCAGGCGGGCTTCAGCAGCAGTCGATTCAGGGATTAGGTCTTCAAGAATCTCATCCATGGCCTTGGCTGTTTGAGCCAAAGCTTGCTTCAAAGGGGTGGTCAAGGCACGGCGCTCCTATTCAGTATTTACTGGGGTAGCGGTCGCCACGCCCTCTGCAGTGAGCGAAATTTTTTCCACCTTGGCTTTGGCCTCTTTCAGCTTAGCTTCGCAATGCTTTTTAAGCTCAGCCCCCCGCTCATAAGCATGGATCGCGTCATCAAGCTTGCCTTGCCCGTTTTCCAATTGACGAACAATCGTCTCTAACTCAGCAAGAGCCTCTTCAAAACTCATCGCGGCAATATCATCAGCCATAGGTGCGCCTTAGATTTCTTGGGTATTTTTACAGTGGCGGAGTGTATGGCGAATGACCCTTAAGAACAAGGGAAAGTATGGGAGTTTTGGGAGTAAAAAGGCAATTGCTGAGGTAAATATCAGAAAACTCAAATATTTACTCTATGAGTCTAAAGAATAACCAACCAGTAGTGAAACTTGGTCAGAAACGAAAACCAGCGAGTCCCTATTGCCGCACGATGTTGGTGGAATGGGGGGAGTAGCACTAGTGACCTTATTTCTTTTACAACTTCCCATCTTCAGGCAGTTTCAACAGCGGGTCCTGTTCGGGCAGCTTGGGCGGGTGTTCCAGATCAAACCGGATGCCATCTACTTGCTCTTGCGTCAGATTTTTAGTTCCCTTGAGGTCGGCATTTGTAAAAACAGCACATTTCAACACAGCTCTGTCCAGATTGGCTCCATTAAGTTTAGCTCCGCTGAGGTCGGCTCCATTAAGTTTAGCTCCGCTGAGGTCGGCTCCATTAAGTTTAGCTCCGCTG
>CBDULT010000013.1:0-119774 GCA_965368165.1 uncultured Thalassospiraceae bacterium | reverse complement strand
CCACCCTGACCGATGTTTCTAGCATCGACGGCGGTGCCGGACATGACAACATCACGGGCTCTGCTGGTGACGACGTTATTGTTGGTGGCACAGGTAATGACCGATTGGATGGCGGTGAAGGCAATGATCTATTCATCTGGAATGAAGGCGATGGCAAAGACCAGATTTCTGGTGGCAATGGCTGGGATACACTTTCATTGGGTGGTTCGGATGGCCAAAGCGACGGAGGTGAATTAGGCTGGACCGTAAATGTTGATAATATTGACGGAACAACCACCACATATACCATCGAGCCAAGCGATGAAAACGCTTATCTCGAAATTACTGACGGCTCCAGCGGGACCGTTGTTGATCTGGATACCGGAGAAGAAATCTCCTTCGAAGGCATCGAGCGTATTGAGTTCTAAGCTAAGTCAGACTCTAAATGATGGTCAGGAATTAACCTTCCTGGCCATTTTTTTGTTTAACCCCGACTTAATAAGTGCATTAAATCTGGCAAGCCTTCCCATGGTTTTCTTTCTTGCTGTAGGCGTGGAAGAAGGATAACCGGAATATCCGCGAGGAAATTACTTAAGGTCTTCGCCGTTTCTTCAGGAGGTACTGCGCTCTCTATAGATTCTGAAACAATCATTGCCATGATTTCAATTCCTGCAGATTTTAGCGCATGAGTCGCCGTTAAGGCATGAGAAAGGCTACCAAGATAACTACCGATAACCAGCAAGGTCGGGATGTTGAGAGCCCCAACCCAATCAAGGACAGTTTCCTTTGCAGTCAAAGGAACCATTACCCCGCCAACACCTTCGATGAGTACCGTCCCTTTAGACGTATGAATTTTATCTTGGCAAAAATGGGTAAGAGCAGAAAAATCGATTTCGCGGCCTTCTCGCTTCGCAGCCATATCCGGCGACAAAGGGGCGGCAAAGCGCCAAGGGGACATTTGGTTAATGGCTTCAGGTGTCGGTTCCCTCCCAAGGGCTTCAAGCAAAACATGAGTATCACTTCCCAGATCAAACCCGCTAATCACTGGTTTTAAGGCTTCAACCACTTCACCCTTTCGCCTTAGTTGATGACATAAGGAAGCCGTGACGAGAGTTTTGCCAACCCCGGTTCCGCTAGAGGTAATAAAAAAGGCACTCATGAAACCAATCCCATTCCTTTAATGAGGCCCGCAAGCCGTCTGATATCTTCTTCCTTATGGTCTGCACAAAAAGTAAGGCGCAACCGAGCCGTTCCTTCCGGCACCGTTGGGGGGCGAATAGCGGTAATAAGAAACCCCTCTTTCTCTAATTGTGACGATGCTTTTAATGTTCTTTCCTCATCACCAAGCACAATTGGCACGATTGAGCTTTCCGCCTCGGGCAAGCCTAAAAGAGAAGTAAACAGCCTCGCTCTCTCAACCGGACGTTCGGTTAATGACCTATCCCTTTCGATTATCTCTAATGACTTTGCCGCCCCAGCAAGCACAGCAGGCGGCAAACCTGTGGTAAAAATTACCGTCCGTGCTCGATTAACCAAAAAATCAATCACCTTTTGAGACGCGCAAATGTAGCCCCCATAAGCCCCCACGGCTTTAGAAAGGGTGCCCATTTGCAAAGGAACATCAACTCCCGTTCCCCAATGGCTCACCGTGCCCCGACCACCCCCTAAAACTCCAAGGCCGTGGGCATCATCAGTCATCAACCAAGTATCAAATTTTTTTGCCAGATCAGAGAGTCCCGCCAAGGGAGCAAGGTCACCATCCATGCTAAACACCCCTTCTGTAAGCATTAAACAATTTTCAAAATCACTTCGGTTGATCTCGAGTAGGCGGCGGCAATCTGAAAGATCATTATGTTTGAAACGGATAATCTTAGCCCCACTGAGCTGCGCCCCTCCATGCATACAGGCATGAGACAACTCGTCCATAACAATAAGGTCTTCTGGCCCTATCAAAGCGGGTATAATTCCCATATTGGCAAGGTAGCCACTACCAAAGACCAAGGCAGATTCCGTGCCTTTTATCCGCGCGAGGCGTTGCTCTACGTCACTGTTAAGGGAGCTATTGCCTGTTACAAGTCGTGAGGCCCCTGAGCCTAAGCCAAACTTATCAAAAGCCGTCTGGGCTGCGGCTTTAACTTCTGGGTGGGTAGAGAGGTTGAGATAATCGTTGCAACAAAAGGAAATTGCTTCTGTGCCTCCCCGATGAATAATCGCATGGTCGAAACGTTCCGTCTCTTTGAGCTGTCGGCGGAGATTCCGGGCATCGATTTTATTCAACTTATCCGCAACCATGGCCTCTAGAGAATTAATCACCAATTTGTATCCTAAACTTGACTCTCGGTGCGCACTTTGTAACGAAGCAACTTCCCCGATGAAAGCACGGAAACAAACTTTTACCATGAGTAAAAAAAGTAAAGACACCCTGCCACACTGGTATCAACAAGGCCAAGAGCACGTTTGGCTCCCTTACACCCAGATGAAGCGAGCCCCTCTGGCATTACCCGCTGTAGCCACCAGCGGCTCACGAATCACCTTATCTGATGGTCGAGAGTTGGTAGACGGGATTGGTTCCTGGTGGACGGCGTGCCATGGGTACAACCATCCCCACATTACTAAATCCATTGAAGCTCAGCTCAAAACCATGCCCCATGTGATGCTGGGGGGGTTCAACCATGAGCCCGCCATGACCCTGGCAAAACGCCTAAGCCTGCTCCTACCAGGCGACCTAAACCACGTCTTCTTCGCCGACTCAGGCTCCGTTGCCATTGATGTCTCCCTTAAAATGGCACTACAATATTGGATCAACAAAGGTGAAGAGGGGCGGAGCCGGTTTGTCTCTTTTAACTTCGGTTACCACGGTGACACCATTGGGGCCATGTCAGTTTGTGACCCGGAAGAAGGGATGCATAGCCTATTCAAGGGCATCCTTCCGCAACAGTTCATCGTTGACCTGCCCCGGACAAAAGAGGAAATCATCGAGTTTGATGCTTTTTTGAAAAAAAACAGAAGCCAAATTGCTGGCGTCATCATCGAACCCTTGGTGCAAGGGGCCGGGGGCATGAAGTTTCACGATGGGAAAACCCTCGCCGCTATCTATTCCATAACCAAAAAGCATGGCCTGTTGTTCATTGCCGACGAAATCATGACCGGGTTTGGGCGTACCGGGTCCATGTTTGCCTGTAATCAAGCAGACATCACCCCTGACATTATGTGCATTGGCAAAGCCTTGACAGGTGGCGCAATTACCTTGGCAGCGACAGTCGCCAGCGAAGAGGTTTACCAAGCATTTTATACAGATAGCTATCAAGCCGCTCTGATGCATGGCCCCACTTATCAGGCCAACCCTTTGGCCTGTGCGGCGGCAAATGCATCAATTGACCTGTTTGAAAGAGAACCAAGGTTAAGGCAAGCTGTTGAGTTAGAAGAAAAACTCGCCGACGCCTTAGAGCCTTGTCGCTCCCTGCCCGGCATCCTTGATGTACGAACTAAAGGGGCCATTGGTGTGGTGCAAGTTGAGCGGCTTCGTAAAGTTGGTTGGCTCGCCCAACATTTTTTAGAAGATAACGTATGGATTCAGCCTTTTGGCGATATCATTTACCTCACCCCAGCTTTCACAATTGACCAACAAGACCTCGCCACCCTCACTGATTCCCTCGGCAACACCTTAAGGGATTGGATCCGCCTGTAATTGAGTTGTTTTGCTCTTTGGAACCCGGTATATAGCGCTTAACGGTCCCGTAGCTCAGCAGGATAGAGCACCAGATTCCTAATCCCGAATGGGTCGCCCATTTCTTATTTAATGGCAATGACTTAACTGCACATTTTATTTATGTAACGGATGCCTGTGTCACATAATGAGACTATCCTTTGACATCCCGTCACATTTTTGGGTACAAGCTTTTCTGGTGTGTCCCCGTAGCTCAGCAGGATAGAGCATCAGATTCCTAGTGAGAAATTGGGCATTAAGGATAGAAACGCCTTAATGAATCCGCTCAAACTCAGGGAAGCCTTTAAACTGGTAATCCTGAGCCAAGCCCGAAATCCTTTTCGGGAAGGTGCAGAGACTTGACGGGCGGTGCCTAAGTCCTTTCAGGATAAGGCAAAGAGAAAGTCCAGACCACAAAGCCGCGAAGCTCGCGGTGGCGGCGAAAGTCGTAGCTGGTATGAATCTGAGGGTCGGAGGTTCGAATCCTCTCGGGGACACCATTTTATTTAAAATAATTAATTGTTATTACCTAATTTCAATATCACTTGATTTTAGACGGTTAGCTAAATCAAAGTCATCTACATGCTCATTTAAAAGCGATGCAACGATTATTCTTTGAGCATCAGAAACTTTAGGCCCTAGAGTTATGCAAAAGTGCTTAAAAAAATCAATCGGCAAAGATAAATCTAACTTTTCGGGTAAACCCTCTAAAAATTTTTCACTTTTAGATATCGACCAACTAGAGCCAATTGCATTAATTGCGAGACGATATTCGGCTTCATATTGCCAATACGCTGACTTATGCTCAACCCAATCAACATTTGTTAGAAACTCTTCTTTAGTTGGGGCTTTGCCAAGTGAATTATCGCGAAGAGTGAAATTGCTATGTTCAGATTGTTTAGGGCCATCATAATTTATTTTAATGTATTTAAACAATGGGCCGTCTGCATTTTCCATCTCAAAGCCAGAAAAATCACTAATTTTCACATATACCTCTGATTGAAAGCCTTGGCAAAGCAATGTTCCCTCCGTTGCTTCTATTCTTACTCCCTGAGCACCAGAAGCATATAAAAACCACATAGGAAGACTTTCTTCAGGGTTCTTAGTCCAGCATGAAACGAATTGACTTTTTCTTGCGACCTCTTGAGTAAAACTCTTTTCTTCTTGAGGGTCATTAACTTTATCAAGACGATTAAAACGAAGTGTTCGATGCTTTAAAATCAAAGCAAGCGTTTCAATAGACGTATAGTGATAAAGCTTTATATCGTCCATAACTGCTACTTCCAAAATGTGACGAATGAAGCGTGTCCTTTTATCAAACGTGACCAAGAAAAGTGACACAACGTATCTTTAAGGTATTGATATTTATTTAGAAATGCCAGATGGAAAATTTTATCCTTTTTATAACAACACTTTAGACGTTTTTCACCCTTTCCTAATCTGGGGGTCACAGGTTCGAATCCTGTCGGGATCACCAATTTATTTGCTATTTTAAAGTTATATTATACTTAATACCTCCCAATATTGATTTATATTTGACTTCGCCGTATATTGTTCTGCATACAAACAATAAAATACCAAACAAATTCAAAAAATTTAACAGGGTCTTGGGAGACACATATGTCTGAAGACAACCATGAACCGGTTGGCGGGAATGTATCGCCAACTGACATCGCAGAGATACAAAAAATCATCGATGCCTTCACTGATGGCGATTACGATACCAGTGGCATTTCAGCCAATGGCGCGCTCTCAGCTTTAGCCGAAAGTGTTAAAAAGCTTGGCGACAAGATGGCGGCTAAGCGCAAAATCAAACGCGCTCAATCAGGCCTTCAAGCCTCAAAAGATGAGTCCTTTAAAGACCTCGAGGGCAAGACCGTTGAGTTTTCCTCGGGTGTTGAAGAGTCGCTTAATAGTCTAGACAATATGGGGGATACTCTGAACACAGCCGTTAACGGAGGTGCAGATACCGAAGCAGAAGCCATAAACCTTCGTACTCTCGTCCAACAAATAGGCACCTCTTCCGAAGCAGCGAAAGAAGCGCAGATAAAATCGACGGCAGCCAACAAAACGGTCGTTCAACTGGCGGAGTTGGCTGAAGGGATTGCCAACCTTGGAAACGAGATCAAAGGCATTGCACAACAAACTAATTTGCTGGCTTTAAACGCAACAATCGAAGCTGCACGCGCTGGCGATGCGGGCAAAGGGTTTGCCGTGGTTGCCAGTGAGGTGAAAAGCCTTTCAGACCGGACAGCGAATGCGACGGCAGAAATTGAATCGCGCGTTAAGGGGATTCAACAAGAACTGGGCACCGCTGAGAAACAAATGAACGATGTCGATGAGAATGTTCGCGGTGTGAGCGAGCAACTCCAAGGTGTCGCTGCTGATGCCAACGAAACTGCGGACTCTCTAAACAGCGCAACCCAGACAATCCATCAGGTTTCAGGAAACTTACGGACTTTTGTTTCAAATTATGAAGCCGAGGTCAAAGTGGCATATCGAGGAAGTGCCCAAGATGCCGAACAACTCCTTAATGCAGCCGTTACGGCTTATCAAACATTTGGCAGAGATTGTTTCCCAATTTTCAACAAGACGAATGGCGATTATGTAGACCGTGACCTGTTTGTGATCACTTTTGGTCGCGATGGCACGGTTCATACCCACCCCTTCCTACCTCAACACATTGGCAACAGCGGCCTGAGTTTCCAAGATGCCGAAGGAAAATTGTTTATCCAGGAAATTGTTGATATGGCACAGACCAAAGATAAAGGGGAAATAACCTATAAATACAAAAACCCTCTTACCGGCTTACCTACCGACAAGGTCCTGATGACTCAAAATATCGACGACCTTATTTTAAGTGTTGGTTATTACCAATAAGACTCACCCTTTCCAAAGGGGGGTTTATTTCTATATAGGGCCAGCTATATTAAAGTTCTTCTAAACTTAATTTGAGAACCTTATAAATGCTGGCCCTGATTTCTCCTGCTAAGAAGCTAGACTTCTCCCCCCTGGATGCCCCCCTTCCAAGTTCTGAACCTATTTTCCCCAAAGAAACGGCTTCATTGGTGAAAGTTGCGCAAAAATTAAGCCTCGGTGAGCTGCAACGGTTGATGAAATTAAGTGATAATTTGGCCCAGCTTAATCATCAACGGTTTAAAGGTTTTACGCTTAAGGGAGATATCGAAAACCCTAAACAAGCTGCATTGGCCTTTAATGGGGACACCTACACAGGGCTTGACGCTTCAAGCTTAAACCAAGATGATTTGATCTACGCCCAAGACCACCTGCGTATTCTCTCCGGTCTATATGGCCTGTTAAGGCCCCTGGATTTGATCCAACCCTACCGTCTTGAGATGGGTAGTCGACTCGCCAATCCCCAAGGGGGTGACCTATATGATTTCTGGGGAGATAAATTAGCAAAGTCTTTGGATCAAATAGTAACAAATCATCCTGAGCCAGCGGTGATCAATTTAGCATCAAATGAGTACTTCAAAGCTGTGAAGGCTAAGGCCTTAAAAACACGAGTGATTACCCCAATCTTTAAAGAAGAAAAACAAGGGGTCACCAAAGTGATCGGGCTTTTTGCTAAACGGGCGCGAGGGGCCATGGCGCGGTTTATGATCGAAAACCGTCTTGAGCAACCGGAAGAACTCAAAAAATTCACCACTGATGGGTATATTTACCAAGACGTTCTTTCCGACACAGACAATTGGGTCTTTGTTCGCAAACAGTAAACGCCTTGGCTCCCCTCTGGCTTAAGGTGATAAGCCCACCTGTCGAAGCTTGGAAAAGTTAGTTTAATTTCCCCAAGGCCCATCTTGCAGCTTCCTGCACAGACGGGTCTTCTTCGTTCAGAAACCCCTGTATCTCTGCACTCTTAGAAACATTGCCACTATTGCCCAGAGCAATCAGAATATTCCTCAGCATTCTATTCCTTCCAGTACGTTTCACGGGCGATCCTGAAAAGACCTTTCTAAAAGTCGCATCATCCAACTGTGCCAGATCAGATAACCGGGGGGCTTGGGTATGGGCACGGGGCTGGAAGGCTTCTTCTTTTGTTGGCACCGTAAATTTGTTCCAGGGGCAGACGGCAGAACAATCATCACAGCCATAAATACGATTGCCCATTTGGCCTCGGTATTGCTCAGGAATGTCGCCTTTTAGCTCGATGGTGAGATAAGAGATGCAAGCCCGCGCATCGACCTGATTGGGTGCGGTAATGGCACCTGTCGGACAAGCGTCAATACACAGGGTACAGCTCCCACAATGATCGACTTCCGGTTCATCAGGAGGAAGTTCAAGGGTGGTGAATATCTCTCCCAGGAAAAGCCAAGCACCGTACTCTTTGGAAATCACATTGGTATATTTCCCCTGCCAACCCAGCCCAGCCATTTGGGCCAACGGTTTCTCCATCACCGGGGCCGTATCAACAAAAACTTTTAATTCGTTATCAAACCGCTCCACCATCCAACGAGCTATTTGCTTAAGGCGTTTTTTAACCAAGTCGTGGTAATCTTTCCCTTGGGCATAAACGCTGATAGCCCCTCGGTCTTTTTGTTCCAAGATTGCCAGAGGATCGTGTCCCGGGCCGTAATTAAGCCCCAGAACAATAACACTTTTCACGTCAGGCCACAGCTTATGGGGGCTAGATTTACGCTCAGCAGTTTCCGCCATCCATTCCATATCCCCATGGCGACCTTCGGCAATATAGGCATGGAGGTGGTCTTGTTTCTCTTGCGGTATGTGTGCCGGAGCAAAACCAACCGTGTCAAAACCAACCTCAAGGGCCTTTTGCCTGATTTCTTCTTTGATCACCTTGGGGTCCATATTTTACCATTTTCTATGAAAGCCTAGCCAGAAAGTGTACAATCTGCTATCTAGCCCCGGTTTTCAATACTGAGCTTTCAACATCGAGTTAAGATTCTGCCATGGCCTATCGCTTCGCTTTTATATATGTCGCCCTCATCGTTGTGGTCAATTACGGTTTTACCGTTGTTCCTTTGGTCCCCCTCCCTGATGGTACCATGTGGCCTCCCATGAGCTTAGCTGTCGGGTTTATTTTTGTGGTGCGTGATTTTGCTCAACGCGAAATTGGTCATAAGGTGCTGCTGGCTATGTTGGTTGGGGCGACCCTTTCATATTTCATGGCAAGTCCTTTTGTTGCCGTAGCCTCTGTTGCTGCCTTCCTGGTGAGCGAACTTGCTGATTGGGCCGTTTACACGGTCACCAACAAGCCTCTATCGCAGCGTATTTTCTATTCCAGCTTGATTGGAACACCCATAGATAGTGCCGTTTTCTTATACCTGATTGGTCACTTCTCCATTGCGGGCGTGATTGCTATGACCGCAAGCAAAATGCTTGGTGCCTTGGTCGTCTGGTGGATGATCCGCCGTCGGGAAGCCCAAGGCGAATACGCCGCTTAGCTTCATGAAAAAAGCCGTCGTCCTGCTCAGTGGTGGATTGGACTCAACCACCGTTGTCGCCATTGCCAAAGAGCAAGGCTTTGATATCTACGCTCTGTCCTTTCGCTATGGCCAACGCCATGACCAAGAACTTGATGCCGCCGAACAGATCGCCAAACAAGCAGGCGTTAAACGTCATGTAATCAGCGAAATCGATCTTCGTGCTTTTGGTGGCTCTGCTCTTACGGACGATATTTCCGTACCCAAAGGGCGAGATACGGGTGAGATGGAAAGCACGATCCCCATTACCTATGTTCCAGCCCGCAATACTATTTTCCTTAGCTTTGCTTTGGCCTATGCCGAAACCATCGGCAGCCAAGATATTTTCCTTGGGGTGAATGCCCTGGACTATTCCGGTTATCCAGATTGTCGTCCTGACTATATTGCGGCCTATGAAACAATGGCAAATCTCGCCACGCGGGCCGGAGTGGAAGGCACTCAAAAGCTCACCATTCACTCTCCTTTGATGGAGCTCAATAAAGCTGGAATTATCAAACGCGGCTTGGCGCTGGGGGTGGACTACGCCATGACCACCAGTTGCTACGACCCTGACGTTTCAGGAGATGCTTGCGGGCAATGCGATGCTTGCCTGTTGCGGCTCAAAGGTTTCGCAGAAGCTGGCCTGACCGACCCCATCAAATATTCCCCTTCTTAAAGAGAACCTTTTTTAAATGGCCTCTTTTACCTACATTCTCGGCAGTCACGGGAAAGGGGGGTATAAGACCTATGTGGGCTGGACTACCGACCTCAACGCCCGGCTCGCCAAACACAATGACGGCAGCGGTGCCAAATCCACGCGTGGTCGCGATTGGGAACTCCTCTATGCGGAAAAATACATCAACCGTGGCGAAGCCATGAGCCGAGAATGGCACTTAAAAAAAGACCGTAAACTGCGCGCAGAGCTTAAGCAGGGAAATGAAAAGCTTTAACGATTTTCACTGACCGTCACCTCATCAACCAACCATTGACGAAAAGCCATCACTTTTTTGAGACGGGCGTGGCTTGTTGGGTAGACCAAATGGAACGCATGGTTCATTTGTAAAGTGAGGCCAAAGGGGGCAATGAGACGCCCTTCATCCACATCTTTGGTGGCTAAGGGATGACGCCCAAGAGCAACTCCTAAGCCTTCAGCCGCAGCATTCAAGGCATCGTTAACCGTATTAAAGCGTAACCCCGCTGCGGCATCGATTCCCTCAACCCCTGCAGCCGTGAGCCACAAACGCCATCGGTCTGATTCACCTGTGTCATGAATAAGGGTATGGCGCTTAATATCTTCAGGATGATTAAGCGGACAGGAGCCCTTCATAATTGAAGGAGCGCAAACAGGGAAAACGCGTTCTTCTAAAAGACGTTCACTATATAAATTTTGCCATCCGCCCAATCCATATCGGATCGCAGCATCAAACGAGTCTTTTTCAAAATCGATAACATCGACAGAACTACTCACCCGCAATTCAATATCAGGATGTTTTTCCTGCCATCCGACCATGCGAGGGATGAGCCAGCGCGATAGAAAAGTTGGCGACACACTGATTGTCAGAACCCCGTCACCCGTTTCATCAGGCAGAACATTCTTTGTCGCTTTTTCGATGGTGTCTAAAGCAAGGGTTAGCTCTGGAAGATACCGTTTTCCCGCCTCCGTTAAACTCAAGGCTCTGGTACGGCGTTCAAACAAAGGAAAACCGAAATACTCTTCCAATCCCTTCACTTGATGGCTCACAGCCGCCTGGGTCACATGCAGTTCTTCTGCCGCTTTGGTGAAGCTCAAAAGACGTGCAGCAGCTTCAAAAGCTCTTAGGGCATTCAAAGGAGGCAGTTTTCTCGACATCACTTTCCATTAGTTTTTCTAATAAATAATCATAAGAAAGCATCGTTTGTCTACAGCTAAATATCAAGGTATTTTTGAAAAATAGCGTGAAACAAGGTGACGAGCATAGCTTTATACCAACCAGAAGGATTAGGAAAATGAATGCAAGATGTGACCAACTTCAACTTCTTTCCCAACAGTGGCCAAGCTCATCGAAAGAGGTCTCGGCCTTTGAACTCCATGTCCTAACCATTTTTTTTAAACGCGTATTTAGTAAGACGAAACCTCCATCCGCAACTTGGTGGCAACGGGCAAAAACCCGTTATGCTACTTGGCGGCAAAGGGCGAAGGGACGGAGCCAACTCGCCGCAATGTCATCAGCACAAATGAAGGATATCGGCCTAACCCTGAGCGATGCCCGGCAAGAAGCCAACAAAGAGTTTTGGACCGCATGAAAGCCTCCCCCCCCCCTTTTTTTGCTGATAGTTCTTCTGAAAAAAAGGGGAGGGCGTAAATTGTAAGCTGACAAAACAATGTTTGCCGTTTAACAGCAAAGGGGGTAAGCGAGAGGTTGGAAGTTTTATAAACAGAGCGAAAGCCAACATGACCAATTTTCTTCTTTATGGCGCAACTGTTCTGATCTGGGGCACAAGCTGGATTGCTGTTCAATTCCAGCTAGGACCGGTTTCACCTGAAGTATCTGTCGCATATCGTTTTATTGTCGCGGCAATATTGATGGTTGGTTTTTGTCTGGTGACCCACAAAAAGATGACCTTTGAATTTAAGACACATAGTATTTTTGCCATCCAGGGGCTCTTCTTATTCTGCTTGAATTTTTACCTGATATATCTCGGCAGCCAATACTTGACCAGTGGGTTGGTATCAATCGTCTTTTCAACCCTTTCCATATTTAACATCATGAATGCCGCTATCTTCTTCAAAATTTCTGTTAAACCGCGTGTTCTTTTAGGGGCTGGCGTCGGGTTAATCGGTCTGTGCGCCGTCTTTTCACCTGAGCTTAAAAGCTTCAGCTTGGGCGATAGCGGCATGAAAGGCCTATTGCTCTGCTTAGCCGGGACAGGTTCTGCCTCTCTGGGGATGATGCTCTCCTTACGCAATAAAAACGTTGGAATCCCTATGATTCAAACCAATGCCTGGGGTATGGTATATGGAGCCGTTTTCATGAGCCTTATAGCCCTCTCTCTTGGCAAAGAATTCATCTTGGTCTGGACACCAGGCTATATAATTTCCCTTCTCCATCTTTCAGTTTTAGCAACCGTCGTCGGTTTTGCAACTTACCTGACCTTACAAGTCCGTATTGGCCCAGATAAAGCGGCTTACATTACGGTCTTGTTTCCTTTGCTTGCTCTCACCATCTCTACTTTCGTTGAAGATTATAGCTGGAGTCTGGAAGCGGTAATCGGTGTGAGTTTTGTGTTATGGGGAAATCTTCTGGTAATGACCAAAACCGGCTCTTCCCGCGCAGCCCTCAAACGATTGATGGGAGCCCCCACATGACCCAACCACAAAACTGGTGGCGCGGTAAAGTTCTTATTGCCATGATCTGTGGTGCTCTCATCCTCTCCCTCTCTATGGGCATTCGGCAAAGCCTAGGGCTGTTTCTCGAACCTATGAGCCATGACCTCGGTTGGAAGATGGGTATCTTTTCCATGGCCCTGGCACTACAAAATCTCATTTGGGGGGCGGCCCAACCTATCACGGGGGCCATCGCCGATAAATATGGCAGCGGCAGAACTTTAGCTGCTGGGGGCTTGCTCTACGCTGTCGGGCTTGCCTTCATGGCGATTGGAGACACGCCCTTCCTCTTTAACGTCAACGCCGGACTAGTGGTTGGCATCGGTGTCTCGGCAACTGGCTTTCCAATTGTCCTGGGGGCTGTCGCCCGGCTTGTCCCGGTTGAAAAACGTCCTGCGGCCTTAGGGCTTGTATCGGCAGGCGGGTCATTTGGACAATTCATTTTCGCCCCCATATCTCAAGGGCTGATTGGAACGGCTGGCTGGTGGACAGCCCTGATCGTCCTGGCAGGGTTTGCCGCCTTGGCTGTTCCTTTAGCCACAAAACTAACAGGCAACGCAACCCAAGGAACCCTTGAAGAAAGCAAGCAAAGCCTCAAAGAAGCCCTTTCGGAAGCTTTTGGAGTACGGAGCTACTGGCTTCTGATTGGTGGTTTTTTTGTTTGCGGGTTCCATGTGGCTTTTGTCGCCGTTCACCTCCCCATGTACTTAACCACCTGCAACTTGCCTCCTGCCTTGAGTGCAACAGCCCTTGCCCTGATCGGCTTGTGTAACATTGCCGGAACTTTTGCTGCCGGATACCTGGGCACACGTTTCCCTATGAAGAACATTTTGAGTGCAATTTACCTTGGGCGGGCTGTGGTTTTTGGCATTTTCCTCTCCCTTCCTGTCAGTGAGGTTACAGTTCTTATCTTCTCAGCGAGCATCGGTTTCCTGTGGCTGGGAACAGTTCCCCTTACCAGCGGTATCATTGCCCGCGTATTTGGCCCTCGCTATATGGCAACTCTATTTGGAGTCGTTATGTTCAGCCACCAAATTGGGGCTTTTCTTGGGGCGTGGTCAGGAGGATATTTCTTTGATATGATGGGCAATTATGACGTTGTATGGGGGATGTCCGTCTTTCTTGGCATCTTTGCTGGTATCATCCATTTACCCATTGCAGAACGTCCGTTAAAACCAATGACAGCTTAATAAGTCAAACAGGGGCTGATTATGGATTTGAAATATTTTCAAACACTTGCACGCTACAATCGATGGGCAAACAAACGCATTTACCATGCTTGTGCAGAACTCCCCCTTGAAGAATATAAGAAGCAACGCCAATCCACCTTCTTGTCTATACATATGACACTTAACCATGTCCTTCTCATCGACCGCATTTGGATGTCACGGTTTAAGAAGAAGAAAATGACCATCAAGACCTTGAGGAAGGAACTGCACACCGACCGAGCCGCTTTAAGAATTGCCCGCAAGATGAAAGACGACAAACTTTTGCGTCTCGTTAAACGTCTTAGCGAGCAAGAGCTTGAACAAACCTTAGACTATGAGGACAGACGCGGAGAGTTTCATTCAAACCAAGTCAAATTTGTCTTAGCTCACATCTTTAACCACGCCACCCACCATCGCGGCCATGTCCATGACATGCTGTCGCAAACCGTCATTAATCCTCCTTCTATTGACCTGATCGACTTTGTACGCGAAGAGCAGGTCAGAAAAGAGAAGAAAAAGGCGAAGAAGAAAAATTAGTCTTCATTTACAACAACAACTTTTCCCGTAGATTTACGTTGCAATAAAGCATTGAGGGCGTCTTTTGCTTTTTCCAAAGGGAAACGCATGGAAACATGCGGCTTGATCTTGCCTTCACCGAGCCATTGGAAAAGCTGGGCATTGGAACGGGCAATGCTCTTCGGGTCTAGCTGATGGTAGGCTCCCCAGTAATAACCCAAGACTGTTAGATTTTTGACCAGCAGATAATTTGCCGGGATTTGCGGCACATTACCACCTGCAAAGCCGATCACCATGACGCGAGCTCTGACCGCAGTGGAGCGCAAAGCATCATCGAAGGCTTTCCCGCCCACAGGATCATAAACCACATTCGCGCCTTTACCATTGGTGATCTCTTTCACCCGGGTACGCACATCTTCCTTGGTATAGTCAATGAGGTAATCAGCCCCTTTGCTTTTACAAACTTCTAGTTTGTCCGGGCTACTCGCCAAGGCAATCACTTTGGCCCCAATGACCTTCCCCACCTCAACTGCCGTGAGACCAACACCGCCCGCAGCACCATTGACCAGCAAGAACTCATCTTTTTGGAGCTTGGCAATTTCTGTTAAACCATGATGGGAGGTACCATAGGCAACAACAAAGGTCGCCGCCGTCGCATAATCCATTGAGTTGGGGACTTTAAAAACTTTGTCGGCAGACACAACCACCTGCTCGGCAAAAGCCCCATGGCCCGCCCCAGCGAACACATGATCCCCGATAGCAAAGCCATCAACGCCTTCGCCAATTTCCACGACTTCGCCCGCCAATTCAGAACCAGGGGTGAAAGGCACCTCTGGTTGGACCTGATATTTGCCTTGAACCATGACATTGTCAGCAAAGTTGACTCCCGCAGCCCGCATGGCAATTTTAACTTCTCCGGGGCCAACTGACAGGTCAGGTAGGTCGTCAATGACGAGATCATCAGGGGTTCCGAATTTCTTGCAAACGACGGCGCGCATGGCGTACTCCTTGTTCGGCGGTAAATGTGCTATATGTTTGTCAGAACTTAGCAGATTGCAACCGTATAGTTAAACAACATACTTTAGGGTCAATGACAAAAATTCGTGGATATTTCGGCGTTGGCGTCGAAGGGATTAACAAAACCATGAACGTGGGGAGCATTTTTCGCTCTGCCCATGCTTTTGGTGCAGGCTTCGTCTTTACCGTCGCAGCAACCTACAAACAACAACTTGGCAAGCGGGCAGATACCTCTAACGCTGCAGAACAATTGCCTTTTTATAGCTTTCCAGACCGCGAGAGCATGGTCCTGCCCCAAGGGTGCCAGTTGGTGGGTGTTGAACTAACCGACGATGCCGTCGATCTTCCCAGTTTCCGCCATCCCACCAGTGCGGCTTATATCCTTGGTCCTGAGCGAGGCTCATTATCGCCAGAGATGGTTGAACGTTGTCATATGGTCGTTAAAATTCCGACAAAATTTTGCGTCAATGTGGGGATTGCAGCCGCCGTTGTCATGTATGATCGGGTTCAAAGCCTCGGGCGTTTTGCCGACCGCCCCGTGATGCCAGGCCAACGCCCAATTCCTCTTGAGGATCATGTTCAAGGCAGCCCCATCTTTCGCAAAAAAATCAAAGAATATCGGGATACCCCTCCCCTGCTTGAAGATGAGTATGGCTTTGAAGGAGGCGACCGCAAATGAGGAACTTCGTTCCCTTAAGTTTATTTCTACTCGGGCTTTCAACTTCATCGGTCATGGCAGATGACTTTGTTGAAACCCATGGAGACTGGAGCGTTTTTGCTGACAAACCAAGCAAGGGCACCTCATGTTACATGGGAAGCGAACCAACGAAAGAAACGGGGCAATATAAAAAACGGGGAGACGCCTACGTCTTGGTTTCCCATAACCACAAAGATAAAACCTATAACGTGGTCAGCTTTACCCAAGGCTACAACCTAAAAAAAGATACGGACCTAGAAGTCACCATCGGCAATCATAACTTCCAGCTTTTTGTCGATGGGGAAACCGCCTGGGCCAGAGATGCCCAGACTGACAATGCTCTGGTCCAAGCCATGCGGGGCGGAGCGGTGATGACCGTAAGCGGGGTTTCTGGTCGTGGAACAAAAACGATTGACACCTACTCCCTCAAAGGCATTACAGCCGCTCACAAAGCGATCAATAAAATATGTGGGATTAAGTGAGCAAGATGAACAAGTAGGTTTCCCTTTTCAAAGGGAATTCGTGTCGACAGATTAAGAGAAGCCAGCGAACCATGGGTGCTAGCAAATTCATTTTATGTAACGCGCCCTCCATCACGGGCATTTTTCAAAGTAGAGAAGAAAGCATCATATACTTTTTTACGATCCGGTTCTTCTTCTCCTAGAGGCTCAGCCTCTACCAAGGTTGCAAGACTACGACGGGCGAGTTCGTGATAGCCTTCGGTGCCTTTAACCTTCCAGGCCAACTCTTTCTCATCCAGGTCACGAATTTTTTTAGCAGGGACACCCCCTGCGAGGATATTTGCCGGAATTTCTCCATGGGCTTTAACAAAAGACATAGCCGCAACAATAGAGTTTTCTCCAACAACCGAAAAATCCATAATAACGGAGTTCATACCGATTAAGGCATTTTTCTTGATCAAACAGCTATGGAGCACAGCCCCGTGGCCAATATGTCCATTATCTTCAACAAGGCATTCGCCAGAAGGGAAACTGTGCATGATGCAGTTGTCTTGCAAGTTACACCCCTCCCCCAACCGGACCCGACCGAAATCTCCCCGCATAGAAGCCCCCGGCCCCACATAACATCCCGGCCCCACGATGGCATCACCAATCAAAACGGCTGTCGGATGGACAAAAGCTGTGGGGTGGATAACGGGGGTTACACCGTCAATTGAATAAACATTCGCCATCAGAAGCTCCAAAATGAGGGAACAATTACGATAAAAGGACTATATGCTTAAATCGGTAAAGCAGTACTTGATTATCTAGTTCTAGCCGTGCATGTTTCTAAAAATGATTCGTCGGCAGCCATTTTGGAGTCGATTGAAGGAGAAATCAATGGACGTGCAAAACAATCAGGCACAACGCACTGCTGAAACTGTGGTCAGGTCTATGTTGGTTGACGATAAAGTGGCCGTGTGGCTTGGCGCAGAACTTCTAGATGTGGCGCCAGGCTCTGTATCGCTCCGCATGACTGTGCGCGCTGATATGTTGAATGCCGTAAATTTTGGCCATGGGGGCGTAACATTCTCCTTTGCTGACGTTGCTTTTGCTTTGGCTTGCAACAGCCACAACGACACCATGGTGGCTCAAACCTGTACCATTAGTTTTCTCGGCCCGACAAAAGAAGGTGATGTCCTGACGACCACGTGCCAAGAGACTCTGCGGCAGGACCGTTCAGGCATTTATGATGCCATCATTACAAATCAAAACGGGGATCAAGTTGCTGTATTCCGTGGGCAGTCTCGCGGAATACCAGGCCAGATCATCCCAGACTTAGACATATAATTTTTGAGGATATACCATGACCGAAGCCTTTATCTGTGACGCCATCCGCACCCCAATCGGACGCTATGGCGGTGCTCTTTCTTCCGTCCGCACCGATGACCTTGCTGCCATGCCGATCAAATGGCTGATGGAGCGTAACGCTAATGTGGATTGGGCTGCTGTGGATGATGTCTCTTATGGCTGCGTCAACCAAGCGGGTGAAGACAACCGCAATGTAGGGCGTATGGCCCTCCTCCTTGCCGGACTCCCAAGTGCCGTTCCCGGCAATACGGTTAATCGTCTTTGTGGTTCAGGGATGGATGCGACAGGCCAAGGCGCGCGGGCCATAAAATCCGGTGAAGCCGAGTTGTTCATTACAGGCGGGGTCGAAAGCATGTCTCGCTCACCTTTCGTTATGGGCAAAGCCGAAACCGCCTTCTCCCGCAATGCTGAAATCCATGACACCACCATTGGCTGGCGGTTTGTTAACAAATTGATGAAAAAACAATATGGCATCGACTCAATGCCCGAAACGGCAGAAAACGTCGCCGAAGAGTATAATATCAATCGGGAAGACCAAGATAAATTTGCCTTCGCTTCTCAGGAAAAAACCGCAGCAGCCCAAGCCAATGGAAACCTCGCGGAAGAAATCAACTCAGTCATCATTCCGCAACGGAAAGGCGATCCGATTGTTGTTGATAAAGATGAGCATCCTCGCCTTACCAGCCTTGAGAAACTTGCCTCTTTAAGGGCACCTTTCCGAGAAGGGGGATCGGTCACGGCGGGCAATGCTTCTGGTGTGAATGACGGGTCATGTGCCCTACTCCTTGCCAATGAAGAAGGAGCCAAGAAACACGGCCTCACCCCAAAAGCCCGGATAGTCGGCATGGGTGTTGCGGGCGTTGACCCGCGTATCATGGGTATTGGTCCTGCCCCTGCGAGCCAGAAATTGCTAGACCGTTTAGGCCTTAAGATCGATCAGATGGACATCATCGAACTCAATGAGGCTTTCGCCGCCCAAGGTTTGGCCGTCACCCGTGAACTTGGTATTGCCGACGACGATCCTCGCGTTAACCCCCAAGGCGGTGCTATTGCTCTCGGCCACCCCCTCGGTATGAGTGGCGCAAGGCTCATCACCACGGCAACCTATCAATTACAACGCACGGGTGGTCAATACGCCCTTTGCACAATGTGCATTGGTGTCGGACAAGGCATTGCCATGGTCATCGAACGGGTTTAAACACGGGACCTTGTTTTACAATACGTAAAAATACAAGGTTCCAATGATTACATATTCCCGCGAGTTGACGGTAGCCTGGGGTGAATCCGACCCCTTTGGTTTGGTTTATTACCCTATGATGTTCACTTGGTTTAATGAAGCCGAGCACGAGTTATTGCGTGCCCTCGGCTTCCCGACCAACAAACTGATTAAAGAATCTCGAACAGCCTTCGTCATGGGGGATGTTCATTTCCGTTTTATCGGCCCGGCAGCCTATGGCGATAAAGTACGTACCACCATTCAGCTTCACAAGATGACCGACAGTACGGTTCATTGGGATTGCAAAGCCGTTCAGGTAACTTCAGGTGAGGTGATCACCGAAGGCCGGGCTATTCGCATCTATGCGGAGATTTTAGACGATGGGAACCTTAAAGCAGGCAAAATACCGGACTATATCCGTAACGCCATGTCGAAACCTGGTGGTTTAATTGATCTTCCCGATCAAGAAGATTAATAGCCAATAGCCCTTTGATGAAGCACCGGCATCAGGTCAAAATATGGCCTGATGACCGGAGATTCAGACGTTGCAAAGGCATCAAAAGTTCCATCAAAAAAGACCCTTCCTTCGTGTAGCATGATAATCCTTGGCTGCAACCTGATCAGAAGGTCTTTGTCGTGGGTGATAATAACCGTCGTCCGTTTCGCCCCCACCACCTCATGGGTTGTTAAGATCAGGTCTTGGATCAGGGCTGCACTGGTCGGGTCTAGGCCCGTGGTCGGCTCGTCATAAAATATCACCGAGGGGTCCATGGAAAGAGCCCGCGCAACAGCTAGGCGCTTTGCCATACCACCAGATAAACTCGCCGTTTCCGTCTCCATAAAAGGGGCATCAGAAGGAAGATCAACAGCTTCTAAAACTGATTGGGCTATCGGTTTAATTTCATCGTCTTCAAGGTTTTTCACCTCGCGGAGCCAAAGCTCTAAATTGTCATAAACGGTACCGGAAAAAAGCGCATTATTTTGAAAAACCACGCCCCAATGGGCACGGGTTCGATCAATATCGGCCTCATCCAATTTAGAGAATTCAACAATCGGCTTTCCAGGTTTATCGTGATCAATAATTTTGATTATGCCTGTTTCGACAGGGAGCAACCCGAGGATACTATTCAGCAGAACCGTCTTTCCACAGCCTGACCCCCCGATTATAGCAACCAGTTCTCCCTGGTGAATTTCAAGGTCAACCCCGCGCAGCACCTGATGTTCATGGAAGCTTTTTTGCAATCCAGCTACATCAATTTCAACTTTGTTTTTAGATTTTATAAACCTGCTCATAGAGTTAGATTACACCAACCTTTGAACAAGCTCCATCGACAAAAACAAACCCCGCCAAAATGACGGGGTTTGCATAATTAGGCGGTTTTCTTTGCCTTACCATCAACCACAAAGGTATCGTTGACATATCGCGTCAAAAATTCAAGAGATTCACCAATCGTCTGGTTGGATGTTGGCACCACCAACTCAGGTGTTTCAGGAGCCTCATAAGGAGCTGAAATACCCGTAAATTCAGGAATTTTCCCGGCGCGGGCTTTTTTGTACAACCCCTTAGGGTCACGGGATTCACAGGTCGGCACATCCGCTTCGATATAAACTTCATGGAATAGATCGGGTTTGATTTCACGAACCCCATCACGGTCAGCTTGATAAGGAGAAATGAAGGCTGAAATAACGATAAATCCGGCATCGGCAAAAAGGTTTGCGACCTCACCAATACGCCGAATATTTTCTGTACGGTCTTCGGGACTAAACCCAAGGTCTTTGTTCAAGCCACTGCGAACATTATCGCCATCAAGAACATAGGTTTGGAAACCGCGCAAGTGAAGTTGTTTCTCCAACTCAATCGCCAGGGTGCTTTTACCGGAACCGGACAATCCAGTTAACCAAAGGACGCCTCCTGTGTGACCATTCATTTCGGTTCGACTGGTGGCACTAACCTTGTGCTCAACAGCCGTAATATTTGTTGATTTAACCCCAACCTGACTTTTATCTGCCACAACAATACCTCCGCCTACAATGGCGTAATCTTCTACAAGGACGAAGCGGCCAGTATCGGGATGCTCAGCATAATCGTCAAATGCTATTATGCTGCGTGTGCGAAGAACCACCTCGGCGGCAGCATTTTGCTGCACTTCATCACTTTCTAAAGTAGAAAGATTGGTGGCATCAATAACCTTTTCAATCTTAATAACTTCAGCAGTAACCTCGGTAGTATTAATCTTTAACTTATAACGATTTCCTAATTTCAGAGGGTTTTTCCCCATCCAGAAAACCCGCGCCCTTACTTTATTGGTTTCAAAAGGAACATGTTCAGGGTGGACAGCGACATGCCCCCGTTCGGCAAAAATTTGTTCATCTAAGGTAATGCCAACAGAACGGCCTGGTCCAACCTCACTGACAGACCCATCTCCCTCCCATTCTTCAATGGAATTTACCCGCACGGTTTTCCCCGTAGGGCTAAAGGTCAGCCGATCTCCAACCCGTAAAACACCGCTTTCAATACGCCCAGCGATGATACGCCGATCATCAAACTTATAGACATCTTGAACCGGGAACCGAAGAGGAAGGTCTTCTGGGGTTGTGGCATCAGCAAACATATCAAGAGATTGTGCAACGGTTGGCCCATCATACCAAGCCAGCTTGTCAGACCACTTGGCAATATTATCCCCTTCGCGACCAGAAGCCGGGATGATAAAATCAGGCATAACGCCCAATTTTCCGAGGTAATCTTCCAACTCTGCAGAAACTTCATTAAAACGTTCTTCAGAATAATCGACCAGGTCCATCTTATTAACCACAGCAACAACTTGCTTTACACCCAGGAGATGGAGCAAATATCCATGACGACGGGTTTGTTCTTGCACCCCTTCATGGGCATCAATGGTCAAAATAGCGGCATCAGAACCCGCGGCACCTGTGACCATATTTTTGAGGAATTCTTTATGGCCCGGCGCATCGATAATCACATAATCCCGTTGCTCGGTCGAAAACCAAATTCGGGCTGTGTCGATGGTAATGCCTTGGTCACGTTCCGCTTGCAAAGCATCCATAAGAAAGGCCCACTCGAAGGGCATTCCCCGTTTTTCACACTGGGCCTGAATGGCTTCAACCTTGCCCTCTGGCAAAGCATCCAACTCATGAAGCAACCGCCCGACAAGGGTGGATTTACCGTGGTCAACATGCCCGACAAAAGTAATCTTAAGCGGCTGACGATCAGCATGAAGTTTCGTTACCTTACCCATCTTACATATATCCTTCTACGCGGAGACGCTCGAAAGCATCTTCTGATTCTTGGTCCTGTGCTCGACCCGCCCGTTCTGGAACACGGGTGGCCTCCAGCTCTGCAATAATTTCTTGAACATTGCTCGCAGTGCTCTCAATCGACCCGGTGCAGGGGGCGCACCCTAATGAGCGGTAACGTTTCCCTTTGTTTGAGAAGTAAAGATCGGGAACAGGAATGCCTTCACGGGCAACATAACGCCAGATATCAATCTCGGTCCAATGGAGCAAAGGGTGGATGCGTAAACTTGCGCCGGGGGGCACCTCGGTATTGAACTGCTCCCAAAACTCAGGGGGTTGGTCCCGGAAATCCCAAGCAGCATTTTCACCCCGGGGACTAAAGACACGCTCTTTTGCTCGTGTTCCTTCTTCATCGCGGCGAATGCCTGCTATCAATCCTGTATACCCACCCTCAGCAACGATCTGCTTGAGGCCATTGGTTTTCAAAGCGGTGCAGCAATTAACCCGGCCCTTATCTGGCCCCATGCCTTCTTCCAAAGCTTTATCATTAGCCCCAACTACTAAATTAAGGTTCCACTCTTTTGCCAGGCGATCCCGAAACTCAATCATTTCTGGAATTTTATGGTGGGTATCAATATGGATAAGAGGGAATGGCACATGACCAAAGAAGGCCTTACGCACCAACCACAACATTGCGTTTGAATCTTTTCCCAAAGACCAAAGCATGGCGAGATTTTCAATACGATTGAATGCCTCACGGAGAATGAAAATGGACTGGCTTTCTAAGGCGTCCAAGTGATTCAAAGTTTTGTAACCCATAAAATTCACTACCTAATTTAAAACAAACTCAAGCCGTCTCGAAAACGAGACAACCACACCATTTCTCAAAAACTTGAAACGTCCCTATAACGGAGAGCTTAAATACCCTCTCCAATAAATGGCTGGCGATGAATACCACATTCTGTCTTAGCCAGACCTGACCAACGCCCAGAACGAACATCACCATCAACCGACCTCTCCGTACAAGGCATGCAGCCTATGGAGAGAAACCCATCTTCAACCATGGGGTGGCGGGGAAGATTGCGCTCATTAAAACGAGCCTCAATCATTGCCTTATCCCATGTTGCTAAAGGGTTTATTTTATACCGCAAACCATCATATTCAATTGATGGCAAATCTTCCCGATCAGCACCGTGGTATCGCTTTCGCCCGCCAATAACGGCTGCAAAGGGCGTTAACGCCCTCTCTAAAGGAACCACCTTGCGGAAATTGCAACAGGCGTCCGCATCCTTTTGCGATAAGAGATAATCAGGATCAAATTTTTTGCATTCTTCTTCTGTGGGGCCAATTGACCGAACATCCGTCAACCCAAGGGTTTCGATTACCCGGTCTCTATAATGAAGCGTCTCAGGGAAATGCCGTTGAGTATCGACAAATATAATCGGCAGGCTTTTATCAATTTCCGCCACAAGGTCAAGCAGAACCACAGCCTCAGCCCCAAAAGAAGAATTAACGACAATCTCACCTGGAAACGCCTCAAAGGCCATCATCTTAATCAAGTCCGCGCCAGCAAGATGTCCAAATTTTTGACGTAATGATCTTAAGTGATCTATCCAGCCAGCATTTGGCTCCCCCTCAAAAGACGAGAGCGATAAGGCAGCTTGGGAACTCATGCAGAAACCCCCAAGGCACTCATCGGCGCAAGGCGGGCCTCAACCACTTGGTTCGCAATAGAATTCCACTCTTTCAATGCCGCATCAAAAGTTGAAAAATCACCCGTCTCTTCAGCTTTTTTTTCTGCATCCAAAGCAAATTCCAGCCCCCCAATAAGGCCTTTGTTAACCCGGTATTGGTTCCGTACATGGGACAACAAAGCATCATCAGCCAAACCTGATATTTCAAAATTTGCGATAGCCAATAACCGCTTTACACTTGAAAGGAGCGCGTTATGGCCTGAAGCCAATGCCCCAGCAACATCTCCCATTGCGAGGAAACGGACAAGGTCATCCCGACCGACTTCCGCAAGATCAGCTAAATATTCAGCAATAACCGCAGGAGCAGAACATTCGCCGAGGGTCGAAACAGGGGGCCTGAATTGTTTTTTCTTACCATAATCCACGTAGGTTTCGGGGTCATCCAAATCAATATTATCAGCAAAAGGCTGCAGAAGGTTTTTGAAATAATCTTTCCCTTTACGGTCAGCCCAAACCCGAACGGATTCTTCTTTTTCAGCCGTCTCAACATAATTACCTATGACGAGCTTCAACGCTTCTTTGGCTTCTTTAGCCGGAATTATCGGACCCCCAAGACCAATTGCGGCTTCTTGATCATGAAGTCCCCCAATGTGGAATTGGTAATGAGGTGCTGGCCGCCCTTTGATTTTTTTCCCCATACCATGGAGACCAAACTCAGCCACATGATGCTGCCCACAACTGTTATGGCAGCCGGAAACGCGGATACGGGTTTGGGGCAAGGCATCAAAAGAGGGATCTTCCTCAATCAACTTTGTAAAGGCACTGGAGTTGGTGATGCCGATGGGGCAAGTTTGCGTACCAGGGCAGGAAACAACATTATCTCGGCCCTTCGGTTGATCAACAACACGGAGAGGGAGACCTTCAGCTTCTTGAATAAATGTCTCTAGATTTTCTTGTGCAAACCCCGTTACAACTAAATTTTGATCCCGCGTGATACGAAATTCATTGCCCCCTATCTTTTCAGCCAAATCAGTGAGTGCCAAAAGCCCGGCACCGTCAAAGCTACCCCCTGATGGGCGAACAACAGCGGCCCATTTACCGTCGGTTTGGGCAATTCGTCCCCCCGGCAAAACAGGTTGATCAACGGTCTTTGGAGACTGCCATTCAAGTTTTTTTGAAGGGCGCTGAGATAAGCCTTGAACGGCTTCAAGCTCGGTCAGGAAAAGCTCAACAAACCGATCTTTACCGAAACGGTCCACCAGGAATTTCAGGCGAGATTTGGCCCTGTTTGAGCGATCTGAATATTTGTGGTGAAATTTCGCCATGGCTTCTTGAACAGCCTGGATGTCGTCTTCCCCGACAAAATCCAAAACCTCAACAGCCAACCGTGGATGCGTTCCCAATCCACCACCCGCCAAAACCCGGAAGCCCTTTTGTCCTTCCTTTTCTGTGGCAATAAATCCAAGATCATCAATGGTGACCGAACCGCAATCCTGAGAACAACCCGATACAGCGGTTTTAAACTTACGGGGCATATGCTGGACAAGGGGATGGCGCAACCAACTAACCGTGAGCTTTTCAGCAACCGCAGCCGCATCCACATGTTCACTGGGGCAAATACCTGCGAGGGGGCAAGATGTCACATTCCTAAAGGTTGCCCCGGACGATTCCCTTGTTGTCAGGCCAGCCCTATTCAACGCCTCAATGACCCCGGGCAAACCATCAAAGGTCACCCCATAGATCTGAACATCTTGGCGTGTGGTCAAATGGATATGCCCATTGCACAAGCTGTCACTGATATCAGCAAGAGCTTTCGCCCAGGAAAAATTCAACCGACCACCGGGGACTTTAACACGAAGCATATGTTTGCCAGGAGCCAACTCCGCATAAATACCAAACCGTAAGCGGAAAGTTTTCCACCGATCATCATCCCATGACCCCATTTTATACGCGCTGTGCGCTTGCTTGAATTCTTCGACATCGCCGGCACGAGCTAATGGTTCAGCCTGAAAGCGAGAAGGGATCACAGCAATTGGGGTCTGATCATTTGAAACGGTTTTTAACATTCCTGTACCACACTAATTTTTGTGTTAATAAATTTTGTAATACAGTAATATATTGCTATTTGAAGACCGTCAAGCGTTATGTATAATTATATTATACTACATTTATTTATAGTTATTACAATGTTAAAGACCAACTGAGATCAGTTGATGGTCGCGACTTCCATTTCATAGTGTTTAGCTGAAGACATAACTTCTTCAAGGGTTTCTACACTATCCAAATAGGTGCCATCAGCAGCAAAAACAGCGTAGCCATGACCTTCTCTAACATCTAAATGCCGAATATAGAGCAGGTCTTCGATACGCCATTGGGCCAGTTCAGACTGGGACATGTGGATCGGAGTTGTTTGTATCATCGTATTCATCATCTCACTCCTTCCTTCATCAAGAGCGGCCCCCTGTACTCTTGGGCCATGAATCTTCTATAAATTCCGGTGCCTATTTATTCTACCAGTATAGATAATACCTGTTATCTATTAGAATATATTCAGCCTATTTAATTTCGATTAACGAGGCAGTGATTGCTATCACAGGGAGGGGATACCAATATGGTGAAGACTTAAATATCCCTTTTACTCTCCGAGAAGATGTAAAACGATATCCCTATCATGTGGGAGTGAACGATGCTCAAACAAATAAATTCCCTGCCAGGTCCCCAGTACCATTCGGTTATTATCAACAGGAATGTTTAAAGAGACGTCGGTTAAGGCCCCTTTTATATGAGCGGGCATATCGTCAGGCCCTTCCATGGTATGGCGCATCCAGCTTTGGTTTTCAGGCACAAGTTGTTCAAAATACTCTGTTAAATCCAGCAGTACATCGGGGTCAGCATTTTCTTGAATGGTTAAACTCGCAGAGGTATGTCGACAAAAAATTGTCAAAATCCCTTGGGAGATCCCCGTCTGTTTTATCCAAGCAGAAACCTGATCGGTAAACTCATAGAATCCCTGACCAATGGTTGAAATACTTAGGTTTTTTTGGCTTTGCAACATTCCCACGTGCTCATGGTATCAGCCAAATGCTTTGGCGTGGCGTTCAAAAGCGGCTTCAAGCATGGACATATCATTACGGTTTTCATCCATGTTCCCCCCAACCTGGGAAAGGTCTAGCTCCAAAGCTTCGAGGAGAAGTTTGGCTATTTCCGGTCTGTTTTCATTACAAGCCTGCTCATGAGCGTAAAGAATTTTATCGCTGAGTCGCCGCATCTTTTCCATATTGGCTCTTCCCTTTTGGTTTATCGCTTAACCCTAGGGTTAAATTGTTTCGCAGTCTATTAAAGATTGCAATTTCTAGTAAGGCAAAAGGCATTTCCCCTTAAGAGGTAATAACCCTATCCAGTTTTTCGCCCATTTTTTTACGGCCCATAGCTTCTCTAGCTTTTTCATATTTAGGATCTTCCCAGAACATCAAACACCCATTGCACCCAAGTCCGCAACAGCCATCAAGGCCTAGCTTAGGTGCTTTTCCTGTATGAGCCCGACCTTTAACCGATTGCAAAGCGGCTGCATCTTCGCCTTCTTTCCAAGCCTCAAAATCCTCTTTAGAGAGCAAACCTCTCTCCACATCTTGAGCGCGGATATCCATTTCAAGTTGGAGGCGGCGTTCTTCTGAAAGGGGCGTTTCTTTTCGCGCTAAAGACAATGGCGGAAATAGTTCCTTCAAACGAAGCTTGTCTTCATTGTGGAAAGCCTCAGAAGAAATACGAATTGCCTGACCTTGCCCTGCGGAGACTTTTTCTAATTTCTTACCGGACTGACTGTCTTCAAATTCATAAAGCCGCAAGCGAACACAATCAATCTCTCCGGGGGGCAAAAACTCGATAACATCACCAGCTTTTAGCATATTGCGGATTTCAAGGATTAGGTCATCTCCCTGCCACTCACGCACCACCCCAGCAAATTGCCAGCCCCCAATCGAATCTGATCGATCATAATTGTGGGCAAGGTCGGTTAACCGTCCTTCATGGAATCCGAGGGTATAGCCCCTCGATTGCAGGGTGTAGAGTTCCTTTAAATATTTATCGGGTGACCAGTCATCTGGCGAATCATACCAGGCATCAATGGCTTGGCGATAGGCGCGGGTTGTGATGGCGGCGTAATATTCACTTTTGCTCCGCCCTTCCACCTTGAGGCTATCCACACCGATGCGCAGATAGTCATCGAGGTGAGGCATCAGGCAGAGGTCTTTTGAATTCATAATATAAGAGCCGTGATTGTCTTCCATAATCTCATAGAACACGCCCGGACGGAATTCCTCTTCAAGGAAATATTCAAAATCCCCTTTGTTCTCTTCATCAATTTCGACAACCCCTTCGGAGCCATCTTTATTGACCACCTTAAGCTTATATTTCCAACGACAGCTATGGGCACAATTCCCTTGATTCGCGCCTCTTTCTGCCATGAAATTAGAGAGCAAACAGCGACCAGAATAGGTCATGCACATGGCCCCGTGAACAAAGGCTTCGAGCTTAATATCCGGGCATTTCTCCCTGATTTCTGAAAGTTCAGCAAAGCTGGCTTCACGGGCTAAAACGCAAAGGTCGGCCCCTTGCTTTTGCCAATAATCAACCGTCAACCAAGACACCACATTGGCCTGGGTTGAAATATGGCGTTCTAGTTCCGGTGCATTGTCCTTGAGGTACTGGAAGACACCCGGATCAGCAACAATCAACCCATCTGGTTTTACTTTACGAATGGTTTCTAAGAATTCAGGAAGTTTTTCAATATCTTTGTTGTGGGTGAACAGGTTCAGGGTGAGATAAATCCGTTTCCCCCGCGAGTGAGCAAACTCAACCCCTTCAACCAATTGCTCCAGCGTAAATTCCGAAGCGGTTCTCAGGGACATATCCGGCGTTCCGGCATAAACCGCATCAGCACCATAAAGAATGGCCGTCTTCAGCCTTTCCAGGTTTCCGGCAGGCAACAAAAGCTCAGACCGCTTAGGCCGTGGGGCTCTGGGCGGTATTGGGGTATGGTTTTCAGTACTCATGAGCGGAACATAGCGATTCTTTTCCCTACTTAAAAGGTTCCCTCGCTTGTGATTTGATCACTTTTCCCTAAGATGTTGAAAAACAATCCCTTAGGAGAGGAAGATGTCAGGCGAAAACAAAATTCTATTGGTCTTAGATTTTATTAACGAAATTATTCACCCCGATGGCAAACTGTCCGGTAAGGGCTACACCACCTTTGACCAAGAACATAGGGTTCTTGATAAGGCTGCTGCACTTCTTGAAAAAAGCAGAGAACGTGGAGATATGATTATCCATGTACGTGTCGGCTTTTTACCCGGCTACCCTGAACATCCCCTAGACTCCCCTTTGTTCGGTGGGGCGAAAGAATATGGGGCTCTTCAGCTTGGAACATGGGGCACAGAGTTTCATGATAAAGTGAAGCCTGTCGGCGACGAAGATATTATAGTTAAAAATCGAGTCAGCCCCTTTTTCGGCACCAGCCTTGATTTGATATTGAAACATGCTGGAACCAAAAAACTTGGCATTGTGGGCGTGGCAACCGACATGGCTGTTCAGGCCGCTGCCCGTGACGCCCACGACCGGGACATGGAGGTCGAAATCATCCGTGATTGCTGCGCGGCCGCCACTCAAGAAGACCATGACCAATCTTTGAGAATGCTCGGCAAAATATCCTCCGTGATCACCTCGGATAAATTTTAGACCTGAATGGCTTCCTTTCGTGTCTCCTCCCCTTCTTTGCCCTGGTTGGCTTAGACTTAATCTTATGGTTTAATTTATTCTCTGCGAAGGTAACAGCCTTCGCAGAGAATGAGAGAGGACGGGCTAACGATAGGTAGGTAAGCTCCAACCGAATTGTATTGCCGGCCCGCGAACAAGCATTGTGGCGCTGAGACTTAGAATCAATGACACCGAAGATGAGGCCTCAAAATGATGGGCTGTGAGGTAAGTTGCACTTCCAGCTAAAGCGGCTAGAGCATAAATTTCGCGCCGTAAGATAAGCGGAATTTCTGCACAAAGAACATCACGGACGATCCCGCCAGCCGTAGCTGTTAGGACACCCATCAACAAAGAGCTGGGAATATTTAGGCCTAAGTCGATGGTTTTCTGCGTTCCGATGATGGCAAATAAAGCCAAACCTAAGGCATCCGCCCAGACAAGAATGATAAATCGTGAGGCAACCTTGTGGGCCCAGATGAAGGTAAATCCAGCCACACCTAAACAGACATAAATATAATATGGGTCGAGAATCCAGAATACTGGCACCTGACCTAAAATAAGATCCCGCAAGGTTCCCCCCCCAATTGCCGCCACTAATGCAACAACGAAGAACCCCACGATATCCATATTCTTGCGCGCTGCCGCTAAGGCTCCAGAAAGGGCAAAAACACCAACGCCCGCCAGATCAAACCAATAGATCGCACTGGTCATAAGATTTCCTTATTTTATTTTTTTAGCTACGATCTGGGGGGGTCAAAAAAGCGTCATATTGCCCACGGCGTTCTGTTGCCGCTTTGATTTCCATCCTGGCGATTGAACGCAGATGAACCTCATCAGGACCATCCGCAAATTTCAAGGCCCGCCCCCAAGTCCAAAGGTCTGCCAGAGGTGTGTCTGGGCTAACACCCATAGCCCCAAAGGTTTGCATCGCCCGATCAACCACCGTGGTTTGCAAATGAGGAACAATAGCTTTGATCAACGAAATTTCTTTGCGGGCTTCTTTGGCTCCCACTGTATCGATCATCCAGGCGGTTTTTAAAACCAATAACCGAGCTTGCTCAATCTCCATACGTGAGCGGGCAATCCACTCAGAAACATTGCCATGCTCATGGAGGTATTTACCAAATGTCTTACGATCTAATGACCTTTCGCACATGAGTTCTAACGCCAAAGAGGCTTGACCAATAGAGCGCATGCAGTGGTGAATTCGGCCTGGGCCAAGTCGAGCTTGGGCGATCATAAATCCGCTCCCTTCTTCATGGAGAAGGTTCGAAGCCGGAACCCGCACATCACGGAAAACCACCTCACAATGCCCTTCAGGGGAAATGTGGTTCATCACCTTAATGTTACGGACAACTTCAACACCGGGATGGTCTTTAGGAACCAAAATCATGCTTTGGCGTTGGTGCGAGGGGCCTTCGGGGTCGGTTAAGCCCATGACAATAAAAATTTTGCAATTGGGGTGGGCAGCATTGGTGATAAACCACTTGCGACCATTGATCACATAATCATCACCATCCCTTTTAATTAAGGTCTGGATATTGGTGGCATCAGATGAAGCCACATCTGGTTCCGTCATACAAAAAGCAGAGCGAATTTCCCCGTTTAAAAGGGGTTTCAACCACTGCTCTTTATGCTCAGGAGAACCAAACATATGAAGCACTTCCATATTTCCGGTATCCGGAGCATTACAGTTAAACACTTCTGAAGCCCACATAACCCGCCCCATAATTTCAGCTAAAGGGGCATACTCAAGGTTGGTTAAACGGGTTCCTGGCTCATCGTCTTTAAGGTGAGGCAAGAAAAAATTCCATAAGCCATCATCCTTCGCCAAAGCTTTGAGGTCTTCCATAAAACTTGCCGGGAAATTGCCATTTACCTCAACTTCATCGTGATACTGCCCAATCCGTGGGACGATATGGTCATCCATGAAATCCTGCACGCGACGGCGTAACTCTTGAACTTTTGGTGTATAGTCAAAATCCATTGGGGCAACCCTTCCTAATTAACTCATATTTTGTCCATCTTCTTACCATATGACTGTATTTGCCACCCCTTTTCACATAACCTGACCTATAAATTCTGCCGGAGGGGTATATTCATTGCCCAGACAAACCACTTCCCCCCCCTATCTTAATAAAGGTTTGCTATAATATTTTCATGTTTCACCTAAAGTTAGCCTTATTCTTTATCGGTGGCTTTTTCCTGGTTTCAAAAGCTCATGCAATTGAGACGCTGGAAAAAGGCCCTTATTTCGCAGTTCTGGAAGTGGTCGACGGTGATACATTGCGTCTTGAGGATGGACGCCAGGTCCGCTTGGTTGGCCTTCAGGCCCCAAAGCTTCCGTTGGGTCGGAAAGGGTTCAAAAAGTGGCCTTTAGCAGACGAATCGAAGTCTGCTCTCGAAAAGCTAACCCTGAACAAATCAGTTCAACTTCGCTACGGCGGAACAAGAATGGACCGTCACAGTCGTATCCTTGCGCATCTGATCACCAAAGAGGGTATCTGGGTTCAACAGGAAATGCTTAAGCTTGGCATGGCACGGGTCTACACCTTCCCTGACAATCGCGCCGTCATCCCGCAAATGCTGGCCGCAGAAAAACAAGCCCGCCATGCCAAGCGTGGTATTTGGCAACACCCCTTTTATGCCATCAGATCGCCTGATTTCCTCTATAAGGTTATCGGGACATTCCAAATAATCGAAGGGGTGGTAATGGATGTGGCTTTTGTCAAAGGAACCACTTATCTCAACTATGGTGCCGACTGGCGCAAAGATTTTACGGTTAAAATAAGCAGCAAGGTAGGGCGGCTCTTCAAGAAGGAAGGCCTTGCCCCCCTCTCCTTAAAAGGAAAACGGCTCCGGGTTCGAGGGTGGCTTAAAGAACGAAACGGCCCCTTGATTGAGGCCACGCATCCAGAGCAAATTGAGGTTATCGAATGAGTAAAATCTATATGGTACGTCATGGTGAAGCCTCCTCAACCTGGGGCAAGGCAGCCGACCCTGATCTTTCTGAGCTTGGACATCAACAAGCCCTCAAAATTTCAGAAGAACTCGGCCCCCTTGGGCCTCTGCCGATTTTAACCAGCCCAATGCAAAGAGCCCAACAAACGGCGGCTCCTTTTGAAAAGACCTGGAAGACTCACGCCGTGATCGAGCCTGCCATAACCGAAATCCCCACACCGGACCTTGGCATGAAACAACGTGATGGTTGGCTCAAAGCCGTGATGGAAGGAACCTGGGACCAATTTGGTAATCAAAAGGCAGGGGAAATTAGATGGAATGAGTGGCGCCACGGAGTAATTAACCGCCTCCTTAAAATTACCGAAGACACCCTCCTTACCACCCACTTTATCAGCATTAATGTTGCCGTAGGTTGGGCCACGGGGGACAACAAAGTGGTTAACTTCAAACCAGGCAATGCCTCATGCACAGTTTTAGAAGTTAAAAACAATCGTTTAAAATTAATTTCTCTCGGACAAGAAGCACAAACGATAGTTGGCTGATGGGCTGTTTTCTGTCTATCATTGATCAAATCAAATAAACAATGAGTAAAACTATGGCCCGCTTAAAACAGCTCCTAATCTCCAGCTTCCTCTTAACCACTGTTGCTGCCTGTTCAGTCAACCCGGCGACGGGCGGAAGCAGCTTCACGGGCTTTATGTCAGAAGAGCAGGAAAAGGAAGTTGGCTTTAACGAACATCCAAAAATTCTCCAACAGCATGGAGGGCTTTATAATAAAGCCCAGCTTACAAGCTACATCACCCGTATCGGCAACTCATTAGCTAAAAATTCTGAAATGCCAAAATTGAAGTTTACCTTCACTTTGCTCAATGATGAAATCGTCAACGCTTTTGCGCTCCCGGGAGGCTATGTTTACATTACACGGGGCCTGCTCGCTCTGGCTGAAAATGAAGCCGAGGTTGCTGGCGTTCTGGCCCACGAAATTGGTCACATCACGGCGCGCCACACAGCCCAGCGTTATAGCCAAAGTATGGCAGCAAATGTTGGCATGGCGGCCTTGGGAATCCTGGTTGGAAACGAAGCGGTTTCACAAGCTGCCGGGCTCGGGACTCAAGCTTACTTACAAAGCTTCTCACGTGAACATGAGATGGAAGCCGACATGCTCGCCGTTCGCTATATGACCCGGGCGGGCTATTCCCCCAAAGCCATGGAAACTTTTTTCCAAAAAATGGGTGCCCACAAAAAACTGGAAGCAGAACTGGCAGGGCAAAAAGATAATGACAATTTTGATTTGATGGCGACCCACCCCCGCACAGCAGACCGCATTAACCAAGCAATCAAACTAGCAAAACAAACCCCCGTGAAAAACCCTCGGGTCGCCCGCAATGAATTTCTAAATACCCTCAATGGCACCCTTTACGGCGACGACCCTAAGCAAGGCATCCGCAGGGGAAGGGATTTTATCCATCCTGGGTTAGGAATAATGTTCACTGTACCTCCAGGGTTTCAACTCACAAACACGCCAAGTAAAGTTTTAGCACAAGGGCCAAATGGTTCTGTGCTTGTTTTTGACATGGAAACCAGAAGGGGGGACCTATCTTCCACCCCACCGACCTCTTATATTTCCCGGATGTGGGCGCCAAAAGTCCCTCTTCAAGCCTTAGAGCCCCTAAATATAAACGGCATGCAGGCCGCAACAGCCGCTGCCAGTGGAAAAAATGCTCAAGGGCCTGCTGATATACGCCTTGTCGCAATAAGTCATCCGCAAGGGATGTTTCGGTTTCAATTCATTACACCTCGGGCACAAACTCAAAAACTTTCGGATGAGTTTCGTCGAACCACCTATAGCTTTAAAGGCTTAACGGCGAAGGAAATAGCCAGCGTACGGCCCTTAACCGTTAAAGTCATGACAGTGAGACAGAATGACACCCTGACGTCTTTTGCTCGCTGGATGCCTTTTGAAACCAAACGTGTAGAACGGTTAAAGCTTTTGAATATGAGTGTTTCAGATGGCCCCTTAACCCCTGGAACCAAAATCAAGGTAATTACTCAATAAGGCGAGCATGAATTTTCGAGTACTTTGTTGAATTCCAGGGCTCCCGCTTTCGCGGGGGCCTGCGACATTAAGAACCTCAATGCCTTTACTCTCAATCCACGCAACTGTGGTCTCTAGACCTTGAAGGTCGCCGATATCAACAACAAGGCAAGGGCGGCCTCGGGAGCGTGCGAGGCGTTCCGTTAAGGCAGTCCCTCCACTTAAGGGACCACGAGATAAAATAAGTGTTCCATCACTCTGGCGCACATTAAGTTCAGTGCGTTCTGGATAGTTAGATGTTGACGTTTCAGTTAGGGGGAATTGGCCTGGGATTGGGCCTCGTTCAGAAAGCCTTCCCTTAGGACAAAAACCACCACAAGGGAAACCACGTTCAAGGGCAGCTTCTAAGGCCCCCTGATCTACCCCTGTTTGCCCACCTGAGACGATTTTTTTCAGGGTAAATCCCCTATACTTCTATACGGTCAATCAAGTTACCGTCCGTATCAAAACACCCCGCAACCAAGGTTCCGCCAAAACCACATCCGCCATCAAGAGAAATTGTATGGTCTTTGATTTTCACCCCCCCATGGTTCTGATCAAAGCCTCGAACGATTTTGTTAAAGTTACTGTAAGGGGATTCTATGTTCGCAAAATTATGCCCCCCCCACCAGAAGCTATCCAACTGCTCTGAAAGGGGACGGGTTGTATCAATTCCGGCATGAACAAAAAGCACTTTGTCTTCAATATAGGCGGCCCGTTTTAAGGCACTGAATAAGGCGTTATGCCCATCTTTCTGACGCAATTGGTCCCGCAAGCCGTTGGTCCACTGAATCAGGGCCATAATGCCTTCTTGAGCTGCCATTAAACCTTCCTCTATGGAAGATTTGTATGCGATAAGGGTTTGCCCAATTCCTTGGTTATTCATCCATTCGAGAACTTCTTTCGGGTTAGGGGCAAACTGAATATTGAGAAGCTTTTGCCACATCTCTTCCTGGCTGCCCCGCAAGAAGGTCACATTATCTAATTCTGATCCAGGACGGGCAAGAAAATCACGGCGGAAGGTCAGGGCTTCTGTGAGGCAATCACCAACATTTTCACCCCGCCCCATCAGGTTTCCCAAATAGAGAAGGTTGTCCCCAGTATTAATCTTGGTAAGGAGTATCCTATGGAGAGCTTTTAAGCGTTCTCCGTCCCCATGGACAGCACCAATGGCCCAAGTCAAAGCACCTGGGCGCAGAACAGCAAAAGGTTCACGGTCCGCCATGGGGGAACTTTCTTATTTAAGCCGCTTCTTCCTTATTCAGGACGGTCTCAAGTTTTTGGGTAGCTGCATCATGGTCAATATCTTCTACAGCCGCAACTTCAGCAGCCAAGCGATCCAAAGCTGATTCATAGATTTGACGTTCGCTAAACGATTGATCCGGTTGTCCTACATTACGGTGAAGATCCCGAACAACCTCCGCAATAGAAACAGGATCACCAGAATTAATCTTGGCTTCATATTCCTGGGCTCGACGACTCCACATGGTGCGCTTCACTCGGGCGCGCCCTTTGAGGGTCACCAAAGCGTTATCCATAACTTTATTGCTGCTTAAACTGCGTAAACCAGATTGATCCGCTTTTTGAACAGGAACCCTTAAGGTCATCCGGTCTTGTTGGAAGGTAATGACAAAAAGCTGTAGTTCCTGACCACCAATTTCCTGGGTCTCTACGCCGATAACCTTGCCAACGCCATGGGTTGGGTAAACCACATACTCACCAGCACTATAAGCAATATTCTTATCTTTGGCCATTCTAATCAAACTCCAAACTACGATCTCTATAAGGCACGCCACAAGACGTCGCCTTTTTACGATGTCTAAGAAAGCGTTGTTGTCCAGCGCATCTCAAAGACTTAAAAAACTTTTTGTCTCCAAAACCTCGCCCAGAATTAAGGCGAGAAGCCCCCAAACAGCTAAGGCCGACCCAATTTATTTGGATCGGCTTATAGGCAGTATACCACAAAAATAAGGCTGTTAACAGCCGTAAACTACGGTTGTTAAAGAGAAAAACTCGTCTTAAGAGCCTTTCCCAGGGTTTTCGCTTAGCAGTTCGAGCTTGCCTTCACGATCTTTCCATTCTTCACGGTCAGCGGGTGGCTCTCCGATCTGAACAATATTAGGCCAGACTTCAGCATACTTTTTGTTAATGTCTAACCATTGATCAAGCCCTTCATCCGTATCGGGAACGATCGCTTCTGCAGGGCATTCTGGTTCGCATACACCACAATCGATGCACTCATCAGGATTAATGACCAAGAAGTTTTCACCTTCGTAGAAACAATCTACGGGGCAAACTTCAACACAATCCATAAATTTACACTTGATACAATTTTCGGTAACGACGTAAGTCATTCCAATCTCCGTCTAGGTCAATTCAAGTCTTTGCATTGCCCTTTTCCGGGCAATACCACTATCTCTATCAGCTACATTTATCAGCCCAGCAACGCGCCGAACCAGATTTGCTTCATAGTCATGGAGTTCGCCATCGGCATAAGCCACTTCCCACAACATTTCGACAATATCAACACGTTCTTCGTGGGGCGTTTTGTCTTTAATTATCCGGGTGAAGCCGTAAATTTGACTCGATTGATCAATGATGGCTTCCGCCTCATCCATCAGCCCTTGGGTTTCATCAACCGTTAAAGAGAACCGCTCCGTTAAAATCTCTTTGATCACATGACGTTCATCATCATCAAAACTGCCATCAAGCACTGCCGCCTCGACTAAAAGTGCTGCCGTCGCCAATTGGAGCTCACCTTTTTGCAAAGAACCCTTATCCTCAGCAACAAAACCGCTCACTAATTTTTTCAAACGTCCGATCATATGCTTCCCGTACCATATGGTTTGGGCCATCACAACCCTAAGCTTTTTGTGGTTTTATTCTCCTTGCGTCTCGGCTGTAGGGTTCTTACTTTCAATTCAAGCTATATGGAGAGGATGACTGTGACTGACAAGCAAGATTTACGGCAATTTGCCCCGGCATGCGCACGAAATAGCGACCCAATCTTAGCCATATTAAAAACTCATCTCCCTGAAAACCAGAATATCAAAGTTTTAGAAATTGCTGCCGGCACGGGGGAACATGCCGTTCATTTTGCGGCCAACTTCCCCCAAGCTCAATGGCAACCGACAGAGTTCAATCCCCAGGCCCACACCAGCATTAACGCTTGGATCGACCATAGCAAAGTTAAAACCATTCTCCCGCCTTTAGAACTCGACGTCCGCCAACACCCCTGGCCCATTGACACGGTCGACGCTATTTTGGCCATTAATATGATTCACATTTCCGAATGGTCTTGTACAGAAGGCTTGATGAAAGGGGCCGGGGATAAGCTTTCTCCCGATGGGTTATTATACCTCTACGGCCCTTACAAACGGGAAGGCAAACATACGGCTGAAAGCAATATTGATTTCAATAGCTGGCTTAAAGAAAACAACCCTAATTGGGGCGTTCGGGACATGGAAACCGTCGAAGCAGAAGCCGAAAAAAATGGCTTAAAACTCAAGAATATTGAAGAAATGCCTGCCAATAACTTCTCCCTCGTATTTAAGAAAGCATGACCGGGAGTCTTTCTGACTTTTTTTTGTAAAACTTATATACCGGATAAATAATGACCTTCACTTTATCTCTGTGAAGGCATCCATTTTGCGGCGTTCCCGTTTGGTGGGTCTTCCGGCCCCCGGTTCCCGCCCGGCGACAACAGGTGGTTTCTCTGTTTTTGGTTTTGGCTGAGGCGGGTCAAGATCTTCGTAAAGAGTCCGGGCTTCCGTTGCCGGGCCACGACGTTTGCCAATCTCAACAACCCGGATCAAACGTATATGAGGGCCAAGAGGAAAGGTCAGGACATCTTCGGGGTGGACAAGATGGTGGGCTTTGGCAGTCCGCTCTCCATTGATCCGCAGCGAACCTGAAGAAACAAACTTTCCGGCAAGTGTTCGGCTTTTAAAAAACCGCGCCTGCCAAAGCCACTTATCTATACGCAGAGATTCGCTCACTTTTTAAGCTGCAACCCCTTGAGCACCGCGAAAGGAGAATGAGGGTCATAGAATTCCTCTTTCTTCTGACGTGGTTTATGCTCACGTTTAGGTTTTTTGGCAGCCACTTTTTTATCCTCTATCTTTGGGCGAGGCTTTGGCTTGGGTTTGCGTTTACGCTTTTCAAACTTGGTTTCTTCTTCTCCCACGGTCACCACGTAACCTATGGAACGCAGAATTTCTGCCATGACTTCAATGCTGGTACCTGCCAAGGACAACAGGTCAGGTGTGACAACAGCCGGGCCTTCAACCGTCATATCGAAAGCAAGACCCGCAATACGCTCAAGCATGTCCAGACGGACCGCCAAAGTTCCTGCTTTACGATATCCAAGAACTTCATAGAAGCCATCTGGGGCCGTGCTATCCACCTTCACCGACATGAGACCTGGGGCCACGGTCGGTAGGGGACCTTCGATACCTTCAAAGAGGGACCACAGGGTCAAACAAATTTGGGCAGCGGCAGGTTTTAAAATGAGAGGCATATGAACGGAGATTCGACCGATTCGCATACCAATCTGGCGCAAATCACGACGTTCTTCCCGGGTCAAAGCTTTCAGTTGGTCTTTAACTTTGCTGCGCGGCAGGGAACCCAAAGATTGGCAGATTTCAAAAGCAATGCCTTTTGGTGCTCCGGTTAGTTCCGCATCACGAGCCGCCATCAAAGGCAGAAGTTTTTCACGGAAATAAGCTTTCAGCCATTTTTCTAAACGGGCTTTAATTTTATCCCGGCCTGGGGCTTCCAGTAAATCGCTCGGAAGGACTTCAATCATTGGAGAGAGAGCATCCGGACCTTTTGCTAATTTAGCAACGGGGGCTTCTCCCCACAAAATGGCTCCCTCTGAGTTTAAGGAGAAGGCTTTGTCTTCCTCGGCCTCAAATTGGGTCAAACGCGTTTCAATCTCTTGCTGCAAAGCTTGCATAGAGGCCCCACTCACAGCTTTCGCTGCATTGGGGTTGTCTGCGTCATCCACGGCAAATCGGAATCCTTCAAGCTTGCCCACAAAATGTCCTTCCACTAAAACCTCTCCATTCTTCTTTACTGCAACCAACAATTTTTCTTTATTCCGCATGCGTCTTAGCAGAATAGAGGTTCGTTGGTCGACAAATCTTTGTGTTAATCGTTCATGTAATGCATCCGAGAGGGTATCTTCCACCTTTCGGGTCTCATTTTGCCAATGTTCCTGGTTCTCAATCCATCCCAAACGGTTTGAAACATAGGTCCAGGTGCGAATATTGGCGATTCGTTGGGATAAAGTATCTATATCCCCATCCGTTCGGTCGAGTCGCCCCACATTTTCTGCCACCCAATCGGTAGGTAAAGCTCCCCCCTTCCCCATTAGGTAACCGTAAACCCGACGCAAAAGATTAGTGTGAGAATCGGTCAAAGTGCGTCCAAAATCAGGGATGCGGCACACTTCCCAAAGCAATTCTACAGCTTTGACAGAAGTGGCTTTGTCAGTCACCTCTTCATCTTCACAAAGTCGGTTTAAAGCTAATTGATCATCAGCTTCCCGCGCCCTTACCAAACCCGGTAAAGTCGGAGCAACCGCCAGACTTGCTTTAAGGTGATCAACCGAGGTAAAGCCCAGATCAGAGTTCCGCCAGAAAAGCTGCCTGATGCGGTCAAAATTGTGGTTTTCAATACAGTCAATCTCTTCTGGGTCCATAGCCCCGACATCGGCAGTGGTGCCAAAGGTCCCGTCATTCATATGACGACCAGCCCGCCCGGCAATTTGAGCCATTTCTTGAGTATTAAGCCGTCGTGCATTGCGCCCATCGAACTTTTGCATAGCGGCAAAAGCCACATGATTGACATCCATGTTGAGGCCCATACCGATAGCATCGGTTGCCACCAGATAATCGACCTCTCCGGCTTGGAACATCGCCACCTGGGCATTTCGCGTCCGCGGGCTCAAAGCCCCAAGCACCACAGCCGCGCCACCTTTTTGTCTACGCACCATTTCCGCCAAGGCATAAACATCTGCCGCTGAAAAGGCGACAACGGCACTCCGAGAAGGGAGCCGGGTGACCTTTTTTGGTCCGGTGTAGCTTAAAGTCGAAAACCGAGGGCGCCCTTCAATCTGGACATCAGAAACCAACTTGGTGAGAAGGGGGCGAATGGTTTCAGCCCCCATAAACATGGTTTCTTCTCGGCCCCGCGCATGAAGAAGGCGATCAGTAAAGATATGGCCCCGGTCTGGGTCGGCACAGAGCTGAACCTCATCGATGGCCAAAAAAGCCACCTGTCTGTCTAAAGGCATAGCTTCGACTGTGCAGAGAAAATACTTTGCTTTAGGAGGAACAATTTTTTCTTCGCCTGTCATCAAGGCGACTGAGGCGGCCCCTTTGAGCTGCACCACCCGGTCATAATTTTCCCGTGCCAGCAAACGCAGGGGGAAACCGATCATGCCAGAGGCGTGGCCCATCATGCGTTCGAGCGCAAGGTAGGTCTTGCCAGTATTGGTTGGCCCCAACACAGCATGGACCCGCGGGCCGCTCCGGTCTTGTAAGGTGGAAATTTGCATGAGGGCGAACCCTGCTTAACAAACAGGGGCGCAAAGACTAAACAAGCGCCCCTATTTAATGGAGAAAATTACTCTCCGACGGCCGCCGCTTTATGGCGCTTGCCGGAGCCTTTGTTGTTCCGCTCGTGATATTTACGGATTTGGCGTTCCATTGAATCAAAGGCATCACGAATAGCGATATAAATATCTTCGTGCCCATGGTCGCCCTTATCACCTTTAACAATGAATTCCTGTCCGGGAACCTTAACATCAATACGGACATTGTAGAGTTGACCCTGGTGGTGATGGTGGTGGGGTTTTTCCACAACGACACGGCAACTAATAATGCTGTCGTTAAACTGCTCTAGCTTTTCAGCACGTTCGCGGATACGTTCTTCGGCTGCATCCGAGTGATCCACATCGTGGAAAGAAATCTGCAAAGGAATCTGCATCAGGGCCTCAAAATTAATTATATCTTTTGATCATAGTCGACCCTCTCATGGGGTCGAATGTCGGGTAATATAGAAACATACAGCAAAGTGCAATCATCGAAATACAAATTCCTTTAAAAATCCCCCCAAATCTGCCCTTTGGGGGTTGCGCAATATTCGTCTTTAGCACATATCAGGGACGCCTTTTTCGAGACAACAGATTAATTAGTGAGCGAAAACAAGTCATGAGTGAAGAAAAACTAAGTTTCCAAGCAGAAGTCAGCAAACTTCTCAGCATCGTTGCCCATTCTCTTTACAGCCAAAAAGAGATTTTCTTGAGAGAGCTTATCTCTAATGCTTCTGATGCCTGTGACAAGTTGCGTTATGAAGCCCTGACCAACCAAGACCTCCTGACGGGGGACGGTGACTTCAAAATTAAACTGACTGTCGATAAAGAAGCCGGAACCATCACCATTGCCGATAACGGCATTGGCATGAACCGGGAAGACTTGATTAACAACCTCGGCACCATCGCCCGCTCCGGCACAGGTGCTTTTGTCGATGCCCTCACAGGTGATTCCAAAAAGGACATGGCCCTCATCGGTCAATTCGGTGTTGGCTTCTACTCCTCCTTTATGGTTTCCGATAAAGTTGAGGTGGTCACCAAACGCGCAGGCGACGACCAAGCCTGGAAATGGGTGTCCGATGGGCAAGGCGAATTTACGGTTAGCGAAGCCGAAAAAGAGGGGCGCGGCATGACCGCCACTTTGTTCCTTAACGACGAGGGCAAAGAATATCTGGAATTTCATCGTATCCAACAGGTGGTGCGCACTTACTCCGACCATATCGCCATTCCCATCCTTATGGACCGGGAAACAGAAGAAGGCGAAGGAGACGACAAAAAGAAGGTCATTACGGAGGAAACCCTTAACACTGCCTCTGCCCTGTGGACTCGCTCAAAAAGCGACATCGACAAAGACCAATATAAAGAATTTTATCACCATGTTGGTCACGTCTTTGACGACCCTTGGCTCACTTTGCATAACAGAGTGGAGGGGGTGATTGAATATACCAACCTCCTGTTCATCCCCACCTCTCGCCCGATGGATATTTTCCACCCGGACCGCAAACAAAACGTAAAACTCTACGTTAAGCGCGTTTTCATCACAGACAACTGTGAAGAACTCCTGCCTTCCTACTTGCGTTTCGTGCGCGGGGTTGTCGACGCCCAAGACCTGCCTTTGAATATCAGCCGAGAAATGCTGCAAAACAATCCGGTCCTCGCAAAGATCAAATCTGGCTTGGTCAAACGCATTCTTGGTGAGTTGAAGAAAAAAGCCGAGAAGAAGCCCGATGAATATGCCACTTTCTGGGAAGCTTTTGGCCCTGTGATTAAAGAAGGGGTCTATGAAGATTTCACCAACCGGGAAGCCCTTCTCGATATCTGCCGTTTCAAATCAACCAATGGCGACGATTTGGTCAGCCTGGACGATTACGTTGGACGGATGAAAGAAGGCCAAGAAGCAATTTTTTACATCACGGGTGATGATGTTGCAGCCTTGCGCAACAGCCCCCAACTTGAAGGCTTTGCGGCCAAAGGTATCGAAGTTCTGTTGTTGAATGACCCGGTCGATGAATTCTGGATTTCATCGGTTGGTCTTTTCAAAGAGAAGCCTCTTAAATCCGTCACCAAAGGCGGAGCCGACCTCGACAAGATCAAGACTGACGATAAAAAAGATGAAGACAAAAACGACGAAGATCAAACCGACAATGAAGCTCTCGATCGCCTGATCGCTGCGATGAAAGTCGCTCTTGGTGACGAAGTTAAGGATGTGCGCAAATCCAATCGATTGACCGGAAGTGCGGTTTGCTTAGTTGCCGATGAAAATGACATGGATATGCACCTACAACGCATGATGGCCCAAGCCGGTCAGGGTGACATGGGGGCCAGCAAACGTATTTTGGAAATCAATGATGGTCACGCCGTCATTGAAAAGCTGAAATCAATTGCTGAAAAAGACGGTACCAGCAACGTTTTTGTTGATGCCTCCAAACTGTTGTTTGACCAAGCCTGCATTGTCGAAGGGGAAAAAATCCAAGACCCCGCCGCTTTTGCCCGTCGCCTCTCTTCGGTCATGGCAAGCGGCTTATCCTTATAAATTACAACTCCTTAAAGGCGGTGAAGGAATTCATCGCCTTTAACTTTTCCTGAGCAACTATTAATTACAGGTTGTAAAACAATCAAAATTCCCCCACCTATATAGATTACACGTAAGAATATTAGGGGGAACATCGTATAAGTGTCGAAACAGACCCGTAAAAAAAAAGATCAGTGGGAAGCCTTAACCCAAGCCTTTGACTCATTGGACTTGGGCGTATCTATTTTTGACGCTGAATTTAAGCTTATTTTCACCAACGATAAGCTCCTGCAACTCCTCGGCTTTCCACAAGAACTTAAAGCTCCAGGGACTTCTTTAGAAGCCTTTCTCCGCTATAATGCGGATCACGGCGAATATGGCAGCGGAGATCCAGAAGAACAGGTTCGAGTTCGTATTGAGCAAGCGAAAAAACTTGAACCCCATCGCTTTGACCGAGTTCGTCCCGATGGCAGCATTATTGAAATCTGGGGTCGCCCCATTCCAAGTGCAGGTTTTATTACCACCTATACGGATGTAACAGACCTGCGCCATTCAGAAGAAGCCCTAAAAGCTGCCTATGATGACATGGAAGTTCGGGTTAAAGAGCGAACCCATGAGGTCGAAGAGAAATCTCGACTTCTTGAAACCACCTTAGAAAACATATCCCAAGCCATTTCTTTCTACGACAACGATTTAAAGCTAGCGGCAGCAAATTCTCAATTCTTTAAACTTCTCGACTTCCCCCAATCCCTCAATAAGCCAGGCACCCCCCTTGAAGAGTTTTTTCGCCATAATGCGAAACGTGGCGAGTATGGGAAAGGGGATATTGAGGAGCAAGTCGCGGCGCGCATGAAGCTGGCAAAAAAGAGGTCTGCCCATCGGTTCCGCCGCCCTCGACTCGATGGCACGATCTTAGAGGTTGTCGGCCACCCACTGAGTGAAGGGGGGTTCGTTACCACCTATACAGACGTTTCCGAAGAAGCAAAAGCGATCGAAGCCCTTGAAATCGCCAAAAAGGAAGCCGAAAGTGCCAATCGCTCAAAGTCTGAGTTTCTGGCAAACATGAGCCACGAGCTAAGAACCCCCTTGAACGCCATCATTGGGTTTTCTGAAGCGGTCTCAATGGAAATTTTTGGTCCGATCACCAATGAAAAATACCGTGAGTATGCGGAGAATATCCACGACTCAGGGGTCCATCTCTTGCAATTGATCAATGAGATTTTAGACGTTTCGGTTATCGAAGCGGGAAAGCTGGTTCTTGATGACGAGAGAATTTCTATGGTTGATGTTGCCGAGAGTTCTCTCCGGTTGGTTGAAACCAGGGCCAATGATCAAGGCGTAAATCTTATCGACAACGTTGGTGAAGTTGATACGGAGTTATTTGTAGATGCACGGCGCACCCGACAAATTTTGATCAATCTACTCTCAAACGCCATTAAATTCACCCCTAAAGGAGGCGAGGTTGAATTGGCAACGGCAGTTTTTGATGATGATTCAGTAAGCTTTGTTGTATCCGATACAGGGATCGGCATGACACCCGAAGGTATCGAGAAGGCTCTTACGCCCTTTGGGCAAGTTGAGGGCTCCTTGATGAAAAGCCAAGACGGAATTGGACTAGGCCTCCCTTTAACCAATGAGCTGATCAAAGCCCACGGCGGTCACCTCGACATTGCCAGCACTCCCGGTAAAGGCACTGTCATCCACGTTATCTTTCCGGCAGAGAGGGTCGCAAATTAATTTTCATCTCCCCAAAGGGCGTCTCCGACTCCATTGATGGCATGCTTAATTGTATCGGCTGTACCTGCCCCATAGGCCGCATCAAGTTCATCGCGTTGGTCGGGGGTAGCAATAAATTGACGCAAGGGGGTGAGCATCCCTTCGACTAATTTTAAATAAGCGAGACGGCCCATTTGCCAATGTTGTTCTTCTTGGGTCATTTTGTCCCCTGCTGGCGCTAAGTTGGCATTTACTACATCGCAAAACCAATGCTCCCGCTTATTTACATCGACAAAGTAAGGAGAGGCGATTACCAAAGATTCAATGACAAGGTCTATGGTTTCCTGATCTTCGTGCAAAGCTTCCCAATCAACGGCGTTATAAGCAAGGGTCCGGTGCTTATCGACAATAACCCGGGCACGCTCTTGGAAACCATCCATATTCTCTTCGCCAATCATCATGCGAATAGCAAGAAAGAAGCCGGGAAGAACACGGCGAGGCAAGCCACCGTCAGCAAGTGAAGGGCCGCCGACATCATGGAAAAGCTCTGAAAATTCTTCGACCAACATTCTGTCGAAGGGGTATTTTCGATTCTGATCCCAGGAGGCCCGTTCCCGCATTTGAATATATTGCTCAATGGAATGCTTAAAGACAGCTTGAAGGGCATCGGCCTTCTTTTCCATCTCACTCCCTAAAGAACGGATATCTTCTTCGGTCAGAGTCCCCCCTTTCCTGCGCGCTTCAACTGCTAAACGGTCAATAAACGTCGCAACGACAGTTTCGGCAAGGGCTCGGCTTTGTTTGTCCAGAGTTTCGTCTTTTTCACCTGACTTATTCATTCCTAAACCACTGGGAGGCATTTTTTCATCCGTGTTTTTTTGTTAATTCTAAGAGCAGATCAAAGGTTGCCGCATTGACAGAAAAGAAGCAAGTCCATAGGCTGCGCACAAATTTGTTAAATCCACCTTTTTAGCCGGAAACTGCGGTCAATGAAGATAGTTCTCGCACAAACAAATCCAACGGTAGGCGACGTTGACGGTAATCTGGAAAAATTACATTCATCTTTGGTTCAGGCAACCACTGATGGCGCCGATTTGGTGGTTTTCAGTGAGTTGGTCACCTCAGGTTATCCCCCAGAAGACTTGGTACGCAAACCAGCTTTTCTTAAACGCATCGAGTCGGGGGTAAAAGCCCTTGCAGCTCAAACAACACCCGACGGCCCGGCCCTGTTAATTGGGTCACCTTGGATCAAAAGTGGCAAGGTCTATAACGCGGCCCTTTTATTACACGCAGGCACCATCCAGGACGTTCGTTTTAAGATCGACCTTCCCAACTACGGCGTTTTCGACGAAAAACGGGTTTTTGATGCGGGGGAAAGCACCTCTCCGCTAGAGTTTAAGGGAAGCCGACTTGGTGTTCTGATCTGCGAAGATATGTGGACACCGGCTATTGCTAAATCGCTAAAAGAGCAAGGGGCCGACCTGCTGATTTCCCTTAACGGGTCACCTTTTGAAATTGATAAATCAGATCTGCGCCGCGCCCATGCCCATGAACGAGTCAAAGAGACTGGCCTTCCCTTGGTCTATGTCAATCAAGTTGGCGGTCAGGATGAGCTTACCTTTGACGGGGCATCTTTTGTTTTAAACTCTGAGGGAAAGCTGATCGCCCAGACAGCCTCCTGGCGAGAAGATTATCGCCTGACCGACTGGGCAGGCTTCGTCTGCACTGAATCAAAAATTGAACCTCATCCCGTCGGGCTTGAAGCTATTTATCAAGCCATGACCATTGGGCTTAGAGATTATGTCAATAAAAACGGTTTCCCTGGTGTTATTTTGGGGCTTTCCGGGGGCATAGACAGTGCCATTTCAGCAGCGGTTGCCGTTGATGCTTTGGGGCCTGACCGTGTCCACTGCGTTATGATGCCCTCACCATTTACCTCCCAAGATAGCCTGGAGGATGCCGAGTTGGTTGCTAAGTACCTCGGCACCCAACTGGACACGGTTTCCATCGAACCGACCATGGGAGCTTTTGGAGAGGCTCTAGCTGGTTTGTTCGAAGGGACCGAAAGCGGAATCACCGAAGAGAATATCCAGTCTCGCTCTCGGGGGCTTATCCTCATGGCCCTGTCCAACAAGTTCGGTAAAATGCTCCTTACGACGGGAAATAAATCTGAAATGTCGGTTGGTTACGCCACTCTTTACGGAGATATGTGCGGCGGTTATTCGGTCCTTAAAGATGTTTATAAAATAACCGCCTTTGACCTTTCCATTTGGCGCAACCAACACAAACCCGAAGGGGCTCTTGGCCCTGAGGGGCTTGTGATGCCGGACCGGGTGATTACCAAGCCCCCTTCGGCTGAACTCAAGCCCGACCAAAAAGATGAAGACAGCTTGCCCCCTTATGAGGTTCTTGACGATATTCTTCATGCCATGATTGAGGGAGAGAAATCTCTTGAGGAGATCGTCGCCAAAGGCCACAACGAAGAAACTGTCAGACGGGTCTGGCGTTTGCTGGACAGAACCGAGTATAAACGCCGCCAAGCCCCTCCCGGCGTAAAGCTCACTTTTAGAGCTTTCGGGCGGGACCGCCGTTATCCAATCACCAATGGTTTTACAAAATTAATATGACCCTGCACATACACAACACGCTGACACGCACCAAAGATGAATTCATCCCCTTAGACCCGGATCATGTCCGCATGTATGTCTGTGGGCCCACGGTTTATGACTTTGCCCATATTGGCAATGCGCGTCCCGTCGTGGTGTTTGATGTGTTTTATCGGTTGCTTAAGCAGACCTTCCCCAAGGTTACCTATGTGCGCAACATTACCGATGTGGATGACAAAATTAATGCCGCAGCGAAAGAAAGCGGTGAGGACATTCGCACCATTACCGAACGCACCGCCGATATGTTTCACCAGGACATGGGGGCATTAAATGCCCTCAATCCAGATGAAGAACCCCGCGCTACTGAACATATCAAACAAATGATCACCATGACCGAGCAACTCATCACAAAAGGCTTTGCCTACGAGGCCGATGGGCATGTTTTGTTTAATGTCCCCTCTATGGAAAGCTACGGTCAACTCTCCAAACGGGACAGGGACGAGCAAATTGCAGGCTCGCGTGTTGAAATCGCGAGTTATAAAAAGGATCCGGCCGATTTTGTTTTATGGAAACCCTCCGAACCGGATATTCCTGGCTGGGAGTCACCATGGGGGCGCGGGCGTCCTGGTTGGCACCTGGAATGTTCGGCCATGAGCAAACAATACCTTGGGGAAACTTTCGATGTTCATGGCGGTGGTCAGGACTTGATCTTCCCTCACCACGAAAATGAAATTGCCCAATCCCAGTGCGCAAACGGTGTCCCGTTTGTCAAATATTGGATGCATAACGGCTATTTGATGGTCGAAGGTGAGAAGATGTCCAAATCGTTGGGTAATTTCTACACGGTCCATGACCTCCTCAAAGAATTCCCCGGTGAAGCCATCCGCCTCATGCTCTTGCAGACCCACTATCGCAAACCTTTGGATTTTACCAAGGACGGGGTAGCAAAAGCCAAACAAACCCTGGATCGTTTTTATACCGCCCTTAAAGATTTCGAAGATATTGAGACGGAATTAAATCAACTTCCTTTTGCAACAGATTCCGTGCTTAAAACCCTACAAGACGACCTCAACACAGCCGGGGCGATCAGTGAATTGCACTTGTTGGTGAAAGAGGTGAACCATACCAACGACCCCAATTTAAAAAATGCCTTACAGCGATCTTTGAAGCACCAAGCTGCCGTGCTAGGCATCCTCCAACAAAACCCAGAAGATTGGTTTAAGTGGCAAGCGGAAGGGGCAGGAGATATCAGTGAAGCGGATATTGACGCACTGATTGAAGAGCGCATTGCAGCACGAAAATCCAAAGACTTCGCCCGCTCAGACAAAATCCGTGATGACCTCGCTGCTCAGGGCATCATCCTCGAAGACGGCCCTCAAGGAACAAGCTGGAAACGCGGTTAATCAATGAGGCTTGCCCTTTTGTGATTAATCCCCATATCATGTGACATTGCTTGATAGAGGCCCAAATTTTTGACCAACGAGAACCCCAATAGGTTAATTGACCAATACCGCCATGCCTTTGAGGATGCGGTGTTTGGTGTTGCTTTAGTTTACCCTGATGGTCGCTGGCTGAAGGTCAATGAGGCCTTTTCAAATTTGATCGGCTACCCCCCAGAGGAGCTTTATAGCATTGACTTCCAAAGTATTACCCACCCTGACGACCTAGAAGGCGATATTGAGTGGATAACACGGGTCATGGGTGGGGAAAATAGTATTCTCAATAGAGAAAAACGCTATATCCATAAAGATGGTCATTACATTTGGATAAACCTGATCTGCTCTCTCTATCGAGATGAAAAAGGAGAGCCAGGCTATTTTATTGCGCAGATTATTGATATTACCGAGACCAAAGCCCAACAAGAAAGACTAATTCAAGCACGGAAAGAAGCAGAAAAAGCAAATCAGGCCAAATCAGATTTCTTGTCATCCATGAGCCATGAATTACGCACACCTCTCAACTCTATTCTTGGTTTTGCCCAACTTCTCAATGTTGACTCTAACGGTGAAAACACCAAAGAAAATCACGCTTGTATCGAACAAATTATGAAGGGGGGACAGCATTTATTAGAGCTGATTAATGAAATTCTAGAGTTGCCAAAAATTGAATCCGGTACTTTAGAAATGAGTATTGAGACCGTGAGTGCCCAAAGGGTTATTGATGAATGCCAACATTTTGTCACTCCCCTCACCAATAAAGCAAAACTAGAGTTTTCGGTTGATACATTCGAAGATGAAAATAATGTTTTTCTCACGGCAGACCAGAAGCGACTAAAACAGGTTCTTATAAACATCCTTTCAAATGCCATAAAATATAACAAAAAAGGGGGGCAGATTAAGATTAGTCATAAGGCTCAAGGGAAAGATTTTTACCGAATAACCGTCTCAGATACAGGCATAGGTATTCCCCAAGAACGCCACTCAAAAGTATTTGAACCATTTAATCGCTTAGGCATTGAGAGTTCCAACATTGCAGGCACCGGAATCGGTCTCACAATCTCTAAAAAATTGATTGAACAAATGAATGGCGAAATCGGCTTTGAGAGCAACGAAAAATCAGGAAGCCGCTTTTGGATAAATATACCGATCTCTCGGGAGGCAAAATTCCTCCCGCCTAAAAAGCCTTATAAAGTTGATAAAATAAACTTTACTAACTTAGAAGAAAAAAAATTCTCCGCACTTTATATTGAAGATAATTTTCAAAACCAAGAATTAATGGAACTCATATTCCAATCTCTTCCTAATGCTGATTTAGTCATCGCTAAAAACGGATCAGAGGGTCTTAAAATTGCAGGAACAGAGATACCTGATATTATCTTATTAGATATGGGCTTGCCCGATATTCATGGAACCGATGTCGCAACACAGCTAAAAACAACCAGCGCAACTGCCAATATTCCGATTATTGCCGTTAGTGCGAACGCAATGCCTTTTGACGTAGAAATGGGAGAAAAGGCCGGGCTTGATGCTTATGTAACCAAGCCTTTAGACATCAGCAAGTTATTTGAAGTCCTTACAACCTATCTTTCTTAAAAGATGAGTTTCCGTCATCAGGTCAACAGCCCCCCTGGAACAGACTATCTATCCCAGAAGTTCGTCATTTTCCATATCGCGGTCATATTGCTTGGATAGAGCACGGATATTAGTCATGAAGTGCTCTTCACTGCTATCAACAGCCTCCACCTTAATTTCAGCTATGCCGCTATCTTGAGTATTAAGCGTTTCATCTTTTGCTAAAATCACAACCGTATTCCTTATAAGGAAGTTTATACTAATAAGGATATGTGCTCTTTATAAAATAATACATCCCCAAATTGATAAAAATGAATATTTTTTATCCTGAATATTTTTAATAAATACTCTTGGGGAAAAGCCCCCCTTAGACCTATAGTCAACACCCATCATCCGTCTGTCGTAGGAAGTATTTATTTTGATCATTAAAGCCCCCTTTGCTACGCCCACTCCATTGCGTCAAGCAATCAACGATGCTTATCATATGGATGAAACCCAGTGTGTAGAGCACCTCTTAAGTCACACCCAATTTTCTCCGGAAACCAAAGATCGTATCTTTAAGCGTGCTTATGAAATGGTGGAAAGGGTTCGCCAAAAGCATCAAGAAAGTGGTGGCCTGGATGCCTTGCTTGAAGAGTATGACCTTTCGAGCCAGGAAGGGGTCGCCCTTATGTGTCTGGCGGAAGCCCTGCTCCGTATCCCCGACGAAGAAACCACAGACCGCCTGATCAAAGATTTGTTGGGAGAAGCTCACTGGGAGAAGCACCTCGGAGAATCGACCTCACCCTTTGTCAATGCGTCGACATGGGCCCTTATGCTGACAGGCCGCCTAATCACAGCAAAAGACAAAACAAAAGAACCAGATTGGCGTCGAAACCTGCTGAGCTATACCGCTCGTGTGGGCGAACCAATTATCCGCCAAGCCATCCGCCAAGCGGTCAAAATTATGGGCCGCCAGTTTGTTATGGGCCGCAACCTGAAAGAAGCTCTAACCCGCTCGCGCTCCCAGGAAGAAAAGGGGTATATCTATTCTTATGACATGCTCGGCGAAGGCGCACGAACCATGGCTGACGCGGATCATTATTTCCAAGCCTATGCCGAATCCATTGATCAACTCGCCCCTCAGGCCAATGGCAAAAAAATAGCCGACGCCCCCAGCATCTCCGTCAAACTTTCTGCCCTCCATCCGCGTTATGAGTTTGCCCAGAAAGAACGGGTAACGACTGAGCTTCTTCCTCGATTAATCCGACTCTGCCGTCTGGCAATGGGGGCTGGTATTGGGTTAACAATCGATGCGGAAGAGGCTGACCGGCTTGATATTTCCTTAGACCTCATCGAAGCTTTGTCGCGAGATCCATCTTTAAAAGACTGGCCCGGCCTCGGTCTCGCAGTCCAGGCATACCAAAAGCGCAGTCTTCCAACCATCGGCTGGCTAGCTGATTTAGCCAAATCTTGCGAGCGTCGTTTTATGGTCCGCTTGGTTAAAGGGGCTTATTGGGACACGGAGATAAAACGGGCCCAAGTGAATGGCCTTGAAGGTTACCCCGTCTTCACCCGTAAGGCTTCGACGGATGTATCCTATATTGCCTGCGCTAAAAAAATGCTGGAGAACCGCGATCAGTTTTATTGCGCTTTCGCCACCCATAACGCCCATACATTAGCGACCGTCCTAGAGCTGGTTGGGCCTGACGACAAAGATTTTGAAGTCCAACGCCTCCACGGTATGGGCGAAAGCTTATTTGCCCCACTTTTAGGAGACACACGCTGCCGGGTTTACGCACCTGTTGGCAATCATGAAGATTTGCTTGCTTATCTTGTCAGACGACTTCTTGAAAATGGAGCCAACAGTTCCTTTGTTAATCGTGTTACCGATAAGGATCATCCTATTGAGGAGATCATTGCTGACCCCGTAAAAACAGTTTCACAATTCTCAACCATCCCCCACCCTCATCTTCCAATGCCCGAAGACCTCCTTGGCGAAGAAAGGAAAAACTCGCAAGGATTTGAACTCTCTGATCCACAAGAACTAAACACTCTCATACAAGAGTTAGAAACCTGCTCAACACAAGATTATAGCAAGCCAACTGCCGAACAACCCATCACCAACCCCGCTAATCGAGATGAAATTATCGGGCGATACCAGCCCGCCACTCCTGAAACATCTTTGGCTGCTTTTGAGGCTGCCGTTTCAGAACAAGACCAGTGGGAAAAGGTTCCAGCCCAAGAGCGCGCTGCTCTTTTAACAAAAGCCGCCGATCTTTTTGAAGTGAACAGGTCTCCGCTTATCTACCTTTTGATCAAAGAAGCCGGGAAAACCCTGGCAGATGCTCAAAATGAACTGCGAGAGGCAGTTGATTTCTTAAGGTATTACGCCTTTAGAGCCAAAGAGGAATTTAGCAGCCCGCAAAACATGCCAGGACCGACAGGGGAAGAGAACAAGCTATCTCTGCATGGGCGAGGCGTATTTGTCTGCATAAGCCCCTGGAATTTCCCCTTAGCCATTTTCACCGGGCAAATCAGTGCCGCCTTGGCAGCGGGGAATACAGTGTTGGCAAAACCCGCAGAACAAACAACCCTAGTGGCTGAGTTCGCGACAGACCTTTTGCACAAAGCTGGAATTCCCAAATTAGCCTTACAGCTTATACCTGGGTCAGGCTCAGACCTTATCTCGCCTTTGCTCCCCTTGGATCAACTCGCCGGGGTAGCCTTTACCGGCTCAACAGCAACAGCGCAAATTATTAACAAGCAACTCGCAGCACGGTCAGGCCCTATCATCCCCTTTATTGCCGAAACCGGGGGGCAAAACGCCATGATTGTCGACTCGTCTGCCTTACCCGAGCAGGTCACCGACGATGTTTTGGCTTCCGCTTTCCAAAGTGCCGGACAGCGGTGCTCTGCCTTACGGGTTTTATTCGTCCAGGAAGAATTAGCTGGTAAACTCCTGCCCATGATTGCCGGGGCGATGGCAGAATTGGATGTGGGTGACCCAGCTTATTTATCAACTGACCTTGGTCCGGTAATTGATGAGGCCGCCGTAAAAACCCTTACGGCTCATGCTAAGAGGATGTCCGAAGAAGGAAAATTACTCTACAAATCATCTCTTGAGGAACATACAAAATCAGGATCATTTTTTGCGCCTCATGCCTTTGAAATTGATTCCCTTGATCGATTGGAGGGGGAGGTGTTTGGACCGATCCTCCACATTATTCGTTATCAAAGTAAGAATCTTGAGGGGGTAATTAAGGCCATAAACAATACAGGATTTGGCTTAACCTTAGGGGTTCATAGCCGCATCAGCGATACCATTGAATTCATTCAGGAACGCGCAAAAGTGGGGAACCTTTACATCAACCGCAACCAAATTGGGGCCATTGTTGGAATGCAACCCTTTGGCGGGGAAGGACTTTCGGGAACGGGTCCAAAAGCCGGAGGGCCGCGCTACCTCCATCGCTTTGCGACAGAACGAACGGTGTCGGTCGATACAACGGCTGCGGGAGGAAACACCTCCCTTATGACAATGGGGGAGAACCGTTGATGACAGCACTCCCCCCTAAAAAATTATTTTGAGTAGAAAAATCTACCAGATCACAGCCCCCTTAGCGTCTTTAACTCGGCGGCCTTGTTTTTTCTTTCTCCGCTCTTGAATCTGGATCGCCAGCCTTTTGTTTCGGCGTTCGCCATTGCGTTCAACCCATAGGGACTTCGGCCGGAAAGTGTTGTTGGGCTTTAGCTTCATATGTTGCGGATCAAGCCCATCATAGCCTTGTTTTTCCCATTCTGGATTATACTCTTTGTCTTCACCGACGCGAATCATCTGAGCCTCACGCGATCCTTGGCCCGAACCAAAATTCTCCCAATCTTTATCTTTCCAATTGGCATCTTTCGTTTTGCTTTGCTTTATAGGAGTGGCCCCACCAGAAAGAGAACTGCTGGATATTTGAATTTTTCCCTGAGCGTTCATGGTGATATTATTTAAGGCTGCTGCAAGCCCGGCTCCCCCATCATTTGATAAGATATTTTCAGCATCACCTTGCCCTAAAGCATCACTGATAATCTCTTTGGGGTTATAGTTGTTGCCTAAGAAGGTGGTGCCAACCTCATTGATAATCTCAATAGCGGTTTTCCAATTTTTTTGGTTAACACCATCTTTGAATTGGAAAATAAAAATATCCGCTGACTGTTGGGAATAAGTGCCGTTATCGCCGACTTTTTCACGCATCACTTTATAACAAAGGTCGACCAAGCCTTCAGCCAACCGCCCTGTGCGGGTGCCAATGCACTCATAAAAAGGTTTCAGGCTGATAACATAAACAGAACCTTTAACGTCGCCATAACTATCATCATCATGAAGAACATCGTCAGCACCGACCTTTTCACGATTATATTTGTCAAGCTCATCAAGGTCTAACCCCTTGTCGTAGAATTCTTTGACAAGTTCCTCATCACGAAGCTCTTCTTCCGTTAACTTGCGTGGTTTTTTGGGGCCGGATTTAAACAGGCCTCCTAGCAGACCTAGTTTCTTTTTCTTCGACGAAGCCATTAAGCACCTATGGATACTGAGTAATTACCACTGAATTAAATATGGGTTTAGCCCACCCAGATTCAATAAGAAAAAGGGAGCTAATCCATTGATTGATTAAAGTCAATTTTACTCAGAAAGAGCTTTGGTCGTCAAATTTTAGAGAAAAACAAGCAAAAAACGTTGATGCTATATTTTCTGCACCAGCAGACTTCCGACAGAATATCCGGCACCGAAGGAACAAATCACCCCTTTGTCCCCTTTCTCAATTCCCTCCCGATGGCGGTGGAAGGCAATGATTGAACCCGCAGATGCCGTATTCGCAAATTCATCAAGAATGATGGGGGCTTCTTCATTGCTTGCCTGACGGCCTAAGAGTTTTCGGGTAGCAAACAAGTTCATATTGATGTTGGCTTGATGGAGCCACATACGTTTTAAGTCATCTGCTTTTAAGTGATGGTCGGACAAGTGATCTTCAATATGTTTGCAAACAAGCGGCAACAGTTCTTTGAAAACTTTGCGCCCATGCTGGACAAACCACATTTGCGGGTCATCCATCAATTCTTCATGCATACGAGTCAAAAAACCGAAGTTTGTCCGTATGTTACTAGAATATTGGGTGAGAAATTTCTGTCCAACGATCTTGTAGCAATCCTCACTATCGCAATCTTCTATCCGCTCCAGAACCGTAGCGGTACAGACATCACCAAAGATGAAGTGGCTGTCACGATCCCGTAGATTCAAGTGGGCCGTTGTAATTTCTGGGTTGACGAGCAAGGCGCGTTTAGCCGTGCCTCCTCGGATCATATCCGCCGCAGACCCAAGGGCAAATGTAGCTGCAGAACAAGCAACCTGCATGTCAAAAGCAAAGCCACCACAGCCCAATTCTTTTTGCACTTCAATGGCAATCGCCGGGTAAGGACGTTGTAAGGCCGAAGCGGAACAAATAACCAGATCAATGTCTTTACCTTCCCGACCAGCTTGCTCCAAAGCTTGTTTAGCGGCTTCAATAGCCATCTCAGCCATCAAGCTTGGTTTTTCATCAGTCCCATTCGAATCTGCGGGAATCCGTGGGCGCATATGCGTGGGGTCAACCATGCCGTCTTTCACCATGGCATATCGACTTTTAATCCCGGAGGCTTTTTCAATGAAAGCAGAGGAAGATGGTTCTTTGGCGATCACAGTTCCAGCGGCAATAGCCTCGGCGTTTTCAGAATTAAAGAGTTCCACGTAAGCATTAAACCCTTCCACAAGATCATCATTATTAACTGTGTAAGGCGGGATCATTAAACCGGTCCCAGAGATTGCCACATCAACCATCTACTAACATTCCTAAAGTCTTAAATTCCGCTCGCCATTTTGTCGGTGAACTTGTTGAAATAATCTTTTTTAATCATCTCACGGACATCTTTGGGAGCACTATCACGTTCGATCATTTCCAGAATCATACCGACAATACCTTGTACGCCCTTCAAGCCACGTGGTTTATTGATGACACCTTCCATGAACTCTCGGCCTAAACGATCCCAAAGACCGTTCAGAATACCAATTTGATGGTTAAACTCAAGGGGGCTAAGTGCCTCAAGGACGGGTGGTTTGATATAGGTAAAGTAGAACTTCATCTCTTCAACTTCACTATCCGTCCACTCCCCGACCTGGGCAAGTAAATCAGGGCTACTGCCAAGAATTTTCTCAAACTCATCACCCAGTAATTCTTTAATCTGACCAATCCGCGCCACCCATTTGCGGCCTTTTTTATTTTGGGCAGGAACTTCTTTGGTTGGCCATTTACCAAGGGCGACAATTATGGCGGGGTCTTGGATGTAAATAAGGCTTTTACCAAGAGCGACAACTTTAGAACTGTGATCCAATGAATCAGCAACAATTTTGACGAATTCTGGGGACCATTGCAAAATGAGGGGGAACTCATCTTCCAGACCAACCCGCAAGGCACGCATAAAATGAACAGGATGGCATTGAGCCAAAACGGCGAGATAGGCATCATCTTTTTCCATCACCGGATCAAGGCCTTCCCGAAAACCGATCCGCATTTCAGCTAAGGCTGCTGGATGAAATTTAGCCATCGCTTTAAACCGAGGAAGCTGAGCAAGGTCAGAAACACCGTGTCCTGCAATATAGGCGAGTACAGGCTTGGCTCCTCGCATGCCTTTAACCATAGATTTTGCTGCCATCACCAAATAATGATTCCGCACTTGAATAATGGTCAACCCCGTTGCCCCTACCTGAGCTCGCACCCCTTTGCCACCTTCAAAAACAAGGAGGTCTTCTGCCAAAGCTAAGTCGAGGAAATAAAGTAATCCCTGGACAAGCCCCGGATTAGCCTCAATATCGACAATGGTTTTGCCTTTGAAAAAGCTGGTTTTACGATTGGGGATCAAGGATTCAAGACGCATGAGCAACGGCAGGATATATTCATCCATGACTTGATGCAGACGTTCCTCGCGGACCCGATCTTTCCAAAATCCTTCCGGGATATGCCACCACTTTTTCCCTGCGTCGGCAGGAATTTTAACTTTTGCGAGCTTCTTTTTCTTTGCCATTCTTAGTCAGGTTCCCCTTTGGCTTTTTAAGCCAACCCCTCAATGCTTGCGCTACCATGCACTTTAATGCTTCTATCGTCCAACTTACAAGTGCTTGGTCAATACTCTATTAATGAATATCCCTAAAGAAAACGTGAAATTACCTGATGTTTCAGCACTAATTTGTGGTGTCACCGAAACTGTATGGCTTACTCAGGATGGCGAGATTAGCCATCTGCCTTTTAAAAAAGCTGAACAAATGCTTCGCCAAGGGGCTTCTCCTATGGTTTGCCATGGGCGGTCAACTTGGCGACGCTTGGGAAACACCGCCTTTCGAGGCTATGATCTGCTGGAACTTTTTGCCTTTGTCAGGCCAGCAACATTTTGCATCCCCACCCCAACAGGCCTCGCACAAAGCCTAAACCTTCCCCTCCCTTCCAGCCCAGAAGAGCAAGGCCTTTGCCTTTTCGAAACTGCCCGAATTTTGCTGACTGAGTTAGCTGAAACTGGGAAAGACCAACCTCACACCATCCAAACAGTCTGGAGTCTTTATCAGGGTGGGTGGTCCTGGGGACAGGCCGTGCTTTCAGCCCTGGGTGTTTCTGGGGACTCACCTCATTCTCAATCCATCGCCAATGGGCTTAGGCCCTGGCTCCGAATGAAGGAATGGGGCGATTTTGCGCCAGAACCTCCTGCCAGCCATGACCCTGTCACATCTGAAGAAGCAAAATCCCGCCTTGAGCAACTTCTCGGTACCGAGGCAGAACAACGGCCTCAGCAGGTTACCTATGCGGAAGTTGTCGCCCAGGGATTCGAACCTCGTAACAAAGAAAACGAACCTCGGCTGGTGATTGCCGAGGCCGGAACCGGGGTAGGAAAAACCCTCGGCTATATTTCCCCTTCCAGCATCTGGGCACAAAAAAACAAAGGTGCTGTTTGGATCAGCACTTTCACCCGCAATTTACAGCGCCAGTTAGATGGAGAGCTAGATAAACTCTACCCCAATCGGGGGGAAAAAATGCATAAGGTGGTGGTACGCAAAGGACGGGAAAATTATCTCTGTCTGCTTAATTTTGAAGATGCCGTAAATCAGCTTCCAGCGAATCAGGGAAACGCCATCGCCCTTGGCCTCATGGCCCGTTGGGCCGGGGCGACTCGCGATGGTGATATGATCGGGGGAGATTTTCCAGCCTGGCTCTCCGATCTGATTGGGCGAGGGCCAACTATTGAGATGACCGATACCCGTGGGGAATGTATTTTCTCCGCCTGTAGCCATTTCAACAAATGCTTTATTGAAAAATCGGTTCGCCGGGCCAAAAGGGCTGAAATTGTTGTTGCCAACCACGCCTTAGTGCTTATTCAAGCCGCCATGGAAGAAGACGAAGCAGCCTTGCCAACCCGTTATGTTTTTGACGAAGGCCATCATCTTTTTGGGGCTGCCGACTCAGCTTTCTCTGCTGACCTCACCGGATTTGAAGCCGCTGACCTGCGACGCTGGCTCCTCGGCCCAGAAGGCAATCCCCAATCAAGGGCCAGGGGGCTCCAAAAGCGAATTGAAGATGTCATTCTGAGCGATCAAGCCTCGGGGGCTTTAGAAGAAGTTCTTCATGGGGCCAGAGCCCTTCCAGCCCCAGCCTGGGGGCAAAGAATTGCCGGGGGCACACCGGTTGGAACGGCAGAAAACTTCCTCGCAAAAGTTCGCCAGCAGGTCTATGCCCGCGAGAAAGCTGCAAACTCACCTTATAGCCTGGAAACAGAAGTCAAACCAACCTTACCAGGACTTGAAGAAGCCGGATTTGCCTTAGAAAGCGATCTGGCGAGATTGATCAAGCCCTTGATTCAGCTAACTAAGGCCCTGCAAGACCAACTTGATGACGAAGCCGATGAAATGGAGAATCAATCTCGCCAACGGCTTAATGCTGTTTGCGGCTCAATTGAGCGTCGGGCCTTAACGCCCCTGAAAGCGTGGCAAGCCATGCTGACATCTCTCAAAGAAGAGACCCCAGAGGCCTTTGTTGACTGGTTGAGCGTGGAAAGACGGGAGGGGCGCGATGTGGACGTGGGGATGCATCGCCACTGGGTTGACCCAACCATTCCCCTCGCCAAAGAGGTTTTCGCCAGAGCTCACGGGGTAATCGTAACCTCTGCCACCTTGAAAGATGCATCGGAAGAAAGCGATGAATCCTGGGACGCAGCCGCAAAGCGTATTGGCACCATCCACCTCCCCAGTCCCTTGATTACCAGCACGGTTAAATCACCCTTCGACTATCCAAACAGAACTAAAATTTTTGTTGTTAATGATCTCAAGCTCAATGACCTGCGACAAACAGCCGCAGCCTATCGTGAATTGTTTTTAGCATCTGGAGGCGGCGCATTAGGCCTCTTTACCGCTATCAACCGGTTGAGAGCCATCTATGACCAAATCGCCCCCCCTTTAGAAGCTGCAGGCATTCCCTTGCTAGCTCAGCATGTCGATGGACTAGATACGGGCACTCTTACCGATATTTTCCGTGCAGAAGAAAACGCTTGTTTGCTTGGTACCGATGCGGTGCGCGATGGGGTCGATGTGCCGGGAAACTCTCTCCGCCTTATGGTTTTTGATCGCGTCCCCTGGCCGCGCCCAACCATCCTTCACAAAGCCCGCAAGCAAGTGAATGGCAAAAGTAAATATGATGAGATGCTCACGCGACTTAAACTCAAACAAGCTTTTGGTCGGCTTATTCGCCGGGCCGATGATCGCGCTGTTTTTGTCATGCTGGATAAAGCCCTGCCAACAAGGCTGACAACGGCCTTTCCTGAAGGTGTCGAAGTTCAACGGCTTGGATTAGCTGAGGTGGTTCGTCAGACAGAAGAGTTTTTACAATCTTTCTGATTACCCTTAAACAACTTCGCCTTTCATACCTTCTTCATAGAGAACATAACGCCCGCGACCTTCGGCCTTAGCTTGATAAAGAGCCCGATCGGCCAAAACCATCAAATCAGCTTCATTGTTGGCTTGTTGGGGGAAAAAAGTAACGCCAATACTTGCAGACCCGGTAAATTCATGTCCGTCAATGGAAAGCGGCTGCGCGACAGTCTCAATAATAGTTTGGGCCACAAACCCGGCCCGGTCTAGGGACGTAAGACTTGTAATAATTACCGCGAATTCATCCCCCCCCAGACGCGCAACCGTATCGGTTTCACGCACAGATTTTTTCAGACGGTTCGCCATGGCAAGAAGGAATTGATCACCCACATGATGCCCAAAGGTATCATTCACTTGCTTAAAATAATCCAGGTCCATGGCCATAAGAGAAAAGCCTTTCGCCGCACGGCGCGAGTTGATCATGGCCTGGTTGAGACGCTCTTTAAACAAGACCCGATTTGGCAAGTCGGTCAGGCTATCGTTAAAAGCCATATACTCGATGCGAGCCTCTGCGTCTTTACGATCAGTTATATCCCGTCCCGTCATGATATAGCGGTTGTTGCCATCAACCTGCATTCGGCAAATGCTGACTTCTAGATGGAATTTTCCCGTCAGGGCATGATTGCCTAAGGTTTCAAAATGCAGCCCATCCTCACCGACCATTTCTATAGAGAAGGGAACCCCATCAACTTTCCATGGCTCCCCCATCAACTCACTAAGGCCTTTACCCAACATGTTGACCACCTGGACAGAAAAAATATCTTCCGCGGCCGGATTAAAGCTTTCGATAGCCCCTGTAGAGTCCAAGGTGATAATCGCCTCCATGGCATTATCGATGATGGCTCGGGTGTTCATTTCACTGATCAAGTAGTTGTCAGCCAGCACTTCAAGGGTGGCTGTTTGCTGGCGAAGAACTTTCTCTTTTTTCGCCCGCTCGGTACGGTCCCGCACTTGCACGACACAATGAAACCCTCCATCTGCCGCAAGGGGGCGTACTGAGACTTCCTGAATCATCGGTTCGCCATTAATTTTGAAGGGGAATAGCTCATGCCTCTCGGAGTCAGCAAATATTATCTGCTGCCCTTTATCCAAAGCCTGATCGATTGCTGAAATAAGGACGGACTCATTTAAATTTGGAAATATTTCTTCTAGTTTTTTCCCTTCGCCATCACTAAGGGCTATCCCTGAAGCATCCGTAAACCAATCATTCCAGAAAATTACGTCACCATCATGACTCAATACTAGAACTCCAGGTTCCCCAGAGTTCAAGACTGCAGCGAGTAATTTTTCGATCTTCTTAGTCATATTAATTCTTAAAAATTATTTACCAGGCGATTCTACATTATTATATTACGTATTTTATTTCTATTTGCTACCGTCCATTTTAAGCCGTCTTTCTTATTCACGGAAGGTTAATCGTATTCACTATAATTCTTTCAGTGAAGTCTTATCTTATCGCGGCATCAAGGTATGGCAATAAAAACGATAAAGTGATTATAGAAACAACCGTGGTAACCAAGGTAACAGAGGAAGAACGCTGCACATAGACATCGTAGCGTTGGGCCAAGACAAACACCGTGGCCCCGATCGGTAAAGCCGCCATAAGAAGCGCAACCTGCCCCCAGAGTCCAGATAGTTCAAAGACATAAACAATAAGCACCCAAGCGATAAGAGGATGCACCAACAGCTTGATCACGGTTAAAAAGCTAATTTCACCAAGGCCCTCTTTCAAAGGTTGCCCAGCTAAGAAGACGCCAATACTAAACAAAGCACAAGGCCCCGCAGCCGCCCCAAGGATATCACAAAAAGAGGCAATTGAGTTGGGGAGAGAGACCTCCATAACCGAAAGGCCAATACCAATAACTGGCGAAACCAAGACAGGATTTGTTGCCAGGGATTTAAAGACATCCATTGCAATCCCAGCCCCCCCCGCTTCGGAGCGTAAATCTACTTCGATGAGAACAATTATCACACCACCGATCACCGCCGTATTGATGATGGTCGCGACCACAGCCGGAAGGACGGCGGCTTCGCCAAGGGCAATCATCACCAATGGGATGCCCATATAGCCCGTGTTGCCAAACATGGCAGCCATCCCTTGGAGGCTTCGCTCGGCAAGTCGTCTTTGCGGCCAAACGATTACCCCTATTATAAAAATAAGGATAAACGTAATCATCATGGCGTAAAAATAAGCTTGGATGAAAGGCCAGTTGAAAATATCAGTGGCGTCGACCCGCGACAAAGTGACAAGGAAAAGGGCAGGCATAGAAAAATAATAGACAAAGCCATTAAGAGCCTCGCTACTGCCATCCCCTAAGATGTTTCTTCGCCTTCCAATGTACCCCGCGAAGATAATCGCAAAGACAGGCAGGACCACATTAACAATGGCTTCCATATTTTTCTTTCTTGGTGGTTTTCGCCCAAGCAGCACGATGACTCACATCAAACGATTGGCGGGTCGTCGTTGCAACTTTAAAAGAAGGTATCTGAATAAACCCCATAAAACAACAGGGCCGCCCGATAAGGGCAGCCCTGTGTTTTTGATCTGTAAAGATCTTAAGCGTTTGGAAGCAGCGAGCTTAGAAGCCCATGCCGCCGCCCATACCGCCCATGCCGCCCATGCCGCCCATGTCAGGCATTGCAGGCATGCCACCAGCTTTGTCGTCTGGAATCTCACCGACCATAGCTTCGGTGGTGATCAGCAGAGAAGCAACAGAAGCCGCATCTTGAAGCGCGGTACGAACAACCTTAGTTGGGTCGATCACGCCATCTTTGATCATGTCAGTGTACTGCTCGGTTTGAGCATTGAAACCAAAGTTGGTGTCGTTTTGCTCAAGCAATTTACCGGCAACAACGGCGCCATCAACGCCAGCATTTTGAGCAATTTGCTTACAAGGAGCTGAAAGAGCACGACGAACGATGTCAATACCAACGCGTTGGTCATCATTTTCGACGTCTACATTATCCAGAGCTTTGATTGAATAAAGCAGGGCAACGCCACCACCAGCAACGATGCCTTCTTCAACAGCAGCGCGGGTCGCGTGCAGAGCATCGTCAACACGATCTTTGCGTTCTTTAACTTCGATCTCAGAACCACCGCCAACTTTGATGACAGCAACGCCGCCAGCCAATTTAGCCAGACGTTCTTGAAGTTTTTCACGGTCGTAATCAGAAGAGGTTTCTTCGATTTGAGCGCGGATTTGGTTGCAACGAGACTCGATGTCTGCGCCTTCGCCAGCACCTTCAACAATGGTGGTGTCTTCTTTAGAGATGGTCACGCGTTTCGCGGTGCCGAGCATGTCCATGGTGACGTTCTCAAGTTTAAGACCGAGGTCTTCAGAGATAACGGTACCTTTGGTCAGGATGGCGATGTCTTCAAGCATAGCTTTACGACGGTCACCGAAACCAGGAGCTTTAACAGCAGCAATTTTAAGACCACCACGAAGTTTGTTAACAACCAAAGTTGCAAGTGCTTCGCCTTCAATATCCTCAGCGAGGATGATCAACGGACGGCTGGCTTGAACAACAGCTTCAAGGATAGGAAGCATTGGCTGCAAAGAGGTCAACTTTTTCTCATGAATAAGAATAAGAGGGTTTTCCATTTCGCAGATCATTTTTTCAGCGTTGGTTACGAAGTAAGGAGAGGTGTAACCACGGTCGAACTGCATGCCTTCAACAACATCAAGCTCAGTGGTGAGAGATTTTGCTTCTTCAACAGTGATCACGCCTTCGTTGCCAACTTTTTCCATTGCTTTAGCGATGAAATCACCGATTTCTTTTTCGCCGTTCGCAGAGATGGTGCCGACTTGTGCAACTTCATCATTGGTTTTTACCGGACGTGAACGCTCTTTCAAGCTTGCAACAACAGAAGTAACAGCGAGGTCAATGCCGCGTTTCAGATCCATTGGGTTCATGCCAGCTGCAACAGATTTGTTGCCTTCACGAACCAAAGCTTGAGCCAAAACGGTTGCTGAAGTGGTGCCGTCACCAGCTTCATCAGAAGTGCGGGAAGCAACTTCTTTAACCATTTGAGCACCCATGTTTTCGAACTTGTCTTTAAGTTCGATTTCTTTCGCAACAGATACACCATCTTTGGTGATCCGTGGTGCGCCGAAAGATTTGTCGAGAATTACGTTACGGCCTTTAGGACCGAGGGTAACTTTTACAGCGTTAGCCAGGATATCGACGCCCTTGAGCATACGATCACGGGCGTCAGCGCCAAATTTAACTTCTTTACCAGCCATTGTATAATAACCTTCTAATTCAGTTTAGATATCTAAGAATAGCGATTTTCAGCCTTAGCCAATAACGCCCATGATGTCGGATTCTTTCATGATGAGCAGGTCTTGGCCATCAAACTTGATTTCCGTGCCGGACCATTTTCCGAAGAGAACGGTATCACCAGCTTTAACATCTAAAGGAATTAGCTTTCCGTCTTCGCCACGGATACCAGCACCTACAGAAATGACTTCACCTTCTGATGGTTTCTCTTTAGCTGCATCAGGAAGAATGATGCCACCGGCAGTTTTCTCTTCTTCTTCGATGCGCTTGACGACTACGCGGTCGTGGAGCGGTCTGAATTTCATATTGGTCTCCATAATTACCTGATGATCAGGGAATAATTAAAATCTGTTAGCACTCTCAAGGAGTGAGTGCCAACGATCTAAGGAGGTGAGGCAATTCTGTCAAGCTTCAGGGGATATTTTTTTCAATTTTTCTATGTTTTGCTCAAGAAAACTGCCCTTTTCGTTAATCTGGGGAGGGCTTTCCATATTGTGAGGATAATTCGGCTCGACGCTTCTCTCGCTTTTCACGCCGCTCTTCGAGCCGCAGGCGAGCATCAACCAAGGGAGGGCAGCGGTAGTCGTCGTGATAAATGTTTTGGCAATTGAGGCAATAGATACATTCGTGGGGATTAATTTTTCCGTCTGGGTGAATGGCTTGCACGGGACATTTGTTTTCACACACATGGCATTCGACCCCGCATTGATGACGGCGTTTGAGCCAGTTAAACATATTGTTCTTGGCCGGGATGGCCAGGGCCGCCCCTAGGGGACAAAGGTAACGGCAAAAGAAACGCTGAACAAACAAGCTGGCAACCAACAACATGACAGCATAAAAGACAAAAGGCCATTCTCGGATAAATTTTAAGGTAATAGATGTTTTAAAAGGCTCAACCTCTGTCACGATACCTGCCAACCCTAAGGGACCAAGCGACAAAGCGAAGAGCACAATAAAGATGACATATTTTACCGAAGCCAACCGTTCATGGACGGCAAAAGGAATAGGTATCTGCTTTATCTTCAACAGCACGGACACACGATGGAGCAACCCCTGCAAGGCCCCAAAGGGACAGAGCCATCCACAAAACACACCTCGCCCCCAGAAAAGCAGAGCAACCGCCACAAACCCCCACAAGAGAAAGATCATTGGCTCAAGGAGGAAGAAATCCCAACTAAACCCTGTAAGCAGTGAATTCACAAAAGTTACGACATTAATAACTGACAGTTGGGCATTTGCCGCCAACCCAATAAAGACAAAGGTCACCCCTAAAAAGACAGTTCGTGAAATTCGAGAAAACCGCCCAAACTGAGTAAGGATGTCTTGGAAAAACAACATAGCCAGGAGCAATGTAAGCAGAAAACAGAGCGCGATGATATTTGGAAGTTGGTTTTTCCAGGCTTGTAGCCAAACGGGTTCTTCACCTTCGGGGAAAAAGGGCCGCAGCAATGAGGTGAGGAAATCGTCACTTTTGCGGGACCTGTTCACCAACCAGTCTGGCGTATCATAAACCAAAGGAAAGGCCGCGAGAGCTTTACCTTTCTCCCCGTAATCTCTTTCCACCATCACCTCAATACGCCATGGCTCGGTTGGATCAAATGATGTTTCTTTGGGAAGAACAAAAAGGCTTGTTGCCCTGAGCTCAGGTGCTTTGAGAATAGCGAGGGATTTTCTCACGGGCCGATGCATTTCCCGGGTCAGCCGGATTATCTTATCTCCTTGTACCAAGCGGATCCGATCGAAATACCCTGTATTGCGATAAGAGTATCCCCTAAAGCCATAAAGACCATGCCCGGCAACAAACAAGATGTTTGCACCCTTAGGTTCGTCAGCAAGAATTTTGCTATAAAGCCCGAGTCCAAACAGGTTTTGGCCTATAATGGCTGGGTTAAAAAGCCCGGCATAAAGTTCAACAAAAGATGCGTCACCGTCTTCACCTTCATAACCGCCCGCGATTCCGGCTCTCTTGCGCAACGCCTCATCCACTTGAGTGTTAGTCAGCTTCATCCCACTCAAACCACCGATATTAACCAGATCAAGCCAGTCTTTAGCCTCATAAAAGTCTAGGTCTAGAGCCGGAGAATGCGCATCTTCTAGCTTTGAAACAATATTCTGCGCCCGTGCAACCATACGAGCTGAACGGAGAATGCTGTCGTTAAAGACAAGAGAGGTAATGCTGGCCCCACTGATACCATCTAAACCCAGCTCGTTTTTATCGGCCTTACCAACCCGTACTCGGTGGCCTATATCCATCCCTTTATACTGTCTAAGGAAAACACCCAGATCGGATTCGGGGATACCCAAAATGAGAATCGGCTCATGATGCTCGATTACTTTCGCCCCTGTAATGACCCCCTCCAGGTTGAGACCCACTAGGGTCTCTAAGGGTTTTCCCGAATACCCAACAGACTTCACTACTTCTGAAGTCAAAAAGACAAAACCAATTTTTTTATTACTTGAAAAAACAGGAGCCGCTGGAGGGTGGCCTGTAGGGCCGCCGACACTGTCTCCAGAGGGGAATACATCCCGCCACACACCTTTAGCGAGTATGTCATCAAGAGTTGTCGCTTGGACGACAGAACTAAGGGTAAACAGAAATACATACAGGGTTAACCCTGCCATGCCCTTTAAAACCCTTATTTTTGGCAGTTTCCGCCGAACATCCAAAGTTTCCAATCCCTCTTAAAATAAAGTTCGCGCCTGTAACCCTGTTCTATTATAATGATTAGGGGCACAACCCAAGATGTACTTAACAAAAGTCAAGGCCATGCCCTAAAACAGCACGGGATAACCTGTAGATGCAATAGAAAACCTGGTCTTCACGCTCGGGATTTTTAGAGCGGGGAATTTTTATTCTCAAAGACCAACTTATTTTTGGTGGGAGGAAACCACATGAATTTCAAGAGTAAACGTCTGGCTGTTGCAGCAGCCTTTAGCTTAGCTGTGGTCGCTTTGGTAGCTGGCCCAGCGGCGGGCGCAGATAAACCAGGCGCTGATAAACTTAAGAAACACGAAACGACGCCATCAGGGCAATACCAACCGAATATCGGTGTAATCGAAGGCATTGAGAAACCAGGCGATAAGCCAGGTGTTCCCACAATGACCGAAGCAGAGTACACCGAAGCAACAAAAATTTACTTCGAACGTTGTGCTGGTTGTCACGGCGTGTTGCGTAAAGGCGCGACAGGCAAACCTTTGACACCGGACCTCACCCGCGAACAAGGGCTCGAATACCTTGAGAACTTCATCAACTACGGCTCTCCAGCAGGCATGCCTAACTGGGGTAGTTCAGGTCAGTTGACGGAAAAGCAAGTTAACCTTATGGCACGTTATGTCATGCAAGACCCTTCTGCTCCACCGGAGTGGGGTATGGCCGACATGAAAGCTTCTTGGAAGGTTCATGTTCCTGTAGACAAGCGTCCTACCAAACAAATGAACGATTGGGATCTTCCCAACCTGTTCTCTGTTACTTTGCGTGACAGCGGCGAAATCGCTTTGATCGATGGTGGCACCTACAAAATTCGCCAAATCATCAAAACAGGCTATGCTGTTCACATCTCTCGCATGTCTGCTTCAGGTCGTTACCTGATGGTGACAGGTCGCGATGCAAAAGTTAACCTAATCGATTTGTGGATGAATCCTCCTGCCGTTGTTGCCGAAATCAACACAGGCATGGAAGCGCGTTCAGTTGAGAGCTCTAAAATGAAGGGCTGGGAAGATAAGTATGCAATCTCCGGCACTTACTGGCCTCCTCAGTTCGTTATCATGGATGGTAAAACTCTTGAGCCTCTAAGAATTGTCAGCACCCGCGGAATGGTTGTTGGCACTCAGGAATATCACCCAGAGCCACGGGTCGCCGCGATCCTGTCTTCTCACTACTACCCAGAATTCATGGTTAACGTCAAAGAGACTGGTAAAGTCATGATGGTCGATTACTCTGATCTGAGTAACATGACCATTAAAACCATTGATGCGGCTCCCTTCCTACATGATGGCGGTCTAGATTCATCTGGTCGTTACTTCATGGATGCAGCCAACGCTTCTAACAAGATCGCTGTAATTGATCTTAAAGACCGGAAGCTTGCCGCTCTCGTCGAAGTTGGAACCACCCCACACCCTGGTCGTGGTGCCAATATCAAACATCCTAAGTTTGGTCCTGTATGGGCAACCAGCCACTTAGGTGATGAGACCATTTCCCTGATCGGTACCGACCCTAAAGGTCATCCGAAAAGTGCTTGGAAAGTGGTTCAAACCCTTGAAGGCCAAGGCGGCGGTTCACTGTTCGTCAAAACCCATCCAAATTCTACCAATCTTTGGGTAGACACCCCTCTGAACCCAGACGAAGAAGCTTCTACTTCTGTAGCAGTTTTCGACGTCAACAACTTGGATAAAGGCTACAAAGTCATTCCAATTGGGGAAATGTCCGGTATCTCTGAAGGCGCACGTCGCGTTGTTCAAGGCGAGTACAACAAAGCGGGTACGGAAATTTGGTTCTCCGTCTGGAACGGTGTGAAACAAACATCCGCAATCGTGGTTATCGACGACAAGACTTTGAAGGTTAAGAAGGTCATCAAGGACAAGCGCCTTGTCACCCCAACCGGCAAATTCAACGTCTACAACACCCAAAAAGACATTTACTAATCCCTTAACCGATTAGTTTGTCACCCTTTTAAGGCGGCCTCATATTATGAGGCCGCCTTTTTATTTAGTTAGGATTCCATTCAAGAGTAGTTGCAGCCAGACTTAAATCCGTTATTAATAACCTTTAGTTCCAAAATCAAAAAAGGCCGTCATGTCTGGGTTGCGCAATCTCTTTCGGCTTTTCTTAGAAGCTCTCCGTGATCTTTTGCCGATCATTTTAGTGATTGCTTTTTTTCAGATCATTATTTTGAAACAGCCTTTCCCTAATCTCGGGGATACCTTGGCGGGTCTGGTTTTTGTTGTTGTCGGACTAACTTTCTTCGTTCAAGGGCTAGAAATGGGCCTGTTTCCCATCGGAGGGGCCTTAGCAAACGCTCTTGCGCAGAAAGGCAGTTTGTGGATTTTATTCAGTTTCGCCTTTGCTTTGGGCTTTGGCACCACTGTCGCCGAACCCGCTCTCATTGCGGTAACGGCAGAAGCGGCGACTGTAGCGGCAGCGGCTGATCATATAGCTGACACTGTACGCGCGAAAAGTGCCTATGCGAACAGCCTGAGATATACAGTTGCGGTTTCCGTTGGAGCTGCCATTGTCTTAGGCGTTTTCCGTATTCTTAAAGGATGGCCGATCCAGTATTTCATTATTGGTGGTTATATCCTTGTAGTGGCTATTACCACCATAGCCCCAGAAGAAATCATTGGAATTGCCTATGATTCAGGCGGGGTAACCACCTCGACCATTACAGTGCCCCTGGTTACGGCCTTAGGCGTAGGCTTGGCCTCTATGATTAAAGGTCGTAATCCCTTGATCGATGGTTTTGGGCTCATTGCTTTTGCCAGTCTAACCCCGATGATTTTCGTCCTCCTCTTTGGCATTATTGTAGGGTGAGGCGAACATGGAAGTAATCCAGCATCTTTTGGACGCAACTCTCTCAACAGCATATCAAACTGCTTTTGATGTCCTCCCTATTGTGGCCGTGCTCTTTGGTTTTCAATACCTGGTCATCCGCAAAAAACTTCCGAATCTTAAGCATATTATTATTGGCTTTCTCTATGTCTTTGTCGGCCTAACACTCTTCCTCGTCGGCCTAGATGCCGCCCTGTTTCCTGTCGGCAAAACCATGGCGGCCCAACTTACTGATCCTGAATTCCTCGGTGCTGCTGAGAAAGGTGGTGTCCTTACATGGGGTGATTATGGTTGGGTTTACATCTTTGCAGCAGCCATTGGATTCTCAACCACCATAGCCGAACCATCCTTGATTGCTGTGGCTTTAAAAGCCGAAGAGATCAGCGGTGGTTCCATTAAATCATTTGGTCTGCGGATTGCCGTTGCCATTGGCGTCTCTGTCGGCGTCAGCCTTGGGTCCTTCCGGATTGTCTCCGGAACCCCTTTGCCACTTTATATTATTGTCGGTTACATCATCGTCATCATACAGACCTTAAGAGCCTCAAAATCAATTATTCCACTCGCTTACGATTCTGGCGGCGTCACCACATCTACTGTAACGGTTCCGGTGGTTGCTGCTTTAGGCCTAGGCTTGGCCTCGACCATTGAGGGAAGAAGCCCACTGATTGACGGTTTTGGCCTCATCGCTTTTGCCAGCCTGTTCCCGATCATGTCCGTTATGGCCTATGCCTCAATAACGGACTGGAAAAAGAAAAAGAATGAGCGTAATACACAAAATGACGTAAAGGGGTTAGAACCATGAACTTAAAAATGATTATGGCACTTGTCAGCGTTGATAAAACAGACACTGTCATCGAAGCCGCCCGAGAAGCAGGAGCGACAGGTGCAACAACCATCTCCAGTGTTCGTGGAGAAGGGCTGAAGCCTGAAAAAACTTTCCTGGGGTTAGACCTTAGCGGGCAGCGTGATGTCCTGCTCTTTATTGTCGCCGCTGAAAAGACACGTAGCATTCTTGAAGCCATCGCAGCGGCAGGTGAATTTGATACGGAAGCTGGTGCCGGGATTGCGCTTGAAATCAATATTGAAGATGCTGTCGGCATGGGAACCCAATTGCCAACAATTCTTGAAGAAGTAGAGGACGAGGTATGAGTGATCGATTATTTACCAAGGTCAGTGAGGTGATGACACCTGCTGTCCATTCCATCGGGCGAACAGCGACCGTTGCAGAAGCCGTTGAAGCCATGCGAAACCATCACGTAAGTTCATTGACCGTGGAACGCCGTGGTTTAGATGATGAGTTTGGCGTTATCACCGTCTCAGATATTGCCCGGGCAATCGTTGAGTTCGATAAACCGCTTGAGCGTCTTAACGTCTATGAGGTCATGTCTAAACCTGTATTGACTGTTCCTGCAGATATGAACATAAAATATGCCATCCGTCTTCTGGTAAAGTTTGGCCCCTCCCGTGCCGTGGTTGTTGACCACGAAAGAGCTCCCGTCGGGATTGTTACCTTGCGCGATATGGTTATTGGTCGTGTCCCAAACAAAACAACCTAACCCTAGGCAAGCGGCAATTGATATTATTGCCCAGGGTAAAGTCGCTAGTTTAGGAACCCTCATGGTAAAAAGCGGCACCCCTTATGTGTCGCTTACCACCATTGCAGTTGGCGAAGATGTAAAACCGATCCTCCTCCTTTCGGGATTAGCAGAGCATAGTAAAAACCTCACCTCTCAAAACCAAGCCTCTCTTCTCATCGAGAGGGCCTCGCATTTAAAGAACCCCCAGACAGGCCCCCGCGTCACCCTTATTGGCTCAATTTCAAAAAGTGATTTAGACGCTGACAAGCAGCTTTTTCTCTCTATTCACCCTTCCGCAGCCGCCTACGCAGGATTCGGAGACTTCGCTTTCTATAAAATGACCGTGGATAAAGTTCATTATGTCGGTGGATTTGGAGCCGCTCACTGGTTCTCACTTTCTGATTTAGCTAACTGAATCTGGAACTTATAAAAAACTATGTAGATTAGACGACTCTTACGTTGCGTCACTCTTTCTACGAGTCTATCTTCCTGCGTCCGCGCGACAGTACCGAATTGGCTCGTGCTAAAGGTATAGGGGCGCATTTAAGCTTTTTTTAGGGAAAAAAGACTGATGACTACATCCGGTCAGGACCGAACCAAGAACGCCAAACTCCTCGCATGGGTAGACCAAATGGTTGCCCTCTGTAAGCCTAAAGATGTCCATTGGTGCGATGGATCAGAAGAAGAGTACAATCGTCTCTGCCAGGAAATGGTAGATTCAGGCACATTAATTAGATTGAATGAAGAGAAGCGGCCAAACAGTTATTTGGCCCGTTCCCATCCTTCTGATGTAGCTCGCGTTGAAAACCGCACCTATATTTGTAGCAATACGGTTGAAGAAGCTGGCCCCACTAACAACTGGATGGCCCCAGATGAAATGAGAGCCAAGCTTGGCGAAATTTTTGATGGTTGTATGGCCGGGCGCACCTTGTTCGTCATTCCTTTCAGCATGGGACCTCTTGGGTCTCCAATCGCTCAAATCGGTGTTCAAGTTTCTGACAGCCCCTACGTGGTTGTTCATCAAAAAATTATGACCCGTATGGGCCAAAAAGTTCTCGACGTTATGGGCGAAGATGGCAGTTTCGTGCCTTGTATTCACTCTGTAGGCGCGCCTTTGGCTGAAGGTCAGGCCGATGTTCCTTGGCCTTGCGCTCCGGACCCTGCCGACAAATATATTGTCCATTTCCCCGTTGACCGTGAAATCTGGTCTTACGGCTCCGGGTATGGCGGCAACGCCCTGCTTGGCAAAAAATGCTTGGCGCTTCGTATTGCCTCTTCCATGGCGCGCGAAGAAGGCTGGTTGGCTGAACATATGCTAATCTTGGGCCTTGAGAGCCCCGAAGGTGAAAAAACATACGTCTCTGCTGCTTTCCCAAGTGCATGTGGCAAAACCAACCTGGCAATGGTCATTCCGCCAAAAGGTTTTGAAGGCTGGAAAGCCTGGACAGTTGGCGATGACATTGCCTGGATCAAACCTCAGGCTGACGGCACCTTGCGCGCCATCAACCCAGAAGCTGGTTACTTTGGTGTTGCCCCTGGTACTTCCATGGATTCCAACCCCAATGCGATGATGTCCCTTAAAGAAAACTGCATCTTTACCAACGTCGCTTTGACCGATGATATGGATGTATGGTGGGAAGGCATTGATGGCGATGCGCCTGCCCATGCCATTGATTGGCAAGGCAACGACTGGACCCCAGCTAGCGACAAACCAGCTGCGCACCCAAACGCACGATTCACCGCGCCGGCCAGCCAATGCCCAAGCGTTGACCCTGCATGGGACGATCCCGCAGGTGTGCCAATCGAAGCCTTTATCTTCGGTGGTCGTCTTTCAAAAACTTTCCCGTTGGTTTTCGAAGCCCGCGATTGGAACCACGGCGTTTTCCTTGCCGCGACCATGGGTTCTGAAGCCACCGCAGCCGCTATTGGTCAAGCTGCAATCCGCCGCGATCCTTTCGCAATGCTGCCTTTCTGTGGTTACAACATGGGCGACTATTGGAAACATTGGGTCGACTTCGGTGCGAAACTGCCAAACCCACCAAAAATTTTCCGGGTTAACTGGTTCCGCAAAGATGCCAACGGCAAGTTCATCTGGCCCGGCTTCGGCGAGAACATGCGGGTGTTGAAATGGATTGTTGATCGGGTTCACGACAAGTCTAATGCTGTGGAAAGTCCTTTTGGCAATATGCCTACCCGCAGTGACATCACTTGGGACGGCCTTGAGTTCGATGCGGATACCTATCACGACCTGATGAAAGTCGATAAAGCTGAAGGCTTGGCTGAAGCTGATGAACTCACCCATCACTTTGGCAAATTTGGGGATAAGCTGCCTGTTGAAATGGAAGCGGAGCGCAAAGGCCTGATCGAACGCCTTAACGCCTCTCCCGACGTCTGGGAACTTCCTCGATAAGCCCTGTACCGACAATAAGTACCAAAAAAAAGCCGCTCCGGGATGCCAGGGCGGCTTTTTTTATGAGTAGCTATCTGAGTATTTCTTCTTAATTTTTGCGGGCACCCCTACGGCTATTACATTTGGGGAGACATCTGAAATCACAGCAGCTTGAGCGGCAACAATACTCCATTGGCCTACGATTTTCGACGGAATGACAGAGGCATTAGCCCCAATGTAAGCTCCTTCTTTTATACGACACCCCCCACAGATTACCGATTTTGGTGCAAGCGAAACGTAATCCTCAAGGATACAGTCATGCTCTAAAACTGAAGCCGTATTCAGTACACACCCTTTGCCAATTTTTGATGATGAATTGATAACGACATTTGGCATCACGACCGTACCACAGGAGAATTCAACACTTTTACTAATGACCGCACTTGGGTGGATAAGATTAGGGAATGAAAAACTATGGGCCGCTAGCCGCGAAAAAACTTCTTTTCTGGCTCTGTTTTCACCAATGGCAATAACAACACTTTCACCTGAATATTTCTCGATAAATTCTTTTTCTTCATAGACAGGCTGACCGTTAAACTCTAAGGGGCTGCGGTCAAGGTTTACGTACCCAGACACAACATAAGTCCCATCGGAATCGATAATATCCCCAATGACTTTTGCATGGCCCCCACATCCGAATATGAAAATTTTCTTGGGCATAGCCCCCCCTAACAGCATATTAAAGCTATCTCTATGTTACCCTCTTAGAAACCTCGTTAGCTAGCAATATATTGTTGCAACATTCCAGTTTCAGTTTCAAGTTCACCAAGGCGATTCTTGACCAGATCACCAATACTGATCATGCCCTTAAGTTCATCACCATCCATAACAGGCAGGTGACGAATGCGACGGACAGTCATTTCATGCAGGAGATCGTCAATCTGATCACTTGCCCCGCAGGCAATCACTCGACTGGTCATCACTTCTTTTACGGTTCGATGGAGGGCAAGCTCACCATTGCGGGCTATGCTATTAAGAATATCACGCTCTGAAATGATGCCGACCAAACGGGGCTTCTTTCCCCCCTTAAGTTCGGTCACTACAGCGGCACCAATTTTCTCACTATTGAGAATGCGCGCAGCTTCTAAAATTTTTTCATCTGGGCGAACGGAAATAACCTTATCGCCTTTATTTTGTAAAATTTCCGATACATACACGAGAATACCTCCAATAGATGTTATCTCATTAGGCTTATATATGGGGATGGATATGGAATTTTTCCACCCTTCAGACCAACAATTTTTAAATGGGCTATCTCATTCCAAAAGAAAATAGAACAAAACGATATAACATAACATATTGATATTATTAACTATTTATAGTTGACGTCCTTTAAAAACAGGCTCATGGTTGAGGAGTGAAAGCTTTTAAGCTTTATTTGAAAGTTATGTGGTGAAGCGATGATCTGGATTTCAAATACCCTCGGCCTTTTCTTTGAAGCGGCCCCCTGGCTGATTGTTGGCATCCTCTTGGCAGGGCTGATCAAAGCCTGGATTCCAGAAGATGCGTTGAGCCGGTGGCTAGGGGGGCAAGGATTGTGGCCCGTTATCAAGGGGGCTTTGATCGGTGCCCCCATGCCACTGTGCTCTTGTGGCGTCCTTCCTGCTGCGGTTGGGTTGCACCGGGCAGGAGCCTCTAAAGGGGCAACCACCTCATTCCTGGTTGCCACCCCCGAAACCGGGCCAGACTCTATTGCTTTGTCCTATGCCTTGCTTGGCCCTCTCATGGCGGTCTTTCGTCCTATTGCGGCAGTCTTTAGTGCTATTCTTTCTGGGGGGATAGCAACCCTTACGCCCGAAGAAAAAGTCATGATGAACGCCCCCCCTAAAGACAATTGCTGCAATGGTAACCAGGACCATCCCCCTGCAAATTTCTTTGAACGCACAATCTCAGGGTTGACCTTTGCCTTTACGGAAATGATGGACGATATCGGGGGGTGGCTGATTGTTGGTTTTCTGGTTGCCGGAGCCGCCGTGACTTTGTTCCCCCCTATGGCCCTTGCAGAATATGGGTCTGGCCTCCCTGCCATGCTGGTTATGTTAGCCGCTGGCATCCCTCTTTACGTCTGTGCCAGTGCTTCAACCCCCATAGCCGCGGCGATGATAACGGCAGGGGTATCCCCCGGCACCACACTGGTCTTCCTCCTGGTTGGCCCTGCGACAAACTTTGCTTCCATAGCTATTCTCTCTAAGGAGCTTGGCAAACAAACGACGGCAGCTTATTTGGTCGGCTTATCGCTTAGCGCAATCCTATCTGGCTTAGCTCTTGATTGGATAATTAGAAGCTTGGGAATCAATATGGTCGTACAGGTTTCCACAGTCCATTCTCTCCTTCCCCATTGGCTGGAATGGGGGACGGGTGTAGTCTTAATTTTGGTCCTTGCCCGACCATTTTTAAAAAGCGGAAAGACTCTTATTTCCCACACCTTCTGAATCGAGTTGCGCCAAGGGTCGCTAAGCCTTATGTTCCGCTCAATTCGGTAATATTTTTTAAATTGGCACCCCATGTCTGATCTTTCGCATATTCGTAACTTCTCCATCGTTGCTCATATCGACCACGGCAAATCCACCCTCGCTGATCGTCTTATCAGTATGTGCGGCGGCTTAACAGATCGGGAGATGTCTGAGCAAGTCCTCGACAGCATGGATATTGAGCGTGAACGGGGCATTACCATTAAAGCCCAGACCGTGCGCTTAAATTACAAAGCCAAAGATGGTAAAACCTATCAAATCAACCTGATGGACACACCAGGACATGTTGATTTTTCCTACGAAGTCAGCCGCAGCCTTGCAGCTTGCGAAGGGGCTTTGTTGGTGGTCGACTCCACTCAAGGGGTAGAAGCTCAAACCCTGGCTAACGTTTATTTGGCCATGGAAAATGATCTGGAAATTATTCCCGTCCTCAACAAGATTGATCTTCCCGCCAGCGAGCCTGATCGCATTAAAGAACAAATCGAAGACGTTATTGGCATCGACGCCAGTGAAGCACACATGGTTTCTGCCAAAACTGGCGAAGGCATGATTGATGTCCTTGAAGATATTGTCACCAAACTTCCTGCACCTGAGGGGGATGCAGATGCCCCCTTGAAGGCCTTGCTGGTGGATAGCTGGTATGACCCTTATCTCGGCGTGATGATTCTGGTGCGGATTAAAGACGGCATCATGAAAAAGGGCATGAAGATTAAAATGATGTCCAATGGCACGACTTATTTACTCGACCAAGTGGGTGTATTCACTCCCAAACCTGTAAAAGTGGATCAGCTTGGCCCTGGTGAAATGGGTTTCTTTACCGCCTCAATCAAGACGGTCTCAGACACCAATGTTGGTGACACCATCACCACCGAGAAAAACCCCGCTTCCGAAGCTCTTGCTGGTTTTCATCCATCAGTCCCCGTTGTTTTCTGCTCCTTATTCCCCGTTGATGCTAATGACTATGGTGATTTGCGTGACTCTTTAGGCAAACTAAAGCTCAACGATGCCAGTTTCCACTTTGAACCGGAGAACTCCCTTGCTTTGGGCCAAGGCTATCGCTGTGGTTTCCTTGGCTTGTTGCATCTTGAAATTATCCAAGAACGCCTGGAACGGGAATTCGACCTGGATTTGATTACCACAGCCCCGAGCGTGTCTTATCACCTCAATCTGCTGGACGGCTCCTCTATGGAGCTCCACAACCCAGCCGACATGCCTGACCCAGTAAAAATTGTTACCATTGAAGAACCCTGGATTAAGGCCACAATCATGGTGCCTGATGACTACCTAGGCCCCATCCTGACCCTCTGTACCGACAGAAGGGGGCAACAGATAGAACTAACCTACCACGGCACCCGTGCCATGGCTGTCTATCGCCTGCCTCTCAACGAAGTGGTTTTCGATTTCTATGACCGTTTAAAATCGGTCTCACGGGGCTACGCCAGCTTCGATTATCAAATGGATGGCTATAGCGAAGGGGATTTAGTCAAGGTCCAAATTCTAGTCAATGCGGAACCTGTCGATGCCCTGTCTTTTGTAACCCACAAAGGCCAATCTGAACATCGAGGACGAGCTGTTTGTGGGCGCTTAAAAGACTTGATCCCTCGGCAGCTATTTAAAATTCCCGTTCAAGCTGCCATTGGCGGCACGGTCATAGCACGGGAAACCATTAGTGCTATGCGCAAAGATGTGACCGCCAAATGTTATGGCGGTGACGCTACCCGGAAGAAAAAGCTGCTTGAAAAGCAGAAAAAGGGTAAGAAAAAAATGCGCCAGTTCGGTAAGGTAGAAATCCCCCAATCAGCCTTTATTTCTGCTCTAAAGATTGGCGATGATTAACCATTAGGCTTTTTAGAATACATCGCCTCTTTTCCTCTTGCCAAATACTCCATAACAGCATCGTTCTGGCGAATGAGGCTGCTCAACTCCGTTTCGACAGGGGTGGTAATCGATGCCCTCAAGATAGGAACAACCGACGCATCAGCGGCTGTCGGGTGATCACCAAATAAAAATAATTTTCTCCCTAAAATATTTTGTATAGCCATTACATCTTTTTTGGCGCGCTCAAAACGTTCTTCACTATTATGACGCCCCATACCTTGCCCATTTAACTGTCCCATGACTTTTTTGCGAATCATGCGAGAAACAATCCCGTTAAGGGGAAAGGGAATTGTCCTAAAATATGCTTTTCGGATATGAGCCCAATTGGCATCATTCACCCAACGGTCATGTACCACAGCAAAATACAGATGCTCTTCCACCATTCGAATGAGAGCACGAGAAACAGCCTGTTGTTCAGCCGTCAAACCTTCGTCAAAATTTATGGGATAGGCCTGTTCTAAGTAATCTCGTATTTGATCACTATCGGGGATGATTTGTGATTCAATTTGTAAAATTGGTAATTTTTGTTTCGGTGCTTTTCGGGGGTTACTGGTGAATTTTGGCTTCCACTTTTGTCCAGACATCTCCAGCAAGCACATTGCTTTTACACAAAAAGGGCTGTCGCTTGGTTCCCCAAAATTACCGGGGTAGGTAATTAAATTCAGCATTATCTTTTCCTTTAATAAACCGAAAGCCTGTACACCGGAACGAGGAAATCAAGTTATACTGGAGGCAAAAAGTTCTCTGCTTGACCTATTCTTCGAAGTCGGGGGCTTCGTCATCAAAGGGTTGTTCTCGTTGCCCTCCTGGCTTACCCCCTTCGCCATCACCTTTCCTTGGCACCCTGATAGAGACTTCAACCCGGCGGTTTTTTGCGCGATTTTCTGGGGTATCATTGTTGGCAACGGGTCGGCTTTCACCGTACCCTTGAACGGTAAAGCGTTCGGCTGGGATATTGTTATAATCGATAAAACGATGCACCACTGAGGTTGCCCGGGCCGCTGATAGGTCCCAGTTGGAACGATACTTACCGCCACCTGTAGGAACATTGTCGGTATGCCCAGAAACCCGAACCTCACCAGATGATTTTTCAATAATGGGGGCCAATTTATCAAGGATATTGGCAAAAGCCTGGTTAACTTCACCGCTGCCCGCGGGAAAGGCGATTTTGCTTGGGAACCGAATGACCACGGACCCACCTGCACGCTCGACCTTAACACCCAGGCCTTCAGCCTGTTTGGAAATAACTTCCTTGGCGGCTTCTGCAACCTGTTCTGCCTGAACATCTCGAGCCGCTTTGGCATCAATCTTAAATTCAGAAGGTTCTGCTGCGGGAAGCTCAACGGAAACTGTTGGGATTTTGGATCGGGTGGGGTCCGTTGCTGCCGCTTTCTTGCGTTTTAAGGAACCTTCAATCTCGATAACCCCTGCCAGCTTGTCGGCCTTAGAAATACCAAAGGCACTCTTCATGGATCCGGCAATCGCTTTGTACTTGGTTACATCCATTTCTGCGAATGTCAGGAGCAACACAAAAAGAGTAAGCAGCAGGGACATTAGATCGGCAAAAGTGGCCATCCATGCCGGGGCGCCACCGGCTGGTGCCTTTTTCCCCATAACTTACTCTTCGTCCTTAGGAGCACCGCCCGGCAAATAAACTCCGAGAAGCTCCTTAAGAACATTGGGGTTCTGGCTCGCATGAATTTGACAGACGCTTTCAATAATCAAACTTTTTGTATTCGCTGTCTGCTCAGCCTTCACAGCCATTTTATCTGCCATGGGGATGGCAAAAAGGTTCGCAATCACTGCCCCGTAGAAGGTGGTCAACATCGCAACAGCCATAGCCGGGCCAATTGAGGCAGGGTCATCGAGGTTGCCCAACATTTGCACCAGACCAATCAAGGTTCCGATCATACCAAAAGCAGGGGCCGCATCACCAATCCCGCGAAACATGGTTTCACCAAGTTCATCAAGCTGAACGGCGATATCCACTTCTCGGGTAATACTGTCCCGAATAATATCTACATTGTGACCATCCAGGCACATGGCGATACCACGTTGGAAAAGCTCATTGTCCACACTGACATTTTCCAAACCTAACAAACCGTTCTTACGAACTGTTGTTGCCATATCGATGGCTTGGTCGAAAATATAGCGCGGGTCATCTTGGGAATTTTTAAAAGAAATACCGACCGCGCGCTTCATCACTTTCATGAAGTCTGACAAAGGAAATTTGATAAAGGTCGCCGCAGCTGTACCCCCGCACACAACAGCCAAGCTGGGGACGTTGATAAAGGCACCAAGGTCGCCACCCAACATAATGGAGGCGACAATAATCACCAAGCCGAGAACCATGCCTACGAGTGTTGCTAAATCCATTCGGACCCTTTTTCTTTTCCCTTCTGGCCTACTGACCAGATTATCTTCCGTTAGTTATCACACACGAGCAATTACCTTAAGGTAAACAATGCGTCCCTAAACTTAGCCCCAGAACTACAGGAGATTCCGATTTTTCGCTCCAATCGTCAAGTGATTGACAGGTAAATTAGTAAATAAATTTTACAAAACCCCCATATTGAAGAAATTCGCCCCATTTTTTTTGATTTCTCATTGGTATAATACTAATTGAGATATTATCTTTGGCTCGAGTTAAAAAAAACAACCACCGAAGGATTAATTATGACCTGGAGAACGTTTCTACCGATTCTGGCAGCATTTGCGCTCATAACTTGGCCAGATTTTGCTTTTGCGGCTGACGAAGAAGAAGATGGCGCATCGAAACCTCCAGTCCAAGTTCACCTCGCACCTTTCACCGTACCTTTAGCTGACACGAATCGCATGATTGCTTTCACACCGTTTCTCAAAGTTTACGACCAAGAAAAACTTTGGCGCATCTGTCGGGCTGAAGCTCGTGTCCGTGATACAATCATGACTTATCTCTACAACCACCCCTTTAAAATTACCAAAGACAAAGACTTAGACATTGCTAGGGTTCAGAAAAAATTACGCCCGAGGATCAACAGAGTTCTTGAAGAGAAGTTGGTTAAAAGAGTCGTCATAGCCAAAGGCGAAATTTTATTTGACGTTGAATCCGTCAAGAAGCCCCATATTCCAAATCCAGCGAACTGTGGAATTATCGGCTTCCGCCAAAAAGGGAAGCAAAAGTCTTAACCAAGGGCTATTTATAAAGGCCTCGCAGAAGCTTGATGAGGGCAGTTCTTTCTTGAGCACTCATGCCGTGAGAAATATTTTCCTCATGTTCCGCGACCTTCTTTTTGGTACGAGCAAGCAAATCACGACCGTCGTCGGTTAAAAACAAAGCATGCCGACGACGGTCCTGGGGAGATTTTTCTCTTTTGACCAGTTTGCGCGCTTCAAGTTTATCAATGACAGAAACCAAGGTCGAGCGATCTAGAGCTACAGCCTCAGCCAACATATTCTGGCTAAGCCCTTCATTCGCCCCAATGATGGTCAAAGAGCCGAACAGCCCTGGGGTGATTGCTTCAGAACCAACGGCGGCTTCAAAGTCTTTGAAAACAGCAACCTGCGCACGCCTGAGGTGATACCCCAGAAGAGTGTGCAAATTGTCAAAATCCACGCCGGCAGATGAAGAGGACACTTTTGTTTTCTCCCGTCGAAAGCTAAGTTAAGCTGATGCCCTTTACTTTGGGGCATCAAATGTTGTGATACAAACATTATCGGCTAATCTTTGACAGTATGTAAAGTCGGTTAATGGAGAAATATTAATAATGGAGCCCCGACTAAAAACAAAAATGTGGATACAAGCACAACTACGCCTTTGTGACCGCGAATTTATCCCCTTTATGGTTCTAAAAAAAGGCGACCCAGATGCAGGGGCTGTATTATTAAAAATTAGCGACCGAGAGGGTACCTGCCGGGTCTACACCCAAACACGGACCCTTGAGGGTGACCGCGCCTGGCACCCTGGGACAGGCCCAACCCCTGTCAATGATGAAACCGCCCAAACTTATATTTTACGCCAACAAAAATACGACAGTGATTTATGGGTAGTTGAAATTGAAGATGACGATGGAAAATATCAATTCGACGGTGAAATTTTGAAATAATGTCGGCCTCAATATAGTTAAATTCTCGGATTATTATTCCGGTTAAACAGTCCAATACCAGTCCAAGTTATTTTAGATTTTCCTTATATTAGGGAACACCCTAATTGTATTTCCATTGATAACTCCTTACTAAGCGGTCTGTTTTTTCTTAGCCGCAACACGCTAAGCCAAAAGATGATTAATTATTACGCTCAGTTGGGAATACCACCTTTATGCCTAGAAGATTTATTCACCGTCATCTTCCCCAGATGACAGTTCAAGCCTGGATGAAAGTCGGGGTTGGTGGGGCCTTAGGAATCGGTATTGTTGGCTTACTGAGTGAACTCAGTGGCGCTCCCCTTTTGATCGCTCCATTTGGCGCAACGGCCGTTCTGCTTTTCTCTGTTCCCTCAAGTGCTTTAGCCCAGCCCATGAACGTTATAGGCGGTCACGTAGTTGTCTCGCTACTCGCAATCGCCTTGCGGTCTGTCCTCCCCCCTGAGTGGTGGGCCATTGGCCTAGCGGTTGGTCTTGCTTTGTTGGTTATGGCGATGCTTCGGATTACACATCCTCCTGCGGGGGCCAATCCAATCATTATTTTTTTAACTGACCCCGGTATAGAGTTCCTTTTTGTTCCAATTTTAGCAGGGAGTGTGCTTCTTGTTGCCGTTGCCTATGTCGTCCACCACCTCCCCCCTCGAGCCGTGTACCCCTTACCGGCCCTCAAAGATGATGAAGAGGCCCCTCCAGAGGAGACACAGGCTCAGCTCAATTTAGCCGAGTAACTTCCCTGGATTCATAACCCCTTCGGGATCAAGTTTATCTTTTACAGCAGTTAATGCATCCATCCCTACCTGCCCTTTTTCCTGTGCAATCCAAGGCAGGTGATCGGTCCCGACTCCATGATGATGGCTTATGGTTCCACCATTTTGGCCTATGGCTTCACAGGCTGCTTTTTTTATTGCTTTCCACTGCCCGGCACCATCTTTTGGGTTCACGGGATAAACGTAGGTGAAATATAAGCTAGCCCCGGTTTCATAGGCATGGGAAATATGCGCCATCACAATTCCCTTTTCTCCTTCGGATATTTTGTTCTCCTCCATTGCCCGGCTGATAACATTTGAAACCTCTTTGTGAAGGTGGGGAAGGTTGGACCAGGAGGTCGCCGTCTCAAGGGTGTCGACTGCAACCCCACGGTCAAGAAGAGGGTCGCGCAGGTAAGGCATCTTAAAACGCCCCTCATACCATTTTTTCCCCGCGCTGCGCCCTAGGGGGAAAGCATTGTATTTTTTGGACAAAGCATGGGTTTGGCGTTCGGCAAAACGGGCCGCCGCCATATCTCCTTCAAAGCCCAAAATCATTAAGCAGGGAGAACGACCATAGCCATTGACCCCTAACCATCGTTTGATCAACCTTTCCCCTAAACCTTTCTTTTTACCAAGGCCCGAGAAGGTAGAGAGGAAGCGGGTTTCGTCTGTATCCGACAGGCGAATGGTGGCGACTTGAATGTCTTGTTGCAAGGCTTCACGTACCATTGACGCCCCACTGGTAAAATCCTTAAACAAATAGCCGCGATAATCAGAAAACTCTGGGGCCTTATGAAGCTTCACTGTCGCCTGGGTTATCACCCCAAGGGTCCCTTCTGATCCGGCAACTAATTGGCGCAGGTCAGGGCCAGCCGCAGAGGCCGGATAGTCTTCGGTCTGCCATATCCCTGAAGGTGTCGCAATCCTTGCACCGACCAGCCATTTCTCAGCTTTGCCATACTTGGTCGATTGTTGCCCGGCACCGCGCGCCGCAATCCATCCGCCCAAGGTTGAAAATTCAAAGGACTGTGGATAATGACCAAGGGTATAGCCTTTTTCTTTAAGCACAGCCTCTAGATCTGGTCCATATACGCCGGTTTCAAAGGTTGCGGTCATAGAAACTTCATCAAGGCTTATGAGGCGGTTCATGCGCGTAGTATCTAAAACCAGCACCCCTTCTTGACCTTCTTTATGAGCGGCTTCCACCCCACCAACGACAGACGAGCCTCCCCCAAAGGGAATTAGGGCAAAGTTATTTTGTTTGCTATAGATAACTAAAGACAGAACCTGCTCTTCATTCTCTGGATAGAGGATCGCATCTGGGGCAACTTCGACCTTCTTTTCCTGGCGTAAACGGATCAGGTCATGAAAGCTTTGCCCTTTGGCATGAAAAGCTCTCTCATAATGATCTGTTTTAACTTGATCGGATGAGAGCAAGGCCGTGAGTTCCCCAATCTGTAATTTACTCAATCGACTGGTTGGCAGCTTAACCTCTCCCACATCAATATCATCGGCCTCTAGCAAAGGCTTCATCCCTAATGTTTCGGCTATCCAGGCCCAAACGGCCTCATCGCGCCCTTCCAGATCAAAGGTCGCCCCATGACGGCCCCAGCCATTCCAACGGAGTTCTTTACGATCAAAATTCATCATGGCTTTCCTAGCAAATCAGCATAATAGCTTGGGGTATATTTTCAAAAGTAATGGGTAATTTTCCCGGTGTCTCGCCATCCATCTCAACATAGAGTTCACGCTCACACTGCGCCGTTATTTTTCGCCCTTTAAGGAGGGTAACTAAGGGGTGGTCAACATGGGTACCGTTATAGAGCATGGTCGAGCTGGTCAAGAGGTGGTGAAACTTAAAATCCCCTAAAACAACAACATCAAAAAAACCATCATCGGGCTGCGCCATGGGGGCAAAGTGCATGCCAGCCCCGGAGTATTCCCCATTCGCAACATGAACTGTATTGATCATGATCTCTTGGTCAAAATGATCATCCACGGTCAGGTGGACCTTGGTATTGCGCCAGCCAATAAGGGTAAACAAAGTGTGCCAATAGAAAGCAAAGGTTCCACTTAACCGCTTGGCAAGGGTTGAGTTATTGACCTTCACCATAATCGCCCCACTCATGCCAAAGCTGGTGATATTATCAAAATAACGCACCACAGGCTGTCCATCAAAACCTGCGAGAGTGAGTTTTCCCACATCGACAAGACGGGTATTACCCCGCTTTAGCACCTCAAGTGCACTTTCCAAATCACTATCCAGCTTAAAGGTTTTGCGGAAATCTCCCCCTGTTCCACTGGTTATCAACCCAAGTTCGGCTTGGGGATTAAGCTGTTTCTCATTTTCAAAAAACCCATTTACAGTTTCGTTGATGGTGCCATCGCCCCCCACGACAATAATCCGCTCCATCCCCTTTTTAAGGGCGCGGCGGGTAAGCTCCGTCGCATCTCCCGGACCCGAAGTCAGGGCGGTTTCATGGCCCGGAAATGTTTTTGCCATGACCGCCTTCATCGACGGCCAATCATGCCCGGTTTTGCCGCTGGCAGAATTTGGGTTTACAACAAAAAGAGTCCTCATTCCACCTCCCCCATAACTCTTTCAAATCTTTTCATAGCATAGGATTTTTCGGCCTTAATCCGGTCAGACGACCATCCTAGTTCTTTCGCCATAAGGCTTGTCACCTTATCCATCACTTGGTCACCAGGATAACCAATGGTTCCCATACCCGTACGTCTAAACAAAACATCATCCAGGGTTTGAGCCATTTCAAACCGGGTCGCAAAGAGTACCTCTGCCAATAGATCTCCGCCTTCAGTGAGGGGAGTAAAACCATTTTTAAGGCTTCTCGCCAAATCCATCACCTCATCGGCCCGGCTGCCATAATTGCGACAAAGGTTGGCGATCACCTTGGGATCGACCCGCTCAAATCGAGCTTGCTGCCGACGGCTAAAACTAGAAAAACGTCCAATCTCTCCGCCCACCAAAGGCATGGCCTGGGTTTGGCACAGAATTTCTTCTTTCCCTAATTTACGCAATGCTAAATCAACCGTCTGTTCTGCTAAATCACGCGATGTGGTGTATTTACCGCCGATAACAGACAGCAGTCCTTTGATCCCATCCTTTTCTGCATGATCAAAAATTTCTGATTTTCGAGAGGCATCGTAGGAAGAAGTGGCCTCCACATCGGTTTGCTCATCGACCAAGGGGCGCAGGCCCGCATAGGCATAAAGCACATCGGCTCGGGTAAGCTCGGCACCAGGAAAACCTTCGTTAACCACCTCAATGAAATCGACTATGTCTTTTTCTGTCACCTGGACATCATTAGGGTCACCTTGATAGACGGTATCAGTGGTGCCTAAAATCGAATAGCCCCGCCAAGGTAGGATAAAAAAATGGCCCCCGGTTTTTGGAACAGCCACCGCTTGCTCCCCTCCCAAGGGGCGGGTGATTAAATGAATTCCCTTGGAGCGGATAAGTTTTGAGCGGCTCCTTTCGGTCAAATCCCCCAGCAGCAAATCAGCCCACGGCCCGGCAGCATTGATGGTTAAGGCCGCTCTGATCGTTGCTTCACCTCCTGTAATCACATCTCTGACGCAGGCCCCTGAGACATGCCCTCCCTCCTTAACAAAACCTGTTACCTCAGCATAATTAATTACCTCAGCCCCCATCTCTACCGCTGAAAGGATAACTTCCAGGGTGAGGCGTTCAGGGGAATACATCTGACAATCATGGAATAGGACAGCCCCGGTTAAGCCTTCCTGCTTTAGCCCAGGCGCAAGCTCTAAGGTTTCTTCTTTTGTGAGAGTCTTAAAGGGGGGAATGGCTTTATCACCATCCAGTAACCAGTTGCGATCAAAAGACAGGGCTTGATAAATTGTCAGGCCGGCTTTAAGGGCAAACATACCTTTTGTGGTGTGGCCATAGGTCGGCATGAGGAAAGGAAGGGGATAAACCAAATGGGGTGCTAAGGTCATCCAAATCCGGCGCTCCCGCAGCGCATCCCGGACCAGAGAAAATTCAAAATTGCGCAAATAACGCAGCCCGCCGTGGACCAGCTTTGAGGTGGCCGAACTGGTCGCTCCGCCAAAATCGCCTTTTTCCACCAAGGCAACCTTCAACCCTCGTTGGGCCGCATCCCAGGCGATACAAGCCCCGGAAATGCCTCCGCCGACAACAAGCAGATCATAAGGCCTTTCGGCCATTCTTGAGAGATTACGTTCCATAGGAAAGAGTTTAGCGGGGAATGATGCTTTTAGGGAAGTTGAAAGGACTTAAGACATAAGATAATTTTGTTAATACCAGCAAGTCGCATAAAAAATCGAGGGCAGTCGGTGGAAGTCATTCTTTTTACAGGGCAAGGCCAAAATGGCGTTGGGGAGAACTTTCTACGCGACATTGAATCGGCTCTCCACCTCAATGGTCTAACGCCGACAACGCTTTCTGTCGACAAAATCCCCGGTGATGAAATCACTCAATTAGTTTTCGACAAAACTGCTCAGAAAAAAGCTTTTTTTATTTACACCCTAAATGGCAGGATGCCCTTCAAAACGTCACCGAAATTTGTCCATCTGCTTGATCACCCCTTTGATCACAAAGAGATTGTTAAAAGTATACACAAAAACGCAGTGTTTGGTCATGTAGACCGAACACACAGGGGCCAAATTGAGTTTGGCTTTAATATTAAATCTCCTTCAATCTTCATGCCTCACGCGGGGCCTCCCCCTATTTCTGACCCTCTCAAAGCAAAGGACCGGGATATTGATTTTTTATATTCTGGAAATATCTGGACCAACCCGGAACCCAATAGCTGGATTGAGAAGTTACCAAACGACCCTCTGATAAGGCGCGTTTTCAAAAGAGCTAGTGATCAGCTTATCGCTGAATATGGCAGCGCGGAGGCGGCTCTGGTAGAGGCTTGCGACCAGGAAACATCCCTACTTCCCCTACAAATGTTTTTTAAATTAGCCGAAATTCTGAACAAGTGTTTTGAATCTTACGTACGAACAGAGGCCCTTCGAAAACTCAAAGGGCTTAATGTCCATTATATCGGCGATGCCCCTTCTGAAATAAAAGCTGAATTCTCAGACAGTTTCACCTTTTATGGCTATACCCATTACGATGTTATCATTGATCTCATGAAGCGAACCAAGATTGTTCTCAATATGACGCCAAAATTCGCACATGGCTCCCACGAACGCATTTGGTACGCCATGGCCCAAAACGCCGTCGTCATGACAACAGCCAGCAGCTACATGCAGGAGAGCTTCGAGCATAACCGAGATATACTCTATATCCCCAAGGACATATACTTTGAGGCAAGCGAGCTATCTGACTTGCTTGCCCAGCCCAACCGACTCGATGAAATTTCGTCTGCCGCCAGAGAAATTTATGAAAATCATCACACCTGGCAACATCGCTTAGCAGACCTCGAACTTATTATGAAGCCCCTGCTCGACGAGTTAGGTCTCGTCCGTTAAAGCTGGATTATTCTATTTTCCAGGAAGCAAAAGCCAAGGCCAGCCAACCAGAAAGCAAGAGAATACCTCCGACAGGTGCCGCTAATCCAATAAGCTTTAGGCCCGTTAAGGGCAGTAAATAAAGAGCACTGCAAAAGAAAAGTGTGCCAAAAGTAAAGGCCCATCCGGCAATTGAGGCAACAGGACCAGGACTTTTACTGGAAACCCAGGCGGTCGCAAATAGGGCAAGGCCGTGCCACATTTCATACCGGGTTCCTTTGAGGAAAGTATCAACTTTTTCCAGGTCTCCCAGCATGTGGGAAGCGACTGCGGCAAGGGCAAGCGCAAAAAAGCAATTGATGGCACCCAAAGTCGCCCAAATACGTGGTTCAATTTTTAACATGAGGCACTTTCACCTACGGAGTCCTTTGATGCAAGAACTCCGTAAGTTTGTTGGTGTTAAGTGGCGTAGAAGCTTTCACCGCTTTCGGCTTTTTCACGTAACGAGTCGGTTGGTTCAAAGCGTTCACCAAATTTCTCAGCCAAAGCATCACATTCTGAAACAAAAGCTTCTATTCCAACCACCTCAATATTAGAGACGACCCCCCCGGTGAAGGGCGCAAAGCCCCACCCAAGGATAGAGCCAATATCGGCATCCATGGGGTTTTTGACCACCCCTTCATCCATGCAACGGACAGTTTCCAGGCTTTGCGCATAGATAAGGCGTTTCTTGACCTCTTCCACATCAGGCTGTTCATATTTGACCGGGTAAACACCTTTAAGCCCAGGCCAAATTCGTTTTTCGCCATCATCAGGATAATCATAGAAGCCTTTGCCTGATTTCTTACCCAAGCGTTTTTCCATCTCAGTCATGCGGCCGATCACCTGATCTCCTGGATGAATAATCATATCATCACCCAAAGCTTTCAAGGTGGCGAGTTGCACATCATTAAGAAGTTCAAGACTGACTTCATCGGCAAGGGCCAGAGGACCAATAGGCATGCCAGCCATTTTACCTGCATTTTCAATAAGGGCAGGTTTAACTCCTTCGGTCAACATAGCGAGGCCTTCTCTTACGTAAGTGCCGAATACCCGGCTGGTAAAGAAGCCACGGCTATCCCTGACCACGACCGGGGTTTTGCGTAGAAGCTGAACAAAATCCATGCAACGCGCCAGAGTCTCATCAGAAGTCGCCCGCCCAACAATAATTTCGACTAAAGGCATGGTTTCGGCAGGTGAGAAGAAATGCAGTCCAATGAAATTCTGAGCATTATTGGTCGCTTCAGCCAATTCGTTAATGGGTATGGTAGAGGTGTTGGTTGCTAAGATTGCATCGTGATCCATAATCACTTCTGATTGCAGGTAGATATTGCCTTTGGTTTTCGCATTCTCCGGCACGGCTTCAATCACCAACTCACATTCTGCCAAGTCCATCGCGTTATTGGAGGCTTTAATTCGACCGAGCAAAGCCTGACCTTTTTCTTCACTCATCTTGCCGCGCTTAACCAACTTAGCAACCAAACCTTCTGAATAGGCCTTGCCTCTATCAGCAGCGGCTTGATCTACATCCATCAAGATCACATCAACATCCGCTTTAGCGGTGGCAAAGGCAATGCCCGCGCCCATCATGCCTGCACCAATAATGGCAATCTTCGCGAAGGTCGCTTTTTCGATATCTTTAGGACGCGTTTTAAGTTTGTTTGCGTCCTGCATGCCAAAGAAATTGGTCCGAATCATGGCTCTGGTTTCTTTCGAAACCATCAGTTCGGTCAAGTAACGGCGTTCAATTTTAAGGCCGGTATCCATGGGAACCTGGAGCCCTTCATAAACCGCCTGCATAATATATTGCTGAGGTTTGTAGTTGCCATAGGTCTTGGCCCGAAGCATTGCCTGACCTACGTTAAAGGCCTGAATATTGCCTGGAGATTGAACTGGCCCACCTGGAATTTTGAACTTTTTATCATCCCAAGGCTGTTGACGGCCGGGGTTGTCCAGACACCACTTACGGGCCTGTTCAAAAACCTTATCTGCTGGAGCGATTTCTTCAACGAAGCCAGCTTGCAAAGCACCGTGAACATCAAGAATTTTAGCTTCCAGCAGGAAAGGCAAAGCCTTTTGGATACCGACCATGCGGGGGAACCGTTGGGTACCACCGCCGCCAGGAAGGAGGCCCAACTTTGCTTCTGGGAAACCAATGCGAATTTTTGGATTGTCGGCAACAACACGGTAATGACAGGCCAAAGCTGTCTCAATGCCGCCCCCGAGGGCGGACCCCGTCATGGCAGCAGCAACAGGTTTGCCACAAGTCTCCAAGTTCCGAAGAGCACCATGGAACTCACCCATGAAAGCCATCAGAGCAACAGGGTCGTTACCCATGCTCAGGAAAGCTTGCAGGTCAGCTCCGGCGACAAAATCCCGTTTAGCAGAGCTAAAGACAATCCCTTTGACAGTTTCATCTTCCGCTAGGGTATTAACCGCCGCAATCAGGGCATTCGTTGAGTCTGTATTGATGACGTTAACCGGACGGTCTGGGTCATCCCAAACAAGATTTGCGATGCCGTCGTTATCTACGGTCCAAGTGAAAATATTGCTCATTATACTAACTTCCTATTCCTTAAACGCGTTCGATGATGGTGGCAGTGCCCATGCCGCCACCGACACAGAGGTTGATCAGGGCGGTTTCTTTATCAGCCCGCTCAAGCTCATCTAGCGCCGTACTCAAGATCATGGCACCCGTGGCACCGAGCGGGTGGCCCATTGCAATCGCCCCACCGTTCACGTTAATTTTATCGTGGGTAATGTTCATCTCTTGCATGTAAAGCAAAACCACCGACGCAAAGGCTTCATTGAGCTCAAACAGGTCAATGTCTTTAGAATCCATCTTGGCATTTTTAAGAACTTTACGAGCCGAGGGAGCCGGACCCGTCAGCATAATGGTTGGTTCCGAGCCGATAGAGGCCTGGCCTTTAATACGTGCTCGAGGCTTAAGCCCCATGGCTTCACCCGCTTCCTTGGTGCCAATCAAAACACCAGCAGCCCCATCAACAATACCAGAGGAATTTGCTGCCGTGTGTACATGGTTAATTTTTTCAATTTCAGGGTAACGTTGAATCGCCACATTATCGAACCCCAGACTACCCATCGCTTCAAAGGCTGGATTGAGCGAGCCCATGGACTGCATGGAAGCATCGGGGCGCATATGCTCATCGCGATCAAGAATAACTTGCCCAAACTGATCTTTCACAGGCTCAATGGTGTTTTTGAAATAGCCCTTATCCCAGGCATTCGCCGCACGCTTTTGAGATTCGACGGCATAGGCATCTACATCATCACGGGTGTAACCGTTTTTAGTTGCGATCAGGTCAGCACTGATACCTTGCGGGACGAAATAGATCTCGTTCATCACCTTGGGGTCGCTCCAATAGGCCCCACCGCCTGATCCCATGGTAACACGAGACATACATTCAACACCGCCCCCAATCACCATTTGGGCTTCGCCAGCTTTGACTTTTGCGGCGGCAGTATTGACGGCTTCGAGGCCTGAAGCACAGAAACGGCTAACCACCGTTCCGGCAACTCTCTCATCATAATTCGCCATCAAAACAGCGGTACGGGCAATCACGGCCCCTTGCTCTGCAACAGGCTCAACACAGCCCAAAACCACATCATCAATCAGGGACGTATCCAGGTTATTACGGTCCCGAAGGCGTTCCAGCACATGCGCCGCAAGGGTGGTCGGGGTGACCTCATGGAGGCTCCCATCTTTTCGGCCTTTCCCGCGAGGGGTACGAACGGCATCAAAAATATATGCATCAGTCATTGTTTAATTCTCCTGAATTCCGCTAAAGCCTAGAGGCCCCGGCCGATAATTTCTTTCATAATTTCGGAAGTTCCGCCGTAAATACGCTGAACCCTGGCATCGGCATAAGCCCGAGCGACAGGATATTCCCACATATAGCCATAACCACCATACAGTTGTAAGCAACCATCAATCACCCGCCCTTGCATTTCAGATGTCCATAGCTTGGCGGCTGCGGCATCTTCAACGGTGAATTTCCCGGCGACATGCTCTTCTATACAACGATCGACATAGGCTTCCGCCACGCTAACTTCCGTCTTCATTTCCGCCAACTTAAAGCGGGTGTTTTGTTGAGCCAGGATCGGTTTGCCAAAAGCTTCCCGATCTTTGGTGTATTCAATTGTTTGCTCCAAAACTGTTTTTGCACTAGCAACCGCCATGATGGCAATGGTTAATCGCTCTTGAGGCAACTCCTGCATCAAATAAACGAAGCCTTTATTTTCTTCCCCAAGCAGATTTTCCTTCGGTACCCGAACATCATCAAAAAACAATTCAGAGGTATCCTGGGCCTTCATGCCAAGCTTATCTAAATTACGACCCTTACTGAATCCTTTGCGGTCTTCTTCCACCAAAATCAAGCTTGTCCCGGCAGCCCCTTTGCTAGGGTCAGTCTTACATACCACAATATAAAGCCCCGACATTTGACCATTGGTAATAAAGGTCTTCGAGCCGTTAATTATATATTCGTCTCCATCTAAAACCGCCCGGGTTTTAATGCCTTGAAGGTCGGAGCCAGCAGAGGGGTCGGTCATGGCAATTGCCGTGATGACCTCCCCTGTTGCCATTTTGGGCAACCATTTTTTCTTTTGCTCCTCACTTCCGTAATGGAGGATATAGGGCGCAACAATATCGGAGTGAAGGGAAAAGCCCGGACCCGTCGCCCCAACCCGCATGAGCTCTTCAATCACAATTGCAGAGAACCGAAAATCAACCCCTGACCCACCGTATTCTTCTGGCATAGGAGCACACAGAAGGCCTGTTTCCCCCGCTTTGCGCCAGGCTTCATGGGAGATCTGTCCGTCTTTTTCCCATTGCTCACGGTGAGGGGTAATTTCATCTTCCACAAACCGCCGAACGGTATCGCGGAACATCTCGTGGTCTTCGTCATATACTTTACGATTTAGCATTTGAATTTCTCCTACAGGATAATTTTGCTCTCACGCAGGGCGGCGATTTCAGCATCACCTAAGCCCAAGCCGGAGAGGATTTCATTTGTTTGTTCACCTTGGCGGGGAGCCGGATTTGTCAGGACGGTATCATCCTCACTAAATTTAACCGGAAAAGCGGTTTGGCAAATGGGGCCATCTTTAGGGTCTTCAACAGTGATCACCATATTTCTGGCGACCAATTGTTCTTGGTTGAGGGCCTCATCCAATCTTAAAATAGGGGTGACGCAGCTATCACATTCTGCAAAAATTGCCGTCCATTCTGCTTGGGTTTTACTTTTAAAAACCGCCGCCACCTCAGCCTTTACATCAATAGCTTCCTGGCCACCCACAAAATGTTTGGGTTTAAGATCAGGGCGACCGATGGCCTCACAGGTCATCTCCCAAAATTTCTTTTCCAGGGAACCAACGCCCATATAACGCCCATCTTTGGTTTCATAAATGCTGTAACAAGGTAAACCACCCGTCAACATATCAGCACCGCGTTTTGGTGTTTTTCCCGAAGCACTTAAGGCAGACATGGGGGCGATGGTGTTGGCGAAGGCACAGTCTGTCATGGAGATATCAACATAACGTCCCTCCCCAGTGCGAAGTTTATCAATAACCGCAGCCAAAATTCCCATAGCTGCGCTCAAAGTACCCCCGGCAAGATCAGCAACCTGGAAGTTATTCAGGGGGGGAGCTTCGCCTCGGCTGCCCACCTGGTCGGCAATGCCGGAAATGGAGAGATAATTAAGATCATGCCCGGCTTTCTCACGCCAAGGACCAGTTTGTCCATAGCCAGAAAGAGAGCAATAAACAATCCCCCTGTTTACGGATTTAACGGCTTCAAAACCAACCCCTAGGCGATCAACCACGCCGGGGCGGAAGCCTTCAATAACAATGTCAGCTGTTTCAGCCATTCTGAGAAAAAGGCTGACACCTTGCTCTTTGCTTAGATCGAGGGTAACCGATTTTTTATTACGGTTGGTGGAATGGTAAAAGTAGGACATTTCTGTCCCCACAGCCCCCAACCCTCTGGCGTAATCGCCGGCGCCCGTATCTTCAATCTTGATCACCTCTGCGCCCATATCAGCCAAATGCTGGGTGCAAAGTCCACCGGGCAACAGCCGGGTAAGGTCAAGAACAGTTATTCCCGTCAAAGGTTTAGGACGTTCAGCCACGTCAAAATCTCCCAAGTCTATTATTATAACTTCTGGTCATACTAATACAACCAGATTACCTTTTGGTAATTCGTATTACCTATAGGTAATTCAAAACAAAGGCTCAGGTCAACAAAAAAGCCCGGCCCCCTTTCAGGAACCGGGCTTTCGTTGAGTAAAGACGACCTAGTATTTCACGTCTTTTGCAATCACTTTCCAGCGTCCATCGACGATCTGGCTGAGCATTTGTGTCTCGGAGCCTTTATGGTCGTTAGGGCCAAAGCTAAAGGCAGAGCCACCGAAGATATCGCGGTAATCTTTAATGCTTTCAAGGGCTGCAATGAATGAGTCCGTGGTCAGGTCTTTACCCGCTTTATCCAAAGCATAGATGACCATATCTGCCGAAGAGTACGCAAGTTGAGCAGCACCATTAGGTTCTTTGCCGTTCTTTTCTTTAAAGCGGTTTGCCCAGGCTTTAATGACGTCTGTACTGGTATCTGAATAAGCATATTCAAAACCGGAAAGGGCATACATACCCCCAGCAATCCCGCCTTTAGCACCAGCCGTGAACTGGTCATAAGATGCGGTATTGCCCACAAAGGTAACATCCGTCATACCCATTTTCTTTGCTGTCGCGGTGATCAGGATTGAATCTTTGATGATAGTACCAAGGGCCACCAAGTCACAGCCAGCTTTTTTGATTTTACCTAATTGGGAGGTAAAGTCTGTATCCCGGGGCGTGTGCGTAGCTTCTGCAACCAGCTCAATTCCCATCGCCTTAGTTTGGTCACGGGCGGCATCGCGGGTTTCATGGCCGAAGTCCGTATCTTGATACATGGCGCAAACCACTTTTTTACCTTCGTTCTCAACAAAGTACTTAATACCAGCACGGTTGTGGTCATAGTAATCTGAGAACAAGGCAAATTTCAGCCTATTGAAGGGCGTGTGCATAGAACGCGCCGCAGTGAAGGGGAACAGGTTTGGCACATTTTTGGCCAACTGCATCTTCATTGCAGCGTTGTTCATAGGGGTGCCCAAAGCACCAAGCATAGCAAAGATATTGTCACGGTTGATCAGTTTATTAGCAGCCTGAATGGCTTTAGGCACCTGATAGCCGTGATCTTCGACAATGATCTTGAGTTGACGACCATGGATACCACCATCGGCATTAATCTCATCAAAGCGCATGCGAATACCAGCCGCAGCACCGACGCCCCAGGGGCTTGCAGGCCCACTCAGGGCAGTATGCATGCCGAAGACAACTTCTTTGTCACTAACGCCACGTTGTTCGGCCATTGCCGAACCAGCCATGGTAACTGCAATTGCGCCAGCAGCAAGGGCAATTCCTTGATACATCTTTTTCATAACTTCCTACTCCCTGTTGGGTTTTTTCCATTTAGTCTATTGTTAATTTCATGCTGAACAAAATTGAACGCATTGTCCAGTATTTCTAGAATCTTTATAAGACTCTATATCCTAACCCTCTGCATACATGGCATCGATGAGGCTTTTGTATTTCTCATTCACAAAGCTTCTTTTTAATTTCATCGTCGGGGTCAATTCATCGTCTTCTGCCGTGAGCAGTTGGTCAATCAGACGATATTTTTTCACCGTTTCAACCCGCGCGAAGTTCTTATTCACCCGGTCTACTTCTTCGCCAATCAACGCAACGACCTCTTTAGATTTGCAAAGGCTGGCATAGTTGGTGAAGGGTACATTGGCATCCTGAGCAAATTTCTCAACATTTTCCTGATCAACCATCACCAGGCAGGTGAGGAATTTTCGTTTGTCCCCAATCACCACAGCATCGGAAATATAAGGGGAGAACTTAAGCTGATTTTCCCACTCACTCGGGGTGATGTTCTTGCCGCCCGCCGTAATGATAATATCTTTCATGCGGTCGGTAATTTTAACAAACCCTTCGTTATCAATATTACCCACATCGCCCGTATGGAGCCATCCGTTGATAATGGTTTCTGCCGTCTTTTCTGGTTTGTTTAGATAGCCCATAAAAACATGAGGCCCCCGCAAAAGGATTTCCCCCTGATCTGAGATTTTGACTTCTGTATTCGGGGCGGTCGGGCCGATTGTCCCAATTTTGTTTTTCCCAGGTTGGTTGGACGTAGCCGTTCCGGTATTTTCCGTTTGCCCGTAAACCTCATACATATCAACCCCAAGAGCCATAAACCAGCGGACCAAATCAGGTGAAATCGGGGCCGCTCCAGTGATCGCCCATTTGATACGATCAAGGCCAAGCAAAATTTTGATATTGCGGAGCACCACCTTACTAGAGAGCCATCGCTTTAGGGACAAACCCATTGGCACCGGCTTGTTTGCAAGCTCATATTCCACCGCCTGATGCCCAATCGCTATCGCTTTTTCATAAGCCCATCGGCTTAGGGCAGAGGCATCTTTCAGTCGAATAGTTATGCCGGAATAAAACTTCTCCCAAATCCTGGGGACAGCAAAAAAGATGGTGGGGGAAACCTCTTGGATATTTTCAAAAACCGTATCTGGCCCTTCGACAAAATTGATTGTCGACCCTGTTACCAGCGGATAAAAAACCGTAAAGGTTCGCTCAGCAATATGGCATAGGGGCAAGAAAGAAAGCTGTTCATCTCCTTCCCCGTAAATGAGATAGTTGAGAACATTTTGACTTTGGAAAAGAATATTCCGGTGATTGATCATCGCCCCTTTTGGCGGCCCCGTCGTTCCTGAAGTATAGATGAGAATGACCAAATCTTCTTGTTTTACATTTTCAATTCGTTGGTCCCAAACATCCGGGTTTTTTTCATCATAGATGCGCCCTCGGTCATAAAGTTCATCAACTGAAATGACATGATCGTCTTTAAAATCACGTAAGCCCTCCATATCAAGGACGATGATTTTCCGCAGTTCCGGAACCTTCTCACGCACCTCTAAAGCTTTATCGAGCTGTTCATCATTTTCAACGATAAGATATTTGGAATCTGAATCCTTGAGAAGATATTCCAACTGTTTAGCGGAATCAGTCGTGTAAACACCTGAAGAAACGCCACCTGCAGAAATAATACCCAAGTCTGCAAACAACCATTCCTTATTGTTCTCACTTAATATTGAAACTTTCTCACCCGGCAGCAACCCTAGAGAAATCAACCCCATGCCGATTTCTTTGGCTTTTTGCCCATATTCAGTCCAAGTGACGGAACGCCAAATACCTAAATCTTTTTCCCGCAGGGCAACTTTGTTGCCATATTTTTCTACGCGCTGCCTGAAAAGCTTCGGAATTGTATCGCATCCGTCGACAATTACGGGTTCGTAATTGGTCACGCCATCCATCATCTATCTCCAGGTTTTCCGTTTTTTCCAACGCCGCTTGCCCCGGGCACCTTCTTCTTTAATGCCAAGGTAAAATTCTCTCACATCATCACTTTCCAAGAGTGTTGAGCATTTGTCGCTCATCACAATACGCCCAACTTCCAGTACATATCCAAACTCCCCGGTTTTCAAAGCCATGTTGGCATTTTGCTCAACCAGAAGCATGGTCATACCCTGCTCTTTATTCAAACGCCGGATGATGGCAAAAATCTCTTTTACCAACAAAGGGGAAAGGCCCAGCGAAGGTTCATCAAGCAACATCAAGCGAGGCTTTGCCATCAGCCCGCGCCCAATTGCGAGCATCTGTTGCTGTCCCCCCGACAGGTATCCTGCCGACTGTTCTTCCCGCTCTTTCAAAACCGGGAAGTAGTGGTAAACCAACTCCAGGTCTTTTTCGACTTCAGCCCGGTCTTTGCGGGTGAAAGCCCCCATCATGAGGTTCTCTTTCACCGAGAGGAAGGGGAACACTTCGCGGCCTTCAGGAACGTGGGCAATACCTTTGCGCGCCACCCAATCCGGGTCACGGTTTTGGATTTCTTCCCCATCGAAAGTCACGGTTCCTTTAAGGGGGTCCATGGCCCCTGAAATAGTTTTTAAAATGGTGGTTTTGCCGGCCCCATTGCCGCCCAGAATGGTGACGATGGAACCTTCATGAACATCAAGTGACACCCCCCGGATAGCCATTATGGGGCCATAGTAAGTTTCAATATTGCGTACTTTGAGAAGAACATCACTCATCAGTCATCCTCCCCTAAATAAGCTTTGATCACTTCAGGGTCCGACTGAACCTCACGGGGTGTCCCCTCAGAAAGCATTTGCCCGTTATTTAAGGCCAACACCCGATCCGAAACAGCAGAGACCAAGCTCATATCATGCTCGACCATGATAACCGTAATTCCCAAATCCTTTTTGATATCCTCAATCCAGAAGGCCATATCTTCGGTCTCTTCTACATTGAGGCCAGAAGCTGGCTCATCCAGCAAAAGCAGCTTCGGTTCCGTACACAAAGCCCGGGCAACCTCAACCACTTTGCGAACGCCGTAAGGCAAGTTGGAAATCATCTGGTTGCGGTAGTGGTGCAAATCAAGAAAATCGATAATCTCTTCGGCTTTTTCCCGATGAGCATGCTCCATCACTCGCGTTGATTTGGTAAAAAATATTTCGCTAAGTAGTTTTGATTTATGATGACAATGACGACCCACTAACAAATTTTGCAAAACCGTCGCATGCTCAAAAAGCTCAATATTCTGGAAAGTCCGGGCAATGCCTAAGGAGGCAATCCGATGAGGATCTATCTCGGTAATATTATGCTCATTAAAGAAAATATGCCCCTCAGTTGGATCATAAATTCGGCTGATGAGGTTAAAGATCGTAGTCTTTCCAGCCCCATTGGGACCGACAAGGGTAAAGACCTCACCTTCATTGACATGAAAGCTCACACCATCAACGGCGCGGATGCCACCGAATTGAATGACCAGGTTTTCGGCGCGAAAAAAACTCATTTCATTCGCTCCGTCTTAAGATAGGCTTTTTGGCGTTTAAATGTGGATTTCCGATAGAGCGGGAAGGTATCAAAATAGAGTTTCATCTTAAGCCAGCGCCCATAGAGGCCCAAAGGCTCGAACAAAATGAATAAAACCAGAATGATTCCAAAAATTCCTGGCTCCAACCCTGGGGTTTGTGAAATGGCATCAGGCAAATAATCGCGGGAAATTGCCAGCAGTTGAGGAAGGGTACCGACAAATATTGCCCCATAAATGGCCCCGTGGATAGAGCCAAGCCCGCCGACAACCACCATCAGCAAAAGTTGAATGGAGACAATCATGTTGAAGGAATCAGGAGATAAATAATTGAATTTATGCCCCAACAAGGCTCCGGCCAACCCAGTGATCCCAGCACTCAAACCGAAGGCAATGGTTTTATACTTTGCCAGATTAATACCCATACTCTGGGCCGATACCTCTGAATCTCTAATCGCGACCATAGCCCGGCCTGTGGGAGAACGCAGCACATTAAGGGCACCAACGATGACCATAAGAAGGACGATTAAACAGAGTAAATAAAAAGCCCAGGTATCCCAGAGCTGATAACCAAACAGGTCCGGCGCATCAACGGTCATGCCTTTAAAACCACCGGTAACGCTTTCCCAGCGCACCATGATTTGTTCAACAATCAGGGCGAAGGCCAAAGTGGCTATGGCAAGATAAATACCCGTCATTCGCGCTGCCGGAATTGCAATAATTACCCCTGCAATAGCTGAAATAATCCCCGCGAGAGGAAAGGAAACCAAAAAGGGAATCCCCTTACTGATCAGCCACCCATTGGCATAGGCTCCAATGGCCAAAAATGCCGCATGACCAAGACTGACCTGCCCGGTGTAGCCCACCAGCAACATCAGACCGACCCCTGCAACCGCAAAAATATAAACTTGTGCCAGTTCTCCTAAATAGAAATCATCGAGAAAAAGGGGGGCGGCAAATACGGAGAGAAGAAGCAGGCCGTACCAAAAAACATAGCCACTATGCTTGAGGATGCGAATGTCATCTTCATAGGTTTTTTTAAATAAAATACGCATGGCCAGCCTATACCTTCTTCCGATGGATTTGGGCAAAAAGCCCTTCAGGTCGCAAGGTAAGAACCGCCAGCATAATCAAATATGCCGCTATTTCTTTAAACCCAGTGGGAAGGAAAGCCCCCGCAAGCTGTTCAGAACCGCCAATAATCATCCCGCCTAAGATGGCCCCAGGAAGGGAGCCAAAGCCGCCAATTACTGCTGCGGCAAAAGCCTTGATGCCGATAAAGCCCATTTCCGTATCAATCAGAGAGATCGGAGAAAGCAACACCCCGGCAACCGTCGCCACCATGGCACTAATCGCCCAGATCAAAGAGAAAATCACTTTGACCGGGATACCCATATAATAGGCTGCAAGCTGGTTTTGCGAAGCCGCTTGCATGGCAACTCCAACTTTGGTGAAACGAAAGAAAATATAAAGCAAAACGGAGAGGATCAAGGTGCCCGCAATAATGGCAGCATTTTCACCAGCGATAATCACACTACCAAAATTGTAAACCGTTTGACTAAAGGGCGTGGCAAATGCGAGAGGCTCGTGCCCCCAGATGCCCCCCGCAACAGCACGAAAAACAAACCCAAGGCTGATGGTCAAAATGACAATGGCAAACTGAGGCTGACCAATAACCCGGCGCAGAACCACCCAATCGAGTAAATATCCGAATATCGCCATGGCAAAAATCGCCATGAGGAAGCCAAGCCAATAAGGCATTCCTGCAATTCCGATAAATGAGAAAGCCGTAAAGGCGCCGAGCATCATGATATCGCCCTGGGCGAAGTTGACTATCTCAGTCGCCTTGTAGATCAGCACAAAACCCAAAGCGATGAGCCCGTAAACACATCCCTGAGCTATGCCGCTGACTAAAAGCTGCAGCAGTTCCACCTTATATATGCTCCCTGTCTTACTTTGCCGATTTTTAGCTTTTATTCGGCATAATTACCTTTAGGTAATTCTTATGACCAATAGGTATATTTAACCAGTTGATCGGGTCAAGGTATTTTTTACTTCCTGTAGAATCACCTCTAGCACCATGATCATAGGCTCTTTTTGAATTTTAATTCAAATAACCTTTTTAAAATTTGTCGATTCTTATGGTTGAGGGGTGTTCTTGAGCCCGACACAGGCGGCGTCAAGTTTTGCGGGCATATCGCCTAATTCAGGCGAGGGACTTTCATGGCCAATAAGCTTGAGAACTTCGGCAATAGATTGTGCGCCCCCTTTACCCGTACAGGCTATTCTGGAATAGGCAATTGCATAAGCATCACCACCGGATTCAATACGCTGCTCATAATAGAGCCACTTTTCATCCCACCCAGAAAGCTGGGTAACCACACGATATTTCTGAAATAAAGCAAGAGACCGCCGAAAGCGCAGGGTGATACCACCAATTGCCGGACCCCATTTTTGCTTAAACATAGTCCTCATCAAATCGGAATAAATCAAATGCTCAATACGCCCTAAATCCATCAAAGCATAATAAACCGAGTTGGTCATGTGCATGTTGGGGTCGAGGTCAAACGGCGTAACCCAACGGTCCAACGTCACCTCATCCTGCAACTTGACGGTTTTCCCCATCAAGCGGGTTAGTGAAATTTTGGCGATACCTAGCCAGACACCCAAAAACATGACCTCCGATTAATGATTAAAATGTTTATTCGGCAGCTTTGGTTGTTTCGCTTAGTGTGGCTTCAAATTCAGCCAAGGCTTTTTCTGGATCAAGCCCCTGGACTTTGAGGTCCGTAATAGCCTCACTCTCCATTTTTTCCAGCTCATCGAGCATAACCTTCAACTCGTCTTGTTGTTGTTTAAGTTCAGCGATGCGAAGCCGACTGCCGGAAAGCAAAACAAGGATCTGTTTCAGTTTAGTATGATCAGTATCATAGAGCTCTAAATAGGCTTTGACATTTGCCAGACTAAAACCAACCCGCTTAGAGCGCAGTATAATCTTTAACCGAGCCCGCTCTCGTTTGGTGTAGATGCGCGTGCGCCCTACCCGCTGAGAAGTAATAAGCCCCTTTGATTCATAAAAGCGAACGGCTCTCGGTGTGATCTCGAACTCAGTTGCTAGGTCGGTTACTGTATAAAGCTTTTCCATAATGATGAAATCTTACCGATAACTTCCCATAAAGACAACCACATTACCTATAGGTAATTGATTTATTCAAATTTGCCATGCCGACCCTTGCCGCCTGCAAATGTCGCGGCTCCTTTCAGCCCCTCAGCTTCAACAACCTTCGCACTATGAGCAAATTCGCTCCGCAAGGCATCTCGAAGGGAAAGGCCCTGCTGCTCATAGACAGACTGACGATCACTTTTCATACAGAGCTGAGGGAAATTCGCAATCTCCATAGCAAGAGCTTCGGCTTCTGAGCGGGCTGTTCCTCGCGCCACAACCCGATTTGCCAGCCCCATAAGAAACGCCTCATCCGCTTTTACGGGTCGCCCCGTTAGAATAAGATCGAGGGCGCGCCCCATACCAATAATACGGGGCAATCGGACGGTTCCCCCATCAATTAACGGTACGCCCCAGCGGCGGCAAAAAACGCCAAACACCGCATCTTCTTCCACCACTCGTATGTCGCACCATAAGGCAAGCTCCAAGCCTCCGGCGACGGCATAGCCTGATATGGCCCCAATAACTGGTTTTGACAGCATCATTCGGCTGGCCCCCATAGGGCCATCACCATCCAGTTCCAGGCGGTTGCGCCGAGAGTCATCAGCGAAGGCTTTCAGGTCAGCCCCGGCACAAAATGTACCGTTTGCCCCACAAAAAACACCGACCTTGGCTTCACCATCGGCTTCAAATTCCCGAAAGGAATCCGCTAAGGCCTGAGCCGTTGGACCATCAACCGCATTGCGCACATCGGGCCGATTTAAAATAATCGTCGTTATAGGTCCTTGTTTTTCCATAGTTACCGCCATGAAACCCACTCCCAACTTGACATAAAGGAACATTTTGATGCTTACTCTACCAACTGGTAGGTAAAAATAACATTATAAAATTCATACTCATTCTTAATGTGGTGGGGGCTAACATGACAGGACCAAGACAAACAGCAGCAGGCGCAGAGACTAAAGAAAAAACCCTCAAGGTAGCAGAACGACTTTTTGCTGAAAAAGGGTTTTACGGGGCCGGACTTCGTGAAATCGGTGGTGAAGTCGGCATTTCCAATGCCTCTCTCCTTTATCATTTCCCAAGCAAAGGCCGCCTTTATGTGGCGGTGATTGACCGAATAGCTGACTCTATTGGAGAAGTTGTTACCCAGGTAGAAAATGTTGAAGGCAGTGATGTCGATCGTTTCATCGCTCTCTATAATACTTATTTCGACTGGGCCCAGGAACGCACCGATTACGCCCGGATTATTATGCGCGAAATGATGGATAACCTTGATCGGGTTAACGATATTGAACGCTGGCATTTAGCCGATTCAATGTATCGACTCAGTCGGGTGATCGCTAAAGGTCAAAAGCACGGCACATTTAAGTCCTGCAATCCAGAACTCTTCCTCTACCATGTCATTGGTTCGGTGAGCTATTTCATCTTAGGCCTCCCCACCATTGGCAAAGTAATGGAGTGGGCACCGGGGAAGGCTTTGCCTGATTTTAGAGAAGAAACCCTGCAACATCTTTTACGGTCCTTGCTAAAGAAAAAAGCCCTCAAAGAACTCAACTAGATTTTTAACTTTCTTAGCGAACTGAATTAACATTTAATAGTTAAACTACCGACTGGTCGATAATAGAACAAATGGAATTGCCACTTTTATCTATGACGCCCCGGCTGCCTTCAAAGGAGAACAACTGTGAGTGAGATCACGAAAGTATTAATTGCTAACCGTGGCGAAATATCTGTAAGGGTGATCCGCTGCCTCAGAACCCTGGGCATTCCCTCCGTCGCTCTTTATCATGCTCTTGATAAAGACAGTCTTGCGGTTCGTGAAGCCGACCAAGCCTTCGAAATTTTTGGCGAAACCCCGGTCGCAGCTTATCTGGATAGGGGGGAAGTGCTTCGTGTGGCACGCGAATGCGGCGCTGATGCCCTTCACCCCGGCTATGGTTTCCTCTCTGAAAATGCTGAATTTGCCGAAGCTGTTGCCATGGCAGGGTTAATTTTTATTGGGCCTAAGCCCGATAGCATCCGTTTGATGGGCGATAAAATGGCCTCCCGGAAATTTGTCGAGCAACAAGGGTTCCCCATTTCACCTTCCGTGCCCTTCACCGGCGACCTTAAGAGTTTTGTTGTGGAAGCCGCCAAGATCGGTTTTCCCCTGCTTATCAAAGCCAGCGCGGGGGGAGGCGGCAAGGGGATGCAGATTGTCGAAAGCGCCGATGAACTCGAAACCAAAGCAACAACAGCCGCCAGCGAAGCCGAGCGGTACTTTGGTAATGGGGCAATTTACGCGGAACGTTACATCACGACTCCCCGTCACATTGAGGTTCAGGTTCTGGGGGATGGTAAAGGGGGGGCCGTTCACTTGTTTGAACGGGAATGCTCTATCCAACGACGCTTCCAAAAAGTTATAGAGGAAACCCCCTCTCCGGCCCTCTCCCCTGATTTACAGCAAAAAATTTGTGACGTTGCCGTCGGGATCACTAAAGCCGCAAAGTACCTAAATGCCGGAACCGTTGAATTCATCCTGGCCCCCGATGGGGAGTTCTATTTCCTGGAAATGAACACCCGTCTTCAGGTTGAGCACCCTATTACCGAGATAATCACGGGCATTGATTTGGTCACGGAACAAATTGCCCTAGCGGCCGGGAAAGGGTTGTCTTTTTCTCAAGAAGAAATCACCACAACCGGCCATGCCATTGAATGCCGGATCTATGCGGAAGATGCCGACGAAGGATTCTTCCCTGCCATTGGCAACATCCTCACTTTAAAGGAACCCGTGGGACCCGGAGTGCGAGTCGATAGCGGCATCTTACAAGGAGGAAACATCACAGCCTCTTTTGACCCCATGCTCTCCAAGGTCATCGTCCAGGGCAAAGACCGAGAACAAGCCATCAATCGGGCCGTCACCGCCTTGGGCGATACAGCCGTCCTCGGTGTCACCACCAACACGGCCTACATGGCTCGCGTCCTTAACCACCAAGCTTTTCGGTCCGGAAATTATCATACCGGCACGTTAAACGATGGCCAAGAAGACCTTGCGGCCCCGGGTTTGACAGCAACCGATGAAGAGGTCGTGTTGATCGCTGCCGCTTTGTTTGCCCAAACAGGAGCAGGGTCAGCCCCTGAGGTTCCATTGCCTTATTCAGCAATTGGCCCGTGGAGAAACTGATGCAGAAAGAACTTGAACTTAAGGGAAGCTACAAAAAAATTTCAGTTTCCCGTCGAGGAGACACCTTTCAGGTGACCTTAAACGGCACCCCCTATGAGACTTCCCTCCACCAGGTCCAAGGGGCAGAACATCTGCTGACCATTGACGGCAAACCTTACAGGGTCTGGCTGGCGGGCGAAGGTGATAATATCTTCATTCACTTTAAAGGTCAGACCCACAAAACCACCTTCACCGACCCTCTGCTACGCGCAGCTTCAGAAACAGCAGGAGGGGCCGATCATTCTCTGGCCCCCATGCCGGGCACGGTTGTTTCCCTTTCGGTTACTCCCGGAGAGAACGTGGCCAAAGGGACCACCCTTCTGGTGATAGAAAGCATGAAATTGCAAACCACCGTCAGTGCCTGGCGCGACGGGGTGATTGCAGAAGTCAATTTGAAAGAAGGCGATACCTTCGACAAGGGAGACCTGCTGGTTTCCCTAGAACCGGAGGGAGAATAAACCCATGCAGAGATTCAACTCAAAGATCGACACCAACTCCGATATTTTCAAAACTTATAAAGCCCATAATGAAACCTTGCTTGCTGATTTTCATGCCAAGCAAAAGGCATCCCGTTATGACCGTCCCCAACGAGACCTGGACCGCCTGGAAAAACACGGCAAACAGTTTGTTCGTGATCGCATTGAAAAGCTGCTCGACCCCGGCACGCCTTTCCTGGAATTTTCGAGCCTCGCTGCCAACCAGTCTTATAAAGGAGAGGTTCCTGCGGCAGGCTTGATAACGGGCATTGGGATTGTTAAGGGCCGTGAAGTGATGGTCAGTGCCTCAGACAGCTCCGTCAAAGGTGGGGCACTCTATCCTTTATCTGTTAAAAAGGCCGTTCGTGCTTTAGAGATCGCCATGGAGAACCGTCTCCCTGTGGTCCATCTGGTGGATAGTGCGGGGGCTTTCCTCCCCTTGCAGGCGGAAATTTTTCCCGACAAAAATCATGGCGGTCGTACTTTCCGCCACCAAGCCATGCTCAGCAAAATGGGCATCCCCCAGGTGGCGATTGTTCTGGGCCATTGTACGGCGGGCGGTGCTTATGTGCCGGCCCTTTCTGATTATTCTGTCATTGTGCGTGGCACCGGGGGTATTTTCCTGGGCGGCCCTCCTTTGGTCAAAGCAGCGACAGGAGAAGAGGTTAGCGCTGATGAATTGGGAGGCTGCGATGTCCATACCCAGATCAGTGGCACCGCCGATTACCCAGCCGATACAGAAGACGAAGCCATCGCCAAAGCCCGCGAAATAGTTGGTATTTTCCCCAAAACAGAAAAAACTAAAATTGATTGGGAAACACCCGAAAAACCTTTCTATGATCCGAAAGAGCTTTACGGCATCATTCCCGACGATATCAAAAAGCAATTTGATATGCGCGAAGTGATCGCAAGAATCGTCGATGGTTCCCGCTTCCATGAATACCAACCCGCCATTGGTACCACCTTGGTTTGTGGCTATGCCCGCATCTGGGGATACAAGGTCGGTATTCTTGGCAACAACGGGGTATTGTTTAGCGACAGCGCCCACAAAGCCACCAACTTCATGCAGCTTTGCAATCGCGACAAAGTGCCCCTGGTATTTTTGCAAAACATTACAGGATTTATGATCGGCAAAGAATACGAGCGCCTTGGCATCACCAAAGATGGAGCAAAGATGATTATGACTCAGGTTGGGGTCGATGTTCCTAAGTTCACGGTATTGGTTAATGGTTCTTTTGGAGCCGGGAACTACGCCATGTGCGGGAGGGCTTACGATGCGCGTTTTCTCTATACCTGGCCCAATTCCCAAATTGGGGTCATGGGGGGTGAGCAAGCGGCGAAGACTTTAACCATGGTGAAAGTGATGCAGTTAAAACGGGAGGGCAAAACCCTGACGCCGGAGGAAATCGAGGCTATTCAAAAGCCTGTACTTGAAGAGTCCGTGCGTCAGAGTTCGGCATATTACGCCACATCAGAGCTTTGGGATGATGGGGTGATTGACCCACTCGACACCCGCAACGCCCTCGGCATCGGCATCAGTGCCGCCCTTAATGCCCCCATCGACAGAAACCCTAACGGTTACCTTAGATTTTAGGTTGGAGATAATAAAATGACCCGCTTACAAGGCTCCCTCGGCCCCCTGCCCGGATACGAATTGACCCCAGACTACCAAGAGGTACTGGACCAGTCAGACCGCTTTGCCCGTGAACAGCTCTATGATTATCAGGAGAAAATGGATAACGAAGAGTGGTGGCCGGAAGATGCCTACAAAAAACTCGCTGACGTAGGATATCTTGGTGTGACCGTACCAGAAGAATATGGCGGTTCAGGCATGGATTTTTTCGCCAGCACCTTGATTTTGCAGTCCATTACCAAATGGAACCCCGCAATTTCTCTCAGCTATGGGGCTCACGACAATCTTTGCGTTAACAATATTCTAAGAAATGCTAACGAAGAGCAGAAGAGGAAGTATCTTCCTGGCCTGTGTGATGGCTCAAAGGTTGGGGCCTTAGGATTAACCGAACCGGGAGCTGGGTCAGATGCCTTAGGCTCCATGCGTACGACAGCCAAGCGGGAAGGTGATTTCTATATCCTCAACGGCTCCAAAATGTTTATCACCAATGGCCCCAATGCCGATGTGCTTTTGGTCTATGCCAAAACTGCCCCAGAGCTTGGCCCCAAGGGTATTTCAGCTTTTATTATCGAAAAAGGTATGGAGGGATTTTCCGTTGCCCAAAAATTGATTAAAATGGGTTTTCGTGGCAGCCCCACCGGAGAACTGGTTTTTGATAACTGTAAGGTCCCGGTTGAGAATTTGGTTGGTGAAGAAAATGCCGGGGTGGCAATCGTTATGTCCGGGCTTGACCTCGAACGCACCCTCTTTGCCGTAAGTGCCCTTGGGTCTGCAGAACGTGCCTTGGAACTGGCCTTAGATTATGCCAAATCCCGCCAACAATTTGGCAAACCCATCGCCGCTTTTCAAATGATTCAGGCAAAATTGGCTGACATGTATACTTCCCTTGAAGCCATGCGCGCTTTTGTCTACCGCACCGCCGTTGCCTGCAACGATCTGGAAAAGGGGGGGGGCGGCCGTGGCGATATCCATAAGATATCCGCTGCTGCAATCTTGTTTGCCGCAGAAAACTCAAAAAAGATCATCGATGACGCGGTACAAATTTTTGGCGGGGCCGGGTTCCTGTGGGAATCTGAAATCAACCGTCTCTATCGGGGGATTAAACTTCTCGAAATTGGTGCCGGAACCAACGAAGTCCGCAAAATCATTATTAGCAGCGAGTTGCTAAAATAATCGGGTTGTTAAAATAAACGAGGATTTTCAATAGGGAACTTGCTAGCCATTGGCAAGTAGCAGGACAGACAGACGGAGAGAGAAGCTAAATCAGCTTTTCTCTTCTTGCTTTTCTTTCTCTTCTTTCTTGGCCTTTTCCATCAGGTCGAAATATTCGTCCATCTCATCGGCACCAAGCATTTGTGTTCCTCTTCCAAGCAAATCATTGGCATTGATTTTTCTATAGGACCCTCTTTTAATGGAGTCCTTTGTTACAGAACCGTGACACTCTGTCTTAGAAAGAGTCTTTCGTCAACCTTCGCGCTTGCGAAATAATCAAAAAGCCCACAACGCGAAACCACGACAAGTAATGCAATCTATCAAGCAATTGAAATAGATGTGATATTCCATATGGGTCCAAAAAACTATACTGACGTATATTCTCACCTTTCACGGTGCAAAAATTCTGTTTTTTTTGCAACAGTCCTATAATGATCGCTTTTGCGACTAGCATGAAGCCACCCAGCGATCTTGTTACTTGGTAATAGGTATCCAAATTTCGATATCGCCCTCGCCTGACCTTGGATCGAAGTTTTCGCCATAACGTTCCATCTGAGGGGCATCAGTCGGTTTGTAATTGGCTTCGGAGAGCCACTTTCCAAAGATTGTTTTCCAAGTCCGCCTGATTTCGGAAACGTGGCCGTTATGCTGGAAAACTGCGTAGGTCTGGGGCGGAACACGAAGGCAGTCCAGCACCTTTGGGGTGTCGGCAATATTACTGACTTCTACGCCCGTTAAGTAGTCGATATCTCCCTCATCATCACTGTTGTACAACACTCCAAAAGCCACATTGCCTTTCTGAAAGTCGATATTACCAATATGCGGTTGGAACACCTGCCATTGTGCTGGCATCTGCATCCTTGTGGTGTCGCTATATCGCTTCTTCAAGCCGACGATGAGCATTGCATCGCAGTCTACAAAACGGGCTTCGGGTAAGTTGGTCAATTTATCGTTCATTTTCAAAGCCTCCACTAGCTGGATTGTCTCAAGTGTTCGAGTTTTGCGGAGTTGGTTTGGTGTGATGCCAAACTGCTCCCCAAAAGCCCGCGTGAATGCTTCGTGAGAATTATAACCAGCATCGAGTGCTACATCGAGAATGCCACAAGACCCGTTTACAAGGCGTTTTGCCGCTTCACTTAATCGTCTGGCGCGGACATAGCGCATGACAGATTTACCCGCATAGGCACTAAATGCCCGGACAAGATGAAATTTAGACAATCCTGCCGCTTCTGCCACATCGGCAAGCGAGATCTCGCCGCCAAAATGACTTTCAATGTACCAGACTGCTTTCTCTATAGATTTCATCGTTTTTCCTCACAAAAACATACTCATTTTGTGGGAACTTATGAAGCGTTTCTTGATTGGAATTGCTGTCTATTGCAAAAACCATAATTAGTGCACAACACCTAGGAAAAACCCTTAATCATTAAGGCGAAAGCCAATTTTCAAAACTACTTGATAGTGACCAACTTTCCCGTCGACAATATGTCCTCGGGTTTCAACGACCTCAAACCAATCCAGGTGATCGAGGGATTTTGAAGCGGCGGCGACAGCCCCGTTGATGGCGTCTTCAATACTTTCTTCAGATGTGCCAACAATTTCAACTTTCTTATAAGTTCTGGCAGACATACGATCCTCCTCAAATAAATTTAATTTATGACTTCGTTTATTCGGTCTTATTGAGGTAGAGAGGTCAAGGACGAATTGCAAGGAGCAGCATCCCCTTTTCCTTATTGCTCATTCCCTATTTCCTCCCTACCTTAACAGAAAGATCCATTTTCATAAGGTTTCCTATGAACGACGCATTCCATAAGATGCTCAGCATCCTTGATCTTGAACAAATTGAACTGAACCTCTTTCGCGGCACCAGCCCTGATGAAAGCTGGCAACGGGTGTTTGGTGGGCAGGTGATTGGTCAGGCTTTGGTTGCGGCAACGCGGACGGTTGAGGAGTTCCAATCCCATTCCTTGCACGGCTATTTCCTCCGCCCCGGAGACCCCAAAGTTCCGATCATTTACGACGTAGACCGTATCCGCGACGGCAAAAGTTTCGCCACTCGTCGGGTTGTCGCCATTCAACACGGGCGACCAATCTTTAATATGTCGGTTTCCTTTCAAAGGGAGGAGCCGGGCTTAGAGCATCAATTTGATATGCCTGACGTTCCATCCCCTGAGAGCCTTCCCCCTGAAGAAGAAGTACGGGCAAAAGTCGCTCCTTTGCTACCTGAAAAATTCCGCAAATATTTTACCCGTGATCGCGCCATCGAAATTCGGGCCGTTGAACAGACCAATTGGGTGGAGCCTAAGAAGCGGGAACCTATCCAACATTTTTGGATTAAGACTCGAGGGGAAATGCCTGAAGACCAGAATATAAACAAATGCGTCTTGGCCTATGCCTCCGACATGACCTTGCTCGACACCTGCATTGCCCCCCATGGGGTTACATTTATTGATGAACGTCTGCAAGCTGCCAGCCTCGACCACGCTATGTGGTTCCATCGCCCATTTAAGGCCGACCAGTGGATGCTTTTTAGTCAAGACACACCTAGTGCCAATGGCGCAAAGGGCTTTAACCGAGGTAGCCTTTATACAAGAGAGGGCGTTTTGGTCGCCTCAGTTGCCCAGGAAGGTCTCATCAGGATGCGCGAACAAGATTAAAGGATGCCTGCAATCTTTCTTCCTCTTCCCAAAACTCCCGAAGCAGAGAGCCGATCTAAAAATAACTTGGAACTAACGCGTACAAAGCCCACTTAACAAAAGACCCGCACGCAACCCTTGAGGCCCTCAGTCATGAAACTTTACTATGCCCCGATCTCCACTTTCTCTCAAAAAGTCCTTTTGGCTTTTTACGAAAAAGGAGTCGAATTTAAGCCTGAGATCGTCAATCTGATGGACCCAGAAGAGCGCGCTAAATATCGGGAGCTTTACCCCATTGGAAAAATCCCCCTGCTCTTCCCTACCGAAGATCACATGATTGCAGAATCTACCATCATCATTGAGTACCTGGAAAACAATTTTCAACAGGGCCCTCAACTGATATCAAGCGACCCTGCCCAAGCGAGACAAACTCGTTTTATGGATCGCATGAACGATCTCTACCTCAACAAACCCATCTTCACCATGCTCTTTGCCGATGGTAAACCCGAAACCGAACGAGAAGATGCCAAGCGTTACCTAGATAGTTCCTACCATTACATGAACAGCCGCCTGGAATCTAACTCATGGCTCATGGGCGAAAATTTTTCTATGGCCGACTGCGCCGCTATTCCCCCCTTATTCTACGCCCAAAAAGCTTATCCCTTTAAGGATTACCTCCATATAACATCGTACTTCGAACGCGCTAAAAAACGGGAAAGTTTCCAACGGGTATTAGCGGATGCATTGCCGATTTTAGAGAAGATGGGGTTTGCCTAACTGGTAATCCCCAACTTCTTCTTTACACCCGCCAGGGAACGCTGGTGGGTGCGGATGTCAAACCAGTAACTTTGCATACCGACGGCTTCAGCCCCTTGGCAATTGACCCGCATGTCATCAACGAACAAACATTCCTCGGGAGCAATATCTATCTCTTTTGCACAAGCCAGATAGGGTTCGGGAGCGGGTTTTCTGATGCCAATATTTTTAACATCTACGATAGCATCAAATAGGGGGGCATAGGGCCAGTTTTGCCACCAGTTTTCTCCAAGCCAGGCTGTGGCATCGTTGGTCAAAAGCATTTGACGGAAGCTTCGCTCCTTTAACTCTTCTATCAAAGCAAAAGTGCCGGGTCGTTCCTGGGTGGCGAGGTCAATATCCTCATAGGGGGTGTAATCAATATCATTTTTTGCCAAGGCAGCCGCAAGCCGTTTGACATATTCAGGTTCGGAAATATCGCCCCGGTCCAAAGCATCATAGTCTGGGTCCGGTGCCATCCCCGTTGGGCCGAGGGGAAGCTTTTCCAGGGGCCAGCCTTCTGCTCGCCCGCGGTCCACAATAGCCTCGGCAAAAAAGCCGTAGATAATGCCACCCATATCCCAAATAACCACAGTTGTTTTCTTCTGATTAACAACCACGAACGGTCTCCTATTATTTTCGACCTCATCAAAGCACACCCTAAAGCGTTTCGCTTGTTATTGACAATATCCTTCTTATCTTTGAGTCAACCTCAACCAACAAGGAAAGCCCAAATGGACGACAAAACGCGTACCGAAGTTGAAGCCGCCGCCTTTCGGGGTCTGGTTAAGCATTTGCAAGAACGCAAAGATGTACAAAATATCGACCTGATGAACCTTGCCGGGTTCTGCCGTAACTGTTTGTCAAAATGGTACATGGCTGAGGCGGCAGTCAAAGGGCATGAAGTGTCCTATGATGAAGCTCGCGAAGTGGTCTACGGCATGACCTACGACGAGTGGAAAACCAACCACCAGGCCAAGGCCTCCGACGCGCAAATGCGCACCTTCGAAGAAACCAAACCTCTCCACGCCAAAATCAGCGGGCATAATTAACGCAAGCCTCAACGCTTGCTGTGTTCAAACGCCACGCAGACTTACGCACGACGCGGCACGGACCGCAGTCACGGCCTTAAACATTTTCATCACCCACACGGAAGCGGACGATAGTCCTTTCCTAACTTTTATTGACATTTACTAGACGATCGGTCTAATAATATGTTTATGGAAAACACAGCACCAAAAAAGCGCGGCCGTGGTCGTCCGCCGAAGACCGATGATTCTAACCGAGGAACGCGAGAGCGTTTGATCCGGGCCGGGGTTGAGGTCCTAACGGAAAAGGGATTGGCGAATACTGGAATTGATGAGGTGCTCAAAAAGGTTGGCGTCCCCAAAGGGTCATTTTATCACTACTTCACCAGCAAAGATGCCTTTGGCCTTGAGCTAATTGATAATTACGCAACCTTTTTTGCCCATAAACTAGACCGGTGGCTGCTTAATGAGGACCGCTCCCCCTTAAGTCGATTGCAAGATTTCGTTGACGATGCCAAAGAAGGCATGACCCGCTTTGAGTTCAAACGTGGCTGTTTAATCGGCAATTTAGGCCAGGAGCTTGGGGCCCTTAACGACAACTATCGCCAGCCCCTGGAAGATGTATTTGTTGATTGGCAAAACCGCGTTGCAGCCTGTCTGGAAAAAGCCCAGCAGGCCGATGAAATTGCTCCCAATACTAACTGTTCAAAACTTGCGGCCTTTTTCTGGATCGGTTGGGAAGGTGCTGTGTTGCGCTCGAAATTGGTCAAAAACACCACCCCTATAGACTTATTTACTGAGACGTTCTTCGTCAATTTACCCCGTTTATAAACTAAAGGATTTCATTAAATGAAAGCTGTACTGATCAACAAAGACGACACTGGTTATGGAGCCGAGTTGACTGAAGTGGACGAGAGCCGAATGCCCGAAGGCGACGTCACTGTCAAAGTCGAATACTCCTCTATCAACTACAAAGATGGCCTCGCCATTACGGGCACCTCTCCCGTTGTGCGCAGCTTCCCTATGGTCCCTGGAATCGATCTCGCAGGGGCTGTTGAAGAAAGCTCTCACCCCGACTTCAAAGTAGGTGACATGGTCGTTCTCAACGGTTGGGGCGTCGGTGAAGTTCATTGGGGGGGGATGGCAGAAAAAGCGCGTTTAAAAGGCGATTGGCTGGTTCCTCTGCCTGACGCTTTCACGGCCAAACAAGCCATGGCGATTGGCACCGCTGGTTATACCGCCATGCTTTGCGTCTTAGCCCTGGAGAAAAACGGTGTTACGCCGGACCAAGGTGAAGTCCTGGTTACAGGGGCTGCGGGTGGCGTCGGCAGTGTGGCGACCTCTCTCCTCAGCAAATTAGGTTATAATGTTGTTGCTTCAACGGGACGCCCAGAACAGGCTGACTACCTCAAAAGCTTAGGAGCTACCAGCACCATTGATCGCAACGAGCTTTCTGAAAAAGGCCGCCCCTTAGGCAAAGAACGGTGGGCCGGAGCCGTTGATTGCGTCGGTAGCCATACCCTCGCCAACATCTGCGCCACCATGAAATATGGCGGGACTGTCGCCGCCTGTGGATTAGCCCAAGGATTCGACCTTCCGGCAACCGTGATGCCCTTTATCCTCCGCGGGGTTACCCTAGCTGGGGTGGATAGCGTTATGTGCCCCAAAAAGCGCAGAATGGAAGCCTGGCAACGGCTGGCCACCGATCTTGATCTTGAACATATCGAAGCCCTTACCAATGAGATTACCCTCTCCCAAGTGATCAGTGTTGCCCCGGATATCCTCGAAGGAAAAGTCCGTGGTCGTACTGTTGTCGACGTTAACAATTAAGAGCAAAGGAAGTTCCAATGAGTGATAAAGCAATCAGCCGTTATCCGGTCCCAGAGATTAATGATCTGCCTGATGACATCAAAGAATTGATTCTTAGCGTCCAGGAAAAAGCAGGGTTCGTGCCAAATGTTTTCCTCGCCCTGGCACACCGCCCGGCAGAATTTCGCGCTTTTTTTGCCTATCATGATGCCCTGATCGAAAAAGAAAGCGGGCTCAGCAAGGCAGATATGGAAATGATCATCACAACGACTTCTGGCGAAAACAATTGCCAGTACTGCGTCGTTGCCCACGGGGCTATTCTACGAATACGAGCCCGCAATCCCTTGATTGCTGATCAGGTTGCAACCAACTACCGCAAGGCAGACATTACCCCAAGGCAAATGGCGATGTTAGATTTTGCCATCAAGGTTTGCAACGACGCTAAATCTATTTGCGATGATGATTTTGTGACTCTGCGCGACCATGATTTCAGCGACGAAGATATTTGGGATATTGCCGGGATAACTTCTTTCTTTGGCCTCAGCAACCGCATGGCAAATTTTACTTCTATGCGCCCAAATGATGAATTTTATTCTATGGGTCGCTAAAGCAAAAATTAAGGGCAAACCCTTATAACAAAACATTTATTTGATGGGGAGGGTTGATTTTATTTTCAATCCTCCCCATCATTTTTTTTATTTTAAGGAAAAATCTAGGCGGAGTGGTAAATGGCGTCTATTGAAGAAATACTAGACTTTTGGTTTTTGCCGGGCGATGGGCCTGGCTTCAAGAAGAGCAAAACCAAATGGTTCAATAAGAATGATGATTTCGACAAAGAAATCACCTCGCGTTTTCTCGGTGATTATGAAAAGGCCGCCGATGGGAAACGCGATGCCTGGCAAGAAACCGCTAGCGGATGCCTCGCCCTCATCCTTTTACTCGACCAATTCAGCCGCAATATGTTCCGTGGTTCAGCCAAATCCTTTGAGGCCGATCCCAAAGCCTTAGAAATTGCCAGCCACGCCATTGATAACGGATTCGACAAAACATTCGGCCCCCATCAACGGATATTCTTTTATCTGCCCTACGAGCACCATGAAGATATTGCCGACCAGGAGTATTGCTTAGAACTAATCAGAGGGATACCCGGTGCCATGGATGAGGGGGGGTATTACACCTGGGCCAAAGCCCATTACGATATCATCGCCCAATTTGGGCACTTCCCCCATCGCAACGAGGTATTAGGCCGCAAAAGCACGGCTGAAGAAATTGAGTTCCTCAAACAAGAAGGTTCTTCCTTTTAAGAGAACTGGCAAACAATAAATTACGCCAACCGAGACCACACCACAGTTATTTTGTCCGAGCATTAACGCTTTATACCGCTGATGCGCCAGGAGACGCTTTTGTAGGGGGTGATGTGGATATCCATAAAATCTTGTTCTTTAAGCCAGCCCGTCGCCCGGGCCTTGCTGATAAACTGAACTTGGGGGGCGTTGAGTTTATCAAAGACATTGAGGGTGTTTCGGTAAAAGGAGAGCTTTCTGAAATTTTGGAAATACTCATAGAACGGCAGGAACCGTAGAGGAAGTAGGTAGAGGGTGTAGATTGGCAGGTACATCAAGAAGGTGACGACTTTCGACAAGGTCAAGAGCCTGTCTCGAGGCATATTGGTCAAAAAGGTTTTGCGAATAGGCTCAACAACTTTTTCGACGAGGGCGTTGCCTTCCTGAGAATAAACCCAAACAATCACTTTGCCACCGGGCTTAATATGATCAATCAGGTTTTTAACTGATTGTTCTGGATCATCAGTGTGATGAATAACCCCGATGGAAAAACCAATATCAAATTTTTTACCCAGTTTAACCTTGGCAATATCGCCTTCAACAAAAGTAATATTGCTGGCCGTTTTGTTCCGTTCTTCCGCGATCTCGACACAGTTCAGGTCTACTGAGGTAATTGTGTTGGCGCGCGACGACACAAAAGAGGTATGCTGCCCTCCCCCGCAACCAAACTCAACCACATCTTTGCCCGCGAAGTCATCAAGGGTGGTAGGGTAAATCCAATCTTCAAATAAGAAGAGTTCGTTATCCTCGACCAGGCTCCATTGATCATGCCATTCTTTTTGTTGCTCTTGGCTCATGCCTCTCTCTTATTCCTCGGTCGCGGGTTGTCATCTTCAGAAGGGGGTGCCCAAAAACATTTCAGCCAATATTACCGGACGCATCTTCATAAAGTCCACAATCAATATCCACTGGTCAAGTTTCTGGATTCCCCAATGTTCTAATTATTCGACGTTTATTTCATAATATCTTCGTAAATAAAATAACATAACACATGCAGCATCCGGCCTTAAGATACCGAACACTGCATGTTAAGTTATTTTATGGTGTTTTGATCGTTCTGATTCGATGCCAAATAAGCTCATGCCATTCATCTGAGTTATAATATTCGACTATATCATGACTTATGGCGGCCCAAATTTTATCATACCCATCATAAAGACCAATCGTCTCAATGAAATCTTGCGCGACAACCATGTACTGATCTTTGTAGGGAAGCAAATACATGTGGGGATGGTCGTTTAAGAATCTTTTGGCTTCATCGTAAGACGCAAACCAGTTATTTAACAATGTGGTACATTGAGCTGAATACCAAATTTTGCCCATATCGCTTTTATCAAGGGCTGTCCCTGAAAGGGCATCTTTGGCATGACCCCAGTCTTTGAAACCCAATTTGGAGGCAACAACGTTTAAGCATGTCTTCCGCTTGAGTTCATCTGTTGCTGAGGGGGCTATTTTCATAGAGCGCAGAGTATCAGGGTCTCCTGATTGAGCCTTCCGATGAAGTTTCTTTGCGCGGATTTTTAATTCTTCGATTGATCTATTCATGATCAAAAATACTCCTAAGTAAATCGGCTTTCCCGCTTGCCAACTTAAAAGTAAATTTGAACTATATCTCATCGTACAGATCAGAAAGGGTGACACCATCTTTTGCGGGCAGGCAGCCCTTACTACCTAGCTGACGATTATCATTCTGTTTGTTGAATTGCAAGAATGAAATCTAAACCAGCCCGCAGAGCTTTTAAGGATTATTCCACGGTCGTCGCCCACAGGCGACAAGGAGGAAGGGAAGCGGGCGTCAC
>CBDULT010000012.1:0-132344 GCA_965368165.1 uncultured Thalassospiraceae bacterium | reverse complement strand
AACGTTACGAGAAAATTCTACTTAAAAACACCTCTGTTTTTGGGGAGCATTACCAATCTCATCTCATCAATTCAGCCTAAATAAGAAAGGAATAAATATGCTGAAAGAAATTATTGGCACCAAAGGTATGGTGTTCCATCGTATCTACTCAGCCCAAAAAGATGAAGAAGGATATGTAGAGTTATCTTTCCAGAACATAGCCGATCATATTGATGGCTTGTCAGTAGATGCCGTTAGACGGGCTATTAAAAACCTAATCTCTACAAGAGCTATTGAACGTGTCAGCAGAGGTGCACCGTTTAAAAACAAGTGGCGAGTTTCTCCAGAGGCTCGTTCAAATTTAAAAGAAATAATTATCAAGAATAATAAGGAAAATAATGATGAATAAATATGCAATTCAAGAAATTGATCCAACGTCATTTAGCTTTTTAAGCAAACCCGTTGGGTCAGGAAAAACACGGGCTGCCATCAAGTATATTAGTTTAAATGATAATGAGAGCCATATTTTTGTTTCGCCTACGAATGATTTAGCAAAAGAAATTTCTGCACGTATGGAAAAAGGCATGAGGCAAAGTAGGCTTAATGGTAAAATCAAACTTCTCAATACGGATAACTTAAAGTCGGGGCGTGATAGATTAGGGGTGGCGGAGTCCATATTGAATGAAATCAGCTCCCTTCCTGCTACGGACAATCATATTTTGATTATAACCACGGCTGCTTTTCGCCTAATACTCCCTCGACTGTCCTATTGGGAAAAGTCTAGGTACAACGTTTTTCTAGATGAGGGTATCGACCCAATTGAATATTATGAAGCAAACGTAGGTATTTTAGCTCAAAAATTTCACAATCTAATAGAAATTGATGGAAACGGTAAGTTCGTTATCAAGGAGGGTTCAAAGAAGAGTGTAGAACGTATAGCTCTTGGAAAAGATAGCGAGTTAAAGACAGATGGTGATTTATGCCATGTAAAGCTTGTGAAAATTGCCAAAATGCTGAATGGCGACATTTATGATGTTTACGGAACAATTGGGGATAAAGATGTACGGGCGGTTGGTTTAGTATCACCGAAAGAATTTTGTAAATTCAAAAGTGTGACAATCATTGTCGCTCTTTTTAACCAATCACTTTTAGCTAAATATTGGGAGTATGTTTATAATGTTAAGTTTAAAGAGTTTCGTTGCGGCTCGGGATTAAGAGATACACATAAAGAAAAAGGGCCTCTGATTTCTATACATTATCTTTTACATAAACGAGATAATGCTAGCCGAACCTCACTGGACTATAATTACAACGGTAAGCCGATATTTGATTTAGTAACAGAAACGGTTGCTAGTTTCTTTGGGAACAAAACTTTTTGTTATTCTGCCAATAAAAATCAAACGAAATTGGATAAGATATTTCCTAATGGAATAAGAATGCCAATTAGGTGTGCAGGTTTGAATACTTGGCAAAACGAGTCCAATGTTGTGGTTCTTTCAACGAACCTTCCAAAGCCCTGGGTAGGTAACATTATCAAGAAAGTGTTGGGAGACAGCGGAGAAACTTTTTATCAAGACTGGCGTTTTGCAAGTACTTATCAAACCGTAGGACGGTGCTCTATTAGGGTAGAAGCAAACGATGAAAAGATTAATGTTGTTGTTCTCTCGTACGAAGAGGCAAAGGCACTAAATGATCTGTTTAAAGGTTCAACTTTGGTTGGGCAGATTGGGAGTCTTGGTTCTATTAAACGACATAAAAAAGATGGAATAGAATATTCACCAGCCGATCACAGGGCTTACTATAAATTTAAGAAGACACAAGCTGCTAACGATAATGAGGCCCTCTCAAAAACAGAGTGGTTTCATAAAATTAGAAAGCCAAACATCAAAAAACATGACGAGATGAAGAAAGGATAATTTCAGAGTTCCAGGTAGGGGGGAGAATTTCTATAAGATAACTTAGAGAAAAAGTATCCCCCTTATATTTTTATATGTCCTTGATTTTGCCATAGGCAAAAATGCCTCGCGGCATTGGAGCTAATACCATTAACTTAATCATTTAAAAATCAACTCTCTTACGAAGCTTTAAAAAAACCTTCACCAAAGACGAATAAAGAAAGAAGTTATTTGTAGTTTAATGATATCAACAAATTTGTAATCGCCTTGAAGAACTAAAGTTACAGTCGTAAAATATCTACTATTGGAATAATCAAATAAAATTAATAGATACAACTTTTCTGCACTGGGTTTTTCATCACGTATTCTAATAAAGACAAACTAATACAACGACTTTCCTTATTAAAGGATAATATTTGTCGTGTGCTATAATGCATGTTAAATTCACCATTGTACTTAAGGTGATATAACCCCCTTTATTATTATTCGTAACAGAGTTGTCATTGCCTCAAGATGCCAGTTTTATAGTGGGAAACCCATAATTTCAACGAGAAAATAATAAGCTGGAATGAATAGATATGTAAGGGCCTAAGCCCCCCTCGTACCCTCCTAATTATTCCTAAAAAGAAATAGTAATTAATGACCCCAACCTCGACTAGGTTGATGTTTACCACAAAAAAACAAGACTTTAGAGGTAATATCTATGTGTAGGGAGTGTAATCGGCTGTGTATGGCGTTCTCAGTCGTTAATTATTCGTAGGCGTAGCTCAGTGGTAGAGCACATCTGCCACAGCTTGCTGTGTGCACCTTGCCAAAGCTTATAGTAATAATGTGCAGAAATGTGTACGTACACATTGAACTGTGTACGAATTTCCCCTATGATGGGGACTGAAACTCTTTGAAATCTTTGGAGAAATTGGAGCGGGCGATGAGATTCGAACTCACGACCCCAACCTTGGCAAGGTTGTGCTCTACCACTGAGCTACGCCCGCTCTGAGCGTTGCGGCCGTTTCCGGCTGCGGGGCGGATAATACGCAAACCAATTTGCATTGCAACCCCCTTTTTCACTCTATTTCATTGTCCTACTACTTGCATGTCACCTGCTTTCGGTCCAATTAATAGCAACGGACGATAATAAAGTAGGGGTATGTAGAGAATGTCATTGATAATTGATGAGGCGGGACAACCGTTGCAAGGGCTTGAAGCGGGGACATCCCCAGAGGAATTAATTAAAGAAACCGATGCGGCGGGTTTTGCCCAAGACGTGATTGAGGCTTCCAAATCCGTCCCCGTGATCGTCGATTTTTGGGCCACTTGGTGTGAACCCTGCAAGACCCTCGGTCCTATGCTGGAAAAACAAGTCTTGCTTGCGGGGGGGCTGGTCAAGATGGTCAAGGTCGATATTGACAAAGAACAAGCCCTAGCCGCCCAATTGCAAATCAAATCTGTCCCTACAGTTTATGCTTTTAAAGACGGTCAGCCCGTTGATGCTTTCACAGGGGCTGTGCCAGAAAGCCAGATCAAGCAATTTATTGCAAAGCTCACCGATGGGACGGGAAAAACACCGATTGAACAAGCCCTGGACCAGGCCGATGCCCTGCTTGACGAAGGGAGAGCTGAAGACGCTAGTGGCATTTTCACCCAGGTACTAAACGCCGACCATGAAAACGTTCAGGCATATGCAGGGTTGATCAAGTGCTGCATTGCCGCTGATGATACAGACAATGCGCGTAAAATGGTGGAGCAAATCCCCCCAAAACTTCAGGGCAAGCCTGAAATCACTTCAGCCGTTGCTTCGCTCGAAATGGCAGAACAAAGCGACAGTATTGGCGATATCGCCCCCCTCCAAGCGAAAGTGGATGCCGACGCGAGCGATCACCAAGCCCGTTATGACTTGGCGTTGGCTCTATTTGCGGGGGGGCAACGTGAGGAAGCCCTTGAAGCTTTGCTGGAAATTGTTCGACAGGACAATGAATGGAGTGATCAAAGCGCGCGCAAACAACTGCTCAAATTCTTTGAAATTATCGGCCTGGGAGACCCCTTAACCAATAACGCCCGCCGAAAACTTTCCACCTTGATGTTTGCCTAAAAAATCATGACCGTTTTTACCACAGCCAGCCACGAAAACCTTCCCGAGACTTTACGAATTTTCCCCTTGAGCGGCGTTGTCTTGCTGCCCGGAGGCAACCTGCCTCTCTACATATTTGAACCCCGTTATAAAAATATGATTCGCGATGCCCAGCAAGGGAACAATATTATTGGCATGATCCAACCCCGTATTGCCGCCATGGACCCGGTGCCAGAAGAAGCCGAAATTTATGATATCGGTTGTGCCGGAGAAATCACGCGTTGCCACGAGTTAGAAGACGGTGGCTTGGAAATTTTGCTTACTGGACTCTGTCGTTTTGATATCCACGAGGAGATTGCAGGAGAGAACGGTTATCGCAAGGTCACGGTAAACTACAGCCGCTTTAAAGGTGACCTGCTAGAGGACCAGGTCTCCATTACAGGGCGCGATGAATTGGTTAACGCCCTGCAGGGCTACCTTGCAGCCAATGAAATCGACGCCGAAATGGAAGATGTCGCCCGTTTACCCGACCAGGCCTTGGTTAATGCCCTCTGCGCAGCTTTGCCCTTGGAACTCCGGGAAAAACAAGCTTTGTTAGAGGCCGCCACCTTGGGAGACCGATCACAACTCCTGCAAATGCTGTTAAAAATGGCCGCCAGCCCCTATCTTAATGTCAACAATCCGTTTCAGAACTAGGTGATGTATATGAGACAAATTAACCCACCTATACTCCTTCAAGGGTACGACTGCGCGCCGCCAATCGTTTGGCGCAAGCCCCAGGGTTTAAGGGATACTCCCTACACATATATGGCACTTGAGCGCGGATTGGACTCGGGCCAATCCTAATCAAAAGGTAATTTAATTATGACCATTCAAGAAGTAGACCCCAAATTACTCGACCTGTTGGTCTGCCCCCTCAGCAAAGGACCTTTGCGTTACGACAGAGAAGCCCAGGAATTAATTAGCGACCAAGCCAGCTTGGCTTATCCCATCCGAGACGGCATTCCTGTGATGCTGCCGGAAGAAGCCAGAGAATTGAAAGACGGAGAGGTAAAGAAATGAGCATCGGCAACACCCATAAAGCTATCGAAATTCGCATCAAACGCGAAGAAAAGACCTTAGAGGTCACTTTTGAAGACGGTAAAACCTTCTCTATTCCAGCAGAACTATTGAGGGTCGAAAGCCCGTCGGCTGAAGTGCAGGGCCACCACCCCAGCCAAAAGAAAACCGTCGCTGGTCGCCGCCATGTCGGCATCATGGGCGTCGACCCTGTGGGGAACTACGCCGTTAAAATCAATTTTGATGATTTGCATGACAGCGGCCTCTATAGCTGGGACACTTTGTATGATTTTGGGGCAAGGCAAGATGAGCTCTGGGCCAATTATTTACAAGAGCTTGAAGACCAAGGGCTAAGCCGCGACCCATAAGTGAAGGAACGTTAAACCATGCCCCCTGCATTTGATTTTATCGTTCGCAAAGACTCGATTGTCACCTGCGACATTATTCCCGCTACGCCCCTCGAAGACTTAAACCCACGCGCAGGTGAGATTGTGGTCAAGATTGACCGTTTCGCTCTTACTGCTAACAATATTACCTACGCTGCCATGGGCGAGAGGTTTTCCTACTGGGACTTTTTTCCAACCGAGGAAAAGGGCTGGGGGCGGGTGCCTGTTTGGGGTTTTGCAGACGTGATCAAAAGCAACTGCGAGGGCGTAGCAGAAGGGGAGCGGTTTTATGGCTATTATCCCATATCCAGCTACCTCAAGATGACTCCCATAAAAATGACCGACCATGGGTTCAGCGATGGCAGTAAACATCGCCTAAAACTCCACCCGGTTTATAATGCCTATTCCCGCTGCGCCGCCGACCCCATCTACCATAAAAAATTCGAAGATTATGAAATGCTATTGCGCCCCCTTTTCATGACCTCGTTCCTGATTGATGATTACTTCGCCGATAATGGTTTTTTTGGTGCCAGCACCATCATCCTCTCCAGTGCCTCAAGCAAAACCGCTCTGGGAACCGCCTTCCTACTCAATCGCAACCGCCAAGACCAATGCAAAATTATTGGCCTGACCTCACCGGGCAACAAAGCCTTTGTCGAAGGTTTGGGACTATATAATGACGTTGTCCTTTATGATGAGGTTGCCCAAATGGATAACCAAACCTCGGCCGCCTATATTGATTTTGCCGGGAATAAGGGCCTGCGTCGCGCCCTCCATGAACGCTTTGCCGACAGGCTAAAGTTCGATTCCATTGTCGGCGGCTCCCACTTGAATGACCTCGGCATGGACAAAGACCTCCCCGGTGCCAAACCCCTCCTCTTCTTCGCCCCCAATCAAGCCAAAAAACGCAGCCAGGAATGGGGAAGCCAGGGCCTCAACCAACGAATGGTCGCCGCCTGGAAAACCTTCTTAAAGCCACTCACAGAATGGATCAACGTGACCCAAGGTGAAGGCCCGGAGGCGATCAAAGCGGGGTATTTAGAGATGTTGGCAGGGAAGGTGACGCCGGATAGAGGGGTGGTGCTGGTGCCTTAGCAACTGGACAATGTATATGTGTGGATTGAGCAAAGATATGATGACGGAAAGGTTCTTACCCATCAACGTCATGCACGAGCTCAACCCTCTGCTGCCCGGTCTAATTTGTTCATGACTTAAATAGAGTTCATAAAAATAAACCAAACATTAGTGGGTCAAGTCTGCGCATCACGACAGAGGGCCTGGTCAAATTTAAAGAATAATAGCATTATCCGTCATATCACGCACTATCCTGTCCTATTACCCCACCACCCTGCAATTACCCTTGCACTGCCTGTCCTCTCCCGCTATAAACCGCGTCTTCACGAGTGGCGAGGCTTATCGGGTATGCCCAATCACTCAATTTGTTGACCTCTTGTTATTATGAAAGAGAGCAAAATGCCCAAGATGAAAACGAAGGCTAGCGCCAAGAAACGGTTTCGTTTGACCGCTTCTGGTAAAGTACGCGCCGGAGTGGCTTTTAAAAGCCACGGTATGCGCAAACGTCCCACCAAAATGATTCGGCAAGCTCGCGGCATGATGATCCTTTGCGATCAGGATGCCAAAAAAGTCAAATCATATATGCCCTACGCTAAATAAGGACCGCTAGCCATGTCACGCGTTAAACGGGGCGTCACCACGCACGCCCGTCACAAAAAAATCATTGATGCTGCTTCCGGTTACCGGGGTCGCAGCAACTCCAGCTTCCGTATCGCTATTGAGCGGGTCGAAAAAGGCCTTCAATATGCTTACCGTGATCGCCGCGTTAAAAAACGTAACTTCCGCTCTTTGTGGATTCAACGTATTAACGCTGGTGCCCGCATCCACGGTTTGACCTATTCAAAATTCATGAATGGTTTGAGCAAAGCTGGCATCGAAGTAGACCGTAAAATCCTTGCTGATTTGGCTGTTAAAGAGCCAGAAGCGTTTAAAACTTTGGTAGATCAGGCTCAGGCCGCTCTCACCAAGACCGCTTAAGGCACGGACCCGCAGGGTCTTTACACAATTTGGTCTTTTTAAAGGGGGTTCTGAGTTCACTCAGAGCCCCCTTTTTGTTGTTATATATATTACTTAGGCAGATAAACGATGGATAACGTCGATTCCTTACGCAGTGAAATCTTAGGGGCGATTACCGCTTCAAGTGACCTCAAAGCCCTTGAAGACATTCGGGTCGCCGAACTCGGCAAGAAAGGCCGGGTTTCTGGTCTCATGAAAACTCTGGGCAAAATGGACCCGGAAGAACGCAAAGCCGCCGGACAAGCTTTTAACCTGCTGAAAACCGAAATCGCCGCCGCCATTGATGGTCACAAAAGTGCTTTGGAAACCGACGCCCTCAACGCCCAACTGGTCAATGAGCGCATCGACGTTTCCCTGCCTGTGCGCCCAGAAGAACAAGGACGTATCCACCCCATCAGTCAGACCATCGACGAAGTGGTGGCCATCTTTGGCGAGATGGGATTCACCGTGGCCGAAGGGCCGGACATTGAAGAAGACTGGTATAATTTTGGGGCTCTCAACATTCCCCCAGAACATCCAGCCCGGCAAGAACACGACACCTTTTATCTCCCTAACGAGAAAGAAGGCAACCGCATGGTCCTGCGCACCCATACCTCGCCCGTACAAATCCGCACCATGCAGAACCAGGAACCACCCATCCGCATCATCGTGCCGGGCCGGACCTATCGCTGCGATTACGACGCCACTCACTCGCCCATGTTCCACCAGGTCGAGGGCTTGGTGATCGATAAAAAAACCAACATGGGTCACCTCAAAGGCTGCCTAACCGATTTCTGCCGCGCTTTCTTTGGGGTTGATGATCTGCCGATCAAATTCCGCCCCAGCTATTTCCCCTTCACCGAACCGAGTGCCGAAGTTGATATCGGCTGCACCCGCGAAGGCGGTGAGTTCAAAATTGGGCATGGCGACGACTGGCTGGAAATTCTTGGTTCCGGCATGGTCAACCCACAGGTTTTGATTAACTGCGGCATCGACCCAGAAGTTTACCAAGGCTTTGCCTTCGGCATGGGCATTGAGCGCATAGCCATGCTCAAATACGGCATTCCTGATCTTCGTACTTTCTTTGAATCCGACCTGCGCTGGCTGCGCCATTACGGCTTCCAGTCTATACAAACGCCCAGCATGGTGGGAGGGCTCGACTAATGAAATTCACTCTTAACTGGCTCCGCGATCACCTCGACACCACCGCTGATCTGCAAAAAATTGTTGATACCCTGACCATGATCGGCCTTGAGGTCGAAGGGGTTGAAGACCGCACCAAGGGCCTTGAGTCCTTCATCGTGGCTGAAGTCCTAGAAGCCGACAAACACCCAGACGCCGACAAGCTCAAAGTCTGCACCGTCAGCACTGGCAGCGAAACCTTTCAAGTGGTTTGCGGTGCCCCTAATGCCCGTAAAGGCATGAAGGCGGTCTTTGCCACCGAAGGCACCTACATTCCCGGCCTCGATGTCACCCTGAAAAAAGCTAAAATTCGCGGTGTTGAAAGTTCCGGCATGATGCTTTCTGAGCGCGAAATGAACCTGTCTGACGAGCATGATGGCATTGTAGATCTACCCGCCGACGCCCAAGTGGGTGCGCAAGCCATCAAGGTCTTGGGCATCGACGATCCTGTGATCGAGATTGCCATCACCCCTAACCGGGGCGATTGCCTTGGGGTGCGGGGTGTCGCCCGTGATTTAGCCGCCGCTGGCATCGGGAGCCTCAAAGCCCTTAACAATGACAAAGCCATTGGCACTTTTGACAGCCCAATTAAAGTTCACTTGGATTTTGACGAAACAACCAAAGAGGCTTGCCCTTACTTCGTCGGTCGTTATGTGCGCGGGGTCAAAAACTGCGAAAGTCCTCAGTGGCTCAAAGATCGTCTGCTCGCCATTGGCCTGCGCCCGATCTCAGCCCTAGTTGATATCACCAACCTGGTGACCTTCGATCTTGGGCGCCCGTTGCACGTGTTCGATGTCGCCCGTCTTAAAGGTGATATTCATGTGCGCTTGGCAAAAGAAGGTGAGAAGATTCTCGCTCTTGATGGCAAAGAATATGAACTTGATGGTGAAATGACCGTCATTGCCGACGAAAATCAAGCCGAAGCCATTGCTGGCGTCATGGGCGGCGAAATTTCCGGCTGCACCGACGAGACCACCGACGTCTTCATCGAGTCCGCTTATTTCGACCCTATCCGGACTGCCATCACGGGCCGCAAACTCAATCTACAATCCGATGCCCGCTTCCGTTTTGAGCGCGGGGTTGATCCGGTCTTCACTTACGATGGTGCCGAAATTGCCACCCGTTTGGTGAGGGAACTCTGCGGCGGTGAACCCAGCGAAATCGTTGTCGCCGGCTCTGCCCCCGACATCCGTCAAAAACTCCGTTTGCGGGGTAATCGGGTTGAGCAGTTGACTGGCGTAAACGTCCCGGCTGAGGAGATTGTCCGTATTCTCGAAGTTGTTGGCTGTGAAGTAACCCGCAACGGTGATGACTTTGATGTGCTGACCCCTTCCTGGCGCCCAGATATTGTTGCCGGGCTTGAAGGCGAGGCAGGCTTGGTCGAGGAAGTGGTTCGGCTTTATGGCTACCAGCAGATTCCTGCCACCCCACTGGAACGCGAGACTGACCTCCCCGCACAAGCCCTAACACCAGCTCAAAAAAACCGCAGCACGGCCCGCCGTGTTCTGGCGCAACGCGGCTTGGTTGAATCGGTGACTTACTCCTTCCTGTCTGAAGATCAGGCGGCTCTGTTCGGGGAAGTAAAGGACGCCGTGCGTCTGGTAAATCCCATCAGTGCCGACCTTAATGTCATGCGCCCCTCGATCCTGCCAAACCTGATCGTCGCCTGCGGTAAAAACGCCGACCACGACAATCCAAACGCCTGTCTGTTTGAGGTCGGCCCGGAATACCATGGGGACGGTCCCAATGACCAACGCACGGTCGCAACAGGTGTGCGCTCAGGCAAAACGGGCGAACGCAACTGGGCCCAACCGCCTCGCAACGTCGATGCCTTCGATGCCAAGGCTGATGCTTTAGCTGCCCTTGAAGCCATTGGTGCCCCAACGGGTAACTTGCAGGTCTTCACCGACGACATCCCAGCCTGGTACCATCCAGGACGGGCCGGCTCTTTGCGCCTCGGCCCTAAAAACATTTTGGCTTGGTTCGGGGAAATACACCCTGGAATTTTAAAACAACTCGGCGTTAAAGGTCCCTTGGTTGGTTTTGAGATTTACCTTGAAAACCTCCCCAAGGCCAAACCCAAGAAAACCACCAAGCCTTTGCTCAAGATTTCCCCTTTCCACACCGTGGACCGGGATTTCGCCTTCGTCGTCGACAAGACCGTCACCGCCGAGCAAATCATCCGGGCCGCCAAAGGGGCTGATAAAAACCTGATCACCAACGTCAGTGTTTTTGATCTGTTTGAAGGGGCATCCCTCGGCGAAGACAAAAAATCCATCGCCATCAACGTGACAATCCAGCCCATGGAACGCACCTTGAAGGACGATGAAATCGAAGCCATCGCCCAAAAAGTAATCGGCAAAGTCGTCGGAGCGACAAAGGGCGAATTAAGAGGATAGGGAATTTCGCGCCAATTTAGTTTTGAGAAAAGCCGGGGGGGGCCTCCGGCTTTTTTTATTCCCCCATCATCCCAACATCCAATGCCTTATCGCTCACCAGTGGATAGGTTCTTGGGAGGAAGAGTTGGTAGTGCCACCATTCATTCATGAAACAGTCCCAGCCTGCCGCTGTCATTAGTCCCAACAGGATTGAGCGGTTTTTGAGGGCCTCACTGCCGATCTCTCGGTTGCCGTGGTGGCTGGTGGGGTCGAAGAAGTCGAATTTGGTGCCCATGTTGATTTCTTCACCGTTCTCATCCAACAAGGTTAAATCAACAGCGACGCCTCGGCTGTGGGGGGAACCGCGTCTTGGGTCGGAGAGAAAATCCGGGTCGGGCGTGTGGTTCCACAGCTCCCATTGGGCTTCGGTGGGGCGGTAGGCGTCGAATATTTTAAGTCCATAACCCATGTCAGCAGCTAACTCTTTGGCTTTGATGAGCTTGGCTTCGGCCGTGGGGTGGAGATAGCAGACGGCGCGGGAATAGATGGGCTCCTCGGTAAAATTGTCTTCGGTAGCATATTTTAAATCAAGCTGGACGCCGTGCGTCTCTTCGGTGATTTCGACTAAATCCATTTGCGCGTCTTTCCTCTTTTGGCAGGATAATAAAACCAGTATACCCTGTAGGTATGAAAATCCTAGCCCTAGACACTGCCACAAATGCCTGTTCTGTCGCTGTAAGTTACGATGGTGAGATACAAGCACGTCTTTTTGAGGTCATGCCTCGCGGGCAATCAGAGGCTTTGTTGCCCATGGTGTTGCAATGCCTGGAAGAAGCGAAGGCCACATTTGAAGAACTAGATGCTCTAGCCGTCACCATCGGTCCTGGTGCTTTCACGGGGATGCGTATTGGCTTGTCAACGGCACGCGCTTTGGCTTTAGCGGCGAAACTTCCCCTTATTGGGGTCACCACCATGGAGGCTGTTGCTCACGGCATTGAGCAAGAAGAGTGTCATGACAAAGAGGTCTTGGTAGTGCTCGATGCCAAACGATCAGATGTTTATGCCCAAAGCTTTGATAGCCAGCTCAACCCAACTTCTGAGCCTCAGGCTATTTTACCGGAAGCCCTACTAGCCCTTACCGGAAAAGCACCGCTACTTATCGTCGGGGATTATGCAGAACGGGTCCAAGCTCTCTTCCCCGATGCCACCCTTTCAAAAGCCAGCGGCTATCCCGATGCCGCCGTCGTCGCCCAACTGGCAGAACAAGGCGGACTCCCCAAACAGGGCAACGAAGTGACACCGCTTTACATTCGGCCGCCTGACGCAGCCCTACCTAAAAATGGGGGGCGGTTGCGCCCATGAGCAGCACGCTGCAAATCAGCCCTGGAGGGGTCCCCTTTGCGGCTGTTTATGAAGCCATCCATTACGATTGCTTTGATCAAGGATGGTGCGAAAAGGACCTGAAAGAGCTGCTTGTTATGCCGGGAGCCTTTTCCTTTGTTGCCACCCTCAAAGACCAAGCTGTTGGTTTTATTATCTGTCGGGTCGCAGGCGTTGAAAGCGAAGTGATCACCCTTGGAGTTTTACGCCAAAACCAAAGGTTAGGAATTGCTTCCAGGCTTCTGCATGAAGCAAAAACAACGGCAACAAAGCAAAACGCCTCGGAAATGCTGCTAGAAGTGGCAGCAACCAACAAAGCGGCAAAAGAACTTTATCTTAAGGATGGTTTTAATCAGGTGGGTTTAAGAAAAAACTACTACAAACGCGCCGATGGCCAGCGTGAAGATGCTCTAATTTTAAAGATAGTGCTTTAACAGGAAGAGCAGCAAATTTTAAAGCCAAGAATGACGATTCGGGGCATTTCAACTAGAAATTTTATCTCTAGAAGAGTTTTTTCACCTGCAATCCAAAGCCCCTCTTCGAGTTTATTGAAGATAATTACTACCATAATATTCTTCAAAAAGGGGGAGGATCAAGCAGATAAACGTTTGAATTCCAACTATTTGTCCATCAAATCAATCTACTTGAATTATCCTTTGGTATATAGGGGTATACTGAATTCCGCTTGATCATATTTTTTGCTTAAATTAGGCTTTGATCTAATAAGTCATGAAGTATGGGGGCAGTCCTGGATGCGAATCTCATACTCAGCAATTAAAATAATAAAATTATCTTTTCTAGTTGAGCTTTGCCACGGTTAATTGGCGGCCAATAGATATCAAAACAGAGGAAGCAAAAAATGCGTATTTCAAAGAATTTAAGTTTTATTGCGGGAGCCTTCTCCCTTCTAGCCGTTAGCCTTTCCACCGCACCTTCTGCCCAGGCCGCTGATCGTGTTATGTCCTTTGGTCATCTCCCCGTATTAGCTGAGACCAAAGACAAAGGTATTTTGGTCGATATGGTAAAAGCCATCGATAAAGTTATGGGGAGTTCCTCAGAAATTGGCGTTTTCCCATTCCCACGTTCTATTGATAATGTTTTACAAGGCAAAGCCGCCTATCACTTACCAGAACTCGAAGACCCAAAAACAGACCCCGCTTCTCTGCCTTTCGATCTGTCAGACGCGATGTTTTTCAAAGTTCACTTCGTCCTCTATTCAACCAAAGGTGCGGGCGTCACTCTTGAAAATCTCGCCACCAAAAAAATTGAAACAAGCATTGCCCACACCCGATATTTCCCTTTTAATATCAAAGGCTCATCCAACTTTGAATCTAGCATGAAGAAAGTTAATGCCGGACGTATTGATGGCTTCATCTTTGCCATGTTGGAAATGGATTCTCTGGTTGAAAAGCTTAAACTGACAAATATCGAACGTCAGCTTTATCAATCCTTTGAGGTTCGTGCCATTTTGCCTAAAGGCCAAAAAGGCGGGGAAACAGACAAGTACTTACAAGCTGGCATGGACAAACTTGTCGCCTCTGGCGAATATGCAAAAATTATGGGTCCCCTCTTGGGTGAGTATAAATAAACCTAAACGTTTTGTGATTGGGGAAGGCGTCATGACGTCTTCCCCAGCTATCTTTTTATCGCTTAGCCACAGACAGCAGGGGCTAGATAAACTGCATAATACAGTTTTAGTGGGGATGGATTATGTCCGAGACAGAAACGACCGAACAAACTAATAAACCAAACGCGGGGATGAGTATTTTTGCGAAGTCCCTTCTTATCATTACGACCGCAATGATCTTTATTGTTGGGGCTGCCCTAACCGTCATGGTTCAGTCCAACAACAGTAAAGAGACAAATAGTCTCGCCGCCAGGGGCAACCTGGTTGCTGCCTTACAGGCTGATGCCATGGCACGTCCTATTTGGGATTTTGAAACAGATAGCGTTCAAGCTCTTGTTGAGGCACTTAGTAAGGACCCTTCTTTTCAAGCCGCCTGGGTTGTCGATGCAAAGGGCGAGGAAATCGCCACATTCGGGGAAATGCTTGAGAAAGGGGCCTTCAGTAATTTTTCAGCCAACATCAATCACGAAGAAGATGGCAAGGTCGAAAAGATCGGCACCCTTACTCTACAACTTTCTCACACTTTGTTAAATCAATCCAGCAACAAACAGTTAAGCTGGGGCCTAGTGGCCTCCTTAATTTTGTTAGCCGCCATCTTAACCACGGTCTTTTTCATTTTACGGATGATCATCCATCCAATGCTTGATATGACATCTGCCATGAACCAACTTGCTTCTGGTGATCATCAGGCAGATATCCCTGCCCAAGACCGAAGTGACGAAGTCGGCCAAATGGCGACTGCCGTTCAGGTCTTTAAAGATAATGCTATACGCATGAGCAAGATGGACCAGGAACGGGAAACCAATCGCAAGGCCCGCGAAGAGCAAAAGAAAAAAGAAACCCAGGAAATGGCGGACCGGTTCCGCAGCCAAGTAGGTGAAGCGATCCATAAAGTTTCTGAAGCTGCCCATACCATGAAAAATACGTCGGAAGGCATGGCTGGATTAATCAATGATGCCGATAGCAAAGCGGGAAGGGTGATGTCAGCAGCCGAAGCAGCCTCTAGCAATGTCCAGGCCGTCGCAGGAGCAGCAACAGAACTCAGCAGTTCTATTCAGGAAATCAGTACCCAGGCGGCCTCATCAAGCCGCATCGCCGCCGAAGCGGTTCAACAGGCCAGCCAGGCCAGCACCCAAGTTGAAGGCTTGGCGGAAGCCGCTGAAAAAATTAGTCAAGTGGTAAGCCTGATTAATGACATTGCTGAACAAACCAACTTGTTAGCGCTCAATGCGACCATTGAAGCGGCGCGGGCGGGGGATGCCGGCAAAGGGTTTGCCGTGGTGGCAAGTGAAGTTAAAAACCTTGCCAACCAAACCGCCAAAGCCACCGATGAAATCGGGGCGCAAATCTCCAGCGTACAGAATGAGACCAAAGGGGCTGTTGAAGCGATCCAATCAATTGAACGCACCATTGCCGATATTAGTGAAGTCTCAACCGCAATTGCTTCAGCGGTTGAAGAACAAGGGGCAGCAACTCAAGAGATTGCCTCTAATGTTGATCGCGCTTCTTCTGATACCAACGATGTTTCGAGCAATATTTCAGGGGTGACCGCTTCCGTGGGTCAAACAGGGTCGGCAGCCAATGAAGTTCTTATTGCCGCCAGCCAACTGGCGGAGCAATCATCTTCGGTTCAAGAGTCCGTGAATGACTTCCTGGCCCATATTACCAGAAATTAAACTCATTTAATTCCTGCGAATAACAAGGTGGTGAACGGCTTCTGGGTCGTCACCACCTTTTTTATTTTCAAGGGAAATTATCTCGTCGCCATGCTCTTTAACTGACAAAGGAACGTTCTTTAAAGGCTCTATTCCCTTTAAATGTACTAAAGCCATTTGCCCCGGATTCATCTTTTCAAGCATTAGCTTAGTCTTCACAAAAGTCATAGGGCAGACTTCATTGGTAATATCCAGGAAGAAATCAAAATCATTATCTTCGCTATCTTTGGATTTATTTCCTTTATTTGATTCTTGCATGAATGAAGCCTGTCTTTTATAAGTGGTATAATAATAAATTACTGAGGATAAAACTTAAATGACTGATCAAATCAATAAGGGTGAGTTATTAGAACTAACGACGGAAGTAGTGTCAGCTCATGTCGCAAACAATACCGTCGCCCTTGCAGACCTTCCTCAGTTAATCCGAGATATATACAGTACTCTTTCCAACCTGGGAACCGTTTCTGCAACGCCAGAGCGTCCACAGCCTGCAGTTTCTATTCGTAAATCTGTAACACCTGATTTTATTGTCTGCCTTGAAGACGGTAAAAAGCTTAAAATGCTAAAGCGTCATCTCAAAACAGCTTATGACATGAATCCAGATGAATATCGTGAGCGTTGGGGCTTACCGTCTGATTACCCAATGGTGGCCCCAAACTATGCCGCCCATCGCAGTAGTCTGGCGAAGAAAATTGGGCTTGGCACCAAATCCCGCAAGCGTCGGGGCTAGCTTTTTTTTCAAATAATCCTTAACATTAAGAACTATTTGCATTTCACCCTCTTGTTTTTCTTGCAAGGGGGCGCATACTTTATCAGTGTGATATTATATGTAAAGTAGTTGGTATGTTGTATTTTTCAGGGGGATTAGATGTCAACGCCGTCCAGAATTGAACGGATGTGCATAGATAAAGGCATGAAGATGACCGAGCAGCGTCGAGTGATTGCTCGTGTCTTGTCTGAATCTGATGACCATCCTGATGTTGAAGAAGTTTATAAAAGATCAAGCGATATTGACCCCAAAATCAGCATCGCCACCGTGTATCGTACCGTGCGTCTTTTTGAAGAAGCTAACATTCTGGAACGATTAGACTTCGGAGATGGGCGCGCCAGATACGAAGAGGTCTCCGAAAACCACCACGACCACCTCATCGACGTTCAATCCGGCAAAGTCATTGAATTCACCAACGAAGAAATTGAAGCCCTACAACATAAGATTGCCAAAGAATTCGGCTTTGATCTCGTGGGCCATCGCCTAGAGCTATATGGCACCCCGATCAAGAAAGGCTGACCTGACCCCTATGGTGACACCTTGACTCATCACCCTCTGATGACTATTCCCGCACCCCTTGAGAAAGATAATGGGGTGACCTCGTGAGCAAGAAATTACATATCAAAACCTTTGGCTGTCAGATGAATGTCTATGACTCTCAAAGAATGACTGACGTTTTGTTGCCCCTCGGCTATGAAGCTGTGGATGAGCCCAACGATGCCGATATGGTTATTCTCAACACTTGCCACATTCGCGAAAAAGCCGCTGAAAAAGTTTTCTCAGAACTCGGGCGTATCAAAGTCCACAAATCCCGCCGTGCCAAAGAAGGCAAGAACACCATTATTGCCGTTGCCGGTTGTGTGGCCCAGGCAGCCGGAAAAGAAATCACCCGTCGCGCCCCCTATGTGGACATGGTTTTCGGCCCGCAAACCTATCACCGTCTGCCTGAAATGGTCGCGAAAGCTACCAGGGCCGGGGGCGGGGTTCTCGATTTAGAATTTCCAACCGAAACAAAATTTGACCACTTGCCCTCTCCAAAAGGCGGGGGGGAAACCAGTGCCTTCCTTTCAGTTCAGGAAGGGTGCGATAAGTTTTGCACCTATTGTGTGGTGCCTTATACCCGTGGCGCAGAGTTTTCTCGCCCGGTCAGTGCGATTATCGATGAAACTAAAAAATTGGCCGACGATGGGGTCCGGGAAATCACCCTGCTTGGGCAAAATGTCAATGCCTACCACGGCACCTCTGTTCAAGGCGGCACCCTTGGTTTAGGCGACCTTATCCGCGAAGTGGCAGAGGTGAACGGTATTGACCGTATCCGTTATACCACTTCTCATCCCGCCGATATGGACGAGAGCCTCATTGCCGCCCATGGTGAGGTGCCCCAGCTTATGCCCTTCCTTCATTTACCTGTTCAAAGTGGGGCCGACCCCATTCTCAAAGCCATGAACAGAGGCCATAATGCAGAACAATATCGTGAAACGGCCCGGCGCCTGAAACAGGCCCAACCTGACTTAGCCTTATCATCTGATTTCATTGTCGGGTTTCCCGGTGAACGGGATAAAGACTTTGAAGATACCATGGCCCTGATAAAGGATATGAAATTCATTCAGGCCTTCTCTTTTAAGTTCAGTCCTCGCCCTGGAACTCCGGCGGTAACTATGGAAAATCAAGTGGAGGAGGCCGTAAAATCAGAACGTCTCACTCTGCTCCAGGCACTCCTGACCGATCTCCAAGTCGAATTTAATGAAGGATGCGTCGGTAAAACCCTCCCCGTCCTCTTAGACCGCGATGGACGCAATGAAGGGCAACTCGTCGGTCGCAGCCCCTATATGCAGCCCGTTTATGTCACTGCCCCCCAAAGCCTTAAGGGTTCAATCGCCGATCTTAAAATAATCAGTGGTTCAGCCAACAGCCTTTCTGGCGAATCAACCAACACCCAAAATTCAACCAGCCTTGATATGGGAGCCTGCGCTTGACGACACCTAAAAATCCTCAAGACACCGCCTTTTCTCACATTATGGAATTTGACGACAATAGTCTTTTGTTGTCTCTTTTTGGTATTCACAACAGCCATCTTGCTCTTATTGAAAGCAAGCTTAATTTGGCCCTGAATTCACGAGGAAATCAGGTTTCAATTCAAGGGGAAGCCGCCTCTGTTGAAACAGCTCAGGTTGTTCTAAAAAGTCTTTATAAAGACCTCGAAAAAGGTCAAGAAGTTGGTAAACAGGAGGTCGAGGCCGCTCTGCGGTTTGCCATGTACGGAGAAGAAACCACGGGGGACGCCAAAGCCACCCTTACTGAAGCTTCCCATATTGTTATCAAAACCCGCAAGAAAACAGTCTCTCCCCGGACAGCCATTCAAGCTGAGTATCTTAAGGGCATGGACAAAAGTGATCTTGTTTTTGGCACCGGTCCAGCGGGAACCGGGAAAACCTATTTAGCCGTCGCAAAAGCTGTGGAACGCCTTATTAACGGCCAGGTTGACCGCATTATTCTTTCGCGCCCCGCTGTTGAAGCAGGTGAACAACTTGGTTTCCTGCCCGGTGATATGCAAGAGAAAGTCGACCCTTATCTCAGGCCCCTTTATGATGCACTTTACGATATGCTGCCGGATGATCAGGTGACCAAAAAACTTGAGAACGGCGAAATTGAAGTCGCCCCTCTTGCCTTTATGCGTGGACGCACCCTGTCCAACGCCTTTGTCATTCTTGACGAGGCCCAAAATACCACAGCCGTTCAGATGAAGATGTTTTTGACCCGCCTCGGCGATGGCTCCTCCATGGTAATTACAGGCGATTTGAGCCAAGTTGATTTGCCGAGTGGTACCCGTTCTGGACTGCGTGATGCCACTGAAATTCTTGAGGGGGTTAAAGGGGTTTCCATGCATGCTTTTACCGAAAAAGACGTGGTCCGTCATGCCTTGGTTGCCCGTATTGTCAATGCATACGAAAAAGTAGAAAACAAGCGTCGCCAAGGAGCACGTTACGAAAAAGCACCGATCGGTAATGGTAAAGGAAAATCCGCAGGCAAAGAGCAAGCCTAATGTTCACAAGACCTATTCTGTCCCTCTCAATCGAAGAGGCTCCCTGGCTAGAAACATTGCCCAATGTGGAAGACCTCATCTTTAAAACCGCTCACGCGGCTCTTAAAGGGGGGCGCTCTCCTGAAGGAGAGCTTAAAGATTACCCTCTGGAAATCAGCTTTTTGCTGACGGATGATGGGGCAGTTCAAAAGCTTAACCATGATTACCGGGGCAAAGATGAACCAACTAACGTGCTGTCTTTTGCCGCCCTTGAATGCGACACCCCTCTTCCTCCTGTTGGTGAACCCATTGTCCTTGGGGATATCGCTGTTGCCTTTGAAACCACTCAAAGAGAAGCTGTGGAGCAATCAAAACTATTTGCTGACCATTTGGCTCATCTTATTGTACATGGAACCCTCCATCTTTTAGGCTTTGACCACCAGGAAGATCTAGATGCCGAGGAAATGGAACAACTTGAAGCAAAAATTCTTAATGGATTGGGGGTTTTAAACCCTTATAATGATCTGTCATGAACGATAATACGAACGATAAAAAACCAGAAGACGAAATTTCCAGTGGCAATGGCGGCTTGTTACAATGGTTGCCATGGGTCAAATCTGTCAAAAATGGCGAAACAACAGTTCGCGAAACCCTGGAAGAACTCATCGGTGAGATTGATGAGAGCGAAGAGCCTGAGGCTGCAATTGCCGATGATCAGAGGGTTTTGCTGGAAAATATTCTAAATCTTAGAGATCGCACCGTGGACGATGTCATGGTTCCCCGGGCTGATATTATCGCCGTCGAGGCAGATTTCCCCCTTGATGAAATTGTGCAAGTGATCATCAAAGAAGGCCACTCACGGGTTCCCGTCATTCGAGGGTCCTTAGATAACGTTTTAGGAATGCTCCATATCAAAGACCTTCTAGCGGTCAATCGCGACAACCAGGATTTTAAAGTAGAAACAATTGCCCGGCGGTTGCTCTTTGTTTCTCCTTCTATGCGGGTTCTTGAACTTTTACTGGAAATGCGGTTAACCCGGGTACATATGGCGTTGGTTGTTGATGAATATGGGGGCACTGACGGGTTGGTCACCATCGAAGATTTGGTCGAAGAAATAGTCGGCGAGATTGAGGACGAACACGATAATGATAAAGAACCCGTATTGATTCCCCAAAGTGACGGGGCTTTTGATTCTGATGCCCGTGTTACTTTAGAGGCCTTTGAGCATCAATTTGGTGATGTCATTACCCATGAAGAACGTGAGAGTATAGATACACTGGGAGGACTTGTCTTTACAGTAGCTGGTCGCGTTCCAGGCCGAGGAGAACTAATCACTCACTCTTCAGGCTGGGAATTTGAAGTTCTGGAAGCCGATCCGCGTCGGGTATATCGCCTCCGAATCCGAGAGCCAAAACCCACCGATGATATAAACTGAGGCATCCCCCTTGCTAAATTTCCTGGACCGATTGAAAAGCAAGGTTTTTGCCTTTAGCAAATGGCAACTCCGGTTTTTCCTCTTCGTTCTTGGCTGTTTAGCCGGAACCGCCCTCCCCCCTTATTATCTGGTTTTCCTCCTGATCCCTGGCCTTACCTTCTTGTTGTGGCTCCTTGAAGAAGTCATCACAAAAAAGGCCGCCTTTGCTTTGGGGTGGTGGTTTGGCCTGGGCTATTTCTCTGTTGGACTTTATTGGATTGCTCATTCGTTTTTTGTCGATGCCGCGACCCATGGCTGGATGGCACCTTTCGCCATCATCGGTCTTGCGGCAGGATTGGCAATATTTATTGGCTTATCCACCCTGCTTTGTTGGCTTATCGAACCTCGAGGCCTTGCAGGTCTGCTGAACTTGGCCGCTTGTTGGACAGGCTTTGAATGGGTTCGGGGCTGGATTTTTACCGGGTTTCCCTGGAACCAACTCGGTTCCGTCTGGGCCTTCTCGGACCCCCTGCTCCAATCCACGGCTCTTTTTGGTGCTTTTGGCTTAAGCCTTTTTACGGTTCTTGCCGCAGCTTCTCCAGCCCTTCTAACTTCTAACTATAAGATAGCCGCGATTTTTCCTTATGTTTTACTTTTGGTCTTTTGGGCGGGAGGGGAAATTCGGCTGTCGGGTAGTGAGACGACCTATGTTGATGATATCAAACTCCGTATCGTTCAGCCAAATATTGCTCAGCAAGACAAGTGGAAACGGGATCTTCGCCAGGAGCATTTCCTTAAACTTCTCTACATGAGTGCCGATCCCAGAGGCGATCAAGAGAAACCTCCCACCCACATTATATGGCCCGAAACAGCCGTTCCTTTCTTTCTCGCCACTGATAAAGCGCGGCTGGGCCATATTGGGAGTATTTTAGCAAAAGAGAGTCTTCTCATTACAGGCAGCCCCAGTGCATCGGCTAAAGATGATGGTCCCTTTAGAGTTTATAACAGTATCCTAGCCATTAGCGATAAAGGGCAAATTGTCGCTCGTTATGATAAACATCACCTTGTTCCTTTCGGGGAGTATGTTCCTTTTCGTTCTCTCCTGACTTGGGGAAACCTTAACCTGGGGGGGACCGATTTCACCCCTGGTCCCGGCCCCAGTACTTTACAAATTCCTGGCTTACCTGCTCTGAGCCCTCTCATCTGTTATGAAGTGATCTTTCCCGGAGAGCTTTACAGCCCTCAAAATCGCCCTGAATGGTTCCTCAACCTAACAAATGATGCCTGGTTTGGGAAAAGTTCGGGGCCTTATCAGCATCTAGCCAGTGCTAAAATCAGGGCTGTTGAAGAAGGAATCCCCCTCATAAGAGCAGCCAATACGGGTATCTCCGCTGTTTTCGATGCCTACGGAAGAAATATTGCCCAGCTTGACTTAGGCCAACAGGCTGTCCTTGATAGCCGCCTACCCCAAGCTTTGAGCAACCCAACCCCTTACAGTACTTACCATAATTTCCTTCTAGGTATTTTGCTTGTATTTTCTTTTGCCCTGGCTTTTTTCCTCCATCGCAGAGCCCTTTAGGACCCCAAATTACATACTTTAGTATATACATACTTTAGTATTAATTATTTGTTGACCTACCCGTCCTAGGTGGCTTATCCTGTGTTTATTGATATACAAATTGGAGAATCTCCCTCCTTCACCAACCACCTATACGTAGGCGGCAACATTTATGGGAATATAACCGTGAGCAAATCAAGAAGCGGACCAGCAGCGAAACAAGTTTATATTGAACCCCGCGTTCCGGGCAAACCTCACCCTGTTGATATCCATGTGGGTAGTCGGGTCAGACTCCGCCGGACGTTATTAGGTCTTAGTCAGGAAAAATTAGGCGAAGCGATTGGCCTGACCTTCCAGCAAATCCAAAAATACGAACGGGGAGCCAACCGGATCGGTTCCAGCCGTCTTTACGATCTCAGCCGTGTTTTAGATGTGCCAATCTCTTTCTTCTATGACGACATGAACGACGACCTTCGTGAAGGCCGCCCCGTTGCCATCAACCCAGATGAAGAAGATGCTGATCCTCTAACGCGTCGGGAAACTTTGGAGCTGGTTCGGGCCTATTACCGGGTAACTAATGAATCTGTTCGCAAACGTTTATTTGAGCTAACCAAATCATTGGCCAACGCCGCCGACGAAGAATAGTTTTTGGTGCACAGCACCTGTTCTACAATGGGCCATTGAGGCCCCGCCGAATCATTTCGGCGTAAGCCCAAGGGGTCGACTGACCCATCCGGCGACTGAGGGCATATACTAAAGCTTGACGGGGCCTTTTCCAAATGCGAAAAGGCCCCGTTGCTTTGGTTAACTTAAGCAACCGTGGGGATTTGCACTACTTGCCACCACGTAAAAAAATGGCACTAAGTGGACAAGTATGGCCTAAGCCCCAAACTTCCACACAAATTTGGACCCTAATTACCGGAAGGACCAGTTGTGTCTCAATCTGACTATCTTTTTACCAGCGAATCCGTCTCTGAAGGACATCCCGATAAAGTTTCTGATCGCATCTCTGATGAAATTGTCGATGCCTTTCTTGCTGCCGACCCTCTTTCTCGTGTCGCCGTTGAAACCCTGACCACCACCAACAAAATTGTTTTGGCCGGTGAAGTCCGTGGCCCGGCATCAATCACCAAATCCGTTATGGAAGACTTGGCCCGTAATGCGGTTAAAGATATCGGTTATGAGCAAGAGGGCTTCCATTGGGAAAATGCCTCTGTCGATGTCTATGTTCACTCACAATCTTCTGATATTGCTCAAGGCGTTGATGCTGCTGGCAATAAAGACGAAGGGGCAGGCGACCAAGGTATTATGTTTGGCTACGCCTGTGGCGAAACCGAAGAGTTAATGCCAGCTCCCATAGCTTTTTCACATAATATTTTGAAAGAAATGGCTGTTGCCCGTCACAGCGGTGCTGCAAAAGGCCTAGAGCCAGACTCAAAAAGCCAGGTGACCCTGCAATATGTTGACGGTAAACCCGTAAAAGCCACCTCGGTGGTGGTTTCAACCCAGCATGCTGAAGACCTTACTCAAGATGAAATTCGTGAATTGGTTCGTCCTTACGTTGAGAAGGTTCTTCCCGACGGCTGGATGTGCCCTGATGAAGAATTCTACGTGAACCCCACCGGACGTTTTGTTATTGGTGGTCCAGACGGTGATGCAGGCCTCACAGGTCGCAAAATCATCGTTGATACCTATGGCGGCGCAGCCCCTCATGGCGGCGGTGCTTTCTCAGGTAAAGACCCCACCAAGGTTGACCGTTCAGCGGCTTATGCTTCTCGCTACCTGGCGAAAAACGTGGTTGCTTCTGGTGCCGCAGAGCGTTGCACCATTCAGTTGGCCTATGCCATCGGCGTCTCCAAACCTCTTTCTGTTTACGTAGATACCTACGGCACCGGACAAGTGGATGAAGACAAGCTGGCTAAAATTCTGCAAGACCTTATGGACCTCTCGCCTCGCGGCATCCGTGAGCACCTTGCCCTTAGCCGTCCAATCTATGCCCGGACCGCTGCTTATGGCCACTTCGGTCGCCCATCAGAAACTGACGGTGGGTTCTCTTGGGAGAGCACAGACTTAGCTGACAAAATTAAAGCTGCTTGTTAAGAGCCGTTCACGAATTCCTGTCGCTCTTAATCAATTAAGGGCGACAGGAAGCTTTTATAAAAGCCGATAAAGATATGACAGACCAAAAAGAACATCGGCGATTTTACGGACGCCGGAGCGGACATAAGCTTCGTGAGAGCCGTCAAAAATTGGTCGATGACCTCTTGCCAACCATTAGGGTCGTCGCCCCAGCTAAAGGGGAAACTCTCGACCCCAACTCCTTATTTGACAAACCCGTAGACGATATCTGGTTAGAAATTGGTTTTGGCGGCGGCGAACATCTTGCGGCCCAAGGGGAGATGAACCCAGCGATTGGCTTGATCGGTTGCGAGCCTTTTATTAATGGCGTTGCCAGCGCTCTCCATCATATCGACGCGAAAAATCTCAAAAATATTCGTATCCTCGATGACGACGCCCGACCCTTACTCGATTCCCTGCCCGATGCATCCATCGCGCGTCTATTTATTCTCTTCCCCGACCCCTGGCCTAAGAAAAAGCATCACCGCCGTCGCTTTATCTCGCCCGAAAATATGGACGCTATTGCGCGCCTCCTTAAAGACAATGCCGAGCTCCGTTTTGGCAGCGACCATACCGGATATGTCCGCTGGGCTTTGCGCCATCTGACAGCGGATGACCGTTTTCAATGGACCGCCAAAAAACCCAGCGACTGGCGCACCCGCCCCAACGATTGGCCCGAAACGCGCTATGAGGCGAAGGCTCTCAAACAGGGTATTAAAAGCAGTTATCTCACTTTCCTTCGGAAAGTGAGATAGTTTGGTATTTAGTCCCACAGGTGCCGGGCGCGCTTTTCGCGCTTGGCTCACGCCCGAATGGTCGGGCAGGGCCTCAATAGCCCATTCAAAAAAAGAGTATCAAGCATTAGCTCCCCCAAGGGCCGCGCCTGCGGGTCCGGCGACCCATGTCGCCGTGAGCCTACGTGGCACTTGAACGCAGCAAACATTTAGGCTTGCGTCCAACAAAGCCCCCGCCCGGCACTTGAGGGGCTAAGGGTTTGCATATAGCAAATCTAACAAAATCGCTTGAGTTTCACGGAAACTCATTTATAACACCCACAACACAGATTTATTGAAGGCCTGGATGCACTTCAGGTTTAAGTGGAAGTGGGCAACGGCCCGCTTCTTTTTTGTTTATGGGCTAGGCATTCTCAAGATCCGATTCTTGAAAATACAGCCTGAGAAATGACACCAGACTGATAAAGGCAAGCATGGGAAACCCTGCAAAAATCGAACGCCTGATTGAACCTACTTTGGACGATATGGGATTTACCCTCGTTCGAATAGAAATGATGGGGCAAGAAGGCAGTATTTTGCAAATCATGGCAGAGCGTAAAGACGAGAACGCCATGACTGTTGAAAACTGTGCCGAAATCAGTCGAGCCGTTTCAGCGATCCTTGATGTGGAAGACCCTATTCATGGTGCCTACACGCTGGAAGTCAGCTCGCCGGGTCTGGATAGACCTTTGGTGCGTGAACGCGACTATGAACGGTTTTCCGGTCAAGTGGCAAAAATTGAGTTAGCCCGTCCTATAGACGGTCAAAGGCGGTTTAAAGGCTGCCTCGACGGAATTGAAGACGGCATGGTGAAGATGAACGTTGGAGATGATGTGGTGGTCGTGGCTTTTGCCGATATTAGTCGAGCAAAATTGGTTATCACTGACGACATGATTAAAGCAACGAAACAACAAGGACGTAAGGCGGGACAATGAGTGAAATGACCGCGGGGCTTCCGCGCCCAGAATTGCTTCAAGTGGCTGATGCCGTAGCAAGAGATAAAGGCATTGAGCGCGATGAAGTGCTCGAAGCCATGGAAGAAGCTATCCAGAAAGCCGGACGCTCTAAGTACGGCCACGATAGGGACATCCGTGCTGCCATCGACAAAAAAACAGGTGAGATAACTCTTGCCCGTTACACAGAAGTTGTCGAGGAAGTCGAAGACGAGGCGATGCAGGCCACTTTGGCACAAGCTCAAGCCATTAAAGAAGACGCCGTTCTCGGTGAATTCTTGGTTGATCCGCTGCCTCCCATCGACTTTGGGCGCATCGCTGCCCAAACGGCAAAACAGGTTATCGTTCAGAAAGTACGTGACGCCGAGCGGGCACGTCAGTTCAACGAATATAAAGATCGCATCGGGGAAACCATTAACGGCGTGATCAAACGGGTTGAATTTGGCAACGTGACCATTGACCTCGGTCGGGCTGAAGCCTTCCTCCGTCGGGACGAAACCATTCCGCGTGAGCATTTTAATAACGGTGACCGGATTCGCGCCTATATCCTTGATGTTCGTGAAGAACAGCGGGGGCCGCAAATTTTCCTTTCCCGGACCCATCCTCAATTTATGGCCAGTCTGTTCACCCAGGAAGTGCCAGAAATTTATGATGGTATCATTGAAATCAAATCCGTAGCCCGTGATCCTGGCTCCAGAGCGAAGATTGCCGTTCTTTCCAACGATGGCAGCATCGACCCTGTTGGTGCTTGTGTTGGTATGAGAGGCTCTCGTGTTCAAGCCGTTGTAGGTGAGCTGCAGGGCGAAAAAATTGACATCATTCAATGGTCGGAAGATCCGGCAACTTTCATCGTGAATGCATTGGCTCCTGCAGAGGTTGCTAAAGTTGTTCTCGATGAAGAAGCCGATAAAATTGAAGTGGTTGTACCCGATGACCAATTGAGCCTTGCCATTGGTCGCCGTGGACAAAACGTTCGTTTGGGTTCTCAGCTAACCGGCTGGGACATTGATATTCTCACCGAGAGCACCGAGTCTGAGCGCCGGGTTGAAGAATTCAACCGCCTTTCTCAAATGTTTGTTGAAGCCCTCGACGTTGAAGACGTTATCGCCCACCTGCTGGTTACCGAAGGGTTCTCAGAAGTGGAAGAAGTCGCTTTCGTCCCTCGCGCTGACTTGGCAACCATTGAAGGCTTTGATGACGATGTTGCCGAAGAACTTCGCGCCCGTGCCCGCGCCTTCTTAGAAGGCTTGGAAAAGGTACAGGAAGACAAGCGCAAAGAACTTGGCGTCAGCGACGAAGTTGCGGCTCTTGAAGGTATTTTGCCGGGTCACTTGGTTTCTCTTGGTGAAAAAGAGATCAAAACCTTAGATGATCTTGGCGACCTGGCCTCTGACGAGTTGATGGAAATCCTTCCCAAAGGTTCTATCAACGAAGATCAGGCCAATGAGATCATCATGGCAGCGCGGGCCCACTGGTTTGAAGATGAAGAGGTTGCTAAACCTGCTAAAGGTAGCGACGGAGAATAAAGCGGAGCGGATTAGATACTCATGAAGGATGGACAGCCCCAGCGAAAATGTCTGGTAACCGGCGAGGTTCTTCCTAAGGAACGTCTAATACGCTTTGTGGTTGGCCCGACCGAAGAAGTCGTCCCTGATATTGACGGGAAACTTCCAGGCCGGGGATTGTGGTTGAGTGCGACCCGCGAGGTGGTCAATACGGCTTGCGGGAAAAATGCCTTCGCCAAAGGAGCGCGAAAAAAAGTTGTTGTGCCGTCTGATTTGGCCGACAAAATCGAAGCTCTCTTGGTTGGCAGGTGTCTTGATCTTATTGGGTTAGGGCGGCGCTCAGGAAAGGTTGTTGCGGGCTACGAAAAAGTGAGAGCCTGCCTGAAAGACCAGACCATCAACCACAGTAAGGTTAGTTTGTTGTTTGCGGCTGCTGATGGAGCCGACGACGGCAGAAGAAAGATAAAGGCTTTAGCACCAGACGTCCCCTTAGTGGAACTGTTTAACAGTGCTGAGCTTGCCGCCGCAATTGGTCGGGATAATACAGTTCATCTGGTCCTGACTTCTCGTGGATTGGCTGACAAAGCGCTGGGGTATTGCCAGAAACTCATTGGGTTTCGGGCGGGGTCTCAGCCTCACGATGATGACAAAGAAACGTAAGATTTAAGAATTTGATGGAAGTCGGGCTACTATGACGGACAAGAAAACCACTGACGGCAAAAAAACTCTGAGCCTCGCACGGCCTGGAAAGTTGGAGCTTAACAAGACCGTCGAAGCAGGCGAAGTTAAGCAAAGCTTCTCCCATGGCCGGTCTAAGTCGGTGACTGTTGAGGTGCGCAAAAAACGGACTTACACTCAAGCCGGTGGCGGCAAGATGAAGGAAGTCAAAGACGCCCCAATTCCGATCATTGAGCCCAAGGTCGAAGAACCTAAGGTCGTCAAAGAAGAAAAGGTTAAAAAGCCTGTTAAAGAAAAACCCGTTGGCAACCTGACCAACGAAGAAAAAGCCGCGCGAGTTCGGGCCATCCAACTTGCCCAGAAAGCCCAAGAAGACGCCGCTGAAAACGAAAAACGAGAAGCAGCCCGCCGTGCCCAACAGGAAGCCGAAGAGGCCCTGAAGCGAGAAGCGGAAGAAGCTGCGCGCAAATCAGAAGAAGAGGCAAACGCTAAAGCTGCTGCCGAAGCTAAAACTGAGCCTAAAGTAGAGGAAGCACCTAAAAAACCTGCCCCTGCTAAAGAGCCTCAGTCAACTCCTGAGGCTAAACCAGCCGAGCGGAAGAAAAAACTGACGGTTGATGCCAAAGACCCTAGCCCCATCAAAGCCAAGAAAGCCCCGCAAAAGGTTGAAGAGCAGCGACGCGCGGCTCCGAAACGCGGTGATTCTCGACGTCGCGGTGGCAAGATGACCATCAACCAAGCCCTGGATAATGCTGACGGCAGAGGCCGCACACGATCTTTGGCTTCTGTTAAACGTGCCCGTGAAAAAGAGCGGCTTAAGCAACAAGCTTTGCTTAACCGGGATGAAAAAATTGTCCGTGAAGTGGTTATTCCTGAAGTCTTAACCGTCCAGGAACTTGCCAACCGGATGGCAGAAAGAAGCGGTAACGTTATCAAAGCTCTGATGAAGCTTGGCGTTATGGCGACCATCACTCAATCTATCGATGGCGATACTGCTGAGTTAGTGGTTGAAGAATTTGGCCATAAAGTCAAACGGGTTAGTGAAGCCGACGTTGAAATTGGTCTTGAGGGTATTAAAGATGTTGAGGGCCAACGCCTTCCTCGTCCCCCTGTCGTGACCGTAATGGGCCACGTTGATCATGGTAAAACATCGCTCTTGGATGCGTTGCGCGCCACCGATGTTGCCGATGGCGAAGCGGGCGGTATTACCCAACATATCGGGGCCTATCAGGTCACCATGGAAAGTGGTGATAAAATTAGCTTTATCGATACCCCTGGTCACGCTGCCTTTAGTGCCATGCGTGCGAGGGGAGCCAGCGTAACTGACCTCGTGGTTTTGGTTGTGGCTGCTGATGACGGGATTATGCCTCAAACTGTTGAAGCTATTCACCATGCCAAGGCCGCAAACGCGCCTATTATTGTCGCCATCAACAAAATGGATTTACCTGGTGCCGACCCCAATCGTGTCCGCACCGAATTGTTGAGCCATGAATTGGTTGTTGAAGAAATGGGCGGTGAAATTTTGGCGGTTGAAGTTTCTGCCAAGAAACGCCTGAACCTGGACAAGCTTGAAGAAGCGATCCTTCTGCAAGCAGAAATTCTCGACCTTAAAGCCAACCCAAATCGCACAGCCGAAGGCGTTGTTGTCGAAGCCAGAATGGAACGGGGCCGGGGAACGGTTGCCACCGTATTGGTTCAACGCGGCACTCTAAAAGTTGGCGATATTATTGTTGCCGGCAAGGAATGGGGCCGGGTACGGGCTCTTGTGAATGACCATGGCAGAGACGTTGATGGCGCAGGCCCCGCCGTTCCTGTTGAGGTCCTTGGCCTAAATGGCGTTCCGTCTGCGGGCGATGACCTGGTTGTGGTTAAATCTGAGGGGCGCGCACGTGAAGTTGCTGAGTTCCGTGAACGCAAAGAACGCCAGGCGCGTGCGGCGGCTGCTTCTCGTGGCACCCTCGAAGAAATGTTCGCCAAAGCCAAAGAAGGTGAAGTTCAAGAGTTACCCGTGGTCATTAAAGCCGACGTTCAAGGCTCTGTTGAAGCCATTGCCGGGGCTTTGGAACGCATGGCAACCGACGAAGTGAAGGTTCGGGTTCTCCACAGCGGCGTTGGCGGTGTCAACGAATCCGATGTCACCTTGGCCCGCGCATCTAATGCCTTGATTATTGGCTTTAACGTTCGTGCTAACCCACAAGCCCGGGATATGGCTAAACGGGATTCCATTGAAATCCGTTATTACTCAATCATCTACAACGTGGTAGACGATCTCCGTAACGCCCTTTCTGGTCTGCTCGCACCGACCATGCAGGAAGATTTCCTTGGATACGCCGAAATCCGCAACGTCTTCAACATTACGAAAGTGGGTAAGGTTGCCGGTTGTATGATCACCAGCGGTGTGGTTAAGCGGGGTTCCAAAGTGCGCTTGCTGCGTGACGATGTGGTTATCCACGAAGGCGACCTATCGACCTTGCAACGCTTCAAAGACGAAGTGAAAGAGGTTAAAGAAGGCTACGAATGTGGCATGTCCTTCGCAAAGTATTCTGATATCCAAGCAGGTGACGTCATCGAATGTTTCGAAGTCACCGAAGTCGCAAGGCAGTTGGAAGAGTAAGAGTTAAGGTTAATAATCCCTTTGGTCATTCCCGCTTTCGCGGGAATGACGTTAATTTTAGCCTCTTTGAGAATCTGAATTTGGGGTATAAATTAACTATTTTACCTGGGCCATTGAGGCCCCGCCCGACCATTCGGGCGTAAGCCTAACGCGAAGAACGCGCCCGGCGTTTGAGGGACATTTAAAATGGCACGAAGTAAAGGCAAGCCACCTAGTCAACGGCAATTACGGGTTGGGGAAGAGTTGCGCCATGTTTTGGCGTTGAGTATTTCCCGCGCAGATTTTCGCGATCCCGCCTTAAGAGACCTTCTGGTCACCATTACGGAAGTGCGTGTTAGCCCAGACCTTAAAAATGCCACGGCTTTCGTCACCCCTCTGGGCGGCAAAGACCCGGAAGGGGCCGTAAAGGCCTTAAATAAGGCTCGGGATTATTTGCGGGGCGAATTATCTCGCCAGGTAAAGTTACGCCATACCCCAAAAATTTCATTCCAACCGGATGAAACCTTTGACGAAGCCAGCCATATTGACGCTCTGCTTCGTGACCCCCAAGTTGCGCGTGATTTGAACCACGAAGAAGACGAAGATGGGGCGTAAACGCAGGGGGCTTCCCCTCCACGGCTGGTTGGCAATCGACAAGCCTCTGGAAATGAGTTCCAACCAAGTTGTTGGCGCCGTGCGTCGCCACACAAAAGCGGCCAAGGTTGGCCATGGTGGCACCCTTGACCCTCTCGCAACGGGCATCCTCCCCATTGCCTTGGGTGAAGCGACAAAAACCGTTTCTTATGCTATGGCTGGCAGCAAAGAATATAAATTCACCGTCAAGTGGGGTGAAGCCACTGAAACCGATGATGCTGAAGGCGATATCTGTGACCGCAGTGACAAGCGACCAACCGAAGAAGAAATCTTAACAGCCCTTCCTGGCTTTATCGGTGAAATTGAACAAACACCACCGATCTATTCTGCCATCAAAGTCGATGGAGAAAGAGCCTACGCCCTGGCCCGGGCTGACAAAGAAGTGACTCTTAAATCACGCCTTGTCCAGGTTGATGAGTTTGAACTGCTCAATGCGTCCGATGAGTCCCAAGCAGAGTTTCGAGTCTCTTGCGGTAAAGGCGTTTATGTTCGGGCCTTAGGCCGGGATTTAGCTCTTAAATTGGGGACTTTTGGACATATTATTGCCTTAAGACGCACTAAGGTTGGTCCGTTTGACGAAAAAATGGCGATTTCCCTTGAAAAACTAAGCACTCTAGGGAATAGTGCGCCGTCCGAAAATTGGCTACTTCCCGTTGAGACCGCGCTGGACGACATCCCGGCACTGGCCTTAACGGAAGAAGAAGCCCGCTCCATGTACAACGGACAGGGTGTTTCCCTGCTGCATGTGGCAAACCGTTTTCCAGATTTAGTTTTGGCTCAAGACAGCATTGTCTGCGTCATGGCCTCTGGAAAGCTCTTAGCTTTGGCTCGAATTACTGGCTCTGAAATAAAGCCGGTACGGGTCATGAATATGTAACAACTATTTTTTAATGGAGTATACGATGTCGATTACCGCAGAGCGGAAAAACGAAGTCGTCAAAGAATTCGCCACCAAAGAAGGCGATACAGGTTCACCAGAAGTTCAGGTTGCGATCATCACCGAGAGGATCACCAATCTGACCGAACATATGAAAGAGCATAACAAAGACTTTCACTCCCGTCGTGGGCTGTTGAAGTTGGTTGGTCAACGCCGCCGTTTGCTCGATTATTTGAACCGCAAAAATGCGGAACGCTATGCAGAGCTCATCAAACGCTTGGGCCTCCGCCGCTAAAAATCAAAATTAAGAGAGGCGCTCATGTGAATGAGCGCCTCTCTACATTTTAGAAGATGCAAAACACATTTAAGGCCTTAACGACGGCCCGCCAAATATTTGGCGCAAGACCCAGGGGTTATAGGGATACTCCCTATTACTTAAGTGGCATTTGAACGCGGATTGATCGTTGATCAATCCTAATAAACTCAACTAGCTTCGGAAATGAGTCCCTAGTTAGAACGTACGTGGTAAGGAAAAAACTACATGTTTAACGAATTTAGGAAAGAAATCGATTGGGGCGGACGCCCTTTAATTATTGAAACAGGCCGCATCGCCCGTCAGGCCGATAGCGCCGTTATTGTTACTTACGGTGACACGAAAGTGCTCTGCACTGCCGTTGCCGCTAAGAAACCAAAAGAAGGCATCGACTTCTTCCCGCTGACCGTAAACTATACTGAAAAAACTTATGCAGCTGGTAAAATTCCAGGCGGGTTTTTCAAGCGTGAAGCGCGCCCGAGCGAAAAAGAAACCCTCGTGTCTCGCTTGATCGATCGCCCGATCCGTCCTTTGTTCCCAAAGGGCTTTAAAAACGAAACCCAAGTTATGTTGATGGTTATTGCCCACGACATGGAAAACGATCCTGACATCCCTGCTATGATTGGCGCATCTGCGGCACTTACCCTGTCTGGCATGCCATTTATGGGTCCAATCGGTGCTGCTCGTATCGGTTACATTGACGGTGAATACGTCCTGAACCCCGCTATGGACACAATGGCTGATTCCACTCTTGACCTGGTCATGGCCGGAACTCAAGAAGGCGTGATGATGGTTGAATCAGAAGCCACGGAGCTTTCCGAAGAAGTCATGCTCGGTGCTGTCAACTTTGGTCATACCGAATGTCAAAAAGTTATCAATGCCATCATCGAAATGGCTGAAGCTTGTGCTAAAGACCCTTGGGAAATGCCTGCTGAACCAGAAAATCTAGAAGCTGTTAAAGCTAAGATTACTGAAATTGGTGAAGCTGATTTGCGGACTGCTTACAAAGAGAGCGACAAAGCAACACGCCAAAATTTGGTCAGTGATGTTCGCTCTAAGGTTAAAGAAGCTTTCGCTGATGACGATAGTGTTCCAAGCGAAATGGTTGCCGACGGCTTTAAATCTTTGGAGAAGAAGATTGTTCGTGGTGATCTGGTCAAAACCGGCATCCGTATCGATGGTCGCGACACCAAAACCGTTCGTCCTATTCAATGCGACGTCGGCATTTTGCCTCGTGCACACGGTTCTGCTCTGTTCACCCGTGGGGAAACCCAAGCCTTGGTTGTTGCAACTTTGGGCACCGGTTCTGACGAGCAAATCATTGATGATCTGGCTGGGTCTTATCGCCAGCACTTCATGCTGCACTATAACTTCCCTCCCTACTCTGTTGGTGAAACAGGCCGTACAGGCTTTACCGGACGTCGTGAAGTTGGTCATGGCAAGCTAGCTTGGCGGGCTGTGCATCCTTTGATGCCTTCCAAAGAAGACTTCCCTTACACCACTCGGGTTGTTTCTGAAATCACCGAGTCAAACGGGTCTTCTTCCATGGCTTCTGTCTGTGGTGCCTCTTTGGCCATGATGGACGCTGGCGTTCCGCTTAAGAACCCAGTTGCTGGTATTGCCATGGGCTTGATCAAAGACGACGAAGGCATTGCCATCTTGTCTGACATCCTGGGCGACGAAGATCACCTCGGCGACATGGACTTTAAGGTGGCGGGTACCAAAGACGGTATCACCTCGCTTCAAATGGACATTAAAATTACCTCCATCACCAAAGAGATCATGGAAACCGCACTCGACCAAGCGAAAGAGGGCCGTATCCATATCCTCGGCGAAATGGAAAAAGCTCTGTCAACAGCGCGTGATGATGTAAGCGACAACGCCCCACGCATCACCATTGTAAATGTCAAAAAAGACAAGATCAGAGACATCATTGGCCCAGGCGGCAAAATGATTCGTCATATTTGTGAAGAATCTGGAGCCAAAATCGACATTGATGACGACGGCGTTGTTAAAGTAGCCGCTGTTGATAACGCAGCCTCTGCTACAGCCATCAAGATGATCAATGATATTGTTGCTGAACCAGAAGTTGGTGTGATCTACGACGGTACCGTCGTGAAGATCATGGACTTCGGTGCTTTTGTTAACTACATGGGCGCCCGTGACGGTCTCGTCCACATCAGCCAACTGGCTAATGAACGCGTTAACAAAGTAACTGACATCCTCAACGTTGGTGACAAGATCAAAGTTAAGCTCATCGGCATTGATGACCGCGGTAAAGTGAAACTGTCTTTGAAAGCAGTTGACCAGGAAACCGGCCTGGAAATCGTCGAAGGCTAAGCCTTTGAACGACACATGCATAGGGAAAGGGCGGCAGAGTAATTCTGCTGCCCTTTTTGCTGTCAAATGTTAACCCTGCCCAAATTAATTGGTCATCGAGGGGTCGCCGGGCGCGCCCCAGAAAATACCCTGGAAAGTTTTGAAACCGCCGCCAAACTGGGACTAACCTGGATTGAGCTTGATGTTTACTTGACGGCGGATAGCAATCTGGCGGTTATCCATGATCGCAACCTCAAGCACACCACCAACGGGGTCGGGGATGTGACCAAGAAAAAAATCTCCGATCTTTCTGACTTAGACGCAGGTAATGGGCAATCGGTTCCTCTTTTGAAAGAAGTTATCGACCTGTGCCAAGATCATGGTTTAGGTCTTAATATTGAGCTTAAAGAAAATCTCGGCATGGAACGAGAGACCTTGAGGGTCTTAAGAAATATTCTTGAAGCTTACTGGCCCTCCACCCTTCCCCGGCCTCTGCTATCCAGCTTCGCCCCCCCTATGCTCAAGGCCGCCAAGAAGGCCCTGCCGCAGCTTCCACGCGGGGTTTTGTTTGAGGATTTTCCACAAGACTGGGCAAAAATTGCTGAAAAACTCGACTGCCAATCTATTCACGCAGAATATAAAACGATAGATAGAAATATTATTGGGTTGATTCACGAAGCAGGCTACCTAGCTTTAGCATATACGGTGAATGAACCTGAGATGGCTGAAAAACTATTAAGCTGGGGCATTGATTCCTTGTTTACGGACCTGCCTCCCGCTATGGATAGGTTAACCTGACATAGATTGAAATAATTCGTGAACGGTCCCATTTGAGGGCTTCGCATTTGAATTAAATCATCTATATTCGAGTGAATAAATGAAACTGCTTTATCTAACTAGGTTGTTGGGGGGAAAGCAGGGACTGCCGAAATAGGAGACTATGCGTGAAGACCGTCAAACCCATTCTGATTTCCGGTCGGGAAGTTCTCCCGATCATTGAAGGTGGCAAAGGGGTTGCTGTTTCAAACGGACTTAGCGCAGGCGCTTTTGCAGCTGCCGGAGCCGTCGGGACTGTTTCCGTTGTCAACGCTGATTCTTATGACGCAGATGGCAAGATCATTCCACAAATTTACAAAGCCAAAACCCGGCGCGAACGCTTTGAAGAAATGGTCCAGTTTTCCATTAATGGCGGCGTCACTCAAGTTAATCTGGCTTATGAGAAATCTCAGGGTAATGGCCGTATCCACATCAATATGCTGTGGGAAGCCGGGGGGACTCAGCGCATTCTCAAAGAGGTGCTGGAGCAAACCAAGGGCAAACTCCACGGTGTCACCTGTGGGGCGGGCATGCCTTACAAGGTCGCTGAAATTGTTGCTGGCTACGGGGTGCATTATCTCCCCATCGTCTCTTCCATGCGGGCCTTTCGGGCCCTGTGGAAACGGGCTTTCAAAAATTATCCCGAGTGGCTCGGCGGTGTGGTCTATGAAGACCCCTGGAAAGCGGGCGGTCATAATGGCCTTTCTAACGTTGAAGACCCCAAGGTACCCCAAGACCCCTATCCGCGCGTTGCCGAACTCCGTAAATTTATGAACGAGGTTGGCCTTGAGCATGTACCGATCGTTATGGCGGGCGGTGTCTGGTATTTACGCGACTGGGAAAACTGGCTCGATAACCCTGAGCTTGGCCCCATCGCTTTCCAATTTGGTAGCCGTCCCCTCCTCACGCAAGAAAGTCCCATCTCCAAGGCTTGGATGAGCCGCCTGATGAACCTGAAAGAAGGGGATGTCTACCTTAACAAGTTCAGCCCCACCGGATTTTATTCTTCAGGGGTGCGCAACGGCTTCCTTAAAAAATTACAAGCCCGCAGTGAACGCCAAATTCCTTATGCGGCGGAAGCCGATGAGGAAAATAATGCGGAACTCACGTTGGGTCCGCGCAACCGAACCTTCCATGTCTCTGCCGATTCGAAAACAAAGGCTGAGGGGTGGATGAGTGAAGGCCATAGCGTTGCCTTAAGAACTCCAGACAATACTTTGGTGTTCTGCGGTGAAGATGAAGCACAGGAAATCAGGGCCGACCAGCGGGCTTGTATGGGCTGCTTAAGCCAATGCATGTTCAGCAACTGGGCCGACAATGAAAAAAACACCACAGGCCGCATGGCGGACCCCCGGAGTTTCTGCATTCAAAAAACTTTGCAAGCCATCGCTCATGGCGGTGACCTCGACAATGAACTAATGTTTGCCGGGCATAACGCCTTTAAGTTTGCCAAAGACCCCTTCTTTTCAAACAACTTCATCCCGACCGTGAAAGAGTTAGTGGATCGAATTTTGACGGGTGATTGACCAGGGTTAATGATTTTACCCCTTGGGGCCAGTATAGAATTTGTCAAATTTGAAAAAGCATTATGCTTTCCACTAAAAAAGAACAATTGCTTGGAAGTTTGTGACCCACCCCACCGGGGGCTTGTTCAAACAAGATCGCTTCATGAACACTAATTTTGAAATATTCTAGTTTATATTGCGAACAATTCCATTTTAAGATAACCTAGTAGTGGCTTGGAAATATTTAAAAATGATGGTTCTCCTATAAATGGGAACTACAGTTTAGGAGGAATTAGAACCATGAGACCATATACCCAGGTTCTCGATCGTCTTCGTACTGCTGGCCTACGCCCTACTCGGCAACGTCTTGCCCTTGCGAAACTACTTTTTGAAAATGGTGACCGCCATATCACCGCTGAACAGCTCCACACGGAAGCTTTGGGCGCGACCATTCGCGTTTCCCTCGCCACCGTTTATAACACGCTGCATCAATTCACAACGGCGGGCTTGTTGCGTGAAATCGTTGTTGATGCGGGTCGTTCATACTTCGACACCAACACAACAGCCCACCACCACTTCTTCTATGAAGACAGCGGCTGTTTGGCTGATATTGATGACGAAGAGTTAGCAATTACCCACATGCCCACGGCACCTGAAGGTTCCATCATCAAGCAAGTGGATGTTGTTGTAAGATTAGCTAGAGCTTAAAGCTCTCTGGGGGGCAGGCTTAACTTAAGCCACCTTAGAATACTAAAGGCGCATGACTCTCAAGGTCTCGCGCCTTTTTTGTTGCCAAAAATATTGGCCCTCCTGTTCAAGCCAGGCAGGGCAAGGAAGAGGGCGCGAAAGATTGAGGGGGGCAACTCTCGCTCTATTTTAAGGTTTCACCTGGATAGACACCCCAAAATTCCTGACGACGCAGCCAGCCTTCATAGCCGCCGGATTGGATTTGGCACCACACCATCTCTGGTGGGCATTCTTTGATAAGGCCGACAACGTTTGGCTCTATTTTAGCAACGGCAGCTGAGCCTGTATTCGGTTTTGCCCTGAGGGTCCGCACCTTCCCTAAGACAATAAGAGTTCGATTAGCACTCAGCATACTTTTATGCACCCAACCTTGCCCGCCTTGAGAATCGCGAATTTTACGCCAGGTATCAAACTCAGCAATAATCTCAACAGGTAATTTGTTGCGCTTATAAACCCATTCAACCGGGTAACGGACCGATGGCCCGGCCCGCATATTGACCTCATTGGCACGAAGAGAGACAAATCGAGGCAAAGGAAGGCCGGTTCCTTTTCCCGCAGCAGCCTGGGCCTCACGAACGCCCATAAGAGAACCCGGCACGATTTTAAGCGGCGAAAAAAATGCGATAAAGGAAACGAGAAGGAGAACCCTAAATATGAAATTCATGAGAATAATCGGCCTTTAAGCAAGTTGATGTTTGGCATTCGTAAAAAAATACCCCAAAATCGTCTTTAAGGGCTACTCAATACTGGACAGAGCGGGACCAATATTGTTACCCAACACCTAAGGTTAATACCAAGCCACTTGGTTTACAATACACTGGAGAATGTCGGCATGCCGCACAAACAAAAAAAACCCGTTGTCGTGGTAACGCGTAAACTCCCCGACATCATCGAAACGCGAATGATGGAGCTGTTTGACGTTAAGTTGAACCTCGAAGACAAGCCTATGTCTTTGAGCGAGTTAAAAGACGCCGTTGCAGAAGCAGACGTTCTTGTTCCAACTGTGACGGATCAAATCAACTCTGCTGTCTTGTCTTCTGCTGGTGAAAACCTGCGTTTAATTGCCAACTTCGGTAACGGTGTCGATCATATTGATCTCGCCACCTGTCGTCGCAAAGGAATTTCAGTTTCAAATACACCGGACGTGCTTTCAGAAGATACTGCCGACATGACCTTGGCGATGATCCTCTCAACCGGACGGCGCCTTGCTGAAGGCGAACGGGTCGCTCGTAGTGGTAAATGGGAAGGGTGGTCCCCCACCTGGATGCTCGGTAGCCGCATTAACGGTAAACGCCTCGGTATCGTCGGCATGGGGGCGATTGGTCAGGCCGTTGCCAGACGCGCCAAAGCTTTTGGCATGTCCATCCACTACCACAACCGCCATCGGGTGATGGAAGATTTTGAAAACGAAATCGATGCGACCTACTGGGAAAGCCTGGATCAAATGTTGGCCCGTGTGGACATTGTCTCCGTCCACGTCCCTCATACTCCGGCAACTTATCACCTGCTATCAGCGCGGCGTCTTAAGCTTTTGCAGCCTCACGCCTATGTGATCAATGCCTCACGGGGGCAAGTGGTTGATGAAAACGCCCTCACGCGCATGTTGGTCAATGGCGATATCGCTGGCGCAGGCCTTGACGTGTTTGAAAATGAACCCGCCATCAACCCAAAACTCCTCAGCCTCGACAACGTGGTCCTGCTGCCCCACATGGCCTCAGCCACCATCGAAGCCCGCGTGGACATGGGCGAACGAGTCCTGATCAACATCCAAACCTTCATGGACGGACACAATCCTCCGGACCGTGTTATTGAGACGATGTTTTAAGCGAACATCGTTCCTTTGCCCCTCAGACGCCGGGCGCGCTTGTCGCGCTTGGCTCACGCCCGAATGGTCGGGCGGGGCCTCAATGCCCAATTTATGATTTTATCTCACCTAGACTCCAACATAAGCACACGACTGCGTGCCCGGCGATTCGTGTCGCCGTGAGCCTGCGTAGCACTTGAACGCAGCAAGCTTTTTAGCTTGCGCATACATAAAGCACGTCCGGCACTTGAGGGGCAAAGCAAGCCCAAAGGCTTGCGTTACCTACAAAGTAAAATGATTCGCCACAAAGCTGTCTATTTCTTCGGAGCCCCAGCCTTTTGCTTCTAGGCTCTCGCGGATGGCGGTAACATCCACATTTGGATAAGTATGGCAGCTTTCTACCGTATGTTTGTCGGCATCAACGATACGGAAATCATAGGGACGTTTTTCGGAAGCAAAGACGTCATATTCCAGGACCTGATCCACTTCATTGTTAGGCAGGTAAGTTAAAATCCGTGGTTTAATTTCGTAGAGCTTGCTGGGGTCACAGTAATCTGCTGCCGCAATGATGAGTTCATCCCCTTTCTGACAGGTGCGGGCAGCCGCCCCATTAAGGATGCAACAGCGGGACCCTGGCTCGCCAAAGATTACATAGGTGGAAATTCGGGCACCGCTCGATTTGTTCCAAATTTCAACAAACTCCATGGGATAAATCCCCGACAACTCACACTGTTCAGGGTCCAGGGTAATGGAGCCATGATAGTTAAGGTCGGCTCCGGTAACCCGAAGACCATGAAGTTTTGCACGGACGATTTTAATCATTTCCAGTATCTTTCCATTATTCCAGCGTTAGCTAGGTCTTAATGCGGGTTCATACAGAGGGCAAGGATTCTCAACCCTTACGCGGTAAAAAATTCTCTATAAAGCCGTTGAGGCAAGGAAAGGATAAACTGATTAAATTGGCCTTTAACCGCCTTTACCGACCCTTTATAGGGCGGACCAAAGTAACCATGCCCATAAAGCCAATTAATGCACAACCAAGGATGAGAATGGTCATAGGCAATTGGTTTTGATGAGAAATCCAGCCTGCCACCATAGACCCTGCCGTGGCCGCCAACATTTGAAAACACCCCATGAGGGCTGAGGCTGTACCCGCGATTTGAGGATAGGATTCCATAGCTCCGGCCATGCCACTGGGCATAATAAGGCCGAGACCCGCTAAATAAATTAACATCGGGCCAATCACCGTTACCGGATTAAAAATCCCAGCAAGGGCAAGCCCAACCCCGACGAGTGCCCCGATCATTGATAAAATCGCCCCCAAAAGGGCCATCCGTTGAACAACAACCCTTTTAGCCATAAAGCCAGCAAGGACCGTTCCCGCCAGAAAGCCCGTTACGGTGGTCACCATCATAACCCCATATTGTTGGGCTGGAATCCCTAAGGTCTGGATAAACAGGAACGGTACTGAGGCGGTAAAAACCATCAACCCCGCAAAGACTCCCCCCACCAGCAACATATAACCAAGAAAAACAGGACTACGAACCAACAAGCCATAGGAAGAGAAGAGGGTATTTATAGAAGTAAGTTTTTTACCAATTTCCTTGTTGGTTTCAGGCAAAATTGTCCATACGGTGTAGCCAATCAAAAGCGCAATAATCGTGAGGAAAATAAAGTTCGATTGCCAGCCAAACCACCCCTGTAAAAACCCTCCCACCGCAGGGAAAAGGGCTGGAACTACCGCGAAGGCAAAGCCAATATAAGCAAATATCTGTGCGGCGCGGCTGCCCGAATGAAGGTCTCGAACCACAGCGCGGGCCAAAACCGGCCCCGCCGAAGCTCCTAAAGCCTGACAAAACCGCAAAAAGATTAGCATTTCAATAGACCAGGCGTAGGCACAGGCCAAACTGGCAACCGCATATATTGAAATGCCGATCAGCAATATGGGGCGTCGTCCATAGCGATCAGAGAGGGGGCCATAGATCAGTTGGGAAAAAGAAAAGCCAAAGAAGAAAACAGCCAGGGTCAAATTGACCTGCTCTGACGAGGCCCCAAGGGCCGCCCCTATGGCTGGAAAAGACGGCGTATAGAGCGAGGTAGACATTTGCCCTAAGGCAGCTAAGGAAGTCAGCAACCCAACCAGAATCAAAAAAGAAGGCAAAGGGTGTTTTGAAGGGGTGGGGCTGAAAACATCGGTCATACTCCCTTTATGACTCTCACTCCCCGCCTTGACCAGACGTTTTATTTTTCGCCCCAGCCGTTAAAACTTCCTCATGTTCCAGCAAGGCCGCTTTGCGCTCAATGCCCCAACGATAGCCTGTAAGACTCCCACCACTGCCAACAGCACGATGGCAGGGAATGACCAAAGAAACTGGATTTGAGGCACAAGCCCGTCCGACTGCTCTGGCAGATTTTGGTTTGCCAAGCGATAAGGCAATTTCTTTATAACTTTGGGTTTCGCCAAAAGGAATTTTCTGCAAAGCCTGCCAAACTTGGGCTTGGAAGGCCGTGGCACGAATATCTAAAGGCAGGGTAAGGTGGGGCAATCGCCCATCCAGATGGGTGAGAATATCTCCAATCCACCCCTTAAGACGCCCCTCGCCCTGTTTAATTTGGGCCTTGGGAAAATCTTTATGGAGTTCTGCGATCAGGTGATCATCTTCACCAAGGGAAAGATGGCAAATCCCTTGCTCAGTCGCCGCAACAAGCAAACGCCCGAACGGACTGTCTTTAATCTCAAAAACAATCTCAGCTCCCCGCCCCCCTTTAGCATAAGTAGCGGGAGACATCCCTAAAAGGCTGTCGCCCTTTTCATAAACGCGGCTAGAAGACCCGTAGCCAGCTTCATAAATTGCTTGAGCAACATTCGGTATTTCCCGCAATGCTTCCTGAAGTCGTCCTTTTTTCAAAGCGGCACTATATTGCTTGGGGGACAGGCCAACTACGGTTTTAAAAGATTTACGTAAATGATCGGGGGACAGGCCAACATTCTCGGCAAAGGTCTCTAACGCCCCCTTTTCTTCAAGTGATTGCTCAAGCATACGGCAAAGCTTTTCGGCCCTCTCAACTTCAGGCTCCTTAGAATCCACCCTTTCAGGACGGCATTTCTTGCAAGCCCGAAAACCTGCCTTTTCAGCCAGGGAAGCCAGCCGATAAAAACGAATATTTTCTGGTTTGGGATTCCGACTTGAGCATGAGGGGCGACAAAAAATACCTGTACTCAGGACCGCGTAATAGAACACCCCGTCCATACAACGGTCTCGATTGATCACGGCTTGCCATAGGGCTTGAGTAAAATTTGTTTCAGTCATAAAGCCATCTTAGTCATTCGAAGCTCTGGTTCTATCCGAATCCGGCGGTAGAATTAATTTTTCCCATAACAATGCAAAGCCACACCATTTTTTTTCAGCCATTGCCGTTTAGCTTTATATTCCGGAAAAATGTCCCCGACGACAGCCCAGTATTGGGGGCTGTGGTTCATTTCCTTCAAATGGGCCACTTCATGGGCTGCCACATAGGCCAATATATCGTCAGGAGCTAAAATCAGCCGCCAGGAAAAGGACAGATTGCCTTGAGCCGAGCAAGAGCCCCAGCGTGTCCGGGTATCTCGCACTGTGATCCGTCCAATGGCACAACCAAGTTGCTGGGAGAAATAGTCCGTTTGAGTGACGAGTTGTTTTTTGGCTTCTTTCTTAAGCCAATCGGTTAAGCGCCGGGAGAGGTGCGCCTCTTTTCCGGCAACATTTAGCACCCCATCGGTGAGCCAAACGGTCCCTCGCGCCTCAGGATGATGCTGGATTCGGTGCTCCCGCCCCCGGAAAGGCACGATTCCCCCGTCAATAAAGGGAAGGATCTCCGGTTGGCTAACGAGCTTATCCAGAATCCACTCTTTTTTCCGCCTTACCATTGCCAGGGCTTCTGAAACAGGCACCCGCTTAGGCAATGTAACCACAACCCCTGCCGCAACTTTAGAATCAAGCCGAAGAATCATCCGCTTAGCCCGGGCATTCCGCTTGATGGTGACCGTGACATCGGTCCCCTCAAGGTTAACGGTCTTTGGATCAGAATTTTGAAAAAGGCTTATCATAGGCTCTTTATGGACTCTTTAACTTCTAAAGAATAGGCTTATTGCCTTCGTCCACCTCTAGAAAGGAGACCGGACCCATGGACCTTGGAAGTTTAGCCGCCTTGGCGGTAAGTACTAATTCGGCTATGGCGCAGCAAGAAGTGAGTGTTGCGATGACGAAAATGGCAATGGAGTCTCAAACTCAAGCTGCCGTTCAACTCACCGACCAGGTAACAGATGCAGCGAAGGCTGCTGCTCAAGCTGCCTCAAGCCATATGGTTGATGTAATCGTCTAAAAAAAACGCCCCCCCATTTCTGGAGGGGCGTTTTTCGATTTATGGTTTAAACTTAATTACTTAGCTTCTTCTGCTTGAGCTTCTTCCTGGGCGGCGCGTGCTTGAGCAACCCGTTGTTGATACATGGCCACAAAGTCGATGGGCTGGAGCATCAAGGGGGGGAAGCCGCCATCACGGGTAGCATCACAAATAATGTTACGGGCAAACGGGAACAAAAGCCGGGGGCACTCAATAAGAAGGGCCGGCTCTAAATGTTCTTGTGGAACGTTGATGGTAAAATTGCCGCTATAGGTTAGCTCGAGAAGAAAGGCCGTATCATCTTCAACTTTGGCTTCAACGCGTAGCTGTACAGTGCTCTCAAAGGTATTTTCATTCAAACGAGCCGCATTTACATCCACAGAAACCCCAATTTTTGGTTCTGTTTTTTGCATTTTAGAAAAAATGCCGGGGGTGTTTGGTGCTTCGAATGAAAAATCTTTGGTATATTGTCCATTAATGGCAATGGGAGGCACGTTTGCTTGCTGCTCTACATTACCTTGGGCTTTATCTTCACCTTTTTTGTCGCTGTTTTTATCGCTCATGGGGCTCCCTTCCCTTCAAAAAATCTCTTGGCGATTGGCTATCATGTCTCAGCTTAATAAACAACAGATATTGACTTCTTCTGGATATCCTCTAAATATCTTTCTCACGTGTTGCATTTGTTGTGAGTTACCTAAGTAACTAACAGGCTCATATGCTTGATAGTTTACAGACGATTTAGCGTAGTTATCCCCTAACAATGTGAACGTTATTTTTTCCGTATTTCGCGCGGTGTGAAATACGAAACAACATTCCTGTTAGAGGAAATAATACTATGGCTACTGGTACAGTTAAATGGTTCAACCCTACAAAGGGTTATGGCTTCATCGAACCTGAAGACGGATCACAAGACGCATTCGTTCATATTTCTGCTGTTGAGCGCGCTGGCCTCAACACCTTAAACGAAGGCCAAAAAGTTTCTTTCGAACTTCAAACTGGCCGTAACGGCAAATCTTCTGCTGAAGACCTGTCTGTTATTGAATAGTAAACTTCGTTTACTCAAGTTTTAAAAAGCCCTTGCCTTTTGGTGAGGGCTTTTTTTATGGAGCCTTATCTGACCAGGGAGAGTCGGGATTTGGGGCTTTGGTTTCAATCTCAGCCGTATCGTCCGGGTTAACTTCTTCATACTCTCCATCAATCACAGTCGAACCATTTGGCCCTCTTTGAGAGGGACGGCTTTCTCCATAGGCTGAAAACCCAGCCCCAGAGGCCTGGGTGTGGAGGGTCATGCGTGAGGCAAAGTAAGTCCTTATCCCCGCTCGCAGGGGCGGAACAAATAGCAGAAAACCAATTGAATCGGTTAAGAAGCCCGGCGTCAGCAACAAAGCCCCCGCCACAACAATACAAAGGCCGTCAAAGACTTCCTGCACAGGGAAAACACCCTGTTCCATATTCTTTTGGGCACTAAACAAGATGGACAAACCTTGGGAGCGCAGCAAATATGAACCAAGCACCGCAGTTCCAACCACGGCAGCAATGGTTGGCCAGAGGCCAAAAACATCCCCCGCTTGAATAAATATGGCGATCTCAGCGATGGGGACGATGATAAACAGGAGGAGAATAATAAAACCCATAATATTTCTTTTCAGGCTATCCCTTGCTCTTCGTTGCGTTACGGCTTATCTAACCTACAGGGGCAGAGAGTCAACCGTATGACTGTTGTTCATGCGTTTACCTCGCTCCAAATAACAGCTATTGTTCTTAAAGTTCTAGCATTAACAGGCCCAAAAAGAATGAACGAAGGATTTCAGTTCGTAGACATTATTTTGTTCGCAATGATTGCGATCTTTCTTATCCTGCGACTCCGGGGGGTTTTGGGCCGTCGAGACGGTACCGACGGCAACCATAAAGACCCCTTCACCAACAATCGCGAAGCCCCCGACTCTCATAACCAGGAAGACGGCAATGATAACGTTGTCCACCTCCCTGATCGCAATGGGTCGGCTCAACCTGCCAACCAGGGCCGAGGCTTTGACGAGGATGAAGATGAGATTGCTGAGGAAGCAAAGCCTCAAACTCCTCTTGAAGCGGGCCTGACCCAAATCAAGCTTGCCGACAGTTCCTTCCATGAAAATGACTTCAAAAAAGGGGCGACGGCGGCTTTTGAAATGATCCTTGGTGCCTTCACCCATGGCGACAGTAAAGCCCTAAAACCTCTTTTGAGTCCTGACGTTTTTGCCAACTTCAGCGATGCCATAAAGGGTCGCGAAGATGCGGGGGAAACTGTTGAAGACCATCTGGTTGGGTTTAAATCAGTTGAATTGCTTGAAGCAGGTATGGACGGTCGTGACGCCATTGTGACCGCTAAGTTTGTTACGGAACAGATCAATGCAACCCGTGATAAAGACGGAAAGGTCATTGACGGCGACCCCAACCAAGTGATTGAGGTGGTTGATCTTTGGACCTTTAGCCGGGATACAAAATCACGAGACCCCAATTGGTTCCTGGTTGCAACCCACGTTCCTACATAGGCGGCAGCAGTCAATGCAAGGGGGGAAAACCTTTATTTCATTAGCTTTGGTTTTTACCTTGGCTTCCTGTGCCCTTCCCAAGCTTGCCGAAAAAACCCCTGAGAAAGCTCCGTCGCCTGTCGACGAACTCGTCACTCTGCCGCTTGATTTTGACCAATTACCCGGTTGGGCAGACGATTCCCATGGCGCAGTTATGCCTGCCGTGCGTGAAAGCTGCAAAAAGCTGAACAGCCAGCCGGGTGAGCGCTCCCTCGGCGGTAACGGCGTCGCTGGAATTATGGCCAACTGGAGACAAGCCTGTTACGCAGCAGCCTATGTTGAGAAAAACGACCACCAAAAAGCGAAATTATTTTTTGAAAAATGGTTCCGCCCTTATGTGGTTCAAGGCGAAGGGCTTTTCACCGGATATTTTGAAGCTTCTTTGAACGGGTCCCCCTTTCCAACCCCTCGCTACCGATTCCCCCTTTATAAACGCCCAGATGATTTGGTCTTGGTGGATTTAGGCAAATTCAAAGAGTCTCTTAAGGGAAAACGCACGGCGGGGCGGGTTGTTCAAGGACGCCTACAACCTTACCAGGACAGGGCCGCCATTCGGCGAGGTGCTTTGCTGAATCGAGGGCTGGAACTTTTATGGGTCGACGATCCCATTGATGCCTTCTTCCTGCATATTCAGGGCTCAGGTCGGGTGACCTTTGAGGACGGGACTTCCCTGCGCATTGGCTACGATGGTCATAATGGGCACGACTACTATGCCATTGGTCGTGAATTGGTCAACCGAGGTATTCTGAGCACCGAAGAGGTCTCTCTGCAATCTATCCGCAAGTGGTTGCGGGAAAATCTGGGTCAATCCAACCAAGTGATGGACCTCAACAAGTCGTATATATTCTTTAGGACGCTCCCTGATAAAGGCCTAGGCCCCATCGGTGCTCAAGGGGTGCCGCTCACGCCAGGACGCAGCCTTGCCATTGATAAGCAATTTATCCCCATGGGAATTCCCCTCTGGCTTGACACCACCGACCCTCTCAAGCCTGAGACCCCCTTGAGACGCCTTGTGGTTGCTCAAGATACGGGAGGGGCGATTAAAGGAACGGTGAGGGGCGATCTTTTCTGGGGTCACGGTCCTGAAGCATTAGGGCGTGCCGGAGTCATGAAGCAACAAGGCAAATATTATCTATTGCTTCCCAGAGCATTGAATAACTAGGCACTCTTTTTGTTTTGTTTTAAGAGATAAGCGGGCATTTTGGTGCTATTGTCGTAGATAGCCCGTTTGATTTGACTGACAATTAAGCCCTTGGCTGTCGACAGGTTCGCCCCTTTTAAGTTGGTCCCCTCCAAGTGAGCTCCCCCCAAATCGCAATTGGAGAGGTTGGCCTCTGTGAGGTCTGCTTTAGAAAGATCAGCACCGCGCATATCAGAGAGACTCAGATTGGTTTTTTTTAACTTAACCATCTTCAAGCGACAAACGGCTAAGTTTGCTCTGATCATGGTTGCCCCCGTAAAGTTGGAGCCGCTGAGGTTGGATTTACGAAGGGTAATCTCGGAAAGATCCATGCCTTTAAAGAGGCCGCCGACAATCTGAATTCCCGTGAGGTCAGCCTTTGTGAGTTCCTGATCCCGCAAATCAACCGCTTTCAAAGCGGCCCGTTTGCCCTCTTTATGAGCCGTATCGACCCAATGGCGATGTGCATCAAGCACTTCACCCAAATCAATTGGTGCTTCAACCTCAACCTTAGCTTTTTGCGGAGCCTCTTTGGGTTTGGCCCTTACTGCTTCAGCCGTTTTTTTAATTTCTGGCTTAGGGACGAGTTTTGGGGGGGCTGTTTTTTTCTCAACGACGGCAGGGGCCACTTTAACCTGAGCTTTTGCCTTTGGTTTAATCTTTGATTTCGCCAGGGGGTTCGCCGGAGGTTTTGGCTTGTCTTTTTTAAGTTCAGCTCCGGCCGTCTGGGCGATTTTCATGGCACCATCTAAAGAAAGGTTTTTTTCTTTCTTCTTTGGTTGTTTTGGCGCGTCAGAAACAATCGGCCCTGACCCTTCAACCAATTTAAAGGTATCAACTCGCGGAGAGGTGGAAAGTTGGCTTTTTTCAATAGCCACTTGGGTCATGCGTAAAAGCTTGCCCGATTGGAGGGGTTTGCGAAGGGCCCCCCCCACGCCAAGTTTACTGGCTTCTTTCAATCGGTTTTGATGATCTTTGTCGAACATGAGGAGCGTTGGCAGCTTGGCAAACTTACCGCCATTGTGTGAGCGGATCTTACCTAGCAGTTCGATGCCATCAATATCTTTAAGCTCGATACCAACAATAACCACATCCGGGTCAAAAACATCAATGGCATTTAGAGCCTCTGAGCCAGACTCAAAGCTGGTAAAATTAGTGAGGCCTTGGAGCGCATAAGCGGTCCGCGCTTTGGCAACCGTATCCTGGCAAGTATCGGCAATCATAATCCGGTGGTGGGTAAAATCGAATACTGCCATAGGCTTAGCGTACTATCCTTAAATAGGGATTCAAGACCCCATCATCATGTTAAATTTTATTTTCATTAACTTAGCTTATTTTTACGATTCTGTCCTCCCCCATGTAGGCAATTTTTTAGTTTTTTTTAGTTTTTTTCTAGCTTGCTTTTCCACAAAATTAACCGCATTTTAGTTGAATGGTTAGTACATCAAACAATAATCACCCCCTAGATGTGGGGTTGTTTGTCACCTGTCTGGTTGATTTATTTCGCCCAAGCATTGGCTTTGCCACGATCAAATTGCTCGAAAACCATGGCTGCACAATTACCGTGCCGGAAGGCCAAACCTGCTGTGGGCAGCCTGCCTATAATTCAGGGGATCGACAAAATTCTTTAGAAATTGCTAAGCAGGTTATTTCCGCTTTTAAAGATTTCGATTATGTTGTTCTACCGTCTGGTTCCTGTGCGGCTATGATCAGTCAGCACTATCCTCTGCTTTTTGAGGGTGACAGCCAGTGGCAAGCTGATGCAAAAACCTTAGCCGGGAAAACCTACGAGCTAACTACATTTCTGACTGATATTCTTAAAGTCGAAGCCGTTAAGGCGACTTTCGACAAGCAAGTCACCTACCACGATTCCTGCTCTGGCCTTCGTGAATTGGGGATTAAAAACCAGCCTCGGAAACTTCTCTCTTCCGTGAAAGGCTTAGAACTCACCGAATCCCTTAAGGCAGAAGAATGTTGTGGCTTCGGCGGCACCTTCTCCATCAAATACCCTAAAATTTCCGAACGCATTGTCCGCGATAAGGTCACTGATGCCCAGGAAACCAAGGCTCATACCCTGGTTGGTGGTGACTTAGGTTGCTTGATGAATATGGCGGGTAAGCTTAAACGCGAAAACGCCCCCATGGAAGTCCGCCATGTGGCAGAAATTTTGGCGGGGATGACTGATATCCCTGCGATTGGCGAGGGGGAAGAGACATGAAACCCACCAGTGCCGATTTCTACGCCAATGTAGATAAAGCCCTTATCGACAAAACTCTGCAAAAAGCCCTACGCAAAACATCAATCGGCTTTCCCATGTTGCGGGCCAAGGCCATTAAAGCTTTGCCCGAGTTCGATACCCTCCGCGATGATGCCGTTACCCTTAAAAATGATGTTCTTGATAACCTGGATTATTACCTGGAACGCTTCGAGGCCAAAGCCAAAGAGAACGGCGGACAGGTTCACTGGTGCCAGGATACCCAGGAAGCCAACGAAACCGTCCTCAAGATTTGTCAAGCAGCCAATGCCAAAACGGTGACCAAAGGCAAATCCATGATCGGCGAAGAGATGGGGGTCAACGAATATCTGGAAGAAAATGGGATCGAGCCCATTGAGACCGACCTGGGCGAATATATTATCCAGCTTCGCAATGAGCCTCCCAGCCACATCGTCGGCCCCGCTATTCATGTGCCCAAAGAAGAGGTTGCCGAAGCTTTTAAAGAAGCCCATACCAAGCTCGACCCAAACCGGTCTCTTGAAGAACCCCAGGAATTACTGGAAGAAGCCCGGGCTATTTTACGCCAACGCTTTATCAATGCCGATGTGGGAATTACCGGGGCCAACTTCCTAGTTGCCGAAACCGGAAGCTCCGCCATCGTGACCAACGAAGGCAACGGCGACCTGACCCAAATTCTCCCCCGAGTTCATATTGTCCTGGCCTCCATCGAAAAGGTTGTCCCCACCCTAGAAGACGCTAACACCATCTTGCGCGTCCTCGCTCGGTCGATCACCGGGCAGGAGCTTTCGGTCTATACCACCTTCAGCACCGGCCCGCGCCGCGATGATGACCAGGATGGCCCCGAAGAATTCCACGTTATTTTACTCGATAACGGGCGCAGTGAAATGCTGGGCAACGAATTTCGTGAGATGCTGCGCTGTATCCGTTGCGGTTCCTGCCTTGGTCATTGCCCGGTCTATACCACCATCGGCGGCCATGCATATGGCTGGGTTTATTCTGGTCCCATGGGCAAGGTTTTGATCCCTAACCTGATTGGGCACGAACAAACAAAACACCTGCCCAACGCTTGTACCATGTGCGGTAAATGTGAAGAGGTTTGCCCTTTGCGCATTCCTATCCCCACCATGAACCGGGTGTGGCGTCAACGAGAACATGATAACAAACTCAGTACCCCGATCAGCCGCATGGCTCTCGGCATTTGGGCTTTCATGGCCAAGCGACCCAAGCTTTATCATCTGCTGGCAGGGTTTAAATATAGCTTACTTGCCAAAATTGGGCGGCGAAAAGGACGTTTTAAATGGGTACCTTTCGCACGTGCCTGGACCGATGGACGGGACTTACCTGCCCCGCAAGGACGCACCTTCCAACAGCAATGGTCTGACCGGGGAGGAAAACGCTGATGCCTTCTCGCGACATCATGCTGGCAAACATTCGCAAATCCCTCAAACGAGGACCGCTAGAGGCTGAAGCTGTTCAAGCCCTTGAGCACCGTCTTGCCAATCCGACGGCCAATACCATTCCCTCACGCGGGCAAGGCGATCTTAAAGAACGGGCCGCGACCTTCGCCAAAATGGCGACCCAATGTGATTGCACCCTGGACCATTTGACCGAGGTGCAGCAAATACCTGCGGCGATTAAAGTTTATCTGGAAAACACTAACCAGCCTAAAGCTGTTCGCGCGGCCCCGGTGGCACTTTTACAAGAAATTCCTTGGGCCAACGAAGCGTCTCTGACGGTAAACTTTGGCAATGCAGAAGATGCCGACCATGTAGGACTGATTGCAGCTTGGGGCGGTGTGGCTGAATCTGGCACCGTGGTCGCGCTGTCCGGCCCGCAAAACCCCACAGCTCTTAATTTCCTCCCTGATACCTTTATAGTCCTGCTCCGAACGGCAGACATCTCGGGCAACTATGAAGAGACCTGGTCACGTATTCGCAGTGAAAGCAACCAGGCCAATTTCATGCCCCGTACCGTCAACTGGATCACCGGGCCGTCACGCACCGCTGATATTGAACAAACCTTGCTCCTGGGGGTTCATGGCCCCCGCCGGGTGCATATCATGCTTCTAGACGACGAGGTGGCTTAAGGAGCCATGACGAAAAATATTTCTCGCCAAATGGCACAAAACCGCCGCAAGAAAAAGAATCCACTGGATGTTAGTCCTGAAGACCTTGCTTTGTGGAAAAAGGTCACCAGCAATGTTGACCCCATGAAAAAACAGTCGGTTCGCCTTAAAATTACCGACCGCAAAGGGGACATGAACCAAGACCCCAAACCAACCACAGGCAAAAAGACAAAACCCTCAACCTACCCCCAAGCGAGACCCCTAGATTTACCGCCGCCCCCAAAACCACAGGCCCCGGAGTTGTCTCACGGCAAAGCCCCCGGCCTGGACAAACGCACCGCCCAAAAATTGCGCCGAGGCAAGGTCCCCATTGAAGGCCGCCTTGACCTGCACGGCATGACTCAAAACGAGGCTCACCGGGCCTTGGACCGTTATCTTGAGGGGGCTGTGGAAAATGGCAAACGGTGCGTGACCGTGATAACAGGTAAAGGCTATATGGGAGAAGGTGTGCTGCGCAGCCAAGTGCCGCGCTGGCTTAACCAATCTCCCAACAGAGAAAAGATTATTTCTTTCTCCTACGGCACCCCCTCACAAGGAGGGACAGGGGCCCTCATCGTAATGTTGAAGAAAAAGAAATGACGTATTGTTTTGATGCCCCTCAAACGCCGGGCGGGGCTCTTCGCCAATTTTCCGTCGGGACACCCGAACCCGAGGCTTACGGCAAAATGGTTCGCCAAGGCCTCAACGGCCTATTATTGAAGATTTTTCTGCCATTAACTTCGGTGATTTTTTATTCAAGGGTGCCCTTGAAATGACCCCTTTTGGTCTCAAAATTCGTGAGTTACGCGATGTTCGTAACATCACTTTAAAGAAGATGGCAAAAGATATGGAAGTCTCCTCGGCCTATATCTCGGCTTTAGAGCATGGTCACCGGGGTCGACCTGGCCCTGGGTTTGTTATGCAGGTTGCCGGATATTTCGGCCTGATCTGGGATGATGCCGAAGAACTCAAACGCCTGGCCCATCTCTCCCACCCCCGCGTCCCCATCGAAACCGCCGGCCTATCTGCCAAGGCCACCTTACTTGCCAACGTGTTAGCGGAAAAAATTAAGACTCTGGATGAGAATAAATTAGAACGGCTTCTCAGAGACCTAGATTGAGCCAAAAACTTTGGTGCTGTACCAGATAACTAACTCAAATTATCTTTAACCCATTGTTTTAGCTCTTTTAATGGGCCATTGAAGCCCCGGCGTACCATTTTGCCGTAAGCCAAGCGCGAAGAGCGCGCCCGGCGTTTGAGGGGCAATAAAGAGGGCTCTTACGCCCTCTTTAAAAATGGTAGCATTCTTTCGGCAACACCATCTTTGCTAACATAACGATGCCAGAGGGCACCAACGGTATGGAGGCCGACGGAGGCCATCATGAGACCCACCAAGGCTTCATGAATTTCTTCAAACCCATCGTTGAGGGACGCTGAAGGCATCCAAGGGGCCATAGTAAAGCTATCGGTGACAGGAACCGAGACATTCAAAGTGGTGAGAGTTAAAAACCCGGTGACTGGCAAGGCAATCATCACCCCATAAAGGGCCATATGGACCAGCCAGGAAAGCTTAACTTCCCAAACGGGCATGGTGCCGGGCAAGGCAGGAGGGGGGTCCATATGCCGCCATAAAATGCGTAAAATAACCAGCCCGAGAATGGCACCCCCAATCATAATGTGCCAGCCCATCACAGAGAACCCTTGAGTTACTTTGTCGGCATCTTCCATAATCTGTCCGGAAGCAAACCCCGCCACCATCAAAACCGCCATGGCCCAATGAATAACCAGCCCAAAAACCCCAAACCCACCAGATGAATTACGAATACCCATTAAAAATCTCCAACCTTAATTTATAAACTATGGAGACCATAAAGGCGCACTGTAACCCCATTATGTGCGGTTTGTATCAAACTGTAACGGGGCGGATATCCTACTAAATGTCCCATTTTGGTAATGTTGTATTGATTAATTTTTTTGGGTATGTAATAAAGCATTTTATGTTGAATATAGTTAGTCGCAAAACAATAGAGAGAGCTAAGAGAGATTACCCAAATGCGGCGAAAGCCCTGGATGTATGGTATGATTTTGTTAAACATTCCAACTGGAACGGGCCAGATGATATTAAACAACAATTCGGTTCTGTTTCCTTTCTTAGTGGAAACAGAGTAATTTTTAATATCAAAGGGAACAGCTACCGGCTCCTAGTTGGTATTAATTATCCAGGCAAACAAGTGTTCATCAAATGGTTTGGTACACACGCAGAATATGACAAAAAGAAATTTTAACCTCAAACAGACGGAGGGAGTAGCTATGAACATTACAATAATTAAAAATGAATCAGAATACGAAAACCGCCTTATTGAGATGGAAGGCTTGATTGATGCTAATCCTGATGAAGGAACGGATAATTACGAACGGATGCTTCTCTTGGGGCTTATAATTGCTGATTATGAAGATAAAATTTTTGGATCGGTACCAGAGAGTGACCCTGTTGATGCGATTGAATTTTATATGGAACAAAATGGGCTTGAAAACAGAGACCTCATCACATATATCGGCTCCGCTACGAGGGTATCAGAAATCCGCAACCGCAAACGAGACCTCAGCAAACAAATGATTAAGGCTCTGCATAAGGGGCTGGGTATTCCAGCCGAGCTTTTATTGCGAGAAACACAGTTAGAAAAGATTGAATACCCTGAGTTGCCTGTATGGCAGATGAAAAAAAGAAACTATATTATTGTTGAAAGCCCGCAAAAAGCTAAAGCAAATGCAGCTGAGTTAGTAGGGGCTTTTTTCGATAAGTTTTCTTTAAAACCAGAATTGGCGCAACCCCACTATAGGCAAACAATTGCTCCTGAACGGTCAAATACTGAAGTAAATGGCTTAAAAGCTTGGCAATACATAATACTTGCCAAAGCCCAATTCCAAACACTTCCAAACAGCTATGACAAAGAAGCAATTGATGATGCTTTCATTTCTCAATTACGAGGTCTAAGTGCTTTAGAAAATGGCCCTAGACTCGCAAAGGAATTTTTAGCACAAGCGGGTATTCACCTAGTATTTGAGGACCACTTTGAACGAACGCGACTTGATGGTGCAGCAACCTCTTTACCAGATGGCACGCCAGTTATTGGCATGACTCTACGCCATGATCGTCTGGATAATTTCTGGTATGTTCTCTTTCATGAATTAGCTCATGTGGTTCTCCACTTAGGGCAAACTGTTGAAGGCTGGTACATGGATGAGCTTGATGGCAACGACAACGACAATAAAGAAAAAGAGGCTGACAACTGGGCTATTGAAAAATTAATACCTGAAAGTACCTTACGGGCTTCGGATGCCCTTTTTACAAAAAAAGCCAAAGATGTAAGACGCTTAGCAAAACAAGAACGAATTCACCCATCTATTATTGCTGGTCAAATACGCAAGAATTCAAGTAACTATCGAATTTTGACGACACTAGTCGGGTATAAAAAAGTTCGAAAGATGTTTGTGGAGGAGCTTAAAGCAATAACTCCATAATCAAAAACGGAGTGCGTTGGCGCGCACTCCGTTTTCTTAATTCCGTGTCGGTAAGAGTATTCCTGACATAGAGCCAACCTCTAACCCACCGCAATATACTTCAATTTGCAAAGTAGTGGTTTTTAAAGTTTGGTGCAAGCAAAGTGATACTCTCCAATTTGCATGGAGATTAGCAATGGCTAAAAAATATGCACCTGTTCCAAAAGATAAGAAACTGATTTTCCGTCCTTGGGTTACTGTTAAAGGCCGTAAAATCTACGCCTCAAAGGTTGGAAAAAAAGCATTTCCCATCCTTGTCGATAAGTAAAATAAAAGGGCTTCGGTCTACCGTAGCCCTTTTATTAATGATTAAGTCACACCAACATCAAACTACAGAATAAACTTACTCAGGTCGGCATCTTTGGCGAGGCTTTCGACGTTATTGCGGACGTCATCCGGGGTGATGGTGACGGTTTCGCCGGGGCGGTCGGTGGCGGTGAAGCTGATGTCTTCTAAGAGCTTTTCCATCACGGTATGCAGGCGGCGGGCGCCAATGTTTTCGACGCCGCTGTTGATCTCTACGGCAATGTCGGCGATTTCTTCAATTGTTTGGTCGTCAAATTCCAGGGTCACATCTTCGGTCGCCATCATGGCGATGGATTGCTTGACCAGATTAGCTTCCGGTTCGGTAAGAATGCGAACAAAATCGTTTCTTGTCAGGGCTTTGAGTTCAACCCGAATGGGCAGACGACCTTGTAGTTCAGGCAATAAATCTGAAGGCTTTGCCACGTGGAAAGCCCCCGATGCGACAAACAGGATATGGTCGGTTTTGATGGTGCCGTGTTTGGTGGCTACTGTGGTGCCCTCAATCAAAGGCAGCAGGTCGCGCTGAACCCCTTCACGGGAGACATCGCCGCCCTGGCGGTCTGAGCGCACGGTGATTTTGTCGATCTCGTCAAGGAAGACAATACCGTTGTTTTCAACGGCTTCGATAGCTTCTCGCACAACCTTATCGTCATCAAGCAGCTTGTCGCTCTCATCATCCATCAAGAGAGCATAAGATTCTGATACTTTAACCTTTTTCGGTTTGGTTTTGCCCCCGAAAGCTTTGCCAAACATGTCGGTGAGGTCGATCATACCCATTTGGGCACCAGGCATACCGGGGATATCGAAAGAAGGCATGCCGCCGCCGCTCGTATCGGCAACGTTGATTTCGATTTCCTTGTCATCGAGCTTCCCTTCGCGCAACATTTTGCGGAATTTCTGCCGGGTATCCTCCGAGGAATTATCCCCGACGAGCGCATCAATCACCCGTTCTTCAGCAGAGAGCTCTGCTTTTGCTGTTACTTGTTTGCGCAGGCGTTCCCGGGTTTGATGAATGGCAATTTCCACCAGATCACGGACGATAGATTCAACATCCCGCCCCACATAACCCACTTCGGTAAATTTTGTCGCCTCTACTTTAAGGAAAGGTGCTTGGGCCAACTTAGCCAGACGACGGGCAATTTCGGTTTTACCCACCCCGGTGGGGCCGATCATCAGGATATTCTTGGGCAGAACCTCTTCCTTAAGATCATCGGGCAGTTGCTGCCGCCGCCAGCGATTGCGCAGGGCAATGGCAACGGCACGTTTGGCATCATCTTGACCGACAATGTAGCGGTCTAATTCGGAAACGATCTCGCGGGGGCTAAAATTGGTCATAGTTTTTTAAGGCCGATTATTTTTTAGGAAGGGTCTCAATGACAACGTTTTCGTTGGTATAGACGCAGATATCTGCCGCCACCTTCATGGACCGCTTGGCGATATCAACAATATCCATATCCTGGTCGATCAAAGCTTTGGCAGCGGCTAAGGCATAATTGCCACCAGAGCCAATACCAATAATACCGTCTTCAGGCTCCAGCACATCCCCGGTCCCGGTCAAAACCAGAGAAACTTTTTCGTCAGCAACCGCCATCATGGCCTCTAACTTGCGCAGGTAGCGATCAGTTCGCCAGTCTTTTGCCAGTTCGACACAGGCGCGGGTCAATTGTCCTGGGTATTGTTCCAGCTTGGCTTCCAGGCGTTCGAACAAAGTAAAGGCATCTGCTGTTGCCCCGGCAAAGCCAACAATGACAGAACCGTCACCAATAGGGCGCACTTTATGGGCATTGGCTTTGATAACCGTTTGCCCCAGGCTGACTTGTCCATCGCCCGCAATAACAACTTTATCGCCTTTGCGGATAGAAAGAATGGTCGTACCGCGCCAACCGGGGTTTTGATTTTCAGACATGACAACTCGCGTCGTTTTTAGAAGAGTAGCCCTGCACTTAGTCCGGTTACCTCATCAGGTCAAGTGGAGAGCATCAGAAACATATATGAGCAACAGGTCGGTAAGGCCTTTCTTGGCAGCCCTTCATCACGTGCTTTCAACGAAAAAGTGATTTTGGTCCGACCCTCCTCACACCCTATGCTCTATCTGAGGCAAAAGAAGGTATCGAAAATGATCAAGTTTCTTAGGTTAGGGTTATGTGCCATTTTATGGGGACTGCAGCCCCCTATGGCTTTAGCCGAGGAAACGTCGGCCCCAATTGAAAATATCAAGACCGAAGAGACTGTTCAAAGTCTGGCCCGGCAGTTGTTTGGAAATTCCCGGGAAAAACGGTTAGCTGCCTTAAAGAAATTGACAGATCGAGGGAAGCTGGATGCGGTTCCTGCTCTCATCCAGGCTTTACGGTTTGTCGGGTCTCATCAGGATATTAACGCCGCTCTCGTAAATTTAGTAGGTCAGCAACATGGGCCTTCCTGGTTTGACTGGATGCTCTGGCTTGAAGGTCACCCAGAGATCAAGCCTTTTGACGGTTTTGATGCCTTCAAAGCTGATGTCATGGCACTAATTGATGAGGATTTCCGGCTATTCCTCAGCCCCGGCATCAAGCATAAAATTCGTATAGAAGAGATTGCCTGGGGAGGGGTACGTAAAGATGGAATTCCGTCTCTTAACAACCCCAAGCTTATCTCTGCACTCGAAGCTTCCTACCTTCAAGATGAGGATTTGGTGTTTGGCGTAGCTCTTAATGGCGATACCCGCGCTTATCCCCTCCGCATTATGGATTGGCACGAAATGTTCAATGATGTCATTGGCGGCGTACCGGTGGCCTTGGCTTATTGCACCCTTTGCGGATCAGGTATTTTATTTGAAACCAAGCTTTCGAGCCGTGATCGCCCTTTTATTTTTGGGTCTTCAGGTTTTCTCTATCGCTCCAATAAACTGATGTATGATCAACAAACACACTCATTATGGAGCCAGTTCACCGGACAACCAGTGGTCGGCCCCCTGACAGATTCTAATATTCAGCTCAAGGTGCGGCCCGTGATTATCACCAGTTGGATTAAATGGCGGACAGAGCACCCAAAAAGTAAAGTTTTGTCTTTAGAGACAGGCTTTGACCGTCAGTACACGCCCCATAACGCTTATGGAGCCTATTTTAACTCTCCCGACCTCATGTTCCCGGCTTTAATAACCAATAAACGCCATGACCCTAAAGACTATGTCTTCGCTTTGCGGACGACAACGGAGGAAAAAGCCTGGCCCCTATCCCTCTTTGAGGGCGGGGCTGTGGTAAATGACCAACTGGGAGGTCAAGGCGTGGTGCTGATTGGTCAGACTAAAACTCGAACTGTCCGGGCCTATCGAGCCGAAGGGCAAAGATTCGTCGCAGGCCCAACTTCGTCACAAATAAAAGACAAAATGGGACACTTATGGACCATCAAAGAAGACGCCCTTGTAGATACAAACGGGGCCCGCTTAGAACGGTTGCCAGGTCATGTCGCCTATTGGTTCGCCTGGCAAGGATTCAAGCCAAAGAAGGCAAAACTTTTAGCTAAACCAGGCCCAGATCGTGCTGGCCCCGATTAGGCCCATGAGGATGGGGGAGGTGATAATACCGGCGAGGCCGAGGAGGAGGCCAATTACCCCTAAAGAAACCTGACCCATAAACAAAGCGATAAAAGAGCAGATGATACCGATGACGGTAAAAACGGCACTAAAAGGTATTCCGACAATACCAAGGATAACGGCGGCGTAGCCCATAACAGGTTTGCTTTCTTGAGGTGTGAGACTGAGATCCATCTTTCCCGATGAACTGTCAGAACCTGAACGATTATCACCAATCTGCGCCACACTAACCTCCTGTTTATAAATTATCCCAAGCTTAGATCGTTTGGGGCACGAACTGTCAATAGACTACTTCGGTTAGGTATAGTCCGCAAGCAGGAGCTGTGGGACCCCCTGCGGGACGATTTTTGGCTTCAAGGGCTTTTTTGACGTCTTCTTTGGTCCAATTCCCGTTCCCAACCAACTTTAAAGTGCCGACGATGTTGCGTACTTGGTGGTGTAAAAAGGAACGCGCCTTGACCCGCACATGTATTTCTTCCCCGTGAGGAGTAACCTCAATCATATCAAGGGTTTTGAGCGGCGATTGAGCCTGGCAGCTTGTGGCCCGAAAGGTGGAAAAATCATGTTTGCCAATAAGGACTTGGGCGGCGTCATGCATAGCATTTACATCAAGAGGCACTTTTACATGCCACACCCGTCCTCGCTCCATGGCGACCCGAGGGCGGCGGTTAAGAATGCGGTAGAGATATGCCCGGCCCTTGGCATCGAAACGGGAATTAAATTCTCCATCGGTCAACTCGGCTTTAAGAACACTCACCTGGGTTTGGCGCAGGTAATAATTTATGCCATCCCGGACTTTATCGGGGGTCAAATCGGCTTTGAGATCAAAATGCCCAACCTGGGCGAGGGCATGAACCCCAGCATCGGTGCGCCCGGCCCCAAAAACGGTTGGGACTTCCTCATTGGGGGAAAGTTTACTCAAGGCCCGCTCTAAAGTTTCTTGTACCGAGGGGCCATTATCCTGGCGTTGCCATCCGACCAACCCGCTGCCGTCATATTCTATGGTGATTTTATAGCGGGGCATCAGTTCAGCACAGCCCCAGGCGGAATTTGATAGCCACGCAACAAGGCTTGGGTTTCCATCGGCCCTTTGCCTGGACGCTGGACTTTTAAAGGTCGCAATGCCTGGTCTCCACAGGCGATTGTTAAGGCATCATCTAAAACAGTGCCAGGGGGGCCACTCGCTTCAACCACTTCAGCTTCCAGCACCTTGATACGGGTTTCCCCGTGGTTAAATGTTGCGCCCGGCCAAGGCGTGAAAGCGTTAATGGCCCGTTGTAATTCAAGAGCAGGTTTTGACCAATCCAGGCGGCCTTCATTTTTCTCAAGTTTTGAGGCGTAGGTTACCCCTTGTTCAGGTTGAGGCACTGCGACCAAACGGCCTTCGTCCAACCCCGAGACAGCCTTAACAATCAGCTCAGCACCAAGTTTGGCAAGATTATCATGCAACTCTTCAGCCGTTGTCCGGGGGGTAAGACGAATGGTTTCACCCATCAACATATCCCCGGTGTCGAGCCCTTCATCCATTTGCATAATGGTGACACCGCTTTCTTTATCACCTGCCAGGATAGCCCGTTGGATGGGAGCAGCTCCACGCCAGCGAGGCAGTAAAGAGGCATGAATATTGACACAACCCAAGCGAGGGGCCTCAAGAATAGGCTTTGGAAGGATAAGGCCATAGGCAACGACAATGGCCAGGTCGGCCTCTAAATCTATAAAGGCTTGCTTATCCGCGTTGTCTTTAAAATTCTTAGGAGTCCGAACTTCGATGCCTTTTTCTTCGGCAAAAGCATGTACCGGAGTGGGGCGGGTTTTGTGTCCTCGGCCGACCGGTTTAGGAGGTTGGCTATAGGCGCAAATCACCTCATGTCCGGCCCCAATCAGAGCCTCAAGAATTGGGACGGAGAAATCAGGTGTTCCCATAAAGACGAGTCGAAGGGCTGGCATAGGGTGGTCCTTACATGGTTTGTTTTTTGCTCTTCTTCGCCTTACGCATCATCATGCCACGCTTCACTGTGGAGAGGTGATCAACAAATAAAACACCTTCCAGATGATCAATTTCATGTTGCACACATGTAGCCATCAAGCCATCAATCTTCATTTCACGGATTTCATTTTCTTGGTCAAGATAGCGAACTTTTACCTCTTCGGGTCTTTTGACCTCAGCAAATTGCTCCGGCACCGACAGGCAGCCTTCTTCATAAGTAACTTTTTCATCCGAAGCCCAGATAATTTCCGGGTTGGCCATACACATAGGGGTGCCTTCGGTTTCTTCATCTTTGGTAATGTCAATGACCAGCACGCGCTTAAGCACACCCACTTGGGGGGCCGCAAGGCCAATGCCAGGGGCATCATACATGGTCTCCAGCATATCGCTCATGAGCTTTTTAATTTCGTCGTCAACTTTCTCAACCGGAAGGCTTTTTTTCTTCAGGCGAGGGTCGGGAGCGGTAAGGATGGGCAGCAGGGCCATAGGCTTCTCTTAATTCTGTGATAGGTCTTAAGCCCCACCACATAAGGGTAGCCGGGTTAAAGGTCAATATTTATGTCCCTTAACTCAAGGCGCGTTAAAGCCCTTAAAATAATTCCAAACGAAGTTTGGTTATCTGTTATTAACAGCAACCCGATAGGTAAGAGTCGATTTTCCGTTAGCCGGAACTTTTATCTGCCAAACAGCATTTTGGGCCGTTTTAGACTGTACCTTCTGGCTTGATTGAATAATTTTCCAGTCACCGTGCATGCGTTCTTCAAGGGTGACAAGGACCTCTTCGGCTTTTGAATTGGAAATCTCCAACTTCCAGGCATTTTCATAGTTTCGATTTTTATTTCCGGTATATTTAAAGTCCGTCTGGATACGTTTGAGGGAAATATCAAAAGCTTTGCCAAGGGCAAGTTGCCCGGTTTTATCAATAGGGATATCTCCAAGATTATTTTGCCCCACGTAACGAAGAATGCCCGCTTTATCTTTTTTGTAAGCGTTTAACGTTCCACTTGGCAAAGGAACACCTAGACCTTCTTGAGAGTTATTTATAAAACGGATTCGAAGATTGGCTTTCTCTAGCGTTTCTTCCCGCTGATATCCCCCAATGACCCCTCCCGTAAACACATAACGCCGCTCAAGTTTCACTTTGGGGGCTTTAAACAACACGGCTTGTTTACTCTCTCCAGCACGGAGTGTCCTTAGTCCAGGAAGAGTGTAAAGGTGTTGGTTAGAGAAAGATTGCCGAGGTGCACTTTCAGCCACGGCATCAGACGACATAGCTGACATTGCCATGGGAGCAGATCTCAACTGTTTTCGCATAGCCCTTTGAGGCGCGTTGACCTGCCCGGCGATCAGGGTCATGGCAGCATTTTCAAAGTCCATTCCGCCTGAGTTGGTGAGGGTTGCCCGGCCTGTCAATTCAAGAGCTGTTTCATTTTGGTTGAGAACGGCGATATAATTTGCCCGCCAACTGAAACCACGCGCAAGATAACTCAGATGAACATTTTTTAGATTTTCGTTCTCAGCTTCCGCCATCAAGGTTAAAGCGGGTTCCGTGCGAAGTTGGTTCTTAAATGCCGATGGGTAAACGAACTGACTAGGGTTTTTTGAATAAAGTTCACCATTAATTTCTACAACAATGCCGTTATTGATGCTTATCAGCGTTGCCTTTTGTCGGCTGATTTTACCTGATTGTGGGTGTGTATTCTCAATTAAAATCTCTTTGCCCACGTTGCGCTCGAGCAATGTATGGGGAGAAAGGGTGGTTTTGTCATAGCCAATTTCCAGGACATCTAACCCTTCAGCTTCAATGAGAACCGTATCCGTACTGATTTGGTTGGCAATCCCCGTCAGAGCAAAGTTATTAATCCCCTTAAGGGCACGAATTGTCCGGGTTTCGTCGATCATAGCAAAGCCGTTGCTATAGAGAGTGACCGCTAGATTGGTTCGGTCTTTTGCCGAGATTTCGACTTCCCCAGCTACTGCCAACCCAAAGCTTGTCATCATGTATATGACGGTGGTTAAGAACGAAACCCGACCCATAAATCTCTCCTCTGATTTTTTCATACCCTAATTTTGTTCACAAAATAGGGCTATAGCAAGGCAATTGCCTCTTGAGTTCTTAATCAGGGTCGGGCAAAGTGTCTGCATGCAAGAACAGATAGTAAACATAATAAATACCAACCCTTTGGCTTTTGGCGCATTGGTTTTAGGAATTGGGGCATTTTGCCTGATGATTGCCCTATATTTACGCGGTGAAAAAAGCCGGGCTGAAGCGGCAGAAAATACTCAAGGTTTAGCCGAAATCACCAAAACCTTGGCGGCATCGCAAAGTGAACTCGCAGGCCGCTTAGCTGCTTTGAGCGAAAGCCAAGCCCAGGCGCAGCACCATGCGGCGGAGCGGGTTCAGGCCCAGGAGCGCGCAATCTCAAAGACTCTGGAAGATCGCCTTGGGCATCTTTCCCAACGCCTAGGAGAAAACCTCCACCAACATGCCTCAAAAACCGGGGAAACCATGTCGGCTTTGCATGAACGGCTCGCAGTGATCGATGCGGCCCAACGTAATTTGACTGAACTTTCCAGCAAGGTTGTCGGCTTGCAGGATATCCTTTCTAATAAACAAGCCCGGGGGGCTTTTGGAGAAATTCAACTTAACGATTTAGTTAAGAATGCCCTGCCGCCCTCAGCCTATGCCTTTCAATCGACCCTCTCCAACGGCAAACGTGCCGATTGTCTTTTGCTCTTGCCGAACCCTCCCGGCTCCATTGCTGTGGACTCCAAGTTCCCCCTGGAGAGCTATCAAAACCTGATGGATGCTGAAGACGATATTAACAAGGTCCAGGCAAGTCGAACTTTCTCTGCTGATATTCTCAAGCATGTAAAAGATATTTCTGAGCGGTATATTATTCCTGGTGAAACCGCTGAATCCGCTTTGATGTTTTTGCCAAGCGAAGCCGTTTATGCAGAACTCCATGCCAACTTCCGCAATGTGGTTGAAGAATCATTTAAGCGTCGGGTGTGGATTGTCTCACCCACCACTATGATGGCGACCCTCAATACGGTACGGGCTGTGCTTAAAGATGCCCAAATGCGCGAACAGGCCGGGCTGATCCAAAAAGAAGTCGCCACCATGATGGATGATGTGGCCCGTCTAGACAACCGGGTGGAAAACCTCGCCAAGCACTTTGACCAAACCAGTCGTGATATCAACCTAATCCGCACATCGACTAAAAAAGTCATTAGCCGTGGCGAGAAAATTCAGAACGTGGAACTGGGCGAAGAGGGACCAAGTGAAGATTTAGAACCCCCTAAGCCCCGTCTGGATGTGGTGTAAGTAATTATTTAATGCCCGCTGCCAAACATACCGGTTCTGATGGAATAATCGACGGCAATTCCGTAATCGGGGTCATCATCTGAATCGACAATCAATTGTCCGGCCCGGTTGAGCAAACGATGGCAATCACGGGAGAGGTGGCGCAATTGCAACGTTTTACCATGTTTTTGATATTTCAAGGCAAGGTCTTCGATGGCCTGCAAGGCTGACTGATCCACAACTTGGCTGTTCATGAAGTCCACGATCACCAAATCGGGGTCACTATGGGGCTTAAACAAACCAGAGAAACCGTCGATAGAGCCAAAGAAAAGCGGCCCTTCAATTTGATAAACCATGGTGTCTTTATCAACCACATGGACCGAGGCATGAATATGAGTGGCATTTTTCCAGGCAAAAGCCAGAGCGGAAACAATGACCCCAACCACCACCGCAATGGCAAGATCGCTCATCACCGTCACCACGGTGACCAAAATCATCACCAAAGCATCGGTAAGGGGAATGCGCCGCAGGATCATCAGACTTTGCCAAGCAAATGTACCAATCACCACCATGAACATCACCCCAACTAGAGCAGCAAGGGGGATTTGCTCAATCATATCTGAAGCAAAGAGAATAAAACTCAGCAAGAAAAGAGCCGCGGCAATGCCAGATAATCGCGTGCGACCGCCAGATTTAACATTGATCATGGACTGACCGATCATCGCACAGCCTCCCATGCCCCCGAAAAAGCCCGTCACCGTATTTGCCAGACCTTGGGCGACGCATTCTTGCGACGCCCCGCTGCGACGCCCTGTCATTTCACCCACAAGGTTGAGGGTCAGCAAGCTCTCAATGAGGCCAATTGCCGCCAGGATTAAAGCGTAGGGGAAAATAATTTTTAGAGACTCAAGGGTCAAAGGCACTGTGGGAATATGAAATTCTGGCAGCCCTCCTTTGATGGAAGCCAAATCACCCACCCGAGGAACGTCAATGCCAAAGAAAATAACGATGGCGGCGACAATACCAATTCCAGCCAAAGGTGCCGGAACAACCTTGGTTATTTTGGGCAACAGCCAAATGATTGCCATGGTTAAAGCCACCAAAGCCAACATTCTGGCTAAGGGCCAACCTGACATCCAGACTTTTACGCCTTCTTCAGGGCCTTGAATTTGGAATTGGCTCAGTTGCGCCAGACAAATAACAATCGCCAGACCATTCACGAACCCCAGCATAACCGGATGAGGAACCAAACGAATGAATTTTCCCAGATGGAAAACCCCTGCCAAAATCTGCAAAATTCCCATCAAAACAACGGTGGCAAAGAGATACTCAACCCCATGAATTGCCACCAAGGAAACCATCACCACAGCCAAAGCACCTGTCGCCCCAGAGATCATGCCGGGACGCCCCCCCATAAGGGCTGTGATCAGCCCGACAATAAAGGCGGCGTAAAGACCGACAAGGGGGTGCACGCCAGCAACAAAAGAGAAAGCCACCGCTTCAGGAACCAGAGCCAAGGCCACTGTCAGTCCTGAGAGCACTTCAATCTTAATTCGGCTGGGGGTAAAGGTCGCGATCTTGGCGTCCTTCCAATCAACAAAAGAAGAACGAGCAGCAAAAGCTGCTAGGGTTGGCTTAATCAATTTTAGGAGAGTCCAGTTCAAAGTGTGGAGAGTATTAGAAACAAGCGATGTTCATAGAGTATAATAATTATAAAGCAAGCAACTCTGCCCTAAACAGGGCCGGGAAGGCCTTATAAGGTAGAATTTTCCTGACAGTGGTATTTTTTGCCGGGACTATTTTGCCTCTTGTTCTTCTTTGTTTGTATCGCTCAATTCATTTTCCTGCTGTTCAAGTGCCTGTAACATTGCAAGGCCATTTCCGATACCAGGACGCGATGAGAGAGTCTGGGTTAAGCTGCCCAAATTTTTTATCTGGTTCTTATTATCTTTATTGATTTCAGAACTTGCTGCCATGCGTCGCTCAATCTCTTCAGCTATACGATCTTCAATAGCAGCCCGTTGTTCAGCAGGCATATTATCTAGATCTTCTTCGGTTAACCCCATAGCTTTCAACAGTTTTTCACGAATTTCTTCTTTCTTATCTGCATCTAATTTTTCTAAATACGCCCTCATTCCATGCTCTTTTATAAAATCGAAATCACTTTGTTCAGGATCATCATCACTTGTTTTGGCCTCGCCAGTTTGTGACGCAGCTTTCTCATAAATCACTTGCAAGTAATCTGTGAAGGGCTGTTCGGCCTCACCGTTGGGTTTGGAATTGTTTGTTAATTGTTCTGCGGGCAGCAAACCAGATAGGCCGTCTATTTCCATTTTTCGCTCCTCTGTCAAAAGTTAACAAAATATGAAGCAAAAAGGGGGCCAGTTTGCGGATTATTCCACCCTGCGTCGTTTTTTCAAGGCGGCGCTGATGGTGCCATCATCTAGATAGTCCAACTCGCCTCCAACGGGGATACCCTGGGCAAGACCAGAGACCGTCACATCGCTGTCTTCAAGTCGATCGGTAATGTAATGGGCAGTGGTTTGACCGTCGACCGTTGCCCCTGTCGCCAGAATAACTTCCAGCACAGCATCTTCTGTAACCCTTTGAACAAGCCTGGGAATATTCAGATCGTTCGGACCAATACCGTCCAGGGCCGAAAGCACCCCGCCAAGCACATGATAGTGCCCTTTAAAAGCTTTGGTCCGTTCCAAAGCCCACAGGTCGGCGACATCCTCGACCACACACAGCACCGTATTGTCACGACGAGGGTCGAGGCAAATGGCACAAGGGTCCTGGACATCGACATTTCCGCAGGCCGAACAGGTTTTAATATTTTCAGCCGCCGAATCCATGGCAACAGCCAAAGGGAGCATCAAGCCTTCCCGGCGTTTGATCAAGTGCAACACGGCTCTTTTCGCTGAGCGCGGCCCCAACCCGGGCAGCTTCGCCAGTAAATTGATCAAATTATCGAGATCGTTATTCATGGGTGAACTCGGTGCCTTTAGAAAGGGAGTTCCATACCAGGGGGGAGCTGTAAGCCTCCGGTCATTTCGCTCATTTTTTCTTTGACCATCACTTCGGCTTTATCTTTGGCATCATTAATGGCAGCAACCAGGAGGTCCTCTAAAACTTCCACATCGTCTGGGCCAATCATGCTGGGATCAATCTTAATATTGGCGGCCCGGCCTTTTCCAGTCAATGTCACTTGAACCATACCGCCCCCAGCAGAGCCATCTACTTCCATGCTTTCAAGTTCTTGCTGCATTTTCTGCATGTTTTCCTGCATCTTTTGCGCTTGCTTCATCATATTGCCGAGGTTCTTCATAGGGGGTCGTCTCCAGGGGTTTCACTATCAGGATCGTCGAGGACTTCGCTGGCCTTAGGGCCTAAATCGCGCACATCGGTGATGGTTGCGCCAGGAAATACTTCAAATATTGCCTTTACCAAAGGATCTGCCGCCACTTCAGCCCGTTCATGGGCTTTTTTTGCATCGGCCTGTTGGTGTAAGGTGGCTTCACCCGCCGAACAGGATTTAATAATCTCCCAAGGCCGATCGGTATGTTCCTTTAAGAACCGCGACAACTGGGCGGCAATATCGTCTGGGGCATGTTCACTTGGATTAAACTCAATCTTGCCTGGCTCAAAATGCACCAAATGGACATTACTCACCAAATTAGCGTGCAAGATACGTTCATTATGGGCATTGGTGAGGGAGACAACATCTTCAAAACGTTGGGGGTCAGGGCGAATAGCTTGCACTTGTGGTGTCGGTTGTTGCTGTGGGATAGGTGCCAGAAAAGCCTGAGGTTGATTTTCAGCTTGAGCTGCCATCGGAGCCCCTTGACCGGCCACAGCCGAAACACCACCGCTCCCATTGCCCCCCGAAGAGGCTCCACCACCGGCTGGCGCGCCACTGCCAGAGGACGGATGCCCAGGGGTGCCTCCCCCTTTTATGGCCTCGGCGGGAGTGGGAAGATCGGCAGCATAGGCCAGACGGACCAAAACCATCTCTGTCGCTTGGAGAGGTGAGGGGGCCTGCGTTGCTTCTTGAATGCCCTTGAGAAGCATTTGCCAAGCACGAGTTAAAGCTGCCATAGGGAGCTGTTCAGCCATTTCTTTACCGCGAACCCGCTCCGTTTCTGGCACTTCTACCCCTTCCGCTGCTTTGGGCGAAACTTTGAGGCGAGTTAGCCAATGGGTGAGCTCAAGCATATCTTGCAAGGCCACAATCGGGTCGGCCCCGGCACTATATTGTTCGGTCAATTGGTCGAGAGCGTTGGCAATTTCTCCTTTGAACACCTTATCAAGCAAATCAAAGGTTTGCGCCCGATCAGCAAGGCCGAGCATATCCCGCACTTGCGCGTCATTCACTTCCCCGGCGCAATGGGCGATAGCCTGATCAAGCAAGCTTAAACCATCCCGCACGGAACCGTCAGCAGCCCGGGCAATCATGGCAAGGGCCCCATCGGTCACTTGGGCTTTCTCTTTAACCGCAATGCCAGAGAAGTGTGCAACCAGGTCTTTTTGTTCCACACGGCGCAAATCAAAACGCTGACAGCGAGACAGGACCGTGATCGGAATTTTACGGATTTCAGTGGTAGCGAAAATAAACTTCACATGCTCTGGGGGTTCTTCCAGAGTTTTAAGCAAGGCATTAAAGGCATTGCGCGACAGCATATGCACTTCATCGATGATATAAATTTTGTAGCGGGCTGAAGTCGGGCGATAGCGCACCCCTTCAATAATTTCCCGGATGTCATCAACGCCAGTGCGACTGGCGGCATCAAGCTCCATGATATCGACATGGCGATCTTCGGCGATGGCGAGGCAATGTTCACAGACCCCACAAGGAGAGATGGTCGCCCCTCCCTGACCATCGGCCCCAATGCAATTCAAAGCCCGAGCAATCAGTCGTGCCGTGGTGGTCTTGCCAATCCCCCGCACCCCGGTCATGACAAAGGCATGGGCCAGCCGACCCGAATCGATGGCATTGGTCAGGGTACGCACCATAGCCTCTTGACCAATAAGCTCATCAAAGGTCGTCGGGCGGTACTTACGGGCCAGAACCCGATATTCGTTTTGGGAGTCTTGATTATCACTCATTCATGAAGAATAACCCGCCATTCCCCTTTGGGAAAGGAGATGCAGTACTAAAAAAGCAAATTATTAGGGGAAAACTCTCAATCTTCAAGGTCGCGGCTGCGGTCCGCCAATCGTTGGGCGTAAGCCTGCGTGGTATTTGAACGCGAATTGATCACTGATCAATTCTAATAATAAAGTGAGAGACCAGCAGCGACCCGAACCGTTCTCGTTACGGCTGCTTCCTTCCGGACCTGACCGGGTTGGCGAGGAGTTCGTCCACCACCAGCCTCTCGAGGCGCAATAAAGCAAAGCGGCTCGGTCGGTGCAAGGATATAAGTGAGCGAACAGGGACAAAATAAAAGGGCAGATGAATATAAATCAACTGCCCGTGAATTATTACATCGAAAGGCCCGGAAAGACCTTATTGAACCGTAACGACCCCGGCTGGATATCCGCGGAAGTGGTTCATGATATTAAAGTGCCACGCTCCGACAAAAATCCCCATGCCCCCATCAGCAATTTCGAACCGCCCTTTTTTCATGGGAATAGCTCTTAGCTCACGAGAACTGGTCTGGGAAAGATCAATATTTTCAATTCTGGTTCCGGGGGTGGCTTGAGCATTATTAGAAAGTGATTTAACCGCCAGGGTATCAAAAAAATCATCGCCAACGATTGAGTGGCTGATGTCATCATTTTTTTCAAAGATAAAAATGTAGGGCTTACCTGCCGTCACGTCGACGAACATTGGATAAAAACCATACTCACTTATGGTGATTTTGATTTTCTCAGCCTTAGACCAGTCCGCGCCATTGACGGCTTGATCAGAGCCAGCAGGAACCAGTGTTTCATTTAAAAACAATTCACTATCAGGGCTTTGGATAATATCAATATTTTGGGCACAGCCGATAAGAGTCATTCCCAGGACGGGAATTAACAGAATTTTTAAAAATTTCACGGGCTCGTCTCCCCAGATATACTTGCAAGTTAGGCTCAGTTTAACTTTGTTTACCAGGAAATCAACAATTGTTGATTTTTATCAACTGGCTTACTTGGCGAATTATCTCATTTGTGTCATTTTGGCCCCATGAAAAAACCATTTTATTATACCCGCTCCGGGCTTGATCGTGTTTACCATTTGCGTAAGGACGACCCATGGATTTCCAACAGGATTGATCATCCCTCCACAAAATTTATCCCCGTTTGGCATGGAAAAAGCCTGATCATAGGGTCACCACGGAAAACACGCGATATCAAAGCGGCCTACATATCACCCAAAGAAGCTCTGCCTTTTATGGGCCAGGGGGCTAATTGGGTTTACCTTGGAGAAGTGATTGGAGAGGAGGGCATTGAAACAGCCTGGTTTGCTGTTGATGTCTCGGCTCTGTCCAAAGACGAGGCAAAGGAGTTAGTGCCAGGAGCTCATTTTGATGATCTCTGGACCATCGGAACCCTGCTTCCCCCTGAGGACGGTGCCCGTTTGGCTTTTGCGAAAGGGATGATCTATTGGCACAGTACGCACGTTCATTGTGGACGCTGTGGCACCAAAACAATTTCAAGTGACGCCGGCCATATACGCCGATGCAGCAGCAAAGATTGTTCAAAAGAAAGTTTTCCACGTACCGATCCAGCCGTGATTATGCTGATCACAGGCGAAGTTGAGGGAGAAGACGCCATCCTTCTGGGTCGCCAGGCTAAATGGCCTGAGGGGATGTATTCGGTTTTAGCAGGGTTTGTTGAGCCGGGAGAAAGCCTGGAAGAGGCCGTCGCCCGTGAAGTTGTTGAAGAATCAGGCGTTTTAGTCAATCCCGATGAGGTGATTTATCGAGGCTCCCAGCCCTGGCCCTTCCCAGCCTCTATCATGGTAGGATTGCGAGCACCAGCCAGCAACATGACTTTGAAGGTCAACAAACAAGAAATGGATGATGCCCGCTGGTTTAAACGTTCAGAGATCGAAGCTCGTAAAGAGTTAAAGCTCTATCTTCCTCGCCCCGTCTCCATCGCCCGCCACTTAATTGACGAATGGCTCAATGAGCAAAGCTAGACGAATGCGTTACACATCGCTATAAAACTGCCAAACGACACCCTCATTTTATGTTGGACACGAGAACTCATGATAAAATACCGTTTGCAATGCACTGACGGCCACCAATTCGATGAATGGTTCGGCTCAATGTCGGCTTATGATACCAAAAAAGAAGCAGGGGAGCTGTCTTGTCCTGATTGTGGGGACCAAAGCATCACCAAAGCTTTGATGGCCCCTTCTGTCGGCTCAACCGTTGGCAAGCCTTGGCAGAGCAATGACTCTTCTTGTGCCACGGCCTCTAACACTTGCGCCGATGCAGGGTGCCCCATGGCTAAAGCGGGCTAGTTGAGCGGCATAAACTCAACATCAGCGGACAGGCTGCCGTCTTTACGGAAAGTTTGGAATTTCCCCTCGCCAATTCGGTAAAGGGACCAGCACATAGGCTTATCATCCCAGAGACCCTTGAACTGCATACAGGCCTGATCGTCGATCACCAAGAATTTCCCGGCACCTCGGCGTTTATTAGCGGCAATGGTGCCATCTAATTGGATCGGGGTTTTGTATGCATAGCCTTTGCGGGTTTTGCCTGAGACAATATGGCCGAGATAAAGCTTGCTGATCTCTTCGGCCTGAACTTTAACAGCCCCTCCCTCTTTCGCGGTTTCTTGGTCGCTCCCTGCATAGGCTGTTTTGCCCGCTAAAACCAAAAAAAGTGCCAAAAAGCCAAAACGCAGAATTGCCATTGGTTTATTCCTAATCCATGAGAAAAAAGTTGCCCTATCATAGGGCTTCACGTTGGGAAAAAAAGAACCAACTCACTTTGTCTCTGGTGTAATTAGGAAACGATGACATATAAAAGAGCATCAAAGAATAATTCCCTCACGGAGTAGTTTATGACCACCGACCAAAACAAACTTGCCCTGCTTGACGACCTTCTCAGCAAAGCAAAAGCCAAAGGGGCAGAAAGCGCCGATGCAGTAATGGTGCAGGGAATTTCTGTTTCCGTCGCACAACGGATGGGCAAGCTTGAAACCCTGGAACGCTCAGAAGGGGGGGACCTTGGCTTGCGTGTGTTCATGGGGAAAAAGCAAGCGGTGGTATCTTCATCAGATTATTCCCCTGAAGCGATGGACGAATTGGCTGAGCGTGCGGTTGCCATGGCCCGCCTTGCCCCGGAAGACCCCTATTGCGGCATTGCAGATGCTTCCCAAATTTGTACAACTCAAGTTTCCGATCTGGAGATTTGCACCGATTACGAGCCCGATGAGGCAACTTTAACCGATTGGGCACAAAGGGCTGAAGATGCTGCCAGAGCTGTTGAAGGGGTGACAAACTCTGAAGGAGCCGAAGCGAGCTGGGGCCGGACCAATATCGCCCTTGCCGCAACCAATGGATTTGCCCAAACCTATGGGGTTTCCCGCAACAGCCTTTCGGCTTCGGTTATCGCGGGGGTTGGGGTTGCCATGGAGCGGGATTATGATTTCGCCACCTCAGTTTTTGAAGATGACCTCCCTAGCCCGGAGAAGATTGGTCGCACCGCGGGCGAAAATGCGGTTAAACGCCTTAATCCCCGCAAGGTGGAAAGTGCTCAAGTACCTGTTATTTTTGACCCCCGGGTTTCTGCCGGAATATTAGGTCATTTAAGTGGGGCAATTAATGGTAATTCAATTGCACGGGGCAGTAGCTTCCTGAAAGACAAGATGGGCGAACTGCTTTTTACTCAGGATATTACCATTGTTGACGACCCCCACCGCAAAAGAGGATTGAAATCAAAGCCATTTGACGGCGAAGGTATTGCAAACAAACGCGCAAATATTATTGATCAGGGCCGGTTGACCACTTGGGTGCTTGATTTAGCAACGGCCCGGCAATTAGAGCTTCAAACCACGGGTCATGCCGCACGGGGCACCGGAGGCCCTCCCTCCCCAGCCCTGACGAACCTCTATATGGAGCCAGGTAAATTAACGCCCCAAAACTTATGGGCGGATATTAAAAACGGCCTCTATGTCACTGAACTCATGGGCATGGGTGTCAACGGCGTGACCGGGGATTACAGTCGGGGTGCGGCAGGTTTTTGGATAGAAAATGGCGAGATAGCCTTTCCCGTGAGCGAACTGACAATCGCCAGCAATCTGCTTGATATGTTTAAAAACCTGACCCCCGCCAATGACTTGGAATTTAAGTATACCGTTAACGCGCCAACTCTACGTATTGAAGGCATGATGGTGGCCGGGAAATAGGGAGATACCGGCACCCGTTTCCTTATTCTTCACTCCAAACGGCCAGTTCATAACCCTCAGGATCGGTAAAATGGAAACGGTGCCCCCCCGGAAAGTCAAAGGTCGGTTTAACGATCTTGCCCCCGACCGTTTCAATTGATTTTTGAATTTCGGTTAGATCTTTACCATAAAGAACCACAAGGGGGCCTCCGATTTTCACAGGCTCAGATGCGTCAAACCCCCCTTTCATATGCCCATCACTGAATTCACAATAGGTCGGTCCGTAATCGGTAAAGGTCCACCCAAAGGCCGCGCCATAAAAATCCTTTGCGCAAGAAATATCTGCCACATTGAATTCTATATAATTAATGCCTTTGTCTTTTGGTTTATCTGCACAATCCATATCGGGCTTCCATTGGTATTATCTAAGAACAATAGACTACACCTTTGCCCTGGCTGATCGCAAAAAAAAATGAGAATCCTTCCGTAAGCGGAATCAATTGGCTGAAAAGCCCAAAAAACAAACTGCATATGCAGCGCACGCCCGATTCGCAGAGCCATTTTCGCCCCGCTTTTCAGAAATTCTTGCTAAAACGTAACAAAAAAAGAGGACTCTTAGCCCCTCATTTTCAAGGGAAATTTTCTTAAATGAGTCTCAGCCAACAATCGTAGTTGACGCCAGAAAAAAATTTCGTAAAGTGTCCTTAGGGGAAGGTTTTGGTGCCTATCCATAGGAAAAGCACCAATTATAGTATGAATCGGGAGTTTCGGCTCTCCTTGCTTGGGCAAGAAAAAGGGTTGTTAGATAGGATGGACGGCGAAAAATTAGTAAAGCATTCCTATACTGTTCCTTGTTCCAGTTCTTTTCGTGATGCGGTGACAACTTTAGCCACCAGCAAAAGAGTCAATGTGGCTGATTTAGCCCGTTCGGTTCTTTTAGTTGTGGACTATTACACCATTGACGCTTTCGCTGATCCAGGGGAGCCGGAACCTGATGATCGGGAAACGGTCTTCCTTAAATCGGGTCCCTCTAAAGGCCGTCCTTGGCGGCGCAAGCCCCGCCTGCAAATTCGCATGGCCCCCGGCTTTAGCATCCAGATGATTCGCAAAGCCCTGAATATGGCTTTGGCTGTTGAGGCTGGTGAAGTCAACATCAAGCCCTTAACGCCAGAAGAGGAAAAAGCCGCCAACGAAGCCCATGCTAAAAAAGCGATTGAATCCGACCATGCTTTGGTTATGGCCGCAGAAGAAATGGAAAGGTTGAAAACCATCGTTTCCGTTCTTTCCTTCGACCCGCTACCTAATGGTGTTATCAGTCGCGCTGATGCGCTCCATGTGCTTGGCTTCCAGCCTGGCATTCGACCCGAATACAATATCGTCAAAGGCCGCTTTCGCATGCTTGCCACCATTCACCATCCCGATGGTGAATACGGCAGCCACGAACGCATGAGCCAACTTAACGCCGCAATGGATATCTTGCGGGCGAGTTAATGCTTTAAGATTTTATGCAGTCGGGCGTCCATACCACTGAAGTGTTTGGTGAACCAGCTTTGGACTTCCCGTTCCAGGCGGGGCATATAGTCATAATTGTCATCATTATGAACCGAATCAGCGATATCAAGGATTTCGTCTAGCAGACGATTGTGGTCGGCACAATGGTCGCTGGTTTCCACATAATTCATATCGCGCATGATTTTTTCTTCTAAGGCGAAATGAGCGGCAACCTGCCCATGAAGTTCACCGAGGATATCCTCGACATCATGTTTTGTCGATTTACTTTGCAGACTTTCATGGAGCTCATTGATCAAATTGATCAGTTCTTCATGCTCATGATCAATAGAGCTGTTTCCTGAATTAAATGAGTCTTTGAATACTAGCAACGCCACGGGCGTATCTCCTTAAAATCAACATCATACGTATATTAGACTTTGGTTATTAGGCTCGGAATGTGACCCATTCCTTGACGGCGGTCAATAGAGTGTTTCTAACTAAGGTCTTTCTGGTTGATATTGAACCATCTGATGGAGACAAGTGAGCCGTATGCCTAAACCAAATCTTCTTGTTACCCGCCTTTTACCTGAAGCGGTTATGGAACGTATTGCCCAGAACTACCGGGCAGAAAATAACCTTGAGGATATCGCTCTGACAGCGGGGGAAATAATCGAAAAATCTCAAGATAAAGAGGCTCTTTTGGTCTGCCCAACTGATAAGGTAGACGCCAACCTTATCAAGGGTTTGCCAGACTCCATCAAAATAATCGCCACCTTTTCAGTAGGCCATGAGCATATTGATATTAAGGCGGCTAAAGAGAGAGGCATTGTGGTCTCTAATACCCCTGATGTGCTAACGGACTGCACTGCGGATATTGCTCTTTTACTGATGCTTGGAGCGGCAAGACGGGCAACTGAAAATAATGACTACCTTCGGGCTGGCGCATGGAATGGCTGGAAACCAACCTTTATGCTCGGCACCGAAATGACAGGTAAACGCCTGGGAATTTTCGGCATGGGGCGTATCGGACAAGCCGTTGCCAAACGGGCCCGGGCTTTTGATATGACTATTCATTACCACAACCGCAGCCGTCTCCCGGCTGACCTGGAGCAAGGGGCTATTTTCCATGACAGCCCAGAAGGGTTGTTGGGGTTCAGTGACTTTTTATCTCTTCATTGCCCGGCAACGCCAGAAACCATTAAGTTTCTTACTGAGGCCCGCCTCAACATGCTGCCTGACGGGGCTGTTGTGGTCAATACGGCAAGAGGAACAGTGGTCGACGACGATGCTCTGATTGCGGCTTTGAAATCGGGCAAGGTTGCTGCTGCGGGGCTGGATGTATTCGACGGCGAGCCCAACTTCAATAAAGGCTATCTCGACCTGCCCAACGCCTTCCTGCTGCCTCATATCGGCAGTGCCACAGTGGAAACCAGAAACGCCATGGGCTTTAGAGCCTTAGACAACCTGGATGCCTTCTTTGCCGGGCACCCCCCCAAAGACAAACTGGTTTGAGGGACAAAAAAAGGGCATAATGTTCCAAAGGGAGTTCGTGATGATTTATTCAGATGTTGAGGACCTCGCCAAGACCATCTGCGATGGAACGCAAATAGCCATTCCCACCTCACGCTCGGGGGTTTCTATGACCGTAACCCGGGCACTCATTAGTCAAAAAAGACGAAACCTCCATTTAATCGCCATTCCGACCACTGGTCTCCAGGCCGATATGCTGATCGGGGCGGGTTGCGTGACGATTATGGAAAGTGCTGGGGTGACCCTGGACGAGCAAGGCCAAGCTCCCTGTTTTGTCCGCGCGGTAAAAACCGGCACCATCAAACTCAAAGATTCGACCTGTCCGGCAATTATTTCTGCCCTGCAAGCAGGCGAAAAAGGCATTCCCTTCATACCCATGCGTGGCCTCTTGGGGTCAGACCTGTTGAATTTTCGGGAAGATTATCAGGTGATCGATAATCCCTATGGGGAAAATGACCCCATCGTTCTTCTCCCCGCCATTGTCCCGGATATCGCCTTGTTCCACGCGCCTCAAGCTGACCGCCATGGCAATGTGTGGATTGGCAAAAACCGGGAATTGATGACCATGGCCCATGCCGCCAAGAAAACCCTGGTCACGGTGGAAGAGATTATTGAGGGTAATTTGCTGGAAGATGAGCTTAAAGCCCCCGCCACAATTCCCAACCTTTATATTTCCGGCGTTGCTGCGGCTAAAAAAGGTGCCTGGCCTCTGGCCCAGCCTTATGCCTATGACAGTGATGAACCCCACTTAGAAAACTATGTCCATCAGGCCTCGACCCCTGACGGTTTTGCCGAATATTTAGCAACAAACATTACCCTGGAAGATCGCAATGCCGCCGAATAGAATATCAAGTGGTGATTTTAAGCAGGAAGAATTGCTGATTTGCGTTATTTCCCGGCTTCTCAAGGGTATTGACCATATTGCCTGCGGTGTTTCTTCTCCCATTCCCGGTTCAGCGGCGCTTTTACAGCGCAAACTCTCCGGGGGGGCGACAAGAGTAACCATCCTGCTCAGCGAACATCTTCAGGCCCTTAATGATGGGGTAGGAGAGCTTTTTGATTGTGCCGCCCAAGGGCGAATCGGGGCTTTTTTTCTCAGCGGTGGGCAAATTGACGGCAAAGGCAATATCAATTTGGTTGGCGTCGGGGATTATCCTCAGCATAAAGCCCGTTGGTCCGGTTCCTTCGGCTCAGGCTTTCTCTATTTCGTTGTTCCACGGGTAATTTTATTCCGTGAAGAGCATACACGTCGCACCATGGTCGAAACCGTGGATTTCATCAGCGCCCCGGGCATGAGTGCCCCCGGCACCTACCGCCCCGGTGGTCCCTACGCTTTGGTCACAAACCTGGGCCACTTTTCTTTTGATAAAAAGCAAGGCGGTTTCTGTCTAGAAACCATCCACCCCGGTCATAGCCTGGAAGAAATACAAGACAACACTGGATTTAAATTTTCCTTCTCCGAGGGTTTAACAGAAACGCCTGTGCCGGAACCCGAAATGTTGGAGCTACTCAGAGGCCAAATCGCCCAGGAAGTCGCCGATCCCTATCCAAAATTCGCTAAACGGGTATTTGGAATATAAAAAAAGCCCCGGCAGGTCATTCTGCCAGGGCTTCTTAAATTCAAAAGGAACGAAGTTCCTATTCGCGGTTACCGAAGAGTTGCAGCAACATGATGAACATGTTGATGAAATCAAGGTAGAGGGTCAAAGCCCCCATAATGGCTTTCTTTTCCCCAATCTCAGATCCGTCGGCTTGATTGTAGATCGCCTTAATCCGTTGAGTATCATAGGCCGTTAAGCCTGCGAAAACCAAAACACCAACCACAGAAATCACAAAATGCAGGGCGGAACTTGCCAGGAAGATGTTAACGATCGAGGCAATGATAATGCCGATAAGGCCCATCACCAGGAAGGTTCCAAAACCAGACAAGTCTTTCTTGGTGGTATAGCCATAAAGACTCAAACCCGCAAAGGCGGCGGCTGTAACAAAGAAGACCCGGGCTATGCTTGCGCCAGTATAAACGGCGAAGATGTAAGCCATGGAGACGCCCATTATCCCAGCGAAAGCCCAGAAAAGCATTTGAGCCGTGCTGGCTTTAACATGCTGAATACGGGCACTCAGAAAGATGACAAAACCAAGCGGGGCCAGCATAACCACCCATTTAAGCGGTGAGCCGTAGATCATTTGCATCAGCTCAGGTGATTGGGCGGTCAGATAGGCGAGAACGCCTGTGAGCGCAATACCGGAGGCCATGTAGTTGTATACCCGCAGCATATACTGGCGGAGACCAACGTCCATTTGCGCCGCATTCGCTTGGGCGGTGTTCATATAACGTGGATCATTACCGAAAGCCATTTGTGCTTCCCTTTCATTGTTAACGAAATTACTTTTCTTAATATGGCACGAATTGCGCTATGCGCAACTTTTATCGGTCAACAGTCCCCCAAGGCCTTGGGTGCGCTCTTTGCGTTTGAACCCATTAATGGGGAAAACCGCTATTTAAACCTTAATAGTCATCCACTTACCCCTTGCCCAAAGGGCAGCAAAGGCAATGGCTTGTCCATAACGCGGGATCGCCGCAATGACCCACAGCCAGAAAAGACCCCCGCCAAAATAAGGTCCGGCGAGATAGGCTAAGGGGAGAGCAAAGAGCCATTGGGTGGCAATTGAGACAATCATCACCTGCTTTGCCGCACCAGCCCCTAACAAAGCATTCATCAAAACCGTCCCGACAGCTTCAAACAAAATGGTCCCGCACATAATTTGTAACGGAACCTTCGCAATTTCTAAAACATCCGGGTCGTGGATAAAGCCTGATAAAAGAAATTGGGGAAAGAGAAGGCCGGGCAAAGCAATAAGGGTCATGCTGACCCCGGCAACTTTTGTAACATCCCACCCCCATTGTTTAGCATCACCGGGTTCTTTGCGGCCCAATGATTCCCCAACCAAAGTTAAAGCCGCCAACCCTAACCCAATGCCGGGTAAGAGGGCCACCAGGAGTAGGGTAATGAGCACATGGTAGGCGGCAACCTCATTGGTACCGATCAAACCAACAATCCACAACATTACGGTGAGGCCCGCCGCAAACATAAACTGCTGCAATGCCGATGGGATTGCCAAACGCAGCATGGTCATCATGGTTTCCCGGCTGGGAATACGGTGGAAAAAACCCCGTTCGCGGCCGGTGCGGTATGCGACAACAAAATAAATCAAGGTGCCGAGATAAACCGAAATAGAGGTGCCAAGCCCCGCCCCTTCTGCACCAAGGGCCGGAAAGCCAAATTCCCCAAAGATCAGCACATAACTGATAGAGACATTGGCAAGATGCATGACAATAAGGGTGCGCAAGTAAAGTTTGGCTTGGCTGATCCCGGCTAAATACCCCCGAAAGGAAAAATTCATGCCAATTGCGATGACACCGATCATGCGGGCCTGGAAGTATGGAATTCCTTCTTCTTGAACCGCGGGGTCGCTGTTGAGGAGCGGAAACAGGTCTGGCGTAAAGGTGTAAAGTAAAAAGCTCAAAGGGATGGCTATAATCAGGGCAAGAAACAAACCGCCATTTAAGGGTATCGCTGTTTCGTCATGACGGTCTTCACCCACACGCCGCGCCACCATGGCCTGCACACCCGAAGCCAGCCCGATAATTGCCGACATCGCCATGTAAGATGCAAACCCGCCAATCCCCACAGCGGCGAGGGAGGCCGAACCCAAGGTCCCCACCATAGCCGTATCAACCAGATTAAGCAGATTTTGCGACACCATGCCGCCAACCATCGGCAGGGCGATCATGTTTATACGGGAGAGACGTTCTTTGGTAATCAATCGAGGCTTGCCCTATTCATTGTATATATTTGACGATAATACCAAAGTTAGCCAAACGACGCTTGTCCTATTCAATGTTCATATTTGACGATATACCAAAGTTAATCAAACAAAGTTTGTCATTCATTTCTTAATAAGGGGGCTGCTTTTTGTCCTAAGGCCCGCCAAGTGCCGAGGAGCCCCCCGCCAACGGTGACAAAAATACAGGCCAGGACGGTTACGAAAGTGACCAAGGGCAGGTTAATCCATTCACTCTTCATGAGAAAGACAATCACCGCCCAGGCCGTAATGGTGCCGACAAACCCAGACAGGATACCGGTTGAAAGACCCAGGATTCCATATTCGATCAGGTAGGCTCGCAAAACTTTTTTCCGCCCAGCACCCAAAACTTTAAACACCACCGCATCATAAACCCGGCGACTGTGCCCGGCGGCGACAGCCCCCGCAAGAACCAAGGCACCAACCACCAAAGTAACCAAGGAGGAAATTTGAACAGCGGCACCAACGCCCTCGATCATGGCCCGCACCGCCCCCAGAGCCTCACGCACCCGAATAGCTGAGACGTTGGCAAAGCTGTCGGTAATCGCCTTTTCGATCGCATCTTCTTTTGATTCAGGGGCTTCCAAGGCGGCGATGTGGCTATGGGGGGCACCCTCCAGGGTCCCTGGAGCAAAAATAATGGCAAAATCAAATCTTAAAGACCGCCAATCGATGGTCCGGGTTGAGGCGATTTCGGCGGTGACATTGCGGCCCAGAACATTGACCGTCAGCGTATCGCCCACCTCGACACCAAAGCCTTTGGCGAGGCCATGATCTAAAGAAATTTTTGGGGCACCGCGATAATCTTCAGGCCACCACTGCCCGGTAGCAATCTTGGCCCCTTCGGGAAGGGGGGCCGAATAGGTCAGAGCCCGGTCACCGCGCACCGCCCAGGCCGAGCCGGGGTTAATGGTGGCTTGCTCAACAGGGACTCCATTAATCTTGAGGATTCGCCCGCGCAATGAAGCCACCCGTTTATAACCCTTGGCATCAGCGACTTCATTGACCAGCGCATCAAATTTATCCGCTTGGTTGGGCTGGATATCAATAAAGAAAAAGGCCGGGGCCTGTTCGGGCAAACGCTCATCTACTTGGCGACGAATATTGCCGTCAATAAGGGCAACGGCAACCAAGACAGCCAACCCAAGCCCTAAAGAAAGCACCACACTGACCGTGCGATTGCCGGGACGGTGGAGATTGGCAATGCCCAAACGCCACTCTGCCTGTTTAAGCTGAGAGACTCTGCGCGCCGTTTTAATCAGCAGAGCCGCCCCGCCTCTTAACAAAAGCAGAGCCGTTGCCGTACCCCCAACGAACCAATAGGCAAAATAACGGTCGTTGGCAGTAAAGATCGCCATTAAAGAAAGAGCAATGATAGCCAATCCCATGATCAGGGCAGACCGACGGTCAAAGATTTGATGCTCCGGGTCAATCCTGTCTCTAAACAATTGCGAGGCGGGTATTCGTTGAGCCCGTAAAAGGGGCCAGAGGGCAAATGTGATCGCGGTCATCAGGCCAAAAAGCCCGGCAACAATGAGGGGTTTTGGGTAAAGGGTAACTTCCGGCTCTACGGGCAGTTGCCCCTCAAGGATTTGTCCCCCCAGAAAAGGCAGAAGAGTTCCGAGAATAAGGCCAACGACAACCCCAATAGTCGCCAATGCCATCACTTGAAGAAAATAGGCCTTAAAGATGAGGTTGGCATCGGCTCCAAGGCACTTGAGGGTAGCAATCGTCGCTGTTTTTCGGTCTAAGTAGCTATCAATGGCATTCCCAACCCCAATTCCCCCGACCAGAAGGGCCGTTAGGCCGACAAATGACAGAAAGAGGGTCATTCTATCGACAAACCGCTGGATTCCGGGCGCAGCTTTGTCAGTTTTGTGAATTCGCCACCCAGCTTCTGGGAATTTTTGTTTGAGGGTTTCTTCAAAAGCAGAGGGCTGAACCCCTTCTTTCATCAGCAACCGATAATGATAATGGATTTGGCTTCCTGGCTGAACCAACCCGGTGTCTTTAATGAACTCTAGGGACACCATCATACGAGGACCAAAGTTCATCACGCTGGCGACTCGATCAGGTTCTGCTTTGACAAATGCGCGAACTTGAAACTCTTGGTCACCCAGTCGCACTTTATCACCGAGCTTAAGATTTAGGCGCCTTAGTAGATTGGCATCAACAACGGCTCCCGGTAGTCCGTCTTTTTGAGCCAGGGCTTGATCTAACGGAAGGGCCGGGTCCAGGGTCATTTCCCCAACAAGGGGATAGGGGTCATCAATGGCTTTAACCTCAACCAAACGTCGTTCGCCACTGGCCGCATAAGCCATAGCGCGCATTTCAATAATGGCAGAGAACTGGGCAGAATTATCTTCAAGGAAAGCCAGTTGGTCGCTTGTGGCGGGGCGTTGCAGGAGGCGCAAATCCATATCTCCCCCAAGCAGGCTTTTACCATCACGTAACAAGCCCCCTTCGATAGCATCGCTCATGGAGCCGATGGCGGCAATAGCGGCAACACCGAGGGTCAGACAGGCCAGGAAAATACGGAATCCCTTTAATCCGGTGCGGAGTTCACGTTTTGCTAAAGTCCAAGCTAATACCATTTAGACGATCTTACCGTCTTCAATACGGACCTCTCTATTGCATCTGGCTGCGAGAGCAGGGTCATGGGTAATGAGCAGCAAGGTGGTGTTTTTTCGGGCCTGGAGATCAAACAGCAGCTCCATCACCGCTTTTCCGGTTTCCCCGTCGAGATTGCCTGTTGGCTCATCAGCCAGGAGAAGGGAAGGCTCGGTGACAAAAGCCCGGGCCAGGGCAACGCGTTGTTGTTCACCACCAGAGAGCTGACCGGGGTAATGGCTTAAACGGTGGGCTAAACCAACGGCTTCAAGCTGTTCTTTGGCTTTCTCAAAAGCCCCTTTATCTCCGGCGAATTCCAGAGGAACGGCGACATTTTCAAGGGCGGTCATGGTGGGAATTAGGTGAAAATCCTGAAAAACAATCCCCACATGGTCACGTCTAAATGTGGCAAGACCGTCTTCATTGAGGTCATTTAAGGCCATGTTGGCAGTGGTCACCTGCCCCCGTGTCGGCCGCTCCAATCCGGCAATAATCATCAGCATAGTGGTTTTGCCTGATCCTGAAGGTCCGACGATGCCCACGGTTTCGCCTTGAGCGATTTCCAGGTCCAGTCCCCGCAAAATATTGACCTGACCGGCTTCACTTGTCAGCTTAAGGTGCACATCTTGTAAGTGAACCGCTTTGTTGTTGTTAACTGTCATGGATTGGAAATGCCTAAATTGAAGTCAAATAATTATTTTATCTCTATGGCATATGGCCTGAGAGGCGCCCTTGTCAACGGAACCTTGATGATATCCTCCGCCGTCATGACGAAAAGGGGCGTCTCTTTATTATATACGTTCTTTCTTGCCTTCATAACTTTCCTCACTGGCCCAGCCTTGGCCGTTGATGAGATAAAAATTCTTGCGCTCGGGGATAGTTTAACGGCGGGATATGGGCTGGAGCAGCAATATGCTTTCACCTCGCAACTTGAAAAATCCCTTCAGGACAAAGGATATCCTGTGCGCGTGATCAACGGCGGGGTTTCCGGGGACACATCTGCCGGGGGCCTGTCGCGCCTCACCTGGGCATTGGCTGACAAACCAGACCTTGTGATCATAGAACTTGGTGCCAATGATGGCTTGCGCGGCCTGGACCCCGCTCAAACCCGTTCAAACCTCAAGGCTATCATCAAGGCTATTCAGAAAGCCGAACACAAAGTGCTGCTTACCGGAATGATTGCCCCGCCAAACCTCGGCAAAGAGTATGGGGCCGAGTTCAACAGCCTTTACGGCGATCTCGCCAAACAAAACGACATCGCCCTTTACCCTTTTTTCCTCGACGGTGTGGCAGCAAACCCCAAACTCAACCAACCCGATGGAATCCACCCTACAGCCGAAGGGGCGGCTATTATTGTTGAACGTATTTTACCCTACGTGGAGAAATTGCTTCATAAAGAATAAGTAGAACGTTCTTCCCTCAATGGGCCAGTGAGGATCCGGCAAACCATTTTGCCGTAAGCCTAGAGACGAAGAGCCCCACCCGGGGTCACGGGGTGTCCCCGCATTTGACAATAGACGAGGGGGCACCCCCCGTGACCCCCGGCATCTGAGGAGCAACTTATATCTCCCCTATAAACCCTTTGACTTCCCTGATTCAAATCCGTATACACCGGGGCTTGTTTAAAAAGATCGTTTTATCCGGAGACGAAAAGTGAAACGTACCTACCAACCTAGTAAACTTGTTCGCAAGCGTCGGCATGGCTTCCGTGCTCGCATGGCGACTGTAGGCGGCCGTCGGATTCTTTCCGCACGTCGCGCAAAAGGCAGAAAGCGTCTGTCCGCTTAATTTTGGACAGGCTCTTTTTATCCTTTAGAGTCAATTGAGTAAGTGGCGATGCTTCCGGCGGTCCCACAAATATTACGCTTAAAGAAGCGGCCCGAATTTCTTAAGGTGGCCGCTACGCGTCGGAAATGGGTGACGCCCGGTTTAATTCTGCAAGAGCGGATACGGGTTAAGCCAGAAGAAACGACTCCCGCCGAGTCGGGTTTGCCGGGTGAAACACCTCAGCAAAATATCCTCGACGGGGAACAGCCTTTCCGCATCGGCTTTACGGTCAGCAAGAAAGTAGGCAACGCCGTTGCACGCAATCGGGCGCGAAGGCGTTTGCGGGCTGTAGCTGAAGAGATTTTACCAAAGTACGGCAAAGCCGGGCATGACTATGTCATCATCGGCCGCCGCCAAACAATTGAGCGTCCCTTCGACGCGTTAAAGCAAGACCTCACGCAGGCACTGCAACGGGTTCGAAGGGAAAACAGAAGCGGGGCCGGAAAAAACTCCGGTCACAGCAGGGGAAATAAAAAGCGATGAAAGTGGTTTCTACCGCACTTCAGCTTCTTGTTCGGGGGTATCAGCTTGTGATATCGCCGATTTTTCCTGCCAGTTGTCGATACCATCCCACCTGTTCATCCTATGCCATGCAAGCATTACAGGGCCATGGTGCCTTAAAGGGCGGCTGGCTGGCCTTGAAACGGATTGGGCGATGTCATCCCTGGGGCGGTTCCGGCTACGATCCTGTACCAGATTTTCATAGATGCGAAACAGATTCTAAACAAAACACTCAAGATCTGGACTCTGTTCCAGCGAAGTGTTGCGGGGGCCATTAGGCGAATTCATGGAAGATCAAAAGAACGTCATGCTAGCCATTGTGCTGGCTGTTATTATCCTTTTTGGCTGGGAATTTCTTGTTGGTGGATTGATGCCACCTCCCCCTCCTCCGGCTGAAGTCGTTCAACAAGACGGCACCGCGCCAACGCCTCCGGCTCAAGGCGGCGTGCCCCAACCTTTGACTGCGGGAGCCCCTGCAGCGGGCAACTTGCCACAGGTTCCGGGTGTTGTTTCTAAAGAACAAGCCGCTATTGTTGCTGAGAAAACCCGTGAACAAGTGCTGAGCAGCGTGGCTCGGGTTAAAATTCAATCGCCGAAAGTACACGGCTCCATCGCCCTTAAGGGCGCGCGCATTGATGACGTAACTTTCATCGATTATCGCGAAGAGCTGGACCCGAAAAGTAAAGAGATTGGTATCTTCTCTCCCATCGGAGGAACCAACCCTTACTTTGCTGAATTCGGCTGGGTTGGAAGCAATGTTAAAGTCCCCACGGGCGACACCATCTGGAATGCAACCAGCGAAGTATTGACCGAGAAAACCCCCCTGGTTCTGACTTGGGATAACGGTGAGGGTTTGGTTTTCACCCGGACCTTTACAATTGACCAAAATTACATGTTCACCATCGACCAAACGGTGGAAAACAAAACCGATAAAGCTGTTTCCCTTTATCCATACGGCCTTTTGTCTCGTACAGGGACGCCAGAAACCAGTGGCTTCATCATTTTGCATGAAGGCCCCTTGGGTGTTTTCAATCAAACACTGGAAGAGGTCGATTACGACGACCTTCAAGATGCTGGAACCATCAAACAAGAGAGCATTGGTGGCTGGATTGGCATTACAGACAAATACTGGCTGGCGGCGTTGATCCCTAACCAACAAGCCAAAAACAATTCCCGCTTCAACCATATTCGTAACGACAACAATGATAAGTACCAGGTGGATTATCTGGGCGAAGTTGTAACCGTTGCCCCTGGAACAACGGGAGCTAACAGCTCGCATTTCTTTGCCGGTGCTAAAGAAATGAAAATGATGGACGCCTATACGGAATCTCTTAAAATTGACCGCTTTGATCTGGCCATTGATTTTGGCTGGCTTTACTTCCTGACCAAACCAATCTTCATCGCCTTGCTATGGCTCAACGGCTATATTGGTAATCTTGGCGTGGCGATTTTGGTTCTGACCGTCTTTATTAAAATTCTGCTCTTCCCCTTGGCGAACAAGTCATACAAATCCATGGCCCGCATGAAGAAAATGCAGCCTAAGATGACAAAGCTCCGGGAACGTTTTGGCGATGATAAGGCCCGTCTTAACCAAGAAATGATGGCCTTTTATAAGAAGGAAAAGGTTAATCCAGCAGCGGGTTGCTTGCCCATGCTGATCCAAATTCCGGTCTTCTTCGCGCTTTATAAAGTGTTGTTCGTCAACATTGAGATGCGCCATGCACCGTTCTTTGGCTGGATTCAAGATTTGTCCGCCCCTGACCCCACCAGCATGTTCAACCTGTTTGGGCTTATCCCCTGGACCCCCCCAGAATTCTTGATGATTGGCGTGTGGCCGTTGATCATGGGGGTTTCCATGTGGCTGCAACAAAAACTGAATCCTCAACCTGCCGATCCGATCCAAGCCAAGGTTATGATGATGCTTCCGATCGTCTTTACCTTCCTGCTTGGTACGTTCCCGGCCGGGTTGGTTATTTACTGGGCCTGGAACAACATTCTGTCGATCATCCAACAGAAGGTGATTATGAACCAGGAAGGCGTCAAGTAAGTGGAGCAACCTGCACCGACGGCTGAGGCCCTGGAATATGGGCGCTGGCTTTTTGCCCAGCCCTGTGAGTTTCAGCTCGGTGTTGCCGACCTTCACCAACTGCCCGATTCTTCCCTGCCGGAGATCGCCTTTTGCGGACGATCTAACGTGGGAAAATCGAGCCTGATTAACGCCTTAACAGGCCGTAATACCTTAGCAAAAACGTCCAATACACCGGGACGGACCCAACAGATCAATATGTTTGATCTGGCTGAACGCCTGATGCTTTCGGATCTTCCCGGCCATGGTTACGCTAAAGCACCGACACCCATCGTTGAGAAATGGCACCGCCTGATAAATTCCTACCTTCGCGGTCGTCCGCAGTTGCGCCGGGTTTGCTTCCTGGTTGATTCTCGCCATGGCATTAAAAATGTCGACAAAGAAGTCATGCAGATGCTCGATAGTGCTGCCGTGGTCTATCAAGTGATCCTGACCAAGACCGACAAGATTTCTAAAACGGCTTTAGAAAAGATCTTGAAGAAGACCTATGCAGATTTAGACGGCCGAGTTGCATTTCATCCTGAAATTATTGCCACCAGTTCTGAAAAGGGTGAGGGCATTGAGTTGGTGCGCGCTCAGCTTGCAGGTCTTGCTCTTCCCCGCTAAGCTCTCGCCATTGCAATAAAAGAGTTAAAATGATGACGAACAAATTGGAAAAATCCAAGGAAGAATGGGTCAACCAGGCCAAAACCCTGTCTGAAGCCCTGCCTTATATGAAGCGTTATTCAGGCGCAACCATCGTCATTAAGTATGGTGGGCATGCCATGGGGGACGCCAGCCTGGCAAAACTGTTCGCCCGTGATATTGTCCTTTTAAAACAAGTTGGTATGAACCCAGTAGTGGTTCATGGTGGCGGTCCGCAAATTGCGGCTATGCTCGAACGGCTGAAAATTCAAAGCTCTTTTGTCGATGGGTTGCGGGTGACCGATGAGGCCACAGTTGAAGTGGTGGAGATGGTGCTTTCTGGGGCCATCAACAAACAAATCGTTTCTGCAATCAATGAAGCGGGCGGTTTTGCGGCGGGCTTATCGGGCAAAGATGGTCACCTGATCGTGGCCGAAAAGCTCCATCGTAAAAAGAAAGACCCCGATTCCAATATTGAAAAATTGCTGGACCTGGGTTTTGTCGGTGAACCGACAGAGATCAACCCCCATGTGCTCGATACTTTCTTAAAAACCGATGTCATTCCGGTTATTGCCCCCATTGGCATGGGCCGGGGCGGGGAAACTTATAATATCAACGCCGATACAGCTGCCGGAGCCATTGCCGGGGCGATGGATGCCAAGCGCCTTCTGATGTTAACTGATATTGACGGGGTTAAAGATGGTCATGGGAACTTTATTAAAGACATGACAGCAGAAGATGCCCGTGACCTGATCAGCAACGGAACCATTAACGGCGGCATGATTCCTAAGGTGGAAACCTGCCTCAAGGCTGTTGATGATGGTGTCGGGGGAGCGGTGATCCTTGATGGACGCGTGCCTCATGCTGTCTTACTCGAAATTTTCACCGAGCATGGTGCCGGAACCCTGATTAAGGGCAAATAAAGCTTCCGGTTATTTAAAAACTAGCCGTCAAATCCGTCAAAGAGATCAATTTGCCAGTTGAGGTCGTCTTCGCTTAAGGGGAAACCACCGTCTTCATCAGGACTTAATATTCTGTTAGCCGGAATTTTAGCCGTGGTTTTTAGAATTTCAGTGGCAAGGGTCATGGTGAACTCAGCTTTCCATACCAAAGCAACAATGCCTTTAACGCTTTGCATGGCAAATGCTTTTTGGACGGCCTCAAGGGGCATTTCAGACGCCGCAGCGAGGGAAGCGATAACCGTTCCTCGGTCTTCTAATTTAACCGCGTTTGCGACCACATCCTCGGTTAACTCACCCTCAGCCATTCGCCGCAAGGCAATATCATGGGGGCTTTCTTCTTCCAGCTCCGTTTCCAGGCCAAAATTTAAATCGTCATCAGGCTCCCCGCCCTCAATACGACGGTGAACCTCTTGTTTAACGGCAATAGCAGTTTCCGGATCTAAATCTTCTCGAACTTCCAATACCTTCAGTAGCGTATCGGCGACAAAACCAGCCAAACGGGTCGCCGCTTTCTCCGACAGAGTAGGGCGCCGAACCAATGGCTCATGCCAGGCTTCAATTTCCGGAGCCTGATCAATGAGCATATCAAGGGTTTCTTCCCGAATTTGCGCACTGGAATTAGAAAGAAGCTCGGTAATGGCCTGCTCATCATCGGATTGGGCAATGGCCGTTGAAACAGATTCGGCAACACTAGAGCGACGCGAAATAGCGCTTAAAGACCCGTTAACTGGGTTGCTTTCAATAATCGCCAACAAATCATTGTCGGTTAGAACAGGGGAAAACTCCAAAACCGGCCCCGCAACGGCGAGTTCCACATCACGGGCAAGTCGGTTGATCACTTCCGGCGGAGCATGGGCTACATCTTTGAGGGTTTCTGACAAAATTTGCCGAACCCGGGTCATTTGGTCGCGGGCCAGTTTTTCCAAAGCCTCGGTGGTGGCCTGGCGCATATGATCAACGCCTTCGGCATCAAGCTCCGGGGCCAGGGCGGCAATTTTACGGGCTAAATCCTGGCGTACTTCTTCGTCGGCATCCCGGATTAGCAACATATCGGCTTGAGGGGGAGCCGCCGTATTGGAGGCAATTTCACGACGCACTACCGGGGACGGGTCTTCGGCAAGGAAATAGAGAATTTCAGCACTAATATCGACGCGTGCCGCCAATCGACGACGCACTTCGGGGTCGTCGTGTTGAACAAGCTCTCGAGCCACCTCGTAAGGAATAACCACATCCTTATCAAGTATTTCCGGCCCTATATTATTTTTATCAGCCATAGTTGTTTCCCTCAATCACCTTACGCATTTTTACCCTTTTTCAAAAGGAGGTGCGATGGCGAAATTACCTTTTTCATTTTTCTTCACATCATACATTGCCGCATCAGCACGAGCGATCAGTTGGTCTAAACTCTCGCCATTATTCGCATCAAATATGGCAACACCGATCGACATACCAAGGCCGGGCTTTTGATGTTCTGACAATCTCTTTAAACCCATACCTGCTTCAAGGATACGATCAGCTCTGGGCTTAACATGTTCTTCGGTCATGCCATCCATCCACACAGCAAATTCATCGCCCCCAAGACGGGCAATGGCATCGCCGGGGCGGGTTGTTTCCAAAAGAAGGTCACGAAGGGCAATCAGAACATCATCGCCCCGTTGGTGGCCAAATTCATCGTTAACGGCTTTAAAGTTGTCCAAGTCGAGATAAATCAAGGCGGCGTGCTCTTTGCTATACTGCAAACGACGAATGCGCCGGGGGACATCTTCTTCAAAGAAAGCCCGGCGATTGAGAAGGCCAGTGAGAGAATCTGTCCGTGAAAGCTTTAAAATATGCTCGTGGTTGGCAATTTGCTCATTGGCAATTCCCAATTGGTTGGCAATATCGATCACTAAAAGCCTGTCGTCATCGGTCCATAAGGAACCGGTTAGAGACCTGAATAGGACAATAGCCCCGTTGATTTGCCCATTGTACTGGGTCGGAGCGGCTAAAATCCGCAACTGCTCCATCTCTTCTTCAACGGCTTCATGGTCGGCTGAAAAGGCCCCCAGGGTCTTCTCCAGCAAAGTCGGGTCATCACACTCCCCATACTCTGCCGCCGTATCATATCCGCAGTAGTCAAAATGACGGTAAATACGGCACCCCATGGCATGGAGGCCTTTTGCGGTCGAGGAGGCGGCCACATTAAGCATGTTAAGGGGTTCAACCTCATCACGAATAGCCGTAACGATATTATTCAGGAGTTTTTCACGCTGGTAAGCTCGTTCAAGAGCAGAATCCCTTAAGCGGTCTTCCGTGACATCCCGGCAAACCCCTCGCGCACCAATCCATGTTCCTTCCTGGGTGATCATGGGGAGGTTGGAGACCACGAGACAGGCCGGGGTCCGGTTGGCACTGCGCATCCACACTTCCCGCTGGGCCGATTTATGACTGAGGAATTCAACCGCCTCCTCAGGGTTGGTGGCGGTTAGGTAAAAATCTGATGGTTTTTTGTTGATAAAGTCCCCTGACTGAAACCCTAAAGCGCCGCGCGGGGAGACAAAAATGAAGTGTCCGGTCTGGTCCACTTCCCAGGCGAAATCACTGGAAATTTCAACTAAGTCTTTATAGCGTTGGCGTGAGTCCACCAAAGCGTTGCGGAGGTTTCTGTCTAAGCTCAAATCATGAGCAAAAAATAAAATAATGTCTTTATCGACAAAGGGAATAAGGGAAATCTCAAATGTCGATTCTGCTTGTTTGCCCCGATAGACAAAATTGATCGTTCCAGTCACCGTTTTTTTCTTTTTGATGACTTCCTTGATCAGTAGTTGAGTATCAGGTGCGCCACCCCCGGCGAGTTCGTCTCTAAAGTCGCGGGCCTTTGGGCTAACAAAGAGAATTTTTCCTTTGAAATCAAGGGCCATTGCGATTCCCGGATGGGCCGCGACAAGACTTTCCTCAGAAAGCATTTTATCAGAATTTTGATCTTCGGCCTGAGTAAGTGCTTTATCGCCCATAATTCTTTCCGGGTTAGTTTTCTAATTTAATCTTATTTTTTTAACTTGTTTTGATGGTCGATCATTTTGTCTTAGGTTTCAACCCCACCAAGGAACAAAAGTTCATTTAAAAAATATAACTTAGGTCTTGTTCTGCAATGACTTTCATCACACTTTATTGAAATGACCCAAAATGATGAAAAAAGCCATTTAAAAAATACGCCTATCTGGATATTTGATCTAGATAATACCCTCTATCCTGCAGCGACCGACCTTTTTGCTCAGGTCGACATAAAAATTAGAAACTATGTGGCTGATTTTTTATCTCTGGAACTAGATGAGGCCTATAAACTACAAAAGAAATATTTTGCTGATTATGGCACCACCATGCGCGGGTTGATGGATAACCACGGGGTTGACCCGACCCATTATATGGATTTTGTTCATGATATTGACTTGGCACCAGTTGACGTCAACCCGGCAATGGAAAAGGCTTTAGAGCAACTCCCGGGGCGTAAATTTATTTTTACCAATGCCTCGACCAGCCATGCAGAACGCGTCATGGCAAAACTTGGCGTTGCCCATCATTTTGAAGGCATTTTCGATATTATCGATGCGGACTATGTGCCAAAACCAGCCCTTAAAACCTACCATAAAATGCTAAAACACCACGATTTAGACCCCACCCAAGCCATTATGGTCGAAGATATTGCCAAAAACCTCGCCCCGGCGGCTGAGCTTGGCATGACCACCCTTTGGGTGCGCACCGATACCCACTGGGGCCGAGAAGGGGCCGATGGCGATTATATCGACCACACAACCGACGATCTCACAGCCTGGCTCAAAGAGGTTGTCGGGTAGTCTAACTTCCCGACAAGGGCCGAGGCCTCAATGGCCCATTCCTTTCATGGCTAAATCCCCATTGACTTCGCTGGTTCCCTCGCTCATTTTCTGTTCAACTGTAAAAACCTTTTAACTTCTTAAGAAAAGAGCGGATTTCGATGCCTTATAGTGAATTGGAAACGGAGATTAACGGTGCCTGGGAAAACCGGGACAATATTACTCCCGATAGCGACAAAGCTATCATTGAAGACATTCAAACGGCCATGAACCTTTTGGACGCGGGCAAAGTCCGGGTTGCTGAAAAAACCAATGAGGGCTGGAAAGTTAACCAATGGCTCAAGAAAGCCGTTCTTTTGTCCTTCCGCATCAATGGTATGAGCGTCATTCATGGCGGTCCTGGCAAAAGTACCTGGTGGGATAAGGTACCTTCAAAATTTGAAGGGTGGGACGAAAGCAAATTCTCAGCGGCTGGTTTCCGGGCCGTACCGAACTGCACCGTGCGTCACTCAGCCTATATTGCTCCTGGTGCCGTCTTGATGCCGAGTTTTGTTAACCTCGGGGCTTATGTCGCCGAAGGAGCCATGATTGATGCCTGGGCCACCGTTGGCTCCTGTGCGCAAATTGGTAAAAATGTTCACCTCTCCGGGGGGGCTGGAATCGGGGGGGTTCTTGAACCCCTTCAAGCGGACCCGGTAATTATCGAAGATAATTGCTTCATTGGGGCCCGCTCCGAAGTGGTCGAAGGTGTTCTTGTTGAAGAAGGGGCCGTCCTTTCCATGGGCGTCTTTATTGGTAAATCTACTAAAATCGTTGACCGGGAAACCGGAGAAGTGATTTACGGTCGGGTCCCGGCCTATTCCGTTGTGGTTCCCGGTTCTCTTCCCGGTAAACCTCTGGCCAATGGCAACCCAAGCCCAAGCCTGTCTTGTGCCGTGATCATCAAGCGTGTGGATGAGCAAACCCGCTCTAAAACCTCGATCAACGACCTGTTGCGTGACTAAGGGGTTTTAGCGGCTAGACCATGACCAAACCCATTGACCCGATTGAGCTAACCAGAGCCCTCATCCAACGTCCCAGCATCACCCCTGCCGATGCCGGGGCCCTTGAGGTGCTGGAACAAGCTCTAACGGGGATGGGTTTTGTCTGCGAGCGCATGCCTTACTCCGAAAAAGGCACCCCGGACGTCGATAATCTCTATGCCCGCTTGGGAACCGAGGGACCAAATATTTGTTTTGCCGGGCATACAGACGTTGTGCCGCCTGGCGACATTCACGACTGGCGGTTTGATCCTTTTGCGGCTCATATTGAAGACGGTATGCTCTATGGGCGCGGGGCGGTGGATATGAAAGCCGCAATTGCCTGTTTTGCTGCTGCTGTTTCAAGATTTAAATTGGAACGCGACGGTCACCTTGGCGGCTCAATCAGCTTTTTGATTACCGGAGACGAAGAGGGCCCCGCCATTAATGGCACCCTTAAAATGCTCAAGGACCTTGAGAACCGGGGTGAAAAGCTGGATTACTGCATTGTTGGCGAGCCAACCAACCCTGAAGCCATTGGTGAAATGATCAAAATTGGCCGTCGCGGTAGCCTCAATGGACGCTTAAGAGTAACGGGCACCCAAGGGCACGTGGCCTATCCTCAACTCGCTGACAATCCTGTGCCGCGTATGATCTGGATGCTGGGTTCCATCACCGAACATTTACTCGACCAGGGCTCGGAGCATTTCCAACCCTCAACCCTGGAAGTCACCACCATTGATGTGGGCAACCCCACAACCAACCTTATTCCGGGCTCAATTGAAGCTGGATTTAACGTGCGCTTTAATGACCTGCACACGGGTGAAGGGGTGATTTCCTGGCTCAAAGAAAAATTCAATGAGGTCACGACAGATTATACTTTAGAAGCGCGGATTTCTGGCGAATCCTTCCTGACACCTCCCGGACCTTTAAGTGATGCTCTACGAGATGCCGCTGAAAAAGTGACTGGTCTTAAGGCTGAGATGAGCACTTCAGGGGGAACTTCAGATGCGCGATTTGTCAAAGACTACTGCCCGGTAGCTGAGTTTGGCATGATCAACCAAACGGCCCATAAGGTTGATGAACGGGTTCCCTTGACCGATATTCGCAATCTGACCGAAATTTACAAACTCACCTTGGAGCGGCTCCTGCCTTGAGTATCTCAAGCGGCGAAGTCGCCCGGAGTCTCTATGGGGCCTATAAAATGGCTCGCTTTGATTCTAAGGGGGTTTTCTATTTCAATGTCTCAGATGAAGGTTTCATAAAGTCCTTCTACGCCGCCGCAATTATCGCCCCGGCCTATGCTATCCTCTTGTTTGTCCGTTTCTTCACTATGGAAATGGAAGCCGGGCCGTTGCGGTATATCATCGTGGAGACCATCGGCTATTCGATCTCCTGGACGGCCTTTCCAGTGATTATGATTTCCTTGGCCCGCCTGTTCGACCGCCAAGATTTTTATAAGCAATATATCATTGCTTATAATTGGGCCGTCGTGATCCAAAACGCCGTCTTTCTGCCCATTGCCATCTTGGCTGAACTCCAGCTTCTCCCGACCGATGTGGTCACTTTTCTGACCTTGATGATCATCAGTGCGGTCATGTTTTATGTCTGGTTTGTCACCCGCGTCGCCCTCAACGTTGGCCCTGGTACCGCCATCGGCATTGTCGTCTTTGACATGTTACTCGGTATTTTCGTCAACGGCTGGGTAAGGTCAATGTTGTAGGCGGTCTTTATCTCTCGAAGATAAAGGCGTCCAGCTCTCCGCGCTCTTGCCAGCCATGACGGACAAGTTCGGGAGTTTGGTTTTCTTCAACCGGATATCCAATGCAGAGGTAGCCCATAAAGGTCCAATTTTTCGGCACATCCATTAAGGCGCAAACGGTTTTCGGATCGACAATAGAAACCCAGCCGACCCCCACCCCATGAGCGCGGGCTGCCAGCCAAAAGGTATAGATGGCATTGGCAGCAGAATATTTAAGGGTTTCGGGCATGGTCGATTGGCCCAAACCAGCCCCCCGCTCGGTTTCCGTATCCGCAAATACCGCCATATGTACCGGGGCTTTATCAAGGCCAGACAGCTTTAACGTGGCATAGAGTTTGGCTTTTTCGCCTTGGTAATTATTAAGAGCTTCCTGGTTTTGAGCCTCAAAATTGTTCCGCACGGCAGCCCGGCGTTTCGGGTCGTTAACTTTGACAAACCGCCAAGGCTGGCTGTTGCCAACTGAGGGAGAATAGAGGCAGGCGATGGAGAGAATTTTATCGACCAGTTCGGGCGATATTTTATCAGTTTTAAACTGCCGCACATCACGGCGCCAACGAAACAGGTCTTCCAGCTTATCTTGAAACACTGCATCAAAGTCAGGTGAATTGCTCAACCTTCCCCCCTCAATTTTTATTTATAGGTCGAACCCCCGAAGAGGGTAGGCGGCTAATGGCTCATAGTAGGCTCCTGTATGCCCTAAATGACTGCGAAACAAAATAAAATTATCAATCAAAAGAGGCGGATGGCTAAAATCACCATTCCTTTCAAGAAAAGACCCCAGATCATTGATCTTGATTTGCTTTATACGGGCAAGGGTAACGTGGGGTTTAAACTTACGCCCTTCCAGCTTGACCCCTGCCCGACGCAAGGCAGAACCAACTCGTTCCTGCAACTCGTTGAGCGCATGACTGCTTTCGGTACCAACCCACAGGGCGCGGGGCTTATTGGCCTTACCAAAATACCCCACACCTGTGAGGTGCAGATCAAAGGCGGGAAAATCAATATGACTCAGTTCGGCATCAATTTCCTCTGCCATATCTCTGTCTACGTCACCAATAAAATGGAGAGTTAGGTGAAAGTTTTCCTTCGAAATCCAGCGCGCCCCATCAATCCCGGCACAGAGCCCCCCAAGGCGGACTCGAACCTCTTCTGGTAAAGGTAATCCGGCAAAAACACGCATTGTAACCCCCTAGAAATTGTCCCGTTAAGGTGCTGGGTCTGGGTTGGCTTTTTGGATATTCTCAATGGCTTCCAGAACTTCTGGTGACAAAGTTATCTGAGCCGCATCAATATTGGTTTTGAGCTGTTCCATAGAGGTTGCCCCCAAAATGGCGCAGGCCAAAAAGGGTTTGGTCAGGGCGTAGGCGATGGCCATTTGGGCCGGGTCCAGACCGTTGTCTTTGGCTAAGGTCACATAAGATGCAACAGCCTTTTCTACTATGGGACTGTTGAGACGAGGATAGCGTCCTTCCCATAGGGTCAGGCGCCGCCCTTCTGGCTTGGCCCCGTTAAGATATTTACCCGTTAAGGCCCCCGCCCCTAAGGGGGAATAGGCCAGCAAACTGACTTTTTCCCGTAACGCAACTTCGGCTAAGCCGGTTTCAAAACCCCGTCCAACAAGGTTGTACCAATTTTGGATAGAGGCGACTTTGGGCAAGCCTTTGGCCTCGGCAATTTGCAGATATTTCATCACCCCCCAAGGACTCTCATTGGAAACACCGAAGTGACGTATTTTTCCAGCTTTCACCAGGTCACCCATAACCTCCAGGGTTTCTTGCAAAGGGGTGTAATCCTCATCCTCTACAATGGCGAATTCTCGCCTCCCAAAACCATTGAAAGAGCGATCAGGCCAGTGGATTTGATAGAGGTCGACATAATCCGTTTGCAACCGCTTGAGGCTGTCATCAATAGCGACTTCTATATTCTTGCGATCAAGCTTAAGGTCGCCATCACGGATAAATTTAAAAGGTGCGGCCGGGCCGACAATTTTGGTCGCAAGGACGACTTTGTCCCGGTTGTTACGAGCTTTAAGCCATTTGCCAATAATCCGTTCCGTATCCCCATAGGTCTGTTGCCTCGGTGCAATGGGGTACATCTCAGCGGTGTCGATAAAGTTAAGGCCTTGGGCGAGGGCATAGTCCAACTGCTCATGGCCCTCCGCCTCGGTATTTTGTTCCCCCCAGGTCATAGAACCCTGGCAAAGGCGGCTTACCTTAAGATCGGTTTGGCCTAATGTCACATAATCCATTGAATATCCTTAAATAAGTCAAGTAAAGAGGGTGAGGACCCCTGTGTATCCATAGAGTCGGTTATTGGATATTTCGCCTGCTGAGTGGAAGCCCGCAAGGGGGAAATCACCCAGGACTTCTTTGATCACCTGCAATTCTCGACCCGCAGTTCCAAACATATTAAACCCTCTTCCCACACAGGAAATATAAACCCCGCCTTTAGGTTTTCCGTCTAAGCGGCCCGCCATTTTGGTGAGGGTATTGTGTAAATCATCTATGGCAGATTTTGGATCGCGGCGAACAAAGAGAATGCGATCCCCCGGCTTAAGGTCATCCCCAACAGCCAGCCAGCCCCGGATGGGGTCAATCGCCGTGAGATCGCGAACCAAATAATCTCCGGTGTCAGATCCTTCCACCAGGACAGCCACCAGGATCATGCCTTCAATGGTGCTCAGGTCTGCAGCTAATGTGGGTCCAATATCATCTTTCAACACATCCAGAGCCCGTCGACCATCCAGGCCAACAATAATATTATCGATGCTATCAGAAACCACGTGGGTGCCTGAAATTGGCGCGCATCCTTGGCTCATGCCCGTAATCACGTCAATTTCTGGGGCAAACAAAACACCTGACAGGCCGTTGCCAGTCAAGCGGTCAGCTATTTGATAAAACTCAGTTTCAGAAGAGGTAAGCCCGCCCACAAAAAAGCTGGACTCTTTCGCCGCTAAAGCTTCCATAAGGTCAAGCAGATTGGCGTTGTTAGGGTCACCATGGAGAATACCGAAGGTCGGTTTATTCTCTTCCATCCAGGTTTGTGTTTTGGCTGGAAGTTGGTTGATATCATTTTCAAGGGCTGAAAAAACACTGAATGAATTTTCAGGAAACGACCCGACTAAAACCGCTGCCGAGGGGCTATCAGACACTTCACCCCCGACCCCGCAAACAATGGTCGAAATGCTGCCCACCCAATGGGTTATAGGGGTCCGTTGTCGTAAATAGGTGAGGATAGAAGACAGGTCCTCGGCTAAAAAATCTGTAAGGTAAATAAACCCCAGGTTAGCGTTATCGGCTGCGGGCCCCAGGCCATCAACGATGGATTGCGCCACATGGGCCCAATCTTCTCCGACGACATGTACGGCCTTAAAATTATTCATCAACCGCAACCCTTCATTTAGGCCGTTCACACGATATGCAAACCGCTTTTATCAAACCTAACTCCCTTTAGATATTGGAACGAAGGGGGCCTAAAGGCAATGGGGGGGATATATTTTTATAGAATTTTTGCCCATCCCAAGTTACTTATAATCGACTTTAATCTTATGTTTTTCCATCAAGTGCTCATAAATTCCTTCAGCCAAAAGCTTTTCATAAGCTTTGGGGTGGTGCCCCTCGCACGCAGCGATGAGCAGTCTAAACAATGGGAGTTTTCTGTCTCTATCAGAGATAGTGAACAAGCTAGGGGAATCGGCTCCTCCTTGCTTGCCCATGCGGCCCAACAGGCCAAAAAGAAAGGAGTTGATCGGGTCTATGGCCATATTTTGGAAAGTAATATTCCAATGGTTAATTACACCAAACATCGAGGCAGCCAATTGGTTCGGGACTATCCAGGTATTTATCGGTTTCATCTTACAACAGAAGCCATGACCAAAATTTAAAAATAGCCACAAGCTATTCTTCAATTGAAATATTGTATATTATTTCTCATATTTCATACTTAACAAACTAACGAACAAGTATCGTTGGATATAATTTGCTTGGGATTTAAAGTTAATTATTCATAATAAACAAAATAAATAGGCTATCGTCAGTTTCAACAATATCTTGTCGCCGAAATTAAAATCAAAACTTTCGCCTTTGTGCGTAAAATTAAAGACTTTGGGAAAATTTATTGTTTCAGTCTCTCAGGACGCATCTGTTATTACTCGGCATGCTATCGGCCCTCCCGGCCTTACTGTTGCTATACCTTCTATCTAATCAGATTCGCGATGATGTCTCTCAAAAAGCCGAAGCCGACGCTCTGCGTGTGGTGCGACAACTATCAGCCCAACAAGAAACATTAATTGAATCCACCCGGCAAATTCTGGCGACAGCCATAGAGGTGCCTGAGGCCCATTCTACAGATAGCCAAAAATGCACAAAATTTTTCAAAAAACTCGATGCCGCTTTAGAAGAGCGCACAAACTGGAAGAATTTTGGCGGCTTTGTCCGTATGGATAATAAGGGCAAAATAGATTGTGCCAGTTCCAAAGCCCCCCTTGAGGCTGATTTATCAGATCGCGCCTATTTTAAAGAGGTAATGGCAACTGGTTCTTTTGCCATGAGTGATATGATTATTGGTCGGGGCGAAAAAATCCCCATTTTCGTTCTTGCTCAACCCATCAAAAATGACAAAAACCAGATCACCCATGTTTTAATTCTTGTGGTTCGCACCACATGGCTCAATGCCGCCTTAGCCTCCCACTCATTGGTGGAAGGAAGTTCTGTCACTTTGCTGGATAGCCAGGGAGAAATTTTTGGAACCTTCCCCCCAAAAGACGATCTGGTAGGAACTAAAGTTACTGTTCAGCCGATTATTGAAGCCATGACGGCCAAGGCCTCTGGCGTGCTTAAGAAGGTCAAAGGTATCGATGGTAAGATAAGTCTGACAGCTTTTCATAAACTTCCCGGCACCACCGTTCGCCTTGTTCTTAACGTTCCCCTGAACAAAATCAACGAGACCGCCAATAAAGTATATATTGAGAGCCTGTTTGGCCTCTCCCTCCTGGTTGGTTTTTCCTTTGCAATTGCCTGGTGGGGAGTTAATCGATTGGTCCTTCGGAAAGTTACAAGGCTAACTGAGACCGCCAACAAAATTAGTTCAGGCGAAATCAACAGCCGCTCAGGTCTTGAAAGTGATACGACGGAACTAGGAATCCTCGGCAGGGCTTTTGATGGGATGGCTGATGAATTAAATAAAAGAGTGGCAGAGCGGACCCAGGAACTATCTGACGAAATCAGGGTGCGCCAAGAAGCAGAAGACCAACTGCGCAAATTATCTCAAGCCGTTGAGCAAAGCCCTAACATGGTCTTTATCACCGACATCAACGGGACCATCGAATATGTTAATTCTAAGTTCACCGAAACGTCAGGCTATACACCTGAAGAAGCACTTGGCAGTAATCCAAAAATTTTACAGGATGAGGATACGCCTCAGGAAATCTATAACGATCTTTGGAACACCATTTTGTCTGGCAAAGGGTGGCGAGGCGAAATAAAAGATCGCCGCAAAAACGGAAATGTTTTCTGGGCTTCGGTTTCAATTTCTCCAATTCGAGACCGGGATAACCAGATTACGCACTTTGTATCCATGCATGAGGACATTACGGAGCGCAAAAGAAACGAACATAATATTCAGATTGCCCTCAAGAAGGTTGAGATTGCCAATCAGGCAAAATCTGAATTTTTATCAGCTATGAGTCATGAATTACGAACCCCGATGAATGCCATTTTAGGCTTTGGTCAGATGTTGAATTACAACGCTACTGAGCCTCTAACCAAAAGCCAGAAAATGAGCGTTGAGCATATTTTGAGAAGTGGGGATCACTTGCTCGACCTGATCAATGATGTCCTTGATCTGGCAAAAATTGAGTCGGGGAAGATGGTCTTTGCCATCGAAGATATCCGGGTAAGTCATATCATTGATGAATGCCTGTCGATGATTAACGACATGGCCGCCAGCCAAAACATCCACATCAAAGTTATCCCTAATGAAGAAAGAGGGCAGACCCTTCGGGCCGATGATCGACGCCTTAAACAAGTCTTGATCAACCTAATCTCTAACGCCATCAAATATAACCGTCCGGAAGGCTCCATTATCATCAGCTATTATGAATCTGATGAGGGGATGGGACGTATATCTATTGCCGATACAGGCTATGGTATTCCGCAAAAAAGACAGAGCGAACTTTTCACGGCCTTCAGCCGTTTAGGTGCCGAAAACAGTGAGATTGAAGGCTCAGGTATTGGGCTTGTGATCTGTAAAGATCTGGTCGAACTGATGGGGGGAAATGTCGGCTTTGAAAGTGAAGAAGGAAAAGGCAGCACTTTCTGGATTGAATTACCCTTAATTTCCCCACTAAAGGAGAAAAAAAAGAGCAAAAAACCAAACCAATCGGTTTCCTCCGCCAAGCCCTTAGAAAACCTTTATGGCACCATGCTCTATGTGGAAGACAACCCCTCAAACCTGCAACTAATGGAAATGATTGTCCAAAATATCAACGGTCTGACCATGCTTTCGGCAACAACGGCTGAGGAAGGAATTGACGTTGCTCGAAGTAAAAAACCGGATGTGATTATCCTTGATATAAACTTACCCGGAATGAGCGGCCTTGAAGCCGTTAAAGTACTTCAGAAAATGGAAGAAACCAAACATATCCCCATCCTGGCCCTCAGTGCCGCAGCAACCGATAGGGATATCAAACAAGCCACCCAAGCTGGTTTCCTGCGCTACCTCACTAAACCTCTCCATATCCCAGAGATCATTGAAGCTTTAAAGGCGGCTTTAAACGGGGAAAACTAATCGCTCAGCAAAAGTACTCTCACAGTTCCGTGATATCCCAGTGACTGGCTCATAACGCAAAGGTTACTGGCGCATTAGGCGTGGGGCTGTAATATGAGGATATCTAAACAAAAGAAAAGAATTGCATGAGCCGCCAATGAACAGCCCCGTGATGGAAAACACTGAACCTCAAAATCCTGACCAACCATCTGCCAAAGGCCCCCCCTCTTTATGGCGATTTGTCCCTCTTATGGCAGTAGCGGGGGCTATCGGGTTGTTTTTTGTCTTAGGCCTTGATCAATACCTGACCTTTGAAACCATTCGCGAAAACCGTGCGGCTTTACTGGATTGGAAAAGTGCCAATTACCTAATGGCAGCCTTAATATTCATCGTCATTTATGCCGTCGCCACGGGTCTTTCTCTTCCTGGAGCCATTTGGTTAACCATCAGTGGTGGCTTTCTCTTTGGCTCGGCTGAAGGCACCCTTTATGCCGTGACCGGGGCCACCATTGGGGCAACGACTATTTTCCTCATTGCCCGATATTCTTGTCATCGTTTTTTCAGTGCCAAGGCCGGGCCTGCCCTGAAAAAAATGGAAGCCGGATTTAAGGACAATGCTTTCAGCTACCTCCTGGTCCTGCGCCTGATCCCACTCTTCCCCTTCTGGATGGTCAATTTGGTATCGGGGGTGCTGGGGGTTAACCTTCGCACCTATGTGATTGCCACTTTCTTCGGTATCATTCCCGGTGGTTTTGTATATGCATCGGTTGGGAACGGTCTTGGGGCTATTTTTGATAGCGGAGAAACTCCTGATCTTGGCATCATTTTTTCTCCTGAAATTCTCATCCCTATTATTGGCCTGGCTGTCTTAGCTGTCGTTCCGATTTTGTTTAAAAAATACAAACAAAGATAAAGAAAGATAAAGAAAGGGGGCCCTAAATCATGAGCCAAAAAATCAAAACCGACCTATGTGTTATTGGTGCCGGATCAGGCGGCTTGAGTGTCGCAGCAGGGGCCTCGCAAATGGGGGCCGCCACCGTTTTGATTGAAAAAGGTAAGATGGGAGGCGATTGCCTCAATTACGGTTGTGTCCCGTCCAAAGCCCTTTTGGCAGCGGGTCATGCTGTAGAAAATATCCGCAAAGCCCAACAGTTTGGTATAAGCGCTGGTGTTCCGAAGGTCGATGCCCAAAAGGTTTTCACCCATGTCCATAATGTCATTGGGGCCATTGCACCAAATGATTCAGTTGAACGCTTTGAAGGGCTTGGGGTTCATGTCATCCAGGGAACCGCCCGTTTTGTCAGCCCAACAGAGGTGAAAGTGAATGATACCCTCGTCGAGGCCAAACGTTTTGTTATTTCTACGGGGTCTTCCGCCGCCGTTCCCCCAATTGCCGGCCTTGAGGACGTTCCCTTTTTCACCAATGAAAATATTTTCAACCAAACAAACCTACCAGACCATTTGATCGTTATTGGCGGCGGGCCGATTGGCATTGAAATGGCCCAGGCCCATCGCCATTTAGGTTGCACAGTCACCTTGCTTGAAATGTTTTCCATCATGCCCAAGGATGACCCAGAGCTGGTCGATATTGTCCGCACTCGTTTGCTGAAAGATGGCCTAGTCCTCAAAGAAGGGATCAAAGTGAAATCCATCACCAAAAGCAGCGCTGGCGTTGCCGTAACCATTGAGGAAGACGGAGAAGAAAAACAGCTAGAGGGGTCTCATCTGCTAATTGCTGCCGGGCGACGACCTAATGTTAAGGGGCTCGACCTTGAACAAGCTGGTATTGCCTATTCTCCTAAAGGAATCCAGGTCGATCCCCGTTTACGCACCAGCAACAAAAAGGTATTTGCTATTGGCGATGTGACGGGCGGAATGCAGTTTACCCATGTGGCGGGTTATCAGGCGGGGATTGTCATTCGCAACATTTTATTCAAACTTCCTGCCAAGGTGGATCATTCGACGGTTCCCTGGGTGACCTATACGGACCCAGAACTTGCCCAAGTGGGACTGAGCGAAGAAATGGCGCGGAAAAAAGGCCATAACATCAACATCCTGCGCTGGTCCTTTGGTGAAAATGATCGGGCTCAGGCTGAGCTTAAAACCGATGGCATGGTTAAGGTCATTACCACCAAAAAAGGTAAAATACTTGGGGCCTCCATTGTTGGTCCCCATGCCGGGGAATTAATCCAAACCTGGGTCCTCGCCCTCTCCAACAAAATGAAAATTGGTCAAATGGCTTCAATGATTGCCCCCTACCCCACCTTGGGCGAAGTCAGCAAGCGGGCCGCCGGGTCGTTTTATCTTCCCTCCCTTTTTGGCGAACGCACGAAGAAAATCGTTCGGTTCTTGATGAAGTTTAGCTAATATCAACCCCATGAATGGAGACTATGGCAAAGAAACGACAAAAATATCAGGCATGAGAAGCCTGTCGGCCCGTTTACTTGTCTTCACCATTATCACCATCATGGTCAGCGAAGTGCTGATCTATGTGCCGTCCATTTCCCGTTTTCGCAAAGTTTGGTTTGAAGAGCATATTGTTGCCGCTGAGCTTGCTGCCCTCGCCACAGAGGCCGCCATGGGAAAAGAACTGCCCCAGGAGTTGCAAAACCGCTTGCTCGATCATGCCGGAGCTCATGGAATTGCCCTCATCAAAAACGGCAAACGGATTATGGCTTTGTCGATGGATATGCCGCAAAAAATTGACCATACAGTTTTGATGAAAGACGGCAGTATCTATCGGTTGATCAAAGGAGCCTTTACAACCTTGGTGCAAAGGGAAAATCGGGTTCTGCGGGTAATCGGTCCATCAGATATGGACCCCAAGACCACTGTTGAAGTTATTTTAGACGAAACACCCATGCGCATGGCCATGTATGATTATTCCGAACGGATCATGGCCCTCTCCATTGTGGTTTCACTTTTTACAGCCATCTTGGTTTACTATAGTTTGCAATGGTTGATGGTGCGGCCCATAGGGCGCATTACCCGCAGTATGATCCGTTTTCGGGAAGCCCCGGAAGAAGACGATGCGATTATTCAGCCCAGCGGAGCCAGCGATGAAATCGGCATTGCTCAACGGGTTTTGGCTTCCATGCAGCGGGATTTGCAAACCGCCTTAAAAGAAAAAACACGCCTCGCCGCTTTGGGTTCAGCAGTAGCAAAAATTAATCATGACCTGCGTAATACCCTGGCAACGGCCATGCTGATCTCTGATCGCCTGGCAAAGAGTGAAGACCCGGATGTACGAGAAATTGCCCCCCGACTGATTGAGGCCATCGACAAAGCCGTGACCCTTTGCAGTCATACCCTGCATTTTGTCGGCGAAACTGGTCTGCACCTCAACCTGGAACGGCTTTATCTCTCCGATCTGTTTGATGAGACCCGCTCGGCCATTCGTCCCATTCACCTCGCCCCTGAGCAAAGCGATGGAACTACCTGGGAAAATAAAATCCTCCCCATGGCTGAAATCGACGGGGATATGGACCAGTTAATCCGGGCCGTAGGAAACTTAGCCAAAAATGCTTTTCAGGCGGGGGCTGACAAACTAACCACCACCGCTGAAATTAAAGAGCCTTTTATCTATTTATATCTCAAAGATAACGGCCCCGGCATGCCTGATTCTGCGGTTGAGAACCTCTTCCAGCCTTTTGAAGGCTCCGCACGAAAAGGCGGCACCGGGTTGGGGCTGATTATTGCCAAAGATATTGTTCAATCTCATGGCGGGAGTTTAGAACTTTTTGCGACCGGAAAGGAGGGGACCACCTTCTTGATGACCTTCCCTCTTCCAAATGAGGAAAATCATGACCATTTGGGATAGCGAGCAATACTTAAAATATGACGCAGAGCGTCTCCGTCCCGCCTTGGACCTGATGGCACAAATCACCCTTGAGCAACCAAAAACCATTGTTGATTTAGGCTGTGGCCCAGGTAATGTGACAGCGGTTTTAGGTGAAAAATATCCGCAAAGCCAAATAACCGGGGTCGATAGTTCTAAAGAAATGTTAATGAAAGCGGCTGAGATTGAAGGTGTTGACTGGCAAGAAGCAGATATCAGCAGTTGGAAGCCCGCAGCCCCCCTCTCTTTAATATTCTCCAACGCGGCCCTGCATTGGGTCAGAGATCATGCGGATTTACTGCCCCAATTGATGAGCTTTCTTGAGCCGGGGGGCCAATTGGCTATTCAGGTCCCTTACAATCAAAGTTCCCCAAGCCATAGCTCTATTGTCGATACCGTCACCTCAGGCCCCTGGGAAACCAAACTCACCCCTCTGCTGGACGATAATCAAGTAGAGAAACCGAGTTTTTATTATGATTTACTAACCCCTCTTTCCACCTCCCTCTCTATTTGGCAAAGTGAGTACCTGCACGTGTTGGAGGGAGAAAACCCGGTGGTCGAATGGACTCGTGGGACGGCACTTAAAGGATTTCTGGATGCTTTAGAGGATGAACGGGAAAGGGCCGCGTTTCTGGCTCAATATAGCCGCCGTACCGCCCAAGCTTACCCCAAACAATCAAACGGCAAAACCCTGCTGCCTTTCCGCCGCCTTTTCATGGTCGCGAAGAGATAGACTAGACTTCATTAAATTCCTGAACCTGGTTGCGGCCTAAATCTTTGGCCAGATATAACGCTTTATCGGCTCGCGAAAGTAAAGTATCGGCTGTATCACCAACCTTAACTTCACTTATTCCAAAACTCGCAGTGACAGGGCGACCAATGGAAAAGTCAAAATCCACAATAGCCGTTCTGAGTTTTTCCGCCAAAATGACGCCATCTTTAGCGGTTGTCTCACTGCAAATGACGGCAAATTCTTCACCGCCCCAGCGACCACCACAGTCAGTTTGCCGGATACAGTTTTTAAGAATATCGGCGAAGGCAATTAAGACTTTGTCTCCCGTCTGGTGCCCCAGTTGATCGTTGACGGATTTAAAATGGTCGATGTCGCAAATAATCAAGCTCATGGGGCCGCCATAGCGATTAAAGCGGGCCATTTCTTTATCCAACATATCATCCAAATGGCGACGGTTGAACAAGTTCGTCAACTGATCCGTAACGGAAAGGCGTTGGATTTCTTTTTTATCAGAAATATCATGACTGACAGACATGTAACCCAAAATATCCCCTGAAGGAGAAAATTCAGGCGTAATAACCGTATCAAGCCAATAGCTTGAGCCATCTCCTGATATGTTTTGGATTTCGCCTTGCCAGGGTTTGCCCTGAGAGATGGTCCCCCAGAGTTCTTCGTAAAGAGAATCTTCGGTATCGGGATGCTTGATCGAATCATGGCTGTGGCCAATCATCTCCTCAGGTTCTCGTTTTGCTATCTCTAAAAAGGCATGGCTCATGGTTTTGATAATGCCGTCCCGATCTGTCGTTGACGTGATGACGTTTCGATCAATGATCGCTTCGTGGCGACGGTTTTTTTCAAGCACTTTATAGAGACGGTCTTGGAGTCTGCTGGGGCCGATGGCGACCAACCAAGAGAGGGGGATGGAAATAACCACAACAAGGGCGGCAATGATACCCGCCGTCAGAAGGTTATTCTGCTCAAATTCGTTGAGAACCTCCTGCTTTGGGATGAGGATCATACGGAGACGTTCTCGATTTTTGAGTTCTTCCAAAAATTTAAACGAAAAAGAAGACCCCTTGGTCGCGGGAGCGAGTTTCATCAACTCTTTACCCAGGACCGGAAATTGGGAATAAACATTGGGACGGCCTTCAAGATAGCGTCCCCAGGCCTGAGATTCGTCGGGGTGAACGATAAATTCCCCGTCTTGATCGGCAATATAAACACTGAAATCACTCGAGGAGCCAAGAATCTGTAATAACTTGCTAACTTCCAAGTTGATGATCACAATGCCAACCAATTGGTTGTTTGAAAATACGGGCGTCGCAACGCGGAAGGTCGGTCGAATAGGCGTTTCAATGGCTCCGCGTTCACGATTTAAGTCCATTTTTGAGTGCCAAAACTGGCCATAGGGGATTTGAGAGGCCTCTTTGAAGTAATATCGGGCACTTTTGTCCTGAAGCTTGTCCGTTCCAACCACACTAGGGCGGTTTGTCTGTTTGTTGCGGTCCACGCGCACTCGTTCTTTACCGAATGAATCAAGAAAACGGACTTGCATGAAAATTCGGTTTGCTTCTGAAGCAGCTAAAAAAAGATCTTCTAGATTTTTGCGGTTGCCAATTGAGTTTTGGTGGTTGTAGTGACTCATCATAGGGTTGGTTGCCAAAGCCCATACTTGGTCTTCTGTTTTTTCCAGGAATTGGCGCACCAACTCATCTTTGGTCTGACGCTCCCACAGGGCCTTTTCGGTGATTTTATGCTCGATATTGGTATATTCTATATTGTAGTTTACCGTCGAGGTGAAAATAGCGACCAACGAGCCAAATAGAAGGAAATACAAGGCAAAAATAATGTGGTGTTTGCGTTTTTTGTAAATTTCCAAAGCCATTATTTCCTCTATTGGTTTTCTTATTTGGCTCAGTTTTTTACACGAAAAAGCAGGGATTCACCCCTATAAATATCGAATTTTAGAAAAAAACTTAATATTTACAAACCTATAGTCGTGAAAAATTGATTTTTAAAATTATTTGAATAGTTATTGTAATCTTGATCAAATAGAATAGAAAGTTCTCTTGAGTAAATCTACTTAACAGATAATTTGTCATCAATTGCCAGTGCCAATGGCCTTTAGGGTTTTCAACCCTACGTAATTGTTTCGATTCGCTTCTAAAGTTTACCTTAGTAATTTCAGATTGAGGAATTCTATCCAAATTAAATTTTGTTAAAAATTCGACCCCTTTTTTATTTTCGTTTTGCAACTGAGCAAATTGATAAAACAAAGGTGCTTTATAGGCATAAACATTTAGGTCGTTCTGTATATTAGCAAGACCCACATCATGTGGAATGAGGGCCTTTTCAATACAATTTTGAATACTCGTTATGGCTAAACGCAAGGCCCTTTCTGACACATAGAGAACGGCATGAGTGGATGTCATGTTATGAATTCTCAAGAGCTGATCATTATATTCTGAGGTCAGAACAGCCCCAATAAAGGCATGGTTCTCCAAGGGTTCAACCACACCAAACATGGATACCCCAAGATAAACTATATCTGCATCATCCGGGATCACCAGCATAGGAAAATATGAATTAGTTATCTCACAGTCATCTTCAAGAATCAAAAAAGGTGGCTTGGCTTGAGCATGGTTATAGGCCCTTAAATGGCCAAGATTACAGCCCTGAAAGGAAGGTTCACCATGCCCCCCTTCCGTAAACTGCCAATTTAGCTTGAGGGTGTCACAAAGGGCCGTCATATGAGCGGCCCGTTCCGTGTCTTCATGGCGGTTTATAACCAGGGCTGGAATTTTTTGTAAATTTATTTTCATTTAATTCTGGATTGATTTCTATAAAATTTCTCTATTTTTCAACAGATTAAACTATGAGCAGATAAATTACATAAAATTATTCTAAATTTAGTGATGCCCATCACAGCCCCCCGGCGAAGAGAAGACTATATTAATTTTCAAGAGACAAAAAAACGATTTTAACGGTGTTTTCGGGCTTACCATCTGGACCCCCCTCCCAGATCAGCCCCCCCAGGCTAAAAGAGCTAACTCTCCTCCCTAAAGCTCACAGTCCGGAAACACCGCCCCCTCCCCCCAAAAAAACAAAGAAGCATTTAGCTGGGATTATTTCCCAAGGGCAAGGCCTTCACGGCGCGGGTCGGCGCCCCCAATATAGCCTTCGGAGGTGGCTTGGATAGCGTGCAGACCACTGGTCATAGGAGAAATTCTGACCTGATGCCCCATTTTTTCAAGGGAACCTTTCAGGCCTTCCAGACTTGATCCAGATTCCAGCTCTGTGGGGCCATTACGGTTCTGATAATGGGGGAGGGTTACCACTTGTTGGGGGTCAAGGTCCCAATCAAGAGCGGCAATTATGGATTTACTGACATAACCGATAATACGGGAGCCTCCAGGAGACCCAATGGTCAGAACGGGCTTTCCGGTGAGATCGAACACAAGGGTTGGAGCCATAGAACTTCGAGGGCGTTTGCCTCCTTCAACACTGTTGGCGACCGGACTGCCATTTTTAATCGGTAAAAAAGAGAAATCCGTCAGTTGGTTATTAAGCAAGAAACCCCGGACCATTAGCCGAGAACCAAAAGCATTTTCAATACTGGTGGTCATGGAAAGGGCATTACCTTGAGCATCCACCACACTGATATGGGTGGTTGAATAGCCATAACTTGTCCCATCAGCTTCAAAAGGGCGTTCAGATAGTAAACCAGGAAGCCCCGGCTCTGCTTTGCCCATAGACTTTTTAAGGTCAATTAACAGGCGGCGTCCTTTGAGGTACCCCATATCCAGCAATCCATTGGCGGGGACCGGGATAAAGTCAGGATCAGCGACATAAATATTGCGATCGGCAAAAGCCAACTTTCCGGCTTCCGCGAACAGATGCACGGCTTCTAAAGATGTTGGTTTAATTTTATTAAGCTCAAACCCTTCCAACAGGCCAAGGATTTGCAAGGTTGCTAACCCACCTGAACTTGGCGGCGGCATGCCACAAACAAGCCAGCTCCGATAGGGTGCGCAAAGAGGAGACCGCTCAATCGCCTTATAGCTTTCCATATCAACGGAGGTAAGACCCCCAGGATTTTGGCGGACACCGTTTACCGCTTTAACGATATCCTCAGCCAAAGCCCCTTTGTAGAAAGCCTCCGCTCCTCTTTTGGCTATGAGTCTAAACGACTCCGCCAATTCAGGGTTTTTCATAATCGTCCCAACAGGCAAAGCACTGCCATGAGCGTCATAAAAATGGGCCGCCGTTTTGGGGAAAGTTTTAAGTTTTTTATCATTAGATATCAGACTATGCAGGCGCTCAGAGACCGCAAATCCATTTTCAGCAAGGGATATGGCGGGCGCAAAAAGGTCGGCCCAAGAAAGGACACCATGTTTTTTGTGGGCAGCTTCTAGCATCGCCACCAGTCCCGGAACCCCAACGGCTGCACCTCCGACAGCGGCATCAAAGAACCCCTTTGGAGTGCCGTCAGAGCGAAGGAAAATTTCAGGGCTAATACCTCGCGGCGCGGTTTCGCGACCATCAAAGGCTTCGATGGAACCATTTTTTGCCGCATAGTGCATCAGGAAGCCACCGCCCCCAATACCGGATGACTGGGGCTCTACCACATTCAGCACAAGTTGAGCGGCGATTGCAGCGTCTACTGCACTGCCGCCCTTTTCGAGCACCTCTAACCCTACCTTCGAGGCATGGGGGTTGGCACTGACAATCATATATTTTTGAGCTGTGACAGCTTGTTTATATTGGAATTGAGAGGCCGATTCTGGGGTTGCTTGAGGGTCCACAGGTTGCCCAGCACAGGCACCGAGAATGGCGAGAAGCCCTACGAGCACACTGATTTTAATAACCTGGGCCATGCCAAACTCCACATAAAAAAACGGAATTCCCCATTGTTCCCTTACTGGCTGTTAGGCACAAGAGGCAAATTGCTGTCATCATCTTAAATAAGGCAAGAAATTCTTCTAGTTATTGCCTTTATCCTGATGACAGGTCATATAGGTATGAGTTGTAATCAATTGAGGGGAAGCGATTTGAGTACGCCTGTCACCAATAAAGGACTAACCATTCCGCAACTTATGGACCGGAAAGGTGGCGAACCCATTGTTAGCCTCACGGCTTACACCACCCAAATGGCCAAGTCATTGGCCCCCCATGTCGACTTCATCCTGGTTGGTGATTCTGTCGGGATGGTGCTTTACGGCATGGACAGCACCCTTGGCGTGACCCTGGAGATGATGATTTCTCATGGGCAAGCGGTTATGCGCGGGGCGGGGAATACCTGCGTTATTATCGACATGCCCTTTGGTTCCTATGAAGAATCGCCCCAGGTTGCCTTTAGAAATGCTGCCCGCATTATGAAAGAAACGGGCTGTGCGGGCGTGAAACTTGAAGGAGGCATCGCCATGGAAGAAACCATTCGTTTTCTGACAGACCGGGGCATTCCCGTTCTGGCCCATATTGGGTTGATGCCTCAATCAGTCAATACAGCAGGGGGCTTTCGTTCCCATGGCCGCACCGAAGAAGAAGCCAACGAAATCATGGATGACGCCTGGTCTGTCACCAGTGCCGGAGCTTGGGCTGTCGTTGTTGAAGGGACCGTTGAACCCTTAGCCCGATCAGTAACCGAATCCATCCCCATTCCAACGATTGGGATCGGGGCCTCTCCAGCCTGTGATGGACAAATATTAGTGAGTGAAGATATGTTGGGCTTGTTCAACGACTTTAAACCAAAATTCGTCAAGCGTTATGCTGAACTTGCAAATGAAGCCGGCAAAGCCGCCGCAAAATATGCAGAAGAGGTACGCAGCCGCAAATTCCCAAGTGATGAGCATTGTTTTGGCGTGGTAAAAAAATAGCATGGCGAAGTATAAAAACCTGACCATTGTTCGCACCGTTGCTGAGTTTCGCGAGCATGTAAACCGTTGGCGACGTGATGGCGAAACCGTTGGCTTTGTCCCGACCATGGGTTTTTTGCATGATGGTCACATGTCTTTGTTCCAACGTTGTCAGGAGATGGCAGATCGCACCACGGCGAGTATTTTTGTCAACCCGAAACAATTTGGCCCTAACGAAGATTTTGCTGTCTATCCCCGCAATGAAGAGCGGGATGCCCAATTGATGGATGAAGACGGGGTTGATCTGCTTTTTGCTCCCTCCGTCCATGAAATGTATCCCGAAGGCGGGGTGACCAAAGTTTCGGTCCCTGGTCTGGGGGATATTTTGGAAGGTGAATATCGACCGGGATTCTTTACGGGGGTTGCCACCGTTGTGACCAAGCTTCTCCTACAAGCTATGCCCGACGTAGCAATTTTTGGCGAAAAAGATTACCAACAGCTTATGGTCATTCGCCGCATGGTCAAAGACCTGGATATTCCTGTGAGAATCGAAGGAGCACCGACCGGACGCGAAGCAGATGGCCTTGCCATGTCATCCCGGAACACCTACCTGACACCGGAAGAACGCCAGGCCGCGCCCGTTCTCTATCAGACAATTTCAGCGGTTGCTGAAAAATTTCGCAATGGTGAACGCCCTCCAGAGCTTACGCAATGGGCCAAGGTGCAATTGGAAAAAGCAGGGTTCAAGCATTTAGACTATTTAGAAATCCGCGATGCTGAAAATCTAAAACCAGTCTATGACGCCTCTCGCCCCGCCCGCGTTCTGGTCGCAGCCTGGCTCGGAAAACCACGGTTGATAGATAACGTCGAAGTTTAAAGTTTATAGCTTATGCGGTAAATCACCCCGCCATAATCATCACTGACGAGAAGAGAGCCGTCTGGTAGTTGTTTAATATCAACCGGACGACCCCACTTGCTATCGCCTTGCAGCCACCCTTTAGCAAACACCTCCTTGCTCAACAGATTTCCATCATTGTCCATGCTGAGAAACATTACCCGGTAGCCCACGGGCGTGGAGCGATTCCATGAACCATGTTGAGCAACAAAGGCCCCCCCTTGGTAAGCTTTGGGAAATTGTTGGCCTTGATAGAAGTGAACCCCTAATGAGGCACTATGGGCCTGGAAAGCCGCCACCGGGAGAGTTGTTTGCAAGGAAGGGGGGCTTTCTTGGAACTCACTTGTTGGTGTATTGCCGCCACCAAACCAAGGATAACCAAAGTGAAGTCCCGCCCGGTCCACCCGGTTTAGCTCATCGGCAGGAATATCATCCCCCAGTCCGTCCGCCCCATTGTCGGTAAAATAAAGTTTCCCCGTCACGGGATGGAATGCCAACCCCACCGAATTACGTATCCCGCTGGCATAAATTTGATTGTCACCAGTGGTTGGGTCTACTTGAAGAATGGTCCCTTCTTTTCCCTTCACTTGGCAAATATTACAAGGGGCTCCAATCGAAACATAAAGCTTTCCTTCAGGGCCAAAGGCAGCATAGCGCCAGCCATGCCATCGATCATCTGGAAGATCATTTACCAGGGTTTGACTTTGGCCAATTTTGAGGTTTTCACCAGGAGAAATGGGCACCCGGGTGATCTGGTGCTGTTCTGCTACATAAAGATGGCCTTCATTCCAGGCAATACCATTAGGGACTTTCAGGTTATCAAAGAGGATCGATACCTTTTCTGGGTTACCCTTAAGCCCCTGATCTTTCACGGCATAAATACGACTGCCCCTGGTCCCCACAATGACAGTCTCCAACTCAGGAACCACCGCCATGGACCGCGCCCCAGGAACCTGAGCATAAATTTCAACTGAAAAACCCGGCGGCAAGCTCAGGGATTTAAGGTCCTCCGATGTTGCCGCGTTGCCGCAACCGGGGAACCACAATATAAACAACCCAATACAAAACAGGTGCGCCATAAGCTTTCTCCTTATCTGCCCAGAAAGAAGATAAGGGTTACCACCCCCCCTATTCAAATTGATTCTTAAAGTTGAAAGCCCGCGGCTTCAGATTGCTGACAAACCCTATAGCGCGTCACACCCGCGAAAGCGGGTGTCCAGAGTTATCGAGAATCTCCTCGGAAAAATGCCTTTAACTTACTGTAATCACTGGATTTCCGTCTGCGCGGGAATGACTGCCGATTGGCTGTCGCCCGCCGATTATCCTATTGTCATACTTTATCAGCAGTCTAAGGCCGAAGGCTTTATTCCAATTCGGAGATGGGGCGAATGAATTGGGGCTCTGTATCCCAGGGGAAGTAAATCCAAACATCCTGGGGGACTTCACCAATCACCGTATCAGCCAAAGGGCGTCCTTTGGGCTTGGCGTAAATGGTGGCAATATGGGCATTAGGAAGCATTTCACGGGCTTTTTTGGCTGTCGCGCCTGTATCAACAAGATCATCAATCACAAGCCAGCCTTTGCCGCCATTATTTTCTGAAGCCGCAATAACGGGCTTAAGGACTTCAAGTTCGCCTTGCCCTGTTTCGGCCCCACCATCACTGGTGTAACTGGTGACACATAAGGTATCAATAAGACGAATATTAAGTTCGCGGGCAAGAATCGCGGCTGGGACAAGCCCCCCCCGGGTGATGGCGATCATACCATGCCAAGGCCCAAGCTTCATCAGGCGCCGAGCAAGTTCACGGGTATCTTTGTGAACTTCCTGCCAGGTAACGGAGAGAGCTTTTGCAGTTGGGTCTACGACTTCCATGGCGATTCCATCTTTGAACTAAGGGTGAAGTCAAAAAGAAACCGGCGTCAAAGAACGCCGGCTTCCTATTAAAGTATTATGCCAATCAGCGAAGGTATAGATGAACTTCGTTGGATTGAGCTTGTGAACTGGAACGAGCCGACATAGCGATTCGGCTGGCGGGCAGACCCATATCGGTGAGGCTGCGTAAAACTTGTTCTGCTGAACGACGGGCTTTACCGGAATTCATAGAAACGGCAGCAGGACCACCCACATTGGGGGTAACAGCCACCAGTTCAAAGGCCGCATCTTTTCGACGCTCAAGAACACGGCTCACAGCATTATAGAGCGGCTGTTGATAATTTACATTCGCCCGGTCGAAACGAATAACCACCAACGGGCGCTTGCTTGCGGTTGTCCCCGCAGAAGCAGAGATCGGCTGTTCAGTGCGGAAGGTGCGGTTAACCAAGCTTTGACCATAAATTTCACCGGTTTTCACACCTGCAAGCAAGGTATTCAGATTGGAGCGTTCCGTTGACAGGTAGGTGGTTTGGCGACGAACGTCTTCGCTGACTTCTTTCAGCAAGCGTTCAATCATCACCACAGTACGACGAACTTCGTCTTGCAAAACAGCCAGTTGGGTATGATCTTCATCGACAGCACCAGAAAGACCAAAAGCCGCCTGAGTGGATTCTTGGAGGTAGGCTGACATGGTCGAATCATCAGCAACCCGGTTCGCCAAAGTATTCATCAAGGTCACGTCTGAACTAATACGGTCCAGTTCGGCCTGAGCGTTGGTGAATTGTTGAACCAAGATGGGGTTGCCCGGCGTGGTTCCCACTTGAAGGCGCGCGTTAATCGCAGCGACCGTTCCGTGGTAACGTTGGGAATCTTGGATTGTTTTAACCCGTGCGCCCTGCAATTCAGAATTGTGAACCTGAATGTTTTTTTGCAGAATTTGGAGTTCATTTCGAAGCTGAACCACCTTCTCGCCCACAAAAGTACCCGTTGGAGCGCCTGGTGTGACCGAAACTGGTTCAAAGTTAGATGTGCCAAGAGCGGGCTGGCCCGCGTTGACCATAACATTGGCCCCAGGTGCCGCCGCCGCTGGTTGAGCCGTGCCTGAAGCTTGCTCTGTTGATGTGTTTTCCGGCTCGTCGCCAGAAAGGGACGGCCAAAGAGCGTCCGATGTGAAAGAACAGCCGGACAGCAACAAAGCTGTACCAAACAAAATTGTGCGAGACTTTAAAAAAATCATTACGCCCTATTACCCTGCGCCAATCCCAGAGCTAAACTTTGAGTTAAATTCTCAACAGCTTATTTGCCCCAAGCAGTTATGCTTAAACAATGTTGGACGAGTAGTGTTAATTAAGTACTACCGAACACTCAGTAATTATAACATTTGTACTGATTTGCCAATAGAACTGATCGCCCCCTTAAACTCCAGTGAGATACTACTCAAAGGAATACCCCGGGACAAGCGGATTTCCGTGTTTTTTTCAGTAGTTTATTTTGTGTGTTTTTCTTCCTTGCTTTTCTCAAAAGATTTGCGTAGTTTCCGGGCCTTCGCAAATGACCCCTTTGTAAGGGGCTTCGTTGGACGAAACATATATGTGCCCGTAGCTCAATTGGATAGAGCATCTGACTACGAATCAGAAGGTTGGGAGTTCGAGTCTCTCCGGGCGCGCCATTTGAAAAACCCCTAAAACTATATAGTTTTAGGGGTTTTTGTATTTATCTCTTCATTATTTCGCTTAGAATTCATTATGCTTGCAAAATCTTTTTTGATAGAGCAAGGCTAGGAGCGAGAGGCTCGGGTTATTAGTTGGTTATATATGAGTCATAAATTTTTTGATATTCCCCACTTCCCTTTATTTTGCGCAAACCCAGATTGAAATCATCTCGTAATTTTTTAGATTTAAACGCCGCAACAAAGCTTGTTCTGCCGCCAAAGATATCTTGATAAGCATATTTATCGATGTTTTTGCCAAAGATACGCGCCCAATACATAAAGATGGCCCCATCAATTATCAGCGTATTAACACGACCTTCTAAAAATACCATGGCTTGGATTTGTTGATCGCCATATTCCCTGTATCGCAAAGCCGTTTTCGTTACTTTTTCATATTCTACGCCTAAATCTTTGGACGCCCCTTCCCAGGCACTCAGCGTCCGGGCTTTCAAGTCTGCAATCGTTTTGATTTTAAAATTCTCGGCCTTACTTGTAATGGCAAAATTATGGAAATAAACAAACTCATCTGAATAGTAATTATGCTCCGATTCAGGGCGCACTGTCGCCGCGACGTCAATGTGCCCCGCAGCTAAAGCTTCATGTAATTTGTCGTATGAAAAGAACCGCGGCTTAAAGGTATGGCCGCTATGGCCAAGCGCCTTTCTCATAATATCCATTTCTATTCCCCGGGTTTCACCGAGTTGCTTTGGTGTTTGAGCAAAGACATAGGGAGGTTTGGCATAGCTAAACCCCACGATTAGTTCAGCCCCTAAAGAGGGCCCCGAAAAAAGAAGAAGAACGGACAGAAAGCTGAGAATTTTTCCCATTGTTTTTCCCTTTGCTTTCCTAAAGGCACTCAAAATTATATAGGCGGAAAGAAGAAGTCCTAAAATGTATTCGCTAGAGTCTGGTAAGTCATTTAATCAGGGGTAATCATCCTAAGCAAGAATATTAGTTATGTCGATAATGGCCTCAGTAAGACCAAGTTAAGAAAAAACCTCCCGGCCTTGAAACCGCAACGAGGTCATCTTATCTATATATTCGTTATATCTAATAAAAGGATATCTAAATGTTTCACCCCATAAAAATCCCTTATGAATCAGTTATGTTGTTTAACCAAATAAGGCTTAAGCCTGACACAGATATGGATGATGTAGAATTCGCGCTGGGGGAAATGTGTAACGTCGTCAAAGATACTTATGGTGATGACAAAGGCGGTTTCATTGCTGGTCAGGTGTTTAAGTATGCCGGTTTTATTAGTGATGAAGGTTCCATTGGTGAAGCGGGAGCTGAAGGCGAACATTTGGTTATTGTCACCTATTGGAAAAGTTTTGAGCAACATGAAGCAAGTCATGCCGATCATATTTTTAAAGAAAAATTCAGTGCCTTAGCTGAGTTCTGTACAGAAACGAAGGAACTGGGCTACGAATTATTGTGGCAGGCAAATCCTTAAAGCCACCCAAGAAAACGCCACCAGAGATAATCAAGGGGCCACAAAACCAGGGCCGTTGTCAGAGCCAGGAAGAGGGACACCTTGGTTGCCATCGCCATGGATTCACCGCCTAGTTTTATGGCGATGAAAAGAGGCGGAACTTGAAAGGGAAAGAGTACCGTTGAAATACCAAGGACCTGCGCCATAACAATTGAGAGCAGGGGCAAGCCTGTCGCGGCTGCCATTTCTGGAGCCATGGGAGTCATAACGGCCGGAATACCTGGTTGGGTTGTTAATAATCCCAGGCCCATGGAAGAGGCGGCCATGGTAAACAGGTTTAAAAAATCATTCCCTTTGGCAAAGGGTAAGATTTCCGCAAAAACTTGCCCAATATATCCAGCTAAGCCGCTCGATACGATGACAGCCCCAAGGCCAATCACCGCCGCAACAAAAAATAAGGGAGTATATTTGAACTTCTCAATATCCTCTGCTGTGACCAGCGATATCCCCGGCAGAGTGCAAACTAAGCCCGCTAAAAAGCCGATCCATGCCGAATTAATGCCATGAAGGGAGTCTGTTAACCAAAAGATTAAGGTCACGATCAATAAGATGGAGAGCTTTTTTTCCTCAGATGAAAAGGCCCCTGCCTGAGAATTTTCTTCCTCAACAAGTCTTGGGGATTTCCCCTTAAAAAACAGCAGTATAATCGCCGCTATTGTCAGGGTTTTTAAAAATCCTAAAACGGGGAAATGAAGCATAAGATAATCCCCATATAGAAGTTGCAAACCATGTTGTGAGCTTGCAGCACCTGCCAGAATAAGGTTGGGAACATTGGCAGGTAATATAGAAAAAGCAGGGACAAAGGTACTAAAAGCCGCCGTGAAGATCAGGCCCGTTCTGCCTTGAGACCCGGCTTCATAGCCAACTCGATCAGCCATGGCGATGGCAATAGGAATAAGCAAGATTACCCTGCCCATTGCCGAGGGCATAATGAGGGAAAGGGCAAGGCCGGTTAAGGCCATACCGATCACCAGTCCCGCAAAACTACGGCCAAATATGCCTGTGAGCCACCCGGATATGCGGTTGCCAAGGCCACTTCTCGATATGGCTGCCCCCAGGAAAAGTCCAGCAAATACCATCCAGAAAGCACCAGACTGGAAACCTGAAAACACCACTTGAGGCGGGGCCAAACCAATCAAAACGGCGAGGCTCATGAAAAGCAGAGCGGTGATATGCTCAGGTAAGGCCCCCGTCGCCCAAAACCCAATGGTTGTCATAGCGAGAGCCAGAGAAAGGGAGGCACTGACATTGTTCAGGGGATCGATCAAAGCAATAAGTAGCCCAGCAGATGGCAAGGCAAAAAGGGCTATCCGGCCTTTGTTAATCACGCGCGCACTCCTGCAACGGTCCAATTTTTTTGCACCCTAACAGTATTAGATTTTTGGTCAATATATTAGAAGTCGTTAATTTAAAGGTTTTCACGGCCACTATATCTATGATATGCGGAAATATCCATGGAGGCATCGCCTTGATGCTAACCGTTTAATAATATCCGAGTTCCTCAAGGTTTAAATTTAAGGTTTGGTCCAATATTCTGGTTGATCCAGCTAAATACTCTTGGGCTTTAAGCATTATTTCTTTCAATTTTTTAGTCTGGTCTTCGGGAAAATCCGCCATTTTTATGGATGTTGAATTTATTGGCGGACATTTTTTTAGGGCGAGCCAAAAGCTTGAATGCTGTCTTTGAAGCCCCAAACCTGCCTCTGCCTGAAGGGTTTCCTTTGGATTAGAAAATATTCTCTCCAGAGGGGCAACGACGATTGATTTTTCTGAAACAAGTTGGGTGAGCTGTTGGAAAGATTTTTTAAAATCATAGTCCGCAATGTTTATATAATCTGGATTATCCTTTTGATCCAAACCAATAATTTGTTCAGCTTCAGAAATATCCCATCTCTTTTGTTGGCATCCATTCATAAAGGCAGACCTTATTAACTTTGCTGGATTTCTAATGATCATGAGGATGCGTACATCAACGTCATAGATTTTTAGGAGTCTTTCTATATTTTGCAAAAAAAGCTCACCGTTCATAATGAAATGTTCACTCGACAATGAAGTTGTTAAGCCCTTAGAAAAATTATCATTTAAGTGTTTTGCAAGCTGACTGGGATCGAAATCCGTTGTTCCAGGATGAATCTGTTGGGCATCAATTGGCGAGGGGTAGGAAACATTCATGCCTTCAAAATTCAAAAACATGCGCCCAAGATGCGCATTTCCATTTAATCCAGGGAAATATAAGTTTTGAAACCATGTCGAAGCGCATTTAGGGTAGCCAACATGGATAATTAGCCTTGGTTTCTCAATCGGGCTTCTAGGGATGGTCTCTAATTCACCTGCATCTAGAGTTGCTTTGTAATAAGCCATTCTTTCGTCTAGAGGCTTCAGCCATGAAAGAGCTTTTAATATTGATTTAGCATTTTCATATTTCTGATCCAGCCACATTGATTGGGCCAGGAATTTTAAGGACGCAATTTTAATATCGGGCAACTTTGTATAGGCTGCCAGAAGCTTAAAAGTATGATTGATTATACGCATATTATCCCGCTCTAAACTAAGACTTTTCTGACGAGAGAGCGTTAGGGAAGATAGGCCGATGAATAAGAGCTTTAAATAATCCTGATGGTGAGACGTCGCCAGCGATGGGTTGTTTTCCAGAAGTACCTTAGCCATCTCCGCGATTTTTAGGAAATTATCCTGGGTACACCCCTCTAATAGCTTCTGCAGTATTCGTATGCTTTCATCATTTTTGAATGCTTCAGACATATCGCTTACCTAGGGAGGGAGGGCTTCATTGCCTGCAAGCTACATTGTTCTGCTTAACAAATAATGGAGGCCGTCAATTTTGTCCTGCCAAATTTAAGCCGTAGAAACCCCTCAGCTCTTTACCACAAGACACACAACGGCTCACCATATTTCCAATTGGTTTATGAAGCCTTATTCCTGATACCCGGCGGCCCTTGTCCCTTCCCGCGCAGCAGGGGGTGGGGCCAGGTCATCGCCATCATAACTTGGGTGGTAAAACACCGTGCCATCGGGGGTTGGGTGATAGCCTTTGTTGGTTAAGACCCGTCTCAAATGATAATAAAAATCCATCACCTGTTCGGCGGTGAAATCTTCTGTAGAAACCACGGGAACATTTTTTTCATTAAATTTAGAGACGTCCTTTTCCACCAAATAATCATTTTCTTTGCAGATATCGAAGAAACGGGTGCCCGGCCAGGGGGTGAGGAAGTTGAATTCAATGCTGGTGGCAGCAAGTTTAAGAGCATAGTCCAAAGTAGCCTGCATATCATCAAGGGTTTCCCCCGGCATGCCGATCATAAAGTGACCATGGGTCCGAATGCCGGCCTCATCGGCGGCTTCAAACATTTCGTGGGTCCATTTAAGATCAAGACGCTTGTTGAGAATGCCATTGACCACCCGGTCGACACCCGATTCGACCCCGATTGCAAGCCGCGAAATATTAAGGTCTTTGTACATCTTGAAAATATCCCGGTCCAAAAGATCAGCACGGGCATTACAGTGGAACTCGAAGTCAATCTTGCGGCGTTTAATTTCGGCATAAAGTTCCTCAAACCACCATTTTTTGATGGGAAATTCAGAATCTAAAAAGCCGAAATATGTTTGACCGAAGGTTTCTTGGCGGTAAATAATTTCGGTTATCACATCATCCACATGACGCAGACGATAAGGCTGGACAATATCCAAGTTAGGTTGGCAATTTTTACAGGCCCAGGGACAGCCCCGCGACGTGAGAATCGGCCGTAATGGATTGCGAGCTTCTAAGTTGCCATGGTCGAAAAGGGCCACGTTCGGGAAAGGCAGGCTATGGATATCCGGCGTATGTTGGCCTAAACCAAGAATGGTGCCGTCCGTTCCCCGGTAAAACACCCCGGGAATGGTACCGGGGTCTTTTTCTTCCAGAACCAACTGAGCAAAGGAAACTTCCCCTTCGCCACGGATAACATAATCCGTATCGGGGATGGCTTCAAAGGTATGGTCCGTTGCCAAAGTGGCGTGGGTCCCGCCGAGGACGAATTTGATCTTCGGGTTGGCCTTGCGGATAATCTTACAGAGCTTGTTAATTTCAGAAATAAAGGGCGTCAGCAGGGTCATGCCGACATAATCAAACTTGGTAAAATCGATAGCGTCTAGGGGGTCAGTATTGAGGTTATAGGCTTCAACATAAATTCCCTCTTTTTCGAGTCCAGAGGCAATATAGGCAAGGCCCAGGGGCACTTTGCGCATAATGAAGCCATGCTCAAAAAACGGAAACAGTAAACAGACTTTTTTCTGACTAGTCATTGGATTTCCTATCCTATCACCCCCCAATTTCTATTGGGTCAATACCGTCTCATTTCTATGAGGCGATATCTTTTTCTTTCCGACGGCGAAAATGCATGGGGTCTGTTATTTTCGGCCCCTTTATGGGTTTCAATTCATCCGTACCAAGGATTGTTGCATAGGAGCTGTGCAGCCCATCGCAAATTTTTTCAGCCGCACATTCCTGACAGCCATCAGCTTTTACATATTCTAACCGCAGGGTATAGTTATCAAGTGTATGGGCCGCCAAGGTATTTTCAATGGTTATTTCACTAAAAGGGTTTTCAAGACCCTTAACCCCATCAAGGGCAGCGATCTCTTTAGCACCAAGGCCCGTAAGCAATCCATCGGGAAATGCTTTCACCATTTTGGTTAAACTCTGCTTATAGGCCTCATGTCGTTCAGGACTATCCATATCTGTAACGACACGTTTGTTTGAATCTAACCATTCATCCGTATCATAAGTGTTTTGCAGCAACCCACATATATGTTCTTCATGGCCTGGAAGCAGACAAAATGGCATATAGCGCACGGTCACCTTGCCAACAAACAGCTTCAACTTATCAATAACGGGCATCAATACCTCGGCGGCTTCCGAGAATCGAATGGCCATATCTTTGGTTGCTGGGGCCGCATTCACCCAATCGTTAAAACATATGAAGTTAGCCGCAGCGGGGCGGTATTTCGTAATCAGATCACAGATTTCAGGCAGCAGATGCATGTTCTCGCGATTGATCACAGTGTTGGTTCTTAATCTGATCCCGGAAGCGGCAATATTATCAAGGGCTTTTTGGACGATGGGGAACATGCCATTTAGCCCGGCCAAAGTATCTGCCGAGTCCTCATCGCCCCCGTGAACCGAAAGAAGAACTTCATTAAGTCCGACATCGATCAGTTTTTGCAGGTAGTCTTTTTTGGCAATTTGAACCCCATTGGTGATCACACAGATTTGTCGAAACCCGATCTCTTTGGCATAGGCGATAAACTCAGGAAAATCCTTGCGAATAGTCGGCTCCCCGCCGGAAAAATCAATGTCTCGTACCCCCAATTTCCAAGCGGCATCTAACATTTTTTTGATGTTGTCACCACTGTAGCGTTGAGAACCAAGCTCTTCACCGTAATAGCAGAAAGGGCATCGAATATTACAATCAAGACCAGTTGAAATTCGAACACGCTGGGTGATGGCATTCATAGCTCGGGTCCTCAGGTATAGTCCGAAAGCTGATCAAAATCAGCCATTCTGACAATTGGTTTCCCCAAATTCATATTCCCAAGCTCTTCCTCAAAATCATTATTAAGAGAAACCGACGCAGACCCAATAATCACATTATCGAAAGTCAAACTCTTTAAAGCCTCTCTGTTATAAATCTCAATGCCCTCGAACTGGCAGCCTTGCATATGGGTGTTATCATCAACAATGGCTACAATATTTATTTCCCGCTCTCGCAGGGCTTTAATAACCAAATGGAGCACTTTACCGATATTAAAAAGAATAACCGACCCATCAGGTGATTTTTCTGCAAGCCTATCTACCCGGGCAACAATTCCAGGATAGCCCAGCACATTCATTTCAGCTTCTTTGCTGAGCCGTAGGGGATTACTCCCATTCATATAGGGTTTAGTGACCTCGTTTCCTTGTTTTAAGCCACTTTCATATCCATCCATAACCCCTTCTTTATGGGCTATTTTATCATAGCGCCAAAGCTCAACTTCACATTGTTTCTTGGCTGAACTCTCAGAAAGGTATTTACGCCAGAGCAATAAATTGTTGCGGACAAGGCGATTCATAATGTGGTTGAAGTCCCGGTTCATGCCCGCTTTGAAATGGAAGCATTGCAATTCTTCAAAGGTCACCACTTTTTTTCCACTGCCCCAAATACGACAGCTCAAATCATACTCTTCTGCATAGTAGAGATAATTTTCAGGATATCCGCCAACTTGCTCCAGCAAGTCTTTACGGAACATAGCCCCACACCCGGTAAATACAGAGGTCAGGCCATTGGTCCAGTACGCACCGTCAGCCTGGAGAATATTAAAAGCGACACAGCCAACCTCATCTCCTTTTCCTCCCTCAAAAACATCTATGGCTTTTTCAACGGCCGTAGGAAGGGGATAAGAATCGTCATCAAGCTGGACAATGTATTTTCCAGAGGCCTTTTCAATCCCTAAATTTCGAGAAACCGCTCCTCGATTTTCCTCAAGAGCAATCATCGTGACTTCAGGGAAGTTGGTTCGCACCATCTCAACCGTATCATCATCCGAGTTGTTATCTATGATAATGATTTCGTAAGGAAACGCGTATTGTAACGCATGAATTTTTTCGATGGTTATTTTGACATATGGGCTACGATTGTAGCTGGGAAAGACGAAGCTTACCAAAGGAGGCATTAGATATTCACCGTTCTGGTTTAAATGTTAACTAGCGTTGCCGTTCCACCATTCTGGTTTCATCACGGAACTTTTTGACGATATTACCTTGTCTGGAAAAGTTTAATTTTAGGTGAATCACAGAAAGGATAATTTAGTCAATTTCTCATGGTCATGAAAAATCAAATCGGGACCAAACCTCCATTTGGTACTGCCAATCCGTAGAAAAGGGGGCTTCAACAAAACCTCTGTGGGGCAATGCCTCCTGCGCTGGTTGCTCACGCCACCCTTCAACTTCTGTCGTTTGGTCAAAAAGATAGCGTGAGGCTTCAACTAAATCTTCAGGGTCATTTTCTGCATATTTAATATTTTTTGGAAAGAGCTTTTCAAACGTGTAGTAACCCGCTTTTTCAAGTTCAAGGGGGTTATAGCGACGATTATCTTCCGCCAAAAACCATTTGGGAACGAGCACGCTATTTTCTCCCACTCCCTTGAGAATTGCATTCGTTTTTGCCGTCGGAACACCAAAAATAATCCCAAAAAGAATTGGACCCGAATCACTTGCGATAAAATAACGTGACCGGCTGACAGCAAATGCCTGCAGCTCAACGCTATTTGGAATTTGGCTCAGGTCAACAAGCCCCTCCATCTGAGGAAAAGGTGAATTGCTCGGGTCCCCAATACGGACCACCTGCCCCCCAAGCTTTTTAATAATATCAACGATCATCGGCAGATAGCTCATGGGGTCGGCATTACGAGGGTCGGCATCGTGACTACTATGCTTGCGATGCTCATACCCAGCTTGACGGATATGAAGGGTGACAAACCATTTGTCTTTTTTAAGCCCACAGGTGGTTAAAGCTTGAGCCAAAGTGGGAGCAACCTCAGGCGGGATTTTAAATTTTGGGATGGGTTGTCCATGGGCCCCGATAGAAACATCTAAGGCATAGGGCGTAAGAAAAATATCCGGATTATGGAGTCCGCGCTCATACCATTCTTGGGGAAAGGGACAGTTGCAAGCCCCCTCGGTGCCAAAAAACCAATCGACTGGTACCGCACTTTTTGGATCATTAGGGATAGGAAGAATAGCCGTTGCCAAAGGGTTAAGCCTTGCGAGGAAGTTTTTATAGGATCGGTCATCGCGATAAATAAGCAGGAGCTCTCGCTCTGGAAAAGCTTGGGCAAAAAGAGTTGCCGCATAGTTCATGCTCATGAAGTCACCCAAAGTTTGATGCCCTAAAAATGCAGCAATAACTTTGCGTTTGTTTTTTTTCAGATAGACATTTTTTTGATTTTGTTCTGCTTTTTGCAGGGGTCCGATAATTTTTGGCTTTGGCGATGTTTCTTGGCCTAAAGGGAACGACACGTTTGTTAAATATGGGGGGTCATTTTGGTGATCTTCTTTGGGTTTTTGATCCTTAAGCCTCTCTTTGAGAAGGGGTTTAAGGGTTTCCCAGAGTGACTCCCCTGAGGGGTCCTTTTCCTGGGCAATAACCCTATCTTGCTCATGCCAAAGATAGGGTTCAAAGTCCGTGCTTTCAAAAGCGATAACAGGTCTGCCAAAAGCCGCCGCAAGGGTAAGAAAAGCACAAACCCGCCCCGTCATTAATTTAGACTGAGAGATTGCCGCCGCCTTGAGGGCAAACTCGGCATCACGCAGATCAATGATGGCCTTTGGTATAGAATTATCAATGTTGCCGCTTATGAGAATGATCTGGCAATTATGATCATTTGCAAAGTCTTCAAGCCTTTCTAGATAGAAATCGTTGTTTTCCTGGGAGTTACCCCCCTCTAACGAAAGGCAAATTTGCGATTTTGCTTCATCAACTCCACATGTTTTAAGAGTTTCACAAAGCTCTTGTTTCATATCTTCGGGTAGCTGGAGGGGGGCAAAACGCGATTGCATAAGGTCAAAGCGCGCTAGATTAACCCGCATTTGAGGTGGCAGTAAAAAAATTGAGGGAAGACTATATTTCCTCTCTATCCATTCATAAGCCTTGTTTTTAACCGGAGAGTTAACCGCAATATCAAACCAATCAATAAGCAAGTGGTAGGAAACATCCGCCCCCAACTCTATCTTGCTTTCAATATTGGGGTGACAGTTTACGAGGAATTCCTTGTAGGGAAGGTCCGCTTTATAAACCACAACATGTGACGCCGTTCCAATATTATTGGCGATTGATCCAGAGACCAGCAGTTGAACCAAAAAATCATGGAAAGAGGTTCCTTCCAGGCAGGATAAGATGAGCCTGACATTGGCTTTGCTAAAGATTTGTGATTTAGGGGGGACAACAAACGGAATTTTTTCGATTTCGTCGTTGCCACAGAACATTTCACCAGCAGGAATGCTTCTGAAAACGGCGGCGTTTTTGCTGTCATTATTTGTCATTAAACAGGATAGATACCAAAATGGCGCAAGGCCCAGAAACACAAAGCCGCAATCAGCTTGAAACTTTTACCAAAGTAAATTCTCAGATATAGGGGTTTAAATTTAAGTTAAAAATCAATTTCTTTAAAGGAATTTTAGCTTCTTGAAAATAGCCTCGTCTAGGTTAACTTGGCTAAAGCCCTCATTCGACAGCTATCTTTCAACTGCAGGATATATGACCTTATTTGAAGATTATTCATCCCGCCTTCAGTCAACTCTTGCTGCAACAGACTGGGGCAATGTAGAGCAACTTGCTACAGCCTTACAGAATTGCTGGGAGGAGGGGCGGCAGTTGTTTATCTGTGGCAATGGAGGCAGTGCGGGCAACGCCGTCCATCTGGCCAATGATTTTCTCTATGGCACATCAAAAATTTATGGCTCTGGCATCAAAGCCCATGCGCTTTCGGCCAATACCTCGGTTATAACTTGCCTGGGCAACGATGTTGGATATGACGCTATTTATTCCCATCAACTGGCCGTGCTCGCCAACCCAGGTGATCTTTTGCTGGTTATGTCAGGCAGTGGCAATTCACCAAATATTTTGAACGCTCTTGAAACGGCTCAGGAGAAGAATCTCCAGAGTTTTGCGATTTTGGGCTACACAGGCGGCAAAGCCAAAGCCAAAGCCGATGTCGCAATCCATTTTGATATCAATGATATGCAGATCAGCGAAGACCTGCAAATTATCGTCGGGCATATGGTCATGCAATGGCTTTATGAACACAACAAATCCTGAATTTTGCAAACAGAACGTTTATCAACAAAATCGGAACCATAAGACATGACCTCTAGCACCCAACCCCGTCGTTCCCGCAATAAAATCCGACCCATAGAAGAATTAGGCTCCATCGCCGACAAGCTTAAAGCAAAAGGCGAGAAAGTTGTGCTATGCCACGGAGTTTTCGATCTTTTACACATGGGGCATGTCCGCCATCTGGAAACGGCACGGCGAGAAGGGACAACCCTTTTTGTGACCCTTACGGCGGACCCGTTCGTCAATAAAGGCCCCGGGCGTCCGGTTTTTACGGACCAACTGCGCGCTGAAATGATTGGTTCGCTAGAATATGTCGATTGGGTTGGAATTAACGAAGCCCCAACGGCAAAGCCTGTTTTGAAAGCTATCAAACCAGATATTTATGTCAAAGGCAGCGACTATAAAACCGCTTCCGATGATATCACAGGCGAAATTGTTTCTGAAACAGAGGCCGTGGAGGCCCATGGGGGGAAAATTGTTTTTACGGACGATATTACCTTCTCTTCCTCAACTCTCATAAACCAGCATTTAGGTGTTTACGAACCCACCCTCCAGCATCTCTTAGAAGATATGCGTGCAAAAAATAAAATTGCTGAGCTCTTGGGGGCCCTTGAAAACCTTAAAGACCTTAAAATCCTCTTTATTGGCGATGCCATCATCGACGAATACCAATATGTTCGTCCCATGGGAAAATCAGCCAAAGAAAACATGATCGCTTCCCTTTACGAAGAACGAGAAGTTTTTGCGGGCGGGGTTTTTGCGGCAGCAAATCATGCTGCTGGCTTTAGTGATAATGTTGAAATTATTACCTGTCTGGGAAGTTTTGACAGCTATGAAGACCTGGTCCGAGACAGCCTTAAACCCAACGTCAAACTAAACACCGTTTATCGTGAGGATGCCCCCACAACCCGTAAGTGCCGATTTGTCGATACGGGCTATTCCATGCGGAAGCTTTTTGAAGTTTATCATATGGAAGATACGCCTCTTTCCGGGGAGACGAAGGGTCAACTCAACAGCCTCATTGAGGACCGCATAAAAGAAGCAGATCTGGTCGTGGTAACTGATTTTGGCCATGGCCTATTGGATAAAGATACCATCAAGCTGCTAACCGAAAAGGCCCCCTTCCTTGCTGTAAACACACAATCGAACAGTGCCAATCACGGATATAATTTGATTAGTCGATATAGTCGCGCCGACTATGTCTGTATTGATGAACAAGAGGCCCGTTTGGCGATCCACGATAAGTTTATCGACCTGGACACGGCCATTACGGAGCTTTTGCCTAAGACTATAGACTGTTCAAAGATGGTGGTTACTCAAGGTAAATACGGGTGTTATGCCTATGACCACGATAAAGGGATTACAAAAGTACCTGTTCTCAACAGCACCATTATTGATACTGTCGGCGCGGGGGATGCTTTTTTCTCCATTACCGCCCCGCTGGTCGCAACAAATGTGCCGATGGACCTTGTGGGTTTTCTTGGCAATGCGGTTGGGGCCTTAAAGGTTGGCATTGTTGGTCATCGTTCCTCAGTTGAAAAAGTTGCCTTGATTAAATACGTCACAGCCCTTCTTAAATAACCGTAGGGATAGATTGGCCTATCCAAGTCCCTATATGACGGGAGGGGTGTAACATTGGGTTACAATTTTCCGGGTTTTCAGACATACGGAGGAAACGTTACTACGGTTAAATACTCCTAACAAAACTTTTTGGTAGGAGGTAATTATGAGACCCTTATTTAAAACAATCGCTCTGCTCTCCGCCGTCGCTATTGGTGCCTTTACAGTTCAAACCGCGATAGCGGGTCCTGGTCAATATGGCATGGGTAAAGGAGGCTGCCCCATGATGATGGGGGGTAATCAACAAGCCATGAAAGTTGGGTTTGGCCCTGGTATGAGACAATCTATGAGAAACGTTGTTGTATATGACGCGGCATGGATTGAAAAAACCAAAACCGAGCTTGGCATCACCGCCGCTCAAGCAGGGGCTTGGGACAAATATGTTATAGCCCTAAAAGATCAATCCGAAATGATGCAAAGCTTCCGCGATAACAAAGACCCCGCAACCATGCGCAACATGCCAACGCAAGACCGCTTGGCCCTTCGTGACAGCCACCGGGAAACCCGCCTGCAACTGTCCAATGAGATCGACACCGCCCGGGCAGCTTTGGTCGCTGAACTCTCAGAAGAGCAAAAAACCAAAGCAACTCAATTGCTGCAACCCAATCGGTTTTCCAAGAAGGGCAACCGACCCTGTAGGCGCTAACGAAAGGTCTTTCCGACTTATATTGACCCTGATAAACAATGGGGGCTTTATGCCCCCATTGTTGTATCCTTGCCATTTAGGTCTCATATGTAAGCTTAGCGGCCTTATTGGGACAACTTGACCATATCCCAAGACAGAAGAGGCTACCCTGTGATGCTGATCACTTCCAAGAGAGTCAACAAGACGTAAGGTGTCATGAACAGGCACAAAGCCAGACCATTATAGTAATTTAGTTTAATAATTTCTTTCCATGCTTTATACTTAGGCATGACC